>NZ_FNIA01000072.1 GCF_900103505.1 Haloarchaeobius iranensis
CGGGAGATTTGTGTCATAGGTAACCGAATCTCTCCGCTTCAACTCCTTTGATTTAGCGACCCATCTCGACGCCGTCTAGTGATTCAACACAGCCCCTCAAACGAAAGAACAGTTCGGACGCTAGCCCACTGTTCGAGGACAACTGTAGGGTATTCGCTCGCAACCAACGCGAGAGCTTCGGCTACGGCTCGGAAATCGGCGTCGGCCAACGCAACCAGCTCCGACACAGCTTCGTCGAGAATTGTCGAGAATTGTCGAGCTAGAGTCGGCAATCGAGACCAACGCCTCGGTGACCCCGCGAGGATCTGCTGCAAGACGGTCGAGCAATAGTTCGCTCAGACGGCCAGCACGGTCGAACGGTCCGTCCGACTTCCTCGCGACTGCAGTAATCGTCTCGGTGTCAGCAGCTGCGATGTCCAATCCTTCGTCGTCAAGTTGCTGTATCGCTGCATCGAGTACCGCACCTTCAAACAAATCGTCGCCGTCGGCGATGTTGTCAACCTCGTCACCGAGCTCCGCGATCGCGGCTGCTGTCAGCGGTGCCAGCGATGACGGTGTCCCCTCGCACTTCCAGATGTAGGTTCCAAGGAGCCACTCGGTCGGCTGCCGGACGAGCGTCTGGTCAGCCAACCCATCGGCAAGCGCCGACAGTGCGACTGCCTCCTCCCCGATTTCGTGGTGGAACGCGAGTAGTGCCACTGCTGGGATTGCGCCTGCCCGAACCCGTGAATCGGCATCGTCGAGAGCGATCGTCAATTGCTCGAACACCGTTGATGCGGAGACGTCCCCAGTCACCACTGCGGACCGGTCGAACTGCAACCAGACGCGCTTGAACAGGCCCCAGGTGACACCAGCCCGGATGTGTGGATCCCCGTCTACAAGCGCCTCGACGATTACCGGCGAGATTGTCTCCGGTACTCCCTCGATACCGAGGTACCGAGCTGACTGTCGTCGGGTCAACGGGTCGTCGCTTCCCAGGCTTGCGACGGGATTATCACTCGACAGCTCGCGCACGATCGCTGCCGCGAGCATCGCCGCCCTTCCAGTCTCGTCCAACTTGTTTAGCACGGCTTCATTGAATCCGCAGAGGGCGACGGGATTCACTGTTTCACGGCTTGTTCGACGTTGTAGACTGCGGCGGCGAGCACAATTTCACGAAAC
>NZ_FNIA01000070.1 GCF_900103505.1 Haloarchaeobius iranensis
GATGGGACGAAACTGTGGGAGCGGAAAATCGGACAGGTTGATGGTGTGGCCACAGAAGTCCCATGGGACATCGCCGAAGCCGGTGATGGCTCGCTCTACGTCGCCACCGACGGTGGGGGTTGGAACGTCGTGAAGACCACACCAGAGGGTGAACCGGTGTGGATCCGTGAGTGGCTTCCCGAGTGGGACGACGTCGTCGACTACGATCCACCCCTCCAGATTTGTGGGACTGTCAACGGAGGATGTGTCGTCGCAGGTGGAATCGGGCGCGGACCCGACGACGATAACTATGATTCGATGGTAGCAGCGACGCGCTTCGGACCAGATGCCGGCCTCATCTGGCAGCGGGCTGCTGCTGTCGAACCTACAGACGTGCAGGTCATCGATGTCACCATCGACGATGCCGTCTGCGTAGCTTCGAATCCGGGGGACTACTTCCGTGTCGATAGATTCGCTCCGGACAGCAACATAATACAAATGGATATTAACTTACTCGAAGACAACCAGGGACTCGAGTATTATGGAGGAATCTACACCGATGCTGTCCGGCTTTCCGACGGGGGATATGTTGTGTCTGTTTCAGGTGCAGGAGGAAAACGATTTGATTCGGAGGGGAATATCGTCTGGAACACTATCATCGATATTGTAGACTCGATCTATCACCGGGGGAAGAGCGTCGCTCTCGGAGGGAAGGGATACGTTGCAACTGTCGGGAAAATCAAACGCAAAGCAACACGACCTGGCTGGATGGTCGTGATGGATATCGATGACGGACGCGTCGAATCAGTCCACCATTTCCGGGATGTCGACGATGGTGACAAATACCGAAAGGCCCAGCAGGTCGTCCCAACCGAAGACGGGTTTGCCGTATCTGGCCTTCAGGGACGGGACCGAGGAACGAGTACGAGTCTGTGGGTCGGCGGCGTCTCCGTCGAACAGGACAACACGCCCGACCTCGTTCCAACACTCGCCGGGCTCGGTGCGGTCGGTGCTGGTGGCTGGGCCGTCAAGAAGTGGCGCTCCGACGACGAAGCAGAGGACGACGGGTCGTCCTCCGGGTGGCACGACCGTATCAGCTAAATCGCGAAACCAGAACACCCTTATTTCTGACCCAGTATCTTGAATTAATATCGTGCCGAGAGACGCCCCGCAAGCGAACCGCCGTGAGTTCCTCCAGCACAGCGCCGGTGCGGCCGGCCTCACCAGTCTCCTCTCCGTCCGCTCCATCCTGGGAATGGAGCCGTACGTCACCGAGCAGTGGAACCGGACGTTCGAGCGGAGTCCCAGCCAGGATTCGAACGGGATGGTCCGCACCCAGGACGG
>NZ_FNIA01000069.1 GCF_900103505.1 Haloarchaeobius iranensis
GAGGAGATCAACTTCCATAGCCAGAATCGATTTCCTCGGCTTCGCCCTTCTAACCCGTGACAACCGTCGATTAGATCGCTATTCAACACGGCAGAATATCCAGGGGCTGATATCGCAACACTCGATGATTTTCTCGCTCATGCCCTTACCACCTCGAACACATACCTTCGAATTCACAAATACACAAATGGTTCGAAGCCAGCAGGGTTCTTTCCTGAGCGAGCAGTTGGGCTTGATCTGCCAAGGGGAGACCCTTATAGGGCGATCCAAGAGGTCCGGGACAGAGTAGATAATCGAGAGATGGGTGCAAAACTCGGGCTTGTAATTCCGAGTCTCGCATTAGCTGGACTTGCACTGGCAACTGTGCCTCTCGTAACCGCTGGCGGTGTCGGGTTCACACTTGTCTCCGGAATGGCCGAAGCAATCGTTGGGCGAGAGCCGAGGCTCAGTACAAAGTATTCCAGAGGCTTTCGGATGGACTACCCGTCGGAGCGTGGTGGTCCAATAACAAATCATAACATTCTGTTCGATGTGTACGTCGCCCCTGGTGACCGCGTCGAGTTCAATGTTCGTAGTTCGAACTACGGTGATGGACTCGATAGTAAAAACCCAGGAGAAGTTGACCCGGCAACTCCAATCGGAGCATGGACAATCGAAATCGACGCTCCAGAGATGGACGCGAACACAGCTTCTCCACCAACCTTCGGGTATGCGTTCTCGTCCGACAGGGAAGGGGCAAAACGTGAAACTATCTCGCCAACAATCACACCACTGACCGAACCCAATTTTACGTTCTCAGCGATCCGGTTCGGAAACGAAGAAATCGAAGCTGCTACTCCAATGTACCGGCCGATTCCGGGATACGTCTTCAACGTTCCGACGTACGTCGGCCCAACAGAACACATTGGTTCAGGTGAGCCTCCTACCATCAGGTTCACAGCTGAAAACAGTTTGTTGACAGATTTCAACGAAGGGAGTGTATTCCACTGGTCTCACACCTTCGCGAACGAATTCGATAGATCAATGCTCGGTAGAAAAATGGGGCTGCACGAGGTCACGAGGGTGTTTCAGGAACCGAACCGATTCGGCTCAGCAGACGCCGATGCACTTGAGTTCGGTGTGACCCCGAATCGCTCTGGAATCCATATTATCGGGCTCCGTGCCGCGGACCCCACTGGGAATTCATCAACGGTCGTCCAGCCGTTCGAATATGTGAGCTCTGAAAATGCCCCGAGTGACCCATCGGTAGACTTCATGGTTGATCAGAACGGGGCGAGAGAATTCACCTTCGAAGGGCTGTGTTGAATCGCCATAAGGCGGTGGATTTCACTGTTTGACGGCACGCTTGATGTTGTAGACGACACACATCAGAGCGATTTCTCGGAAC
>NZ_FNIA01000067.1 GCF_900103505.1 Haloarchaeobius iranensis
GGTGGCAGTGGTGGAGACGACGGTAATACCGGTGGCAGTGGTGGGGATGACGAACCTGATAGCGATGGTGACGGAGTCTCGGATGACGAGGACAACTGTGTTGATACTCCGAACGAAGGCCAACTCGATACCGATGGCGATGGAGAGGGCGACGCCTGCGATCCGAACGACGATGGAGACGCATTCACCGATGAGCAAGACTACTGCCCGAAGATAGCCAGTGACGAACAACAGGACAAGGACTTCGACGGGGTTGGCGCTCGCTGTGACGAGGATGAGCCTCTCTTCGATGAAACGGACATGACGCACTACGTGTCTGAATACGCAGAGACGGCAACCTTTGACCTGGAGTATATCTACCAATCCGAACCCGTAGATGACCGGTATTCCCCGAACGTCGTAATCACTGGGCTAGATTCCGAAGAAACGAAGCACGTCTCGCTCGATTCCTCCGTTCAGGCGAGGACGGAAGTCGCAACTATCGATATCACCGAGTTCCGTGGCGAGTTCATTGAGGTGGAGATACAGACCGCTCCTGGCGAGGAGATGGCCGTGTTCACATCTCGTGTTGTCGGAGATAGTGATGGAGACGGTCTATACGACTACTGGGAAGAAGACCCACCGGTCTCTCAAGGGCTGCAGGGACGGTCCTTGGATGGACTCTCGGCCTACAACGCTGACTCTGACCAAGACGGGCTACAGGACGGTGAAGAGATCGACGTCGAGTACGGGTACGTCTATCCTGACGGGCAGCTGCGTGGTTACTACCAAGAGAGAGTCATCACCGAGCAGATCGCGAATCCAGCACATGAGAATACGGATGGAGGAGCGCTGGACGACGGTGAAGAGGTTAATCAGGGCACCAACCCAAGTATTAGTGAACGGCTCACTGTCGGTTTCAGTATCGTAACGTTAGCACAGGAACAAGATGGAAACCTGATCCCGTCTTTTAACGAGTATGGGTTTAGGAGTGATAATACTCGAGACACATATAAGACTGCGCATAATGATGAGTACACATCTGAACCCCCATTAGAGATTATGAAACCGGGTTGGGTTGAGGGATACAACTTAGAACCTTCTGAATACGATTACGTGAGAGTCACTGTGAATGTATTCAATCAAGGAAATAATATAGAACAAGAAGACTATGCAACGAACTATCGATTTTCTTTGGAGAGTCAATACTCCAATGCAGAAATTATCAATCCAACTGGGGTTATTGAGCCTGGAACGGAGACGGTTGATCTCATCATTCGAGACGATAACCTCCCAACAGGCGATGCAAAATGGGCCCTACTCGGTGAGATATCAATGGAGGCCTTTGTACCACCTAACTCGGTTATTCGGAATCAAAACGATGCTGAATGGCGTCAAGTATCTACCCAGAAGCCATATTCACTAAACATCGATTCTAGGGACTTGTACAGTGAAGAGGGTGTCATAGAACTCTTCTCACACCGTGATGATCGTACTTCCCGGATTGTCTCCGCGTTCGTAGTTGGTGATAGCGACGACGAGGCGAAG
>NZ_FNIA01000065.1 GCF_900103505.1 Haloarchaeobius iranensis
CTCTACCGAAGGAGCATCTTGCAGGGTCGCTGAACTCATTCCACCTCAGCGTTCACCCTGCTCCTTGGTGTGGTAATCGTTCTATGACACCCTCTCGTTACTTTATCTCCATGGTTCAGGCTCTGCGCTACGTCGTCTGGGTTGCAAAGACGCAGGAACAGACTCCCGTCGCCGGCGTCGACGACACGAACCTGATGAATCCCGTAATCTGCACCCTCTCTGTCTGTGAGGGCCTCCTCGAGTCGGGAAAGCCGTGACTCGATTTCGTCGACGTGCTCGAGAATATCCGTATCCTCGCTTACGACCGGCGAATCAGTATGCTGAGTCGCCGATTTCGATTTCGGTAGTTCCGGGTCGGATTGCTGAAACCGGGTCCTGAACGAGGGGTCATCGAGTCCCTCTGCCTCGAGCCTGATTTCACTCCGTTCGACGTCGGGGAATGCTCTCTCAGTGTCGATGAACGAGCCGAGGCTGCTCCCGTTCCCGTACTGCTGGCTGCGAAGCCGACGGGCGACACGGTCGTTCACCCAGGGTGGTGCGACCCACGTCCCGTCCTCGTAGATTCTGTATTCATCCCGGTCCGTCGTTGCCCACACAAAGCTATCGTAACGGTCCTTGTACCGGGAGAGTGCTGGTCCGGACTGGTGCATGATGACGACCTGTCTCGGGGCGAGGTCTTCGACGAGGTCGTCGACGGCGGCCTCTGGTGGATGGTTGCTGTACTGGAAGCGGTCGACAGTACAGCCAGCAGACTCGACTGCCGAAACGCTCCCGCTCGTGAGCTGTATCAGCGTCGCGCCAGCGTCGTCCTGGACACGGTCGAAGAACTTCGCCGCGCTCCCCTCGACAGGGACTTCCGGTCCGGCAATGGTCACCGCGCCTGGGTCGAGAATACCATCGGGATTGTCGAACGTCGGAACAGACGTTACAGTGGGATGTTCGTACCCGAGGGTCTCGTACAGTTTCGCGGCGTGACCAGTAATCGAGACTGTTGGCGGATCGATGTCGATCGTGTCGAGTTCGGCCAGGAGTGCGGCGATGTGAACGCCGGCCAGTCCACTGGCGGTGACGAGCACCGTCGACCCGGCCTGGACGCGCTCGAGAATCGTTTCGACGCCGGCTGTAAGTTCGCTCTCGAACTCCTCGTTCGTCGCTCCGGTCAGGAAGACGGCATCGGGCGAGAGTGTCGTGGGGAGACCGGGGAAGCCGGCGGCAGAACGTTGCGTCCAGTCTCCGGTCACGAGCATCGTTCTGGGCTCACCACCGTCGTCGAACCGAAGCAGAAAGCCTGCTGCTCCAGGGGTGTGTCCCGCTGGAACGGGACGGAGTTCGATATCGCCCAGGACTGTCGTCCAGTCCGAGATCGGTTCGAGTGCGTCGACGACAGCGTCGACGTTCGAGATGTCGTAGTTGGTTGCTGCTTCGGTCAGGACAGTGTCGAGGATAGCCGCCGTCGGTTCGGACGTGTAGACTGGAGCACCATCACGCAGATTCGTGCCCAGGGTTGCGTAATGGTCCAGATGGGCATGGGTGAGAACGATTGCGGTGAGGTATTCGTCGTCCCCGAGTAGCCCATCGACGTCGACGTCCGTGCCTGAATCGAAGAGGATACACGCTGTCTGGTCAGTCACGTCCCCTGAGAGTCGGATTAGTACCGACTCGTGCCCAGAGTGGGGGTTCGCGTGCTGGAAGGTAACCTCCATCGAGTTTCAATTGCCCCTATTGAGCGTGTCATAGAAAGCCTCCCAAGGGAGGCCGCAGGGTTTGGAAACTGTGTCCAGCAGTACCAACGCCCTGCAAGACGTAGCTTCGGTAGACG
>NZ_FNIA01000060.1 GCF_900103505.1 Haloarchaeobius iranensis
GTCTACCGAAGCTACGTCTTGCAGGGCGTTGGTACTGCTGGACACAGTTTCCAAACCCTGCGGCCTCCCTTGGGAGGCTTTCTATGACACGCTCCTTATACCTCTTTCTTCCAGCCTACAAAGTATGCCACGCTATACGGTCGGGACCCTTGTCTTCCTGTTCTTTCTGTCCGACCTGATTGACAAGTTACAACAATATAAGTGGGTGGTTTTAGCTGCACTTGCAAGCTGGAACATGGTTCTTTTGTTTTTGTGGTTCAGTGGAAGCGCATTGGTTACGTAGCACAGATTATGTACATCATTCAATAGCAGTGACTTGGTCGTATATAGACTGCACCTCAGTAATCATCCGCTCCCGCGTGAATAGCGCCTCAACACGTGCCCGTGCTTGCTGTCCGTACCGGCGACGTCTCTGATCGTCTTCCAGTAGCGTATTGATCCCGTTCGCCAATGCCCCAGCGTCACGCGGAGGGACGGTGAGCCCTGTTTCGCCATCGACACTCACCCACGGAACACCGGTCGGGAGAGCTGTATTGATGACGGGCACACCGCGAGCCATCGCTTCGAGTTGGACGATCCCGAATGCCTCACTCGGTTCGACAGAGGGCAGTACGAACACGTCCGACCGACGGTAGAGCGCTCCAAGGTCCTCGTCGGGAACGTATCCGAGAAAATCAACCTTGTCGCTTACTCCCTGCTGGTACGTACGTTGTTCCAGCGTGGACCGTCGCTCTCCGTCGCCAGCGATGAGCAACTTTGCGTCGACGTTCTGCATCGCATCGATGAGGTACTCCACACCTTTGTAGTAGTTCAACCGGCCAACAAAGAGAACAGTGGGTCTGGTACGTTCGTCAGCTCCCTCCGGTAACTCCTCCGAGTCAATCTCGTCGAGATCGATAGAGAGAGGAACGACATCACACTTCTCGGTGTACGGTTCAAGAATATCGGAGTTTTCCAACAGCGGCTGGGAGGTGACGATTATACGGTCAGTACTCTCGAGGAACCGGTCGAGAATCGGCCGGTAGACCTGGAGCGCGTTCGATTGACGGACGATGTCGCTGTGGTAGGTAGCCACAACGTTACTATCAGTACCGATGGAGAGCAGTTGAGAGACAGTCGAGAGTGGATTTGGAAGGTGGTGATGGATGATATCAGTATCGCTGGCAGCAGCTCGAAGCTGGTAAGGATAACTGGGCGCAAGAGGGACAGACATCATAACCCCCAGGCTGGAGGCTTTCTTCACCTCTATGCCGTTGTGTTCTTCTTCTGTTCCAATCCCACGGGTTCGGGCGGCCAATACACTCGTGTCGTATGGGTCTGGAAGTCCCTCGGCAATATTTTTTACAACCCGTTCGATTCCGCCTACTTTCGGATAGTAGAACTTATTGACTTGTAATATTTTCATCCTGTCAGCAGGTGTCGTGTATTCTAACTACGGAACCAACGTTTTCGACACAGCAGCGATTCACAGCAGTTCACCGATTACCAGCCACAATTGTCTAATCACGATTTTCAGATCGTATGTAAACGACTGGTGGCGGATATATTCGAGATCCATCTGAAGTTTTCCTTTCGGGTCGGTACTACTAATGTTGTTAATCTGTGCTAATCCCGTAAGTCCGGGCTTTACAAACCATCGTTTTCGCCACATCTCGGATTGTTCCTCCAACAACTGTTCTTCGTCGGTCCACACAGCACGCGGGCCGACGACACTCATCTCACCGGTAAGAATCGACCACAGTTGCGGAATCTCGTCGAGATGGGTCTTTCTCAGGAACCGTCCGACATCCGTGACGCGGTCGTTGTTCGCATCATCGATCGGTTCTGCAGATTCACCTTCCGGCACCATCGTCCGGAACTTGTAGACCGAAAACGTCTCCCCGAGCACGGCGGTGCGTTCCTGTTCGTAGAAAATAGGCCCTGAGCTGTCAAATTTAATTGCGATTCCGATCACCATCATGAACGGTGCCCACAGGAGCAAACCGACGCTCGCGAAGCAGATGTCGAAGAGGCGTTTCAGTACGTAGTCCTGCCAATCCCACGGTTCGATCTCCACGTCGACGAGAGCCCCGGCACTGCTCGACGGCGTCAAGACGGAGTCGGTGTAGTCACGATGGACCTTCGCGTTCACACCGTGTTCGTAGCAGGCATCGAGTGCACCGAAGAACTCCCCTCTGTCGGGCTCCCCGAACGCGAGTACGACCGTGTCTATGTCCTTCTCGACGATGATGTCCTCGAGCCGAGAGAGGCCACCAAGATGATCGATGTCCGCCAGGCCCGTCACGCCACCATCAGCTGCGAGTGCATCGACTCTCGGAGACAAGACCAACGAGGACGGGGCGAGGTACCCAACCGGTTCTACTGCCATGACCTCGTGGACTCGTTGCATCTGAGGGATATCGTCACCGACGATGATAGCCCGGTTGGTGTGGTTCGTTCGTGGGCGACGGATAACGACGAACCACGCCGGAATCAACACCAGCATCACGCCGACTGTCATGACGAGCGTCGCACGCGGAAGTCGGCTCGACCACTCGAAATACCCGAGAAAGGCCAGCGCAAGCCCTGCCGTCAGTACCCGTTTCTGCGTGAGCATGACGGTGTCGAGCACACGTCTCGGGCGGGGCTTGTACATCGGCAGTAACGAGAACAGCGTTATAGCCACGCTAACGAGAATCGCGTTCAGCAAGTCCCCATCGACGAGAACTTTCACACTAAGTCGGTTGAACAGTGGGACGTAGGTCGTGCAGAGATGCTGGAGTACCGGATGGTTCGATAGGAGGACACTACTCGCTGTGAGTCCGGCGACACCCGTCGTCGCGAGAATCCGGTATCGCCAGCCGGTAGTCATTGCTTGTAGGATTAGTGGTAGTATATATAAGCATGATGGACGAGACTGCGTGAGAGAGGAGCTTTCATGCCCGGATATTTTGGTTCAATAATCTATTTCTTTCACTAATTCAGGAAGCGGCTGAATGGGGATCTACGGCTGTGTTGAATCGCCATACTGCAGTGGAATTCACTGTTTCACAGCCCGCTTGATGTTATAGACGACACACATCAGGGCGATTTCTCGGAAC
>NZ_FNIA01000063.1 GCF_900103505.1 Haloarchaeobius iranensis
AACAAGCCGTGAAACAGTGAATCCCGTCGCCCTCTGCGGATTCAATGAAGCCGATGAAACACTAGACGAAGGAGAAAATAGACCCGAAACCAGCCCCGATCAAGACTAATGAGAGCTTTTGACCTGCGTTCAATTGTAAATAACTTCTATGGGGACATCCTTAGTGATAAGTCGGTCTCCAACTGGGAGGCATATTCACTTCTGGTGATTCCGTTCCTGTTAGCGCAGGTCGCAGTAGTTCGTCCTATAGATGAGGGGTTTGTAGGGACAATGTCTACTGCGCTAGCGATATTATTCGGATTCACGTTCAGTTCCTTACTTACCACAGCGAAGTACACACCCAAAGACGACCGTAATGAAGAGAGGGTCGTTAAGAAGGCACAACTAGGAACCTCATACGCACTTCTTGTAAATCTCGTATCGCTAATCACGATTGTAATGACCTCGATCGCTGTGATTGATTACTCACAGCTCTCAACTTTGGCAGCAACGGCAACCTCTGCTGTAGTCTACTTCTTCCTTTTTCACTACTTAGCAACCATGTTATATCTAATGAGATATCTGTATCTATTAGCTATCGGGGGAGCCTTCCGAGAAGAAGAATCCGAACCCCAGCATCAGGAAGAAGAAGAGGTTGAAGAAATAACCCTGTAGGTGTTCTATTCCTGTCTTCAGCCCTCAGAGATACACGTAGTATACAATGGGCCCCACCGAGATCAACCGCGTCCAAGACTCCGAACTTGCCCGTCATCGCATCACTGTCTCGATCTTCACCTTCGCCTTCTCGCTGTCCCGATGTCCGCCGGTCGGCGACCACAGCGCCCGAAGCGGGAGCTGCTCTGGCCGCGTCATCCGCGTCTTGAGTACCCGAATCCCGCCACCGTGCTCGCGATAGACGACGAACCCGTACCAGCCGCCCGCCTCCCGTAGCTTCTCGTGGTACTTCCGGTACACCTGGAAGTAGCCGGTCGAGACCATCGCGCTCTTGATCTCGACGGGCGTGCCGTTCTGAAACCTGGCATCGCACCAGCTCGTGTGCTGGCCCTCGAGCACGAGCCCGCGCTCGTCGGCGAGGTGCTTCTCCGCGAGCGAGCCGTAGCGGCTCGCGTTGCTCGACCGACTCACGCGGACGCACCTCGCGGGCGCGACTGATATATATCGCCGAGCCGCCGGGACCGCGCGCGGTCATGGTCATGCGGTCGCTCGACGCGAAGCGAGAGCGCCCGCCTGCGTATGACCACGTCGGGGGGAGTCGAGTTGTTGGTTGCCGCGAGGGTTCTCGCCGTCATGCGATTGCCTCCTGTACGGTGGCAACCGTGTCGGCGTGCTCGCCGGAATCGTACTCCTTCCAGCGACGACGGCACCATTCGCCCGAATACAGCCCGTTCAGACGCTTCTGGGCGATTTTCTCGAACGACAGCGCGTCGTCTCCGTTCCTCGTTTTCTCGTCGACGACGGTCCAGATCGCCAACTCCCGATAGGCGTCTTCTCGGGAGATGTGAGACTCGGATTCGCCCGATCCGCCCTCCTGGCCGTCGTCCCACGACCAGGGCGCAGGGTCCTTATCGTTGGGCTGCCACATCGAATCCGGCCAGCCGGTGATGGTCGGCGTGATCGGGTCGACTCCCTCGCGGTTTTTCACCGTCTCGTAAAACCGGGCGACCTTCTTCGACTCCTTCTCACAGACCGTACACAGCTCCCTGACGGCGGGGTGGAGGTCCTTGCCGTCGTGGCCGATGATGACGATAGCGCCCGCGAACTTCCGGATCTTGTAGACCAGCGTCGCGAGCTTCGTGCTCGCCTCGTGGCCCTGCTTCCCCCGACCGGCCGCCTGCGACGACGCCTCGTCGAACAGGAACAGCACGGGCCGGGTGTTCTCGGCGAGAATGTCGTCCATTTCGGAGTGCATCACGTCTTTCAGCTGTGCCCAGTTGGATACCCAGCGCACGCGGTCGCTCTCGTCAGCCAGCGTTCGGATGTTCGTCAGTACGAGCGCGTCCCGGTGGCCTTCCTCGACGCGCTCCTCGACCCAGTGGCGGGCGACGAGCGACCCAGACCGGGTCTTTCCGGTGCCGGGCTCACCGTAGATGTACAGCCGGAGGTGGCGCTGGACGGCTATCTCGCGGATGTGCTCGATATCCCGCCAGCCGGACACGTCGATCTCGTCGTTCTGACTGCCGACCTGCTGGCGGAGATCGACGGCGTCGCCCTGGTCGACGGCGCGGGCGAACGCCTCGGTCTGCTGGGTGCCCCGCCACCGCCGATAGGTCGATAACTCGGTGACGCTGTCGGGCCAGTCGCCGTCGATCCAGCCGCGCTTGTATGCGCGCTCATAGACGCCGTGCAGCGCGGTGAGCGCCTGTCGGGTCTTCGTATCTCCGACTTCGCCCGCGTGGGGCAGTACGTGGCTGTTCTCGCGCTTGTGACGGCCGTCCTTCCAGTCCTTCGCCTCACTGCTCGCCCACTCGCCGGAGCCGCTTTCCTCCCGGCTCACGGA
>NZ_FNIA01000059.1 GCF_900103505.1 Haloarchaeobius iranensis
TCCGTGAAATCGTCCTCATGTTCGCCATCTCCAACATAGAACCGCTCTGTGAACCTCTCTAACCATGACTCAGCATCTATTCAACACGGCAGATTCACGGAAGACTGAAATCGTGACTATTCGACAGCGGGACCGGGCAATCGAGACGAAGCGAGTGAGCGAAGACTGGTATCACCAGCTCCAGACCGCCCGTCGTGAGAAGCAACGGATGAGTGAGCTCCTCAAAGACACCAAGGGAAGTTCGATCACGGCGATCGTGCCTGACGGCGATGAGGTCGATGGCCGCTGGAAACCTGTCGTAATGGGGATCGCAGAGGGTCCCAGAGACGATGCCCAGATTGCTGCTGAACGCCACGGTGTCGGTGTTCAGGCTGTCGATCAGATACCGATCGAGTTCAAAGACTGCTGGCAGCAGGAGTACCAAACGGTACCCGGTGGGGTTGCGCTGAACAGACAGGATATGGTACCGGCAGATTCCTATTACACCGCCACTTGCCGGGTCTATAACAACAGCGACGAGCCCCGGATGTTGACCTGTCGCCATGGCGTTGCACTACCTTGCGACGAGTCGGATCAGGAAGGTACAACCGTAGAGCAATGGGGAGATGACTTCGGGACGGTCGCCGATGCAGACCCGAACCTGGATGCGATGACCATCGAAGTCGGTCAGAACAGTGGCCGAGATGGGATATCTAATACGATCGAGGGTCACATCGACGATTATCCAGTTGGGGCATACTATACCCGTGATTCGATCGCCGACGCAGTCAACTCAAGCCCCTGGTCTCAATATGGGTGTTCGACGTGTGACACCAACCCAGAGATTTACGCCCCCGAGGTCGACTTCACGCTTCAATGCCAGGCGCCAGACGGGTCGACTTCCTCGATTCAGATGCAGGACCAAGTCCTACGGGAACAGGTCGCGCAGGGAGGTGACTCGGGTGGTCCCTGGGTTGGAATTTACCCGATTAACATCCCACACACGGTCGTGGCTGGGATGGTGAATGGGAGCACGGTCGTCAATAACACACCAGTGGACTTCGGCACTGCAGCATTCGCAATCCAACGCGATCTTGATGTTAGCTTCGGGCCGTTCAGGGCCCGCTGATTCAGACATAAAATATTCAGCACTTCGCCACTATTCGTATGTATGGATCTACGAACAGTGTTATCGAATTTGGCGGTATTAACTGGTTTAGGTAGTGTTTCTACCGTTTTATCAGAATCGAATAAAGACAAAGAGCCAATTAGTGATAATAGTATGAAACAAGATGGTTTCGTTCGAATCACCGTGTCGAATTCGTTGGGAAGCGACGCACAGACATCACTGACGCTCCGGTCCGGGGATGATGAGTTCCTTTCCGCAGACTTCACCAGCACTCCTGACGAGCCCCAGGAACTCGGAATTCCAGCGCCGACTAATCGAGAGTTTCAACTTCACGTCTCTATCGACGCGACACTCGACGGGCCAGACGAGGTGACGCTCGGACGTGAAACGGTACAGGCCAGCGGTTCGTCATTATCGACCGAAGATACTCATCGGTTCACCCACAGAGAAACCACAGAGTTGGACGTCTCAATTGGTGATGAACCGCTACTCGACATCGAACAGGTCGACTGAGAAACACCGATACGATAGTAGCGGTCACGTCCAATCACGTTCGCTCTGTTGACCTGACCTCAGAGTTAGTACCCCAGTTCTCTTGGGCGTAGAGGACGCGTCGATTGGTTTAAATCTACGTTCTGGGGGAATACAGTAGTGTTTAATCCGCCTCCATCGCACTATGGTGTGTCGTATACTCGTCTAATGCGTTGGCGATAACCTCCAAGCGAGTTCGGGGGAACAGATTCTACACCCGCTGCCCAGTTCTTGATAGACCCGCACACTTACTCACAATCTACCTCAGGAAGATACAATCTGACTTCAAATGAGAAAGGTCGTGGCTGCGCGCACAGCGAGCGAGACGAACGGAGGCACGGAGTGAGTCTCGCGAGCGAGCACGGAGCGGTGGGTGGGGAGGTGGGGACGCGGTGCCAGGGAGACAAACCCCGACGAACCGGACCATCGACCGCCACCCTTCCCACCCGCACAACGATGGCGAAAAAGAGAGCCGATGGTGGCCGAGCGACCGCTTCCGAGCTCAGTCTCTCAGCATATCCAGTCGCTGCCCCGTCCTCCCGTTGCTGAAGTCAGCGTGGGTCACCGTTCCGTTTCGCGGGCTCGGACCGTCGCCGCGTTCGAGCACGGAAACCTCCGATTCAGACGTGCATGCCAACGTCGGCTGGCCGCCGTACCAGCCGACCTCGCAGTTCAGCAGTCGGACCCGGTCACCCTCGCGGAGCACCGTCCTGACCTTCGAACGCTTCCAGATTGTCAGCTTCGCCGTTCCTGAGCCGTCTTCGAGCACGCCGACCTGTTGTTGGTTGACCGCCGCTGGCTGGTAGAGCGTCGTCACTTCGGCTTCGACGTTCGCCTGGATCGAGTACTTGGGATGGCCCATCCACTCTGCGATGGTTCCGATAGGCTGGATTGCGTCCGTGCCCTTCGCCACCTCCTCGTTCGTCTTCAGAACGGCTGCCGTCAACCCTATGTTCTGGCATGCGACCTTCTCCGCGAGTTGCTTCACGTAGCTTGCCCGAGTGGGCCCACGGAAGCGCTCCGCCAGATGCATGCCGTATCGGTTCACCCCGCCCAGGGTCTCCGCGTCGAGTCGTTCACGAGGCTCGACGTCGGGGTCGCCGCCGCTTCCGAGGACGCCCCGTTCTCTGAAGTCGCGAATGCGCTCACTGGATTCCCGCTCCGTCTGCACTCTGCATGACGACTCTCGGTCAATGTTTGCCTATTCAGCCGCCAGTGCGCGGTCTCTGTACCGTGCCAGTTCTTGCTCTTCGGCCAGCCGCCGTTCCTCCGCTTCGAGCGTCGTCCCGTACGGGTGGTCCAGACCGGCTTTCCGGCTCCAGTCGTAGTCGATTCGACCCTGCTTCTCGAGTTCCACCGTGGGTCGCAGCTCTGGGTCGTGCTCCCCACATTCCGCTTCTGCCAGAAGTCCGCCCTCTTCCTCGATGGCCTCCCCGATGGTCAGCTGTTGAGTCGTCTGTGCGTCCGAACCTTCATCACGGATCGTGTTTCTACTAGACGGCTCTATTGAATCCACGGACGGCGTAGGGACGAGTCGTCAGAACGTTGGAAGTGAAGCGGGAGAGTACAGTTGTGCAAAAGGT
>NZ_FNIA01000057.1 GCF_900103505.1 Haloarchaeobius iranensis
CGTTCTCGTCGAGGTAGTCGACGAGGTCGAAGTGCGGGTCGCCCTCTTCGGGAACGTGGTCGAATATCGCGGCGAGTCGCTGGTCGATGGGGATCTTCTCGATGCGGTTCGCGACCCCCTGCATGATCTCGTCGAACGACCGGGCGCTGTTCGCCGTCACGCCGGCGAGCATCTTCTCCAAATCCGGGTCGGAGACTGCGGGCGCCGTCTGTCGCTCGTGAAGCTGCCGGAGCGCAGCATGGAGGTCCCGGTGGGAGAACGCGTCGTCACCGTTGACCGGGTCGTACAGCGCCTTCACCATGTACCGGATGATGTCCGGCGACCTGACCGCGCGTTCGAACCGTTCGGTTCCCATGACCTGCCCGAGGATTTCGAGGTAGTGGTCGACGCTGTCCTCGACGGCCGTGGTTCTCGGGATCCCCGCGTCGAGCTGGTCGCGGATGTCGAAGAACGAGAACGCCGGCAGGACCTTCGTGCAGTCGAAATAGAGGACGTTGTTCAGGTGGCCGTACTTCGAATAATGGGCCCGCATCATCCGTCTTTAGTTAAGCCTCACACCTCGGTTGTGTAGCGGTAGCGAGCGTCTCTTGTAAGATTGGTCGTCGCTTGTGGATCTTTTGAGCGTCTTCGATCAGCCGGTCGAGCAGCGGCGGTGGTGAGTAGCCAAGGAACTCACCGAGTTCGTGGAGAATGAGCTGGGCGTGCGACCGAAAGGTCGCCGCCCAGCGCTCTGTCGGAAACACAAGCTCATCATCCGCCTGCTCAGTGACTAGATCCAACAGATCGCGGCTTACAAGCGGCGACAGCAGCGCTGCGTACAATAAGATCATCACCACGTGTTCGTCACTCGTGTCGAACTCGTCCAATTCGTACTGTGTCTTCAGCTCCCGGAACAGCAACTCAACTTCCCACCGACAGCGGTAGATCTCCGCTAAATCCGCCGGAAAGAACTCCTTCCTCGCTAAATTCGTCATGTACAGGTGGTAGTCGTCGGCGTCCTCGTCGCGGACGCCGACGACGCGAAATCGCTTCGTATCCAGCGACTGTGTCCCATTATACGGCCCCCGTTTGAACTCGACTTCGACCTCTACATCAATGTATTTCCGGTCAAGATCATCGAGAACAGCTCGGAGCTGCTCGCCCTCTAAGGGAATGGCGCGGCCGCGCCATTCCCGTAACTCCCCCGTAATGAGCGGATTTGCGTTCTGCTTCAGCCGACTCACGAAGTAGCCGTCGTTTTCGTCGATCAGCGCAAACCGGCGGTATTTGAAGTAGGCGAGATCGAACAGCACAAGGCGATTCTCAAGCCACGGCCCCGTGTTGAACAAGGTGCTGTCGTGCGTTTTCTCGTTAGCAGTATCGAGCCGTTCAATCGTCTGCTCTGTGGCATTGTGGAGCAGGTGGAGCTTCGCTCCAGCCTGCTCCTCGTGGCGGGCTTCAAACTGATCTGAGAGAAACTCGTGTAACCGCAACACCGTTCCATCAGCGATCATCACGTCTCTAAATCGGTCGATATCAGCGTCAAAAGCGTTAGGAACAGCGACCTCGTCGAGGCCCCGCTCGACGAGGTCGCGGAGGTACTCCGCAAGCGTCGGTGTCAACCGCTGATAGAATCCACCAGGAGAGATCGTCTCATCGGCAGTAGAGTTGTAACAGCGTCTAAACCCGGCGAGTGTTCGGCTTTCGCCTGCGGCGAAGCCGAACACGAACGCCCAAACGAAGGCAGGGATCTGGAGCTTACGGTCACGTTCGACCACGCCGAGTTCCTCGGCGTGCTCTTCGAGGAACTCAGAGGGAAACAGTGTAGTGAGCCGACGCATAATCCGAGATGAGGAGTCCTTGTCGTGCACAGACTGGACTTCCTCATTCCTTCCGAAAGATGCCTCGATAAGCCGCCGCTATCACGCGTTTTCTCGCTTAACTAAAGACGGATGCACCGGCCAGTATACTGGCCAAGAGCTCTACCATGATGGTAGTGGGACCGGTAACCCGGAAGGTCCCGTGTTCTGGGATGAGGGCGGAAATTGGGTCAGTCAGGTTGACGGCTCAACGATTAACTAAGCTCTGAACCGTACTCCGGAGGTGGATCGAACTCGGTCATACGCGGTTTCACTTGGAGATTCTCAATAATATTCTGACTATATAGATATGTTAGGGAATTTTGCTGGTAGGGTGGGGCTCATCGTTCGTCGACAGTCTTTGTAGCTGCTTACGAGAGATGCTGACACGCGTCCGTCGGCCGGTATCATTTAATTCGGGGTTCGTCTGTTGTTCTCACCTATTCACAGCGCGCACAACGATACGACTCCGACCCGACGACCATCGCGATGGATTTATTCCGCTCACCGCGGAGTAACGGAGTATGGACGACGTTCGGTCCGCGACCGAGTCGCTGCTCGCGGACAAGCCTTCGCTGGAGGCGGACCTGGAAGCGGTTCTCGACGTCGACGCGGACGCCGACAGCTGGACGTTCGACGACGTGCCGCTGGACTCGGGGACGTTCGGCGAACTCGTCTCCCGAGGGGTCGTCGAGAAGGACGACGACGGCGACTACCGGGTCGCGGACCGGTCCGCCGTTCGTGCCGCACTCGACGGCGAGGAAGCTGTGAGGGAGGATGAGCGGTCGGAGGTTTCGGTTCCCTCGTTTTCGTTGCCATCTGTTGACCGGAACGCCGCGCTCGCGCTGGCCGGTGCGCTCCTGTTTGTGGTTCTGATGCGGTCGTTCTCCGTGCCGTCGGTGTTCCGTGGCGACGCCGTCGTACTCTCCTCGAACGATCCGTACTACTACCGATATCTCGTCGAACAGTTACTCGCACAGTCGAGTGATCCAACAAACGTTCGCGTTCTCTCCGATATCCAGCTCCGTGCTCGTAAAGGTGAACCACTACTAATCGGTGTCCTCTGGTTCGTCTCTGCACTTCTCGGTGGTGGTCAGTACACGACTGGTGCAGTACTGGCAATCTACCCGGTGATTTCGGCCATCGTCGTCGGAGCGTTGCTGTACCTGCTCACCCTGCGATTGAGCGACGACCGATGGGTGGCGATCGCTGCAGTCCTGATGCTCGCCGTAATTCCCGACCACGCACTACGGACGGCGGTCGGCTTCGCCGATCATCACGCCTTCGATTACCCGTGGTTGCTGCTCACAGCTTATGGACTCGTCGTGGCGACCGACAGTCCGGATATCCGGGCATGGTCGGGCTGGGCTGCGGTTCCGTGTTTGGCCGTCGGCATCACCGGTCAAGTCCTCGCCTGGGAAGCTGGACCGCTGCTGATTCTCCCGGTGGGTGTCTACGTTGCGGGCTCTGCCCTGGCGATAGTGGCTGCTGGTGGCAGACCGCTGCGTGACCATGCTCCGATACTGCTCGGGACTGGACTCGCGGCTGGACTCGTCTGGATGGTCCACTCGACGCTCGACTGGCACACGGACCTCGCGGCCTCGACACCAGCACTCCTGTTCGCTGGTGTCTTCACAGTCACCTTGCTCGCTGAGATGTTCACCCGAGCAGGACTCTCCGCACGGGCGTATGCCCTTGCTGAGGCCGTCGGTGGGGCTGTCGTAGTTGCAGGTGCGTTTGCGGTCCTTCCCGATCTCGAATCGACACTCTCCGAGCGACTCGACTTCCTGTTCAATACTCAGGGGATCGCCGAATCACAGCCCCTACTTCAGGGCGATCTCGGCTTGATAGTCGCGCCGATTTTCTGGTTCGGGTTCCTCCTGTTCCTCGCGCTTCCGTATCTCGGATGGACTACCTGGCGTACTGCACGGACAGGAGGTCGACGCTGGCTCGTACCTTGCATCTACGCCTGGTTCTTCCTGATCCTTGCTCTGATTCAAGTGCGTTTCAGCGGTGAGCTCGGTGCATTCGTCGCTCTCTTCGCAGGACTTGGGTTCGTACACCTCGCCTCTATCGTCGATATTACTGACTCTGCTCCGGATGTACTGACCGACTCTGGACGCACGCTGTCCGGCCGAATGCCCGTTGATCGCCGACCGGGACTCGCTTTGCCAGACACGGCCGCTCTCAGGTACCTCGTCGTCCTGTTCGTCCTCGTCGCTGGCGTGGGGATGCTCTTCGCTCCATTGAAAATCGACCTCACGACGATCGACGATACCCAGTACGAGACCGTGCAAGCCATCGAGAACCACGCTGCGGAGCACGAACAAGAGTATCCCGAGAACTACGTGTTCAGTCAATGGGACCGCAACCGGATGTACAACTACTTCGTGAACGGGAAGTCGGAATCGTACGGATTCGCACAGTCGAACTACGACCAGTTCTTGTCCGAGACAGACTCGGAGGCTGCCTTCGACCGACTCGGGAACAGACGGGGATACGTGGTGACCGAGAACGAGTGGGTTCCCGAAGAGATGAACGACTCGTCAGTCGGGGTTCGGTTGCACGAATACTGGGGGAGTGCGACCGACGGTTCCGACGGTCTGGGTCGATACCGGGCGATACACGCGAGCTCCGGTGGGTCAACCAAGGTGTTCGAAGTTGTCTCCGGAGCGGTCATCGAAGGTAACGCTACTCCTGGTGAAACAGTTGTCGTGACCACGAGTGCCTCCATCTCTGGAACTGACTTCACGTACGAACGGATGGCAACGGCGACCGAACAGGGGCGTTACCGCGTACGCGTCGCGTATCCGGGTACGTATACCGTTCAGGGACAACAAGTCTCGGTGTCGGAGGTCGCGGTTGACCGCGGGACGACTGTTCGAGTGAATACTACCGCGGCTAACTCGTCGCCCCAATCGTTTCCTGGTCTGTAGATCCGGCTGTGTTGAATCACTAGACGGCACCAGGATGGGTCGCTAAATCAAAGGAGTTGAAGCGGAGAGATTCGGTTATCCATGACACAAATCTCCCG
>NZ_FNIA01000056.1 GCF_900103505.1 Haloarchaeobius iranensis
CCGCAGGTCGCTCTGCGGAACGCAGGCGACCTGCGGAGCCTCGCCGCCGACAAGGGCTACGACGATATGGGTTTCCGCGAGGAGCTTCGCGCAGAAGGCGTTCGACCGCTGATCAAGCATCGCGTCTTCGCACCGTACGACCACGCGCACAACGCCCGGATCGACGATGACCTCTACAACCAGCGGTCGGTGTGTGAGACGGTGAATTCGGTGATTAAGCGCTCGTACGGCTCCGCCGTCCGAGCGCGAGCGTGGTATCGCCAGTTTCGTGAAATTGTGCTCGCCGCCGCAGTCTACAACGTCGAACAAGCCGTGAAACAGTGAATCCCGTCGCCCTCTGCGGATTCAATGAAGCCGATGGAATCAGAAGAGACAACGTGTCCTCCCGGGGAAACCAGTGACAGCATCGTCGTCGAGGTGGCTGCCATCCCTGAGGCAAACGCCAATCCATGGGCACCCCCTTCGAGGCGAGCTAACTGCTCTTCGAGGGCTGCCCGTGTTGGGTTGCTCTCACGTGAGTAATCGTGTTCATTCGCTTTCTCCCCGCTTTCCCACTCGAATGTGGTCGAGAGATGAATCGGTGAGACGACATCGTTCGTACCATTTCTATGAGAGCGCGTTTCGGTCAGAGCTTCGCCGACGGCGACGGTCGCGAATCGATTCTTGTTGGGCCGATTATCGTGTCGTGTCATGGGTAAGTAACGACGGGATCCGTTCGGGCGATACAACGATTTCCGATACAGTTGGCCTGTCCATCGAAGTGTTTACCGTCGCGATGAATAATTGTGGAGAACAAGGCCAGATTGGCCAGAGACGAAACCCGAGATGACTGCAGCTCAGCGTGTGCTCCGGGGCGAAATTTCACCTCTCGGGAAGGGAAGCGTCTTATTCTTGGGAATGAATAATCCGTGTGATGTATCTTGTTACGTTCCGCCTCGATCCGGGTGAATACGATGCGGAGTTCCACGAGTTGAATGACGCGATACAGGTGGCTGCGGAGGAAACAGAGGGGTATCTGGGGAAGCGGACGTGGCACGCCCCGGAGAGTGAGGAAGTTCTTGTCGTGTACTACTGGGAGTCGTTGGACGCGCTTGAGTCGTTTGGAGCAGATTCTGACCACAAACGGGCGAAACGGCGGTGGACAGAGTGGTACGAAGCATACGAAGTCACTGTGACCGAGGTCGTCGAAGCATACGGGAGTGGGTTCGGCGACGACGCTGATCCACCTGTATAGGACATTGCTCCAGTTCGGTCGTGGAACCAAGGAACGGCGTGGTAAGTCTCGACACTTCATCTAACGATTACACCTATCCGTCCTGTCGCGACTGCGGATTTCAACAGACCTGGATTAATTGTACTCACCGCGAGCTAACCGGATCACCCGGTTTCACTCGCTGGCTCAGAAATACAGGACCGACAATAGAATCCATCCAACTCCTGCTCCGGGGCATAAATAACGAACTGAGCGGCGGAACCACAGTCCTGGCATCGTCGGGAAGCGTTCTTACTACCTAATTCGATGAAGGACTCCACTCTCTGTTGGAGTGCCCAGAGAGCACCGAATGGTGCCTCCCCAGAGTTCCGCTTCTCCTGGACCCACGAATCGAAATCTACCTTGGCAGTACGTGTGAATTCCCCACCTTCGAACACGTCGCCGAGTTCCCTGGGAGGTTCAAACAAATCTTCCCATGGCTGCCGGTTCCAGAGAGACTGGGCAACCGTATCAACGAACTCTGGCGGCATTGAGGCTGGTGGCAATTCACTGCTTAGTACAGCCTGACTCAGTAGTCCTTGCAGTTTGAACTGGCCGATATCGGAGGGGCGGAATATCGAGTCCCATGGCTGGCTTCGCCAGATCTCAAGCGTAGTTCGATCGATCCACTCAGTTGGGAGCAGGACTCTGCCTGCTTCATCGGAAAGTTCGTCGTCCCAATCTGATACTCGTCGCTCTTGGAGCTGGTCGAAGGCGTTGTCTCGTGATTCCCATCTCGGTTCGTCAGGGACGAAATCAGGCCAAACTGTCTCCCTCGCACGGTGTCGAAAATCAACCTCGGCCAGCTGGCATCTGTCCGTACTGAAATCCCTCTCGTCCACCCACGCAACGGCAAATCCCTGTTCGATGTAATCCGCCGTCGTTTTCGCAATATCCTTTCCTTCGTTCTTGTGCTGGACCTCCACGGCGAGCCCCCGTCCCAATTGTTCGTCGGGTTCCGAGAACACAATCGCAGCGTCTGCATACCGTTGCTCCTTCTCAGAGACAGGCGCAGCAAGTGTGTATTCCATTTCACACGTCTCTATTCGATCACCGAATTCCTGCTCCAAGCGGTCCGCAGCAAGCGACTTCCACTTCATGTGGATCTTCGATTCGCTAACGGACTCGCAGTCTATGCTCCGCCCTCTCTCAGCACCGCCGATGTTCTCTACGTGAAAGAAATGGCGAGCGCGACCATCACTTGACTTTCCTCGTACTCGCATCCGATCTTCGCAGGATGGACACTCAACATCGACCCCTTTCGGCACCTGTCGAGGAGCTTTGTGGTCGCCATCGTGGATCGCAATCCAGGGCATAGGAGGATAGGCATGATGGAAGTCCAAGGGACATAATCCTAGGGCGACAGAAACAGTGCGAAATGGCCGTGCTTTGCTCTTCTCTTCTGAGTGCGAATTGACGACCACCGCAACGAATTTATTGACCCCTGTCGGGTGAGGGGTTCGGCGAGCAGGCGAGCACCTCGGAGTCGTATTCAGATGCCTGTCAGTGACATCTACCCGACGACGTTCGACGAGGATGTACCGACCAAGACCAACACCAACCACTGCCCGGAGTGCGACGGACGCGTCACGCCGAGCGGTGACGAGTCGGTCTGTGAGGACTGTGGACTGGTCGTCGACGAACGGCGACTCGACCGTGGGCCTGAGTGGGGTGGCTACGATGAGGACGAGTGCAGGCGCACTGGCGGAGTTCGCACGGTGTCCAGACACGACCGCGGCCTCTCGACCACGATCGGGCACGGGACTGATTCTCGAGGCAACCAGCTCTCCAGACGAAAACGCCGCCAGCTCGCACGGATGCGTCGCGAACACTCCCGTGGCCAGTACGAGTCCAAAGCCGACCGCAACCTCATGCACGGCTTCACCGAAATCCGGCGTATCGTCGGCGCCCTGAGCCTCGGTGACTCGCTCCGCGACCAGGCCTGTTCCCTGTTCCGGACTGCTCAGTCCGAAAACCTGCTTCGAGGCAGATCTATCGAAGGCATCGCAGCGGCGTGTGTCTACGCAGCTATCCGGTGCAACGGCCTTCCCAGAACGCTCGACGAGGTCGCGACGCTCGCGCAGGTATCTCAGTCCCGGGTGAAGTCCTGCTACAAGTCGCTCAACGCCGAACTGGGACTGCCCGCAAAGCCGATGACGCCCAGCGAGTTCGTTCCCCAACTCGCCTCGGACCTGGACGTCCCCGATCGACTCCGTCGCCGTGCTCGGGAGTACGCGCGCCGGGCACAGGAGAGCGGTGTGACGACGGGCGTGCGGCCGTCCGGTTTCGCAGCGGCCTGTCTGTACAAGGCTGGCGAGAGCACGATCCTCACGCAGGACGACGTGGCCGAGGCTGCGGACACGACGCCGGTAACGGTGCGCACGCACTGGCAGACGCTCAACGAGGTCGTCGACTGAGCGTTTGTACTCACCAGCAGGGGTGAGGTGAGACAGAATTTCAACCGAGAACCATCCCCTGTCACGACTGTCGTTCACGAACCGAGTCCGCAAACGTGCCGAGTACGAGGCCTTCGAGTTCCAGCTCACCGGCGACGCTGTCCTTGTGACCAACTGCAGTCACAACGACCAAGATGAGCATCGATACCTGGTCCGGGTCGTCGACGGCGTTCCCACCCACTGTACATGCCCTGCTGACGAACACTACGACGACGCTTGCAAGCATCGCGTCGCCGTCGCGATCCGTGGTCCAGTCCTCAATGCGGCTGTAGATGCGACGGTCGCGACGGACGGTGGGAGCGTCGTCAGCAAGTCAGAGGACACTGGAACGGAGGAGAGGCCGGGATGTGAGTGTGACAAACTCCCCGACGGAGTCCCGTGCTGGCCCTGCTACCGTGACGGAGAAGCGACGTTCGAACCTGTCGACCGATCGTTGCACACTCCCTGACGGATCGCTCGGCGTGGAGCCAGTTTGTGGCGCTGGCAACAGGGTGCCAGCGTGCAAGATTGGGCACCGCGATGCCGACCCCCGTCGATGCGCTGGTGAGTGTGATTCCATGCACCAGATAATCTACGCGCTCGTCGAGGCAGAGTCCGAAGAAGACGCTCTCGAACAGGCGACAGTGACCTTCGACCGACTCGTCGGCGCGCGACTCGACGAACAGCCCGTGTTCGATTACTACGTCACCTTCGACGACGAGGACGCAACAGTCGCCGGGAAAGCCCGCTGGGGTGAGCAGCCGGTCGCTGCTCGCGTCGACTCTCACGAGGGTGCACGGCTGCTCAAACGCGGCTGGGATGCCACCGTCGCTGAGTTCGAACGTAACCTCGAGAAGGTCGATAATGCGCTTGATGAAATGACCGTCGAGGAGCTGATGCACGACAAAGCGCTCGTTCGCCACGCCTGCAACAACATCGGTTCGTTCCGTGGACACTCGCTGTTCCTCTATGACGGCCACGCGAACGGGATCAGGAACCGGTCACACCTCGACCGTGTTCTGGACTCGTCCGAATCGCTGTGGATCGTCCCTGCCGACGTTCACTACTGACGCGAATCAGTTAACCCCAGATTTTCTCTACTCTAATCAGAGGGTGTCATAGAACGATTACCACACCAAGGAGCAGGGTGAACGCTGAGGTGGAATGAGTTCAGCGACCCTGCAAGATGCTCCTTCGGTAGAGACGTTCTTCAATGTCGCGGAGACCGAGACACTAGCGTTGTTTGAGCATCTCTCCTTCGAGTTTCTCGAAGAGTTCGACGTGTTCGCCCCGGCGGAGACGGGGCGAACACGAGATCACGAACCACCAGAGCTGATGCGTGGGTTCCTTCATTGCTACTACCACGATATCTACGGGATTCGCCCGGTTGAGCGGGAGCTTCGGAACACGGTTGTCTGGCTGAGCTGTGGCTTCGATCGACCGCCGTCGAGAGACGCGGTCGATCGCTTTCTCA
>NZ_FNIA01000055.1 GCF_900103505.1 Haloarchaeobius iranensis
CTCTTCCGCTTCGTTAAACAAGCTGTCTCGATAGCACGAAAACTTACTGATGCTGCGCTAATGCAGATCAGCCATCCAGCCGGCAACGGGGTTGCCGGCTGGAAGCACGCCGTCCTGCACTTTCTCCGGCTTCACATGGACGCAACGCTCCAAGAAGTCCTCGACTGGGCCGAGGAGATGGAGCGGGTACGAGCCGCGCTCGTTCTCGAGCGCGGCGAGTTCCCCGGCCCATCCGCGCTCTGCAAGTCGTTTGACCGGGCGCCGATGCGCATCTGGCGAGAGCTGCTCCGACTCTCGTCGGAGCTGCTCGACCAATCCGGTCACGCCGCTATCGACGCCACCCACTTCGACCGCCGGCAGGCGTCGAACCATTACCTCAAGCGGTGTGACCGCATCGCGTTCGAGGGGTTGACGGACATCCGCGACCGGATGCCGGGTGCGAAGAAATTCCATGCGTGGGCGTTCCGCCGCTTGTACGACTACACGGTGTACAAGGCCGAAGCGGAGGGTATCGAAGCCATACAGGTGGATCCAGCGTACACGTCCAACCGATGCTCGAAGTGCGGGACAACGCTGGACGAGAATCGCCCGTCACAAGCGAAGTTCTGTTGTCAGAAGTGCGGGTACGAGATCAACGCGGACTATAACGCAGCGAAGAACATCGGCTTTCGGTTACTCCGTGCGGGGCAAAAGTCTCCGCACGGAGGGGCGACACGTCACCTCGCCCTGAAGTCGGGGACGCTGAACGTGAATGGCGGCTACTCGCCTGCCAACCGCTAGGGTGGCCAGAACGGGAGTCCACCGACAAGCTTCGTCCTTTCGGGCGGAGTAGGTGACCGAATCACGAGCCTACGGCGGAGATCACCTATTCCGCCCCCTGAAAAACAGCAGCTGCCACGAAGCAGATCGACCTAGGAGTGGTTGAGGCTCGCCTTCTCGAAGGGTGACTCTCCAGTCGGAATGAGCAGCTCCTGTCGGTCTCCGACTCGCTCGGCCAGCTTCCGTTTCAGGTACTGTCTCGCCGTCGACGGCGTGAAGACGCCCTTGTCGAGCATATCGCCGACGACGTCTTTGAGGGCCGCGAACTGTCCCTGGAGGTGGCCGTCGCCGACCGGCTCGCCGTCGTACCAACGCACCGTCGCAAGCGCACCGTTCCCGACTGTTTCTCCCTGCTCGACCGTCTCTGAGTCGTACTGGAAGCCGAACCACAGCGTCCGATAGGCGGTCACCTCGAACGTCGTCGACACCGCGAAGAACGCCTCGTGGTGGAGGTAGTCGAGATGGTCAGCGACGATCTCGTCGAGCTTGTAGTAGCCGTGTGCTGTCCAAGATGAACTCTATCGAACTGAAACACCGGTGCCCTCTACCGCATCGGCGATCCACCGAGGGTGCATCGATAGTATTTGACTCGGAAGTCGATCCGTGTCGAAGAACCCAACCTCAAGTGCCTCATCCTGATCTGCTTCAAGCGTGCCGCCGTCGACGCTACACAGGAAACAGTTCGTCACGAAGTGAACCGTCTCTCCGGACGGATACGAGAACACCTGCTGTTCTGGGTGGGAGTACACCCCAGTGAGGCGTTCGACCGTGATGTGAAGGCCTGTCTCTTCTCGCATCTCGCGCGAAATTGCTTCCTCGACCGACTCGCCTCGTTCAACCGTTCCCGTCGGAAGTGCCCATTGTTCTTTGTCGGCCCGCTTCAACAGCAACACCTCACCTGACCCGTTCGAGGCGACCGCACCTACCCCCGGTCGAATGTCCTCTGGCCACGAGTACTGGGGATCGGTCCAAGAGGTTACTGTGTGCGAGAATAGATCCGCAAGCGATTGAATCACTGCGTCGGGATGCGTGAAATCCCGTCGTGAGGCTGCTGTTGGCGCTTCATCTGCGACAAGGATTCCGGTAAGACCTGCGCGGTGAGCCCCGAGAATATCCGTTGCTGGGTTATCGCCGATGACGACTCCATCCTGATCACCGGAGGTTCCCTCGAGAGCCACCTCAAACATCAGGGGCTCGGGTTTACCGACGACAGTGGGTGAGGTCCTTGCCGCTGTTTCGACCGCGCGAACGATAGCCCCCGCACCGGGTACGGGACCGTTAGGGGTTGGGAACGCACCGTCAGGATTCGTTCCAATAAACCGTGCACCATCATCGATGTGTCGTGTTGCTCGTCTAATGTCTGTATATGATGTCTGTTCATCAGCTCCAACAACGACTGCCTCTGGAGATTCGTCAGTGACTGTGATTCCCTGCTGACGGATCTCAGTCCGCAGCCCTTCACTCCCGACTGCTGCCGCCTTGGTAATCCCTTCTTGACGGAGATGGGCTGCAGCCGCCCAGGCTGCTGTTACTATCTCTTCTTCATCAGCCTCGATTCCAAGTGCACGAAGCCGGGATGCGACCGCGTCCCGTGTCGGTCGTGGATCGTTCGTGAAAAATCGAATTTGCTTGTCCTGTTCGTGGAGTCGATTCACACTGTTAACGGCATCGGGAAGCGCTTCATTCCCAAGGTAGATCACGCCGTCAAGGTCGAATAGGAACGTCTCAAACTGGTCGGCGATCATTGTAATTATGTCGTGGTATCATTCACTTGTATCTGTCTCTGCCGGCCTGAATACGACCTCCGGAGTGACTGTCAGCAAGGCCCCGGCACCGACCGCAAACACGAACGCGAGCACAGCGAGCATTAGGAGTGGGCCACGCAGATCGGCCAGTACACCCCCAATGGCTCGGAAACTAATTGCGGCCACACCACCGGCCATTGACACGACGCTTAGGATAGTGGCTCGCCGGCGATCTGGGGTCCGTTCGTTGACAACACTAGACTGAAATGTCTTGCTGACTTGCCAGATCGCCTCCATTCCAATAAACGAGGGGACAGCGAGAACTGGAGACACCGGCAGTAACATAAAGCTCCCAGCCAGCAGAAACGGGGCTACGAGAAACCAGCGACGGCGCCCGAAAGTACGTTCTATCCTGCCGGTGGTAGCGCTCGCCCCGGCAGCGACGAGATTAAAACTCGCATACAGTCCCCCGACCGCAGCAACGGGAAGCCCGACCTGACTTCCAACGACGATTGGCTGGATGAACGTTCTCGCGACTTCAACGAGGCCAAAGAGCAGCACTGTGTACCCCACGAAGCCTCGCACCCCTGGCTGATCGAAGAGGTGCTTCAAGTCTTCTCGCGTCATCGCAAGTCGCCACGATTCCGACTGTGATTGGTCTGCAGTGTCCGAAATCGTCGGAAAGGAGAGTACGATGACCGCGTTGATCGCTAACAATCCGGCGGTAAGCACGAACGGGGCGATAATCAGTCGGCTGTAGAGAACGCCACCGACGACCGCCGTTACCGCGGTTGCAGCTAGTTTGAGTGCGCGTCCCCGGCCGCGGACATCGGTGTAGGTTTCCGACGCGCCAGCCTGCGCTAGGGCACTGTAGAGCCACGCATCAGCTGTCCCGGACCGAAAAGTAATCCCAACGGCCCAGGTCGCAAGCGCGAGCGCGAGCGGCAGCAGCGTCTGTGCAAGGGCAAGGCCACCGATACCGAGTGCCGTCACCACTGCCGCCACGAGTAAACTCTGTCGGCGGCCGAGACGGTCACCAAGATATCCGGTCGGAATTTCAGCGAGAACGAGAACCGCCCAATACAACGCGCCAAGAACCCCGATGTCGGTGTATGAGAGTCCCCGTGCTTGGAGCAATAGCACCCAGACTGGAGCGATGAGTCCCTGGGTTTCGGTGAGGGAATATACATAATACCGCCACTTGAGGCGACCTGTCTCCATCTGCACTTTCTCTCGTTTGGCTATTGCCGCCGAGAAGCCGATATGGGTTATGGGTATAATCGTTACTGAGTTCATCTGCCCCACAGGTCGTCGTTAGAAGCCGGACATACCGCTTCAGGGCTCCTTCGCGTAACTACTCAGCTGGTAGTCACCCACGGCATCGTTCGCTTCCCCCAGAGCAGTACAGTAGCGGCGAAGGCCTCTCGGAACGTCTGCTGGTATGTCACGCGTCTTCCGGAACTTCCCCCGCTTGTGTGTATTCGAATCTACCAGTTTCAGTTTCAGCGTTTTTGTGAGTTCAGTCATATCTCATCACCATTTGACGCTGACGACCGCGACTGGATCGCCCTGCGCCCCTCTCGGGGGCGAACAACCCTACTCGTCGATCGGGTCGGGGGAACTGAGGTCCGCGTTGAGGACTTCGCCGTCGCGAACGACGTACCGCTTCGCCAGCACTGGGAAGCGGCACTTGGTAAACCCGGCCGTCTGGATGTCGAGTTCCTCGTCGCCTTTGAGGTGTTCGGCGAGTTCTCGCAGGAATTCGTGGGTCACGATGCCGCCCTCGTAGTCCGGGAGGCCGTTCTCCCGCGTCTCGTACACCTCAAAGTCGTCGTACCCCCAGATGGTGAGCTCCCCGTCTTCGGTCACCTCCCAGTCGAGCCTCCCGAAGCAGTAGCTCTCACAGAGCTCGCGGACTGCCTGTCGATCCGATACGATCGCGCCAGTCGACGTTGTCGCAGCTTGCAGTGTCGCCATGTCTGGAGTTCACGGGGTCGCCCCCGCACCCCTGTCGGGGGCGATAAACCGACGCGAGAGTTGCCTCCCTGGTCGTGGCCGGGGACTCCAGTTAGGAATCTGCGTGGGCGTCCGCCCTGGCTCCGTCGCCCGGCCGCGTGAGAAGGCTCACCTCTTCCAAGAGGTCTCTCGCGGTCTCGACTCGCTCTCGATCCGCGTCGTCCAATCGGTCGACGTCGAGTCGGTTGAGATTGCTGAGTATCTGATGCAGCCGATATCCTTGTTCGATATCTGGATCTATTGGAAACGCCTCACCAATTCACGGCATGAAAAGCATTACCGGTTTGGCGAAATCTGATTAGTTATGAACCAACAGTGGTGAAATAGCCGTTAGGTATCTCTGCGAATCTAACGGTACTGCGGTCTGAGAATCGCCTATTCACCCGAACCCAGCCAATAAATGACGAGTGTCACAGTAAGTCCAGCAGCAAGCCCCAACGAAATCGCGCCACGCCACGATGTGTTAGAGAAAAAGTAGTACACTCCCGCAGCAACGAGGCTGTATGAGAGGAATTGGAGGGCTGTGTTGAATCACTAGACGGCGTCGAGATGGGTCGCTAAATCAAAGGAGTTGAAGCGGAGAGATTCGGTTACCTATGACACAAATCTCCCGCTTCACTGGTGAGATTGTGCCGATAGCCCAAGTTGTTACCGGTGATGGAGACGAATCCGCCGCCCCGCAAGGTGGCGGCGGATTCGCCGACTATGCCCTCGTTTCCCTCCACTGTCTGCGGATTTACCTCGATACGTCCTACCGAATGACGATTGACCTGCTGAAGGAGATGCCACAAATAACCGGGGAGATCGGCCTCAGCAAGGCCGATCTCCCCGCTCCATCCACGTTGTGTAAAGCGTTCGACCGGATCAGTATG
>NZ_FNIA01000054.1 GCF_900103505.1 Haloarchaeobius iranensis
ACCACGTCGCCGTGGACGGTGTAGTGGTCCCGCACGTCGGGTGCGTACCAGGCGTCCGGGTCACCCGGTGGGATGGGCGGCGGGACACGCCCGTCGTCGTCGGTCGACGCTCGACCCCCGGAGTCGGGGTGTTCGAGCGTCGGGTCGTCGGTCATAGAGATAAATTCCAGCAGTATAGTACTTAAATTCTAATAACCTGGGGAGTGGGTGTTCCCCCAGTCGGGTCGAACAGCCATCTTGTCGTGTCACACGACTCGACAAGCACCTATTTTTCTTCTGCCGAGGCCCATAATTGTATCACAAAGATAAGAAATAAAACCATTGCGGCATAACCAACAGCAATGGACCTGTACCGTCGCCAACTACTACAGCTCCTGGGGGTATCGGGGATTCCGGACCTGGGTGTAGGGGAGGTTGGGATTTCACTATCGGATCGTTCAAATGCCCGGACACCGGATCGAGCAGCACTTCACAACTGGCAGGCTCACACGCTCTCAGCAGATGCTAACGGTGATTATGGACATCAATCGCTCGAGCGGTTGGAGCTGCTCGATGTCGGATTCGAAGCGACAGGGAATCCGGCAGTGTCAGCGAGGGAGTCGATCTTTGGAGAGCGGACAGGGTGCTATCGCTACACGTTCGCCGTCACCGGATCTGCGATCTCGCACGTCAGTAAAGACAAGACGCATTTCTGGGAGATAGGCGAAGCGATGGGGGACCACTTCGAGCCCCGGAAACTGAACCTCGATGCGAGAATCGGAAGCAGGGTTTCGGTAGAAGCAGACAACGACAGTGACATGGAATCGATGGCTCTCGCTCCGAGACATGGACACGATTCGTTTCAGGTCTACACGACGCCATCCGGGGACGAACTGGGAGAGGATTTAGCGGGCCAGTATCCAGATGCTGATATCGAAAACCTGGGTGAATACATCTCCCTGGCACTCGGGATGTCTCACGAACAGTTCCAGGGAGACAAGTCCAGAGTCGGGGCCTATCTCCCGAACCAATCTAAGTTATTCAATCTATCACCGGAAGAAATATATCAGGCTATTCGGAACGCGGATGACCTCAATGACGACCTTCGGGCCGGAGTCGAAGGGACTCTTGCAGTGGCATCCCTCAGTCTGGCCGCTCTCGCGTTGTTCGCTAACCCGCCTGCTGCACTCGGTGCTGGGGTCATCGTTGCCAGTATCTTTGCATCGGAGCTACTGTCGGATAATTATCGTCCGAGGACGAAGTACGCGAAGGGCTTCGATATGACGTATCCTTCCCGGGAAGGGGGACCGGTTACCCATCACAACCTCATCTTCGACGTCTACGTCGAACCTGATCAAGAAGTGTCGTTCAACGTGACGACGAAGAACTTCGGGACTGGTATCGGTATCGATAGGGCTCACGAAGCTAATCCCGGGATCGGTATCGGTGAGTGGACCATCGATATTGCTGCCCCAGGTACGAACCGCACACACATTCCAGTTCCCTCGTTCGAGTACAACTTTTCACAGAATCGTTCCAGGGCCACTCGGGAACTCAACGCACCGCAGATCGAATTCCTGACCGAGCCATTCATTCAGCACACACTGATTCGCGGCAAGTACGACGGGAAAGACCAACTGGAGCCGAGGTATCTCCCTGTTCCCGGATATCTACTGCCGCTTCCCGTGTATATCGGTCAGGCACCGGGTTCCGAGTCAACCGGTGAGCCACCGATCGAGTTCTCGGCGAAGAATAGCCTTCTCACCGATTCCAACCGGGAAACGGACTTCACGTGGCATCACTCACAGTTCAATTCGTCTCACTTTGTTGGTATTGTGAATGACTTCGATGAGATAAGGCAACAGATACGCTGGTATCCGACCGGGATGCAAGCCGAAGACGTTTACACCGAACCCGATTTTTATAACAAACAGTCCTGGCGTGGGAAATCGAGTACCGGAACGGAGTTTTCGGTGACGCCACAGTATGAGGGCCTGCACGTTGTCGGGCTCGAAATGGAGGACCCCACCGGAAACAGATCGACAGTCTCTCGACCGTACCTGTATCTCCAGGATGAGGGTCGACGAGCAAGAAACCACGCAGGTGATTTCGAGATCGAACAGGTAGGGTCTCGGACATTCAGATTCAATACGAACAACTCGTTGCCCGACATGGCCCTGCTTGGCTCCGAACCCGCCTCGCGAAACGAGGTGGTGCGAAATCATCTCCGTGAACCGCTGACCTGGTTTTGGGAGCGCACCGACGCCGAGAGCACGGACTTCGCGTTCAAGAGGTTCGGCTCCGGTGAGCAAGTGTCGTACACCTTCGGGCAGGCAGGAACATACGAGATCCACCACGTCGTCACAGATAGCCAGCATATCTCCTACGTAGCAACAGAGACCATCGAGGTGAACTGAGATGGATTCGGACGTCACTCGCCGCAGTCTCGTCGAATCGGTCGGCAGTTCGATTCGAACTGACCCTGAAGAAGAATCCGAGGCGGCCCAGCTTCGACGACTCAGGTGGCGGTCACAGCACGATACGATGTTCAGATCGGACGATATAGGTATACCTGATGCGGGTTTCGTTGAGCACTCGACGAACAGCCTTCAGCTCCTCGATGCAACCTGGGTCGATACCGGTAATCCGCTGGCCGGGTTCGACGAGGGATGCTGGAGGTATACGTTTGCGGTCAGAACCTCTGCGATGGTAGTACGGACAACTCAACAGCGACGACGAACGGACTCTCCCTACAGTAACTCGTGGGCAAGTACCTTGGATCCAGAGGCACAGCTGTTTACCGAGCTGGAAGTTCGTCCGGTCCCCTCCGGGAGCGACGAAGCCAAAAACCACGTTGTGGTAGCGCCGCGCCGTAATCCGGAGAATTTCCAGTTCATCAACGGGCCCGAAATCGTACGGAGAATCCAGGCTGAGGACGAGGATCTAGAGCTCGGGGGACTCATCGACCATATCGGCTCCCTGTATCGCTGCCCGGAACGATTCACGAGCAATCGGGTACGGAACCTCTGGCCGCTGGAAGTCTGCCGTCTCGAGGCTACTGGGGAGCCAAGCACTGCTGAGGATGGGTTTCTCCTCGATCTGGTTGCGAAGACCGTAACGGGAGTCTCTATCGCACGGAAGGCGAAGGGACTGACCGGCGTCGCAGATTCGTACCTCAGCAGGTTGGGTTCGCGTGGACAAAGTATCGTTGGAGCCAGTGCGAAGCTGCACACCGCGACCAGTGCAGTCTTCAGTGGTCTCACGATCGATAATATGATCCACGAGTGGGTCGAACCGGCCCCGAGTACGGGCTCGGACAACAAGATGCGGTTCTGGGAGCGGTACCCTCCCCACGAAGGCGGTGTTGAGTACGGGCCAATCACCGGCGGGTTCCTGGTCTTCGACGCGTACGTGATTCCGGACTCGCTCTCGGAGTACGAACCTTCAGATGGCAGTTACGAGGACGTCGGACCGAAGATGGATGTCACTGTGAGGAATCGGTATCGATACGATGGGAAAAAAGAGGGGACCGACGTTATTTCCAGCCCCACTTGGACAGTTAATTTCCAGACACCAACAAGAGATGCATCAGAAGAGGCGCTATCCGGAGCCGAACTAGTTTCGCTCAGTGGACTTTCCGATACTCCGGATGTACCTCCTTCTTCTTATCCATCGGTTAGTCAAGGCGCAAAGCCAGTGATAAGAGACCGTACGCGCAGTAGTGAGGTTATCGAGGAATATTGTTCAAACTCTACAGGGACTTCATCGTTTGAGCGCAACGAACAGTTGCTATTCGACGGCACGGATACGGCACTTCACCGGAGGTCCAATCGCTCGTTCGACATTGAATGGACCCTGTGGCGCAGAGCGAACTGTACTGCTTCAGAGAACGGAAGTCAACTACCGTGTACCTCAACGTCCGAAGGCGACTGTGTGAAGGACTACAGTCGAGGCTGGGAAGAAATTCCAGAAGAGAAGCAGACAGGCTGGACGTATTCGAACTCACTTTCAGAGCCGGGCCAGTACAAAGTCGAACTCACGATTGGGGACAACACCACCCAGTACGAGTTCCGAATCGGCCACACACCGATGCCGCGCGTCCGTCGACCGTCTTCGTACCTGAACAAGCAACTGGTCGGGCAGGAGGTCGAACTCGACGGGACGGTCTCGTATCAGGGTGAGGAGGAGCTGACGCACTACTGGATCATCCCCGAATCGGTGTCGTGCTCCAACGCTATCACCGAGGTCCCACACGCATTCGACCTTTCGTCGCTCGGTGAGCCAGGAGTGAACTACAAAGCCGTGCCGCACCAGTCGGCGACGGTCACCTTCGAAGAACACGGCGTTCACGAACTCTACTACTTCGTCACCGAGGGTGACGAGGACCGAGATGGGGCCTGCGACCAGTTCGTCAGCGGGAGGGAGAACACCGTCGACTGGGAGGACTGCCAGTGGAACGTCGATTCAACGACGGTCGTTGCGATGTCTCACTCTGGAGAGGTAGACCACACCATCGTCGACGAGGTTCGTCCCTCGGTGTCGTACGATATCGAGCGGAGCGGCGTCGGTGCCGACGAGACGGGCACAATCAGCAGTTCTACACTGATCCCACAACAGGATTCGTCGTCGGAGACCACAGACATCGCACAGATCATGGCGAACCCGGAGCGAATTCTGGAGGCAGACATCGGCTCGTACGTCGAGATCGACGCGAGCGAGTCCTACGCGTACGCGAACCGGTCGATTCTCGGATATCACTGGGACATCGGCGGAACCGGGCAGTTCGTCGACCTCCAGCCGATGACCGACGACACCTCCAGTGGGGTACTCGAGGGTGTCCTCGGGGACAACGTGGCACAGCTTCCGCAAGACGAGTCACGGTTCGAGTATCCACGACTGTTCCCGGTGCGGTTCATGGTGTACGCACAGAATCCGGATGGTCCCACGCCACCCGGAAGCGACGAGCGACGCATCGAAGCTCAGGTCGGCGAACTCGTCGTCGAGGTCGGTGACACGTCGGACAGAGCTGCGACAATCCGCGAACTGCCCTCGACACACTCGCGAGTTAGTGAGTACCTCCAGAAGACGTTCGGGTCGGCCTCTCCCCCGATGGTCTCGGACGGGGCGCGCTTCTTCACCGCCCGTGGCTCCGAGCTTGCGGAGGATGCGACAGCGTTCCGGTGGAAGTTCGAAGCCTCGCACGTCGGTCAGCGTCAACTCGGGTCCATCGACGGCGAAGTCGGTCAATCGGATGTGACGTGGGACGTCTCGGCCAGTCGACCGGGGCCCGTGTTCTACGAGTACGACTTCGACGAACGAGACCAGTTCGAGGTGCTCTTGCAGATAGTTTATCCCGACGGGCGGGTAACAATAAAGCGATGCACGGTGACCGAGGACGACCTGAGGTGTGAGGAATGACGGACCAGAACCGCCGGGAGTTCCTCCAGCACACAGCCGGTGCAGCCGGCCTCACCAGTCTACTCTCCGTCCGCTCTCTACTCGGCATGACGCCGTATGTCAGCGAGCAGTGGAACCGGACGTTCGAGCGGAGTCCCAGCCAGGATTCGAACGGGATGGTCCGCACCCAGGACGGTAACTTCGTCGTCGCGTCGTTCACCGAAGTCGGCGGACTCGCGGTCTGGCTGGCGAAGTTCCGCCTGGACGGTACGAAACTCTGGGACCAACGAATCGCCGCGGTCGACGGTGTCGCCACCGAAGTCCCCTGGGACAT
>NZ_FNIA01000050.1 GCF_900103505.1 Haloarchaeobius iranensis
GAACGCTTTACACAACGTGGATGGAGCGGGGAGATCGGCCTTGCTGAGGCCGATCTCCCCGGTTATTTGTGGCATCTCCTTCAGCAGGTCAATCGTCATTCGGTAGGACGTATCGAGGTAAATCCGCAGACAGTGGAGGGAAACGAGGGCATAGTCGGCGAATCCGCCGCCACCTTCCGGGGCGGCGGATTCGTCTCCATCACCGGTAACAACTTGGGCAATCGGCACAATCTCACCAGTGAAGCGGGAGATTTGTGTCATAGGTAACCGAATCTCTCCGCTTCAACTCCTTTGATTTAGCGACCTATCTCGACGCCGTCTAGTGATTCAACACAGCCGGTCGACATCACTGGTATTTGTTCGGGTTCAGTAGCCCATTTCAGTTCACCAGTTTCGCTCTCGTATGCTGCCATGCGCGACGACCCAGAGTACACGTACAGTGTTTCTCCAGCAACAGAAGTTGCACTCGTTATCCAAGTCTCGGTTGTCAGTGACCAGTTTTCTGTCCCATCGCTTGCATTTATCGAGAACAACTTACCTGCAAGATTGCCTGCATATACGGATTCATCAGCAAGGACAGGCGTCGAAGACCGGAGTTCACCGCCTGTCGAGTACGACCATCTGGTTTCACCCGTTCTTCGATCGACGGCGAAAAGCGTTCCATCTTTACTACCAGCATACACATGTGAGTTATCGACAGAAGGTGCTGTGCGTACTCGTTCCGCCAGTGAAGACTCCCAAATTTGGCTCCCGTCGGATGTATCATACGCCCTGAGTTGGTCCTGTGAGACATACACGGCCGAATCTAGAACTGCTGGGGCAAGGTTCGATTGCGCTGGCCGACCGTGTGCGGGAGTAGACCAGCGCTGCTCGCCGTTCGATGCATCAAGACAGTGGAGTGCTCCATCGTCGGTCTGTATGAACACGTCGTCGCTGGCTAAACTGACAGCACTGAAACCAACGTCACCAGAGATGTTAGTTTGCCACTCTTCGTCCCCGGACTTCGAGACAGAGTAGACCGTCCCATTGATGTCCGCAACATATACCGAACCGTTCCGGATAGCTGGCGTCGACTGAATCGTTGTTGGACGTTCGAACGTCCACTTTCTGGACCCATCCGCAATGTCTACTGCCACCAGGCCATCAACCCCACTGCCGCTGTACACTGTTGAGTCTTGGACCCCCGGTGGCATTCCGATCGATATCTGCCCTTCCCACGAATTTCCCGGCACTCCACTTATTTCGACCCCATTCGGGACGTAGCAGGTGTTCTGAGCGTCATGGCCCCACTGTTGCCAGTCGCTTCCGGTGCTCGAATCAAGAATACCAAGACATCCAGAAGTCACACCAACTGCTCCTCCAACTGTGGCAACTATTTCTCTTCTCGTTAGGTCCCTCATTTTATGTCTTCCGGATTATTATCATTCAGTCTGGTTTACCAGTCGCGTCTGGCGCCTCATCAATCGGGCTATCTTCTGACCTAGTTGCATCGGTATAGAAGACAAAACACGACGCAATATTCGCTGGGTTCTCATCCCCTTTCGCGGAGCGTAATCGAACGGGAGTGTTCGGACAGCCAGCCACGCCCGAGAACGCACTTCCCAGTTCCCTCTGACCTCGAGTAAAATGAACAGACGACACCCGCACGACCACCTCGTATGCTGACCGAGCGCGTCCGCAGCATACTCCATATTCGGAGGGATGGACGCTCGGGCCGAACGGCGAGCAGGGTTTGCACCGACACGCCGTTCTCCCGAAACACGCGTCTCGACCGAGACCAGACGTACCGGTGAGAGTCGGTACTGGGCCCCCGGCTGGAATCGAGTGGAATACGCGCTCTCGGACTCTCGTTCGTATCAGAGTAGGAATCCGATTGACTCCATTCGGAGAACCCTCCCCCGGCGCTCACCTGCTATTCCACAGGGTGGAGCGAGCTACGATGAAGACAGCACCAGTCTGGTCGAAGTCGGGAAACTGCCCCTACCCGGGACTGGTCCCGTGGTGGTTGGCCACCCTGATAGCAACGTGTTCCCCATCGATAGCCGCTTCGGACCCGAAATGCGCATTCTGTGGGGTCTGTGGATCGACTAGCTTATTCTTGCGACCCCAGTCGTCAGCTGCTCTTCGGAGATACGCTGCCCCTCGGACCGAGAGCCACCCTGCGGAGAAAAATCGACTGCTCTTAGAACGTATGGAAGAGCTCGAGACGACACTCGAACAGAAGCAGGAACGGATCCAGGAACTCGAGAAGATGGTCGAAATGCTCCGAATCAATAGCACAGTAGGATTGTGTGTCAAATAGCTAAATACAGCGAATACGTGGCTCTATGCCCGGAATCGGGGTTGTGATGAACGTATGTGTCGATGGGGAAGTGTGTACTTCCCTACTTAATTAGATGATCCGCTAATTCTGCCGATGGGGTTTTCGTCGGTGCTACAGGCCGGTCTGATTTGACTATCATTACATGGCCTGTGTCTAATCTCTGTACACACCATGCCGGCGTGTCGAGCACGTGGTCGAAGCCACCAAAATCTTCTACAGTTGACTCAGACATAATCGTGAGCCATCCTATCTCCTGGATGTGCTTGGGTATTGGCTTTCCAGTCGGTTGGAGACCTTCGACCGGGTTCTGTCCGACCCATAGTGTTGAGTATGCATATTCAGGGTCGACGAAGGGGATAATTTCGACGAGTACATCGATTATCGTCTTGACACGACTTTCCACCGCAGCTTCAGAGTAGTCCCCAGCTCTTGATTGGTTTCCTACTTGTAACGGAAGCGTTCGGAAACTCACCATCACTCTGTGAGTTGGCCAATCTGAGGATTTGCTTCCAACAAATGATAGTTTTAAATCCGTCGATTGGGGCTCGTCATACCAAAAGGTGAGCTCACCTTTTTTTGATTTGGCTATCTTATCCACTACCGTTTCTACCTCGTTGTTCTGAACGTCGATACTGCTTCCGGATCCGTCCTTAGCCTCGTATTTTTCGAAGCGCTCTGTTCCACCGCTGGAAGTAGTCTTTAAACCCATCTCGATGCATCTATCGACAATTGACCTAACATCGGGATCCTCATCAGCTATGAACAGGATAAAGTATCTTTCATCCATATTTACAACTCTTTGAGTTCTTCGATCGTGATTACCTCAACAGTGGTACCTTCAGGTATATTGGCTTGTTCAATAGCCTCTTCAATAACAGTACCCTCGATATTTTCTGTTCGGCTTGCAATTATATATGTATCTCTGTTGCGAGTTACGACCTCTATTTTTTGTACTAGATCATCGATATCCTGCTGCCTTGCGCTCTCCGCAATTTCATCTGGCATGTTCTCATATGCGCTTTCATAATCTCGATTCTTGATTTCGATGCCTGTATCCTCATTTGCAAGATCTATATCAATCTCCGAGGCGACCTCATTTCCATCTATATCTGCCACTACGTTGAATTCGAGTTCTCGAACCTCGACTCCTGCATCAATTAGGTTAGTCGCAGCCTCTACCTCTCCGTCAAGTCCTTTAACATTATTCACACTACCTTTTCCTGCCCTGATGGCCTTGGCAAGGCCCTGAACACCGCCACCCTCATTCGCGAGGGTTGTTAAGTCATCTTGGATTTCGGGGACAGATCTCCGTGCTTGGGGCGATTCCGAATATAATTTATATGCGGATAGTAGGTCAGAAATATCTTCACTCCCTATATCCTCGACCGTATCTGTCAGTTCATATGCATTATTCGTTACTCGGAAGCCTTCTGATCCGAGTTCTCGAACCAATCGGGAAGCTGATTGTCGGCCCTCCGAATCAACCCGATTAAGGGTCTGAATATACTTCTCGACTTCTCTTGATTCAACGTCCGGGTTTTGATTATATACTCTTGCGACGGTTCTTCTGACTTCGGCGTTGAACCCCAGTAATTGTTCATATCTTGCACTATCAATATCATCAGACAATGCAGCCGCGCCACGGAACGCATCAGGGTCGATCGAGCCACAGTCGTCAGGCGTCGATTGTCGAACGATACCCCGGCCACTGTACAGGACAGACGGCGATGCAACCCCACAGGCGAACTGAGTCGCGGCTCCAATGTCGTCGTCGGACATCGCCCGCAGGTCGTCGTCGATGTCCTCGTCAGACCGGCGCAACAGTCGACTGACCTGACTCCGACTCGTCTCGGAGAGCCCACTCAGTCTGTCGAACCCGAAGCGCTGGGCACGCTGGGTCGTCCACCACTGCCGACCGACAGTCGCCGTCGACCCGAGCGTCTCCCGAACCAGGTCACCGTCGACGCCAGTCCGCCGTGCGAGACCTGCAGCAATCCGAGAGCCGGTTCGCGCGGCCGGAGCGGTCACGGTCCCGACTGCACGACCAGGGACGCGCTGCGCCCGCTGGTAGTAGCTCAGCGCGCGAGCAACGCGCGGCTGCGAGGCCAGCTCCTGCACTCTATCGAGCTGTTTGATCTTCGACCCCGCAGTCGCTCCCGTCGCCGAGAGCGCGACCTCGAAGGTGAGTACGCCGACGTAGTAGCCACGGGCGAAGTCGTTGGAGTTCTCGTGGGTCGCCTGGTCCGAGCGGATGTCGTAGTACGGGTTCGCCGTCCGCATGTCGTTCTGGTACTGCCGGACCATCAGCCCGGGGACGCGCTCTAAGTTCTGGGCGAGCGTGATGTACTGCTGGAAGTTCGTGAACTGTGCGAGGAACTCCTCGGGGTTCGTCAGCGCCTGCTGGATGGTCTCGCCCATACTCCCGGAACTCTTCGCGATACCGGAGGCCAGACCGAGCGCCGTCGCTTCCTGGGCGCTCAACGTCTCCAGCGCACCGAGTTCGCGACCAGCCTGGATGTAGAAGTTCGAGCTCGTGTATCCCGTCGTCGTCTGGGCGTTCCCGTAGCGGTCACCGACCGTCAGTCGAAGCGCGTTCGTCTGCAGGCCGTTGAGGAGTGCCTGGCCGAACCCGACGGTGACCGTCTGCGAGAGGAGGAACCGATCAGTCGGTCCGCCAGGGATACCGCGGTCGTGGTACGTCTCCCCGTCCACCGTGATGGTGAAGTTCGTGACCAGACTCGGGTCGGAGACCTCGGCCGTGATGAGGTACTGACCACGAGGGTTGGTGGGGTCGTCGACGTTCACGTAGTTCGAGTTGGTAACTCTGATTTCCGGCGGCGACACGTCGAACATCGTCGGATCCTCGCCGTTATCGAGTTCCTCAGCGTCGTCGAGTCGGTCCGTGTCCGAGTCCATCGCGGACGGGTCGGTCCCGAGGTCGCGCTCACGACCGTCCGAGAGTCCGTCGCCGTCGGAGTGGTTCGCGAGCGGGTCGCTCGTGACTGTCCGCTCAGTCACGTACTCGTCGGGCGAGAGCGAGTCGTTGACAAGCGCCTTCTGGAAGTTCTGTGCGTCCCCGCGGGTCGTGAGCAGCGTGGCTGTCCAGCCGTCGAGTTCGGTGCCGTCGTCGATGCCGTCGCCGTCCGTGTCCGCCGTGGACGGGTCGCTGCGAGCCGCGTGGGCGTTCGCACTGGCGTCGTAGGACCCCAGTTCGCGGCGGTCGTCGTCGCCGTCGCCGTCGGTGTCCGCGACTAGCGGGCCCGTCCCGACGTGGAGTTCCTCTGATCATGCATCTCGACCGAGAGCAGACGGACGGGGAGAGTGAACTTGGGAGCAGGAGTTACTAGAGTCTCGGCTCGAATCGAGCGGAATACGCACCGATTGATCTGTTCTGAAAAAGTCCCACTCCGACGCTCAGCTGTTATTCCCCAGCGCGGAGCGATCTACGACGAAGACAGCACCAGCTTGGTCGAAGGCCGAATACTGCTCCGACCCGGGACTGGTTCCGTGGTGGTTGGTCGCCCCGATAGCAACGTGTGCCTCATCTATGGCAACTGCGTTCCCGAAGTACGCGCCCTGTGGGGCCTGTGAATCGACTAGCTTATACTGGTGCGCCCAGTCGTCCGCTGCCGTTCGGAGATACGCAGCCCCGACGTACTTTGTGCCCATCGATTCCGCACGCGTCGCTCCCACTATCGACACACCGGAATCCAGCCCGACAGTAATTCCGTAGTGGCTTCCGCTCCCACTGTTCGCTGCCCAGAACTTCTTCACCTGAGTCACACCCGTCTCCGTAATAGAATAGAGGTACGCCGAACCAGCACCCGACCCGTTTGGATTGGAGTCATCCCTTGCACTGACAAGGACATGCGAATCAGTGATTGCCACCGCGTACCCGAACATGTCTCCTCTATCCAGATCATTCGGTCTAAGATCTGTGTGGTGGTTCCAGGCTCCCTCCTCGTTCCGGTACAGGTACGCACTGCCTGCAGACACAGCAGTTGAGGTATCTTCTGGAACACCGACAACCGCGTACTCCGAACTGCTGTCCGCAGCGATGTAGTTTCTGGGTTCGGAGGGGCCGGATGCTGGTAACTGTGCCACCTTCGTCCAGCCGTCAGTCGTGTGTTTGAACCAGTATATTTGTCTGGTGATTGAACTTGCGATCAGTGCTATATCGTCCACGAGTGAGATGGATGGAAGAGTATTCCCTTCGAATATCGGTGACTGCCAAATGACGCCACGGTGTGACCACGTTCCACCTGATTTTCTGTAGGCTCTGACGACGAGTCGTGATTCATTTTCCGAGTCCTGATACGTCTCTGCGATAAGTGCGCGGTCTCCCTGTAGAGCGATATCTACCCCAAACTCGGACCTTGGAGCGTTTCTTGGCGGGAAAATCGTCTCTGATCGGGTCCACGTACCGCTGGATTTGGTGAACACATCGACGGGAGGTCCCGGTCTTCCTAATCCATTCGAGCCGCCGACGAAGAGCGTGTCACCAGAGAGTGCGAGAGTGATGCCGAAATTTTCCGGTCTGTGTTCAATTTGGGGCCGGAGAAGCGTCCCAGTCTCTCGAAGGTCGATGACTGTCTGGTCCGGGTCGTTCCCCCCCAGTATCCCACTGAGACAGCCAGACAGCGTTGTGAGTGTGGTCGATGCACTCAGTGCAAGAACCGTTCGTCGTGATGGTGAATGGCCAGACATGATGATGAACTACTATTGCTTATTGTTTAGAGTCGGCTGGTATTGTAATACCCGACGAGAATCTCCGTATCTTCTCTTATGATGATGTATCTGTCATCAGGTAGTGCATCCCTTTGGACGTAGTAACGACCACTGACTGATGCAGCGGCTCGAATAGCATCTAACGACGTTGGGAGCCGATGTTCACCGCGAGTAGCTATCTCTGAAATGGCGACAATAGCAGTGAGACTGAGGTCACTGTATTGAAGTGCGGCGCGAGAATACACGAATTGCTTTGCTACACCTGTCGGGGACCCAACGAGGCCTGCATAGGATATCAGCATCTCCTGTAATTGGCTGGTCGATGCGTCGTAGTATTCACTGTGAGGGTGTCATAGAACGATTACCACACCAAGGAGCAGGGTGAACGCTGAGGTGGAATGAGTTCAGCGACCCTGCAAGATGCTCCTTCGGTAGAGACGTTCTTCAATGTCGCGGAGACCGAGACACTAGCGTTGTTTGAGCATCTCTCCTTCGAGTTTCTCGAAGAGTTCGACGTGTTCGCCCCGGCGGAGACGGGGCGAACACGAGATCACGAACCACCAGAGCTGATGCGTGGGTTCCTTCATTGCTACTACCACGATATCTACGGGATTCGCCCGGTTGAGCGGGAGCTTCGGAACACGGTTGTCTGGCTGAGCTGTGGCTTCGATCGACCGCCGTCGAGAGACGC
>NZ_FNIA01000049.1 GCF_900103505.1 Haloarchaeobius iranensis
TACTGGCTGTACGCTGCTGTCGACCCCGAAACCAACGAATTACTGCATACAAAGCTTGAACCGACACGGACGAACGTGCTCGCGCACGCGTTCTTCTCGGAGTTACGCGAGAAACACGACGTCGATGACGCCGTGTTTCTCGTCGACGGTGCGACGCCGCTGAAAGACGCTTGCAACCGTCACGGGCTCGATTTCCGCTACGAGAAACACGGAAATCGCAACAGCGTCGAACGTGTCTTTCGAGAGGTAAAACGCAGAACTAACGCTTTCTCGAACTGTTTCAGTCACGCCGAAGCTGAAACTGCTGACGAGTGGCTCAAATCATTCGCCTTCGCATGGAATCAGCTAATCTGAACGCGACCATCCCATGAATTCAAGCTACTCACCCATTGTTTCACATTCCCGTTCGTATAAACACGGTTGCTTGAACGATCATATCGCTCAATTCCATGCTCAAGCGTCGTATAGGCCCAGCCGCCACCCCATGGCCCCTTGTACAGGTGACGATTCTCTTCTCGAAGGATGACAGTCCTTTCAGGCGGCAACTCGGCGCTTGTCACTTGGGGATAGGCCGTCTGGACAGGTAGTTGGGCAATCGGCACCACAACCTCCCGGACATTCGCGTCCCCAACCACCTCTTCCTTCGTTATATACTGATCGTTCCACTCTGCGGAGTCATACATCTGCTGGTCGAATTGCTGTCCGAACTCGCCATGACTGTATGCGGGTGCTTGACCGGGAATGACTGAGTACGGAATCATGAATAGGCTAGAGACGACCAAGAGCAACACAACAGTCTGCACCGGCCACTTTGACCGTGTATTGTGCGACAGGTAGCTGATACCGATCCCACCACCAACGACGACGAAGAACGTGAGTACCCGACTCGGGGCAACCGGCAGCGCCAGCCAACTGGCGAATGCTAGGGCGGCAATAATGGCGCCATATGGGATGAGTCCAGCCAGCCACGGAGACATCCCTCTCTCCCTCATCTGCCACCAGCCCCCTGCAAGCGTCAGAATCCCGAGTATGCCGACGAAAGCCCAAACTGCCACGAAATCTGAGACGAAGCCGAGGACTGACGGCTCTAGATCGTATGGGGCTGAGGGCGTCGGCACCGCGGAGATACCGAGGATGCTCAGGACGATGCCAGCAAGTTTCTCTCCGCCGGAGCCAACAACAACAACGAACCAAGTCAGTGGGATGATGCCTGTTATCAGCAAAATACGACCGCTAACCATGACGGGTGAGTCGGTAGATAGCTGCTGGCTCGGGAGATACCGACTCAGAAAGAAGCACCCGAGACAGAGAATGTATAATCCTGCTGTGAGATGGTGCGCGAGCGTCATCGGGAATGGGATTGCAATAAGCAACAGGGCAAATCGACTGTTCCCTGTCGTCTGATACCGATATAGCGTGAACACTCCGAGCGCGAACAGGACAATCGAAATGCTGCCTCGCCGAAACCCCAGTCGAAAGATGAAAAACGGCATCCACAGGACGAGAGGCACCATCATCAGAACAGACCGCTCCGGTTGTATCTGTCGGTACATTGCCCACGCGGTCGTCAGCGTAGCTGCGACGAAAGCAATCGGTAATAGCTGCGAAATAAGTATCTGGTCGGGTGGCATCGGATCAAGACCAGTGATTCGGGACGCTACCGCCCCCATGACATACAGCAACGGAGTCTCAAGGAAACTCCACGCTGCAACCACAGATTCTGGTAGCACTCCATTGTCAACAACTGTGGCAGTGACTAAGGCCTCCGAGTGGGAGTCCCGGCCATATAATCCTGGCCGGCTTGGAAGATAGATTGTCAGGACAAATAGGATCGCAATACTTCCAAGCCACGCTGATGATCGGACTACAATAACTCCTGTAAATAATGCTGCTCCAGCAACGGCGACCACAATCCCAGAGTCTTCAACGAGGCCAGCAGTCCCAGCTGCGAGCAGTAGTAGGGCCGTCGCCGCTACCAGTCGCCAGTCGCCGTTCGCCATCTGGTTCTATATAACTATTAAGAAGGATACTAATAAGTATACCTATCGCAAGGTCGGGTAAGCTCCACTCACTATCTGATGAGATGGCACATATATTGCGAGTTAACACACACTGATTGTATTATATTACTATTATTGAATATTATCCCGAAATCGTTCGCAATTCATGCAGACTGTTTCATCAACATATCTAGCTCGTCCCCATACCGGGAATAACTATATTTCTCTTCACATCTTTGCCTGGCCTCTTCACCTGCGGCATCAATTTTTTCCCGATCATTTAGTAATACGCTGAACGCATCCGCTAACTGGCCCGGGGAGTTTGAATCCACGGTGAACCCAGTGCCGTCCAAAACAGTCGGTATATCACAAACGTCCGTAGAAACTATACATTTCCCCATCGCCATGGCGTCAAATAGTTTCGCGGGCATTTGACCGACGGTACGCCGCGTCCGTCGCTGCGGGATTGCGACTATATCAGCCGAGGCGACCCACTTTGGGATGTCGTCGAAGGGCTGTCGGCCGTAGACCTCCATTTCCCGTAATGCCGGAAAGCGTTCGATATCGTCATCACTCGCTCCGACGACGACGCCGATAGTGTCATTCCTGTCCAGTCGTTGCATCGCCTGGGCAAGGTCTTGAATGCCTTTGTGAGGCCGAGGCGTGCCAGAGAAGAGGACGATGTTCTTGTCGGTTGGTAGTCCCAACTCTCGGCGACAGGCAAACTTGTCGTACTTGTCGGGATCGAATTTGTCGGTATCCCGGGCATGGTAGAGGAGCTGTCCCCCGAACTTCTCCCGGAGAAACGTGTTAGAAACCGTAATCGCGTCCGCCACTGACGAAAATTCCTCACAGAGTCTCGTGAAATACAGTGAGTTCACTGTCCCGAGTCGTGGAATCCCTTCCAGGTACGCCCTCGCTGGTGACTGCGAACCGATTGTCAGACCGCGTTCCCAGTCGTCGATGTCCAAAACGATCGGGTAGTCGTCTGCCAGCTTCTTCAGGAGGGCAACACCGTAACTGGCGAATTTCGGTTTGGCCGCGTAGATGACGTCGCCGTCGATCATCGAGAGCAGCTCGGGTGCCTTGTGCGGGAATCCGTACGTCCGAGAACTCATCTCGACACCACGGATGTAGTCCCGGTCGGCCATTGGATCCCAGATTCCGTCACCAAATATCGGACCGACAAGTTCCACATCGTGGTTGCGCTTGACGATTTCCGCCAACACCATCCCCCGTCCGACGCAGTTGTTAGAGAGGTTGTAGCAGAGGATAGTGACTTTCATTTATACGTGGAGAAGTAATCCTACTACCATGAACCTTATCCTTACTACGCTGCGAGGGGTTACTCAATGACTGAGGACCCGCTCGTTTCTATCGTTATCCCGACCTACTACCGAAATCACGAACTCGTTGAGGCAATAGAGAGCGTCGAAGAGCAGAGCTACAGTAACGTTGAGACGATAGTCGTCGACGATTCCGGAGAGCGAAACGCCGAATCTGTCGTAGAAGGAAGGGACATTAAGTACATCGCGTTCGACGAAAATAGGGGCGCACAGTCGGCTCGGATGGAAGGAATCGAAACGGCGACGGGAAAGTTCGTCCAGTTGCTAGACGACGACGATCGGCTCCAGGAAGACAAGCTCAAAAAGCAAGTGGCGCTGCTGCGAGAGGAGGACGACGTCGGAGTCGTCTATTCAGGGTTCGTCTGGAAAGACGGTGGTGTCGTGCTCCCCAACAAGGACATTCGGGGAGACGTCCTCAAACAGGCGCTGACGTTCAAGATGGCCCCGTGTATCACGTCAACGATGCTAATCCAAAGCTCTCTCCTAGAGGAGGTCCTACCATTCAAAGATCGACCCGGTGCGGATGACATCGGATTCAAAATCGAACTCGCTCTCCGTACGGAGTTCGATTTCGTGGACGAGCCGCTGGTTATTCGGCGCGACTCGGAAGGTTCGCGTGGGAAAAGCTGGGGCAGTTACGAAGGACGGCTACAGATTCTCGAAGACTACGAAGACGTGTACGAGCACCGTCCCGCGTCGGAATATAAGGAGGCGAAGGCTTACACAGAATTACAGCGAGCAGAAGTAGAACTGTCCAACTCGATTTGGTCGTTCGACGCTATTCTAGCAGGTGTGCGGATGTGTCTCTCCTATCCGCGAGTCCTGTTCTTCTGCTATCTTGCGAGTATTGTCTGGGGTCGACCAGGCTACGTCTTGGGTCGGAAAATTTACTCGACACTGCTGAGAGACGACGTTGACCGGGGCAAAATCTGATCGGATTCAGATTACTTGTAACCGAGAGCGGTGAGCCGTTCTTCGATTGATTCCTCTTCGTAATTTATATCACTCGACTCTTCCGTGCCGACTTCAATCTGGCGTCTGTCGTCTGCAGGGAGTTCTAACCAGGGTACATCGACCAGAGCGGGGATATGAAGGTTGTCTCCGTGCCCGTACGTAGTCGTTGGGAACGGCTTTACGCGCTCCCCGAAGGCGTTCCCGTGATCAGACGTTACGACGTGTTTTCCAGGGATTGCTTCAATCAACTTGCCCACTTTTTCGAGAGCGAGGACGAGATTGTCCCTGTACGCTCGCCAGACCTCGTCTTCCGAAACTTCTCCTTCACGCAACCGCTCCCAGACGAACTTGACGTCGGGGACGTCCTCGTCGAGCGATTTTGCCTTCGCACCGAGGAAACCCCGATCTTCAGAGAGTCGGAAATCACCGATGAACGGGTGATGCGGCTGCATGAAGTGAACGACGAGGCGCTTGTTGGGGTAAGTTTGGTAGGCCTCGATAGCGTGTTCGACCATAGTGTCTGGACGAACAGTTTCGAGGTCGTCGTCCCAGTCGTTCATCCAGACGTGATCAACATGATGGAATGGATTATCGAGGACCTTATACACAAATGGATTCGCAGTGACGTAAACGGTGTCACTGAGATCACGACCTTGGAAATTCTCTCTAAGGTATCCCGGGGATCCACTACCACGGGACCGTATTTTACTGAGAGTCCCTCCGAAACCCTCTTCGAACTGTTCCCCATAGACCTCCTCGAATAAATCGAACCGACAACCATCGAGGATCAGCAGGTTATCCCAGTCTTTTTCAACGACAAATTCGCCATCGTTCCCCTTCAGACGCCGGTAGAGCCGACCAGCGACGTAACTATTGAACACTGTCGTGTACCAGTGTTGATTGTTCCAATTACGCCGAAGTGAGTCCAGAGCGTAGCTTACATTCATTTGTTAATCACCGTTTCGTAGATGTTACTAGTCATTTGTGATACACGCCGCCAATTGCATTCCGAAATCAATTCCTCGAACTCCATAATTATCTCTCCTTGAACAGATTCGTTGTTCACTCTTTCTATACTATCGGCAATGAGTTCTGACGACCGACCATCCAAGAACGCTTCCTCTGTGTTGATGACACACCGAAAGGACGGACAGTCCGTCACCAGGGTTGGAGTTTTCCAACTAATGCAGTGTGCTAACATCCCCGACATTGAGGTGTGCTCCTCGTAAGGCAGAACGGCTAGGTCTGCCTCGCAGATACGCTGAAACATCTCGTCCTCGGGGAGGAATTCGTCTTCCCACGTAACTCGCTCAGAGAGGCCCGCTGACTCTATAAGTTCCTTCAGTTCGGTGCCGTATTCTGGACTCGAAGCAGAGCCGGCTATCGTGAGCGTCACGTTTTCGGGGAGGTGATTTAGAGCCCCTATTAGATTCGGATGTCCTTTAATTGGTCTTACGAGACCAGGGATTAGGATGTCGTTGATGTCTCTAGGCTCCCGTTCTACGTCTCCGTGCTCAAGCACCCCGTGCGGGATGACGGTAACATTCGGTCTATGATATGCCCCCACAATCGTCTTTCTATTTTCCGTGTGAACGATAATCTCGTCGACAAAGAAATAGAGGAACTGATGCCAGAGATAGAGAAGCCTCGGGACCGGAAGATTATCGAATCGCTCGTGTTGCGTCATCGTAACTGGTGTCCGCATCAACTTACCGAGGAGGGCGATGAAAAAGAAGGAGAGCAAGTACCGGCCGAATGTGTACTGAACGTGGATTACGTCCGATTTACGGATCGATTTTACAAGGGCGAAATCGAAGACGGCCTGACCGCTCCCTCTTGCCAGTAGTGATTCGTAATCCCACGCGAAAATCGAAACATTGCATTCGTTTCGCAGTTCAGAAACGAGGTAGTCACTATACGTCGCCAGTCCGCCTTTCCGCTCCCAGGGTGTTACGAGAAGCACATCCCGATTAGTCATGTCTGTTTGGCCGTCTTTGTCCACAGTAAAACTCCTCACTTGTACCCGAGTGCACTCAGGCGGCGCTCAATTTCTTCGTCAATGTCGTCTTCGTTCGATTCTACCCCTCCGTCTTCGATCTGGATTCGCTCCTCCACGTGCTGCTCAAGGGCTGATCGGAGCGATCGATTGTGGCACTCGGTAAACTCCAGGGCGTCCGTCTCCAAATCACGCTCACAGAAGCAGGCCCCCTGAGTTGACCGTAGCGAATACCGCCGTAGGTGGCTCTCCTCGTCCTCGCCCCGCGCTTGGAGGAAGACGGTCCGGTCCGCCCGCGTGGCATTGAGGAGCGACTCCCCGGGCAGTTCCGCGTCCCGGTCAACGACATCGGCGACCGTCGCTGCCACGTCCAGCGTGCTTGCCGGTGCCTCCACGTCCTCTTCGCCGCCGCCTGGCGGGCGGACCAGCAGCGGCACGTGTGTAATTTCGTCGTGCAGGTATCGCGGGTGCTCGTAGTAGCCATGTTCACCGAAAGCATCGCCGTGGTCAGCTGTAATAATTAGCAGTGACTTTTCAAGCAGGTCACGATTACGCAGTGACTTGATAAGCGCTCCAATCTTCGCATCGTTGTATCGAATTTCCCCGTCATATAGGTCAATCAGTAGCTCTCGTTCTTCATTGGTGATTGACGCAGGGTTACTGATTGCGCGCTGGTAGAGCGATTGGGCCTCCTTGTCGGAAATTCTTTCGTGGCGGAAATGCGTCGCGTACTCTCCTGATGGTTCGTACGGGCCGTGGGTGTCCATATAATGATTCCACAGGAAGAATGGCTTGTCGTCGTCTAGTGAGTCAAGCCATGAAAGTGCCCGGTCGTTAATCTCCTCGGCGCGGGCGTAGTGGCGGTTCCGAATCTTGTCAAGGGCCCGCTGTGCGAGCGCGATGAGCTTGTTCTGTCCCATACGCAAATCGTCGTCAAAGACGTCAAAGCCCCGGTCGAAACCGTACGCCCGTGAAACAAACGGATTCGAGTGAAACCCCGCAGTCGAAAAACCCTCTTCGGAGAGCGTTGACGCAATAGTATCAGAAGCGAGGTGGTACTTCGAATCAATAGCTACGTCAGGGTACTTTCCAGTCAATAGCGCCGGAATCGCCTCCCGCGTGTGCGAGCTTGCGCTGTACGCGTTCGTGAACCGGATACTTTCCTCCGCGAGCTCGTCCAGTACTGGCGACGTGTCGCGGTGGTAACCGTAGCAAGAGAGATGGTCTGCGCGGAGCGCGTCCGCAGAAAGCAGGATGACATTATCCCAGTCCTTACTCATTGTATCGATGGAAAACATGACGCGATATAGGTGTTACGTGAACGATATTCTCCAAGATTATCAAACCAGAGCGTGTCATAGAAAGCCTCCCAAGGGAGGCCGCAGGGTTTGGAAACTGTGTCCAGCAGTACCAACGCCCTGCAAGACGTAGCTTCGGTAGACGACTTCTTGAATGCGGCGGCTACCGAGACAGTACCGTTGTTCGAGTATCTTGAGTTCGATTTTCTGCTGGAGTACGACGTGTTCGCCCCCGCTTGCCGGGGGCGAACACGAGTTCACGAGCCAGCAGACCTCTTTCGTGGCTTCCTCCACTGCTACTACGAGGATGTCTACGGCACGCGTCCGGTTACACGAGAACTTCAGAACGGCCTTGTCTGGTACTAC
>NZ_FNIA01000048.1 GCF_900103505.1 Haloarchaeobius iranensis
CAGGCGACCTGCGGAGCCTCGCCGCCGACAAGGGCTACGACGATATGGGTTTCCGCGAGGAGCTTCGCGCAGAAGGCGTTCGACCGCTGATCAAGCATCGCGTCTTCGCACCGTACGACCACGCGCACAACGCCCGGATCGACGATGACCTCTACAACCAGCGGTCGGTGTGTGAGACCGTGAATTCGGTGATTAAGCGCTCGTACGGCTCCGCCGTCCGAGCGCGAGCGTGGTATCGCCAGTTTCGTGAAATTGTGCTCGCCGCCGCAGTCTACAACGTCAAACAAGCCGTGAAACAGTGAATCCCGTCGCCATCTGCGGATTCAATGAAGCCCTACGAGACCGAAGGCGATGACGAGAGTGAGACGGTTGAGGCTGTCCGGCGAATGGGGAACTATTCAGACCAGAGTCGTACTGTCGTCGAGACGGTAGGCTTCTCTCAGGCACGTCCAGATTCGCAGCCCTTGGTTGATTCTCTTGGTAGCTCATCGGATACGTGGAGCGAATTCACCGGCGCAGCACCGAGACGACCTGTCTTGCCGAGTCCAAATCACGCCCCAGTTTCGTTTCGAGCTGGGCAACAAGTCGGCGCTCAGCCTCACTAATTCGTGCGTACCGCACGGAGAGTGTGAAATACACGAGGCCGTATAGCCCGAGAACAGGGATGAGTAACCCGACCTCGTTTCTGACAAGTGACGAGAGAGGCGACCACACACCGATTAATACTGTAGTCATGACCCCTAAACGAGCGAAGTCCCAGGTAAATGGAGAGATCCTCGTAACCACGTACAGATATGCAGAGAAACCTACGTTAAGTAATACGTAGGCCGCCGTAGTTGCAACCGCAGCACCAACGAGCGGATATTTCGGTATCAGTAGAAAGTTGAGTAAGAGATTTACAACTGCGGCTATCGCGTTCGCGACGAATACGGCTCTCGTTCGACCGACAGCTGTCAGCGTTGCCCCGTTAAGCCCGAGGACAGCGTGGGTGAGAAAACCAACAGCAAGGATCTGAAGCGCTATGGCCCCTCCAGTATATTTCGGACCAAACGTCAAAGCGATTGAAGCCTCCGGAAATACAACAGCAGCTAAAAACAGCGGTGCAGTCGCTACCAGGATCCATTTCGAGACCGTCTGGTAGAGTGCTTTCATCTGGTCGTCAGCATTGTCTTCATGGAGCCCGGAGAGAACTGGCATCGCAATGAATCGAAACGAAATCAGGACGACCGTCAGAAGCGTCGCGAGAGGGTACACCGCCTGATAGACTCCTACCGTTTCTACGTTGGAATAGTACCATATAATGTATGTATCTAGTTGCTCAAACACGAGTTCCATCACAGACACGAGCATGAGTGGAAGTGAAAACGAGAGTAAATCACGATGGAATCCAGCCGACCCACTCGAGAGGGAGAGCGGGGAGTGTCGTAAAAGATAGTACACACCTAGCGTTCCGGCGACGAGGTACGACCCGAAGTAAGCCCAAGACACTGAGACTGCTTCCCCGCCGATTAAGAGTGCGAACACGATGAATCCGAGCTGACTCACCGGGAGTGCAACGTTTCGAATGACGACTTTCGGAACGGACTCTTGGGCTCCCTGCGCAGCGCCGATGGCAAGTTTCATCATTACTGCCAGTGGGACTGCTAATCCGAACACACGTAGCGAGGGAGCGACAGTTGGGTCACCGAATACAGTAGTCGCGACTCGATCTGCCTGAGTGACAATGGCAAGAGTGACCACGAGCGAGGCAGGAATAGCGAGTTGAATCCCCGACACCACGACTCCGCGTCGCTTCCGTACGTCGTCAAGCCGTGGGAGATGTCGTCCGATACCGAGATTCACTCCAAGCAGCGACACAGCCGTAGCAGTCACCAGCAGCGTCCGACCGAGGCTTACCGCCCCATAGTCGAACTGACCGAGTTCTCGGGCAATAGCCGCTCGCCCGAGGAATCCCAATCCGAGCTGTATGATCATTCCTCCAAAGAGAACTGCTCCCCCTACTGCGAGCGTATCAAGTCCAGAACTACTGCTGTCGCCCTGTTCCTCCTCAGTAGTCATACCCGACGCCTCATGCGTATCCGAGGTCCTCGAGCCGGTCTTTCACTTCTTCGGGGACTTCTGCCTGCCCATCAACGCTTCGCTCATCCAACTTGGCCACGAAATCGGAGATAGAATCTCTACAGAATTCTTGGGTTAGTATTTCATCGCTGTCAATCTCCACGCCATCACGAGTCTCGAAGCAGTATCCCTCGTCTGTTGCAATTCCCCTCCTAACCGTGTCGTACGTATCGACTATCTCGTCGTCAAACGAGTCTCGGAGCCTTCCTTCACTCCACGACGTCAATCCACGGTACTCTGTGAGTCGGTCACCCTCGATGTCTTCAAGTAGATTCTCCCCACGGCCTTCAGAGTCATTGATACCCACAAGTTCCAGAATCGTTCGGTAGACATCAACGAGACTCACAGCCTCTGTCCGAGTTTCGTCGTCTAACTCCGGCCCGGAGATGATCAACGGCACGTGTGTCAATTCTGGATACACACCGTATTCATGACCCCACCCCCCGTACTCGCCGAGCAACTCGCCATGATCCGAGAGTGTGATGACGTAGTCGAATTCAGCGAGTACGGTATCGTACAACTCGGCATAAATATCTGAGAGATATCGCGCGCAATCTTCGTATGCTGCAACCACCTGTTGGCCGTTCTCGCCTCCCAGTTGAAGATCACCGACTGCATCAGTCATTTCTGGCTCTGGTACCGAGGCGTAGGACTCGGGCACCCGATACGGCTCGTGTGTCTCCATCAGATTTAGGAACAGGAATTCGTCTTCGCCGAACGACTCGTCCTCGAATTGGGCCATCGCTTCCTCCGCCCCACCGTATTCGACGCCGTCACCCGAACTCAATTTCAACTCGAGACCGGTCTTGATCGAGCGGAGAGTGTCGACATCCTCCGAGACACAGCGCTTGATACCACCCAGATACTTCTCCAGCCCCGTCGTCTCCGTCGTTCGACTGTACTCACGCCAGTCGAACACCGAGTCGTCGTTCATGTGCTCGAATCGGTCTGGGACCCGAAAGTCGGAGAAGCCTCGGTCGAAGTCGAAATGGCTCGTGACGTTCGTGTTCGCGCTGAAGGCTCGGGTCTCGTATCCTTCGTTTCTGAGTAGCTCCGTGAGTACCGGACTCTCCACATCAAGGTACATGTTCTTGGCATGCACGCCAGTCTCGCTCGGGTACAGTCCAGTAAAGAGTGAGCCGTGAGCGGGAACCGTCCAGTTCGCTGTCGAGTACGCCCGCTCGAAGCGAACACCCTCCAGCCAATCGAAGTGCTCGTCGAAAGCGTCTTTTCGAAGGGTGTCGAGAACCACCAGCGCGATACTCGTCATAGCAAGTTGCACCTCGATTTGTTAGGAGGTGGTTTCACTATTTCGATTCTAGCCACCTGCAGCCGTTATCTCTGATATCGATATCCTGTCCGCGGACCTCCTGTCGGTCGTCAAGCCGAACACGTTATTAAGTACAGTTCCACATTGAGGTATGTGAGTCGAATCGCCGTCTTCCACCCCGATCTCGGGATGAGGGGAGGTGCCGAGGATGTCTGTCTGCACGCGATAGAAGCACTTCAGGAAGACGGCCACGAAGTGACGTTGTTTACCTTGACTCGGCCCGATTTCTCCGGGCTAAACGAGTACTTCGCCACATCAGTCTCTACACCGACTGTCCGGGTGCCAGGCAGACTCGGTCCTCTGCTCGCCCGGAATCTTGAGAACAAGCTCGTCCGGCTGCAAGCCTGCCTCCTCTACCGCGCAGCCCGTAATCAACTCTCCAGCTTCGACGTAGTCGTAAGTACGAAGAACGAGTTCCCCTGCGACGTCCCAAGCGTACAGTACGTACACAGCCCCCGGTTCGAAGCCAAAGATCCGGGGCTAGACCGGAAGTCTTTGGCAAAAAGTGCCTACGAGCGTCTGATTCGCGCCATCGTCGACTTCGACCCTGAACGCGTCGCCAGCTCGACGCTACTGGCCAATTCGGACTGGACCGCCGGACTCGTCGAGGATGTTTACGATACTCAAGTGCAAACCGTTTATCCGCCGGTTTCGCTATCTGGGTTTGAACCGACACCCTGGTCGGAGCGTGAAGATGGCTTCCTCACTATCGGTCGCGTCGGCCCGAGCAAACGAATTCTGAAAAATATCGATATCGTCGGTCAGCTCCGGGACCGGGGACACGATGTCCACCTCCATATCGTTGGCCCAACCAGCGATAGCGCGTACTCTGAGCGTGTTCGAGAACGCGGAGCGGACCTATCGTTCGTCCATATCGAAGGGAGTGTATCCCACGAGAGACTCCTCGAACTGCTTGGTAGTCATCGATATGGTCTCCATGGTCGGCCGTACGAACATTTCGGAATCACTGTCGCAGAACTCGCGAGTGCCGGCGCAATTCCGTTTGCCCCGGATAGCGGTGGTCAACGCGAGATTCTCGGCCAGAAAGCGCAACTTATGTACAGCGATATCGACGATGCGATTGAAAAGATGGAAACGGTATTGTCGTCACCGAAGATACAGTCGTCAGTCCGTGATGACCTCGAATCGGTTAGAGAAGCGTATTCCCCCGAGCGATTCAAGAAAGATATTTGTTCGGCTGTGAATCAGGCACTTCCATGACCGGGACTGAGAAACCCGTGGACGTATGCTTCATCTCGTCGTCTAGTATGAGCCCTGCCGGGTTGATTTGCTCGGGACAGTCCGAATGTGAGAAGGCCATGTCACAGAGGTTGGAAATTTGAACTATTCGATGTCGGCCTATCTGGCCCGGACAAAATCGACTCCGTTCGCCACTACGGCCTCACTTTCCGTGCTGCTGGTGACCGGATTGGTTGGGGTTGTTCCAGCGGTTACAGTAGCACTTGCCGGCGGCGTTGCCAGCAAACTCATCGTGATGCTGATTACTCTATTGACTGTCGGCATTGTATATCTCGCGGTCGCGTACGTGCTTGACGCTCTGCGGATTGGGACATATGTTGCGATGTTCGTACTATCGACGTTTGCCGCGAACGTACCACTTGCTGGTGACCAGTACTTTCGATTCATTCCGGGTTCCCTGGGACCACAGGTGTGGCTGGTTCAGGCACCGTTGTTGCTCCTGGTCCTGTGGCTTGCGTACGACGGTGCGTTCACCCGTGACTCAATCACCCGGATCGAACTGACGTTCGCGGCGTTCGTCACGTGGTCCGTATTCTCCGCTCTCTTGGGATCCGGTCCTCGAACGGATATCGCACTCTACTTTTCTTGGCTTCAGTTCCAGGCGTTTGTCCTGTTCATGGTTGTACGGCGAGGAGTAGAAAGGGAGGAAATCACGCTTCCAACTACAGTTCTCACCTATGCAATCGCGATTGTTGGGCACGTTGCTTTCAGCGTTGCGCAACTCTGGACACAGAAGCCGATTGGTGTGAGTTATCTCGGAGAATCCATTGCATGGAACCCGGTGTCGTACCCTCTACTCGACGTCAGCAACCGCGTCATCGTGTCAGGGCTCACTGGGCATGGATACGTTCTCGTTGGCCTGGTACTGCTGTCATTCCCAGGAATGCTGTGGATTGCGGCGTATATGGGTGGTCGGTACGGTTCGATGAGTCTAATCGGCGCGGTGGCTGCAGCGGTGATTCTCAGGTTAACTACCTCCGATGCAGGCCGCGGTGCGTTTCTAATCCTCCTTGTATCTCTCGCAGTTGGAATCTTACTTATATTTAAGCATGGTAACGGCGACCAAATCTTCGAACTTGAAAATTCCCGGACCATGGTAGCCAAACATCGGAATCAAGCCGCATTGTACGCCCTTAGTTTCGTCGTAACTGTCACCAGCATCTTGTTCCCCTCCAACAAGTCGAATACAGCAATTGAGGACGTTTCCAACGTTGGAAGCAACCCAACCACTTCACCGGCAGAGAACACGCAGGGGCCCCCTCCATCGGGAAGTGAGAACGTTTCAACCAATGGAAGCAACCCAACCACTTCACCAGCAGAGAACACGCAGGGGCCCCCTCTATCGGGCACAACAGAATATGGTGGAGACCTATCAGTCCCGTTTTTCAACTTGAAGAATCTTGGATTCCGGTTCCAACAGTACGTGGTCGGTCTGGATATATTTCGCCGGAACCCCATGTTCGGCATCGGGGGCGGTAATTATCCCCACGTCGCTCGCGAGTATGGCGTACAGAACAAACTCCACATTCCGATCCCCCACGCATTGCATAATATATACATCATGTTGCTGGCAGAGACGGGGCTCCCCGGATTCCTGTTGTATTTCCTGACGGTGGCTCTCGTATGTCACTCCGGGCTCCGTTCAATTATAGATGGAAACCGACCCTATCTCCATCTCTCGGTACTTGCTGGTCTAGTCGCGTATCTGTCGTTCGCTTTCTTCGCACATCCCTTAGATAAGCTCACAGCACTGTTCCCGTTCTGGGCGTTCGCTGCTGCGTTGGTTGGCGACCACAGACGAGGTGTAGTGACCGGTGAGATTGACATGAGCGGCCACACCGAGCGATGACAACGATAGTCGCAGTAAACTGCCGCGTCCTCTCGAAACCCACGCTCACGGGTGTCGGGCGGTACACACTACAGTTGCTTGATTCGCTCGTCACCAGAGACGACGGTCTCGAGTACGTCGCGTTCGGCATCGACGAGCTTCCGGAGCTTCTCCAGGGGAGAGATGGAATCGAGAGTGCCCGTGAACCCGCGTGGTCACCGAGTGGCCCGGTCGCCCACGCCTGGGAACAGTTCCGGTTACCGCTCGCACTCCGCCAACACGAGGTCGATCTCTTACACACTCCCGCCGGGCACGCACCGGCTCTCAGCCGGCTCCCCAAGGTCACGACGATTCACGACATCTCTCCCATCGCTCATCCGGAGTGGTTCTCCACGGGCTATGCCACCCTCTACCGGATACTGACGCCCGTCACCGTGCGGACGAGCGATGCGCTCATCACAGTCTCCGAGTCTGCCGCTACCGACATCAGGGACCGATACCCTTCCACATCGGTTCACGCCGTCCAGAACGGGGTGGCTCGGGTTCCCAACGGAGAACGCCCAACCGAGTTCGACGTACCCGAGACGTACTTCCTCTTCGTCGGCTCACTCAACCCCCGGAAGAACATCTCTGGACTCCTCAGAGCATACCGAAAGTATCGTGACAACACCGAGGAGCCAGCTGCTCTCCTCCTGGTCGGACCCGAGAACGACGTGTTTGCGGACGTCGGCGTCGACCCCGTTCCGGGAGCGCACACGACTGGATACGTCTCGGATTCGGAGCTCGGCTGGCTGTACCGTCACGCCCGCGGGTTCGTGTTCCCGTCGCTGTACGAGGGGTTCGGTCTCCCGATTGTGGAAGCGATGAGCGTCGGGACGCCCGTCATCACCGCGGAGTATGGAGCGATGGCAGAGACTGCGAACGACGCGGCGATCCTCGTCGATCCGGAGGACGAGGCTGCGCTCGCGGACGCGCTCCTCGAGCTCGATACCGACTCCTCCCACAGGGAGGCACTCGCGGCTTGCGGTCGCGAGCGTGCCGAGAAGTTCACGTGGGAACGAGCGGCTGGAGAGACTACTAGGATATACGAATCGGTGCACAGTTAATTGATACAATATTTAATTAAAAATAAAACCATTTCCCTATCTTTGCTCAATTACTGGAATAAACCCATCGATCTTTGACAACGTCGGCCCATGCTTTCGAATATAATGGAATGATAAGAGAGAACGGCTCTATTGAATCCACGGACGGCGTAGGGACGAGTCGTCAGAACGTTGGAAGTGAAGCGGGAGAGTACAGTTGTGCAAAAGGTACTCTTCCGCTTCGTTAAACAAGCTGTCTCGATAGCACGAAAACTTACTGATGCTGCGCTAATGCAGATCAGCCATCCAGCCGGCAACGGGGTTGCCGGCTGGAAGCACGCCGTCCTGCACTTTCTCCGGCTTCACATGGACGCAACGCTCCAAGAAGTCCTCGACTGGGCCGAGGAGATGGAGCGGGTACGAGCCGCGCTCGTTCTCGAGCGCGGCGAGTTCCCCGGCCCATCCGCGCTC
>NZ_FNIA01000047.1 GCF_900103505.1 Haloarchaeobius iranensis
ACCACGTCGCCGTGGACGGTGTAGTGGTCCCGCACGTCGGGTGCGTACCAGGCGTCCGGGTCACCCGGTGGGATGGGCGGCGGGACACGCCCGTCGTCGTCGGTCGACGCTCCGTTCCCCTGGTCGTCGGGGAGTTCGAGCGTCGGGTCGTCGGTCATGCAGATAAATTGCGGAAGTATTGTATTTAAATTCTAACTATCTATACCTACATCTATAGCCGGGGTGCCGACAGCAAGGGGATCCGGCGTCTGGATGTATTCGTCGATACCCGGCTCTGGGTCGGGCGAGTGCTACGACTCGGCCAGGTTCTTCACTGTGAGAACCGACCGCTCCCGTTCGTTCTCGTGGGTTCGATGGAATCCCCCGGGACATAATACCGGTCAGTGCAAACCTGTCGCATGGATTCGACCCTCGACGACATCAGGTTTCTCGCGGATTCGGCGAACCGTGTCGATGCGCTCGTCGCATTACGCGAGGGGCCGTGTGACCGGGACGAGCTGCAGGCGACGACCGGCGCGTCCGCGGCTACCGTCGGTCGTATCCTCGGTGACTTCGAGGAGCGGGGCTGGGTCAGTCGCGACGGGTACGAGTACGAGCTGACGAAACCCGGTGCCTTCGTCGCGAAACACTTCACGAACTTCTTCGACCGAATGAACACGGAGCGACGCCTCCGCAACGTCTGGGGGTGGCTCCCGAGCGAGGTGAACGGCTTCACGCTAGAGACGGTCGCCGAGGCGGTCGTAACGGTCGCCGAGCCCGGTGATCCGTACGGACCGGCAAACCGCTGTGCCCAGCTGTACCGGGAGACTGAGTGCCTCCGCGGGTTCGACGCCGGCCTGACGGCGCCACACCACTTCGAGGTCCTGTACCACCAGATCGTCGAAGGGATGGACACGGAGATCGTCTTTCCGCCCGCAGTCTCGGCGAACATCGCATCGACGTACCCGGAGAAGGCCGCTGAAGTGTTCGGAAGCAACTCGTTTACGCTCTGGTTGCACGACTCCCTGCCGCTCTTCAGAATCCTCATCTACGACGACCGTATCGGGATCGGCGGGTACGACCCCGACAGCGGGGTGTTGCAGGTGTACGTCGACACCGACGCACCTGAAGCGCGTGAGTGGGCGGAATCGACGTTCGAGTCGTATCGCCAGGAGGCCCGGCGTGTCACTCCGGACCGAGTCTCCTCGGAAGGTAGCGGATAGGGACACAGCATGAAACCGCGACACGCCCTGAAAGTCCCACGTGGGTCCGCATCGTTTCATCAGATAGGTATTTGGACCGATGTCGCACCCGTATACGTACCCGGGAACCACCCGCACGATGCCGAGGGACCCGGGGTGGATTACCAATGACACAGGAAAACAGACGGCCCACGGATCGCGAACCGGTCGACGTGAAAGACCGCCAGATGCCGCTGTACGGCCGCTACGGGGACGCACCCGGGGAAGCGACGATCACTGACCGGGCGAAGACGACTGGCGGGACCGAGACGGACCCGTTCCACGGCGTCATCGAACCGGGGAGCCAGGATTACGGGATTGCCTGGGAATTCGGTATCCACAGCGCAGTCGGGGGGTTTCACGACGCCCCGAATCCTGGTGACATCCTCTGTGGAGCCCTCGCCGCATGCCTCGATTCGACCATTCGCGTCGTCGCCGGACGACTCGACGTCACGCTGGAACACCTCGCAGTGGAGGTCACGGCGGACGTGGACGTACGTGGAACACTGGTCGTCGAGCAGGACGTCCCGGTCGGCTTTCAGGAGATGCAGTGCCACGTCGACATCCGGGCGGCGGACGGCACGGACCCCGAACTCGTCGAGCAGCTCACCGACGCTGCGGAATACAGTTGTGTGAACCTCCAGACGCTACGCTCCGGCGTCCCAGTGGAGACGAGTGTGGACGTGGACCAACGGTGAGACTGCCGACCACTTTGGACACGAGATTCTGGCGTTGGAGATTGCGGACGGTCACGTACACCTGTTCGTGCAAACAGACCCGAAACACAGTCCGGCGGACATCGCTCGGCAGTTCAAGGCGTATTCGGGAAAGCACTTGTTGGATCGGTATCCCGAGATTCGGGAGTCGTATCTCTGGGGTGGTGGATTTTGGAAGGTCAGGTACTACGTAGGGACGACGGGAGCAGTGGCTGAGGAGGTGGTTGAACGGTATGTCGAGGAGACGGAACACTAGACTGATTGTCTGGCTTCACCCCCGACCCCGGCGAGTCGGGGAACTCGCCCTTGCAGGTTTTTTAGCGCCGGAGTATTCTAACCACCTCTACCTTTCCAGAGGGTTATCTGGTACAGCTGTTCACCCACACGAACGTACAGTTCACGCTCCTCGTTAGGATTAAACGACTCCGTGTAGGTTGGGAGCCGGGCAATAATATGTTCCAGTGACTCGTACTGTGTCTCGTTGATATCCATATTCACGTCGTTGATATCGCTTTCATTTGTTCGATTGATAATACTGAATAATAGAGAGACATCCTGTATCGATTCATTTGAAATATTCACGACTGTTACGTTTGCAGGCTGTTGTTCAAGCATTTCTCCCTTCAAATAGTATTCTTCTTCTCCGTGTCCAGGACCTGTTTGACAACCTGCTAAGACGTTTGATAGAATCAACATAACAACCAATACCTTACCTTTGGCCATATCCGATAGACTAGGCTAGTAGTATAGGAATATTTTGAAAAATATAACATATATTATGAATGGTTTGGCGTTCTGTCCTTAAATCGGTGTACGGATGCTATCTCTCGCGACGGAGTACCTGCAGACCCGACCGAGTCTGCAATCGAACGGAACCGGAGTGGTCAGGAGGGGTCACCCGTGGTCGACGAGAACACCTGTTCGAACACGTTCTGTTCGGCCTTGCGCAGGTGCTGGTGGAAGGTCGGCGGCGCGATTCCGAGCGTCTCGGCGACCGCCTGACCGGATGCGCTGCGTGGCCACTCGAAGAATCCGGAGCGGTACGCCGTTTCGAGCGTCGTCCGCTGTCGGTCGGTGAGTTCGTCGACCAGCACATCCCGAGTCAGTTCGCCAGACTGGTCGGCCCGCGTGATCTGGCGGTGCTTGAGTACCTGAACATCGGGGAAGGTGTCCATGACGGCGTCGAGAACCCGCTGTACGTCGGTACTCGGAGAGAGGTGGATTGTCATCTGGTAGTCGCCGTCCTCGACGACAGCTCGTTCGACAGCACCGCCGACGGCGGCGATGGTCGAGAGAATCGGGGGACTGGAGAGGTGGAGTTCGAAGTGTCGTCGGGATTCGGAGCCCGCGCCGTCGCGGAAACTGATGCGTTCCCAGTCGGCTCGTTTGTCGACGAGGGTGTGGAGGCCCTCGACGGCTGTCGGGGTCGCGGTCCCGTAGACGACGTAGGCCCCGTCGCCGAGCGGAATTGCGTGTTCGAACGTAATCGTCGCGGAATCGTCGGTGGGAACGCCGAGCGTGTCGAACACGTCGGTGATTCGGAACGCGAGTTCGACCACTTCGTCGCTCATCAGCGCCCGTTTCCGTTCTGTCGCTGCGATAGCGTGGCCGACGATCTCGCCGAGTTGGGCGAACACGGCGCGTTCGTCTCCCTCGAAGGCCCCCGGTCGGTCGGCGTAGACGTTCAACACGCCGTAGACGGTATCCTGGTAGGCGATGGGGACGGCCGCAGACGACCGGAACCCGTGTCGGTCGGCGTGGTCCTCCCACGGGGTGTAGTGTTCGTACGTCGTCACGTCCCCTGTGGTCTGTATCTCGCCTGTTCGAAACGCCCGAGCGGTCGGGCCCTTCCCACGGGGGTTGTCGGAGTCGACGGAGATGACGATATCGTCGAGGTATCCCTCGACTCCGGCTTCCGTACACAGCTCGACGGTCCGGGACCTGTCGTCGACTTCGCCGATCCAGGCGAACAGGTACGACTCCGAGGCGGTCAGGTGTTCACAGACGGTCGCCTCGATCGCCTCGCGTGTCGACTCTTCGATGACGGCGTCGGTTATCTCCTGTACGACGTCGTGGAGGTCGTTCAGTGCGGCGACGCGCTTTCGCTGGTGCAGGAGCGTCTGCTCGTACTCGTGTCGGTGGATGGTACTCGCGAGGATGTTCGCGACCGACTGGACGAAGTCGACGTCCTGCTGGGAGAACTCCCGACGGTCCGTGTCGTGCGCCCCGAGGATTCCCCATGGGTCGGTCGGTGGCCCGATTATCGAACTGATTCCGCTGCGCACGTCGTGGTCGGTCAGGAGGGACGGGCCGCTGAACCGGGATTCGGTCGCGAGGTCTTCGACGACGACCGGCGTGGAACTCGCCAGCGTGTGGGCCGCCTGCGAGTCGTCGGCGGCCGACACGGTCGCGTTTCCGACGATTCCCTCGTGCCAGCCGACACCCTCGGTGAGCCGGAGTTCGTCCCCGTCGTCGGTCAGGTCGAGGACCTTGCAGTACTCCGTCCCGAGCGCCTCGCTCACGAGTTCGACCGCCTCGGCCATGATCGACTCCGGGTCCGTGTCGCTGAGTGCCACCTGACCGAGCGTGCTGAGAGCGTCCAGCTGGTGCATCCGAACTTCGAGCGCTCGTTCGTACTCGACGTGTTCCGTGATGTCACGGACGACGGCGATCCGCTCGTAATCACCACCGTCCAGCCGGTTGACACCGAACTTGGCCTCCGCGACGACGGACTCCCTGCTGCTGGTCTCGAACTCCGCTTCCAGGGTCGCCTCCTCCCGCTCGCCGGCCACCAGTTCGTGTTCGAGTTCCTGGGCACGTTCGGCGACGGCGTCGTCGACCAGCGTCCTCGCGGGGACTCCGACGAGTTCGCCGGGTGGTCTGTCGAACATCTCGGCGTAACTGGGGTTGACGAAGGTGAACCGCCCGTCGCTGTCGACGGTGTACACCCAGTCCTGCATCGTCTGGACGATGGTCTCGTACCGTTCCAGTTCGCGCTCGCGTGCCCGCCGGTCCGAGATGTCACGGATTACCCCGACCCGCCCGACCCCTCCCTCGCCGTCGTCGAAGGTCGTCACGCGGTTCTCGACGGGAATCGCGTCCCCTTCCTCCGTCCTCACCGTCTCCGGTATCGTCACGACGGTCCGCTCGTCAGGGGGCACCGCTCCCGTGCGGTCGCGGATTCGTTCGACGGTGCGCTGTGACGTGACCGTCGACGCCGGCATCCCGATGAGTTCGTCCCGGTCGTAGCCGACGATGGTGGAGAACGCAGTGTTGACGGCGATGAACCGTTCGTCCGCGTCGAGCGCGTAGATTCCGTCACCGACGGTCTCGATCATCCGTTTGTACCGTTCGAGTACGCGCTCGTGGTCCGTGCGCCCGGTAACGTCCGTTATCACCCCCTCGAACCACGGGGACGACGCATCATCGTCCGACACCCGACGGCCCCGTTCCCGGACCCAGCGAGTGTCGCCGGTTGCGGTCGAGATTCGGTATTCGAGGACGAACTCGTCGTCGTCGTCGAGTTGCGTCCGAATGTCCTCCCGGCGAGTGGCTCTGTCGGCCGCGACGACCACGTCGTCTTCCCAGGTGACCGCACCGGATTCGAGGACGCTCGGTTCGTATCCCGTGATTGCTGTGGTCGCCTCGTTAACGAACTCCATCGACCCACCGGTGACGGTCCGACATCGATAGACGATTCCGGGGACGTTGTCGAGGAGCGATGAGACGGTCCCGGACTTGCTGTCGGTGGCGTCGTGGAGTGGCTGCCACCACACCCGGGCACTCGACCCGACGGACTTGGTTTCGAGTCGGCCGTGGTCGACGAGGCGGTCCAGTCGGTCGTAGGTGCCCCGACGGCCGAGGTCGAGCCGCTCGGCGACCTCGGTCGTCGAGAGCGGCGTCCCGGCCTCCTCGAAGCACGCGAGCGTTTCTCGAAGTGGTTCAGTCAACGGTGGTCGGGACATTACCGTCTCCGGAAGCGACGGTGAGGCTTAGCTTCTCCGCCGGCGGAACCACGTTTCATCACCAGATACACACACAATCGTTGCTGGAAGCGTGTCAACGGGAGTGGGACCCAGGGGGCTCGCCCACCACCGACCGGAGACGGGCCTAATATCTTCTAGAGAGCGACTATCCATCGGTGGTCCCTCGTGTCGGATGGACACTCACAGCCATGTCGAACGCTCCCATCAACTCCCTCGACGACGTTGCGCGGGCCCAGATCGCTCACCTGAGTGAAGACGACTACCACCGGTTGCTCACCTCGGGACGGCGTCGGAAGCTCCTCTCGGAACTCACGACGTTGACGCCACCCGTCCCTCGACGGGCACTGGCCAGGACGGTGGCCGAGCGAGAGGCCGGTGCCGACGACACGAGAGCGGCGCTCGTCGACCGCATCGAGATCAGCCTGCACCACGTCCACCTCCCCATGATGGCCGAGCTGGGAGTCCTCGAATACGACTCGACGGCGGAGCAGATACGCTGGTGAACGCGGGCTTATTCTACCCTGGCCGACCAGAACCACGACTCGATGCAGGTGTTGGCCGCACCGCTGTGGCACCTCGACGTGTGGTGTGCCGGAGAAGATACAGACAAGTTCGTTATCATTCAAAACGAGAATTTCGAATTTTACATATCTGAATTCTGTATGTTCGTGTTACACCGTGTTACCGTACCCGAGAGTATAGCTACCAAAATAAATTAGATACCATAAGTAATCGCTATTAGCAACTTTTATTATCCTCTCATCGAAACGGGAGCTTGCATGTCGCAAGACATCGACACTGCTCTGAGTCGACGATCGGTTCTCAAGAAGACCGGTGCGACCGCAGCCGTCGCTGCGGGAGGTGCCACGCTCCTCTCCAGTACTGCCGCGGCCGATTCGGAGGTCGAACTCGTCATCGAGTCCGAAGGCGGCCGTGGCGAGTACGAGATCGAAATCGACGACGGCACCGTCGAGACGCAGGACTTCGAGTGGTACGACGACAACGTCGACGACCAGGGCGACCACGTCGTCGTCTCCGGCCAGGTCTCGACCGGCTGGAGTGGCTCCAACGAGGACGTCTACATCTACCAGGGCGAGGGGAACGACTCCGACATCGAAGTCATCGAACTCGACGACAACGTCGACTACCACTGGGAGTAGCGGCTCCGTCAGCAGTCGTCGCCCACCACTCCGGTGATTTTTTACCGGGCTCCTCGGTTCTGCGGTTCGGTCAGTGTTGTGACTAACAGTCGCTACGACCGCTGCCCGTCGGAACGTAGCGGCAGTTCGACTGTACTGCGTACTCTATTCATTTCTACTTCATTAACACACATAATTGCAATATTTATGTAGCAAGGATTAAAAGTGATAGCGGCATAATCAAAAGTGATGGACCTGTATCGTCGCCAACTACTACAGCTCCTGGGGGTATCGGGGATTCCGAACGTGGATGCGGGAGAGGTGGACATTTCGCAATCTACAGATTCAACTTTTGAATCCAGAGCCAGTGGTGAGATTAGCAACTGGATGACCCACACATTCTCGGCAGAGCTGGACCCGAACCCGATTGTTGGGGATCCAGTACCGATTATCGGAGAACCAGACCCCTTCGGTCACCAATCACTACAACGACTCCAGTTCCTTGGGAGTACATTCGAGGAGGCGGGTAATCCGTCGGTTTCTGCCCGGCGTTCAATATATGGGGAGCCGTCAGGCTGTTGGAAATATACGTTTGCTGTGTCTGGTTCTGCAATTTCGCACGTTGAGGCAGAGCCAAGCGATATATTTGCTCGTCTGAATCAAATTGACTTCGAAGACGGTACCATCGATTTGAATCTCGGAGGTAGAAGACTAGCGCGAGGCGCAACTATCGGGAGCCGTGTGTCTGTTGAGGTAACTGAGGACACGAGTCTCGACTCAGTGGCTATTGCCCCTCGGCATGGTGCTGACACGTTCAAAGTCGTTACTGCACCACAGCCTGGCGGTGCTGATGACCTGAACGAACGTCTGGACGCCGAATATCCTGCCGTGTTGAATAGATGCTGAGTCATGGTTAGAGAGGTTCACAGAGCGGTTCTATGTTGGAGATGGCGAACATGAGGACGATTTCACGGAACTGTCGATACCAGCCGAGCGCTCGCACGGCATCGCCGAGCGAGCGCTTCGTTGTCGAATACGATGTTTCGGCCATCCAGCGCTGAGAGTAGCCTTTTGCCCGGATGAGCGCGTTATGTCCTAGCGTTAACGGTCTTGATCCACGCTGTAAGATGAGTGGCTCG
>NZ_FNIA01000020.1 GCF_900103505.1 Haloarchaeobius iranensis
GTAGTACCAGACAAGGCCGTTCTGAAGTTCTCGTGTAACCGGACGCGTGCCGTAGACATCCTCGTAGTAGCAGTGGAGGAAGCCACGAAAGAGGTCTGCTGGCTCGTGAACTCGTGTTCGCCCCCGGCAAGCGGGGGCGAACACGTCGTACTCCAGCAGAAAATCGAACTCAAGATACTCGAACAACGGTACTGTCTCGGTAGCCGCCGCATTCAAGAAGTCGTCTACCGAAGCTACGTCTTGCAGGGCGTTGGTACTGCTGGACACAGTTTCCAAACCCTGCGGCCTCCCTTGGGAGGCTTTCTATGACACGCTCTGTAGTATACTGTGAGAACAGTCACGTAGCAGGGACGGAGAAGCATCCAACGCAGACACATCGATAGACGTGTGTCGAACACAGGCTTGTACGGTGGAGATAGGTGGTTCCGAGTGACGGACGGACTCACCGAGTTTCGGTGGCAAGTCAACCCGCAACTTGCCGACTCAACACGGGTTCGTCCTTACCGTCTTCGGCTTCTTGGCAGACGGTCGTGGTGGGTAGGTCGGACGTGAGTTGATGGATCTGACGTAGGTGTACACTGTCGGTCTAGTTTCTCCTTTAAGTATGACATACACATTACAGAAGATAGTGAAGAGGTTGACAATATGACTACTAGAGATACACGAATCGCGGTTTCGACTGACGAACTTAACGAACTGAAATCGGTGAAAGAAGAACTGTACGGAGAGAACGCGGCAGACGACGTTTCCCATGCTGCCGCGATTCTCGATCTGATTGAAAACTACCGAGACTAATCTATGAGCGACACGAACAACACAGGCGAGTTTGAGGAACCCCGTGGAATCGATTACGATTACGTCGCTACGCATGAAATCGAACGCACTTCGAGTGCAAAGCGTGACTGGCTTGAACGGCAGTCACAGGTGACTGACGGAGGACAGGCACGTGAAGACCAAGGTGCGTTCATCCACCACGAATATCAGCAAGGCTCACACTCGTATGCTGATACGGAGATAGACCAGAACGAGCAGGTGCATACTCACGCAGGCCAGCAGTCTGCCGTCGCTGGCTCAACTTTCTACGCGGATGACGCCTCTCCCGACCGTCAAAGCGACTACGAACGCCTCTGGCAGTACAATGCTGGCACGGATTCGCATGTCGCCAATGGGAATGTGCGTCAGGGCGACTCGCTGAAGGTTGATTCTAATAAGAAATTCGTACACGAGCGAGTCGAAACCTTGTGTACCCAAGCAGGTGCGACGAGTCAGCAGACGCATGCCGTTTGTAGCCGTCTCAGAGGTGTAGACAAGAGAAAGTTCAATTATCTCTTGTCGGCAGGAGTTTTCGACCCCGAAGAGCACGAGCGTATCAAGGCCGACGACGATCTAAAATCCCCCACGACCGAAATTGTGGCGGTCGGTGTACTCGGGTGTATTTTGGCCTACTATTGTGACAACCCGCTTGAACACCCGACTCTCCACGATGCAGCAGAGATAGTCGGTATAACGGACGTGCATACGCTCTGTTACGAGATTTGCGAGAAGATGGAGTTCGATTGGTGTGACCCGTCTGATTTCGAGGGGACAGACGTGTAATGGCACGTCGCTGCACCAAGCCGATTAAGATATCTGAGCAGACGAAACGCGAGTTGAAGCAGGTTCGTGATAGAGACGATTCACCTGACGGACGAACCTATTCAGAGGCAATCGCATGGCTCTGTGGTAGATACGTACAGGCACCTCTGAGACGGCAGTATAACGAGATTGGGCCTACGGAAACCACCGTGGCCGTCACACCTGCCTGTTATACCGTTCTCACGGATATGAAGAAAGCAGGCGAGTCGTTCGAGGAGCTGTTTCGGAGACTACTGACGACGGTATAACGAGTCTCGTTATACTGGTTTTCTCGTTATACTACTGCATCGGTATAGGGAATCTGTGAGCACAGGTACGTTGTTGATGTGCCTGTCGTTATACTGCTGATAGCCGTGGCTACGTCGTGGAAATCCGTCGGGAGTGAGGAAACCAATCTCCCCGACGGGCGAACTGTGAAACGTGTCGACCGACAATGCGGACAGATACGAACGGAGCAACACAGACGAACTTGGTGGACGGGGGTCCCACCCGTCCATACCCTCGTACACAAATTGGCCCCCAAATCAATCGACAGACAACACCTGCGTTAGACCCGCCGAGACATGTACCGCCTGCACCCCCATCCACTCGACCAGAGACGGGACTCGGAGCGTTGCCGAACCCGTGTTGAGTCGGCAAGTCGCGGGTTGACTTGCCAGCGAAACTCGGTGAGGCAACCTGAATCCCCACTCACTTCTCCACCGTACAAGCGTCTGTTCGAGACACCTGTATCGATGTGTCTGCGTTAGACGCTTCTACTCTCTCCTAGGTGACTATCTCCACTACATACTACACAGAATGGCCCCCCGTTACCGATCTATCTCGAATGGACCCAATTCGTGTACAATATATTGCATGAAAGTGAGTAAAATTCCTATTTCGGACGGAGAACTGTGCCATTTTCCAAAGCAGTTCTACGATGCAGAGATTTCTGAGGATAGCACGAATCAAATGATTCTGACGGTGCTCGCACCCGAAGATACGAAATTCAAACTCCGACGGATTGAGCTTGAGCACGTCAGTAATATCGGGCAATTCGATACTGACGGATACGCCTACGTCGGAACGCATACCCACACGGATAGTGGGACGTGGACGGTGATGCTTCGATGAAGTGCATCAACAGGCACGTCTCTGCGGGAGACACCGTAGAAGTAGGTGAGATCGAGGGGGCTAATCTCGAACAACAGAACGGGAACCTAGTCTTTCAAGCCGTTTACTCGGGGGACCCCTCGGAGCACGTTGTACTGAAGACCCGTTTCGACCATGGTGACGATATTCAAACAAGGGGGGAAGTTCTCACCGTCGTAAGCGGAAGTGGCTATGGAAATCCAGTCTGTTACATGCTCGTTCCGATGGACGAATACGGCGGGGGTGATGGCGATGAATCTTAGCAACAGAGCTGTAGCAGAGTATGACGGAGAAGCCGACGACGACCGTGACGAGAAAGTCGAACTGGCCCTTACCCACGACGTGAAACTCGGTTGGCGAGAGGGGGAACCGCTTGTGTACGACGGCGAGGGGATACCACTCGATGAAGCTGTGAACGATGCTTACGAGGGGTATTACCGAAACGAGGATATCCTCGTGCCTGAAGCTGGTTCGTTCCTTTCCCGACTCGCGGAACACCCTCTCGTCACGTCGGTCGAGGATGTCGCTACGGAGCTTGGCATGGACCAAGGGATGAAAACAAGTTCAAAGCGGGAGAAGATTCGCAAAGCCCTCGAAATCCACGGGATTGAGATTACCGACTCTGACGACGATGTAGACCGTGACGAGACTGACGATGTGATTACCTTACCCAACGGCGAGTCGTGGGACGTAGATAACCTACGGAAACCCGTGTACGAGGATAGCCGCTTGCTGACGCAGCTTGGTCCGATGAATGGGTTTTCTGTCGAAGAAGTGGCTATCTACATAAGCAATGAGATTGGTGAACGGGTAGACGAGAGCGACGTACAGCAGGGTATGGTGAACGGTGGTATCCTCGAAGGCACCCGTGATATCGAAAATGAGAGTAGCAGTAACCAGCCTGTCGCACATCACAGTCGGGTGCATAAAGCATGACTGACGACGGTTCCCCTGAACCACACGACCCGTGGGACGATTCTGACGACGACGAAGACGACGAGACTCCCAACCCCAATGACCCTTGGGAGTAGTCGTCTTCCATTTTTGATCGAGTTGCCCCCCGTTCCTCTGCCATAATTCTGTTCTCTATTTTCCCATAGAAATCGGGGTTCGACCGTCGTCTATTATGACGATTTTGACGGGGTGTACTGAGAAATTAGTACGCAGGCAGAGGGCAGTTTGTTCCACCACTATATGCGAGTAACACACCAGTCCATATCTACTAATTTTGACGGTGAGGCTACTGTACTCCCCGATAGTGCCGTTTGACCCTCTGGCAGATCGTTCTGTAGGGCCAGATATACAGACTTCTCTTATTATCAACCTGCGTGGTACCAGATTTGGCCCCAAAATCACTTATTACAGATAGTAAAGTCTGGAATTTGGAAATCTTCTCCGACAGTCTGATAGTTATTCGTCTCTCAACGTAGCTGACTGGTTCACGCAGTCCCCTCCCCGACCGACCCACATCGTACCTGTGACTGTCGAACAGACGGACCTACTTGATTACTACCAGACATAATTATTGCATATTCTACGTACGCCTGCGTCTAATTGAAAATTCTGGCCGTTTCAGATGCTTTCAGAGCCGATAGAGAGTTATAGGCCAACAGACAGGAACCCATTCTAAGCCTGCTCAGGCACTTCACAATCGACGTGAGTAGGATGCAATCGATACCACTCACAATCTGCTCAAGACCGTCAGAAACGAATCTGTGGCTTCTCAGAGATTTTCGGGCGGGGATGACACCTATTCTGAGCTAGATATTCCTACTAGCACCAGAAAACAGATCTACATCTTCATACCAAAGTGTGATTTTCTAAGTAGTATCGAACTATAGGTTTCTACTCTCGTAAGATATGACAGGTTCTTTTACAGAACGTAAGTTCAGAAGGATTTGGATTTTGACTACTAAGGTAGGGCGTTTTGCTCAGAGGGGAGGGGGTGTGATACCCGAGGTAATAAAAATACTGTTTCGATGCACAAAGGGTAAGTACGTGCACTTTGCACTTACGATTGGGATAGGACGGGTGTCCCGACCGTAGAAAGTCGGGTCCCGTACCTTACTGCAACATCACGAGGAGCGACACGCTTAGGAACAAGACTTCAAGCACCAGCTTTACCATCTTGATCCGACTCGTGATGGACTCGTCTCGGTCGTTTCCAGAGGCGTTGCTCATGGATGGTTCTCCCCGTGCAGTCCCTCGGAGAACCGTTTGGGATAGGACGGGTGTCCCGACGGACTGCAATAGGGTTGACGAATGCCTGCACTAAAAAAACACCCTTTCACTCGACCCCCATCAGGCCAAGGGTCAACTCTTCAGAGGTACAATTAAATTGTCTCAGGCAATTGTCAAAGGTATGCAGCAAGAAGATCTTTCAATCGAAGATGCACCGAATGGGATTATCAAAGCAGTTCTGAGGGAGATGGATGGGACTCGGGACCGTGATGACCAGCCAATCATTTCTTTTGGTGGTCATCACGTCGAGGTATCTTGGAACTGTCCCGAGGGTCGTGATTGCAAGGATTATGACCCGAGAAATGAGGATCTCGATAGAGTCGAGAGGGCAGGGTCAGACGAGAAGATGTGCTACATTGAGGCAGACAAGGATGAGGTTAGAAAAGAGGCAGAGGAGCGGAACAGAATAGAATTCGAGAGGGACGAATAGGCCCGTTCTCTGGTTGGTACCGACCTTTGCGGATGAAACCACCCCATCCACCGAAAAACCTAGGTTCCCCCGCGTAGATGGTTCTCACAGATGCCCATACGGGAGTGACGTGCGTTACGTCACCGAACGGTCGTGGAACCACACCCGTAGAAAATCCATATAAAGAATCGGTGAATCGGACTCACGTCTGCCGATTCCAGAACATGCGGTGAAAGAACGGACCCGACGGGATTTGAACCCGCGACATCTTGGTCCGGAACCAAGCACTCTGTCCACTGAGCTACGGGCCCTCAGGTACGCATTGCCCACCCGATGCTATAACGGTTGTGAACCGCTCACTCCTCGCCGCCGGTCGGTGACGGCGACTCCCCGGGGCCCTTCTCGATGTAGGCGTCCTTCCACGTCCCCCGGGTGAACCAGAGGGCGGCGGCGACGCCGCCGACGATGTTGCCGAGCGCCATGCCGATCCAGAAGCCGTCGGGGCCGAGCCCGTAGCCGGTGAACTCGGTGAACGGGACGGTGCCGACGAGCGGGATGGGGTCGAAGGCGAGGATGCCGACGGTGGCGACGCGGCCGATCCAGAGCGCAAGCAGGGAGAACACGAGCGCGGTCTTCGTGTTGCCCGCGCCGCGGTAGGCGCCGAGGACGACCTGGAGGACACCGATGAAGGCGAACTCGAAGGCGCGGACCCGGATGTAGTCGGAGCTGAAGTCGATGGTGGCCCGGGCGTTGTCGATGTCCTCACTGACGAACGCCTCGACGAGCGGGTCGGGGAAGGCGTAGACGAGCACGGCGACGACGAGGAGGATGCCGGCGGCCGCTCCGGCGGCGAGGAGGACGGCGCGCTCGGCGCGCGCCGGTTTGTCGGCGCCGAGGTTCTGTCCGACCATGGTGTTGGTGGCGCGGCCGAGGCCCATGGCGGGGAGGAAGATGAGCGATGCGATGCGGTTGCCGAGGCCGTAGGCGGCGACGACCGGCGGCGCGAACAGGACGATCATCGCGGTCAGCGTGACCATGGCGAACGCGCTGGCGGACTGTTCGAGCGCCGTGGGGACTCCGAGGCGGACGATGTCGCGGATGACCCCGAAGTCCGGCTTGAGGTGCGAGACGTCGACGTCGGGGCCGGCGTCGGTGAAGAAGAGGATGTAGACGCCGAGGATGGAGCCGAGCCCGCGGGAGGCGACGGTGGCGATGGCCGCGCCCTGGATGCCGAGTTCGGGGACGGGGCCGACGCCGAAGATGAGGATGGGGTCGATGACGACGTTGACGGCGACGCTGACGAGCATCACCCGCATCGGGGTCTTGGTGTCGCCGTAGCCGCGCATGAGCGCCGAGAAGACGAAGAAGCCGAACATGAAGACGATGCCGAGGAAGAACACCTCCATGTAGTCGGCGGCGAGCGGGATGACGGCCTCCTTGGTCTCCTGCTGACTGGGCAGTGCGGCGAGCATGTCCTCGGTGAGGACGTAGCCGACGATGCCGAGTCCGATGGCGAGCACGGAGACGAACGAGAGGGTCTGGCCGGCGACGCGGCCGGCCGAGGTGTCGCTGTCGGCCCCGGTGTACTGCGCGACGAGGATGCTCCCTGCGGCGGTGAACCCGCCCGCGAGCGAGATGAGCAGGAAGATGAGGGGGAACGCGAGGCTGATGGCGGCCAGCGCGTCGGTGTCGAACTGGCCGAGCCAGAACGTGTCCGCGATGTTGTACGTGACCTGGAGGAGCTGGAGGGCGACGATGGGCCAGGCGAGCCGGAACATCGGTCGCACCAGTCCGCCCTCCGTGATGCTGTCGGACGGCTGAGTGCTCACTGTACTTCGAAACGAAACACTCGGTTTTGAATCTGTTGAAACGCCGTCGAGGGCGGTCAGGGCCCGGTTTCAGGGCGACACGGTGGTCGCCGCACGGACGAACCGGTAGGCCGTCCGCACGTCCGGTGCCTCGTGGCCGACAGTGCGGCTGTCCGCGCCGCGCTCGACGCCGGGCCAGAGCGTCGCCTGGTCCGCGAGTATCGCGTTCACGAAGTCGACGGCGACCCGTATCGGTGGCTCGACGGGCACCGGCGCGTCGGGGTCGGCGGTTGGTCGGTCGCGGCCGCACGCGCTGCCGCCTCGATGTCGTCTCGAACCGCCTCGGGCGGACGGCAGACCACCGCGCCGGCCCCGCGAGCGGTCTTGGTGGTGACGTAGCTCGCGGCGGGGAGGCGGTCGGCGTCCTCGGATGGGTCGGTGTAGCCACTCACACCCTCGATGTCTGCGCTGAGAAACACCTCGAACTCGCTCATGCCGGCACGTCACGCGCCGGCGACAAAGATGCGGGGGTCTACGGCGTCTCGTTGGTCTCGAGCGTGAACTCGCCGCGCGGGTAGGCGACGCAGGTCAGCACGTAGCCGTCCTCGAGCTCGGGGTCGTCGAGCATCTCCTGGTTGTCGTGCTCGACGTAGTCCCTGGAGTCACCGCCGTCGGCGACGTGTCCCGCACAGGAGACACACTGGCCCTGTCGGCAGGCGTAGGGCAGGTCCCAGCCCTCTTCCTCGCCGGCCTCGAGCAGCGTCTCGTTGTTGGCGACGGAGATGGTCTCGCCCTCCTTCGTGTACTCGATGTCGAAGTGCTCGATTTCGTCCTCCGGGATGTCGGCGGGGCTCGTCGACTCCTCTTCTTCGGCGCCCTCCTCGAGCTCCGCGCCTGCGTCGCCGGCGCCGACCGCACCGACCGCGCCGCCGCCACCGATGGAGCGGTTCATCGGCTCGGGGAACTCGGTCTCCGGGACGGTGCTCGCCCGATGTTCGAGGACGTCCTGCGAGATGTCCTCGTTGGGCTTCCAGGACGTGCCGCGCACGAGATGGAGCGTGACGGCGATGACCGTCAGGGAGAGCCCGACAGCGATTCCCAGTTCGTTAGCCATATGCGAGACGGTTAGGAGTACGGGTTTAATTCAGTTGTGATTGCTCGCGCCCTCTGCGACGGTATCGGGGGCTCTCACTCCCGGTCGGGGCGAGCGACGTCGTACTGATGACAGTACAGTTCGAGCAGTTCCTCCAGCAGGAGGGCGTCGCGCGAACTCGTCGGGTAGTGGTGGTCGATGAAGTCCTCGGCGTCGTTCGGGTTGCCGCGGACGACGAACCGCCGGACGGTCGCGACCGACTCGAAGAAGGGGAGTCCGGACTCGCGGTCCTCGGCGGATTCGATGACCTGGTCCTGCGGGAACACGTCCGCCTTGATATCGTCGAAGTCGACGGTCGAGGGCTCGTAGCTGTCCGAGAGCTGCTCGAGGATGTACTCCGAGGCGAAGCGGTAGAACTCGGACTTGCTCTCGAAGACGCCCTCCTCGACGAGGGACTCGATCTCCTCGACGGTCGACTCCGAGAACCGGACCGTGCTCTTTACCATACCCACGCATGTTAGCGAAGGGGTAATAAATCGACCGACCGTCCAGCTCCGTTTTCACCCCGCTCCGGCGCTGCTGTGCCCGTTTCGTGGCCGACCGTCTGACGTACGTCGGACGTTCGGCGCGGCAACCGCGTCCACCGAGAGTATCTGGGAGAGATCCCGATAGAGAAGGACAGGTACAGAGGAGCTGTACCGCGATTGCGACGGCCACGACCCGCGGTCGTCACCGACCCCTTTGCGTGAATCGCTGGCATACTGCACGGCGGGCGCTCGTTCCTCGAGAATCCTGGCAGCCGAGGGCTACCAACCCTGCCCCCCGGCTACTCACTCCTTCCGTGCGACCCCGTGCCGCCCGACCATCTTTTCCATCGTCGGGTGCCGTCGCTTCGCTCCGGCACCGCTCCTCGAAAAACATGGGTGAAAACGGCCGCGGCTCACTCCGTTCGCCGCGGTGAAACGCCGGCCGCAGGCCGGCGTACGTCTACGGCACCGCGACGGCACAGCCCCGGGCCCGTCTCACTGCTCCCGCGCGACCTCGTGCCGGCCGAAGCCGTAGCGGAGCCGGTTCGCGAGCCGGCGGGAGAACCGCCCCGATTCGGGGGCCCGGGAGCCGAACCGCTCGGCGAGCGACTGGTAGATGAGCGGGACGGGTACCTCCTGTTCGAGGGCCTCCTGTACGGTCCAGGTGCCCGTCGAGCCGCCCGCGACGTGGTCCGCAACGTCACCCAGCTCGTCCGCCTCGGTCCCTTCCTCGCGGAAGGCCTCCTCGCAGAGTTCGAGCAGCCACGAGCGGATGACTGCACCGTTGTTCCAGGTGCGCGCGACCGATTCGAGGTCGAGGTCGTACCGGCCGTTCGCGAGCAGTTCGAACCCCTCGCCGTAGGTCTGCATGAGGGCGTACTCGACGCCGTTGTGGACCATCTTCACGTAGTGGCCGGAGCCGGCGGGCCCCATGCGGTCGTGGCCCTCGGGGCCGGTCGCGACGGCGTCGAAGACCGGCGAGAGCTCGTCGTAGGCCCACTGCGGGCCGCCGACCATCAGCGAGAAGCCCAGCTCCGCGCCGGCGGGACCGCCCGAGGTGCCACAGTCGAGATACGCCGCGTCGGTCTCCTCGGCGCGGCGCACCGAGTCCTCGAAGTGGGAGTTACCGCCGTCGACGACGATGTCGTCGCCGTCGAGTCGGGGTTCCAGGTCCGCGAGCGCGGCGTCGACCGGCTCGCCCGCCGGGACCATCAGCCAGATGCGCTTCTCGTCGCCGAGCTCGGCCGCGAGTTCGGCGACGGAGTCGACCGGCGTCGCGCCCGCGTCGGCCGCCGCCGCGACGGCGTCGTCGTCGAGGTCGAACGCGACCACGTCGTGTCCGGCGTCGAGTGTTCGGTCGACCACGATGCGACCCATCCGCCCGAGGCCGAGTACGCCCAGTTGCATGGCTGGGGCTGCTCGGGGAGACACCGTAGGGGTTGTGATTGCCGACCGCGGTCGGGAGTCACTCGTACACGCCGACGGCAAAGCGGGAGAGGATGTAGCCGAGCACCGCGAGCGAGGCCGCGAAGATGGCGAGGTCGACCGGTGATTCCCCCGCGAAGACGGCGAGGGGTTCGGTCGGCCGCCGAACGAGACCGACGATAGCGTCACGGACGCCGTACGTGGCAATCCAGAGGGCCCCGGGCAGACCCCACCGATGACGGTGCAACACCCCCCAGGCGATGGCGAGGAACAGCGGCACCCAGCCGAAGATGAAGATGGCGTTGAGCGTGTCGACGCCGCCCCCGCCGACGCGGAGCAGCGCCTGGTACAGCGGTGAGGCGGAGACGGTGACGAGGTAGCCGGCGACCAGTTTGTTGCCGAGCGGTGCGGCGACCGCGTCGTCGCTCAATGGGAGGGTCACGCTGTCGGTCGGTACAGCGAACCCGAACAAAATTCTTCCGACAGGAACCGGGTGAGAGATACGTGCCGGCGGCTCGACCGGGGGAGCGCATCGGGAGTGAATCTGTGACGCGGGCAGAACGAACCGCGAGCGTGGTGCTACGGATGGACGACGACCCGCGCCGGGGACGGTACCGAACGGCGTGTGGGACGCGAACGGATCCGTCGCGACATCACACTGCCTCCTCGACTGAGACGGCCACGGAGGACTGGATCCACGCCGTGGAGCGGCCTTCGTCGAACAGCAGGATTTCGCCGTCGCCGACATCGATGGCGACGTACGGCCCGAAGTCGACGGCGTCGACTCCGACCGTGTCGTGTCCCCGGTCTCGGTTCGGTGCAGCTGCCATGGTGTTCCTCGGCCGCTACGTTGGTCCCCGAGCACGATAAATGTTAGCACGTCACAAGTTTTCGCGAGGTGACCGCACGACCGCGACACACTGAAGACACGTTCCCGGTCGTTGGCAAAACGGTATGCCCGATGCGTCGCAACGGGTGTGCATGACAGTCAACGCGATCTTCGATGCGATGCCGTACGCGAAGCATCTCGGCATCGAGTTGGAGGAGGCCGAGGACGGCTTCGCCCGGGGTCGCCTCGAACTCGCCGAGGAGCACTCCTCGGTCCCCGGGAAGGTGATCGCCCACGGCGGCGTCGTCCACTCCTTCGCCGACCACGTCGCGGGTGCGGCGGTCATCTCGCTGAACTTCACCCCGACGCCGACCATCGACATCCGCATCGACCACCTCGCCCCGGCGACGGAGGACCTCGTCGCGGAGGCCGAGGTCGTCAAGGACGGCGCGGACATCGCCACCGTCGACTGCGACGTGACCGACGTGACCGGCACCCGCGTCGCCACCGCCCGCGGCGTGTTCAAGACCGCCGGGGGCGACGGCGGCTCGGCCTGGGTCGACGACGCGACGGCGTTCGACGTCGACTGAGCCCGAACGAGCCGGCGGTCCCACCCGCTTTCGTCGGGGTTTTTCTCGCTGGAGATACGAGTACCGGTATGCTCGGCTCCCCGAAGCTCCGGAAAGCGATCGCCGCCGCAACCGCCGCACAGGGCCTTCTCAGCCTCCTCTTCCCGAAGCGCATGGCCAAGCTCGGCTCGCGCCTCCTGCTCGGTATGAGCTACGAGAACACCGGCGAACTCGAGCCCCGCGACTGGTACGTCGACTCGACCCGCGCCTCCGGCCTCGGGATGCTCGTCGGCGGCCTGTTCGGCTACATCCTCGCCGACCGCGCCGGTGACAGCGCCGCCGCGGCAGCCGTCGAGGAGAGCGAGGACGCCGCCGAGGATGCAGCGAGCGACGAGGAAGACGACGACGACGACGGCCCCGTGATGGTCGACATCGACGAGTAAGTGCGCCCCGGCGCAGTCGGTGCCGGACTCGGCACACTGCTTTTGCCGGCTCGGACCGTACGCTAGCGTATTATGTCGACACTCAGCGAGAGCCGCGGGATGGGCCCGAACGCACCGATGAGCGCCATCGGCTACATCATCGCCGGGCTGCTGGCGCTCGTCCTGCTGCCCCTCGCGCCCATCATCCTGGTCGCGTGGCTCGCCCTCAAGATCGCCGAGGCGGCCGGCGGCGAGACCGAGGAGGACGACAGACGCCCCGGTGCAGCGTAGCTACGTCACGCCGCCGCTCTCGGGTTCGTACTCCTCGTAGAGCGACTGCGCCGCGATCTCGACGAGGTCGTCGACCACGGACCACACCTCCTCGAAGGTGACGTAGTACGGCGAGGGCGCGACCCGGACCACGTTCGGGGGTCGGTAGTCCACGACGATGCCGCGGTCGCGCAGCGCCTCGCTGATGCGATAGCCCTCGGCATGTTCGAGCGCGACGTGGCCGCCTCGCCGGTCGGGGTCCCGCGGCGTTCCCACGGCGAACCCGTGCTCGGCGAGGCGCGCGTCGGTCAGGGAGACGAGGTACTCCGTCAGCGCGACCGACTTCTCCCGCAACGCGTCGATGCCGGCATCCTCGACCACGTCCAGCGCGCCGTCGAGCGGTGCCGCGGCGAGCAGCGGCGGCGTGCCGATCTGCCACGCCCCGGCGTCCGGTGCCTGGTCGTAGGTGGTGCGCATCTCGAACATCGTCGACTTGTCGTTGCCCCACCAGCCCGCCAGCGCGGGTGGTGCGTCGAAGTGCTCTTCGTTCATGTACAGCCCCGCGACCGCGCCGGGACCGCCGTTGAGGTACTTGTACGAGCACCAGACCGCGAAGTCGACACCGTTCGCGTCGAACTCGTGTGGCACCGCGCCGACGCTGTGGGCCGCATCGACGCCGAACAGCGCGCCGTGCTCGCGGGCCAGCTCGGCGATGGCTTCCACGTCGAGCAGCTGTCCCGACCGGTACAGCACCGTCGGGAGGAAGACGACGTCCACGTCGTTGGTCTCCAGTGCCCGCTCGACGTCCGCCACGGTCACGGTGCGGCCGTCGCTGCTCTCGGCGACGACGAGGTGGTCGTCGGGGTCGAGCCCGCGCTGGCGGAGCTGAGCCCGGATGGCGTAGTGGTCCGTCGGGAAGTCCAGGTCGTCCACGAGGATGGTCTCCGCGCCGTAGGCGTCGAGCATCGTCCCGATCACCGTGTGGATGTTGACCGTCGTCGAGTTGCCGACGACGACCTCGGACTCCCGTGCACCGACGAGCGACGCGAGCCGGTCGCCCAGTCGCTCGGGGTAGTGGAACCAGTCCGGGTCAGCCTCGCCCCAGCCCCGGATGGCCAGGTCGCGCCACTCGTCGACGACGTGCGCTAGCGCCGCCTCCGCGTCCTTCGACATGAGCCCCAGCGAGTTCCCGTCCATGTAGCGGTCGCCCTCCGGGATGTAGAATCGGTTCCGTAACGCCGCGAGCGGGTCCCGGTCGTCGAGTTCAATGGCGAAGGCACGGTCCGTCGGTGGGTCCTCTGGGAGTTCGGGCGTCGGCATGCTGGCCAGTCGTTCGCGTGGCACCGTCAACAATCTTGGGACGGGACCGTTCCGAGCGCAGTGGGCGTGTCAGAAAAATATAATGACCTCCTGTAGAGTTGGACGGTGGATTCAGTCACAGAACTAACTCACCTCCGGTTTTTGAGTACGTACCAACAGAAATCTGGGGCAGAGTTGGGAGCTAGTCGGGAAAACGTGGTAGTTCGTCCCAGTCGAACGCGGCGGTGGTGTTCCGATGACCACAGACAGACGCGCCGTGCTTCGGTCGCTCGCCGCTGGAACCGCACTGCTCGCCGGCGGGGCCGGCACCGCCGCTGCAGGCCCACCGCGCGACGGAGACACGATCGTCGACGTGGCTGTCTCGGCCGACGGGTTCGACACGCTGGTCGCAGCCGTCGCCGAGGCCGGGCTCGTCGGGGCACTCGACGGCAACCGCCAGCTGACCGTGTTCGCACCGACCGACGAGGCGTTCGCTGCCGTCGGCATCACGCCCGACAACGTCGGCGACGTCGACGACGAGTTCCTGCTGAGAACGCTGGCCTAGCACGTCGTCCCCGGCCGTCGCCGGGCGCGTTCCGTCGTCGACACCGCGGGCGTCCCCACGCTGAACGATGCCCGGGTCGCCGTCGACGGCACCAGCCTCAACGGCGACCAGGCCGACATCGTCGCGACTGGCATCGAGGCGTCGAACGCGTTCGTCCACGTCATCGACGGCGTTCTCCTGCCGTAGTCCCCCACGGCACTCCACCGCCGAGCGACGTGTCAGTAGCCCGCCGAGGCGACCGCGAACGTCCCGACCACGAGCGCGACGGCCACGGCGGACGCCTGCAGAAACGCCACGTCCGCGGGCACCCGCAGCAGCAGCCCCGTCCCGGCGGTAACTCCGAAGGCGACGACGGCGGTGGCGAGCGCGCGGATGAGCCGGTTCGGGTCGCCTGCCATACCTCCCGCTCCTCGCGGCGGTGGCTAAAGGCCTTCGGCAGGGGCGGCAACAGACGGGCGCGGTCCCACGTCGAACCCGCAGGGTTTTACTCCGTCTCCCGACCAGTACACGCCATGACAGAGGCGACGGGTATCGTCGGGGAGTTCCTGGGGCTGAAGGCGGAGACCGACGCCGACGTGCTCGCGATGCAGTGCGGCGACTTCTACGAGTTCTTCGCGGACGACGCCGAGCTCGTCGCCGACGAGCTGGACCTGAAGGTGAGCCAGAAGTCGAGCCACGGCTCGTCGTACCCGATGGCCGGCGTACCGGTCGACGACCTCACGCCGTACCTGAAGGCGCTCGTCGAGCGCGGCTACACGGTCGCCGTCGCGGAGCAACACGAGGACGGCGGCGACATCCACCGCGAGATAGAGCGCGTGGTGACGCCCGGCACGCTGCTCGACGTCGCCAGGGTCGACGCGCAGTATCTCGCCGCGGTCGTGCGAGCGGGCGACGGCGGCACGGGCGGCGACGCGGACGACACGACCTACGGCCTCGCGTTCGCCGACGTGACGACGGGCCGGTTCCACGTGACGACGGTCGAGGGCACCGCCGCCGCGCTCACGGAGCTGTACCGGTTCAGTCCCGTCGAGGTGCTTCCCGGCCCCGGAATCCGGGACGACGGCGCGCTCTGTGACCGCATCGAGGAGCGGACCGGCGCGCGGCTCTCGCTGCCCGACGCGTCGTCGTTCGCGCCGGGACAGGCGGGCCACGTCGCCCGCGACCACTTCGGCGACGACACGTTCGAGACCCTCGGCGTAGGCGACCTCGGCGTCCGCGCCGCGGGTGCAGTCCTCGCCTACGTCGACGAGACCGGCACGGGCGTGCTCGCGTCGATGACCCGGGTCCAGCCCTACCACGGCGGCGAGCACGTCGAGCTCGACGCGACGACCCAGCGCAACCTCGAACTGACCGAGACGATGCACGGCGACCGCGCGGGCAGCCTGTTCGCGACGGTCGACCACACCGTCACCAGCCCGGGCGGTCGCCTGCTGAAGGAGTGGCTCCAGCGGCCCCGACGCGACCGCGACACGCTCGACGAACGCCAGGCGAGCGTCGCCGCCTTCACCGCCGGCGCGCTCGGTCGCGAGGAGGTCCGGGACACCCTCGACGCGGCGTACGACCTCGAACGGCTCGCGTCCCGGGCGGTGGGTGGGAGCGCCGACGCGACGGACCTGCTCCGGGTGCGGGACACGCTGGGCGTGCTCCCCGAACTCGTCGAGGCCATCGAGGCGTCGCCCCAGCTGGCGGACTCGCCGCTGTCTGGCATCCTCTCGCGGCCGGACCGGGAGGCGGCCGCCGCACTCCGGGACGAACTCGCCGACGCGCTCGTCGAGGACCCCCCGAAGACGACGACCCAGGGCGGGCTGTTCAAACCGGGCTACGACGACGAGCTCGACGAGCTCCGGGAGCGCCACGAGGCCGCCCAGGCGTACTTCGACGAGCTGGCCGACCGGGTGAAACGCGAGCACGGACTCAGCCACGTCACCGTCGACCGGAACAAGACCGACGGCTACTACGTGCAGGTCGGCAAGTCCGCCGCCGACGGCGTGCCCGAACACTTCGAGCACGTGAAGACGCTCAAGAACTCGAAGCGCTTCCGGACCGACGAGCTCGCCGAGAAGGAGCGCGAGCTGTTCCGGCTGGAGGAGCAGCGGGGCGAGCTCGAAGCGCGGCTGTTCGACGAGTTGCGCGACCGCGTCGCCGCACGGGCCGAACTGCTGCAGGACGTGGGGCGGACCGTCGCCGAGGTGGACGTGCTCGCGAGCCTCGCGACCCACGCCGTCTCGAACGACTGGAACCGCCCCGAACTGACCGACGAGCGCGCCCTCGACGTGACGGCGGGCCGCCACCCCGTCGTCGAGCAGACCGTCGAGTTCGTCCCGAACGACTGCCACCTGGACGACGAGCGCACGTTCACCGTCGTCACCGGTCCCAACATGTCGGGGAAGTCGACGTACATGCGCCAGACCGCGCTCATCGTGCTCCTCGCCCAGGTCGGCAGCTTCGTGCCCGCCCGCGAGGCCACCGTCGGACTGGTCGACGGCATCTACACCCGGGTCGGTGCGCTGGACGAGCTCGCCCAGGGCCGCTCGACGTTCATGGTGGAGATGCAGGAGCTCTCGAACATCCTCCACTCCGCCACCGAGGACTCCCTGGTCATCCTGGACGAGGTCGGCCGCGGCACCGCCACCTACGACGGCATCTCCATCGCCTGGGCCGCCGTCGAGTACCTGCACAACGAGATCCGCGCGAAGACCCTGTTCGCGACGCACTACCACGAGCTGACCGGGCTCGCCGAGCACCTCGAACGCGTCCAGAACGTCCACGTCGCGGCCGACGAGCGCGACGGCGACGTGACGTTCCTCCGCACCGTTCGGGAGGGACCGACGGACCGCTCCTACGGCATCCACGTCGCCGACCTCGCCGGGGTTCCCGAGCCGGTCGTCGACCGCGCCCGCGACGTGCTCGACCGGCTCCGCCAGGAGAAGGCCATCGAGGCCCGGGGGAGCAGCGGCGGCGACGGCGGCGGGGGCCAGCAGGTCGTCTTCGACCTCGACAGCGGCACCATGGCGACGGCTGACGGGGGGCGAGAGACGGAGCACGAACCGGCCATCGACCCCGAGACAGAGGCCATCCTCGACGAACTGGACGAGGTCGACGTGGACCGGACCTCGCCCGTCGAGCTGATGCAGCGCGTGCAGGAGTGGCAGGAGCGGCTGGACCGGGAGTGAACGGCGACCATATTTTCCGACCAACCGGATGGCGCGCGGCTGGCGAGACGCGCGACCGAGAGGGAGCGTGTCTCGCCGCACTCGTGCGAGGGATGAGCGACGCGAGAGCTTCGCTCTCGCGAGTCTGAGCGCGTAGCGCTCAGGCACCGCAGGGAGCACTAGAGGCTGGGGGGCATGCGGTGCGGTGCGGTCGCTGTCGGGTGTCCCCGTGAGCGAGCCTGCGAGCGAACGGGGGCTCGTCGGACCGTCGGTCCGACGGTGGGACTGAAAGGGGCGACGTGCTCGGCGTCTCCACGAGCGAAGCGAGTGGAGGCTCGGCAGACGGAGTCTGCCGGCGAACCCCGCCAAAGGAAGGACCGTGGTTCGAGAGAGCGAAGCTCTCTCGTCATCACGAAAGAGCGCGGAGCGCTCTTTCGAACGACAGCGTAGCGAGGACCGCAGCGAGGCCCGGGAGCCGAGCACGTCGGGGCTTTCTGGCTGTTCGCGGTCCCGGATGTGCTCACCGACGAAGGGGCTTTCTGGCTGTTCGAGTCCGGGCGTGTTCGTGTCACGGTTTCGGCGTTCGACTCCCACAGGCGGCCGAGACCGACGTTCCAGAGCCAGCCAGAGACCGATGACGCAAAGGGCCGCAGATTTATGCCCTCGGCCGGGAAACCCACGCCCATGTTCGACACCGTCGTCATCGCCACCGACGGCTCCGAGAGCGTCAAACGAGCGGTCGCGGTCGCTCTCGACCTGGCAGAGCGCTTCGACGCGACGGTCCACGCGCTGTACGTGATCGACGCGAGCGAGGTGGAGTCCTCCCCCGAGTCGGTCCGGGACCAGTTCCGCGATGCCCTCGAAGAGAGCGCCGAGGAGGCGCTGGCGGAGGTCACCGCGGACACCGACCTGCCGGTCGAGACCGCCATCCGCGAAGGCCGGCCGGCCGCGGAGATCTGCGCGTTCGCCCGCGAGGTCGACGCCGACGTGGTCGCCACCGGGACGCGGGGCCGTCACGGCGAGAACCGCTTCCTCATCGGCAGCGTCGCCGAGCGCGTCGTCCGCACCTGCGAGGCACCCGTGCTGACGGTGCGGCAGCTGCAGGAAGCGTAGCGGAGACCGATGCGTCGCGTGCCGTGGTCCCGACTGCTGGTCGCGTGTCTGTTGGTGACGGCGGGCTGTTTCACGCCGGACCGCGAGCGCCCGCGGGAGCCGTCGGACTACCGGGTCGCGGCCAACTCGGATGTCGACGTGCCAGCGAACGCGACGGTCGTCCCGCCCGACGTGACGAACAGCTACGGGAACGGGACCGCCGAGAACGTGGCCATCGTTCGGTTCAACGAGACGGCGCTGGCCGAGAACGAGACCGTCCGGCGGACTATCGAGGGCACGAGTCGGCACGACACCAACACGACGTGGATTCCGGCGGCGAGCTACAGGACGCTCTGGGACGTGTTCGAGCGACTGCCACATCGCACGTGGAACAGCAGCGCCATGACCGAGCCGAAGATAGTCGTCTACGTCCGGTACGGCGGCGAGGTGGTTAGGCTGGAGCTCGAGCCGATGGTGGCTGGGTAAGCACGACCGGCTCTCACACCCGGTACAGGAACGCCCGGAGCTCCGCCCACGCGGCGTCGTGCTCGTCCCAGAAGACGTGATGGCCGGCGTCGGGGATATGGACGAGTCGGCCGTCGGGGAGCGAATCTGCAATCTCGAGATCGTCCGCGCGCTCCTCGGGGTCGGCATCCCGCTTCAGGACCAGCGTCGGGGCCGCGATGTCGGGGAACGCGTCGGGTGTCGGCTCGAAGCCAGCGGCCGCGAAGCCCGCGATGTTCGGGTCGCACTCCCTGTTCGCCACGGCGACCCGTCGTGCCCGCTCGTCGGCCAGTTCCCCGTGCTCGGCGGCGATCTCCGCGACCGACTGCTCGGCCAGCCCTTCGACGCGCTCGCGGACGAACGTGGCCATCTCCTCGGGGGGCATGTCGGGTTCGCCGCGCCAGGCGTCGGGGTCCTCCAGCACGACTGCTCGGGGGAGTTCCGGATACCGGGCGGCGGCCCAGGCGACCGTCGAGCCGCCCGCGGAGTGCCCGAACAGGATTGGGTCGTCGAGGTCGAGGCCCGCCACGAGTCCGACGAGGTCGGCCACGCGGTCGTCGATGCCGTAGCCCCAGTCCGGGCCGTCGGAGCCACCGTGGCCGCGGGCGTCGTAGGCGACCACGTCGAAGTCCTCCGCAAGGTCCTCGACGAGCGGGAGTCGACAGCGCGCGTTCTCGTAGAAACCGTGGGCGAGGACGAGCGGTGGCCCCTCACCGGTCCGGTGGTACTGGAGGTCGATGTCGTTGGCGTGCACGGTGTCGGTCGTCCAGCCGTCGGGGACGTTCATATCATTGTGCGGAGAACATTGCCTGAAAATGTACCGGTATTGATTTCGACGATTTGATCTTGCATGAGTTTTTGAATAGATTCGGCCATAGTGACCAAAATCGACAGATACACCCACATTGTTTAAACTTCTGCTTTCCAGTTCTTTTCCCCCGATGCCAAATGGCAGAAAATGTAAAATATTTAATTCCGTTATTTTTATTACTCTCTGTATCTATTGGTGATTTGCATGAGGCCTAACCGTAGGAACTTCATGAAGCTATAGTAGTCGTTAGATATATTTGCAAAGCATTTCTTGTGGTAGCTAGTGGAGCACCTCGACGAAATCTCCGTCGAAGAGCTGCAAGATGCTCTCGACAACGTGGAGGGAAAGAAGCCAACAGAGCGATTGTTAGCAGCTATCGCGTACAAGAACGGTGTCTCGCAAGAAGAGCTAGCCGAGTGGTACGACGTTCACCGAAAAACGATCTACAACTGGCTCAAGCGACTCGACGCCGACGAGTCGCTTGAGCATGCCGTCGCTAACACTCACCGTTCTGGAAGAAATCGAAAGCTCTCAGAGACACAGCAACAAGAGTTCGAAGAAACTGTCCACGACCCACCTGAAGCGGTCGGGATCGACGCGCCGGCGTGGACGCCGGCGCTCGTCCAGCAGTTTCTCGAAGAAACGTACGGCGTCGAGTACTCCTATCCGAGTTGCCGACGATTGCTGAAAGAAGCAGGCCTCAGCTATCAGAAACCACGCCGTTCAGCCGCTGAAGCTGATGAAGACGAGCAAGAGGAGTTTCACGAGGAGTTCAAAAAAAGCAGCGGGAGATGGACGCCACCGTAGTCTGCATCAACCAGACCAAGAAATCGGTGCAGGTCGAGCCGCGTGCCGCGTGGTTTCCGCGTGGCACGCGCCCGAGCGTCGAACTTTCTGGACAGCGCGACTGGACGTGTCTGTTGGGCGCGATCACCGAGGACGGTGATCGCTTCTTCTCCCGATTCGAGGAGTACGTCACCGCCGATCACGCGAAACATTTCATCTTAGCACTATGTGAAGAGTTTGAGGATGACCTGCTCGTGGTGCTGGATGGCGCGCCGTATTTCCAGGCGTCGGCCGTCACGGACCTGGCGGCCCGTGACGACCTCGCCTTCGTGACGTTGCCGGCGTATTCGCCGGAGCTCAACCCGGTTGAGGAATGCTGGCGACAGCTACAACAGGCGCTCAGCAACCGGTTCTTCGACTCACTCGACGAGTTAACAACGGCGATCGGCACCGCTCTCGACCAACTCTCTGTCCCAAAAGTAAGCAATTACTTCTAACGCCTACTATAGTAGGTGCTAGTAGTTTGACTACGCTCATTTCCCATAGCGTCTCAGCGTACACTAACCCACAAACTAGTGTTCGAATCCGCCGAGACAGAGCCAATGGACTTAGCGAAACTGAGCTGCGAAATCACCGGAGGGCGGCGATACAGAACTGGTCCGATCGGGATAGTTCGGATTATTCTTTCGCAGTTTCGGAATTTGAAACTGAAGACGGCGAAACTATCATCGCATATAACTTCGATATAATCAACGGGTCACCAGTCGAGTTCATCGGAACCGTTGTTGAAGCCAGACCTCCCGAAGGACGAACTCAACAAAGGGTTGGAATCACTGCCGAACAAGTAACGGATATTCACAACAAAGCCGACGAAAAGGCTTCAGAGATTCAGAATGCAGGAGTCTCATCAAATTATTCTTCCTCATCGCCGGACGATTGGAGTGACTGGAACACACTGAACCAAACTGACTGGTACACCACTGACGGAGCCGACAACACATTCGGTGTAACGATAAACTATCGAGAAAACCCCGCAGATCTCGATACTCACGCAGTTGAGACGGAGGTTGATCTCATAGCGGCTGGCGTTGACAACGGTGATGAAAACGATAGCTACTGGCAAAACCATACGGCGAGTCTCAAACACGATTGGAAAGATGGAACTGGTATCGATGCAGAACTAGTGAATCGTGCACCGGGTAACACCGTAGGACAGACAACTTCAGGCTGGGAATTAGCAGCTTCTGCCGGTTACCCAAGTGGGGGCACATTTACTCTGGGATACTCTGAGTCAAATCAGTCGCCCGAGATCGACATCGACGACAAAAGTCAACCGTACACTGATAAGTACGTAAAACACGAAGCCGATATAAGCGGGGATGTCAGATATAATGCAGTCAATCTAAACACCGCGAGCGTTGCACAGTCCCAGTATGTCTCCAACCCATATGTTTACAACCCAACATCAGTCGAGATTAACCTAGAAGCAATTTACAAGCGAAACCCGATCTACTCGCCACCACTGACGACAAGTATCGATAAGAACGTCAGCTATTCACTGAACGATAACGTTAGCGACTAAGCCCGCCTCATCGGTATAACGAATAAGGTGGAAAACAAACTTTTCGAATTAAAATGAAACGAAGACAGGTCCTCGCTGCGATAGGTGTTAGTACATTGTCAGGCTGTGCGGCCCTGACACAAGGGACTAGCAATAAGAACTCACCAACTACCCTCCGAGATAAACCCGGTGAATGTGCAAATTCCCCCCAGTGGGAATCGCTGCAAGGCAATCCACAGAGAACCGGCACCTATACCGAAACCAGCCCAGCGTTCACCGAAACAACTTCCGAAGTAGTGTTTGGTAGAACAGTCGAAGGCACAACGCCAGTCGTCGGAGAGTACCACATCTACGTGACCGGAACGGACGGACTCTACGCCCTAAGTCGTGATTCAAAATCAACGGTCTGGAGCAAGACGATTTCCGATTTCCAGTCCTTGTCACCCCTCGTCGTCTGTGACCTCGTTGTCTTCCAGACCGGGAACCAGATTAGCGCGTTCGACACTGACGACGGCACGCTCAGATGGGATCGGGACTTTGTGACTGGGCTTGGCGAAGCAAGCCCGCTCGCCACGTCTGATGCCATCTACGCCGCTGAGCAGTCGAGTGTCTCGTCACTTACCTTCTCAGGCGAGCGGAACTGGGAGGCGCTCAATGGTGACCACGCCATCCACGGGATCGCCGCTTCGGACGATAGACTCTTCGTCACCGCATCGGTTCCAGACGACGGAGGCGGAGCCGTCCACGCGCTCACGCTCGACGACGGCGAACACGAGTGGCGTACGGAAGGCATCGAAAGCCACGGCGAACCGGTTGTCGGACCGGACGCAGTGTACGTACTCGAACGAGATGGACCAGTTCACGCACTGGACAGAGGTTCCGGCGAACGACGATGGCAGGTCGATGTCGAGTCCTCGGCAAACGAGGCACCGCCAACGCTGGACATAGCCAGTAATACTCTGTTCACTCCGACGAACAGCGAAGTCATTGCCATCGATACCGAGAGTCGAGACGTGCAGTGGCGTACCGACGTCGGCGGTTCGGATAGCGGAATCGCCAAATGTGGTGACCGGCTCTACGTGCCCGGTCGAAACGTCACGGAGCTCGATGCGACGACGGGCGAAGTCCTCTGGGAATCCACGGAGTACGCCGGAACCGGCCCCGCAGCCGTCACCTCCAACGCGCTTTGGGTGAACGCGGGACAGGAACTGGTCACGTTCGCACCATAGAACCGGCGACTTCTTCCCGCTCCCGCCACTCTCCCGGGGTATGAACGAGGAACTCATCGCTGACGAGGACATGCCGCTGGCGCGGAAGTCCATCCTGCCGGGCACCGGCTTCTTCGTGCCGGACGAGGTCGACGAGGAGCGACGCGAGCGAGAGGCCCGCGAGGCCCTGGACGGCAAGTCCGTGGCCGTCGTGGCCGACCCCGACGCCGACGGGCTGGCCTGCGTCGCGCTGCTGCGGGAGGCCTTCGGCGAGGCCGGGCTGGTCCCGGCCGGCCCGCACGACCTGGAAGAGGGTATAGAGCTCGTCGCCGAGTTCGGCGAGCCCGGACTGGACGTGTTCGTCTGCGACCTCTGCCCGGACAAGTTCGAGTACGTCGAGGACGAGCTCGACATGCTGCTGGAGACGGCCGACAGCGTGCGCTGGTTCGACCACCACCAGTGGGACCCCGAGGTCGAGCAGGCCGTCCGCGACGCGGGCGTCGACCTCGTCATCGGCGACGGCGAGGCGGAGTGCACCGCCGACGTGGCCGTGCGCTCGCTCGACCACGAGTTCGACGAGCGGTGGGTCGACCTCGCCGCGGTCACCCGCGACCACGACCTCTGGCTGCGCGAGGACGAGCGTTCCGACGACCTCGCGGACCTCGCGTACTGGCTCGACCCCGACGAGTACGTCGACATCATCAGCGAGGGCGGCGCGGACCTCCCGCCCGAAACCCAAGAACTGCTCGCCGAACGCCGCGTCGAGAAGGAGGCGCTCATCGAGAAGGCCGTCGACCGCGGCGAGCTGAAGGAAGTGAACGGCTGGACCGTCGGCGTCACCTACGGCCGCTGCTCCCAGAACGAGGTCGCCGAGGCGTTCCGCGAGCAGGGCGCGGTCGCCAGCGTGGTCGTGAAACCCGCCGGCTCCGCCTCAATCCGCGGCACCGACGCGTTCGAGCGCTGCCACGAGGTCGCCGCGCAGGTCAACGGCGGCGGCCACCCCAAGGCGGCCGGCTGCAAGCCCGACATCTACGACGACATGCTCGACATGGCCCACCACTGGACGACCCGCGGCGCGACCGCGAAGCAGGTCATCCTCGACGGCTTCCGGAACTTAGAGCCCGAGGACAGCGAGGGCGTCGAGACGGAGCGGTAAGGGTCACGACTTCTTTCCTGGAACAAGACACTTATCCCGTTAGTGGGAACTACCACCATGGACCGCCGTCGGCTCCTCACCAGTCTCGGACTGGTCGCTCTCCCGGGGTGTTCCGCACTGGATGGTCCGGAGACAGAAGCCGAGATGACGAGTGACACGACCACAACGCCCCCCGAGACGACGGCAACGCCGACGGCGACACCGACCGCGGAACCGACGGCGACCGTCGAACCGCCGGACTCCATCGCCGACGCGAACATCTCCTTCCACGTCGAGACGCTGCGCGAGGCGACTTCGGAGCACCCGGCGGAGATAGAGATCGGCGTCACGAACGAGGGGCGACCCCGGGACCTGAACTTCGTCGGCTCCGCGCCGCTGTCCTCGGAGTTCGTCGGCGACGGACCCGAACCGGAAGGGCTACTCCTGGCACCACACGAGCGTCACGATGCGGCCATCATCGACGAGAACGGGGACCACGAGTTCACCGTGGTCCCAGGCTCCCGACGAGGGGAGTGCTGGAACCGAATCGACATCCCGTACAGCCCGCCGAACAGCGGCTTCAAGATCATTCTGGGCCGAGAGGAGACGTTCACCAACACGTACTCGGTGCTCGTCAACAGTCCCCGTGGCTGTATCCCTGCGGGCGAGTACACCTTCGAGAGCGAGTTTCAGATACCGGACGATGGCCTCGTCGAGTTCGCCTGGGAGTTCTCGCTGACGTATCCGGTGACGGTGTAGGCCGTCGCCGACGAACTACGGACGGGGGACAGTCCGAGAGATCGCGAGAGTACGGGTGGCGAACGACTTCGACGAGTTCTGTGACTGGCTGGACCGGAACACGTAGCACTCGTTCACACCGACACCGAGTCGTTGAGCTCCAAGGCGACACCGAGCAGTCCGAGGAGGAAGCTGGCCATCATCGCTCCCTCGGCGATTCCGACGAGAGACAGGTTCGCCGCCGTGACCGCGACGAGTCCGAGTACCATTGCGAACTTGAGGAGGGTATCACCGAACGCGGAGTCCATACCCGCCTTTGTTCTATTTTCTTATAATTAAGTTGTGGTTGGAGCTGGAACCAGAAGACTATCACCGAACCGGCGTTCAGAAAAGTTCGAGCGACCTCGCAGTGAAGACGGCCCCCGCGATTCCGCACGTGACGACGATGGCCGCGTTCAGCGGATCTGGGTCAGTGTATCGGTAGTGGTAGTATTGAGTTCCCATCGTAAAGAACATGATTATTTGTCCGATCGTGTATCCGACTCTATCAGAGTCCACACACCCGATTGGACCGATATTCAGATAAAATTTTCCGTTCCCCCGATACTAAATTCTAGGTTGGCAGATATCTGTGGCTGGCACTCAGTTCGACAGTTCGGACATCCATCTCGGAGACGCCGGAGCCGAACGTCGACGACGGAATACAGAACCGGCTACAGTCGCTCCACGACCACGTCCCTGGACGGCAACCCACCGCGCGCACCTTCACCAAGACAGTTCTCTGCCGCCACCGCCGCCGCGAACCGCCCTGCCTCACCGGTAGGTTTCCCGTCGAGAATCCACGCATCCACCAGCCCGGCCGAGAACGCGTCGCCGGCACCGGTCGTATCGACCGCGTCGACCTCGAACGCAGGCACCTCCACGATGTTGCTCCCATCCAGCAACAGCGCGCCGTCCTCGCCACGCGTCAGCGCGGCCCGCGTGACCCCGCGCTCGCGCAGTTCCGCGGCCGCGTCGCGCCCGTCGCAGCCGAGATAGGAGCGCAGGGGCACCTCGCTCGACACGAAACAGTCCACTACCGGAAGGAGGCCGTCGATGGTCTCGGGCTCGGTCCCGCGGTCCGCCAGCTCTTCGAGCGGCCCGGCGAGGTCGAAGACGATGGGCGGGAAGCCGTCGTCCGCGCGGGCCGCCGCGACGAGCCGCGAGACGACCTGGTCGGGGGCGTACGCGCTGGTGAACACCACGTCCGCGTCGCGGCAGTAGTCCAGGGCGTCGTCGTCCAGCCGCAGCTTCGGGATGCTCTCGCCGCCGGCGATTATCATCCGGCGACCGTCGTCGTCCCGGAGGATCATCGCGTAGCTAGAGCGTTCGTCGCCGCGGGAGACGTGGCTGGCGTCGATGCCCTCGGCAGCAAGCGAATCGAGAATCCGGTCGCCGTCGTCGTCCCGGCCGACGCGGCTGACGACGCCGGCGTCACGCCCGAGCCGGGCGCAGGCGGTGGCGACGTTCGCGGCGACACCACCTGCTGCGAGTCGTTCGTCGCGGGCGAACGCGCCGCCGTCGGGTTCCGGCAGGTTCGTCACCGGGTAGATGCGGTCGGGGACGGCGCTGCCGACGGCGACGACGGTGGGCATCTACCGGGAGCCGGCGACCCACTTGTGGCTGTACGCCGCGCCGCAGTCACAGCGGGCGTAGGCGTGGATGACGTCGCCCTCCTCGTAGAGGCCGCCGACCTCCTCGTTCTGCTCCTCGGCGAAGGCGAAGACGTACTCGACGGTGCCGTCGTCACAGTCGGGACAGTCGCCGGCGGTGAGGTTCGGCGCGATGGTGCCCTCGGTGCCCATCGCCTCCTTCGCGAAGTTCATCGCGTCGGCGCCGGTCGCGGCCGTGAACGCGTCCCGGCCGCTGTCGCCGTCGACGACGACGACGATGCCGTCGGCGACGCGCTCGCCGTACTTCTCCAGCCGGCCGAGGTCGTCGACGAAGCTGTCGGCCAGGTAGAGTGCGATGTCCTCGGGCAGCTCGCCCGCCAGAAAGGTCTCGCGGCGTGAGTCGCTCATGGTCGGGATACCGTCTCGACCGATAAAAAGCACGCGAGTCGCCCCGAGTGGGAAGGTCGGGGCGTGCTCGCAATCGGAATCGCGGTTGCCTCGGGTGTGGGATACACCACGTGGGGTGACCCCGGCGGCGACGTGCCGCCAGCGTCGGAATCGCGTTGCCTGGATCGATGCGTCGGGACGACGCCTCATATCCGTTCGTTGGGATGGTTAGCGTGCTGTGCCGTTCCGGGCGAGTCTACGAGCGCATCCCGTGAGGGACGCGTCGAGCGGTCCTCGTCTCCGGTCGATGTCACCGGCGCATCCCCGGTCCAGTGTGAGACCGGAGGGGATGCGCCCGCAGACGGTACTCGGAGCCGACGAAGCTGAGGTGGGAAGGCTCAGCGTCGCCGGTTAGACCGCCACGTAGTCCTGGTCGCTGGAGATCGTGTCCGGCACGTTGACTCCGTAGATGGTTGTCGCACCGGACTGGTCGACGAAGCGGACCGTCGCTTCCTCGCCCTCCTCGAGTTCGTCGCCGAGTGCGGAGCTACCCATGTAGATACCGATGACCTTTCGTTCGGACGTCTCGCTGAGCACGACGTCAGACGTGTTGGCGAGATACGCGCTGGTTTCGTCAGTGTTGGCAACCGTGAAGTTCCCATTCCCGTATCCAGCAGCGGCCGTATCGAAGGTCAACGTCTCCGATATCTCGTCCGTCGTGACCTCCACGGTCGCGTCCTCCAAGTCGAGGTCGTCCGAACCGGCGGACTTCTTCACGGTGAAGTTGAGGTACTGGACAGTCTGGCTGCCACTGACGTTACCGCTGGCGGAGACTACTTCGATCTGATTGGAGACCTGTGCCTGCGAGTCCTGGCCCGTGTCGGAGGCCGTGGACTCGAGCAGCCCAGCCGTGTTGATGAGCACGCCCGCGGCGACCGCCGCGACGAGCACCATCGCGATGAAGATGATCAGCGTGCCGATACCGACCTGACCGCGGTCGCCGTCGTTCTCGGTGATGTCTGCGAACATGGATTAGACCTCCACGAACGTCTCACCGGAGATGCTGTCGGGCACGTTGACCCCGTAGATGGTCGTCGCGCCGGACTGATCCACGAAGCGAACCGTCGCTTCCGAGCCCTCAACGAGGGCACTGTCAACGTCGGTCACGTTGATACGGATGCTGACACGCTCGCTCGTATCGTCGAGGACCGCGTCATCGTCGCCCTTCAGCGAGGTCTCGTTGAAGTGCGTACTGTTCGCAACTGCACCGTACGAGAGCGTCTGCTGTGCGGTGTCCGACTGGTAGTCGATGGTCGCGTCCTCCAAGTCGATGTTGTCGGAGCCTGCGGACTTCTTGACCGTGAAGTTCAGTATCTCGACTGCGTCGTCGCCGTCGGTGTTCTCACCGACAGCCGTGACCACGTCGATCTGATTGGAAACCTGTGCCTGCGAGTCCTGGCCCGTGTCGGAGGCCGTGGACTCGAGCAGCCCGGCCGTGTTGATGAGCACGCCGGCCGCCACTGCGGCGACGAGCACCATGGCAATGAAGATTATCAGGGTGCCGATGCCCACCTGACCGCGTTCGTCGTTGTCTGTTACGTCCACTATCATTGGTTTACGTGGGGATGCGCCCCGAATAGGGCAACGGCACCTACTACTATCAAGGCCTGTATGGTTTCGAGAGCCGTTTCGATGCTCGACTCACGACTCGATACGGTGCAGGAAATGAATCGGAGTCGTACTGCTGTCTGTCGAAGTAAGAGTAGTCAGTGTCACGACAGTATCGCTACGGACCGGAGAACAGCATCGCAGAACTACCAGCTGTTCGACTATACTTCCAGCGGCGACGCGTCCAGCAGTATCCGGAGCGTCTCCTCGGCCTCCATCTCGTCGTCGAGCTCGTCGGCGTACCACGTCAGCAGCGACGTGAACACCTCGCGCACGTCGTCCGAGCGGATCTCCGTCTGTGCGACGCCGTCGTCGGTCTTCACCGCGATGTCGACGCCGTATCGTTCGTTCGCGTTCGCCAGCGCGTCGGCGGACGCGGGAGCCCCCGATGGGTCCCCGGACCCGTCGGCCGCCAGCCCGGCCAGCGCCGGGTCGACGTCCGGAAGACGGGTGCCGCCGTGTTGTTCCGCAGACGGACCATCGCTCGCCGAGACGACGAACCGACCGTCGCCGAGGTCCTCGCAGTGGTCCTCGCTCGGGGTCAGCTCCTCTGGCGAGAGGATGCCGTCGGCGCGTTCGTCCGTGTGCTTCGTGCGTTCGTTCATTGGTTGATGTGTGCCCCCGTGAGGCACGGTTTCCCCGCATCAGACGACGACGTACTCCTCGTCGGATATCGACTGCGGGACGTTGACGCCGTAGAGCGTCTTCGCGCCCGACTGGTCGACGATCTGGAGCATCGCCTCTTCGCCCTCAGCGAGGTGCGTTCCTTCGACTTGTGGACTCGTGACGTTGATGGAGACGCGGATGCGGTCGGATCGGTCGTTCAGCGTCGTGTTCGAGTCACCGCTCATGTTGATGAGCGAGACTGCGGAGTCGTCGTGCGACAGCGTGACTGCTGCCGAGTCCGACACCCACTCGAACGACGCCTTACTCAGGTCTATGTCGCCGGCACCGGCTGCCTGCATCAAGGTGAGATTTACCCTGTTGACGCCGGTGCCGTCGGCGTTCACCTCGCCGGTCGCGCTGACAGCGACGATGTGATTCGAGACCTGTGACTGTGCGTCGGTACTCGTGTCCGACGCCTTCGCTTCCAGCATGCCTGCCGTGTTGATGAGCACGCCAGCTGCGACAGCCGCGACCAGGACCATCGCGATAAAGATGATCAAGGTCCCGATGCCGACCTGCCCGCGGTCACCATCTTGTGGTTCCGTTACGTTCATCGGTAATTCACCCCGTGCGAGCAGCTCACTCGCGCCCTCGTGGACACGACCAGCTACGCGTGGCCCAGCAGGGCCAACCGGGAGTCGGCGAGACGCGATCCAGAGAGAGGCGTCTGCTGCCGACCGCCGCCAACGTCGTTCCCCGTCGTGGGGTGAGCCGATTCCTCGCATCACAGCGTGGGGGGTTTCCCCGTCGATGACGACGACGGACACGACCATCAACTCCGGTATGCGCTCAGCGTCTGTTTCGACCGTCGACTCAGTCCTCGATACGCGGGCCGAGTCGGCGTGCGAAGGCGTCCGTACCAATATACCGACATCCGTTCTACGAGGTAGCAGTGACTGCTGGGAGTACAGCGACCGTCGGCGCACCCGTCCCCGAGACCGGGAGCGACCGCGCCGAGCGTGCACGGGTCTACATCGAGAGGGACAGCAATGGGGCTTCGAGACGTACTCGCTGATTTCCTCAGCTCGGAGGGACCCCAGGGAGGGGACCCCACCGGGGCGGAGACCGACGAGGGCGACGACGACGAGGAGATGTCGCCCGAACCGGGCTACGACGTCCCGCTCGATGACCTCGACCAGGAGGAACAGGTCGAGAATCTCGAACACCGCATCGACTCGATGCAGGAGGACCTGGAGCGCAGCAACTCCCAGATAGAGTCGATCCAGAGCTCCCAGGAGGAGGTAGCCGAGCGCGTCGAGGACGTCAACGGGACGGTGCGACAGTTGCTCGGCATCTACGACCAGCTGACCGCCGGCGCGAACCCGTTCGTCGAGGGCGGAAGCCAGACCCAGATGAACGACGACGTCGACGGGTTCGGCCTGGGCGGCGAGCCCGACCTCGACGGCGCGACCGGCGAGATGCCGCCGGCCGACGCGGTCGAGAACGAGACCGAGACGGAAGCCGACGCAGAAGACGAGGAGCCCGCGGACGAGGACCTCGCGGACAACGAGGTCGTCGTCGAAGCGACCGAGCCGGGCGACGAGAACGCGGTCTCCTTCGACGACCTGAAGTCGGAGGTCGAGGCGGGCGAGGACGACTTCGAGACGGTCGAGGCCGGCGACGACGGCCAGCAGGCGATACAGGAGGACACCAATGCAGACGACACCCAACTGGAGGTCGAACCACTCTCCGACGAGGCAGCACAGATGAGCGAAGCAGCCGAGGAGTCGCGCTCGCACGAGCGGGCGTCGAATGGCTCGCGGACCGGGGCAGTCGAGTCACGGTCGGACGCCACCCTCCCGGCCCTCGCTGACACGTACGCGACTGACATTCTCGTGTTCGAGTGGCTGACCGACCTCGTGACGAGTGCGGGCCCGGCGGCGACGCTGCGGGCCATCGCGTACTACGAGGAGATCGGGTGGATCTCGCCCGAGGTGAAGGCGTCCCTCGAGGACGCCCTCTCCGGGCCGGACCTCGACATGACCGTCGACCCGAGCCGGGACCCGAACGAACTGAACGCGGAGGACCACGCGGAGAGCTACGAGTACATCATGAAACTGGACGCCATCCAGGAGACGATGGACGACACGGGACTGTAACCATGGGATTCAGCACGAGTGGCTCGGTCGCCATCCTGTTCGTCGGCGCGCTCGTCTGCCTGAGCACCGTCTACCCGGTGGTGGAGACAGCGAACGAACGGGTGACCGAGGCGACCGAGGCCCGCGACGACCGCGCGCTCGCAGAGGCGAACACCGCCGTGAACGTGACCGACGTCAGCTACAACGCCTCGACCGACACGCTCGTCGTGAACGTCACCAACACGGGGTCGACGACGCTGTCGGTCGACGGGACCGACCTGCTGTTGGACGGGACATACGTGAGCGGCGCGACGACCCGCGTCGAGGGCGATTCGGGGAGAACTATCTGGGTGCCGGGCGAGCAGCTCCAGTTCGAGCTGGCCGGCGTCACCAGCGAGCCGGGACGGGTCAAGCTCGTGACCGAGAACGGCATCGCCGAGACGGAGGTGCTGTGAGATGGCGAGTACGTCGGTGTCGAGCATGATCCTGTTCATCGCCGCGATGCTCGTCGCGGCGAGCGTCGCGGGCACGCTCGTCACGAGCGTCGGCGACGTGAGCGGCTCGATAGACGCCAGGAGCGCCGACGCCGCCCAGACCATCGACACGGAGGTCGACATCATCTCGGACCCGGGAAGCGAGGCGGTGTACGACGACAGCACGACCACGGTGACGCTGCTCGTGAAGAACACCGGGAACGGCCGGCTGCCGGCGGACGCCTCGAAGCCCGACGTGCTGGTCGACGGACAGTACGTCGGCGCGGCCGACCGGACGCTGACCGTCGTCAGCGGCTCGGAGTGGCGGTCGGGCAACGTGGTCCGCCTCGAACTGACCGCCGACCTCGACCCCGGTGAGCACCGCGTCGTCCTCATCGTCAACGGCGACAGGGAGGTGTTCGAGTTCTACGTATGAACGACTACTACTCGCTCGGCCTGACGGACTCGGACCGCGTCAACCACGCCTTCGGCGGCGGTATCCCCGAAGGCAGCGTCGTCCTCATCGAGGGCGTCGACGGCGCGGGCAAGTCGGTCATGAGCCAGCGCATGGCCTACGGTATCGCAAGCGAGGACGCCTACGTCTCGTACATCTCGTCCGAGCTGAACGCCGGCGAGTTCATCACGCAGATGCACTCGCTGTCGTACGACGTGGTCGAGCACCTGCTCGGCGGCCAGCTTCTGTTCCTCAGCGCGGACGTCGACACCCACCGGAACGGCTCCCAGCGCGAGCTGCTCGCGCGGCTCACCGAGCCGAGCCTGCTCTGGCAGGGCGACGTCGTGGTCGTCGACGCGTTCAGCGCGTTCCTCCGGAACGACCCGCGGTACGACGCAATCACCGGCGTCGGCGACGAGGACCACGCCATGGAGTCCGTGCTGACGTTCTTCGAGAGCATGACCCGCAAGGGGAAGACGGTCATCCTGACCGCGGACCCCGAGGCAGTCACCGAGCGGGGGCTCATGCCCATCCGGAGCGTCGCGGACGTGTTCCTCCAGATCGAGACGGAGACGGTCGGCCAGGACATCCGACGGACGGCCCGTGTCCGGCGGTTCACCAACATGAAACAGCCCGTCGACGACGGCATCGGCTTCAACGTCCAGCAGGGGCGTGGCATCACCATCGTGAACCGGACGGTGGCCTGAGATGGCGGAGTACGGCACCACCCGGATGACGACCGAACTCCGGGAGGCGAGCGAGGAGCACTCGCACCTCGCGGACCACCTCGCGGAGTTCAACGCGGAGTTCGGCGAGTACCCGTCGCTCGTACCGGACCCGGGCGACTACGAGTCCGACCGGCCGAACGTCTGCTACCAGGTGACCGACGAGGTGTTCGTCCACGTCTTCGGCGACATGGGCATCGACACGACGTACTACTGCATCGAGCCACAGCTCGACGAGGAGCAGCGCGAGGTGTACGCGCAGGTGCGCCAGCGCATCCTCGACCGCTCGGTCACGCGGCCCGCCCCCTCGGACGACGACGAGTTCGAGAACCACATCGACACGCTGCTGAGCGAGGTCGTCAGCGTCGGCGGGGCCATCAGCTCCTCCATCGGCGGCCTGTTCGGCGGCTCCATCACGGTCGACTCGGGCACCTACGAGTCGCTGCGCTACCACCTGCAGCGCGACATCGTCGGCCTCGGCCCGCTCGACCCGGTGATGCAGGACCCGGAGAACGAGGACATCCACGTCATCGGCCCGCACCAGTGCTACACCGACCACGGCACGTACGGGATGGTGGAGACGAACGTCGACTTCGGCGGGCTGGAGTCGTTCCAGAACTGGATCCGCAACATGGGCGAGCGGATGGACACGCCCATCAGCGACTCCCACCCCATCATCGACTCGACGCTGCCCGACGGCTCGCGTATCAACATCATCTACTCCGACGACGTCTCCGTGCAGGGGCCGTCGCTCACCATCCGCCAGGGCGAGGACATCCCGCTCTCCATCTTCCAGATCACGAAGTGGGGGACGCTCTCGCCGGAGCTGGGCGCGTACCTCTGGCTCTGTCTGGAGAACGAGCAGACGGTGTTCGTCGTCGGCGAGACGGCGTCGGGGAAGACGACGACGCTCAACGCCTCGCTGTCGTTCATCCCGAACGACTCGAAGATATACACCGCCGAGGACACCGCCGAGGTCAAGCCGCCACAGGAGACGTGGCAGCAGCTGCTCACCCGCGAGGGGTCGGGTGACGGCGACTCCGACGTCGACATGTTCGACCTGGTCGCGGCCGCGCTGCGCTCGCGCCCCGACTACATCATCGTCGGCGAGGTGCGCGGTGCGGAGGGGCAGATGGCGTTCCAGGCCGCCCAGACCGGCCACCCGGTGATGCTCACCTTCCACGCGAGCGACATCGTCTCGATGATCCAGCGGTTCACCGGCGCACCCATCAACGTCCCCGAGACGTTCATGGACAACTGCGACGTGGCGCTGTTCCAGAACCGCGTCAAGCAGGGCGACGACGTGCTCCGCCGGGTCACCTCGGTCCAGGAGATCGAGGGCTACTCAGACTACGAGGACGGCGTCATCACGCGGCAGGCGTTCAACTGGGACCCCCGCGAGGACGAGGTCGAGTTCACCGGACGGAACAACTCCTACGTCCTCGAGGAGCAGATCGCGACGCTGCTCGGCTACACGGACACCCGGCTCATCTACGACGAGCTGGACAAGCGCGCCGAGCTCATCCGGCGTGCCATCGACGCCGACATCCTCGGCTACCACGAGGTCAACGACTTCATCGCCGACTACCAGCGCGACGGCATGGAGGGGATCTCCATCGACACCGGCGGCCTCGGCCAGACCATCTGAGATGTCCACCGCGAACCCCTCGGGCGATATCAACGCCCGCACGATGCTCTCCTCGGTCCGGGAGGCGTACCGCCGCATGGAGATGTCCGCCCGGCGGTACGTCCTGCTCATCGTGCTCCCGTCGGTGCTGTTCATGGTCGGTAGCCTCGTCGCCGTCGTCGTGGTCGGCCTCCCGCTGGTCATCGGCGCCCCGATCGTGCTGCTCGGGGTGTTCGCGGTGTTCGCCGCGCTGGTCTACCCGAAGGCGGTCCAGGACAGACAGCGCAAGCAGATCCGCCAGCGCTTTCACCTCTTCCTGACCCACATCACGGTCCTCTCGATGACGAACATCAACCGCATCGAGATCTTCCGCACCCTCGCTGAGGAGGAGGAGTACCAGGCGCTCGCCGAGGAGATGGGCTTCCTGGTCGCGCTCGTGGACACGTGGAACCAGAGCCTCGACGACGCCGCCCGGATGCGGGCGCGGCAGGTGAACTCGCCGCTCCTGTCGGACTTCCTGGAGCGCCTCGCCTACACCGTCGGTGGCGGCCAGCAGATCAGCGAGTTCCTCATCGACGAGCAGGACTCCATCATCCAGCAGTACGTCATCCGCTACGAGGCTGACCTGAACAAACTCGACGTGATGAAGGAGCTCTACCTGTCGATGATGCTCTCGACGGCGTTCGTGCTGGTGTTCGCCATCGTCCTGCCCGTGCTCGTCGGCATCAACCCGACGGTGGCGGTCGGGGGCGTCGTCTTCATGTTCGTCGTGGTGCAGGCGGGCTTCGTCTACGCCATCCACGCCGTCTCGCCGTACGACCCGGTCTGGTACATCCAGCAGACCGCGGGCGAGTACCCCCTCGAGCGCGCCAGGCCCGCACTCGTCGCGGGCGGTGTGCTCTCGCTCGTCGCGTTCGTCATCGTCGGCGGTATCCTGCTCGGCTACCTGCCCGTGAAGAGCGACGTGCTGCCGCTGCCGGTGATGGCGGCCATCCCGGTGACCCCCCTGCTCATCCCGGGGTGGCTGGTGCGCCACGAGGAGAAGAAGGTGAAGGAGCGCGACAGCGAGTTCCCGAGCTTCATCCGCGCGCTCGGTGCGGTCGAGTCGGTCAAGCAGACCTCGACGGGCAACGTGCTGGAGTCGCTGCGGCGCAAGGACTTCGGCGCGCTCACGCACAACATCGACAACCTGTACAAGCGGCTGGCGATGCGGGTCGACTCCTCGCGCTCGTGGTCGCTCTTCGCGGCCGAGGCCGGCTCCTACCTCATCCAGAAGTTCGGGGACATGTACGTCGAGGGCCGCCGGATGGGTGGCGACCCGAAGATGCTGGGCCAGGTCATCTCGCGCAACCAGAGCGAGGTCCTCAAGCTGCGCGAGCAGCGCCAGCAGGCCACGACGACGCTCATCGGCGTGCTGTACGGGCTGACCGCCGCGTCGGTGTTCTCCTTCTTCGTCGGGCTGGAGGTCGTCGAGATGCTGATGACCATCGTCAGCGACATGGACCTGCAGGCGAGCCAGATGAGCTTCCTGCTGTCGACCGAGCAGTACGACGTCCAGACCATCGAGTACCTGCTCATCCTCACCATCGTCTTCAACGCGATGCTGTCCTCGATCATGGTCCGGGTGGCCGACCGCGGCCACATCCTCTCGGGCTACGTCCACTTCGTCGCGCTGACGTGGACGGGCGCGCTGACCGCCGTCATCACGAAGGTCGCCGTCGACGCGCTCATCTCGGTCTGAGACCCGGGGACCGTCCGCACCGAGACGAGGCACAGTTTCGGACTCGGAAAATCTCCCTCGTCGTATACGTCTGCGCAGGGCCTCGTTCCATCCATGACCGAGACCCTCAACCGCGACCGGCAGGACGCCTGGACGTACGCCCTCGTCGGCGGCTTCGTCGCCGCAGTGCTCGTCGTCGCCAACAACCTGTATACCGGGCTCGACACCGAGTTCTCGCTGAACGGCGTCCTGATAGGCGGTTTCGTCACCGGCTTCCTGGTCGCTCGAGCGTCGGCCGGCACCGACGTCGGCCGTGCCGCCATTGGTGCGGGCCTGCTCGGTGGCTCGCCGGCACTCGCCTGGTTTCTCCCGCCACTCGTCGACTTCGTGTTCTCGGGCGACGGGGCGTGGTCGTACTCCCTCCTCGAGGCCGGCTTCGTGCTCCTGTTCGTCGGGATACACCTCGTCTTCACAGCCCTCATCGGACTGCTCGGTGGTGTAGTTGGTCGCTGGGTGTTCGAACACCAGTCGGTGCTCGGTGAAACCCACAGCTGACCGTCGGTCGACGGACCCACGGGAGAGAACCGGGATCGTGGCCGACGCGCTCGTCGCCGTCTGAGAGTGGGCGGCGGTGAACGACCGGCCACGGTTTCCGACCCAGAAACTCTCGTCATCAGTATATGTCTCCGTGGGCCGACCTCTCGCCCATGAGCAAGTCCCTCCACCGCCGGCAGGACGCCTGGACGTACGCCATCGTCGGCGGCCTCGTCGCCGCACCGCTCGTCGTCGTGCACAACCTCTACACCGGGCTCGGGAGCGAGTTCTCCCTGAACGGGGTGTTCGTCGGCGGCCTCGTCGCCGGCTTCCTCGCCACCCGTGGGTCTGGCGATGCGGACCGCGCTGCCGCCGGTGCGGGCGTACTCGGTGGCGTCCCGGCGCTCGCCTGGATGCTCCCCGACCTGTTCGTGGTCGCCCTCGGTGGCGACGGGTCGTGGTGGTTCACGGTCGCCGAGGCGGCCGTCGCGGTCGTGTTCGTCGGGTTCGTCCTCATCATCGCCGTGGTCGCCGGCGTGCTCGGCGGCGTGGTCGGCAAGTGGCTCGCCTCGGTCGTCCGTCGGCGGACTGCCACCCACGGCTGACGGGCGCACCGAGCACCCAGCTCGAGAAGACCGCGGTCGACGCGGTCGTATCGGTCCGGAACGGCACGATGACGGTCTGCTTCCGTGGGAGGGCAGTTTCCGACCTGGAAAGACTCCCCCATCTTATACGTCGTCGGGGTTCCTCACCACGTCCGTGAGACCGTCCCTCCACCACCGACGGGGCGCCTGGACGTACGCCATCGTCGGCGGCCTCGTCGCCGCACCGCTCGTCGTCGTCCACAACCGCACCGCCGGGCTCGGGGGCGAACTCTCGCTGCTTCCCGGTCTCGGAACCGGCCTCCCGTTGACCGCGGTGTTCGTCGGCGGTCTCGTCGCCGGCGTCCTCGCGGGACGCACGTCAGCCGATGCCGACACTGCCGCGGCCGGAGCCGGCCTGTTCGGCAGCGTCCCGGCGCTCGGCTGGGCACTCGCCTACCCGGCCGAGCTCGCGCTCGAAACCGGCGGCGCCTGGTGGTTCGACCTCGTCGAGGTCGTCCTGCTGGTCGTGTTCGCCGGTCTCGTCCTCACCCTCGGGGCCGTCGGGGGGCTGCTCGGTGGGCTCGTCGGCAGGTGGCTCGCCTCGCAGGTCGGCTGAGGAGCGGTCGCTCACGGGGGGTCGTCGGGGGACGAGCGTGACCCGCAGACGGAGCCGACCTCGGGCGTCGACTCACACCTCGAAACGGCGAGCACCTTTATACGGATACCGTCCGTCGCTATGGACAAGCGGATGTCATTGCACGCCGAGAAACCGTACCTGCGCTCGCTCTCGCAGGGCACCGAGGGGATGGAGGCCACGATGGAGTGGGCTCGCTACCTCGGCGAGACGTTCGGCACCAGCGGCGCACTGAACTGTCTCGCCTACTACGAGCGACTCGGCTGGATCTCCGAGGACGTCTGTCGCTCCATGACGACGTACATCCGGGGGCTCTCCCTGCAGGAGATCCACAACAAGAAGTACGACGAGCCGGCGACGCTCGAGTACCCGCTGGAGACCCTCTCCGGGACGCCCTTCGGCACCCACGCGCGGTCGCTGAAGTACATCGCGGCCATCGCGGGCGACGACCTCGAGGAGCATCTGATGCTCGCCCGGCTCGCCGAGCGCCGCGTCGAGAAACAGATCGGCGACCCGTCCGTCCGCGACGAGGTCGTCGAGGCCATCGGCGACGACTGAAAGGAGTGAACGTTTTCTGATAAGTGTCGTCGAGAGCCATCAGTTCGTCGCCCGTTTTCGAATCTGGGATTCCCCGTCTAGAGACACCATTAAAACGCTTTTCGGCCATTTCCCGAACCGTCGAAAACATCGCTCCGAGCCGGCCTAATATTTTGTCACAAAACACGGGTTGGCCGATTGACTTATTAGCCATGCTTCCATGGAATTGAACAGTACCCGAACGGACCCGACGACCGTTGGTGGCGGTCGGTGTGGGGGCCGAATCGGAGAAAGCCAGAAGGTGACGACTGACCGATGCGAAACAACAAGGAACCAAGTTCGGTGTTCAGCGACCTCACGGCCGCTGCCACCGACGACGATAGTGGCACCGACCAGTACGAGCTGACCATCGGGTCGGCGGAGAAAGTGGCCGACCAGTCCGTCGAGCGCGAGCTCGACGAGATGCTCGAATCCGTCGAGAACGCGCTCCCGACCGACGAGGCGGAGTTCGACGAGGAGATCATCAAGGAGAACCTGGACGAGGTGCTCCTCATGCTCATCTCGCTGCGCGGCGAGACCCACGGCAAGGAGCTCATCTCCGACCTCACCCGACTCTTCGACGCACAGCTCAGCCCGGGGACGGTCTACCCCGGCCTGCACAGTCTCGAGGAGGACGACGTGCTCCACATGCACAAGAAGGTCCGCACGAAGGAGTACTCCATCGAGGACGAACGCGAGGTCCGCATGAGCGTCGAGCGGACGATGCTCCAGCACCTCGCCTTCGGCTACCTGCTCTACTCCTTCCTCCCTCGACTCTAATCCTCGAGCTCCGAGGCGATAGAGGCGAGACTCCCGTCGGGTTGCTCCAGTGCGTCGTACACCGCACGGCCTCCCGGGGCCCGCAACCCGTACTGGAACCCGTCTTCGATGACATCGACAAGCACCGACCCACCAGCGTCGCGGCCGTTCGCCTCGCACCAGCCCGTGAAGTGGTTCTCGCCCTCGCCGGGGTTCCGCGCCGCCGACGGCGTCTCGAACGCACCCGCGATGAGGAGCTCGTCGCCAGTCAACGCCGACTCGATCCGCGCGAAGTACTGGTCGCCGTCGAGCACCAGCCGAACGACCTCGTCGACCGGGAACCGGTCGGTCTCGTCCCCCGGCAGCTCCAGCTTCAGTCGCCCGGTCGCCCCGTGTTTCGCGAGCGTCGCCCGTACCGTCGGCACCGCATCAGAAGAAACCCGATCAGCCATGGCCGTTACTCGTTCACCACGCCAGATGTACCTGTCGCTCGCGGCGTGATGGGCGCAGGAAGTGTGTCGCTGTCACCGCCGCGCGCCGAGGGTGTGCCCCTCAGGAAACCTACGACGCGGCCGTGACGGGACCCGTTCGGATTACTCCTCGTCGTCTTCGTCTGCGTCCTCCTCGACCAGGCCGAGGAGGGACTCGACGGACTCGTCGCCGCGACCGACGATCTTCGCGTTGATCTGGCTGGTCTCGTCGGAGACCTGGCGACCACGGATGGTCAGCCGCTTGCGCTCGCCCGGCCGTGCCGGGTTGTAGCCGACGCCCTGCTCGCGCATCAGGACCTCCTCCACGCTCGAGCCCTCGATGTCCTCGCGCATCGGCCGCCCGGCCTCGTCCGAGCCGCCAGTGAGCAGGAGCGTGTAGCCGTCGAGGCCGACGGCACCGCCGTCGACCTCCTCGCCGAGCTCCTTGCCCATGAATCGGTTCGCGTCCTGTTCTGCTGCCTCGAGCTGGTACGATGCGCCCGAGTCCGGGTCCGCAACGACGACGTTGAAACTCGCCATAGTGGATACGAATCGTCGGTGGGCGTTCAAAACTCCGTCGAAACGGGGGCGGACCGTCGGGGGCGGTTCGCCGGCGTCAGCCCATCCGGGCGACGTCGACGACGAGGGACTCGTCGACCAGTATCCACTCGGTGGCGGTGGGGCGGCCGTCGGAGCCGCGTGCCATGAACGTGACCGTCTCGGCGTCGGGGTCGGTCGCGACCCCGATGCGGGAGCCGATGGCTCCGTCGACAGCCTCGCACGGCTGGCCATCGGTTCGAGCGGTTCGTCGCTCCCGGTCGCTGGTATCAGTCATCTACCAGGTGGTAGGGCTCCCAGGTACATAGGGTAGTGACAGCGGTTTCACGTTTTGAAACCGCCCGAGTCCGACGCACGGCTGACGGACGACAGACCGGCCACCCGAAGACCGAAAGCGCCCGGGTGCGAACGCCCTCGCATGAAGCCCGGTCGACTGGAGCTCAGGCTCGAACGGGAGTTCGGCGGCGAGGGGCACGTCGTCGTACGGGAGGCGCTCGACCTGCGTGACTCCGGTCGGTACCACGACGACACCGACCACGACCTCACGGCCGACGTCATCGTGGACAACCTGCGCGACGCGCCGCGGGGTGACGTGGTCGACCGCTGGAACTGGTGGCTCGGCTCGCTGGCGCTGGCCTACGGCCCCGAGTACAACCAGTTCACCGTCCGTCGGAGCCCCCGGGACCGGGAGAACGGCACGTTCTGAACAGCTGAACAAGCCCAGCGTCCACGTGACGAGTTCGGTGCGCCGTGAACACCGTACCCGCCAGCTGGGAGCGCACGCGCCCATCACGGCCAGCCCGGCGACCGACGCGACAATGATGCCGAGCTGGACGAGAGTGGATACCAGCTATCCTGCCGGGAGTAGCTCACGACACGGCGATGAGCGTTGGGAACGGGGCAACCGGTCGCTGTCGTCCACCCGTGTGCGGCCGGGGGATCCGAACACGGCGCCACCCCGTCTGCGGTCGCCCCCGCTGCAGTTGCCCCGAGGGCGAAGCCGACGGACCCAAACCGCTCGCCCGCTTACGGGACCGCAATCGAATGGAGATACGGTTCCTCGGAGGCGCACGCGAGATCGGGCGGAGCGCCATCCTCGTCGACGACTCGCTGCTGCTGGACTACGGGATGGCCTCGGGCAACCCGCCGCAGTATCCGGTGGACCAACCCGAGCCCGACGCCGTCGTCGTCTCCCACGGTCACCTCGACCACGTCGGCGCGGTCCCCTCCCTCCTGTCCGGCGACGAGCGCCCGCCCATCCACTGGACGCCGCCGACCGCCGAGCTGGCGCGGGTGCTCGCGCGGGACACGCTCAAGCTCCACGGCGGGAGCTACGACTGCCCGTTCACCGAGGCGGAGCTCAAGCGGCTGACCGAGGTGTCCCACACCCACGGCTACCGGCAGCCGTTCGAGGCCGCGGGCTACGAGGTGACGTTCTTCGACGCCGGGCACATCCCCGGCAGCGCACACGTCCTCGTCGACAGCGCGGGACGAAGTCCCGCGGGCGATCGGACGCAGTCCGATGACGACGGGGACACCCGACTACTGTACACTGCGGACTTCCACACCGAGGACCAGCGGCTCCTCGGCGCCTCCCGCGCCCGGCCCGACGCCGACGTCGTCGTCGTGGAGTCGACGTACTCGGACACCGAACGCGAGTCCCGCCCGGCCATCGAGCACCGGTTCGTCGAGAGCGTCACGTCGACGGTCTGGGAGGGCGGCACCGTCGTCGTCCCCGCGTTCGGCATCGGCCGCACGCAGGAGATGCTCTGCATCCTCGGCGCGCACGACGTGGACTGCTACGTCGACGGGATGGGCAAGGACGTGACCCGGCTGTTCCAGCGCCACGACGGCTTCGTCCGGGACGCCGAGACGCTCCGGCGCGGCGCGTCGAACGCCCGCTTCGTCACGGGCAAGCCCGGGCAGCGCGAGCGCATCGCGCAGAAGAACACCGTCATCGTCACCACGTCGGGGATGCTCCACGGCGGGCCCGCGATGGCGTACGTCCCCGAGATACGGTCGAGCCCGACGAACAAGGTCGCGTTCACCGGCTTCCAGGTGCCCGGGACGCCGGGCCACGAACTGCTCGAACGGGGCCGGGCCGAGTTCGACGGGCGCATCCTCCCCGTCGCGGCCCAGACCGAACAGCACGACTTCTCCGCCCACGCCGACAGCGACGGCCTCTGGGAGTTCCTGGGGTCCTACCGCGACGCACAGGTGCTGGTGAACCACGGCGACAACTGCGAGGACTTCGCGGCCGAGCTCGTCGCCGGCGGTTTCGACGCGGCGGCACCGCGGCTGGACGAGACGGTCGAGGTCTGAGGGGGCGACCGGGTCGAGAGCGACCGCTCAGGGCTTGACGAGCAGGTCGAACAGGTACCAGTCGCCGTCGTAGGACGCGACGGCGTTTCGGAACGCGGCGGGCTCGTCGTAGCTGTCGAGCGACCGCAGGTCGTCGGCGACGCCGAGCTCGTCGAGGACCGTCGAGAGCCCGTCCGAGAGCGGTGGCTCCTCGTGGTAGCGGCTGCCGGGCTCGCTGTCGACCGCCGAGTCGAGGACATCGCGGGCGGCGTCGGAGAGCGCGTCGCGGTCGAGCCGGGCGTCGGGCACAGTCTCCTCGGCGTACGAGTCGAGCGCGTCCCGCGACGGCGCGACCTGCTCGACGGCGAACGTGCGCTCGGGCACCGTCACGGTCCGCTGCTCGACCACGACGCGGTAGGTGCTGCCGGAGTAGTCGACGTAGTCGAACGGCGGTTCCGGCACGAGGTCGCTCGCCTCGGCGTCCATGTCGCAGTGGTACTGGACGGGGCGGAGGCCGTCGATGTCTGGCTCCCCGAGGAAGCCGTCGTTGTCCGCGTAGACGGCGTCGAGGGCGGCCTCGAGGACGTCGCGGTCGCGCCACGAGAGGTCGAACGGTTCGCTCGCGACGGTGGCGTCGCTCGGGGGCTCCTCGTCGGTGCGCTGGACCGCGAACAGCCAGCGCTCGCGCTCGACGTCCCGCGTCGTCTCGGTCGTCACCTCGTGGTAGGCCCCGTCGTGCTGGAGGAACGTCGGCCGGGGACGCGTCTCGGTCCCCCAGTCGTCGGGGTGGACCAACGGCCACTGGACCGCGGTGACGCTGCCGGTCTCGAACAGCTCGGCGAGCCAGTCGCGCTTCGTCTCGGTGTCGTAGTCGACGCGGGTCTCGGCACGAGTTTCGACCGGCTCCGCGACGAGGAACTCGTCGGCGAGGGTTCCGTCGACGTCGTGGGGGACGAGCCGGTAGCCGCTCTCGCGGCCGACGCTCAGGCAGCCGGCGCCGACGGTCGCTGCGAGGCCGGCGACGGTGCCGGCACGCTGGAGGAGGGAACGACGGGAACAGGGCATGAATCGTGTCAGAAGATGGATAACCACCGAGTAAATCTCTTGTGTTCGCGCCGCCGCCAACGCGACGACCAGGGGCGTGAGCCACCGGACGGGACCTACCCGTCGCCGAGTGCGACCACCCGTCCCCCGTAGCCCGAGAGCAACATCGCGTTCGGCGTGACGACCGCACGACCGGTCCCGTCGGGGGAGCGCGTCCAGCGTTCCTCACCGGTGTCCCGCGAGAGCCCGACGAGGGAGTCCCGGCCGCGGACGACGACGCTGTCGCCGACGACCGTCGGCGTCCCGACCCGCTGCTCTGCCGACTCGTACGTCCAGACTGTCTCTCCGCGTCGGTCGACCGCGGAAATTCGGGGTGAGAGCCGGTCGCGAGTGGCGACGTACACGTGCTGGTCGTCGACGGCAACCGGCAGGACGTCCCCGTCGGCGACGCCGAACGACCATCGGTGCGTGCCGTCGAGGTCGAACGCGACTACGGCGTGTCGGGTCCGGACGACGACGCGGTCGCCGTGGACCACCGGGCCCCCCATCACGGGAGCGGTGGACAGCTGCCAGCGCACCGCGCCGGTGGCGGCGTCGAGCGCCGTCACGCCGGTCCTCCCCGAACTGGACCCGACGTAGAGCACGCCGTCGTGGACGGCGACCGCCTCCGAGAACGACGGGGCGTGGTCGTCGTCGTCGCCGAGCCGTCGCGACCACCGGACGGCACCGTCGAACACAGACAGGGCGTGGACCCACCCGTCCGAGTCGGGGACGTAGGCGACGGCCCCGGCGATGGTCGGCGGGGCGGTGAGCCTGGCGTCGACGTCGTAGAGCCAGTGCTCGTCGCCGTACCGACTGTCGAAGCAGACGACGCGGCCGCGCTCGACCGACCGGCGTGCGGTCACGACGACGTGGTTGCCGCGGACCGCGGGCGGGCCGTTCGGGTTCGCGCGGAGCGGGACCTGCCAGCGTTCCTCGCCGGTCGCGGCCTCGAGCGCGTGAATCCGGTGCCGGTATCGGCTGCTGTCGGAGGCGGCGTCGACCGGGACGTACATGTCGCCGCGGACGACCGCCGGCGTCCCGGTGGCCCGCGCACCGTCCAGTTCTGTCAGCCAGACCGTCTCCGGGTCGGCCGGGCCGTCGGGGACCCGGCGGGTGTGGCCGCCGTTCCGTCCGGCCATCCGCCACGAGCCGTCGACCGTGCCGAGGTCGCCAGAGGGAGTGGCGTCTCCACCGGAGAGACAGCCCGTCAGAACCGTGCTCGCCGCACCGACGGCGGCGAGGAACCGACGACGTGAGTGGGAGGGCATCGTCGGGAGTTCTCGGGACGGACGGATGAATCCCACGCCGCGGACCGGCTCACGTCGCCAGGAACTCGACGACTGGGTCGAGCTGTTCGGGCACGTTCAGCCCGGGTGGATGGCCGCAGTCGAGTTCGAGCAGCTCGGTCTCCGGCCGCCGGGCGAGCATCTCCTCGACCGTCGGCTCGGTCAGCACGTCCGACTCGCGACCCCAGAGGACGAACACGGGGAGGTCGAGCGACTCCCAGTAGCCCCAGGCCGTCTCGGGGTCGGCGTTGCTCGAAAGCAGGGCGGCGACGATGCGCTCGTCGTAGTCGCGGGTGACACGGCCGTCGTCGCGCCGTCGCGCGCTCGTGACGGTGAACCGCCGCCACTCGGCGTCGGTCTGTTCGTTCATCGTCGCGTAGGTCTCCCGGTACCACGACTCGAGTTGGGTGTAGGTGTCGAAGGCGGGCGGGTCGGTGAGGTAGTCGACGATGCGCTCGATGCCCTCCTCGGCGTGGACGAACACCGGCCCGATGTCGTTGCAGACGAGGTGGGAGAGGGAGACGGCGTCGTCGTCGTTCGCGAGCAGCATCCCGAGCAGGCCGCCCATCGAGGTGCCGACGTAGCGGACCTCCTCGCGGTCGAACGTGTCGCAGAACGCGCTGAGGGTGGCGAGCAGCCCCTCCCAGGAGTACTCGGTCTCGGGGTCGTCGGCCCACTCGCTCCGGCCGCGGCCCGGCATGTCGGGGCAGACGACGCGGTAGCCCTCGCTCACGAGTCGGCGTGCGAGCGGGTCGAAGTCCCGCCCGTTGCGCGAGAGCCCGTGGACGCAGACGACGAGTGGGGCGTCTGAATCGCCCCAGTCCGTGTAGTGGACTTCGGTGCCGGCGACGGTGACGAAGGCGTCTGTTCGGGTCATGTGAGCATGCACCGCGTAATCGAGTATAAACGGTGACGTTAACGGACGCCGTCGCAGGTCGGTGGTCGGCCGGGGAGTCCGGCTTAACTGGTCTATAATGAAGCGGCTGGCGGGTGACCGTTCGAATCTAGATGTTCACATCGACGTTCCCGCCGACGACGCTTGGTACCCTCGGTGACGCGAGCGCAGCACTCGTCGGCGTCCCCCTGCAGTCCGGCAGTCTGCTTGGGCTCGCCATCGTGTTCTTCGCTCTCGCACTCGCCGCCGCCGTGGTCGGGGCCCGTGGTATCGCGGGGATGAACATGGAGATCGCGCGGATACTCGTCCTCGTGTTCCTCGTGCTCGCCATCCTCTCGCTGCTGCTGTGACAACCGCTCTCAGTCCGTCTCCTCGACCGCGACCGGCTCCTCGAACGCGTAGGTGACGCCCGTCAGCTCCGTGGAGACCTCCCAGAGGCGCTCCGCGCTCGCCTCGTCGTGCGAGCGGTCGCTGGAGGCCTGCACCTCGGGGGCACCGCGCATGTTCATGAGGCCGCCCGGGCCGACGTACTCGCCGCCCTCGATGCTCGGGTGGGTCGCCGCGTACACCATCGGGAGCGACCCGACGCGCGGCGACTGCCCCACGACGGCGTTGGCGACGCGCATCATCGCGAGCCGGAGCCACGAGCCGCTCTCCTCGGGGCCGCGGTACTGGAGGTTCGTCGACGAGTAGCCGGGGTGACAGCCGACGCTGGTCACGTCGTCGATGCCGGCCGCGTCGAGCCGCCTGTCGAGCTCGTAGGCGAAGAGGAGGTTCGCGAGCTTGGACTGTGCGTAGGCGTCCCACTCGTCGTACTCGCGCTCGCCGTGGAGGTCGTCGAAGTCCATCTCGCCGCGCTCGTGGAGGCCGCTGGACTGGCTGACGACGCGGGCCTCGCCCTCGCTCGTCCGGAGCGCGCCGAGCAGATGCCCGGTCAGCGCGAAGTGGCCGAGGTGGTTCACGCCGAACTGCGTCTCGAAGCCGTCCGCGGTCTCCGAGCGCGGGATGGCCATCACGCCGGCGTTGTTGCAGAGCACGTCGACGCTGCCGTACTCCTCGTCGACGCCCGCGGCGAACGACGCCACCGAGTCGAGATCCGCGAGGTCGCACTCGCGCACGTCGATGTCGGCGTCGGGCACGGTCCGGCGCACCGCCGCGGCGGCCGCCTCGCCCTTGTCGGTGCTCCGGCAGGCCATCACGACGGTCGCGCCGGCGTCGGCGAAGTGCTTCGTCCCTTCGAGGCCGAGGCCGCTGTTGGCCCCGGTCACGACGACCGTTCGTCCGGACTGGTCCGGCACGTCGTCCGCGGTCCAGTTGCTCATCGTGGGAACTGGTTGGGACGGCAGGCAGTCAAGGGTGTCGGCGGCGGCCGGAGACAACCGAACGGGCTTTGTATCGCCGGACTGGACGGCGCTGTATGGACTCGGAGGTGGTTATCGCGCTCGTCGTCGGTGTCCTCCAGGGCATCTTCGAGTGGCTGCCCGTCTCCAGCGAGGGGAACGTCACCGTCGTCCTGACGGCGCTCGGGAGCGAGCCGGAGGCCGCCCTGCAGTACTCGCTGTTCCTCCACGTCGGCACCGCGCTCGCCGCGACGGTCTACTACCGCGACACGCTCGCCGAGGTCGGCTGGACGCTGCCCGAGCTGCGCCCCGACGACCCCTTCCGCGACGACACGGCCCAGCTCTCCTTCCTCGTGCTGGCGACGCTCGCCTCGGGCGTCGTCGGCATCGCGGCCTACCTCGCCATCGAGGAGGTCGTCTCGGAGCTGACGGGCGGGACGGCCGTCGCGCTCATCGGCGTGTTGCTCGTCGCGACCGGCGTGCTCCAGCGCACCGCGGGGACGGGCGACGCCGAGCGCGAGAGCTCACCGACACCCGCCGGCGGGCCCGGTGGGCACCGCGAGACGCCGACCGCGGTCGACGCCGTCCTCGTCGGCGCGCTCCAGGGACTGGCCATCCTCCCCGGCGTCTCCCGCTCGGGCACGACCGTCAGCGCGCTGCTGTTGCGCGGCTACGAGGGCGAGGCGTCGTTCCGGCTCTCCTTCCTGCTGAGCGTCCCCGCCGCGCTCGGTGCGGGCGTGCTCGCCGTCCTCGACGGCGGGGGCCTGCCGACGCTGAACCCGGCCGCCGCCGGCCTCGCGCTCGCGACCGCCGCCCTCGTCGGCTACCTGACCATCGACGCGCTGATGCGGGTCGTCAAGCGGGTGGCGTTCTGGGGCGTCTGCGTCGGGCTCGGGACGCTGGCTATCGTCGGCGGGGGGCTGGCGATTCTGCTGGCGTAGCGCCTTAGTCCCTGCCGCGAGTCACCGCCGACCATGCTGCCCTCTGGGGCGGACTACGTGCTGGTCCGGTTCGTCTTCCAGCGCGGACTGGCGGTCATCTACCTGTTCGCGTTCCTCGTCGCGGCCCGGCAGTTCCGGCCGCTCGCCGGCGAGGACGGCCTCCTGCCGCTCTCGGAGTACGCCGAGAACGCGTCGTTCCGCGAGCGCCCGAGCCTGTTCTACTTCTATCCCGACGACCGGGTCGTCGGCCTCACGGCGTGGACCGGCGTCGCGCTCTCGGTCGTCGCGCTGCTCGCGGGGCCGTACTGGCTCCCCGAGCCGTACGCGCTCCCGGCGTCGATGCTGCTGTGGCTGGCGCTGTGGGGGCTGTACCAGTCGTTCGTCAACGCCGGCCGGGTGTTCTACGGCTACGGCTGGGAGTCGATGCTGCTGGAGACGGGCTTTCTCGCCGTGTTCCTCGGCGCCGGGGCGAGCCACCCGCCAGTCGTCGTCATCTGGCTGCTGAAGTGGCTGCTCTTCCGCAACATGTTCGGCGCTGGGCTCATCAAGATCCGCGGCGACGACTGCTGGCGCGACCTGACGTGCCTCGACCACCACTACGAGACGCAGCCGATGCCCAACCCCGTGAGCTGGTTCGCCCACCACCTCCCGGAGCGGTTCCACCGCCTCGAGGTGGTGGGGAACCACGTCGTCGAGCTCGCGATTCCGTTCTGCTACTTCGCCCCGCAGCCGTTCGCCACCGCCGCGGGCGTCGCGACCATCGGCTTCCAGGCGTGGCTCCTGTTCACCGGGAACTTCTCGTGGCTGAACGCGCTCACCGTCGTCCAGGCGGTCGCGACGTTCAGCGACGGCGTCCTCACCGCGGTCGCGCCGGTCGCCGCGCCCGCCGCCACGGCGCCGCCGCTCGCGCTGACCGTGCTCGCGCTCCTGCTGGCCGTGCTCGTCGTCGCCATGAGCGTTCGCCCGGCGCTGAACATGCTCTCGCCGACGCAGGTGATGAACACCTCGTTCGACCCGCTCAACCTCGTCAACACCTACGGCGCGTTCGGCTCCATCACCCGGGACCGGTACCAGCTCGTCATCGAGGGCACCGACGCCGCGGACCCCGACGAGGACGACTGGGAGGCCTACGACTGCAGGGGCCAGCCCGTCCGCACCGACGAGCGCCCGCCCCAGTGGGCCCCGTACCACCTCCGGCTGGACTGGCAGCTCTGGTTCGCCGCGATGCGCCCCCGGCCGGGGCGTCGCCAGCGGTGGCTGCTCGAACTGCTGGAGGCGCTGCTGGAGGGCGACGCGGGCGCGCGCTCGCTGCTGGCGTCGGACCCGTTCCCCGACGGCCCCGAGCGGATTCGGGTGCTGCGCTACCGCTACCGGTTCACCACGCCCGAGGAACGCGCCGAGACGGGCGACTGGTGGGCACGCGAGCGCGTCGGCACCTACGTCGCCCCCATGTCGCGCGAGGAGCTCCAGCGCGGCGGGCTCGGCCGGCGAACCGTCGTGCGATGACGGCGACGAGTCCGGTCCGATGGGCGGTAGGCTGACCTGGCTCCGCGTGGAACGTACCCCCGATGGAGCCACGCAGCTGGGTGCGCCGCCCGCTCGACCGGGTCCGGGCCGTGGAGCCGTTCATCCGGCGAATCGTCGCCGGCGGCCTCGCGCTCGTCGCCGGGCTCTGGCTCGTGAGGCTCACAGTCCGGTGGACGGCTCCGTGGGCGGCCGGGGTCGTGCTCGCGCTGGTCGGCGTCGCCGGGCTCGCCGTCGGGGTCGAGCGCCAGCTCGAGTACTGACGGAAGCGGGGAGCGTTGGGCCGCGGAATCGGGCTGCCCGTCGGGCGGACGGACCGGTGGCCCCTTCCGCCGTCGCTGCGAATCCGGTACTGGCCAAGGGATGTGTCGCGAACGCCCTCCAAGCGGCTCCGTCTCCCTCGTATCGTTCCCCGGACGAGCGGGCGCGAGAACGCCCGGAACGACGACCGGCTCCCCCGGGAGGTGCACACGGTGAACCGCAGGTCGGTACTCGCCTCCCTCGGAACCGCGCTCGGCGTCGGGACTGCCGGGTGTTCGCTGCTGGATACGCCCGACGAGTTCCGGCTCGCGTTCGTCCGTGTGTTCAACGGCAGCGTGACCGCAGTCTCCGGCACGGTCCGGGTCCACAGCGACGACGACGTGGTGTACACCGGTCAGTTCGAGGACCTGCCCAGCTTTCAGGACGTCGGTGACGAACCCCGGGAGAACCGCTTCGCGGGCCTACCGAACGCCAAGGTGTTCGACTCGACCTGGCCCGACGAGTCCGGGGTGTTCGAAGTCAGCTACAGGCTGTCCGACCAGGCGTCGTGGCAGCGCGCCGCCGTCGAAACGGTCGATGCCCCGCTGGTGGCGTTCGACCTGTCCGTTCTCGGTGGCGGCATGAACGCCGTCTCCATCAATCACAGACTCCTCGAATTCCAGTCCGAGGACGCTGTTCAGCGACTCCTCGGGACGAACGAAACCGAGGACGCGACCGAACGGCCGTAGCACCGTGGGATGCGAGGCATCCAGCAGCCCCCCCATACAGCCGAGTGCGTCTCGGGTTCGGAGTAGTACTCGTCGGGGTCGCCGAGGTCGCCGTCGGAAGCGAGCGCCAACTCGAGTACTGAGGACGAGGAGGGTCCCCGGTCGGGCGTACCGTTTTGGCGCTGGCCCGCCTCGGTCCTCGCATGGGCGACCGCGCCTGCTACCGCGAGTACTGTCCCGACTGCGACGCGCAGGTGACCATCGTCGACGAGGCGTGTCCCGACTGTGGGCGCTCGCTCGACGTCGAGTGAGCACGCCGGTGCCCACACACGCCGTCGCTAGGCTGTTGCCGGGTCCGGTCCGTCACGGTCGACGAGGTCGATGTCGACCTCCAGCCCGTCGTACGGGAAGATCGGTTTCTTCGCCTCGCCGGGTTGTGCGTCGCCCCAGTCGATGACGCCGAGTTCGGCCAGTTCCCTCAGCTGTCGGTGAACTGTCTTGTAATCCCGGTCGACGAGGTTCGCCGTCGCGCTGATGCTCTCCGGTTCGTTGGTGGCGATGGCTTCGAGCAGTTCGACCCGCTGCTCGCTCAGCACGTCGAACAGTTCGCCGTAGGACCCGAAACGTAACTCGAGTTGCACCGCGTCGAGTTCGTCGGCATCGCTCCCCGGCTCGATAGCTGCGAGGCGGTCCCGTGTCCGTTCGGCCAGCCCGTCGATACTGCCGACCGTGATTCTGAGTTTGGTCATTTCTTCCTCCGTTCGATGGCACCCCACCGTCACCGCGGAAGCTCCTCGAGATCCGCCCGAACCGTGTCGAGGAATCGCTCGTACAGCGTCGTCATCCCGGGGAAGTCTCTTTGGTAACGGTGTGTCACCGTGACGAGCGCGGTCATCAGACAGAGTCTGATGGGCAGCCAGATCGCACGCGATCTGGCGACGGCTCCCCGACTGCACCCAACCTCTGGAACGACGAAGGCAAGACGGTTCGGCAACTCCGTGAGACGTATTTCACGGCGACTCGACGCCTTCAGCAACGCGGAAGCGAACGAATCGCTGAATCCTTTGGGGACGAGCTGTGGCGACAGATCGACCACATCGTTCACACGGTCACGTCGGAGGTCGTCGCCTACGCCGACGGATTCGAGAACCCCGTACTGGTGCTGGAAGACTTGACCCACATCCGTGAGAACATGGACTACGGCGCGTTCATGAACCGTCGCCTTCACGGATGGGGCTTTGCGAAGATGCACGGCCAGATTCGCTACAAGGCGGCTGAGAGGGGAATTCGTGTGAAGACGGTGAATCCCGCCTACACCTCGAAGACGTGCCACTGTTGCGGAGAAGAGGGCTCCCGTCCGACGCAGGTGACGTTCAACTGTTCGAACTCGGCGTGTTGGGTTTCGGAGTACCAAGCAGACGTGAACGCCGCGCTCAACATTGCAGATCGCTACCGCAGCGGAGAGAGCCATTCAAGAGAACACACGAGTGGCGATGACTCGGCTGCGGAAGGGGGACGTTTGACCGTCCCACAAGACAGCCACGCCGATGCTGACACCCAGCAGACGACGCTTGGAATGAATGCGTCTTGAAACCTTAGGGCCACGCTCGGCCTGAAATCCCATGGTGGGATTCCCGCGACTTTAGGTGCGGGAGGAGGTCAATTCTCGCTCCACTACCACGAGGACCACGATGAGGGAACGTTCGACCATCGGTGGGACTGACACCCGTCCGACCACAATGCACGTGACCACGTTCATCCGGGACCGGACGCGCCAACACCCGGCGAGGACGTGTCGCATCCGGCCGACTGGCGCGATGTGCTCTCGATGGTACTCGCCGAGATCGGGGACCGACAACGGGCGTTCTGGTCCAATTGAAGCGAGCGACTGCCGTGCATTCTGCTGGTCACCGACACCTGACGACTGCTTTCGATTTCCCGGCGACAAGAAGATATATTACTGACGGGAGGGGTCCATACGCCAATGAGTATTACTGCGGCCGTGGTCCTCGCCGCAGGGGAGGGTGAACGGTTACGGCCGTTGACGCGGAACCGGCCGAAGCCGATGCTCCCCGCCGCGAACCGACCGATCATCGAGTACGTCTTCGACGCGCTCGTCGACGCCGGCATCGAGGAGCTGCACGTCGTCGTCGGCTACAAGCGCGACCGCGTGCAGGGCCACATCGGCTCGACGTACCGCGGTGTCCCGGTCACCTACCACGCACAGGAGCGACAGCTCGGGAGCGCCCACGCCACCCTCCAGGCGCGCGACGCGCTCGACGAGGACTTCCTCGTGGTCAACGGCGACCAGATCGCCCAGGGCGACCTCGTGGCCGACGTGATGGCCGCCCACGACGCGGAGAGTGCGGTGACCCTCGCCGTCATCGAGAGCGACGAGGCCTCCATGTACGGGGCCGTCGAGACGGACGGCGAACGCGTCACCCGGATCGTCGAGCGACCGGGTGGCGACGAGTACCGGCTGCTCAACGCCGGCGTGTACGCCTGCGACGCGTCGCTGTTCGACGCCGTCGAGTACGCCATCGAGCAGGGCGACGAGCTGACCCTGCCCAACATCATCAGCTCCCACGTCGACTCCGGCTTCGAGGTCCGCGCCGCGCGCACCTCGGGCCTGTGGACCGACGCGACCTACCCGTGGGACCTGCTCGCGGTCGGCCAGCAGCTCCTGGACCGCGGCGACATCGACGCGACGGAGGTCCGCGAGGGCGTCTGGTGCGCCGAGCGGGTCCGCGTCCACGAGGACGCGGTACTACGGCCACCCGTCGTCGTCAGTGCTGACTCCGAGATCGGCGCGAACGCCGTCGTCGGCCCGCACGTCGCGCTCGGCCAGAACGTCACCGTGGGCTCGAACGCGACCGTCGAGCGCTCCGTGCTCGACGCCGACACCCGCGTCGGCGCTGGCTCGACGCTCGTCGACTGCGTTACGGGGCAGGGCGTCACGCTCGGCCCCGGCTGTGTCGCACCGGGCGGCCCGGCAGACGTCGCAATCGGGACGACCGTCCACGAGGACCGCCGCCTCGGCGCGCTGGTCGCCGACCGCGCGACCGCCCGGGGCGGGGTGACCTTCGCCCCCGGCACGCTCGTCGGCCCGAACGCCGAACTCGATGCGGGGACGACGGTTTCCGGCGTGATACCGGAGAACGGACGGGTGATGCGCTGATGTGCGGCATCGTCGGCTGCGTCGGTCGCCCCGACGAGACCCTGGACGTGCTGATGACCGGGCTGTCGAACCTCGAGTACCGCGGCTACGACTCCGCGGGCGTCGCGCTCTCGAACGAGTCGCTGTCGGTCGAGAAGCGCGCGGGCGAGCTCGAGGCGCTCGAGGACGCGGTCCGCACCACCGAACTCCACGGCACCGTCGGCATCGGCCACACGCGCTGGAGCACCCACGGCGCGCCCACCGACGCGAACGCCCACCCCCACACGGACTGCAGCGAGCGCGTCGCCGTCGTCCACAACGGCATCATCGAGAACTACGACGTCCTGAAGAACGAGCTTCAGGCTCGCGGCCACACGTTCACGAGCGAGACCGACACCGAGGTCGTCGCCCACCTCGTCGAGGAGCGTCTCGAAGCCGGCGTCGACCCCGAACGCGCCGTCCGGAAGGCCGTCGAGCGGATCGACGGCAGCTACGCCGTCGGGGTCGTCGTCGCCGGCGTCGACGCCATCTTCGCCGCGCGCGAGGACTCGCCGCTCGTCATCGGCGTCGCCGACGACGAGTTCCACCTCGCCAGCGACGTGCCCGCGTTCCTCGACTACACCGACCGCGTCGTCTACCTCGACGACGGCGAGTTCGCCACGCTACGACCGGGCGGGCTCACCGTCATGGATTCGACGGGGTCGATCGTCGAGAAACCCGTCGAGACGGTCGACTGGGACACCGAGGACACCGGCAAGGGCGGCTACGACCACTACATGCTCAAGGAGATCCACGAGCAGCCCCAGGCCATCCGCCAGTGCCTCAGCGGCCGCGTCGACGAGCTGCGGGGACTGGTCGAACTGGAGGAGCTCGGCGGGCTGGCGCGCCCGGAACGGGTGCAGTTCGTCGCCTGCGGCACGTCGTACCACGCCGGGCTCTACGCCGCACACCTCTTCCGGGAGGCCGGCATCCCCGCCCAGACGTTCATCGCCAGCGAGTACGCCACCAGCCCGCCCCCCGTCGGCGAGGACGAGCTCGTCGTCGCCATCACCCAGAGCGGCGAAACCGCCGACACGCTCTCTGCATTGCGTGAGGCCGAAGCTCGCGGTGCGGAGACGCTCGCGCTGACGAACGTCGTGGGGTCGTCGGTGACCCGAGAGTGCGACCACACCATGTACATCCGCGCCGGCCCCGAAATCGGCGTCGCGGCGTCGAAGACGTTCACGTCCCAGCTCGTCGCGGTGAACCTCCTCGTGGAGGCGATGAACGGGAGCGACGCCGGCGCGCTGACCGGATTTCGGGACCTGGCCGGCGACCTCCAGTCCGTGCTCGATACGGTCGACGTCACTGCTGCTGCGGAGCGGCTGGCCGCCGCGGAGCGGTGTTTCTTCGTCGGTCGCGGGCTGAACCATCCCGTCGCGCTGGAGGGCGCGCTCAAGTTCAAGGAGATCACCTACGTCCACGCCGAGGGGTTCCCCGCCGGGGAGCTGAAGCACGGCTCGCTGGCGCTGGTCACCGAGGAGACGCCCGTCGTTGCCGTGCTGACCGGCGACGACGAGGAGACGCGCAAGACCATCGGGAACGTCAAGGAGGTCGAGTCGCGAGGCGCGCCCGTGATCGCGGTGACTGACGGCCGAATCGAGGTCGAGCCGTTCGTCGACGAGGTCGTGGAGGTGCCGGCGACGCATCCCCACGTCGCACCACTACTCGCGAACGTCGTCTTGCAGCTGATCGCCTACCGGAGCGCCGACCTGCTCGGTCGGAGCATCGACAAGCCGCGGAACCTCGCGAAGAGCGTGACCGTGGAGTAGTCAGGTCTCTCTGAGAGAACTGACTTGGAATTGCGATTCAACGTGCTAGATAGTCATGATGTTGGTCGGAGGATTTAATTGAGAGACTAGAGTTCGATATACTGTGCTGGAGATAGATAAAATATCTAAAGATTCTACTGGTGGTTTGTGTTGTCTCTACAGCGGTCGTCGTTTGGGTGTTGGTCCCCGTGCCGAAGTTCGGTCTTTTGCCAAGTCAGGACCAGAGTTCAGAACGAGACTCAGCGGAGACGAGTACGTTAGTCAGGTCCAACACGGCGTCCCCTAATCAACAAAATCCAGACAAAATACCCATAACACAGGAATTTACCGAAAATCCACAGGATGGTACCCAACTCTTGACCAACGGGACGTTGGTACTGGATTACGCCGTTCTTGTCGAAGATAACTTCACTAGCGGTAACCTTTCAGAGAGCCCGTTTGAATGGCAAACGACAACACGACGAAACGGTACCATCGAAGCAGGCGAAAGCAGCATCAGGCTTGCAACGGAGAATGATGGCGACTACGTCGGAGTCCTCAGTAACCGAACGTTTGACTTCAGCGCACATCCAGCGCTCGAATTGGACTTTGTTGCCCGATCGACAGACGATGCAAGCAGAAACGTCCAGGAATTCTTCTTCCTGAACGGATCGGATTTCAACGAACGCTATTTTGCTATGTACGACTTTGGTGGAGCATCTCCGAACTCAAACCGTTCAGATGACAGCTGTGGCAGGGATTCGACATCACCCTACAACAGCGATCAGCTCTCGTATCGACACTTCCTCGCCGATGTACAGTGTTGGGATGGGTTCGAGGGCGCACCATTAGACTGGTCAGAATCGTTCCACGGCGAACTTCTCCTGGACTATCAGAGGGGCGAACTCGTCGCCTACAGGAACGGAAATCAAGTGGCCAATATCACACGTGCAGACGGCCAAGAGCTACCACCCCAAGCAACCTACCGTGTCTGGTTCAAGAACCACGATAAGGGAGGCCCGAGCCATATGATTGTCGGATCGATATCTGTACAACTAGTCGACAGATACCAGTTCGAGGGAACGTATGTGTCCCCCCGGTCGACGCAGGTTCGACTGTCGATTGGACGGATGCATCTATCACTGCTGAAACCCCGCCAGGGACGGATATCGACATCACATATGCGACGAACGCCACCGGTGAGTGGCAATATGTGGATGACATCGGTGCAGTTCCAGACGCCAGATATGTCCGCTATCGGGTTTCGCTCGGCTCTATTGAATCCACGGACGGCGTAGGGACGAGTCGTCAGAACGTTGGAAGTGAAGCGGGAGAGTACAGTTGTGCAAAAGGTCCTCTTCCGCTTCGTTAAACAAGCTGTCTCGATAGCACGAAAACTTACTGATGCTGCGCTAATGCAGATCAGCCATCCAGCCGGCAACGGGGTTGCCGGCTGGAAGCACGCCGTCCTGCACTTTCTCCGGCTTCACATGGACGCAACGCTCCAAGAAGTCCTCGACTGGGCCGAGGAGATGGAGCGGGTACGAGCCG
>NZ_FNIA01000034.1 GCF_900103505.1 Haloarchaeobius iranensis
CCAATCGCTCCATACAACCCGCGAAACACTGACCACCCGAAAGATATCGAGTACAGAGTCGAAGACCGCATCACCGAACACAGCGAGGACGTTCAGCTCAAGCAGTCAGTCTTAGACGAGACGTACAACCACCGGACAGGGGTCGAACGGACCAACGACGCAGTCAAGGACTGCGGCCTCGGGCACGTCCGCGCCCGAGGCCGCGTCCACGCACGAACAGAAGTGTTCCTGGCACTGTGTCTCCGGCTCGTCATTGCTATCACCAACTACGAGCGAGGAAACGAACCGGGCTGTGAGAAACTATGAGATGGATTCTATGACACGCTCCGCCTACGTTATTCCGAATTCTCTGGAGGAGTATTCGAGTGACGAAAGCGACTCCGGTGATAATGGTGGAGAACCAGAAGGCGACGATGTACCCATTGGTCCAAAGATGGATGTCACCGTGAGGAACCGTTACCACTACGATGGTCCAAAGGAAGGGACCGATAGAATCTCAACTCCCACGTGGACAGTGAATTTCCAAACACCGACAAAGGACGGATCCGATGAAGATGCACTCGCAGGTGCAGAACTGATCTTACTTGAAGATATGAGAACTAAATTTGACTATCCACCAGCATCCTATCCTTCATTCGATGACGGACCGAAACCGGTGATTAGAGACCGCACTCGGACTACTGACGATATCACAGAACATTGCTCGAATCCGGCGGAAGTCCCATCCTTCGAGAAGAATGAACCGCTTCTGTTTGACGCAACAGATACGGCAGTTCACCGACAATCTTATGACCCGTTCGATATCGAATGGACGCTGTGGCGCAGAGTCAATTGCGCAAACCCAGAAAACGAAGACCAGCCTGTTTGCGACTCAACGCCGGAAAACAACTGTGTAAGGGATTACAGCCGTGGATGGGAAGAGATTCAAGAAGAGCAGCAGACGGGTTGGACCTATTCGAACTCACTCGCAGACCCCGGTCGCTACAAGGTCGAATTGATTACCGGGGACAACACAACCTACTACGAGTTCCGCATCGGCCACGCGCCGATGCCACGCATCCGACAGCCCTCTTCGAACCTGAACAGACAGCTGGTCGGGGAGGATGTCGCCCTTGACGGGACGGTGTCGTATCAGGGCGAAGAAGAACTCACACACTACTGGATCGTCCCCGAATCGGTGTCGTGTTCGAACATGGTTACCGATGCTCCACACTCATTCGGCCAGTCGTCACTTGGGGAACCCGGTGTGAACTACAAGGCAGTACCGTATCAGTCAGCAACAATCACCTTCGAAGAACACGGCGTCTACGAACTCTACTACTTCGTCACAGAAGGGGACGAGGACCGTGATGGAACCTGCGACCAGTTCATCAGTGGCAAGGAGAACACGGTCGACTGGGAGGACTGCCAGTGGAACGTCGACTCGACGACCGTCGTCGCGATGTCTCACTCTGGAGAGGTAGACCACACCATCGTCGACGAGGTTCGACCCTCCGTTTCGTACGAAATCAACCGACCAGGCGTCGGTGAGAACGAAACGGGCACGATCAGCAGTTCTATCCTGGTGCCACAGCAGGACTCGTCGTCGGAGACCGCGGACATCGCCCAAATCATGGCTAATCCAGAGCGAATCCTGGAAGCGGATATCGGCTCGTATCTCGAGATCGACGCGAGCGAATCGTACGCGTACGCGAACCGGTCAATTCTCGGCTATCACTGGGACATCGGCGGAACCGGGAGGTTCGTCGACCTCCAACCGATGACCGACGACGCATCGAGTGGGGTACTCGAAGGTGTTCTCGGGGACAACGTGGCACAGCTCCCCCAGGACGAATCGCGCTTCGAGTATCCACGGCTGTTCCCGGTGCGGTTCATGGTGTACGCACAGAACCCGAACGGACCGATGCCACCCGGGAACGACGAGCCACGTATCGAAGCGCAGGTTGGAGAACTCGTCGTCGAGGTCGGTGATACGTCGAACCGGGTGGCAACAATCCGCGAACTGCCCTCGACGCACTCGCGGGTGAGCGAGTATCTCCAGAGGACGTTCGGGTCGGCGTCGCCACCGATGGTCTCGGACGGGGCGCGCTTTTTCACCGCTCGTGGCTCTGCACTCGCCGAAGATGCGACGGCGTTCCGGTGGAAGTTCGAAGCCTCGCACGTCGATTTCCGACAGCTCGAATCTGGCGACGGTGCAGTCGGTGAGTCTGATGTGACGTGGGATGTCTCGACCGGTCGACCGGGACCGGTGTTCTACGAGTACGACTTCGACGAACGAGATGAGTTCGAAGTCCTCTTACAGATAATTTATCCCGATGGCCGGACAACGACAAAGCGATGCACGGTGACCGGAAACGGACTGGAGTGTAAAGAATGACAGGCCAGAATCGCCGCGAATTCATCCAGCACAGCGCCGGTGCGGCTGGTCTTACGAGTCTCATGTCCGTCCGGTCACTGCTGGGGATGACCCCGTATGTGAACGAGCGCTGGCACGAAACGTTCGAAAAGAGCGACAATCAGGACGCAAAGGGAATTATCCGCACGCAGGATGGCAACTTCGTCGTCGCCTCCTTCTCCGAGTATCTCGGGTTGGGAACCTGGCTGGTGAAGTTTCGACCCGAGGGCACCAAGCTCTGGGAACAGAAGTTCGAAGCCGTCGATGGCGTCAGTACCGGTGTGCCGTGGGATATCGCTGAAGCCGGGGATGGCTCGTTGTTCGTCGCCACCGACGGCGAGGGCTGGAGCGTCGTCAAGACCACACCGGATGGCGAACCAGTGTGGTTGCGCGACTGGCTCCCTGAGTGGGACGATGTCGTGGACTGGGACTATCCGCTCCAGCTCGCCGGAACAGCCGACGGTGGCTGTGTCGTCGCTGGTGGTATCGGCCGTGGCGAGGCACACGACGACTACGATTCGATGGTTGCAGCAACACACTTCGGGCCGGATGGCGACCTTGTCTGGCAGCGGGCCGCCGACATTGAACACTCGAACGTTAGAGTTCTCGATATCACAATCGATGAGGATGATGATATCCATGTCGCATCGAACGCGGAATTTCACTTCAGGGCGGACACGTTCACGACCGATTCGGTCATGAATCAGATGAATGTGAATCTGTTCGACGATGACCAAGGTGTCAGGTATTACGGCGGAAAATACACTGATGCAGTTCGATTACGTGGTGGTGGATACGCCACCTCACTGACTGGAGCGGGAGGACGATGTTTCGATTCAGAGGGGACTGTTATATGGAATGTAAAATCCCACATCGGCAGTCAATACCGGCCTAATCGAGGTAATAGCATTACGCTGGGCCAGAAAGACCGTGTGGCAGTAGTTGGGAAAATTGAAGACGGGGGAACACGTCCAGGTTGGATTATCGTGATGGATGTCGAGGACGGGAGCGTCGAGACCGTTCACCGCTTCCGAGACACTAGCAATGGCGAGGCGTACCGGAAGGCCCAGGAAGTCGTCGGACTCGACGATGGGTTCGCTGTCGCTGGTCTCCAGAGCGGAGACTGGTACGCGGACACGAAACTGTGGGTATCAAGCGTCGGTGTAAAGCAGGACAATACACCGGATCTTCTACAGACGATACTGGGCGTCGGGTTGGCTGGCGCTGGCGGCTGGGCCGTCAAGAGGTGGAACAGCGACGAAGAACCGAACGAAGGCGGTGTGGAAACCGAGTAGGAGTCGACACTTGGACGGACTGGCGCGTGCCGAGACTGGCCGGTGTGTCTCCTGCCTGAAACAGCGCTCCGCACACGACAGCTGCGACGCTGGGAGCCGAGTAGGGGTGACAGCACGAATCAGTTTAGCCGACGTTACCGAACTATGGGCGCGTTTCTCGGGTGCGGCCCCGGTGTGGTGAACCGAACGACACACCAGCAACACCCGTACAAGACATACAGAAATGTACAGTTACAATTGCCTGAAGTGCCAAATATATTCACTAATCTGAATACATTTTAAGTAATCTTCGGGAAGGCTGAATCACGAGCTATATAACTTTGACTGTCACCGGCATTGTTCGGGTGCCTTGGTAGGCTGAAAATCATGCGAAGACAGACACGAGAAAACCGACGAGAGCCGCCTCGAACGGGGCAGCGACGCGAGGGACAGTACAGTGAACAGGGCGGACAGATTCAGGAGGTGTCGCACCAGTCGGCCCGGGAACAGAGCCAGTACGACAAAGAGCAGTACTCGTCTGAACCGGCGGGTCAGGGCCGCGAACAGCAGCGCCAGCGACCGCGACGGAGCCGGGAGCGCGGCCAGCAGCCGACGCGCCAGCAACAGCACAAGGGCGGCCGACAGCGTCGCTACGGACAGCGACGACGGAGCCAACACCAGCAGGGCCGACGAGCCCTGGGGCAGCAGTACAGCGGCCAGCAGCAGGGCCGACAGCCAGCGGGACAGTATCAGAGCCAGCTCCCGCAGGGCCACCAGCAGGGCCAGCAACCGCAGGGACAGCAGCAGGGCCAGCAACAACAGAGTCACCAGCGGGGCCAGCAACCACAGGGCCACCAGCAGGGCCAGCAACCACAGGGACAGCAACCCATGGTCGAGCAGTCCCGGGACCGGAGACGTTCCGAGGAGTTCCGGCGCGGGGCGAGCGAACGAGCGCGGAAGCAGTCCCGTGACCCGCAGACGGGCCGCTTCAGCAACCGAGACCAGTCGAAGCAGCGAGGTCGGCCCGAGGGTGGGCGCGCCTCCGGACGGAGGAAACGACGCTCGCGCTGGAGGCGGTAACAATGGCACAATCACAGCTCAGCGAATCCGACGAGGGCAAGCGGGTCGTCGATAGGGACGGCAACAAAGTCGGTATCGTCTCCGGGTTCAGCGGCGGAATCGCCCACGTCAACCCCGACCCGAGCATCGCGGACACGATACTGGCGAAGCTCGGCTGGGAGAACGTCGACGAGGACGACTACGCACTGGCCCAGTCCGATGTCGAGACCGTAACCGAGGACGAAATCAGACTCAAGATCTAACGGCACAACAGACACCACGAACGCAGGAATACGGAACCGAGAGCATGTACCAGCCGACACAGTCCGGCCATCAACAGGTCGGAGGAACACAGCCGCGGGGGCTAACGTTCGAGGACACACTGACCCGCGACATGCGCGTCGCGCTCCACGACTTCGAGGAGGTCGCGACCGTCTGCAACTGGTGTGCCGAGGAGTGTCTCGGCGAGATGGGGATGGAGGAGTGCGCCCGCCTCTGTCAGGACGTCGCCGACCTCGCCATCCTGAACGTACAGTTCATCGCGCGGGACTCTCCCTTCGGCATCGACCTCGCCGAGACGTTCGCCTACGCGGCCGAGGAGTGCGAGCGCGAGTGCGCACAGCACCCCCACGACCACTGTCAGGAGTGTGCGGCGGTACTCCGTCGCGCGGTCGACTCCACGTGGGCGATGCTGGACGCCTTCGAATCCATCCCGCAGGGTCGCTCGCAGGTCCCTTCCCAGCAGTACTGACCATGTCCAAGCAAGGACCACCATCGGAGCGGGGCCAGGAGATGGACCGACAGCAGCAGTACGGCGCTCGGCCAATCGAACTGGACCGGGGAGACGAGGGCCAACACCAGCTTCGCTGGGTCGTCGTCGAACACCCCGACCAGTCGTTCCTGCTGCACGAGGACGACTACATCCTGGACAGCCACTTCAACCCGGAGTTCGACATCTGGGAGGTGCTGATTCGGCTCGAACCCGGTATCGAAGAAGAAGAGACGGACTGAAACGTCCGGGGCTCCGTCTTTTTTGCGGCGTAGCGGGGACAGTCGCCGCCGAGTGGGCCGAAGAGGAGCCGACGTGCGCGGCAGTGGGGAACCGTCAGGGCAACGGAATCTCTACCAGCGACAGCTCGTCCGCGGGCACGACCTCGTCGAGTACCGACTGGACCTCGGCCCAGCTGTCGGGCCTGTAGCCCGCGATGTCGAAGCTCTCGGCGAACCGTTCGAAGTCCGGGTTGGTCAGCTCGGTGCCGAACTGTTCACCGGTGTGAGCGACCTGTTTCTCGGAGATGAGGCCGTAGTCGTCGTCGTTGAACACGACGATGGTGAAACTGAGCCCGAGCCGGGTCGCCGTCTCTATCTCGGCCGCGTTCATCAGGAAGCCGCCGTCACCCGTGGCGACGACGACGTTGGAATCGACCGCGAGGTCGGCCGCGACGCCCCCTGGAACCGCGATGCCCATGCTCGCCAGCCCGTTCGAGATGATGCACGTGTTCGGCTCGTACGTCGGGAACGACTGCGCGATGGCCATCTTGTGGCTCCCGACGTCGGAGATGAGTACGTCGTCGTCGGCCATCGCCTCGCGCAGGTACGGGAGCGTCCGTTCGACCGAGAACGGTTCGTCTGCCGCCGGTTCTCGTTGCACGTCCGCGACGATGCGCTCGCGGAGTTCACGACACCACGAGGGGACCGACGACGGCTCGAGATGTCGGCGCAGTTCGTGGAGTACGGTCGAGATGTCGGCGACGATCTCGACATCCGGGTTGTAGTGCTGGTACACCTCGGCGGGTTCGTGGTCGACGTGGACGATCCGCTTGTCGAGGTCGGGGTTCCACGACTGCGGGTCGTGTTCGGCGATGTCGTAGCCGACCGCGAGTACGCAGTCGGCCCGTTCGATAGCCATCGAGGCTTCGCCCTCTGGCCCCGAGTCGAGCGTCATCAGCGAGGCGTCGAGTCGGTCGGACACCGCGCCCTTCCCCATGTACGTCGCGACGACGGGGAGCCCGGCGTGGTCGACCAGCTCGTACAGGCGGGTGGCGGTCGCGGTCCGGACGGTACCGTTGCCGGCCAGCACGAGTGGGTCCGTGGCGTCGGCGAGGAGCTCGACGGCCCGTTCGAGCGACGCCTCGTCTGGGTCGGCCCGGCGGACGCGAGGGCGCTCGGGGAGCGGCTCGGCGTCGATAGACTCGCCCGCGACGTCCTCCGGGAACTCGATGTGGGTCGCACCGGGCTTCTCGTACTCCGCGAGCTTGAACGCCTTGCGGACGGACTCCGGGACGATCTCCGCGTCGGTTATCTGTGTGTTCCACTTCACGACGGGCTCGAACATGTGGACGATGTCGAGTGCCTGGTGACTCTCCTGGTGGAGGCGCTCGAGCCCGCCCTGCCCCGTGATGGCGACCAGCGGGGACTTGTCCAGGTGGGCGTCGGCGACGCCGGTGATGAGGTTCGTCGCGCCCGGCCCCAGCGTCGCGAGACAGACCCCCGCCTCGCCCGTCAGCCGGCCGTGTACGTCGGCCATGAACGCCGCGCCCTGCTCGTGGCGGACGGGGATGAACGCCACGTCCGACTCCCGCAGCGAGAACAGCAGGTCCTCCAGCTCCTCGCCGGGAAGTCCGAAGACGTACTCGACGCCCTCCGTTTCGAGGCACTCGACGAGCAGGTCCGAGGCCTTCATCGGCCGGCCCCCGCGTCGGGTTCGGCGTGGACGTGTGGGTGCGCCGTGCGCGCTGCCGGTTCCGCGTGCGGTTCGACCCGGCCGCCGGTCGCAGGGATGACGACCTGCATACTGTGTCCTTCTTCGAGCAGCGTGAAACGAGTTTCTGCGAGCGAGCGACGACCACGTGTTCGAGCAGGCTGCCAGCTGCGTTCGATGGGTGTGGAACGCAGCGTCTGGGTCGACGTAGCGTACCTAAACATAAATCTGTCGGGGATGAGAGGGAGCGACACCCGTCCGTAGCAGCTTGATTACCGGTGGTGCCGTCCGTCCGGACAGCACATGCGCCCAGAGTCGACCACAGCCAGACAGGTCCGTCCCGGTGGAACGAACGGCGAGTCCTTCTTCGTCGAGCCGCCCGCAGCGTTCGACGAGGCCCAGGAGGTCGTCGGGCGGAAGTGGCACCTCCGCATCGTCTACCAGCTCCTCGAACACGGCCCGATGGGGTTCAACGCGCTGGAGGACCGAGTCGTCGGCGTCTCCTCGAAGATGCTCTCGGAGAGCCTGTCCCGGCTGGAGGACGACGGGGTGGTCGACCGTGACCTCGTCAGCGACCAGCCGCTCCGGGTGGCGTACTCCCTCACGGAGCGCGGGGCCGCCCTCGAACCGGTCGTCTGGGGGCTGCTGCGCTGGAGCGTCGAACACGGGCCCGCGGAGGACGCGTAGATGGCCGAGTACGACGTGCTCGTGGGCAACAACGTGGCCGCCGCGGCGACCGACGCGGGCCTGGAGACGGCCGTGTCGTCGCTCGTGGCGTGCTGTTCGAGTCGCTCGCGGAGTCGGTCCAGCTCGTCGGGGTGAACGCGAACTCGCCGGCCTCGACCTGGTCGAGGAGCCGCAGCTCGACCGTCGGTGCGGGCAGGTCGGTGTCCTCGCGGAGCGCGGCCTCCGTGTAGTGGAGGACCGCCGTGTGGAGGGCCCACTGCTGGGCGCGGGAGAGTTCGACGGCGGGTGCAGCGTTCGATTCGGGGGGCATAGTGGATGTCACCTCGGTACTGGGAAGCGTACGGTGTCCCCTGGCGGCGGGAGGGGATTAAGGCTCCGTCGGGTGTGCGAACGGCACGCAGGAATCCGAAAGCCGGCGTGGGGACGACAGGAATCGTAGCAGCGGCGACGCGGCTGCGTCGGTCCGTGCTACAGCGATGGTTCGTGCTACTGCGGCGGCTCGTCCGTCTGGCCGGGCACGCCGCGGCCCGCGAAGAAGTCGCCCGCCCAGCTCCCGATCCAGATGTCCTGGTTCGCGGTGTACAGCGCGTCGGCGGTGGTGAAGCCGTCGTCGACGACCGACCACTCGTCCGCCCCAGTGTCGTACTCGACGGCGTCGTTGTAGACGGCGGCCTGCCCGAACTCGCCGCCGGCGGCGGGCGGCAGCGGGAGCGTGAACTCGGCGCTCTCGTCGCGGCTGTTCGGCCGCTCGGCGCGCTGGAGTTTCCCGCGGTTGAACGTGTGGTCGAAGTAGCGAGCGTAGACCTCCCGGACGTCCAACCCGAGGACGGCATCGGCGGCGTTGATGCCGCCGGTCACGTCGCCGGCGTCGCGGGACGTGATGCGGTACGTGCCGTCGCCGGCCCCGGTCGCGAACGTGCCGGCGTCGTCGTCCCAGAGTTCGTCGAGCATGTAGCCCAGGACGGACTCGGCGGTGTCGGTGTGGTCGACGCCATCGACCTGCGAGGCCCACACGAGGCCCTGTGCGACCGCGCCCTGCGTGGCGGCCTGGTTGTCGGCCCCGCCCGAGACGCGCCCGTTGGTATCGAGGTGCGCCTCGACCGCGGCGGCGAGCCCGTTGGCGTACTCGGCCGCGGCGGCTTCGGACTCGGCGTCACCGGCGTGCGTGCCGTACCAGCCGAACGCGCCGAGTGCCTGCCCGAGGTCGCGCGTCGAGCCCATCGAGACGACGTCCCCGGGGGAGAACAGGTTCATCGTCGTCCGCGCCAGCCCGTCGGTGAGCAGCTGGATGTTCTCGGGCGGGATGAGCGGTTCGGGGTTGACGTAGCCGAACCAGTCGTTCCCCGCGAGACTCGTCATGTCCGAGAGGAACCACAGCATCGCCGTGTGGTGGTTCGGTCTGGCGGTGTCGTCGACGACGGTCCCGTCAGCGGGCCGGAATCCGGAGACGAGTTCGAGCGACTCGCCCTTCGTCAGCGCGCCGGTCCCCGCCGGGCCGCCCGCGATGAGCGTCGCGTTCGTCCCGATCTGGGCGAGCGTCGTGAGCATCTGCGCGCGGAACTTCGCGGCGAGCTGGGGCGGCAGGACGTCGAAGTGCTCCTCGAAGTTCTTGGCCCAGGTCACGCCCTTGAGGTGGGTCCAGGCGAGCGAGGAGGGACTGACGACGCCGGAGGACGCCTCGGGGTCCCACGCGAGCGTGTCGGCGTTCGGCCGGCCGTCGTCGTCGAACACCGGCTGCTGGGTGAACCGGGGGCTCCCCTCGGTGAACGGCGCCATGTTCAGGTTCGGGTTCCCGATGGGCGGCCGGTCGGCGTCGGCGTGCTGGAGCATCGCGGGGACCCGCTGATCGAACGCCTCCTGCTGTTGTTCGTTGTGGGGGAAGAGCACGCCGTTGCCGCTCATGGCGATGTTGGTGCTCATGTTGTACAGCGAGTACCAGTACGAGTCCCAGGTGGCGTCGCCCCAGCCGTACGCCGCCGACTGCTCGGCACCCGCGCCGGCCGCGATGCCGGCGACGTCGAGCTGGCGGGCGAGCGCCTCGGCGGCCGCGCTCTGGCTCAGCTCCGCAGGGTCGGTCGTGCCCGGACCGCCCTGTGGCGACCCCACGACGACGATGCCGGTCATTCCGAGCCCCTCGTGGGGGCGACACCAGTAGTTGTGGACGCCGGGTGTCTCGAACGTGTGCTCGAACGTCGACCCGGAGCCGACGATGCCGGAATCGAACGCCGCCGCATCCTCGGGCACCCGTCGCGTCTTATCGTACTCGGGGTGGTACGCCGTCGCCGAGTGGCTGCCGACCGTCACCTCCCAGCTGACCGTCGCGCCGCGCTCGACCCAGACGACGGCCGGTGTGAACACGTTCTGCCCGGCCCCCTGGTCCGAGTCGAGCACCGTCGCTTCGACGGTGGCGCTCGACTGGAGGTCGTCGGGGTCGCCGAGCTGGTCAGCGCCCGGCGGCTGGTCGCTCCCGCCGCCGCCGCCGTCGGTCCCTGTCGGGGAGTCCGTCGGTGCTGTCGTCTCGGTCGATTCGGTGAGCGTCCCGCTGCCCTGGCCACCACAGCCCGCGAGGGAGGTGACGGCGGCGACGCCGCCGAGTCGGAGGAGGGTCCGTCTATCGATGTCGTCTCTCGCCATAGCTGGTCGAGGCGACGACACAGCGACTAATCAACCTCAGCTAACGGACACGTCAGTGGGCTCCCGCCCGGTTACGGGGTTACGGAAGCGTAACTAGGGGCCACGGTAGACCGGAGAGTGGACCGTCTCCGACTACGTGTTGGGAGTAGAACACGCAGAGAGTGACGGCTGGTCGAATGGCATTCCGGCCGTCCCGATGGCCCCACGGGACGGCCCAGCTCACTCCCACGGGAACGGCCGTCCGTGCAGTTCCGCGAGGTTGTCGACGACGTACTCGGGCGACACCTCACCGCCAGCCGAACCGTCCGCCCGGAGCCACACGGCGGGGATTCCCGCTGCCTGCGCTCCAGCGACGTCCGAGGCGAGCGAGTTCCCGACGTGGACCGCCCGCCCCGGCCCGACGCCGAACGCCTCGAGCACCCGGTGGAAGGGTTCCGGGTCCGGTTTGACCCCCGTCTCCGGGGTCCCGAACACCGTCGCCTCGAACATCCCGGCGATACCGAGCGTGTCGAGCTTGGCCCGCTGGTGGGACGGCTCGCCGTTGGAGACGAGCGCGAGCCGATGCTGCGCCAAGAGCGCATCGAGCGCCTCCCGCGCGCCGGGGAGGAACGAGACCGCTGTCGGGTCGCGCTCCGGGTAGCCCTCTGCGAGCCGGTCCGCGACGGCGACGGACCGCCCCTGCTCCGCGGCGAGCGCCCGGAAGCACTTCCGGCGCAGGTCGAGCGGACTCTCGCCGGTCACCGTCGGAATCGTGGCCACGTACTCGGCTGCGGAGAAGAACGGCTCGACGTCGGCCCGCTCGAAGGCGACCGCGAGGAGGTCTGCCGTCGAGCGGTCGTACCGACAGAGCGTGTCGTCGAGGTCGAGCGTGACGAGCTCGGGACCGGTCGCCACCATGTCGTGGCTCGACCCAGGAACCGCTTCAGCCTTTCGGCAGCCGGGCGCGCCACCCGGTTACGTCACCGGAAGACGTAGCTTCTTCCCCGCGCCGGCCACAGGCCGGGTATGGTCGTCGACGCCGACGTCACGGTGTACCTGCTGGCGCTCCTGCCGGCCGTCATCTGGGGGTTCACGCCGGTCCTCGACAAACGCGGGATGTCCGCCGACGGCACCGCGCTGCAGGCCGCGCTCACCGTGGTCGTCGTCGACCTCTCGCTGTTCGTCCTCGCGCTGCTCGCACTCCACGGCCCCGCCCTCCTCGACGGGCTCGACCCCACCGTCGCCGGGCTGTTCCTCTTCGCCGGCGCGACCGGGACCGCCCTCGGCCGGCTCGCCATCTTCGTCGGCGTCGACCGCGTCGGCGCGAGCATCAACAGCGCAGTCGTGAGCGCCCGCCCCCTGTTCGGGGCCGCGTTCGCCCTCGGCCTGCTCGGCGAGCCGGTCACGGCCACCACCGCGGCCGGCATCGTCGTCCTCGTCGTCGGCCTCGTCGTCCTCAGCCTCGCGAAGGGCGGCGACATCACCGGCTGGGAATCCCGCGACCTCGCGTTCCCCCTCGGCTCGGGCGCACTGTTCGCCTTCGGGAACGTCGTCAGGCGCTTCGGGCTGGAGACCGGCGGCGCGAGCGTGCTCCAGGCCGTCGCGCTCAACGAGGCCGGCGCACTCCTGGTCTTCCTCGCCTACGCGTCGACCCGTGGCACGCAGGGGTTCCGCTCGGCCGACCGGAGCTCGTACGCCTACTTCGCCGCCAGCGGCTGTCTCACCGCCGTCGCCCTGCTCTCGCAGTTCGGCGCGCTCGCACTCCCGGCCGGCCGGGTCGCCATCGTCGAGTCGCTGACCTCGACCGCGCCGCTGTTCACGACTGTCTTCGCCTACTTCCTCCTCCGCGACCTGGAGCGCGTGACTCGCGGCGTCGTCGTCGGGGCCGTGCTAATCGTCGTCGGGGCCGCGCTGGTGACGGTTGGGCCAGAGGCCGTCGGGCTGTGAGGCGGCCAGCGGCGTCGACAGTGCGTTACGCGTCCTCCGTCGGCCGCGTGTACCACCACGCCCACAGCGCCAGCGCCGCCTGGAGCGGCAGCCGCAGCCACGCGACAACCCGCGCGACGTCGGTCGCCCACTCCGGCGCCACCTCCGCCGCCACGTCATCGGTCGCCATGTAGACGTTCGCCGGGAACACCGCCGCCAGCAGCGCGACCAGCCCCCACGCCGACTTCCGCCGCGTCGACGGCAGCAACACACCCACACCGAGGGCGACCTCCGCGACCCCCGACAGGTAGACCAGCTCACGGGCCCGCGGGAACTGTGGCGGCACCACCCGCTCGTAGGCGTCCGGCGCGACGAAGTGTAGGACACCTGCAACGATGTACAGCGGCCCCATCACGTACAACAACGGCCGTTTGAACCGTTCTATCGCCGATTTGGACTGCTGCTCGCTCATGTGCACTCGATTGGGCCACCTCGCAAAGAGCGTTTCCACGAGAGACCACCCTGTCGCTGTCCAAGTCGACCGGACCCGCGGGGCATCGCTGCTCGACGAGGTGTTGGTGGTGGCTGGAGTCGGACGGTGATTCCACTCGAAGCGTGGTCCACACGAGAATGCCGCCTCCCGGATTTGAACCGGGGACAGCCTCGCCCTCTGGCGATTTCCCGTACTGGGCCTCGGTGGCTCGCAGGGTCGTTCCCCGGTACTGGTTGGGCGTTTCGGTGGTCGAAATGCAACAGGAACTCGAACCCATCACGCCGGAACGCGCCAAGGAAATGTATCTCGACGCCCGGAAGCACGAAGTGTCCGAGAGTACCCTGAGTGGGTACCACTACCGCCTCAAACACTTCATTCGCTGGTGCGACGAGAAGGGAATCGACAACATGAACGACCTGACCGGACGGAAACTACAAGAGTTCCGGACGTGGCGACGTGACGACGGCGACCTAAAGCCGGTCACGCTTGAGGGGAACCTCGACGCACTGCGCGTCTTCATTCGGTGGTGTGAGTCGTTCAACGCTGTCCCCGAGGGACTACACGAGAAGATAATCATGCCGACGCTCTCGAAAGAAGACGAACAGAGCGAGAGTATCCTGACGGCAGAGGAAGCCGAACCGGTCTTGGAATACCTACGGCGGTTCGAGTACGCTTCACGGAGCCATACTATCCTTGAACTGCTGTGGCACACCGGTATGCGCCTCGGTGCGATTCAATCGCTCGACCGGGACGACTACGACGACGAGAAGGAAGTACTGACCGTTCACCACCGACCAGAACGAGGCACGCCCCTGAAGAACGGTCACGAAGGCGAACGTCACGTCGCCCTCAGCGCAGATGTGTGTAGCGTCCTCGACGCCTATATCGAACATAACCGCCACGACGTGACCGACGAGGAAGGACGGGAACCACTACTCACCACCAGCCGAGGACGCATGGTCGGCTCGTCAATCCGGGATACCGTCTACGAAGTGACGCGACCGTGCTACTACACCGGGGACTGTCCGAAAGGCCGTGACCCCGACGAGTGTGAAGGGACGCACTACGACGGCTACAGCAAGTGTCCGCTAAACGTCTCTCCGCACGCTATTCGGCGTGGGAGTATCACCCATCACCTGTCAGAAGACGTACCGGAAAAGGTCGTCAGCGACCGGATGAACGTCGGTCAGGACGTGTTGGACAAGCACTACGACAAACGGAGCGCAGAGCAAAAGGTCGAACAGCGTCGTGGCTACCTCGAAGGGGTGTAACAGACTCATGCCCCTCGCTCGCCGCGTAGACGCGACCTGCCCGAACTGCACCGACGACAGCGACGTGTGGATGTTCGAGAAGGACGAGCCGACGCTCGTCAAGGAACACTACACTTGCAAATCCTGCGGGAGCGAGTGGACCGAGAGAAGGCAGAAATAAGCCCTTCCGGCGTCCCCATCTCGTAAGCAATGCAACGGTTCTCCGAGGGCGACCGCGTTCGTGTGGACATTCCCGACGAGACTGACCCTGATTACGAGCGCTTCCACGGAGTTCGTGGGACGGTCGTTGCCACCCTCGAAGACGAAGCGGGTCGGGCTACTGGCGACGAGCGCGATTCACTGCTGTTCAGGGTCGAACTCGAAGACGGTAACATCGAAGACTTTCGCTGGCGCGACCTGCGTCCACCGTGACGACCTTCGGATTCCGAGAGAGTGGCGACCAACGTCTCCGACGCCGAAGGATAATTGTCGGCGTGCTACCAACAGATAGGCATGAGCGACGACCAGAACCCACCTCTCCGTATTCCCGAAGATATGGATGGTGTCTACGAGATTGCCGAGGAAGAAGAGGAAGACGGAATGACCAAGGAACAACGTCGTAATCTCGCTGAAGCACAGGTTCAACTTCGTGGATTTTGACCCGGACGAGTAACCCACGCCCTACTCCGGAATCTCGTAGCGACAGAACTCGTCTTCCCCACAGTCCGGACATTCTTCGGTCCCCGGCGACACGCTCGTTCCGCAGTTCCGACACTCGACTACTACTTCGGACCCACCACCGGGCAGTAGCCGAGTGAGTACTGTGCGGACACCCATCGTCCTTCAGACTACAGGTGACTGCGAGTTAACCGTGGCGGACAAGTCATTCCACCAGAAACATGGTGTTTCAACCGGTGAAATCCCGCCGAAACCTTACGTTCGAGGACGCCAAAACACCGATTGGAAGGAACCTGTCACACGCTCCTTCCATCCCCTTTCCATGAGTACGGACGAATCGTCCCTTGGTCGTTGCCCGGACTGTGACGAGTCCATCCCTTCTGCGTGGCTTCTGGTCGAATACAAGAAAGAAGACGGCACCGAGGGCGTGTGAGGACGTAGTAGCGCCGGAGTAGGAGCGACACCGACGAGCGCTCACATCATACCGTGCGCTTCGTAGAACTCTTCGAGCGAATCGCAGTCGTGTTCATCGTACATCGTCACCCAACCCCCGAACCGGTATCTTCGCCAGCACTTCTTGCCGTCGATGAATACGGGATTCTCACCTCTATCCGGTGCCATCTGTATTGTCCCGTCCTCTGATTCCGGCTCCTCGCCGGGCGGCCAGCCATGCCACGGTTCGTCTCCGTTCTTGTTGACCGCTCGGTCGTCGCAGTCGTCGCACACGAGGTTGACGTAGGTGTCCGTGCTACCCTCGACCCCACCACCGCAGACAGGACAGGTCATGTTAGGTTTGTGGGACGTTACGACTATGAGCGTGGTGCCCGTCCTTCTGTAGACGGCCAAATTTCGAGAGTGTCGGGTATGCGTGTGACGTATAAAAGTTAAAAGAGCGTGGTCATGTTTACTACGACAAAATCGGGGTAGTGACCACCCCAATCTCACCCTCTCTCGGCCACCAGTTCACTACTCTCGGGATTGAGACACGACGCCGACCATGGCCCACGGCGACAAGGGCGGCGCTCACGACCGGCACAGAGCCGCTGTATCGCTTCATGCCGCTATGAAAATCGGTCGTTTTGACCACCACTAAAACAGACTCTTAATCAGAGAGCGCGACCGCTCACACATTTCGACCCCGCTCGAACCCCCATCCCCTACCCCCGGCTGTCCGGCCCGCCCGACGACGGTCCTCTTCCCCCCGTCGGGGCCAGCCCGGTTCACCCCCATACCCACCCCCTCACCACCCCACTCGGTTCCAAGGGGGTCCCCCGGTACCCGGCGACTGTGACACTGTACCACACACTCTCGTGCCTGCTGTTTCGAGTACAGGGCCGGAGGCTACGGGTCGGGGCTGGCCCACCAGAGACAGTCCCTGTGGCCCATAGCGCCGCTCTACGACGTTTTCTGACTGTTTCTAAGGCGGCCTAAGCGGCCCGTAGAGGGGTAGAAACCTCCTGTTAGGCACCGTGTCAGACGATTGGAATATCCGAGAAAGAGTGCCGAGCGATTTTCAGTCAGCAACCCCCACCCCCATTTATAAACCACCGGGGTACTTCGCTCACCAGCGCCGAGGGGACTCCTACCGAACTACCAAAATTTCAAGGATTCGACCTTCACGACTCTTCCGGCGGCGGGTGCTATTCGAGTCTCGCCAATCTTATCAAATATTATTTTATACTGTAATTCTTATGTATGACTGCGAAAGCCCCCCAACTCAGAACTGGTGCTACCAGCCACTCGTACTGATACCCCTATCAGCAGAGCGCTCTCACAGCCTGTTATAGACTTATAGAATCGTAAACCGCCATTGAATCTGTCTCTGAGTAACGCTGTGAGAGTGTTCACCGTTCCACGACCCAATCCACTCGGTTACGAAAGCAATCGCTTGTGGCACCCTTCACGGCGCTCTGAGCGGTATTGGCACCTACAGGAGTGCTGGCAAACTCGTGTCGCCCGTTCCATGCGTCGTTCTATAATTTTATAAATTATCTGATGGCTCTAAGCGGCGTTCTGAGCGCGTTCGGATTTTCGCGGCCCATACTACTCGGAACCAGATGAAATCGCACTCGGGCCGCCTCACACTCTTCTGAGCGGCCTGTGACGTTGGGCTACCAGTCCGTTCGGAATTTTGCCTTTGGAATGGTCCTACTGCCAGTTCTGTCGTTCCAAGGTTTGAGATGAACGGTGAATATTGATGTTGAAACTGCGTCCATCTCGGTGCGAACTGTAGCGGTGGTAGTTCCTGTAGAAGTAGGTTCTCTAACTATAATATAATATATAATATATTAATATACTGATATAGAGTATGAGAGAGAAGAGAAAGGGGACATAGGGGATAGAGTAGAGAGAGTGCTGTAGCGGTAGTAGTATAGTAGTAGAACGAACGACAATCATCACATAGATTGTAATAGATTGTACTACGACGAACGAACGGTATAGATTATACTACGACGAACAGTATGTAACATAGTGTAAACTGTATCAACGAAACCACGAACGACAACATCACCACGCAGTGTGTACTGCTACACAGTGTTCGTAGTGTGTACTGCTACACAGTGTTATCCAACGACACCACTTGTCCACTTGCCCGTAGTTGTCCGTGTTGTCCACGAACCTCACTTGTCCGTGGTTGTCCGACGAAGACCTTGAGTTAGGAAACTCACCTATCCACATAGTACCAAACAAAATATACTTGTACCGTATTCACGGTCTATTGATACATACTCTTATCGAGTAATCCCGAATCAGAAGGTGTCCAAGTAGTTCCCGACCACTTCCCGCTCGTCGTCACAAACCAATCTACGCGTAGTTGTACTGTTCCTGTCGTTCGCTTCCCAATCTTTAACGTGGTTTGCTTGGTTGGATTGAAACATCCCTTCGGAGTTCGCCATATGCCCCCTGCCACTACATCTACCTCACAGACCGAGTTCGTTCAGGAAGCGTTCGAGACGACCGTCGAAGCCGACGACGAGAAGCGGCTTCTCGAAGCCATCAACGACGCCGTATCCCGACTTCGGGAGCAGATAGACGACGATACCCTCGAAAACATCCTACGGGCTGACGCCGGGTCCTATCGGCTTCGGGGCGGCATGACCCGCGACGGGCTTCAGCCCGAACCCTTCACACAGCAGGCGGTTATCGAACCACTGCTTTCGGAGTTGGGTCATTCCTTCGATACCGAGGCTGGCGGCCTGTCCGGTGGTCGGACGATGGTCGCGGACTACACTGTTTCCCTGCGCGACTTCGACACGGATTCGACCCGGCTCCTTATCGAAGCCGAACCCATCAACAAGGACCTTGATTCCCGCGAACATGGTATCGGGCAGGTTCGTGACTGGTTGAGCCAACGCGAGTTCGAGTCCGATTTCGGATTCGCTACTGACGGGCTTCGGTGGGCCTTCGTCCGGTACGACCCCGATTCCTACAGTCACAACGTAATCGAAGAGGTGGACCTTCAGCCCGTCTTCCTCGCGCTCTTCGAGAATCAGGTCGGAGCGCGGGAGCCTGTCGAGGAAGCCGTCTTCGACGCCGACCGCGAACGTGTCGCCAGCCTTCTTCGCACCTTCGAGTTCGAGAACTTCGTTTCCATCGCCGTCGAGGCCCGTCAAGTAATCAAGCGGACCCAAGAGGAAATCACCGATGAGTTCTACGACGACTACATTCGCTACGTCTTCGGTATCGTGGACGAGGACGAAGAGACGCCGCGCTCGTTGATTGGTGACGGCGTGGTCAAACCCGACGGCGCGACCGAGGACGACGCCCGGCTGTTCGCTGTCGAGTTGATGAATCGCCTCGTGTTCATCAAGTTCCTCGAAGACAAGGAAATAGTTCATCCCGACCTTCTTCTGACGCTCAAGGACGCCTACGAAGACGGTATGCACACCGGGTCGCTCTACAACGATTTCGTCAAGCCGCTATTCTACGACGTGATGAACGAGAAGCCCGACCAGCGACCACCGACGGTCCAAGACATTGAGGTGTTCGAGGACATTCCGTACCTGAACGGTGGGCTGTTCCGTCCGTCGCTCGGCGGCGACGAGTTCGATGAAGAGGACTTCGACGTTCGGAACTCGGTACTAAAGTCTATCATCGACCTGCTGGAACGGTACAGTTTCTCGGCGGGCGGCTCACCGACCGACCTTGACCCGAGTGTTCTCGGGAATGTCTTCGAGAAGACGGTGAACTACATCACCAGCGACAATGCGGATACGAACAAGGAACTCGGGGCCTATTATACCCCCAGTGAGATTACACGTTTCTGCGCCGAAGAGACAGTCCGTCCGGCACTACTGGACCGCTTCGGTCGCGTGTTGGTCGAAGAGCGTGACTGGCCCGAGCCGGAAGTCGAGAACTACGATTCGGTGTACTCGCTTATCGAAGACCTGCCGGGCAATTGGGGACTCATTAGCGCCCTTCTCGCAGAGGTAGACGAGTTCCGCGTCGTGGACCCTGCCTGTGGGAGTGGACACTTCCTCACGTCGGTCCTCGAAGAAATCGTCAACGTCCGCAAGGCGCTGTACGCACAGAACGAGAACTACCCGCAGGAATACCGGCTGAAGAAGACGACGGTTCTGAACAACATCTACGGTGTGGACCTGATGGGGCCAGCCGTCGAAATCGGGAAACTCCGGCTGTGGTTGTCCATCATATCGGAGTTGGACGAAGACGTAGTGGACGACCTTGACGACGACGAACTCGCCCTACCGAACATCGTCTTCAACCTGCGTGAAGGCAACAGCCTAATCGGCTACACTGGCTTCCCCGAGACGACAGACGACGGCGAATACACGCTCGGGAGTTTCACCGAAGACAGCGTTCGGGACCGCTATCAGGGTATCATAGACGAAATCGAGAAGCACGAGCAAGCGGTGGACACTGACGTTGCCGAAGACCACCGGCAGAAAGCGTTCGAGAAACTACGCGAAGCACGCGAGGACCTGATTAGCGATATTCACGCAGACTTCGTTGAGGCCGGTATCGAAGGGCTGAATCAGGAGACGGTCGCGGAAATGCAACCGTTCAACTGGGTGCTTGAGTTCGCTGAAGTCTACGCAGATGGTGGGTTCGACGTGGTTGTGGGGAATCCGCCGTGGGACCGTATCACGCCACAGCGCGACGACTATTTCACCCGGTTCGATTCCGATTTCCGAACTCTGCTACCCGAAGCAAAACAAGAGCGTCAAGAGGAACTGCTGGAAGACCCTGAAATCAAGGAAGGATGGGAAGAGTACAAGCGGCAGGTCGAAATTCAAGCAGACTACTTCAATAATTCCGATGAGTATGAACTTCAGCGCCCGAAAGTAGCAGGTCGAACCTCGGCTACGGAGAATGACCTGTCCGCCCTCTTCCTCGAACGGGTGTTTCAGATTGCTCGTGACGATGGTTACGTGGCCCAAGTTCTTCCGGGGGCAATCTTCAATGGCTCTTCCACGAAGGACCTGCGGCTACACCTTCTCGATGAAGCCAAGATTCAATCGCTCGTAACCTTCGAGAACAAGGGTATCTTCCCTGAAATCGACAACCGCTACAACTTTGGTACCCTTGTCTTCGAGAACCGTGGTAGCACTGATGAACTGCGTGGAATCTTCCAACAACACGACGTGGGAGTCTTACAAGAACTCGAAGAGAGCGCTCTCTCTATCCCCCGTCGTGTGCTTCGTGACTATTCGCCCGAAGCGGCTATCTTCCCATACGTAGATTCGCAACAGGAAGTCGGTATCCTAAACCAGATTCTTCAGTACCCCTCTATCTCTGAAAGGGTCGGAGATAGATGGTATGTAGAGCCATATCGGGAACTTGACAGAGGGAATGACGTGGACCGCTTCGTTGAATCGGAAGACAAGGGAGAGTACCCGGTTCTCGGCGGAAGCAACATCTACCAATTCATGTACGACGGCTTCATTGAATCCGCAGAGGGCGACGGGATTCACTGTTTCACGGCTTGTTCGACGTTGTAGACTGCGGCGGCGAGCACAATTTCACGAA
>NZ_FNIA01000062.1 GCF_900103505.1 Haloarchaeobius iranensis
GACGCCCAGCTCGATCAGCTCTCGAAACATCGCTCCGAACGCCGGCTGAGCAGAAGACATACTCCCAGATTATGGCTGGTTCAGTGTAACTACAGAGTCTTTCCGTAGCTCTACACAAGAGCGGATGTTCTTAACCAACAGAGCGGAAGAGATCCATCACTCTGTTGGTTAACTGAGTTGGGACGAGGATTCGCTCTCGAGAACGTTGAGTTCTTTTGCCGTCCGATTGACCCGTCAGAGTCGCTCGCGAACGACCTCGGAATCTTCCGACTCCCACGCAGCGAGGTAGAACGCTGACCTACTGGTGTCGAGCCAGCAGTAGCGCCCGACGACTTACGCGACGGCTTCGGCCTCGACTTCGCGTTTCGCCCGCTCGGTGTCGTCGCCGACGTCGAAGGGGAGCAGGGCGTGTGCATACTCGTGAATCAGCGTCCGCGCGAGGTAGGCCTCGTTCTCCCGATTACGCACCTCGACACGCGGTTGCATGTCGAAGAGACTCAGCTGCTCGCAGATGCCCTTCGCCTCGCTGTGGGTCCAGTCTCGTCGGGAACGATTCGCACCGTCACACCGAGGTCGTCAGCGGCGACAATCAAGTGTTCGACGAGGTCTGGCGGCGATCGAGACTCGTCTTGTCCTGGTGGTTGCAAGAGCTGGCAGATTATGGCCTCACCCATCTGAAATCCTCGACTATTGGATGACGGAAGAGCTGGGGAACGCCCCGAAAGAATGTCCGACAGGCTAGGGAGAAATTCATCGAAAAACGCTTACTCTGATTCTTGCCTGAATTCGTCAGAGTACTCATTTCGCCGCGTTGCAGAGTCGGTCTTGAACCCTCGGGGTTTGATGGTGGGCTGCTCTGGATCGTAGGGGGATGCAACCCCGTAGGTGTCGTCTTCCGGCTCGTTCTGGTACGTCTCTCGGAGATCGGCTCGATACCGGTCGTCCGAATAATAGAGGCAGAGAACTGCATCTGGCTTTCTGTTCGGAATTGTTGGGACCTTCGCAGAGTCAAACGGTCGAGACTGAAATTGCTCGACGATGATGTCCTCGAGGACGCCCGTTTCATCTGGTGTGAAGAACAGATATTTTCCATGGTCAGTCGTTTCAGCCAACGATCGTGGCCGGTCATCTGTCCGCTCTTGGATGTTGTCGGTCGTATGGTACCATACCCACTGACGGGAGGTGGAACGACTGATTCCATCTGGAAGTTCAGATGCTGGCTGGAGTGAATCCGGCCGCACCGAGTCCCTGGCTTCGATGACGCCCTCGACGTACTCAAGAGCCTGCTGTCGGTAGCTCTCCGTTGGTTCTTCCGGAACCGCGGCTAGCTCTTCTTCGTGGTCGTAGTCCGGCAACTTGGTGGCTGTCGGATCCGGGTTCTTCGGCGGCTTCACCCGTTCGAACCACTGCGATGTACTGTCTTCCCGGAGCAACCTGGCGAGCTCTCGTAGTTCCGGATTGGAGATCCGACCTCCAGGGGCTATTCCGGTAGGGGCTGTTGGCCAGGAGACCTCTGCCTGATTCATACTTCTCTAATCAAGTCTGTCCCGGCAAAAGTATTCACGACCGGGAACACTGACAGCTAACCCCAGACGCTTCACTTCGATTTAAATACTCAGACTTGGACAATCCGCTATGTCATCTAGTGGTACCAGGCGACTTGCCCTCGATATCGAGACGATCAGCCCGCATCTCACGCCTGATGACGATCCTGACTGGGAGGATCCGGAGGATTTCCAACTCGCGGCAATCGGACTCGCGTATGACGGTCCCGAAGCAGGCGGTCGCTTACCCCGAACGCAGATCCTCACTCGGCGCGCTCCAGGGCTTGCGTCCGAACTGGATCTACTACGACGGACCAATGCTGAGCTGTGGGCCTACCAACCGGACGAGATCGTAACGTATGCGGGCGATTTCTTCGACCTGCCGATCCTGAAAAAACGACCCGTCTATGCTGCTGACGGCCCTGCCGGTGATGGGCTCGCTGGCGATTTGAAGACTATCATCGAGAGCGCCGAATCTGTGGATTTGGGCGACTTCGCAGCTGAGGCCTACGGGTATGGGACTGGACTCGACGATCTCATCCAGCATCAGGAGGTCGGGCTCCGGCGGACGTTCTTCGACGACTACGCTCATGAATTAGATCTCCAGAGGATTCGCCCGACTGATGCAGACACCGACTACGTCGATAGCGGCGACATCCCTGGAATTATGGAAACGTGGCTCCACGCTCGTTCGGACAGTCACGACGATATTGGCCCGTGTAATCTTGAGCATACGGAGCGGATGCTCTCGGACTACATCTTGGGCGATATCGAACACCTCATCACGCTCTCGCACAGGATACCCTTCAGCGAATAATGGTCGTGGCTGCGCGCGCAGCAAAGCGAGCACGGAGCGGAGGGCGGGGAGGTGGTTGGCGGGTGGTGGCATAGGGTGATTAGAGGGTGTCATAGAACTCTTCTCACACCGTGATGATCGTACTTCCCGGATTGTCTCCGCGTTCGTAGTTGGTGATAGCGACGACGAGGCGAAGG
>NZ_FNIA01000016.1 GCF_900103505.1 Haloarchaeobius iranensis
TAGAGTGTGGTGAAGTCAGGCATATCGTCCGGATCTAGGCCAAGTGCGTCACAAATCTCGGTCATGTACTGTAGCCGATTCGGTGTTTCACGGTAGCTGTGGCCGTCTTCGAGCCGGAAACAATGGAGAACGACGTGCTTCCAGCGGGCGAACCCGCCGCTGGCGGGCTCGCCCGCGTGCTTTCCCAACGCTTGTTTGACTAGCTGCCGACACTGCTCAACGAAGTCGAGGAGATCAACTTCCATAGCCAGAATCGATTTCCTCGGCTTCGCCCTTCTAACCCGTGACAACCGTCGATTAGATCGCTATTCAACACGGCAGATTAATCCATATTGGGCTGTGTTTCACGCTTGTAGTTCAGTCTGAATCTGTCGGGAGCGGAGCAACCGACGCCTCGCCACGGGGTGGCTGTCACGCGGTGTAGCGCTCGTCGGCCGACAACGGTATCCAGTCGTGGTCCCAGACGTGGACGAGAATGTCCAGTAGCGTCTTCAGGGTGACGAGCGTCCATATCATCCAGTACGCTCCGCCGTAGAACGCGATACCGACTGCCCCGGCGATGATGGCGAAGTTGAGCGGCGCGAGATGCAAGAACAGTTTGACCAGCAGACTGTTCGTCGTGGCCTGGCGGAACTCGCCGCTTTCGAGGAAGTCCTGACGATAGGAGACGACGTGATTTGCTGCCAGGCTGCCGGCCGACAACAAGAGCATCGCTAGCGAGAGTAGACCCAGACTGGTGAGTTCGATGCCACTGAAGAAGGCGACGAACTTGCTGTATATCCACCAGCACCAGGCGTAGCCGCCCAGAAAGAACGCGGTCTTGACGAAGCCCCTGACGCTCCCGGCGTGCCGTATCTTCGCCACGGACACGACCGCGACGATTGCACATTCGACCCAGTAGAGGAAGAGAACGACGCCAGCGTCCCACCCCACCAGGACGACTCCGACGAGCGTGAGCGCGTTCGCGAACACTAATCTGGCCACAGCGGTCCAGGTCCCCGACCGTGAACGCCACATGATACATATGTGAGCTTATGTTACCAAAGGCCTTGCTGATTCATACTACGACTGTAGGGTTACCGCTGTTTCGTGCTTGTGTGGAAGCGTGCAACGCCAGCCACCGGCCTGAACTGATTCGGTCGAAATCCGGCGTCTCACGAGACACCCCTGCCAGCGGGGGAAGACTCTAGGTGCACAACTTTCTAGAGAGGCGTGCAATGCGGAGTGAGAGAAACAAGGATGGGTCCTTCTCGGTATGGATGACCCGCGACGAGTATCACGAGCTGCCCCGCGCCGCAGACACCTTCCAGCGAGAGATCGCCATCCGCCTGATGGGCGACTGCGGGCTCCGCGTCGCCGAGGTCCTCGACGTCGAGCCGAGACACATCTCGCGGAAGTCCGACGGCACGCACTACGACCTGGAGGTCGTCTCGGGCAAGGACACCACGGGCGAGTACGAGGGCGGGAAGCACCGCGAGACCTGGCTCCCCCGCGAGCTCGAGGCGCTCATCAATCGGTACTGCCAGCAGCACGACGTCGACGACGATCAGGTGCTCATCGACAGGGGCAAGCGCACGGTGCAGTACTGGGTCGAACAGGCCGCCGAGCGCGCGGTCGAGGAGACCGGCGACGAGGATTATCGACGTGTGTCGACGCACGATCTCCGGCGTTGCTGGGCGAACCACCTGCTCGTCGAGGAGAACGTGAGCCCGCGTATCGTGATGGCGCTCGGTGGGTGGAGCAGCTACGACGCGATAGAGCCGTATCTGGCTGCTCCGACCGAAGAGAACATAATTGGCAGTATGAGCGAAGTCTCGTTATGAAGCCGAATATGCGAAGCCCCCCGGTTGTCTTCGTGGCCGGTCAGCCGGATCCGGGCATCGGACACAGGCTCGCGGTGAACACGGCCCGTTCCTCGGTATCGTTGCGTGCGCCGTGGACGACGCCGCGGTCGTGCTGGACGACGCCCGGCGCTTCGACGACGGTCTCCTCGTCGCCGCGAATCACGGTGACCGTGCCCGCCACCACGTGGAAGACGTTCGTGGAGTCGGCGTGCTCGTGCGGCGTCAACGCCGCGCCCGGGCCGAGCGCGAACGCCTTCACGAGCACGTCGTCCGTCACGACGACCTCCGCGTCGAGGACCTCGCCGTCGTCGGGGTCGAGCTGTGGATAGCTGTCCATGGCGGACGCGTCGACAGGTGACTGCAAAACGTTTCCCCCGTTGTCGCCCTTCGAGGTCGTCGGCGAGTTCGAGGTACTCTGTGTCGAGCAGACGGTGACTGCCGTCGAGACGGTCGTTGGCAGTCTCGGAGCCAACCCGGACACCGCGACCGACGAGGTGGGGGCGGCGAGAATCAGGCCGACTCGCCGTCCTCGGCGGGCGGGTCGGTGCGGATGGGCGGCAGGCTCGGGTCGCGGTAGGGCGAGCGGCCGAACACCGCGCCATCGAGCGCTTGTTCCTCGAGCTGGTCACGCAGGGTTCGGGTGAGCCGGTTCACGGCGGTCACGTCGAGGCCGTGCTCGTCCATCAACAGCCGGAACTGCCCGTCGTCGGTGAGGGACTCGAACCGTTCCGAGAGCGCGGCGAGCTCCTCGGGCGACCGTTCGCTCACCCACTCGTCGTCGTGGAGGCCGAGCCGACGTTTGCGTTCCTCGTCGACGACGTGGCGGATGACCACGAGCGCGACGCGCTGGATCGCGCGTTGGCTGCCGAACGCGGTGAGGTCGAGGTCGGCCATGATGCCCAGCGCGCGGTCGCGCTCCCAGGGCGTCAGTGCGAGGTTGTTGCAGAAGGCGTGGGTGATGCGGACCTTCTCGAGCCGGTGCATCCGCTCGCTGTGGCCGGCCATCGCGGGGTGTTGCTCGTCGTGGAGGCGGCGGAGGCTCTCGCTCACGTCCTCGTGTTCGTGGCGGGGGCGGCCGATGAGCGTCGCGCTCGGCGTGACGACGTCCCACCGCCGCACCCGCTCGTCTTTCACCGCGTCGATGCGGCCGAGCGAGCCGTCACCCGGGCCCGCGTGGACGTCGCGCGGGTCGCGCCGCTCCGGTGGCTCGCTGGAACGAGGATCGGCCGCTGGCGGCACTGCGGAGTCGGTCATTCGACTCGCCGTTGCGGCTCCAGGGTATAGAAAGGCAGGGCTCCACGTCGCGCTCGTTTTCCTCCGGAGAATCGCTCACTATGAGCCGTTATCGCGAGAAGCACTTAAACGAATCCGGGCGGCCGCCCGGGACGGACCCGCGGTGTCACGAAGGGCTCGAACCGCTACCGCGAGTACAGCGAGTAGAGGATGCAGCTCAGGCCGGCGAGCTGGGTCACGCGCACGAGGACGGTGTGGGCGTCCCGGTACGCGAGGGGGATGATGCCCTCTCGGAGGAGGATGCTCCCGCCGAAGGAGATGCTGTAGGTCACGGCCGTCAGCAGCAGCAGGCCGATGGAGAGCAGCTGCATCGGGCGGCTGTCGTGCCGGCGAAAGCCCCGGTAGGCCTGATAGCCGATGAGCAGGCCGATGGCCGTCGAGAGCGTTGCGAGCGCCACGACCAGCGCCTGCACGGGGTCGCCGATGAGTGTGAGCCCGAGCATGGTCAGAGTCTGTGCCACATGTCGGTGAACGTGTCCGCGACGTCCTGTTCGGTTCGCTGTAGTTCCATGTCGAATTCGCCCTCCGTGAGTTCGACCGAGAGCCGCTCCAGCGTGGCGAGGTAGACGCTGTAGTGGTTGCCGTCGTCCTGGAGACGGGTCTCCTCGCGCAACAGGCCACACTCCTGCAGGGACTCGGTCCGTCGGTACACCGTCGGCAGCGAAGCGTCGCACTCCTCGCTCAGCGCCTTGGCCGACTTCGGCCCCTCGCTGGTGGCTTCGAGGATCGCGCGGGCGTACTCGTCGTCGAGCAGCGCGACGACGTCCGAGAGCGCCGGGTCCTCGGTCACTGCCACCGGGTTCTCGTCCGTTCACGTAAAAACTGTCCGTCGTGTTCCGGGTCGGAAAAACCGACTGCGGTCGGGGTTCGGCCGGGGACCCGCCGAGGCCAGGTCCCGGGGACCGGGGTGTTTATCGGGGGCGGGGACTGGATTCACAGTATGACGCTCGCGGCACGGACACGAGAGGCAGCGGCTGCACATCCGTTCCTCGTCGACGCGCTTCGCGCCGGCGTCGTCAACTACGCCGCGGCGGCGCGGTTCGTCGACGTCGAGGGGGAGCCGGAGGCAGTCGCGACTGCGCTTCGCCGATACGCGGAATCGCTCCCCGACTACGCGCCGTCGTCCCCCTCGGTCCGGGTGACGATGCAGCGCGGACTGGGTCGCGTCGGTGACGGCGACGGGGCAGCGGACGACGGGTCGGACGAGGCAGTCCTTCGCGTGAACGGCGCGGGGTACGGCCCGACCGACGACGGGGACCGGACGGCGGTGCTCGCGACCGGCGCGGTCGATGCCGCCTTCGCCGCGGCCGCCCTCGACCGCCTCGCGCTCGCGGACGTGACCGTGCACGCGATGGGCTTCGACGGCGAGGCGCTCGTCGCACTCGTCGGCCGGCGAGCGGGAGCCGACGCCATCCGGGCCGTCGAAGCCGCTGCGGGGTCCGTCCCAGACCGGCCGTCTGCCGACGACTGAGGTGTTCGCCCGCGGCTGTCGAGACTCCCCGGACGACTGGGGCGAACCAGAATCCTCAAACGAGTCGCGGGAGTTCGCTCGATAGATATGGCTGACCCGATTCGGAAGGGCGACGCAGCGGACGTCGGACAGATCGCACTCGTGGGGCTGTTCATCACGGCGCTGGCGACGGCACAGGTCACGGCGAGCAAACTCCTCGCGTTCGGGATTCCGCTCTCGCTCCCGCATACCGGTGACACGCTGATACTGCCCGGTGCGGCGCTGGCGTACGCGCTGACGTTCTTCGCGAGCGACTGCTACTCGGAGGTGTACGGTCGTCGCGCGGCGACGGCGATGGTGAACGTCGGCTTCGCGATGAACTTCGTCGTCCTCGTGCTGGTCTGGAGCACCATCGCCTCGCCCGTGGCCGGCAACAGCCCGGTCGCGGCGTCGACGTTCGAGACGGTGCTCGGCGCGAGCACGAACATCGTCGTCGGCTCGTTGCTGGCGTACGTCGTCAGCCAGAACTGGGACGTCTTCGTGTTCCACCGACTCCGTGCGGCGACCGACGGCGAGTCGCTGTGGCTGCGCAACATCCTCTCGACGGCGACGAGCCAGGCCATCGACACGGTCATCTTCGTCACGGTCGCGTTCTACGTCGCCCCCAGGGTGTTCGGTGTTGGTGGTGGCCTTCCTGTCTCGGTCATCTTCGCCCTGATGGTCGGGCAGTACGTGTTCAAGCTGCTCGTCGCGGTAGCCGACACGCCGTTCGTCTACGGCGTCGTGTCGCTCGTCGAACGGTACGAGGCGAACCAACTGGAGTAGCAGAGCCCTACTGACGGCCTTCGGGCCGCTACCGCTGGCCGGAAACCGCAAGCCGGCGATGGAACTCTCTCTGGGGTGGTAGTTCCAGGAAGGGGGGTTGGGGGGAGTATGGGGGTGGCGACAGCACTTCACTGCGTTTCGCCGTCTGCACCTTGGGTGGGCAGGTAGGTAATCTTTAACTCTAATCACTTAGTGTCCAATCGAACCGGCATCTAAACAGTTAGAGTCGCGATTCGGGCTCGGTGGGGAACACGATGCGAAGAGTGGTTCGGACGTGGGGTTCCTGAAGGGTTAAGAGGATGCACCGAGCAGGGCGGAACATGGACATCGAGTCTTTCTTCGAGGAGATGCCGTTCGCCGACCTCCTTGGCGTCGAGGTGACCGAAGCGACCGACGGCCACGCGGAGGGTCGCCTGGAGATGCGCGAGGAGCTCTCCTGGAACGCCGACCAGCTGATGGCCCACGGCGGGGTGACGTTCACGCTCGCGGACACCGTCGGCGGGGCGGCACTCGTCTCGCTCGTCGACCAGCCGGTCCCGACGATAGACATGCGTATCGACTACCTGGACGCCGGCACGGGCGACCTGTACGCGGAGGCGGACGTGGTCCGTTGCGGCGGCGACGTCGGCACCGTCGACGTGGACGTGTACGCCGCGTCCGACGACACCCTGATCGCGGACGCCAGGGGCGTCTACAAGACCGGGTAGTCGAGCGGCCCGCGGACGGCGGCTGACGGTGTCCGAGGCGTCACCCGGTGCTCGCCGACGCGGGCCGAACGAACACCCGTAAGGGGCCACAGATTTGGACGCGTTCTCGGACTGACCTGCCGCGTGGACTGGCGACCGACCACCGAGTACCGTTCGCGGTGACCGGTTCGGTGGCCCGGGACGAGTCGCGGGTCGCCTCGACTAGTCGAACACCTGCGCCATGAGCGCGGCCTGTCCCCGGCGGAGCCGTTCGAGGAACGCCGACTTGCCGATGCCGAGCTCCGCCGCGACGTCGCCGGCGTCGGCCCGGCGCGGCACCTCGAAGTAGCCCATCTCGTTGGCCAGCCGGAGTGCCTCCTCCTGTGCGGGCGTGAACCCCCATCGCCGAGCGACCGCCTCGTCGTCCTCGCTCCCGAGTGGGTAGATGCGTTCGAGGGTGACGCCGACGGCCTCCCCCGCGGCCTCGAGGACACCTTCGAGCACATCGTAGCCGACGACGGCACCGGTGTAGGTCTCGACGCCGTCGGCGTAGCTCAGTGCCTCCGCCATGAACCCCGCGTCCGTCAGCTGGTGGACGACGCAGGGATGCTTGGAGAGACAGCGGTAGTTGACCCGCTCGTCTGTCGAGGAGGCGTGGAGGTACCGGATGCGTTCGTCGGCGTCGAGCACCGGCGCGATGGCGGGGTCGCCGGTGAACTGGAGGAGCGCGTTGCCGTCGGCCCGACGCTGTGGCGGCTTCGCCTCGACGGTGGTGTCCGTCTCACGCGTCGCGGTCGCGAGCGGACAGTCGTCACCCGTCACCGCGAACTCGACGACGAGGCACTCCTCTATCATGGAACGGGGTTCGCAGTGTGGACCTATGGTGTTGTCGTCGAGCCGAACATCTTGCCGCGGGTGGTATATAAACCCCACACATAGACGGGTTAACCTGTTAGTCGTTGGGCTCCGAAAATTGGGATGAACTATCATGGATATCGAGGAGGTCAAACAGCGGGCAGGACCGCGGGAGTTCAGTCCGAAGGACGAGATGCCGGAGGAGTACCGGAAGGCGGCGACCCGGATGATCCAGTTCCACGCGAACTCCGAGATCATGGGTGCGTACCTGGAGAAGCCGTTCATCCGCCAGGCACCGAGCCTGGACCGCAAGCTCGCGTTCAGCGCGAAGGTGCAGGACGAAATCGGGCACGGACAGCTGCTCTACCGGGCGGCCGAGAGCCTGGGCATCAAGACCCGCGACGAGATGCTCGACGAGCTCGCCGAGGGGAAGGGGAAGTTCCTCAACTGCTTCCACTACCCGATGGAGAGCTACGTCGAGACCCCGATGATCGCGTTCTTCGTCGACGGGGCGGCGATGCGCCGGCAGGCCACACTCAAGTCCACCTCGTGGGAGCCGTACGCCCACGCCATGGACAAGGTCTGTTTCGAGGAGGGCTTCCACGTCAAGCACGGTGAAGCCATCCTCTACGAGCTGATGACCGGCTCGAAGAAGGAACAGGAGATGACCCAGGAGGCGTTCGAGAAGTGGTGGCCGCGTATCATCCAGTTCTTCGGCCCCACCAACGAGAAGTCGACCCACCACGGCTTCGCCAGCGAGGTCGGGCTCAAGCAGATGAGCAACGACGACCTCCGGACCGCGTTCCTCAACGCCTACATCCCGAAGGCCGAGAAGTACGGCCTGGAGATTCCGGACGAGCCGCGCATCTCGAAGAACGACGACGGCACCTACGAGGTCGTCGAGGAGGACCTCGACTGGGACGAGTTCTTCACCATCGCGAAGAACGACTACGAGCCCGGCGTCGGCCAGATCAACGGCCGGAAGGCCGCTCAGGACGCCGTCGAGTGGGTCCGCGAATCGCTCGACAGCCACGAGAACCGGCTCTACGGTTCCAGCCAGCCGCAGGCGGCAGACTGAGACCATGATCTGGGAAGTATTCAGACAGGAGAAGTCGGGCGACTACCACAAGCACTGTGGGAACGTCCACGCACCGGACCGGGAGATGGCACTGCTGTTCGCCGAGGTCCAGCACGGGCGCCGCAAGCCCACGAACAGCCTGTGGGTCACCCCGCAGAAGGAGATCGGCGAGGTCGACACCGAGGACACGGCCTTCGGCGGGACGACCGACAAGTCCTACCGGTGGGCCATGACCTACAACTTCGAGGCCGCCGCGTCCGAGGTCGAGGAGTCCGAGAGCGAGCAGGCGACGGCCGACCGCGAGCGCAAGGCCCAGATCGAGGGTGGTAGCTGATGGCGGCCGTCGAGGAGCTCTCCGAGCCCGGTGAGCTGACCGCCGAGGAGCGCGAGGCCGTGCAGCACCAGCTGTTCCGGCTGGCGGACGACGAGTTCGTCGTCGCCGAACGCTACACGGAGTGGCAGGTCAAGGCTCCGACCCTCGAGTCGGACCTCGCGTTCTCGAACATCGCACAGGACGAGCTGGGTCACGCCCGGCTCTGGTACGACCTGCTCCAGGACTGGGGGGCCGAGGAGTCCGAGCTCATCTGGGAGCGCGACCCGTCGGAGTGGCGTCACTCCACGCTGGTCGAGCTGCCGTTCGACGAGGGCGACTGGGCGGACCCGGTCCTCCGCTCGTACCTCTACGACGTGGCCGAGGACATCCAGCTCCGCGCGCTGCAGGACTCGTCGTACCCGCGCATCCGCGACCGCGTCGGGAAGATACTCGGCGAGGAGGACTACCACCGCGAGCACGCGGCGAACTGGCTCGAACGGCTCTGCGAGGAGGACGAGAGCCGCGAGCGCGTCCAGGCGGCCCTCGACCGGCTGTTCCCGTACGCACTGACGCTGTTCGCGCCGACCGACGAGGAGGTCGAGGACCGCATCGACGACCTCGGCATCCGCACCGAGCCGCTCGTCACCATGCGCGAGGAGTGGCTCGACGAGGTCGTCCCGTACCTCGAGTCGCTGGGCCTCAGTATCGACGACGCCGAACTGCCCGAGCAGTACGACGTCCACCACAACCAGTTCGACCTCCCCGATGCCGTCGGCCGCGACCAGTCCCACACCGACGACTGGTACGACCTGCAGGAGGATTTCACGCACTCGTACCGGGAGCTCGGCCGCACCAGCGCCGAACGCATCATGAAGGACCCCGACGATGAGTAACGCCTACGACACCGACATCCCGGACTCGGTCGACCCAGTCGACGACGACTGCGTAGAGCCCGCCGGGGAGGCCTGTGCGTACACCGAGTACGTCGAGGGTGAGGCGTACGACGACGTGCCCGCGACCGGCGAGGGTGCCGAGGGCATCGAACGCGACGTCTGGGACACCCTATACGAGATCGAGGACCCGGAGATGCCGATCTCCATCGTCGACCTCGGGCTCATCTACGGCGTCAGCGTCGACGACACCGACGACGGCACCGTCGCCACGGTCGACATGACGCTGACGTACTCGGGCTGTCCCGCACGGGACATGCTCCAGGACCAGATGCAGGAGGCCGTGGAGGCCGTCGAGGGCGTCGACCGCGCCGACCTCCGCCTGGTCTGGTCGCCGGAGTGGAACCTCGAGCTGGTGACCGAACAGGGCGAACAGGACCTCCGCGAGTTCGGACTCAGCATATGAGACGCGCGGACCCATCCGTCACGACCAGCGGCGACATGGAGGGAGCCGAGTGTCCGTACTGCGGCTCCGAGAACACCGTCCGCGACCACCCGAAGGGCCCGTCGCTCTGCCGGTCGATGCACTACTGCAACGACTGCGAACAGCCCTTCGAGAAGTTCGAATAACCGGCCTGTTTCCTCCGCTTTCGGCAGTTTGGGCGGCCGCTCACGCTGATGATTCGGTCGCACCGACCACGCGCCGGTGCGCTGCCGACACCGTCCACCCGGGCGTTCCGGGGGTTCCGGTACCGGCGAGTCACTCCCGAACCACAGCCGCAGCTCCGGGTTCACGTTGCGGTACGTGCTGTCGCAGAGAGAATCGTGCGGGCGCTCAGTTCGGTCCCGCTACCTCGAGTGTGTAGTCAGAACGGATCCACGCGTCCTCGTTCTCCGAGTCGAAGATCTCGACTCGGCCGTCGTCGGATTCGCGTGCTCTGAATCTCGTGTCGATAGCTTGGGGGCCGTCTGCGGTCGTGTCGTTCGCGCTGTTCATAGTCTCTGTCGGGCGTTGTGGCCCGAATCGCGGTATCAAATGGAGACGGGTCCGCAGGCATAAGCTTTCCGCCGTGACTGGTTCCGGCCTCCAAACCCTTTAATCACGTTCTAGGACTGGAGCGAGTCGGTGGCCTTTACTCGTCTGGCAGGCGAAGACGCGTCCATGACAGGAGATGGGTGGTTCGCTGGCTGCGATGCCGGCGACACCGCCACGGGGGCAGAGCACGTCCGCGAGGGCCGTGCCGACGCGCCGGCGGACTGGCCCGCACGGGCCGTCGAGTCCGGCTTCGCACCCGACGAGGAGACGTACTACACGGCGCTGCACGAGGCCTGCGTGGCCGCCACACGGGACGAGGCCACCGAGGCCGAGCGCGCCGGGGACCAGCAGCTCGTCCACGCCGTCCGCGCGATGGACGACTGCATGCGGACGGCCAACGAACTCGCTGAGCGGCTGAGCGAGTGGGCGGGTGCGCTGTTCGACGCGGACGGCGGCGGCGTCGAGTTCGCGAGGGCGGTCGCGGACCGCGAGCCGACGACGCCCGACGAGGAGCGCGCGGTGTCGCTCGCCGGGCGCGTGGTCGACCTCGCCGACGAGGCTGCGGACCTGGAGGCGTACGTCGAGACCCGCGCACCGACGGTCGCGCCGAACCTCGCCGCGATGGCCGGGCCGGTGCTCGCCGCGCGGCTCGTCGCGCTCGCTGGCGGGCTGGAGTCCCTCGCGAAGAAACCCAGCGGGACGGTACAGGTGCTCGGCGCTGAGGACGCGCTCTTTGCACACCTCCGTGGTCACGCGTCGTCGCCGAAACACGGCGTCATCTACACCCACGAGTACGTTCGAGGGACGCGGCCGGCGGACCGCGGGTCCGCTGCCCGTGCGGTCGCCGGGAAGCTGGCCATCGCCGCCCGCGTCGACCACTACTCGGGCGAGCGCAAGCCGGAACTCGACGCCGAGCTGGACGAGCGCATGGCGACCATCCGGGCGCGGGCCGAGGACGACGAGGAGGGCGACGACGGATGACCGCGACGCCACTCGCCGACGGCGGCGACGGTCACCTCCCCGACGGTGTCGAACCCAGGACGTTCGACGGCGACCAGCGCCTGGCCACCCGCGGCGAACCGGTGTACGGCGAGCCCGTGCAGGACGGCTGGCGAGCGTGGGACCCCGGTCGCTCGAAGCTCGGGGCGATGCTGGGCCGCGGGGTCGAGACCGGGTTCGCGGGCGGCGACACCGTCCTCTACCTCGGTGCGGCCAGCGGGACCACCGTGAGCCACGTCGCGGACTTCGCCGGTCCGACGTACGCCGTCGAGTTCGCGCCCCGCCCGGCACGGGACCTCGTGCGGGCCGCCGAGAGCCGGCCGAACCTGTTCCCCCTGCTGAAGGACGCCCGCAAGCCGGCGACGTACGCCCACGTCGTCGAGTCGGGTGTCGACGTGTTGTTCCAGGACGTGGCGACGCGGGGGCAGGGCGAGGTCGCCTGTCGGAACCGCCAGTTCCTCGCGGACGACGGCTGGCTCGTCGCCACCATCAAGGCCCGGAGCGAGGACGTGACGGGCCCCACCGAAGTCACGTTCGGCCACGTCGTCGAGACAATCGAGTCCGAGTACGAGGTCGTCACCACGGAGCGGATGGACCCGCTCCACGAGGACCACCTCGCCGTCGTCGCGCGTCCGCGGTGAAGCTGCCCGACTCCGCACGCCTTTTGAGGCATCCCCTCGAAGGGTTGTCCGATGGAGCGAGGGTCACCCGACGCGTTCGCCGAGCAGGGAACGCTCGGGGTCGAAGAGGAGTTCTTCGTGGTCGACGAGGCCGGCTACCCCGTCTCGGGCAGTGACGAGCTGGTCTACGAGGGCGAGCGACCGGCGCGACTGGCGGACCGCCTCGACCACGAGCTGTTCAAGACCGTCATCGAGACACAGACACCGAAGTCCGAGAGCCTCGCGGCGGCGCGGGAGAACGTCCACGCCGTCCGGGAGGCACTCGTCGAGTACGCCGCCGAACACGGCTTCCGGGTCGCGGCCGCAGGGCTGCACCCGGCCGCCCGGTGGCGCGAACTCGAACACGCAGAGAAGGACCGCTACCGGGCCCAGCTCGAACGCATCCAGTACCCACAGCACCGGAACACGACCGCCGGGCTGCACGTCCACGTCGGCGTGGACGACCCCGACAAGGCGGTCTGGGTGTCGAACCGGCTGCGCTGGCACCTCCCGGTGATGCTCGCGCTCTCGGCGAACTCGCCGTACTGGAACGGCTACGACACCGGGCTCGCCTCCGCCCGCGCGAAGATCTTCGAGGGACTGCCCAACACGGGGATGCCCACCGCGTTCGCGGACTACGAGGCGTACCAGCGCTTCGAGAACCGGATGATAGACAGCGGGTCGATCAACGACCGCGGCGAGCTCTGGCACGACGTGCGGCCCCACTCCGGCCACGGGACCGTCGAGGTGCGGACACCGGACGCGCAGGCCGACCCCGCTGTCGTCCTCGCGTTCGTCGAGTACACCGAGGCGCTCGTGACCGACCTCTCGGAGCGGTACGAGGACCTGGCGGCCCCCGACGGCACGGACGGCTGCATGCGCCGCGAGGTGCTCGACGAGAACAAGTGGCGGGCGCTCCGCTACGGCCACGCCGCCTCGTTCGTCGAGCGCGAGGGAACTGGCACGGTCGACCTCGGCGAGGTCGTCGACCGCGAGTGCGACCGACTCGGCGTCTCGGGCATCCGCGACGTGTACGACGCCGACAGCGGGGCCACCCGGCAGCGACGCGTCCTCGAATCGGAGGGTCTCGACGCGCTCTGTCGGGAGCTCCTGGTGTGAGCAATGGGTTTTTACCACTCCGAGGCTTGTGTCCTCCTGTAGAGGACATGTCTTCTGACGACACAGACCACGACGAGCACGTGACCGACGACGAGTTCGAGGACTTCGACGACCGATCGAGACGAGACAGGGCCGTCGAAGGGTTCGACCAGGGCCTCGTCGACCTCCTCTCGTGGGTACTCGACACCGAGACCCGCGCGAAGATCTACGTCTACCTCCAGAAGCGCCCCGGCAGTACGAGCGAGGAGATCGCCCAGGGGACGGGCCTGTACCCCTCCACCGTCCGGGAGGCGCTCGCCGAACTGCACGACGAGGAGAAGGTCCACCGCGAGAAGCGCGAGAGCGCCGGCGCGGGGAACAATCCCTACGAGTACACGGCCATCCCGCCGAGTGAACTCGTGGGCGGTGTCGTCGGGCAGGTACAGGAGGAGCTGAACACCGTCTTCAACCTCGACAAGGTGCTCGACGAGGAGCGCCGCAGCGAGGACAGCACGGCCGAACCGGTCACGATAACCGTCGAGGAGGTCTCCGACGCGGACGCGGACGACGGCGACGGGGACTCGACGGCAGAGGACGGCCAGCCCACGTCGGAGTAGTGCTCGCCGACGGCCGACCCACGCTTTCGACTCTTTTATTGCACGGGCAGGCTTTGGCCCGTGCATGAAAGTCGCGCTGGGCGGGACGTTCGACCCGGTGCACGACGGGCACCGTGCACTGTTCGAGCGAGCGTTCGAACTCGGCGACGTGACGGTCGGCCTGACGAGCGACGAGCTCGCTCCGAAGACCCGTAACGTCGACCGATACGTCAGGCCCTACGACGAACGAGCCGCGGCCCTCGAACGGGAGTTGACAGAACTCGCCGCGGAGCACGACCGCGAGTTCGAGGTGCGCGAGCTGACCGAGCCCACCGGTATCGCGACGGAACCACAGTTCGACTATCTGGTGGTCTCGCCCGAGACCCGCGACGGCGGCGAGCTGGTCAACGAGGTCAGGCGCGACCGCGGCCACGAGCCGCTCACCGTGGAGGTCGTCGACCACGTCTACGCCGAGGACGGCGAGGTCATCTCGAGCACCCGAATCGTCGAGGGCGAGATCGACGAGCACGGCAACCGCACGCCAGAGCGCGACGGCCGCGACGCCACTCGGTAGCTCACCAACTGGGCGGCTGCAACCCGGCCGACTCGAGGACATCCTTCCACCGTTGCTGAATCGACAGCCGTGAGACGCCCGCAGCCTCGGCCACCTCGGTCTGGCTGCGGCCCTCGCTCGCCACCAGCGCGCCGGCGTAGAGACTCGCCGCCATCGCCGGCCCTTTCGAGCGGTCGGACTCCGGCACCGAGGAGAGGAACATGTCCACTGCGTACGAGCGTGCGTCGGCGCTCAGGTCGAGTCGGTCGGCGGCGGCCTCTATCTCGGCCAGCCACTCCTCGTTCTCGACCTGGTCCCGTGCGCTGTACATGCCCGGTCGTAGCGCGTTCTCGTACATAAATCGCCTGCCGTTGGAACCCGACAGGTTCTTACAGCCCTCGGGTGAAATTTGGGCCGAGCGCGGGTAGCCAAGCCAGGAAACGGCGCAGCGCTTAGGACGCTGTCCCGAAGGGGTCCGCCGGTTCAAATCCGGTCCCGCGCACTGAGCGAGGGAGCGCAGCGACCGAGCGAAGGAGCAGGACCGGATTGTGAACCAGGGAGAGACAGTGCTGCAAACCCGGCTCGGAGGGCGTCCCGAATCACCACGAGCTATTCGACGAGTTCTCAGTTTCAGAAAAGGAATTCGCCGGACGTATCTTAATATTCGAAACTGAATCTGGATAAAATACGCACTCGGCCAGCAGGTATTAATACTCGAATGGCCATGTCCCGCGTATGAGAGGGCAACGAGGTGTATCGTCCGTGGTGGCGACGGTGCTCCTCATCGCGGTGGTGCTGGTGGTCGCGGTCGCCGCGGGGAACTTCGCGCTGCAGTTCGCGGACAGCACGCAGGAGCCGGCACCGCAGGTCCACGCGTCGATGACGCCCATCGAGGCGTCGGACGGCTACCTGAACATCACGAAGAACGGCGGGGACGAGCTGCGGGTGGCGGAGCTCGAGATCCAGATCCGGAACGCGAGCGGCGGCGGGACGGTCCGCCTGGTGAACCTCCCGGCGACCGGCGGCTCGCTGAACGGCACGACCCTGGAGGGCGATGCGGGCATGGTCACCAACGCGAGCGGTGTCATCGTGAGCACCGACGCGAACGTCGAGTGGACTGCTGGCGACGAAATCGGCGTCGAGCTGCCGAACGTCGACGCCGGCGACAGGCTCGTCGTCCGTATCATCCACCCCGAGACGGACAGCATCGTCTGGGAGGAGACCGTGACGGTGTCGTAGGCGTTCTCTCGGCGTCGTGCCGGCCCCGCAAACCTTTTTCATACCCGCTTTGTTGGTTTTCCCAATGGCGAACATGGCAGCGTTGTTCGGCGAGATCTTGTCGGACGTCGATACGGTAGTGCTCTTCTCCCCGAGTGGGTCTTACTACGAGCGGTTCTCGGAGGCGGAGGACCTCGACGTCCTCGTGGTGGGGACCGAGAACGCCGTCGGTGCGGAGACGTTCGTCGAACTACCGCTCGAGTTCGAGGAGATCGCCCAGCGAGTGCGCTTCGGCCTGGAGGGCGCGCTCGAAGCGGGCTACATCGACGACGGCGACGTGTTGCTCTGTGCGACGAGTGTGTTCGATGGGAGCATCGACACCGTGTCGCGGGTCCGTGCCGACGGGTCGAGCCAGTCGGGCGTGTACGACCTGTTCTCGAGTTCGCGTGCGGAGCCGGCCGTCATCAAGGACGTATTGGAGCTGGCGGTCGAGCTGGGGAAGAAAGGCCAGAAAGGAAAGCCCGTCGGCGCCCTGTTCGTCGTCGGCGACGCCGGGAAGGTCATGAACAAGTCCCGTCCGCTGTCGTACAACCCGTTCGAGAAGTCCCACGTCCACGTCGGCGACCCCATCGTGAACGTGATGCTGAAGGAGTTCTCCCGGCTGGACGGCGCGTTCGTCATCTCCGACTCGGGGAAGATCGTCTCGGCGTACCGCTACCTGGAGCCGTCGGCCGAGGGCGTGGACATCCCGAAGGGCCTGGGCGCGCGCCATATGGCGGCCGGTGCCATCACCCGGGACACGAACGCGACGGCCATCGTGCTCTCCGAGAGCGACGGGCTGGTACGGGCGTTCAAGAACGGCGAACTGTTGCTGGAGATCGACCCGGAGGACTACTAGGGATGTCCGTGCTCGGTGGCTTGCTGTGGCTCTCACAGCAGACGACGGCGACGGCGAACCAACCCGGAGCGGATGTGCCGACGTGGGAGGCACTGGTCAACGAACCCCTCGTCAGAGCGGCGGTCGTCCTCTTTCTCGGTATCGCGCTCGGCATCGTCGTCGGGAAGCTGAACCGCCGGCTGCTGACGGCCGCTGGCGTGCCGGAGATGGTGGAGGGGACGCCGTTCGAGAGCAGTGCGCGCAGCCTCGGCAGCTCGACGGTCGACATCGTCGCGCGACTGAGTGCGTGGTTCATCTACGGTATCGCGGCGCTGGCGGCGGTCCACGTGGCAGAGATCGTCCGGACGGGCCAGTTCTGGCTCGGCGTCGTCCGCTTCGTCCCGGACGTGTTCGTGGCCGTGCTCGTGCTCATCGTGGGCTTCGTCGTCGCCGACAAGGCCGAACTCGTCGTCTCCGAGCGCCTGCGCGGCATCAAGCTCCCCGAGGTGAACCTGCTCCCGCGCGTGGTGAAGTACAGCGTCATCTACGTCGCCTTCCTCGTCGCGCTCGCCCAGGTCGGCGTGCACATGCTCGCGCTGCTCGTGCTGTTCGCGGGCTACCTGTTCGGGCTCATCTTCCTCGGTGGGCTGGCGTTCCGCGACCTGCTCCGCTCGAGCGCGGCGGGTGTCTACCTGCTGCTCAATCAGCCGTACGGTATCGGCGACCAGATAGAGATCGACGGCCACGAGGGCGTCGTTCAGGAGGTGGACCTGTTCATCACGCAGATCGAGTCCGAGGGCCGGGAGTACATCGTCCCGAACCACCGCGTGTTCAAGACCGGCGTCGTCCGCGTGCGCCAGTAGGTGTTCGTCGTCGCTTCTTCGGTGACGTCTCAGTCGTCGGCCAGCTCCTCGCTGGACATCGGCCGAGCGGGGACCCCGGCGACGGTCTCCCCCGGTGGGACGTCCTCGGTGACGAGCGAGTTCGCCGCCACCTGCGCACCCTCGCCGATTTCGACGCCCGGGAGGACGATGGCACCGGCGCCGATCATCGCTCGGTCGCCGAGGACGACATCGCCGACCCGGTACTCCTCCTGCAGGAACTCGTGGCACAGCAGCGTCGCGTCGTAGCCCACGATGACGTGGTCGCCGAGCGTGATGTGCTCCGGCCAGAACACGTCCGGCGTCGCCTCCAGACCCCAGGAGACGCCCTCGCCGACGGTCATCCCGAGCCGGCGCATCAGCCAGTTCTTCACCCGGAGACTGGGGGAGACGCGGACGATCCAGATGAGGACGTAGTTGAACGCGACCCTGAGCGGCGACTTCGCGTCGGGCCAGTGCTGGAGGGAGTTCCGCGGGCCGGTCGTCGGGTGTCGCGTGACGCGGTCGCGCCGTGGTTCGTCGCTCACGAACTGCGGTTGGATGGCACAGTTCTTGAAACCGACCGGTTCGGCGGCCTCAGTCGGTGAGCTGTTCGACGTGGTCGATGCGGCTCTGGACGAGTTCCTCGGTACCGATGTCGTGGCGGACGTGGAACCCCTCCTCGCCGGCGACGGCGATGGCGTCCTCGGCGATGGCCTCGGCCTCGCCGATAGTGTCCGCGACGCCGACGACCGCGAACGAGCGCGACGTCGTGGTGTAGAGGCCGTCGTCACCCTCGTCGACGGAGGCGTAGAACAGGAACGCGTCGCCGTCGTGGTCGGCCGCCGCGGCGGCCGCGCTCTCCGCGTCGACCTCGATGCGAGTGCCGTCCCGTGGGTCTGTCGGGTAGCCCTCCGGGACGGCGTACTTGCAGACCGTGGCGCGCGACTGGAAGTCGAGTTCGGGGATGCGCGACCCGCCGTCGCGGGCCCCGACCAGCACCTCGTAGAAGTCGGTGTTCAGGATGGGGAGGACGTTCATGGCCTCGGGGTCGCCGAAGCGGGCGTTGAACTCGACGACCTTCACGCCGTCCTCGGTGAGCATGAACTGGCCGTAGAGGACACCGCGGTAGTCGTCGAGGGCCTCGACGGTCGCTTCCAGCACCTGCAGCGCCTCGAAGCTGTGCAGTTCGGTCATGAACGGGAGCTGGAAGTCGGCCTCGGTGTAGCTCCCCATGCCGCCCGTGTTCGGTCCCTCGTCGCCCTCGTATGCGCGCTTGTGGTCCTGCACGGCGGGCGTGATGAGCACGTCGTCGCCGGCCACGAGCGCCTGCACGGTGAACTCCTCGCCGACGAGCCGCTCCTCGAGGACGACCTTCTCGTAGTCGGACTCGCGGAGGTACTCTTTCGCCTCCGCTTTCGTTATCTGGTCGCCGGTGACGCGGACGCCCTTCCCGCCGGTCAGCCCCGCGGGCTTGACAGCGAGGTCCCCGTCGTACTCGTCGATGTAGTCGCAGGCCAGCTCCATGTCGGTGAAGATGGCGTAGTCCGGACAGCCGGGGATATCGTTCGCCTCCATGAACTCCCGCTGGAACGACTTGTCAGTCTCGATGCGCGCGTCGGCCTGTCGCGGGCCGAACGCGTAGATACCCGCCTCCTCCAGCGCGTCGACGACGCCCTCCGCGAGGGGCTTCTCCGGGCCGATGACCGAGAGGGTCGCACCGATGGACTCGGCGTAGTCGACGACGGCGTCGGTGTCGCTGGTGTCGAGCGTCTCGAAGCCGTCGGTGAGCGCGGCGATACCGGGGTTCCGGTTGCCGGCGCAGGCGTAGAACTCGAACTCGTCGCGTTCCTCGGAGCGGTCGAGCGCGTGCGCGATGGCGTGTTCGCGGCCGCCACCGCCGACCAGGAGCACGGTCTCTGTCATACCCGAAGTCGGTACGCAAGGGAGTGTAATGGTTTCGGTTCTTCCGGTCGTAAGTATACACGTGGGTGGATACAAAAAGCTCTCCAATCGTCGCGGAGCCGCTGGCAACTACTGCGCGGACAGCCCCGCACCGAGTGCGATGCCGACGCCCACCATCTGCCCGTCCAGCCCTCCATCGTCGACCTCGTCCAGCATCTCCCTCCGCACACCGGCGACCGGCAAATATGCTCCGCTCCCGGAGTCGGACGGTTTTACCCGTCACCGGCCCAAGGAGGTTGCATGAGCGACCCCACAGCCCGGAACCGGCTCGACGAGGAGGCGTCGCCGTACCTGCGCCAGCACGCGGACAACCCCGTCAACTGGCAGCCATGGGACGAGGCCGCGCTCGAAGCGGCGAAGGAGCGCGACGTGCCCATCTTCCTCTCGGTCGGCTACTCGGCGTGCCACTGGTGCCACGTCATGGAGGAGGAGAGCTTCGAGGACAGCGAGGTCGCCGAGGTGCTGAACCAGGACTTCGTCCCCATCAAGGTCGACCGCGAGGAGCGCCCTGACCTCGACTCCATCTACCAGACCGTCTCGCAGCTGGTCTCCGGCCGGGGCGGCTGGCCGCTCTCCGTCTGGCTCACACCCGAGGGCAAGCCGTTCTACGTCGGCACGTACTTCCCGCGAGAGCCCCGTCGGAACGCGCCCGGTTTCCTCGACCTGCTCGGGAACATCGCGAACTCGTGGAGCAAGGCCGAGGACCGCCGGGAGATGGAGAACAGGGCCGAGCAGTGGACCCGCGCCGCGAAGGACCAGCTGGAGGACGTCCCTTCGGCCGGCGAGGACGCCCCGGACGAGGACGTCCTGACCGACGCCGCCGACGCCGTTCTCAGAGCCGTCGACGGCGAACACGGTGGCTTCGGCACCGGCCAGAAGTTCCCGCAGGAGGCACGCCTGCACCTGCTGCTCCGGGCGTACGACGGCACGGGTCGGGACGCCTACCGCGACGCGGCGGTCCAGACCCTCGACGCGATGGCCGACGGCGGACTGTACGACCACCTCGGTGGCGGCTTCCACCGCTACTGCACCGACCGCGACTGGACCGTGCCGCACTTCGAGAAGATGCTGTACGACAACGCCGAGCTGCCCCGGGTGTTCCTCGCTGGCTACCAGCTCACCGGGACGGAGCGCTACCGGACCGTCACGGAGGAGACCCTCGCGTTCGTCGAGCGGGAGCTCACGCACCCGGACGGTGGCTTCTTCTCGACGCTCGATGCCCGGTCGCCCGACGAGGACGGGGAGCACGTCGAAGGTGCGTTCTACGTCTGGACGCCCGGGGCGGTCCACGAGGTGCTCGACGACGAGCACGCCGACCTGTTCTGTGACCGCTACGGCGTCACCGACTCGGGCAACTTCGAGCACGGGCAGACCGTGCTGACCATCGACCGGGAGATAGCGGACCTGGCCGACGAGTACGACCTCGACGCAGCGACCGTCGAGGAACGACTCGACGAGGCTCGTGCGGCGCTGTTCGAGGCCCGTGGTGACCGGCCACGCCCCCGACGCGACGAGAAGGTGCTCGCGGGCTGGAACGGGCTGATGGCGTCCGCGTTCGCCGAGGCCGCCATCGTGCTCGACCCGGAGTACGCCGACGCGGCCGCGGAGGCGCTCGGGTTCGTCAGGGAGCACCTGTGGGACGGGGAATCGAAGACCCTCTCGCGGCGCTTCAAGGACGGCGACGTGAACGGCGACGCGTTCCTCGAGGACTACGCGTTCCTCGCCCGCGGCGCGTTCGACACCTACCAGGCGACGGGCGAGCCAGCGCACCTCGGCTTCGCGCTCGACCTCGCCCGGGTCGTCGTTCGGGACTTCTGGGACCCCGACGAGGGGACGGTGTTCTTCACGCCGCAGGACGGCGAGGAGCTGGTCGCTCGCCCGCAGGAGCTCCGCGACCAGTCCACGCCGTCGAGTCTCGGCGTCGCGCTCGACGTGCTGTTGTCGCTCGACGGCTTCGCACCCGACGAGGCGTTCGCCGACGTGGTGGAGGCCACGCTCGCGACCCACGGCACGCGCGTCGAGACCAGCCCGCTGGAGTACCCCACCCTCGCGCTCGTCGCGGACCGCTGGAGCGCCGGCGACGCGGAGCTGACGGTCGCCACGGACGACCGCCCACTGCCCGAGCGCTGGCGCGAGACGCTGGCCGGAACGTACCTGCCCCGGCGACTGCTGGCTCCCCGCCCCGCGACCGACGACGACCTGGCGATGTGGCTCGACGACCTCGAGCTCGACGAGGCACCGGCCGTCTGGGCCGAGCGGACGGCCCGCGACGGCGAGCCGACGGTGTACGCCTGCCGTGGCTTCGCCTGCTCGCAGCCGACACACGACATCGAAGAAGCCCTCGACTGGTTCGAGACGTAGGGCTACGTCTCGGCGTCGAGCTGTTCGGCCAGCCAGACCGCGATGGGACGGTCCGCCTCCTCGACGAAACGGGCCAGCTCGGCGCCCGTCTCGCCGTCCTCGACGACGACCGTCGGGATGTACTCGATGCCGTACTCGGAGACGCCGGGACCGACCTTCTCACCGTCCTCACGTTCGACCGGGTAGTGCTCGACGTCCTGGACCTCGGCCGCATCGAGCGCCGCCCCGAAGTCCGGCAGCTGGCTGCGACAGTCCTTGCACCAGTCCCCGCCCCAGACCTTGACGACGATGCGGTCCGCGAGCGCCTCCCAGACCGCGAGGGTTTCCTCGTAGGCGTCGGGTGCCCACGCGGGGTTCGGCCGCATCGTCTCGAGTTCTGCCTCGCTCATACCCCGGCCTACCCCGCCGACGGGGAAAACGCTCCCGCTCCTCGCAGGGGTTGCCGATGGTCCGCAGTCCCCGGCCACATCTGCCGCCGCCGGCCGCCCCTTAGTCGTCCAGCCCGTACCGGTCGGCGTGAAACGGAGCATACTGGACGCAGTCGGCTCGCCGCTGGTGCAGGTGACCTCGCCGCCGGGCGCGACGGTCGCCGCCAAGGTCGAGTCGTTCAACCCCGGCGGCTCCGCCAAGGACCGACCGGCCCGGGAGATGGTCCTCGACGCCGAGCGACGCGGGGAGATCGAACCCGGCGACAGGCTCGTGGAGCCGACGAGCGGGAACACCGGTATCGGCATCGCGATGGTCGGCGCGGCGCGCGGCTACGACGTGACCATCGTCATGCCCGCGGGGATGTCCGAGGAGCGGAAGGGCATCCTCCGGGCGTACGGGGCCGACATCGAACTCGTCGAGGGGGGCATGGTCGACGCCCGGGACCGTGCGGACCAGATAGAGGCGGAGACCGGCGCGTTCCAGCTCCGGCAGTTCGAGAACCCCGCCAACCCCCGGGCGCACTACCGGACGACCGCCGAGGAGATACTGGAGCAGGTCGACGGCCGCGAGATAGACGCCCTCGTCGCGGGTGTCGGCACGGGCGGCACCATCTCGGGCAACGCCCGCCGGCTGACGGAGGAGTTCCCCGACATGCGCGTCGTCGGCGTCGAACCAGAGGACAACGCGGTCCTGACGACGGGCGAGGCCGGCGAGGACGAGTTCCAGGGTATGGGACCCGGCTTCGTCAGCGACAACCTCGACCGCGACCTCATCGACGAGGTCCGCACCGTGAACTTCGAGGCGGCCGAGGCGGAGTGCCGCCGCCTGGCCCGCGAGGAGGGCATCTTCGTCGGCCAGTCCTCCGGCGCGTCCTGTCTGAAGGCCCGCGAAGTCGCCGCCGAGATAGCGGAGCCGAGCGCGGACTGCCCGGCGTCCGGACGCGACGCCGTCGAGCCGGGCGGCGTCGAGACCGACGGCGGCGACTACACGGACTGCCCGCTCGTCGTGACGGTGTTCTGGGACTCCGGCGAGCGGTACATGTCGGCGGGGACGTTCGACTGACCTGCCCCCTCAGGATTCGTCGGTACTCTCGCGGTCGACGGGGGACGGCACCCGCTCCCGCAGGAACTCCAACAGCGTCTCATCGAACTTCTCCGGGTGTTCGCGCGTCGGCCAGTGGCCGCAGTTCTCGAAGACGACAAGCTCCGAGTCCGGAATCCGTTCGTGGGCACGTCGCGCCCACGCCGCCGGGAACAGCGGGTCGGACTCGCCGTGGACGAGCAGCGTCGGCACCCCGACCTCTTCGAGCCGGTCCGCGAAGTTCGTCCGGGCGCGGCCGTCGGGGGTTATCTCGTTCCGCTGGAAGGCGGTGAACGCCCGGCCGGCACCGCGCTGGCTGGCGCGCTCGTTGACCGACTCGACGAACGCCTCGTCGAGCGTCGACGGGTCGTGGACGACGTTCGCGAGACCGGTGACGGTCGCGGTCCTGGAACTGCCGAGCATCGACCAGCCGGTCGCGTTCGCGCCGGGGACGTTGGCCAGCGCGTACAGCATCGGGCCGCCGGGGACCCGCGCGCCGAGCCCGTAGCTGTCGACGAGGCCCAGCGCCCGGACGCGGTCCGGGTGGTCGAGGGTGTAGCCGAGCGCGACGGCACCGCCCATCGAGATGCCGACGAGGGCGAACTCGTCGAGCCCGACCGACTCGACGAACCCCTCGAACACGTCGCGGTAGGTGTCGATGGAGTGGTCGTCGACGGGGTCGCTGTCGCCGTACTCCGGCCAGTCCGGGGCGTACACCTGGTACGACTCGGCGAGCGTCTCGACGGTGTGTCGCCAGGAGAGGTCGGCGTCGTCGACGCCCGCACCGTGGAGGAGGACGACCTGGGGCCCCTCAATGCCCGCGCGCCGGTAGTGGATGCGCAGGCCGTCGACGCGGGCGATTCCGTGGCCAGTCATCCGGCGAACTCCTCCTCGCTGACGCGGACGACCATCGTCTCCTCGACCTCGGGCCGGAGGTCGTACGCCGGGAGCTCGCCGTCGACCCGCTGGGCGAACAGGGGCTCGACGGGCTCCGGTGGGCCGTCCTCTGGATCGAGCAGGCCGTACAGCTTGCAGAACTGGTCGGTCTCGGCGGGCGCGACGGCGTCGTTGCGGACCGCCGTGGCGAGTCCGCGGGAGAGCCACTCCTCGTCGTCGACGCTCGGCTCGCGGACGAGCACCTCGTCGACGAACCGGACGATGTACCAGTCGAGGTCGTTCAACAGGGAGACGGCCGCCCCGAGGCTCACCGTGCGGAGCGCGATCGCGTTCTCGTAGGGCTCCCAGAGGTCGTAGGTCGACAGGGCCTCGCGCGAGGTCTCGCGCGAGAGGAGCTCGTACCGGAGGACCACGTCGGACGAGCCGATGAGACAGACGTCAGTCACTGCAGTCCCGTTCGTACCCAGAGGGTATGTGGATTTCGCTCGGCCGGGTCTCAGAACGACAGTCGCTCGGCCCGCTCGACGGCCGCCCGGGCTCGCTCGCGAAGGTCGGCGGGCTCCTCGCGGGCGATTGTCTCGGCCGACCCGTGTGTCTCGGGCTGGTCGGGGACGACACGGTTACAGCCCGCCGGCACGGTCGAGTCGACGAACGTGTCGATGGCGCGGGCCTGCGAGACGATGTCGTGTTTGTCCCACGAGAACAGCGGTCGGTGGACCGGCAAGTCGATGGCCTGCGAGGTGACGGCCATGTTCCGGGCCGTCTGACTCGACTTCTGGCCGAGCGCCTCGCCCGTGACGACGCCGACCGCACCCGTCTCCTCGGCGACGGCCTCGCCCGCCATGAGCAGGAACCGGCGGAACGCGAGCATCCGGCCGGTCTCCATCGTGTCGACGAGGTCGGCGACGACATCGCCGGCCGGGACCCGCCAGAGGTCGAACGACTCGTCCGGGACCCTGGCGGAGAGCGTCCGGACGGTCTCGACGGCGCGAGCCTCGTGGTCCGCCCCGCCGTACTCGCCGAGGTCGACGTAGACCGGCACGACGGGGCTCCCCCGACGCATCGCCTCGTACGCCGCGACGGGCGAGTCGATGCCGCCGCTGACGAGCGCGACGAGTGGCTCCTGCGTGCCGTAGGGCAGCCCACCGGGGCCGTCGTACCGGTCGCAGAAGACGAACGCCTCGTCCTCGCGGAGGTCGACCTCGAAGACGACGTCGGGGTCGTCGAGGTCGACCGCGGGGTCGAACTCGCCCTCGACGGCCTCCCAGATGGCCTGTCCACCCGAGCGCTCGAGGTCCTCGCTGGTGTAGGGCAACGTCTTGTCCGCCCGGTTGACGCTGACCGCGAACGTCCCGTCGTCGTAGACGGCGCGGCCAGCCGCCGCGAGGGCGTCCTCGACGGCGTCACGGTCCGACGGCACCGTCACCGCGGGACTCGTCGAGACGACACCGAATGCACGGGCGGTGGTCTCCGCGGCCCGCCCGGCTTCGCCACCCACGTCCCGCACGATCGGTCGGGACCAGTGCCGGTCCACCTCGGCCGCGATGCCGTCGGCCGCGAGCAGCGACTCGACGTGGTCCAGCAGCCGGTGCTCCATGCGCCGCTTGACCCGGGTGCTCTTGACGTTCAGGTCGCCGTGTCTGACGAGGACGGCGTCGGCACCGGGCGGTTGCATGGTCGGCGATAGCCAGTCGACGTATAAACCGCCGTCGGAGCGCGACGGCCGGGACAGCGCCCGGATTCAGAAGGTCGTCAGCTCGCCGTCGATGACGCGACGGGTGATCTCGGTCACGTCGGCCAGCTCGCGGTCGACGATGGCGGACACGTCGTCCTCGATGTCGGCGACGTCGACGCCGTCGGCGGTGACGACGTGTGCGTCGGCGACGTGGGGTTCGTCGATGGGACGGCCGATCTGGGAGAGCAGGCGGATGCGCAGGTCGCGGATACCGTCAACCTCGCTCACGACGGACTCGGCGATCTCCGTCGACAGCAGGTTGTAGATCTTCCCGATGTGGTTGACGGGGTTCTTGCCGGAGGTCGCCTCCATCGACATCGACCGGTTGGGCGTGATGAGGCCGTTCGCGCGGTTGCCGCGGCCGACCGAGCCGTCGTCACCCTGCTCGGCGGACGTGCCGGTCGTGGTGAGGTAGATGGCACCCTCGTCGTAGTCGTCGGCCGTGTTGACGTGGACGTCGACGGTCCGGTCGGTTATCCCGTTGGCGACGTCGGTGACGAACTCGCGGACGCCCTCGACCTCGTCGATGTAGTCCGCCATCCCCTCGACGTAGCTGTCGACGATGGCGACGGCGACCGTGATATCGACGTGGTCACCCTCGCGCTTGCCCATGATCTTGATGTCCTGGCCGACAGCCGGGTTGTCCGCGGCGTACGGGCCGTTGAGCCGCCGTTCGGCCTCGAGGACGATGCGCTCGGTCTCGGTCAACGGCGCGTGGCCGACGCCGAAGGACGTGTCGTTGGCCATCGGGACCGTCGCACCCTCCTCCGAGAAGACCTCCTGCAGGTCGCCCGACCCTTCGCCGAGCTTCACGTCGACGACGATGTCGGTGCCGAACTCCAGTTCGGGGAAGTACTCGCCGAGGTAGTCGCGGGCGGCACGCAGCGCGACCGTCTCGGTCGGGATGTTGTACTCGGTGCCGTCCTCGTCGACGTAGTGCTTCGTGGCCCGGCCGACGATGAGGAGATAGATCGGCTCGATGACCTCGCCGCCGCCGAAGGCAGGGGCCGCAGAACCGGCGACGAGCTGGGTCTCGTCGGTGTTGTAGTGGAGGACCTTGCCCACGCGGTCGAGGTAGGTGCGGGCGAGCGCCTGCGAGACGCTCTCGGCGATACCGTCGCAGATGGAGTCGGGGTGTCCGAGCCCCTTTCGCTCCACGATCTCGACCTCCTGGTCCTCGACCGCGTACCGGTCGATGGGTTCGACGCGAATATTGCGCTCTGTCATTGTTCCGAGTTGAACAGGCCCGGTTCTATAACTTGCGAAACGAATCACCGCCGGAGAAATGCGCTGCAGTAATTCCCTCGTCAGGAGTCGAGCAACAGCCCGAGGTACGAGGTCCGGATACCGTCGGCGGAATCGAGGCCGAGAGACTCCAGGACCGCGACCGCCCCGTCACGTGCGTCCTCGATGTCGTCGCTCTCGACTTCGGTCTCAACCTCGACGAACTCGCCGAGCCCGGCGACCTCGTCGAGCGTGACGGTGTAGCCCGAGAGCGCGAACCGACGACGGCGCTTCCGGACCGTCGCCGCCGGCTCGAACCCCAGTCCGTCGAGGAGACCCTCCATCGCGTCACGGTCGGCGACGGCGGTCTCGAACTCCTCGCGGGTCTTCGAGCGGTCGTCCACGAGCGGCCCCTTGTACGTCACCATCGTCGTGCCTTCGCCGGCGGGCCAGTCGAAGCCGGCGTCGTCGCCCTCGACCTCGTCCAGCGGCACCTCCTGTCTGATGCGCAGCGCCTCGTCCGTCGCCGCGAAGTCCCGGTGCGGTGCGTCGTAGTACACGTCGGTCTGGCCGACGGCGTCGACCGGTTCGGCGTCCTGCTCGTCGAGACGCCGCCGCACTGCGTCGTGACCGGCGCGGACCTTCAGTTCGACCTCGTACATGTCCGGCACCTCGCTCACGAGGGACAAAAGCCCTCCCGACTCCACACCAGCGACTCGCGGGTCCAAAACGTGGTTCTTAAATGCCGCGTGGGAGACGTTCATTGTATGACCGATGACCAAGAGGCCGAGATGGCCGACAACGAGGAGACCGAGGAGACACCGGACGTCGAGGACGAGGCCGAGACGACCGAAGAGGAAGTGACCGGACTGCAGGACGGCGACTTCGTCGAGCTCGACTACACCGCCCGAACCGTCGAGAGCGAGCGCCTCGTCGACACGACCGACCCCGAGGTCGCCGAGGAAGAGGGCATCGAGGAGGAGGACCGCGAGTTCGAACCGCGCGTCATCGTCCTCGGCGAGGGCCACATGTTCGACCAGGTCGAGGAGGAGCTCCGGGGCAAGGAGGTCGGCGACGCCGGCAGCGTCGTCATCCCCGCGGTCGACGCCTTCGGCGAGTACGACGACGAGCAGGTCCGCACGGTCAGCGTCGAGAAGCTCCCCGAGGACTCCCGACGCCCCGGCTCGCAGGTCCAGGTCGACGGCGAGCAGGGCTTCGTCAACGCCGTCATCGGCGGCCGCGCCCGCGTCGACTTCAACCACCCGCTCGCGGGTGACGACATCGAGTACGACTACGAGGTCGCCGGCGTCGTCGAGGACCGCGTCGAGAAGGCACAGGGCCTGATGGAGATGATGTTCGACGCCGAACTCGACATGTGGTTCGAGACGGACGAGGTCGAGGAGGAGGTCCAGGTCGAGTCCGACGACGAGGACGAGGACGCCGAGCCCGAGTTCGAGACCCAGACCGTCGAGAAGGAGACGCTGTACATCGAGTCCACGCCGCAGCTGCAGATGAACCAGCAGTGGATGATGGGCAAGCAGCAGGTCGCCCAGCAGCTCATGCAGCACCTCGACATCGACCGCGTCATCGCCCAGGAGACCATCTCCGGCGGCATGGGCGGCATGATGGGTGGCATGGGCGGCATGATGGGCGGTATGGGCGGCGGTGGCGGTGCCGACGCGGCCGACATCGAGGAGGCGCTCGAGGAGGCCGACATCGACGCCGACGACATCGAAGCCGACCTCGACGAGTAAGTCGCGACCGCGAGACTGAACCACTTTTGCGGTGCCGGTTCTCCGCCGACGCATGGACAACAGCGACGCGCTGGTCGCGCTGCTTGCCCTGGCGGAGGACCGCGATGTCGACGCGGGCTCGGCGCTCGAAATGTCGCGCGCGAAGTACGAGGAGAGAATCGCGGAGACGGGCGACGCCGGCGCCGGAGGGTGGCGGAGCTACCGGGTGTACCAGTCCTTCAGCGTGTCGAACACCAGTTTCGCGTCGCCCACCCGGAGCATCTTCGCCAGCTCGAGCTTGTTGCCCTGGTTCGCCTCGGTGAGGTCGTCGGCCGACATCCGGGAGAGGTCGTCCATCAGGTCGTCGTAGCGCTCGTTGGAGGCCCGGTAGAGCAGTTCGGTCATGAACAGCCGGGTCTTGACCTTCGGCGCGACGCGCTCGTGCCAGAGCTGGTCGTAGATGGCCATCTCCGAGGCGCTGGTGTCGCGGCCGCTGTGGGTCAGCACGCGGTCCGCGACCGCCGCGGCCGCCCGGCCAGAGCGCATGCACTTGTCGATGCCCTCGCCCCAGAGCGGGTCGACCGTCGGGACGGTGTCGCCGATGGCCATGAAGCTGTCCGTGCTCATCTGACCGGGGAGCTGGATGTGCGCGGAGCCCCGATGCTGCTCGCCCTCGATGCGGGTCGCGTCCTGGAGGCGTGGGTCCTTCTCCTCCCAGTACGACAGGTAGTCGTCGATGCTGAAGCCGTCCTTCGCGTTCTCGTGGTGTGCCTCGCTCTGGATGTAGCAGACGCCGACCTTCGCGGTGTCGCCGCCGGTGTGGAAGATCCACGAGTAGCCACCGGGCGCGAGGTCGTGGTCGAGCCGGAGCATCATCGCGTCGGTGAGGTCGGCGTAGCCACCCGCGTCGATGTCGACGCCCTCCATCTCGAACTCGATGCCGATTGCCTGCCGCTCGCGCTTGAGTTCCACGACGTCGAGCGCCTTCGCGAGTGGCGCGCTCGGGCCCGTGGCGTCGATGATGACCTCGCCGTACACCTCCTCGTCACCGTTGTAGCGGACGCCCACCGGCTCGCCGCCCTCGACGATGGGCTTCGAGACGCGGGCGTCGAAGATGTACTCCGCCCCGTCGTCGCGCGAGTCCTCGACCAGCCAGCGCTTGTAGTCGGCGAACTCGAGGACCGCCCCGGGCTGATGCCGCGCGTAGTAGTGGTTCGGCGACTCCAGCACCACCTCGTCGGTGAAGTTCATCACGACCTCGTCCGGGATGTTGAAGTCGGACATCGTCGACGGGAACGTCCCCGCGGTCGACTTGTTGCTCCGGCTCGGGAACTCCTCCTCTCCCTCCGTTTCGAGTACGACAACGTCGTACCCCCGTGCGGCGAGGTCCCGTGCGGCCTGCCCACCAGCAGGGCCGGCACCGGCGATGACCGCGTCGTATGTTTCAGTCATTGTAGAGTAGACAGCGTCGCAGTGTTCGGTGAACGCCGTTACCCCTACATTCGAATCCGGAGTGTAATTCTTTCTGATTCGTGTCCGTCCCGATGAACAGTTCGAGGGGCGGAGAAGAGCACCCTACGCGATGTCGCGGCTGGTGTCGATGGCGACCTCGTCCGCGAGCTCCAGTTTGACCGTCTCGACGAGTGCGGTCCCGCCGCGGAACTTCGGCACGGAGAGCCGGTTCTCGAGCTCCGCGCCGCGGACCTGTGTCTCCAGCGCGAACACCACGTCGGCCATGTGCTTCGTCGTGTCCCGGTTCGTGGGGATGTGGTGGCCGTCGAGACAGTGCATGAACGCGATGGAGCCGGTGTTGACCATGTGCGTCTGCAGCTCGGTCATGAAGCTCCGGTAGCGGTTCCGGTCCCCCCGCTCCAGCACGTCCGCGGTATCGATGACGAGGTTCGCACCCTCGGGGAGCGCGCGGATGAGCCGGTTGGCCTGGTCGAGCGGCTCGGAGCCCGAGATGTCACGCACCGTGGGTGAACCCACCGGCGCGTTGGTGTTCTCGATGGCGTCGCGGACGGCCTGGTCGGACCGCTCGGTAGTGAGGTAGAGCGTCCCGCGTGCGGCGGTCAGTTCGTAGAGCAGTAGCTCGGACTGGCTTGCCGGAGACGCGGTGAACGCGACGATAGACCCCGGGGGGAGTCCACCGTTCAGCTTCCGGTCCAGAACGTCGATTCCCGTCTCTAACCGACCGGCCATGTACGTACCTCGTTAGCCGGCCGCTCCTAAATAACTGTTTGCCTCCGGAGACGTCCCGCGACGCCGTCGTAGGCGCGCCAGACGGCCGGGTCAGAGAGCGGGTCGGTCGCGGCCGGGACCGTCCCGAGCACCGGCGTTTCCAGGAGTCGTTCGACGCCCTCGGGGCGCTCGCGGGTGCCGACGAGGACGACCCCGGCGACGGCCACGCCGAGTTGCCGCGCGATGGCGGCGGTCTTGGCGGCGTCACGGAGCGCCTGCGGCGTTCCGTCCGCCACGAGGAGCACGTGGTCGACCACGCGGAGCGGGGCGACTGCGTCCGGCCCTGCACCGGCGGGCGTGTCGACGAAGGTGGGTCGGTCCCGCAGGCGGGCGAGCGCCGACGAGACACTGGCACCGTCGGTCACACGGGGGGCCGCGACGACTCGCACGCCGGGGATCGTCGCGACGGACTGTTCGGGGACGCCGTCGCCGTCGAGCACCGCGTCGAGCGACGGCTCCCGGTCGCAGCCGGCGAGCGCGTGGAGGTCCGGCATCTCGCTATCGGTGTCCACCGCCCGGACCGGGCGGCCGTCGCGAGCGAGTGCCCCCGCCAGCCCGAGCGTCGTCGTCGTCTTCCCTACGCCACCCTTGCCGCCGGCGACTGCGAGCATGACCACTCTGGTCCCGGCATCGCACTTGAACCACGGGACCGAAACCAGTTTGCCGCCGCCCGCCGTGGCTCCGGGCGTGTACGTCCACGTCAACGCCGCGACGAGCGCGGACGGCAAGCTCGCCTCCCGCGACCGCAGTCAGCTCCGCATCAGCGGCCCCGAGGACTTCGACCGCGTCGACGCCATCCGGGCCGACAGCGACGCCGTCGCTGTCGGGGTCGGCACCGTCCTCGCCGACGACCCGTCGCTGACGGTCACGGACGAGGAACGAGTCGCCGACCGCCGGGCCGACGGCGGGTCGCCGCAGCCGGCCCGCGTCGTCTTCGACTCCCGCGCACGGACACCGACCGACGCAGTGGTGCTCGACGACGCCGCGACGACCTACGTGCTCGTCGCCGAGGCAGCACCCGAACCGCGACGGGAGGCGCTCGCGGCCGCCGGCGCGGCGGTCCTCGTCGCCGGGACCGAGCGCGTGGCCCCCGCCACCGGGCTGGCCGCACTCGCGGACCGGGGCGTCGACCGGCTGATGGTGGAGGGCGGCGGCGAGCTCATCTTCTCCCTGTTCGAGGCGGGCCTGGTCGACGAACTCACCGTCTACGTCGGTGCGATGGTCGTCGGCGGCCGGGGGGCGCCGACCCTCGCCGACGGCGAAGGGTTCGTCGAGGCCTTCCCCGAGCTGTCGCTCGACGGCGTCGAACGCCTCGACGACGGCGTGCTGCTGCGGTGGACGGTCGAGGGGCAGCCCGACGGCGCGTAGCGTCAGTCCGCCGCGAACACCGCCTCGACGAACTCGTTCACCCGGGCCGTGTCGATGCCGCGGACGGCGTGGCGCTCGGGCGGAATCTCCGCCGGCAGCGAGAGCGAGCCGTCCGTGAACAGCCCCGGGACCGGCTCCGAGCCCCGGCCGGCGCGTTTCCGCTCGACGAGGAGCCGCGCCCGGTCGAGCACGTCGTCGCCGAGCCAGCCGGCCGCCTCACACTCGTCGAGGAACGAGGGGAAGTGCAGCGTCGGGAACTCGTGGGTGTCGCGGACGTACCTCGCGTACAGCGCGGCCCTGACGAGGTACGTCGTCCGGTCGACGGTCGGGTCCCACTCGCCCAGCTCGTAGGATTCGTCGGCTTTCGGGACGCGGGTGCGCCCGCCCGTCGCCGGCGCGGCCAACCCCTCGCCGTCGTCCGGGACGCAGACCCACTCGTCGTCGGCCTCGTCCACGACGACGAACGCCGGCTCGCCGTCCCGGAGGAGCCGCCGCTGGCAGTACTTCCGGAACTGGCGGTCGGCGAACGACCGGTAGTGGTGGTAGAGCCGTATCGGCTCGAACTCGTGTCCCACGTCGGCCCCCAGCGCGGCGAGTGGCTCGCAGGACCGGTACCGGAGCGGCGAGTGCAGGAACTCCAGCGTGGCCGGGTTCGAGTCGACCAGCAGCTCGGCGAACCGGCGGACGTTCCAGGCCGTCAGCTCCACGTCACCGCGTTCGTCGTGGACCGTCGGCACGTACTCCGCTATCGTGGCGTAGCGCACGGGCGGCTGCCGGAACAGGACGGTCACGTCGTAGTCGCTGCCGGGGTGGTCGAGCCCCCAGGCGCGGCTCCCCACGTCGCGGGCGGCGACGACCGTGCAGTCGTGGTCGGCCTCGAGCGCCGCGATGGCGTCGGCGAGGGCTGGCGGGGGGTCCCGGTTGCCGGTGGCTTCGGTCACGACTGGTGGTGGTCGCGCCGGCGTAAAAAGCGTGTGTCGCGTGTGGTACGTCGCCGCAGGGGGTCAGTGCTGGTGGCCGGTCGCCTCGCCGAAGGTGACGCCGAAGCGCTCCTCGAAGAGCGCCATCGTCTCCGACTCGACGTCGTCTATCTCCGGGGCGTCACCCTCGCCGTGGTGTGCGAGGTGGTGCGCTCGGGAGGCGAACGAGAGCAGTGTGATGTCCGCGACGACCTCGGCGGGCGACTGGCCCTGCTCGGCGAGCATGTCGATGAGGTCTGCGGGTAGCTCGACCTCGTCCTCGTCGTCGTCGGATTCGATGGCGAACGTGATTGTCTCGACGTCGTCTGACATAGTTCCGGATTCGTTGGCAGGCATAAACCTCTGTGGGTTCAATGCTCCGAGACGGTCCGACGAGGGCCGTGGCGCACGTCCGCACCGTCGAAGACGAACCGCGCGCCGCCCGCGTCGCTCTCCGCCACCGACACCGCCCACCCGTGGCCCTCGGCGACCGTCTCGACGATGGCCAGCCCGAAGCCGGTGCCGTCCTCGCTGGTCGTGAACCCCCGGTCGAACACCGACTCACGTTCCGCCTCGGGAATCCCGGGGCCGTCGTCGGAGACGACGAACCCGTCGCCGGTCGATTCGACGGTCACCGTGACGTCCCCGTGGCCGTGTTCGATGCTGTTGCGGAACAGGTTCTCGAACACCGTCTGGAGCCGCTCGGGGTCTGCGGTGACGATGGCGTCCTCGTCGACGACCAGCGTGGCGTCCGCCGTCGGCAGCGAGTGCCAGGCCCGCGTGGCCGTCTCGACCAGCGACACCTGCTCCGGGTCGCCGACCGCCTCGCCCTCGCGCGCCAGCGTCAGGACCTCGCTGATGAGCCGGTCCATCCGTTCGACGGCCTGGTCGACTTCGTCGAGATACGCCGTCTCACCGGTCTCGCGGGCGATTTCGACGTTGCCGGAGATGACCGACAGCGGCCCCCGGAGGTCGTGACTGACGACGCCCGTGAACTGGTCGAGCCGTTCGTTGCGTCGCTCCAGCTCGCGGTGCTTGCTCGCGCGGTCCAGCGCGACGCCGACGTTCCGGGCGAGCAGCGTGAGGAGTTCCACGGTCTCCTCGCCGAGCTCCCCGGCGTGTGGGACCGCCGTACACAGGAGTCCGTACTCGCCGACGGGGGCGAGGAGCACCGACGAGAGCGGCAGGTCCGGGAACGCACGACCCGGGTGTGACGAGTAGTCCTGCACGACCGTCCGCTCGCCGGACTCGAACGTCTCCATCTCGAGTGTGCCCGGTGGGACTGGCGGGAGTTCGAGGTCCTCGTACCCGGCGAGGACGCGTGACGCGTCGCTACCGGCGACCGGGAGCAGGTGGTCGCTGTCGTCGGTCTCGAGCCAGAGCGTGACGAACGGCTGGTCGAAGACGCACTGGGCCACGTCGATAGCGGCCTTCGCGATGACGCTCGTCCGTTCGGTCGCGAACAGGTACTGGGTGGCCTCGTTCAACGCCGCGAGGCGGTCCTCGTGGGAGCACAGCCGGTCCCCCTCGCGGACGATGACGACCGTCTCACCCGACGTGGAGCGAACGAAGGTCAGGTCGTACTCCCGCTCCGCACCGCCGTCGGCGTCGAACTCGCGGACGGTCCCGAACCAGCGGCCGCTGCGTTCGACCGCGGTCAGCCCGTCGGTGACGCAGTCGTCGTGACTCGACGGGAGACACGCGTCCCAGTGCTCGTCGAGCAGCTCGGCCGGTTCGTCGTAGCCGTAGAGAGCCGCGTACTCGCCGTTCGCGAAGACGTGCCGTCCGGCCTCGTCGAACACCGCGACGCCGACCCTGGTCGACGACCGAACCCCGGCCCCACAGGCGTCCATTCTGGTATATGGATTCGACGAAGCATAATAAAACCGCTAGGGGACCATTCAGGGTTTCAGTCGTCGGCCTCGGCGGCCGCCTCCGCCGTCGCGTCCATCGCCGTCGCGTGCTCCTCCAGGTAGTCGTCCGCGTCCAGCGCAGCCTTGCAGCCCATGCCGGCCGCGGTGACGGCCTGCTGGTAGTGGTAGTCGACGACGTCGCCGGCACCGAAGATGCCCTCGACGGCGGTCGCGGTCTGGCCGCCGCCGAAGCCGCCGGCGGTCTTGAGGTAGCCCTCCTCGTCCATCTCGACGCCGGTGCCCTCGAGGTACTCCGTGTTCGGCGTGTGGCCGATGGCGTAGAACACCGCGCCCACGTCCTTCGCGTACTCCGTCGTGTCCGCGTCGTCGAGCTTGTCCGTCGGGTGCCCCCCGGGGTTCTCGACGAGCGTCACGTGGTCCACACCGTCCGCCTGGGAGCCGTGGATCTCGGTGAGCTCGGTGTTCCAGAGGACCTCGATGTCGCCCTGCTCGGCCTTGTCCATCACGCGGTCGATCCAGACGTCCTCGGCGCGGAACTCGTCGCGGCGGTGGGCGATGTAGACCGTGTCGGCGAACTTGGTGAGGAAGTTCGCCTCCTCCATGGCAGCGTCGCCGCCGCCGACGACGAGCATGTCCTCGCCGCGGAAGAACGCGCCGTCACAGGTCGCACAGGTGGAGAGCCCGTAGCCCATCAGCTCGTCCTCGCCGGGGACACCGAGGGTGCGGGCGCTCGCGCCGGACGCCGCGATGACCGCGTCGGCGGTGTAGACGTCGCCGTCGGTGAGCTCGACGCGGAACGGGCGCGAGGAGGCGTCGATATCCGCGATGATGCCGTTCCGGGTGTCGGCACCGAACTTCTTGGCCTGCTCCTTCATGTTGTTGATGAGGTCGGGACCGGAGATCCCCTCCGGGAAGCCGGGGTAGTTCTCCACGTCCGTGGTCAGCGTGAGCTGGCCACCCGGCTCGTCGCCCTCGACGAGGAGCGGCTCGTTGTTCGAGCGCGCCGCGTAGATGGCCGCCGAGAGGCCGGCGATGCCGGTGCCCGCGATGAGCAGTGTGCGGTGTTCGACGGTCTCCTCGGCGTCGTCACAGACGTCCGAGGTCGGTTCGCCGCCGTCGGTGGCCTCCGCGAGCCCGAGCAGCTCGTCGAGTTCGCCCTGCTCCTCCAGTTCGCAGGTGTCGTCCCAGCCGCCGACGAGCTGGTCGTCGATGAACACCTCGGGCGCGGTCTTGCGACCGTCCGCACGGTCGACCATCTCGTCGAACAACGCCTCGTCGCCGGTCACGTTGTACTCCACGTAGTCGACGCCTTTCTCGTCGAAGAGGTCCTTCGCCTTCTCGCAGTACGGGCAGTTCTCCTTCGTGTATATCTCCACGTGCGGCGTCTCTGTCATGCCCAGAAGTAGCCCTCGTAGGTGTTTTATATTTGCGTTGTTCGACGTGCTTGCCGCACTCCCGGCACGTGATGACGAACCACATCGGGGCACCAATCGTTTTAACCGCTCCCGCCGGAAACCACGGGGTAATGACCCTGCACGTGACGAACACGTTGACGGGCGAGAAGGAGCCGTTCGAGCCGAACGACCCCGACGACGTCCTCCTCTACTACTGCGGGCTGACGGTCTCGGACCCGGCGCACCTCGGGCACGCACGTGGCTGGGTCCACGTCGACGTGATGCACCGCTGGCTGGCACAGTTGGGCTACGACGTGCGACACGTCGAGAACTTCACCGACGTGAACGAGAAGATCGTCGCCCGGGCGGGCGACCCCGAACTCGGTGGGGACGAGGCCGCAGTTGCAGAGCACTACATCGCGGACGTCCTCGACGACATGCGCGGCCTGAACCTGAAGCGGGCAGAGGTGTACCCCCGCGTCTCGGAGCACGTCCCGAAGATCGTCGACCTCGTGGAGACGCTGGTCGAGAAGGGCTACGCCTACGAGGCCGACGGTTCGGTGTACTTCGACGTGACCGCGTTCGATGACTACGGGAAGCTCTCGAACCAGCGCGTCGAGGAGATCGAGGAGCAGGGTGACCCGGACGAACTGAGCGAGAAGCGCCACCCGGCCGACTTCGCGCTCTGGAAGGCCGACGGCGTCTCCCCGGACGCGGTCCACGAGCACCGGAAGGCAGACCACCCCGGCGACGACGGGGCGACGCCGTCGGGTCAGACCTGGCCGTCGCCGTGGGGCGAAGGGCGACCCGGCTGGCACATCGAGTGCTCCGCGATGGCGATGACGCATCTCGACTCGACAATCGACATCCACGTCGGCGGGCAGGACCTGGTCTTCCCCCACCACGAGAACGAGATCGCCCAGTCCGAGGCGGCGACCGGCCAGCAGTTCGCGAAGTACTGGCTCCACGTCCGCCTGCTGCAGACGAAGGCCGAGAAGATGTCCTCAAGCCTGGGCAACTTCACGACCGTCGGCGACGCGCTCGAAGCCGAGGGCGCGAACGTCGTCCGGATGTTCCTGCTCTCGACGGCGTACCACAACGAGGCCGTCTACAGCGACGAGACGCTGGCGGAGGCCCGCGAGCGCTGGGAGCGCCTCGAGCGGGGCTACCGGACCGCCGTCGGGGCCTGCGACTCCGTCGACGCCCGGACGAACGAGGACGACCGCGACCTCCGCAACACCGTCGACCGCGCCCGTCGGGAGTTCACCGAGGGGATGAACGACGACTTCAACACCCGCGAGGCGACGACGGCGCTGCTCGAACTCGTCGGTGCGGTGAACCGCCACGTGGACGACCGCGAGACGTACGACTACCGCGGGCTCCGGCTGGCGGTCGAGACGTTCGCGGAGCTCGGCGGCGACGTTCTCGGGTTCCAGTTCCGCGCGGAGACCGACGGGAGCGCCGAGGTCGCGGGCGAGCTCGTCGAACTGGTCCTCTCGGTCCGCGAGACCGAGCGAGAGGCCGGCAACTACGACCGCGCCGACGAGCTCCGCGACGAGCTGGAGGCCATCGGCGTCACGGTGGAAGATACGGACGACGGCGCGACGTTCCGGCTCTGACGCCCCTCGATGCGTTGCCACTCGTTTTAAGCTCCCGTACCGACTGGTGTCGCCCATGAACGCCAATCGACGACAGTTCCTCGCGGCGACGGCGGGTGCTTCGCTGGCCGCGACAGCCGGCTGTCTGGGCTTGCTGTCCGACGCGACGACGTTCGAGGCACAGCAGGCGGCGACGGCCGAGGCGGTCGCCAGCGACGGGAACTACGTCAAACAGGAGCCGCGCGAGCTCCGCGCCGAGCGGACGTTCTCCGTCGGGGACCAGGAGCAGACAGTGACGGTCGTCAACTGGGTGACCGAGTACTACAAGACGATAGACGTGGGGCCGCTCAGCGGCCAGCGCGCGGGGGTCTTCGCCGCGGTCTCGACACCGCAGGTCGAGATTCTCGGGGAGTCGTTCAACCCGCTCGCCGATGCCAGTCCCCGCAATATCATCAGTCGCTTCCAGCAGCAGTACGGGGGGATGACCGTCGGCGACCGCGTCGGGCAGACGACACTCGGTGCACTGGGTGCGAGCGCACTGGTGTCGACGTTCGAGGGGTCGGCGACCATGGCGGGCCAGCAGGTCGACACCAACTTCGTCGTAAGTGGCTCGGTGGAGAACGCGGGCGACCACGTCGTCTCGCTGGGCGTCTTCCCACGGGAGCTCGACGAGCAGGGGACCGTCCACGCGATGATAGAGAACCTCGAACACCCGGTCTCGAGCGAGTAGCCCGACGGCCGGTTCGGCGACGTGTCGGAGACGGAGTGGTCGAGCGCTCAGGCGGCTCTCGCCAGCGGTTCCGCGGCTACCGGGGACACGGCGGCAGGCGGTGCGGCGATGGAGCTGTTCGAGCCCGCCTGTGACACCGTGATATCGTACACTGAGAGGTGCAGGTACGTGATCGGCGGCGGGTAGAGGCCGTGGTCGAGCTGGAGCGACGGCTGGATGTCCACGAGGTCCTGGTCGTACTCGATATCGGTGCTCTGCCCGACGATGGTCGGGCCGGCGATGATGGCACCCGACACCTCGCTGTTGCCCGCGACGACGCAGGTGTCCCAGCCCTCGCACTTGCTCCCGGTCCCGAACGGTTCTGCCGCCGCGTTGGGTTCGCTGTCCTCGAGGACAGCCTCGTTCCGGGGGGCGTAGATGGTCCCGTACAGGTCGGCCTTGCTCCCGCCGGTGATGGCGATCTGCATCTCCGAGGTGCCGTACACCTGGAAGTACTGGGACTCGCCGTCGACGCCGGCCTCGCTGTTCCCCATCCCGAAGTTCCCGGTCGAGTAGATGCGGAAGGCCCGGCTGCCGCCCCCGTTGACGACCTCGATGTCGCCGCCCTGGAGCGAGATGTTCCCGTCGACGATCATCGTGACGTTCCCCGCGCTCAGGTCCACCGTGAGGTCCTCACCGCTCTCGAGGACGAAGCCGTCGTCGTCGTAGTACGTCGCCCCACCGCTGAGGAACGCACCGCCGTACTCGGGATGCATGATCGGCGTCGTCGAGTCGTTCTCCGCGTCACGGACCTTCTTCTCGATGACGTCGTCGATGATGCGGAGGTCGTTCGTCGCGCCCTCGGTGACGTTGCCGGTGACCCTGCTGTGGTCGGAGACGTTCCCGGCCGCGGAGACGTTCCCGTCGATCTCCGAGTTGCCGCCGTCGAACTGGATGTCGCCGCTGGTCGCGAACACGCCCTGCGAGAACGTGCTGTCGATGGCCGGCTCACCGAGGCGCATGACGACCGTCTCGTTCGCGTGGTCGACCGTGATGCTGGCGTCGCTGGTCTGCTGGCGGAGGTAGTCGGCCCAGCCGCCGTAGTACTTGCTCTGGATCTCGACGGTGACGAGCTGGCCCTGGACGACCGACTGGCGGTCCAGTGCCACGCCCGAGCCGTTCCGCCGAAGGTCGATGGCGCTGCTGGTGAGCGTCCGCTCACCCGTCACGATCGGAATCCAGGCGTTCAACGACCCGTCGTCGTAGTCGAACGGCGGTGGCGACACCATGGTGGCGTCCGCCCCGGTCCCACGCCACACGCCACCGGCCTGGTAGGCGAGTGTGTCGTCCTCCCGGGTGTACTCGACGGACCCGATGGTGCGGTTCGCGATCAGCGCCTCGTCCGTGTAGACCCGGATGCTCCCGGTCTCGTCGTGACGGACGGCCGCGTCGTTCGCGCGGATGTCGAACGCGACCCGCTCCGTCGTCCCCTGGCCGAAGGCGACAGACGTGACCGACTGGCTGAACTCGACGAACGCGAGTTCGACGCGCTGGTTCTGCGCGTTGTCCTCCGCTCGGTCGAGCGTGACGCTGCCCACGAGCGCGACCGATAACATACCCAGGACCACGAATCCGATGAGCAGTGCGACGGCCAGCACCGACGACTGTCCACGCCCGGTCGCTTCGCTCGTTCGGTCGCCCGATACATCTTGCCTTTCCCTGTGTTTCGACGCTCCCCCTTCCCAAGGGGCTCGTCTCATCAGTACGCCGGACGCAGGGCAACCGTAAATAAAGAATGTAATATAAAAATCACGAACGTGGATGGTAACAACGCGAAAAGGATAGGTTCAACGTGAATTTGACAGAACATATCCCTCAGAACTCTGTATGGATGCTTTCGGGGCAGCTATACCGACACCATCTCCAACGGAAACTGCGGCCACAACCCTATTGTGTCGGTACTCGTCAATCGGTTGAACGGAAAACCCGGGGACGACACCGCCTACCCGGACCACTCAGGCTCGCGGTCCTCGAAGAAGGCGTCGATGCCCTCGTTCTTGTCCTCCCCCGCGAACAGCAGCGCGAACAGTTCCGCCTCGTACTCGATGCCAGCCTCGAGTTCCATCCGCGACGCCGCCTTCACCGCCTTCTTGGCGTGTTCGAGCGCCACCGGCGACTTGGACGCCATCTTTCCCGCGAGGTCGTAGACGCGCTCGTCGAGGTCTTCCGGCTCGTACACTTCGTCGACGAGGCCGATGTCGTCGGCCTCCTCGGCGTCGATGAGCTCGCCCGAGAGCACCAGCCGCATCGCCTGCCCCTCGCCGACGAGCCGGGGGAGTCGCTGTGTCGCGCCCCCGCCGGGCATGATACCGAGGTTGATCTCGGGCTGGCCGAACTTGGCCCCGTACTGCGCGATGCGCACGTCACAGCCGAGTGCGAGTTCGGAGCCGCCGCCGAGGCAGTGGCCGTTGATGCGGGCGACGACGGGCTTCTCCAGGTCGTCGACGTACTCGTAGACGCGGGGTCGCTTCGACGCCTCGCGCTGTTCGAGGGCGTCGCGCTCGCGCAGCTCCGTCACGTCCGCGCCGGCGACGAACGCGCTGGACTCGTCCGAGCCGGTGAGGACGACCACGCGCACGTCGTCGTCGGCCTCGACCGCGTCGAGAACGTCCTTCAGCTCGCGGCGGAGCTGCGCGTTCAGCGCGTTGCGGGCGTCCGGCCGGTCGAGCGTGACCGTCGCCACACCCTCGGCCGCGTCGCCGACCGCGACACGAACCAGTTCGCAGTCGGCTGCCGCCGCCTCCGCGTCCACGGTCCCGCCGTCGTCGTCCGCCGCTTCGTCACCGCTCATTCACCGTCACCCCAGTCGCCGGAGGTGCCGACGATCTCGCCGTCCTCCCAGACGTAGAAGCCCTCGCCGGTCTTCTTGCCGAGCTTGCCCGCCCGGACCTTCTGCTTGAGCAGCTGCGGCGGCTTGAACCGTTCGCCGAGCTCCTCGCGCAGGTACTCGAGGATGTCCAGCCGGACGTCCAGCCCGACGATGTCCCCCAGCTCGATGGGTCCCATCGGGTGGTTGTAGCCCAGCTCCATCGCGGCGTCGATGTCCCGCGGCGAGGCGACGCCCTCCTCGAGCATCCGGACGGCCTCGACACCGAGCGTGACGCCCAGCCGCGACGAGGCGAACCCCGCCGAATCACGGACCGTGACGGCCGTCCGGTCGATTCCCTCGACGAACTCCTCGGCGAAGGCGACCGTCTCCTCGCTCGACTGCTCGGGGACGACGACCTCGACCAGCTGCATCAGGTGGACCGGGTTGAAGAAGTGCAGTCCGACCGCGCGGTCGTCGTGGTCGAGCGCACTGGCGATCTCCGTGATGGACAGCGAGGAGGTGTTCGTCGCGATGACGGTGTCCTCGTCGACGGCCGCCTCGACGCCCGCGAACGTGTCCTTCTTCAGGTCCATCTGCTCGGGGACCGCCTCGACGACGAGGTCGGCACCCGCGACGGCCGGTTCGAGCTCGACCGCGGTGTCGATGCGCGCCAGTGTGGCCTCCATCTCCTCCGGGGTGACCTTGTCACGGTCGACGCCGCCCTGGAGGTTCGACTCGATGGTCGCCAGACCGTCCTCGACGAACTCCTGTTCGATGTCGCGCATCGTCACGTCGTGGCCGGCCATCGCCGTGACCTGCGCGATTCCGTTCCCCATGGTCCCCGCACCGAGTACACAGACCTTCATATCTGGGACCGTGATTGCCCGGCAAGTAAGCGTTGTCCGTTCCGGCGGGGTGTGCCACTTCAGTCCTAGCTTGAAGGTCGTGGGCGTCGTCTGCACCGGTATGAGCCAACGCACGACGACGCTCGAACGCCTGCGCCAGCCCGTCGCTGGCTACGGCCTGCCCGCACGGGCGGTGGTCGCCATCGTGACGGCCCTCCTCGGAAACCTCGCCATCGTGAACCTGGCTATCTCCGCCGACCTCGCGCCCGACCTCATGGCGCTCTCGTACCCCCCGGTCGTACTCCTGACCGTGGTCGGTGTCCTCGGAGCAACCGTCGTCTACCGGCTGCTCGAATCACGCGTCGACGCGCCGACCCGGACGTTCACCCGGCTCGCGTGGGCCGTGCTCGTCCTGTCGTTCCTCCCCGACATCGGCATCCTGCTGGCCGACGACACCGCGACGGCCGCTGGTGTCGGCGCGCTCGCGTTCATGCACCTCACGACCGCAGTCGCCTGCATCGCGTTCGTCCCGTCGGGCGAGTAAGGGGCCGCCGCCGGTCACTCCGCGGGCGTGACCTTGCAGCCGTATCGCGTGACGCCCTCCTGCGTGTAGATGCGGCGGAACTCGGCTGTCACGGCGTCGCCGACACCCACCGAGCCCGGGTCCGCGTCGGTCACCTGCACAGGGACACTCACGCTGCCGCCGTCCGGACCGTCGAGCGCGACGACCGCGACGGCGAAGTCACCGGACTTGGACTGCTGCTCCGCGAACTCCGGCGGTGCGCCCCCCTGCGAGATGGTCGTCACCGCCTCGACAGTGCCGGTCCCCGGGAGCTCGACCGGCTCCGTGCCCTCGCGCCCGTTGCAGGACTCGCAGGCACCGGCCGGCGGGAAGTTCAGCGCGTCACAGGACAGACAGCGGCCGGCCTCGAGCCGGTAGCGCTGCGGAATCGAGCGCTTCCAGGACGGGACGGAGACGTACGCGCCGCCGCCGTCCGGGGGGCCGGAGGTGACCTCGCCGCGCTGGCGGAGGTACTCGGCGTAGGAGAGGTTCGCACCGCCGTCGAGGGCGAGGTCCGCCGCGACGCCCTCCTCGTCGTCGTGCACGACGACGAGCGCGTCCGCACCGGCACCCGAACCGACGCCGACGACGAGCGTGGTCTCCACGCCCGCCGCGAGCGCTCGGGCGAGCGAGAGCGGCGCGCTGGCCGCCCCGGTGTCGCCGAGCTCCTGCACCGTCGCGACCTCGTAGATGGCCGCGTTGTCGACGCCGAGCGCGCCGGCGACGCGGTACGGGCGCTTGCCGTCGGCGGCCTGGATGGCGACCGCGTCCGGCTCCGGGTCGGCGTCGAGCGCGTCGACAGCGCCCGTGACGACCTCGCGGAACGCCGTCCGGTCGTACGTCGTCACGTCGAGGCCCTCGGTGCGGTCGGTCCCCGCTTGCCGGAACCGGGTACCGGGGTACGGCGTCGCGTACTCGGCGCTGTCGGCCACCGTCGCCGCCCCGTCGCCGCCGAGGACGAACGCCACCGCCCCGGCCCCGGCCGCGTGGTCGACCGCGTCGTCGAGGTGCCCCTTCGGACAGTCCGCGGCGACCACGAGGGCGAGCCCGTCGTCGAGGTCGGCCGCCACGGCGTCGGCGAGTGCCGAGGTACCGGCCCGAGTACTCCCACCGTGGAACCGGCGGGTCGCCGTCTCCGGCACGCCGAGTGCCGCGCCGAGCCGACTCGTCAGGTCCGCCTCGGCGAGCGGCGGGGTGGTCGAGGCGAAGGCGAGGTGCGAGACCTCGTCACCGTCGCTCCCGTCGGTGGCGAGCGCGCGCTTCGCGGCCGCGGCCGCCATCGTGAGGGCGTCCTCGTCGGCTCCCGGGACCGCCTTCTCTTCGATGCCCGACGCGTGGAACTGGCCCCACGCCTCCTCGAACGCCTCGGCGGTGATGCGGAAGCGCGGTGCGTACGCCCCGACGGCGCGGATGGAGTTCCCGGTCATGCTCCGACCTCCTCGCGCTCGAACGCGTGAACGACGGCCGCCCCGCCGCTCCCGCCGACATTGTGTGTTAGTCCGCGAGTTGCGCCCTCGACCTGTCGCTCGCCAGCCTGCCCGGTGAGCTGCTTGAACGCCTCGACGACCTGCCCCGCACCGGTCGCGCCGATGGGGTGTCCCTTGGACTTGAGGCCGCCGGAGGTGTTGACGACGACCTCGCCGCCGTAGTCGCTCCGGCCGTCGGTGACGAACGCGCCGGACTCGCCCGGTTCGCAGAGGCCGAGGTCCTCGTAGGCCATCAGCTCCGCGATGGCGAAGCAGTCGTGGACCTCCGCGAAGTCCAGCGACTCCGGACCGAAGCCGGCCATCTCGTAGGCTGTGGCGGCCGCTTCGGCGGATGCGGGGACGTTCACGTAGGAGTCGCGCTGGAACAGCCCGACGCGGTCCGACGCCGCGCCCACGCCGGCCACGCGCAGGGCCTCGTCGGCGTACTGGTCGACGACATCCTCGCTGACGACGATGGCCGCCGCCGCGCCGTCGGTCGTCGGGCAGCAGTGATAGAGGTTCAGCGGGTCCGCGACGACCGGCGCGTCCATCGCGTCCTCCAGCGAGCAGGTGAACCCGAGATGGGCGTGGGGGTTGTCCGCACCGTGGGCGTGGTTCTTCACGGCGACGTGGGAGAGCTGCTCGCGCGTGGTGCCGTACTCGGCCATGTGCGCGCTTGCCATCTGGGCGTAGACCCCGGCGAACGTCGTGCCGGAGAGTCGCTCCCACTCCGTCTCGCCGCTGACGCCGAGCCAGTACTTCGTCGCGTCACCGGAGGCGTCGGTCATCACCTCGACGCCGCCCGCGAGCACCACGTCGGCCATCCCGGACTTGACCGCCTGGACGGCCTGCCGGACCGCGTAGCCCGACGCGGCACAGGCGTTCTCCACTCGCGTCGTCGGCACGCCGTGGAGCCCGACGTGCTCGGTGACCGCCGGCCCGGAGAGCCCGAGCTGACGGCCGCCGACGCCGAGCGTTCCCACCACGGCCTCGTCGAAGTTGTCGGTGTCGATACTCCCCGCGACGCTGTCGACGGCCGCGTCGAAGGCCGTCTCGAACAGCGACCGGTAGCTCTCGTCGGGGAACGAGCCGAAGTCCGACTGCCCGGCCCCGACGACGTACGCATCTCGCATAGCGGGAGTCGGACGGCGGAGCGCATATAGGTCGGGGAAAGCGGCGGTTCCAACGGGAACTCTCTTGTACCGTGGCTGATAGCACCGGGTATGTTCGAGGGACCGGAGCAGTACGCGAAGGGCATCCTCATCGGCATCCCACTCCTCGCGTTCGTGTTCCTCGTGGCTCTCAGTTCGAGGGTGCAGTTGGTGGGGACCGTCCTCCTGCTCTCGCTCGGGCCGGCGCTGGTCGGCCTCGCCTTCCTCGGGCACCTGAGCGGGCTACACGCGGTCTCGTCCTGGCGTGTCTTCCTGTTCGGTGGCGCCGCAGGGGTCGTGACGCTGCTGTTCGCCGGGGCAGCACTGGTCACCGGAACTGGCGCTCTCGCCGTCCCCGGGTTCGGGGCGTCGCTGTTCGCCGGCGCCGCCGCCGTCCTCGCCTGAGGCTTGGGGAGTGACCGGCGGCGTCTCGTCCGCGGGGCGGGTGAACGCCGTGAGATACAAGCCCGTTCCCCCTCTCTACGGACCATGAGCAACTCGCGGATCACTGTCTCGCTCGACGAGGACGCTCAGGAGGCGCTCGCGGACGTCACCAAGCGCACCGGCCAGGGCCAGAGCGAACTCGTCCGGCGGGCGCTGACGTTCTACGCGGCGAACTTCCAGGCGGCGACGACAGACGCGAGCGAGAAACTGGAGGACTACCACAAGATGCTCTCGGGCGGGGAGCACGTGCTGCTGGACGTCGACTTCCTGCACTGCTTCCTCGACTTTGTCTCCGACGAGGAGGGGAACCGGGCCGAGGAGTTCCTCGAGGCGGCCGACGAGGTGTCGGCGTACCACGCACGGGAGTACGAGGACGAGTTCGACAGCCTCGACGAGATGCTGGAGTGGCTCTCGCTCTGTGGCTTCCTCTCGGTCCGTCGCAGCGACGAGAACCGCTACCACGTGGTGTTCCCCTCGGAGGAGATCCGCTGGTTCATGACCCGGTTCATCGAGCGCAGCGCGGTCCGCCTCCCGTTCGACATCGAGATCGAGGAGGGGTACACGAAGGTCATGATGACCGAGCACCCACTCGACGACGGCTGACAGCAGGCTCTGGGTCGCCCGGGTCCTGTCACCCGGCGAGTATGAACGCTTCATACGTCTTCATACGTCCGCGTATCGGGGGGAAGAGACGTGTTACTCGGTAACAACAGGCTATAAGCGGGTTCATCGACTGGTACCTTTCGTCATGGCACAGGATGACACGTTCGCGGACAGGCTGCGGCGGCGGCGGTTCCTGCGCCTGGGTGGGGCGGTCGGTGCGGCGGGCCTCGCCGGGTGTCTGAACCAGGGCGAACTGCAAGGTGAGACCGACGACGGTGGCGACCAGACCGACGGTGACGACGATGGCGGCGGGGGCGGCGGTGGTGGCTCGTCCGACCCCATCCAGGTGGGGACGGCGATCCCGTTCTCGGGCGACCTCAGCGACTTCGGTGAGCCGATGCTCAACGCCATGCAGATGGCCGTCGAGGACATCAACGCGGCCGGTGGCCCCCTCGGGCGCGAGGTCGAGATCGTCGACGAGGACACCGGCACCGACCCCACACAGGGCGTCAACGCGGCGAACAAGCTCGTGGAGACCGACGGCGTCTCCGGCGTCATCGGTGCGGTCTCCTCGGGCGTCACCATCAGCATCGCGCAGTCGGTGACCATCCCGAACGAGGTGCTGCACATCACGTCGGCGTCGTCGTCGCCGAGCATCTCGACGCTGGACGACGACGACTACGTGTTCCGCACCCGGACGAACGACCGGTTCGTCGCGAAGGTGATGGCCCGCATCATCCAGGAGCAGGCGGACAGCGCGGCCGTCATCTACGTGAACAACGACTTCGGGCAGGCGCTCGCCGACACGTTCGAGGCGACCTTCGAGGGCACGACGACGGCGACGGTCGGTTACTCTTCAGGACAGTCCAGCTACGACCAGATCCTCTCGGAGGCGTTCAGCGACGACCCCGAGTTCGTCGCGTTCGCGGGCTACCCCGAGTCCGGGACGACGATGCTCAGCCAGTGGAACGAGGGCGGCTACGGCGGCAACTGGGTGCTACACACCAGCATGCTGTCGGAGGACGTCATCAGCAACGTCGGTGCCGACATCATCGACGGGATGTACGGCGTCCGGACGCAACCGCCGACTGGGGGCGCCACGGACTCGTTCGTCAGCGACTACGAGAGCGCCTACCCCGACACCGACGTGTTCTCGCCGTACTCGTGGAACTCCTACGACGCGCTCGTGTCGTACTGCCTCGCCGTCCACGCGGCGGGCACGACCGACTCCGCGGCCGTCAAGGAGGAGATGCGGACGGTGTCGAACCCGCCGGGTGACACGTACAGCTACGCCGAGTTCGGCGACGCGGTCGCCGCGCTCGACGACGGGTCCGAGATCGACTACAGCGGGCCGAGCGGCAACGTGAACTACGACGACAACGGCGACGTGGCAAGCGACATGGTCGTCGTCGAGGTCGTCGACGGCGAGTTCCAGGACCAGGAGGTCATCCCGGCCGACGAGCTGGTCTGAGCAGACAGGCTGTCATCCCCCATTTTCGATACACATGCACGCTGTAACAGCACGACGGAAACGCAGGCGAGGAGCAGAGGTGAGGTGCACGTGAACGAGGACGCCCGCATCGGCGTCGACATCGGCGGCACGTTCACGGACCTCGTGACCATCGCGGACGGTGCAGTCCGCGTCCACAAGACGCCGTCGACGCCCTCGGACTCCGAACGGGGCGTCATGGACGGGCTCGAGGGAGTCGCTGCCCGGTACGGCATCGACCCGGAGGACATCGGCTTCTTCGGCCACGGGACGACCGTGGCGACGAACGCCGTCCTCGAGGGCGAGTGGGCCGACACCGCGCTCGTGACGACCGCGGGGTTCCGCGACGTGCTCGAGATCGGCCGGCAGGCCCGACCGGACATCTACGACTTCGACGCGGAGAAGCCGACCCCGGTGGTCGAGCGCGACCGCCGCTACGAGGTCGTGGAGCGCCTCGACGAGCGCGGCGAGGTCGTCGAGCCGCTCGACGAGGCGTCTGTCGAGGCGCTCGCGAGCGAGCTCGCCGACGTCGACAGCGTCGCCGTCAGTTTGCTCTACTCGTTCGAGAACGACGCGCACGAGCAGCGCGTGAAGGAGCTGCTTCGGGCCCAGGGCGTCGACGCCTCGTTCTCGCTCTCCTCGCGCGTACTCCCCGAGATCCGGGAGTACGAGCGCACGCTGACAACGGGGCTGAACGCCGCGCTCAAGCCGGTGATGGACAGCTACATCGGCCGGCTGGAGACGCGCGTCGCCGAGGAGGGCGTCGGGACTGACGTGAAGATAATGCAGTCGAACGGCGGCATCATCACCGCCGACGCGGCGCGCGACCGGCCGGTGAACACGCTGCTCTCGGGCCCCGCCGCGGGCGTCCAGGGCGCGACGTACGTCGCCGGGCTCGCGGGCATCGAGGACTGCATCACGATGGACATGGGCGGCACCTCCTGCGACGTGTCGCTCGTCGAGGGCGGCGATCCGCTCGTCACGACCGACGTCGAGGTCGGCGACTACCCCGTCTCGGTTCCGATGATCGACATCCACACCGTCGGGGCGGGCGGCGGCTCCATCGCCTGGACCGATGCCGGGGACGCGCTCCGCGTGGGCCCGCGATCCGCGGGCGCCGAGCCTGGCCCGGTCTGTTACGGCCGGGGCGGCGAACGGCCCACCATCACCGACGCGCACGCCATGCTCGGCCGCATCGACCCCTCGCGGTTCCTCGATGGGCCATCGCCGGACGACGCCGTCCGGCAGGCGGTCCGCGACCACGTCGCCGACGAGCTCGACATGGGCGTCGCCGAGGCGGCACAGGGCATCCTCGACGTGGCGAACGCGAACATGGCCCGGGCGCTCCGGGTCGTCTCCGTCGAGCGGGGCTACGACCCGCGCGACTTCGGCCTCGTCGCCTTCGGCGGCGCGGGCCCGCTGCACGCCTGCAAGCTGGCGCGCGAGCTGGAGGTGCCGCGCGTCGTCATCCCCCGGACTGCGGGGGTCCTCTCGGCGCTCGGCCTGCTCATCAGCGACGTGCTGTACGACTACTCCACCTCGAAGGTCCGCCCGTGGACCGACGTGGAGCCCCGCACCCTCGCCGAGAGCTTCACGACGTTCCGCGAGCGTGGCAGCGACCGGCTCGACACGGAGGGCGGGACCGCAGACAGCCTGCAGTTCGAGCGCTCGGTCGACCTGCGCTACGCCGGGCAGTCGTTCGAGCTCACGGTGCCGGTTCCGGGCGGCGAGGTCGACGAGGACACCCTCGAGACCGTCGTCGAGCGGTTCCACGACCGGCACCGCCAGCGCTACGGCCACGCCTACGAGGACGAGCCGGTCGAGCTCGTCACCGTACGCCTCCGGGCACGCGGGGTCGTCGACACGCCCGACCTGCACCCCGAACCCGTCGAGGGCACCGTCGACGACGCGGTCCGCGAGACGCGGGACGTGGTGTACGACGGCCGGACCCACGAGACGCGCATCTACGACCGGCGGCTGCTGCCGACCGGCACGGGCTTCGACGGCCCGGCCATCGTCGAGGGCACGGAGAGCACGGTCGTCGTCCACCCCGACCAGGCCGCCAGCGTGGACGAGTACGGCACGCTGCTCGTGGAGGTGAACGCATGACAGATTCGGTCACACTCGAGGTCATCAGGAACGCCTGTATCGCCGTCTGCGAGGAGATGAACGCGAACCTCATCCGGACGGGCTACTCGCCGAACATCAAGGAGCGCCGTGACTGCTCCTGCGCGCTGTTCGACGCCGAGGGCGAGATGATAAGCCAGGCCGAGAACATGCCGGTCCACCTCGGCGCGATGCCGTTCTCCGTCGCGGCGGCCATCGACCGGTTCCCGCCGGAGACGCTCTCGCCGGGGGACGCCATCCTGCTCAACGACCCGTTCTACGGCGGGGCGCACCTGCCCGACCTCACGCTCGTGACGCCGGTGTTTCACGAGACAGCCGACGGCGACACCGAGCTCGTCGCGTTCGCGGCGAACCGCGCCCACCACGCCGACGTCGGCGGGGCGCGGGCGGGCAGTGTCGCAGCCGACTCCACCGAAATATACCAGGAAGGGCTGCGCATCCCGCCCGTGAAGCTGTTCGAGGGCGGCGAGCCGAACGAGTCGGTGTTCGACATGGTGCTCTCGAACGTCCGGACGCCGGACGAGCGCCGCGGCGACCTCCGCGCGCAGGAGGCCGCGAACCAGACCGGCAAGCGTCGGTTCCTCGAACTCGTCGAGAAGTACGGGCTCGAGACCCTGACCGAGGCGCTCGACGAGATCCAGGAGTACTCCGAGGCCCGGATGCGCGCCGAGATCGACGAACTGGCGGACGGCACCTACGAGTTCAGCGACGTGCTCGACGACGACGGCCTCGGCAACGAGGACCTGCGCATCCAGGCGGCCGTCACCGTCGACGGCGACAGCGTCACCGTCGACTTCGAGGGCACCGCCGACCAGACCGAGGGCCCGGTCAACGCCGTGCTCGCGGTCACCGCGTCGGCGACGTACTACTCGGTGCGCTGCGTGACCGACCCCGACATCCCGCCGAACCACGGCTGCTACCGGCCCATCGAGGTGAAAGCGCCCGAAGGCAGCATCGTCAACCCGGAGCCGCCGGCGGCGGTCGTCGGCGGGAATCTGGAGACCTCCCAGCGCGTCACCGACGTCGTGCTGGGGGCGTTCGCCCAACAGGCACCCGAACGCGTCACCGCGGCCGGCCAGGGCACGATGAACAACATCACCTTCGGCGGCACCGACCCCCGGACGGACACGCCGTATGCGTTCTACGAGACGCAGGGCGGTGGTTTCGGCGGCCGGGTCGGCACGGACGGGATGGACGGCGTCCACGTCCACATGTCGAACACGATGAACACGCCCGTCGAGGTGCTGGAGACGGCGTACCCGCTGCGCGTACGTCGGTACGAGCTCCGGCAGGACTCCGGCGGTCCCGGCGAGTTCCGGGGCGGGCTGGGCATCCGGCGGGACATCCAGGTCCGGGACCACGAGGCACACTTCAGCCTGCTCGCGGACCGCCACACCCACCAGCCGTACGGGCTGGAGGGTGGCGAGCCGGGCGAGTCGGGCGCGGCCGAGTTGGAGACCGCCGACGGCGAGACGCGCCGTCTCCCGCAGAAATCGACGCACGAGCTCCCCCCGGGTTCGACGGTGCGCATCCGGACGCCTGGGGCCGGCGGCTACGGCGACCCTGCCGACCGTGACCCCGAGGCCGTCCGGCGCGACGTGCGCCACGGGAAGGTGTCGCGGGCCGCTGCCCGGGCGGCGTACGGTGTCGACGTGGCTGCCGGTGCGGCTGCAGGCGTCGAGGCGGCCGCCGGCGAACCGTACGAGCCGACCGACGACGCGGAGGGAGACGATGACTGATGCACCGCGACCCGCTCCGGTACGTCCCGCACGTGCTGGTCACGAGCGTGGGCTACGTCGTCTTCGCCTACGCGGCGCTCCCGTCGCTGCTGACGGCGCGCCTCGACATCGGCCTCTCGTCGTTCGGGCTGCTGATGAGCGCGCCGCTGCTGGCGTTCGTCGTCGTCCAGCGCCCGGCCTCGCGGTGGGTCGGTCGGTACACGACGACCCGGGTGCTGTTCGCAGGCGGCCTCGCACACCTCGCGCTGGGGCTGTCGCTGGACCTCAGAGCGTCGTTCCCCGTCGTGCTCGCGCTGCGCGGCCTGTGGGGGCTGACGGGCGGGCTGTTGCTCACCGTCGGCGCGACGCACATCTCGCGGCTCTCCGAGGGTGCGGACGCGACCAGACAGCAGGGCGTCTACGGCGGCCTGCTCACGCTGGGCGGGATGCTCGGCTTCCTGCTCGCCCCGACCCTTGTGCGGGAGTACGGGTGGCTGTCGCTGCACGCGCCGGGTGCGCTGCTGTCACTCCCGGCTATCGCGGTCGCCGGCGCGAACCTCTCGGACCGGCGGACGGCACCCACGGCGACGACGACGGAGCGGGGTGGCGTCGTGCTGCACCCGGTCGTCGTGCTTGCAGCGACCTGCTACGTCGCCATCATCGGCTCGTACATCACGCTCTCGACGTTCGTGACGGCGTACTTCGCGGACCTCGGCGTGGTGGCGCGGCTGAACGTGGTCGTGCTCGGGTCGGCGACGGCAGGGCGCATCGTCGGCGGGGAGACCTCGTGGCGACTCGCGCTCTCGGACCGGCGGCTCATCGCCGGGAGCACCGCCGCCGCCGGGCTGGGTTTCGGCGCGATGGCCGCGACCGGGAGCACGGCCGCGCTCGTCGTCCTCCCCTTCGTCGTCATGCTCGCCGTCTCGGTGCCGTTCGGGGCGGTGTACAACCTCGCGGCCGGCGCGACGGACGCGGAGGGGACCGCCATCGCGACCATCGTCGCGGCGGGCAACGTCGCCGCGCTCGTCCTCCCGCCGGTCACGGGCACAATCCGGGAGACGACGGGGAGCTACGGCGGCGCGTTCCTGGTCCTCGGCGGACTGAACGCCGTCGCCGCGGTCGCGACGTACTACACGATACGGAGGCAGTCATGAGACGGAACGGACGGTCCCGCGGGTCGCGACAGGTCCGTGGGACGCAGGGGGTGAGCATCGCGTGGTAGACACCGGGCTCCTCGACGCGCTGGCCCAGGGGCTGGTCACCGGGAGCATCATCGCTGCCGGTGCCATCGGCCTCTCGCTGGTGTACTCCATCGCGGAGGTGCCGAACTTCGCCCACGGCGACATGATAACTATCGGGGCGTACTTCGCACTCGTCGTGAACCGGCCGGACGAGATCTCGCTCCTGCCGGGGTTGCCGGGCGGCGCGGTCTCGCTCGTCGTGGCGGGTGCGTTCGCGCTCGTCGCGGCGGCCGCGTTCGGCGCGCTGTACGAACTGGCCATCTTCCGGCGGTTCCGGTCCAAGGAGGCGGACCTCATCACGATGGTCATCGTCTCGCTCGGGCTCGCGCTCGTCCTGCGCAACCTGGTGCTGTTCGTCGCCGGCTCGCGCAACATCAGCTACGAGACGGCGGTGGTGCGCGACGTGAACTGGGACCTCTACCTCACCGGCTCCGGCCTCACCGTCCAGCGCACCCAGCGGCAGGCCGGCGACATCGCCCTGCTCGGGGAGTGGGGCTACCCGGTTTGGCTCCTGCTCGGCATCCTCGCTGCGGCAGCGGCCGTGGGATACGGCGTCTACCGCTGGCGGTCCACGGACGCGGACTTCCGAACCGTCCACCTCGTCTCTCCCCGCGTGCTCGGGGTGCTCGGCGGGGTCGCGACGCTGCTCGCACTCGCCTACGCGCTCCGGTTCGACCCGCAGGGCACCGACGCGCTCTGGTCGACCCGCATCGGGACGAGCTACAAGGACATCGCCATCGTGGTCGTCGTGGCCGTCGCGATGTTCCTGCTCAACCTCGTGCTGAAGGCGACCAGACTCGGCAAGGGGATGCGCGCGACCGCCGACAACATGGACCTCGCGGAGGTGCGTGGCGTCGACGTCGACCGCATCCAGCTCGTCGTCTGGGTCATCGCGGGCCTGCTGACCGCGCTCGCGGGCGTCCTCGCCGGCTGGAGCGCCTCGAACGTCAACCCGAACATGGGCTTCACGCTGCTGTTGCCCGTCTTCGCGGCGGTCATCCTCGGGGGCATCCGGTCGCCCTACGGGGCCGCCGCCGGGGCGATACTCATCGGCATCAGCATGGACGTCGGGGTGTACCTTCTCCCGTCGGGACTGGCGACGTATCGGACGGCGATCGCCTTCATCGTGCTCATCGGGGTCCTGCTCGTCAAGCCCGATGGCCTGTGGGGTGATGTCTGATGGCGTTAGCGGACTTCGCCGTCTCGCTCCTCACGTTCGTCGCCATCTACGGGCTGTTCGCGCTCGGGCTGAACCTCAAGTTCGGCTTCACGGGGCTGATCGACTTCGGCCACGTGGCCTACTTCATGATCGGCGGCTACGTCACCGCCGTCCTCACGATGCCAGCGCAGGTGACCGGCTACGACGGCCTCGGTGGGTACGCGCTCCCCGAACTGCTCGCCGTCGTGCCCGGCGGCGATGTCCTCGGCTGGCTGCTCGGCGTGGCCGGCGGCATGGTCGCCGCAGCGCTCGTCTCGCTGCTGGTCGGCGTGCCCACCCTGCGCCTTCGCGAGGACTACCTCGCCATCACGGCGCTCGGCATCGCGACCATCCTGAACGAGGTCGTCCGGAACGAGACGTGGCTGTTCAACGGCCCGTTCGGCATCCGGACCGTCCATCAGCCCGCGTCGGCCGCGTTCCCGCTCGGACTCGGCTCGTTCATCCTGAACCTCGTCGTGTTCGGCGGCCTGAGCGTGCTCGTCATCGCGTACGCCGGCTACCGCGTCGGCAGCTACGTGAAGGACGTGGACACCACGGGCGCAGCGCTCGGTCTCGCCAGCGTCCTCGTCCTCGGTGGTTCTATCGGCGCGCTCACCCAGGGCGGCCCGCTGCTGTTCGTCGGCGTCGGCCTCGCCGTCGCCGGCGTGGCCGTCCTCCGCGAGGCGGTCCGGCGTTCGATCGAGCCGGAGCGCACGCTCGCGCTCGTGGTCGCGCTGGCAGCGGCGGCCTGGTACTTCCTCCAGCCGCTGCTGGCCGCGTCGAACCCGACCGTCACGCTCCAGACGAACGTGATGTTCCTGTTCGACCCCGTCGCGGGGCCGAACGGCGGACTCGACTACGACCGGTTCTTCATGCTGCTCTCGCTCGCGTTCCTCGCCGGCGGCTACTGGTGGTGCCAGCGCACCATCAACAGCCCGTACGGTCGCGTGCTGCGCGCGGTCCGCGACGACGAGGACGTGCCGCGGGCGCTCGGCAAGGAGACGTTCCGCTACAAGATACAGGCGCTCCTGTTCGGCTCCGCGCTCGCGGGCGCGGCCGGCTCGCTCTACACCATCCACCTCGGCTTCATCAGCCCCGACCAGTTCGGCGCGATGATCACGTTCTTCGCGTTCGCGTCGGTCATCATCGGCGGGACCGCGAACAACGCCGGGGTCGTGCTCGGGACCGCGGTGTTCTGGGCCATCAACAGCGGGACGCAGTTCCTCAACGACTACTTCCCGTCGGAGTACGCCGTGAAACTGGCCGCCGCGCGGCTCATCTTCATCGGCGTGCTCCTCATCGTCATCCTCTACTACCGGCCGGAGGGGATCCTCGGCGAGCAGGACTACGACATCCGGCTGCCGGGGGACGAACCCGCGCCGAGCCGTGACGACACCGCGGCCGCGCCCGGAGGTGACGCCGATGACTGACGACCCGATCCTCTCGGTGTCGGGACTGGAGAAGACCTTCGGGGGCATCACCGCCCTCGACGGTGTCGACCTCACCGTCGACCAGGGCATCACCGGCCTCATCGGACCGAACGGTGCCGGGAAGACGACGTTCTTCAACTGCATCACCGGCTACCTGGCACCCGACGGCGGCACCGTCGAGTTCCAGGGGGACGACGTGACCGGCAACCGGACCCCGAGCATCGTCCGCGAGGGACTCGTCCGCACGTTCCAGATTCCCCGGGAGCTGGAGAACATGACCGTCCGCGAGAACCTGCTGCTCGCGCCGGGCGGCCAGTCCGGCGAGAAGCTCGGCCGGGCCTGGCTCCGCGGCGGCCAGTTCGCCGAGGACGAGCGCCGGAGCCGCCGCGAAGCCGCCGAGATGGCGGCGTTCTTCGAGCTGGACCACCTGCTCGACGAGCCCGCCGGCTCCCTGTCGGGCGGCCAGCGCAAGCTGCTCGAGCTCGCCCGCGTGCTGCTGACCGAGCCCGAGATGGTGCTGCTCGACGAGCCGCTGGCCGGCGTCAACCCGACGCTCGAGCGGAAGATCCTGGAGCGCATCCACGAGCTCGAATCGCAGGGACAGACGTTCCTGTTCGTCGAACACGACATCGAACTCATCATGGAGCACTGCGACCACGTCGTCGTCATGCATCAGGGGCAGAAGCTCACCGAGGGGCCACCCTCGGCTGTCAGGAGCGACCAGCGCGTCATCGACGCCTACCTGGGTGAGGAGATATGAGCCTGCTCGAACTCGAGACCGTCGACGCGGGCTACGGGGACCTCCAGATCCTGACCGACGTGGACATGCAGATCGCCGACGGCGAGTACGTCACCATCGTCGGGCCGAACGGTGCCGGCAAGTCGACCGCGATGAAGACGGTCTTCGGCCTGACGACGCACATGGGTGGCACCGTCCACTTCGAAGGGACGCCCATCCACGAGCTGGGCACCCAGGAGATAATCCGCGAGGGCATCGCCTACGTCCCGCAGACGGAGAACCTGTTCCCCCGGATGACCGTCCGCGAGAACCTGGAGATGGGCGCGTACATCTTCGACGACGTACCACAGGACCGCCTCGCGGACGTGTTCGACCGGTTCCCCATCCTCGAGGAGCGCCAGCGCCAGCGCGCCGGCACGATGTCCGGCGGGCAACAGCAGATGCTCGCGATGGGGGCGGCGCTCATGCTCGACCCCGAACTGCTGCTGCTGGACGAGCCATCGGCCGGGCTCGCGCCCGACCTCGTCGACGAGATGTTCGACCGCATCGACGAGATCAACGACGCCGGGACGGCCGTGCTCATGGTCGAGCAGAACGCCACGGAGGCGCTCCGGCGCTGCGACCGCGGCTACGTCCTCGTCAACGGGGAGAACAGCTTCGAAGGCCCCGGCGACGAACTGCTCGCCGACGAGGAGGTCCGCCAGCGGTTCCTCGGGGGGTGACTACGCAGAGTAGTTGTCATTTTGATATAATTCTCCTCGCCGATCCTCTAAATCTCCGAAATTGGCTCCCTCAGGCATTCAGAACCCATCTAGAGCGTAAGTTTATATGTCCATCTGATGATTTAGTTCGTATGGCACTCAACTTCGACGACAGCAGTCACGAGAACGGCTTCTGGATCAACGCGCTCATCGGCGCCATCGCTGCGTTCGTGCTCGGGTTCATCCCGTTCTCGACAGTCCTCGGCGGGGTGGTCGCTGCGTACCTACAGAAGGGGGAGACGCAGATGGAGAACGTGAAGGTCGGGGCGGCCGCCGGGGGAATCCTCTTTCTCCCCTCCTTGCTGGCTCTGTTCGCTTTCGGCTTCCTCGGGCTTCTATCCGGGAGCGCCGAGGGGTTCATCTTCATCATGTTTATCGGAGTCATCGGCCTGATACTCGCCGGCCTCTACACCATTGGTGCGTGTGCCCTCGGCGGCCTCATCGCCCACGCGGTCTGGGAGGACGACTTCCGCAAGGCACGGACCACCGCGACCACCGGCTCCAGCACCGAGACGTACGAGGAAGCGCAGTACTGAGCGGTCGTCGAGGGACCCGTCCCGCGGACCGACGACAGTGACCGCAGTCGGAGGGCAATCATTACTTACACCCCCTCCGAACCCACCGGCATGGCCTACAGTTACGAGCCACACTACTTCGAGGACATGGAGGTCGGGAAGACCTTCGAGAGCGCGGGACGCACGGTCACCGAGTCGGACTTCGTGTTCCACTCGATGTTCGCCGACGACTGGACCGAGCTACACACGAACGCCGAGTACAGCGAGGACGGCCCGTTCGGCGAGCGCATCGGTCACGGCCCGATGACGTTCATCCTCACGACGGGGATGGTCCAGCGCTGTGGCTTCGTCGAACGCACCGTCATCGCCTTCCTCGGCATGAACTACATGGACGTACCGAACCCGCTGACCATCGGCGACACCATCTCCGCCGAGTTCGAGGTCACGGAGAAGAAGGAGTTCGGGTCGCGCGAGGACGCCGGCCTCGTGGTCATCGACGCCGACACGCGCAACCAGGACGACGAGATACTCCTGCAGGGAGACATGAAGTTCATGTGGCGGAAGCGTGATTACTACACCGAGGACGAACGGGAGGAGATGGGGCTTCCCTGAAATCGGTCTGTGAAGCGCCCGAGTTACAGTTTCTCGGCTAGTTCCGACCGGATACTTGGCGGGACGCTTTCGAGCAGCTCGTCGTCGAGAAGTTGCCGTGCAAACGCCACCAGGGCGCTTCGATTCTCGTCCGCCGCCGAGCGAAACCACGCACCACCACCTGGGCTGTACACTGTCCCACAGTCGGGACAGAGCTCCTGCCGAGGGCAGAGGCCCGCACCACATTCGAAACACTCCTTCGGCGTGAATCCCCGTTGACCGGCCGATCCGCCGCTCGCAGTCGTCAGATACTCCTTCGGCGAAATGTGCTGGTACGTCCGTTCCATAACCGTCGAATCCCGTCGATGGCCGATGAGATACTTGATGACGTCGTCCTCGACACGATGATCCCGCTTGGCCCTCGTCACGAAGTTGTGTCGGAGTGCGTGAGGGTGGAGTGGCTTCGCGATTCCGGCACGGTCCCTGAGTCCGGAAAGTAACTTACCCAGTTTCGTGTGTGACAGCGGTTTGTCGGGGGTCGCGTAGCCCGACCCGGGCCTGTTCGTGAACAGGTACGCGTCCGGGTCGTCAGCGGCAGGATGGACAGTGAGCCACTCCCTCACTATCGGCTCCGCCCCTAGCAGCGGCCGGGTCTCGCCCCGCTCTTGGGCTCCCTTGAGACCATCGGAATCGACGTTGAGTTCGAACGTCCCCGACCGAAGGTCGACACCTCCCACGGTCAGCATCCGGGTCGCTGTGTTCCGCATCCCAGTGTGGAGCAAGAACTCGAATACGACCCGCTCGAGTGGGTTGGTGACGGCATCTCTGACCCGTCTGATCTCCGAATCGGTGAGCATCTCCCCGGGGTCGAGTGTCGCTGCCGACGGCGTCTCGATTTCGATGTCCTCGGGTGTGACACCGAGGTGGTCGTGGTATCGAAAGAAGATACGCAAGGGCGACTGATAGTTGCTGACAGTGTTCACACTGAGCCCGTCGTCGTCCACGTCCGGGTGCGTGCCGTTCAGCCACGTCCGCATCTCGGTGTTCAGTTCTGCCGCCGTCGTGTCGAGGATATCGCCGGAGTACCGCTGGGCAATCAGCCTGAGACGGCGGGTGTACATATCCAACGTCTTCACGGACCGGTGCGGTTCCCCTTCGGGGCACGGAACATCGCCCACTGTCTCGTCGAGTGCGTCACATAGCTTCGCAATTGCCTCTGCAGTTGCGGGTTCGACGCTCCCACGGTCCACCGCGCGTTCCATTGTCCTACGCTGGGTCTCGTATTCGGCCCTGTGAGTAGACACGGTTATTTTTCTCCTTCAGCGTATAAAAATAATTGTGCCAGGTCGGTCTACCCGCCGCGACCACTACGGCGACGAGCCGGGCCATCCCTGAGACGGGGGACAGCTATTGGGGACTGGGCCCGAACGGGGACGTATGACCATGGACCACGCGGCGATCCGCGTCTCGAACCTCGACGAGTCCCTCGCGTTCTACACCGACGTGTTCGGCTACGAACCGCTCGAACGGTTCGAGGAGAGCGACCTCGTCTCGGACACGTTCGTCGGCATCGACGACGACGCCGCCATCCAGCTCGTCGAGGCCGACGGCCCGGTCGAGCCGACGGACGGCGGCCACCTCGGGCTCTCGGTGGACGACGTCGACGCGGCGGTCGCCGGGCTCGCGGACGAGCGCATCCACCGCGGCCCGGAGACGCTCGACGAACTCGGCATCCGTATCGCGTTCGTGGAGGACCCCGACGGCCACGTCCTGGAGCTGCTCGAACCGCTCTGAGCCGGGGGAAACACGAACGCTTTTTCGCCTGCCCGTTGCAGGAGTGAGTATGAGCCTGCCGAGCGTCGTGGACCCCGACGACCCCCGAATCATCGACACGCACGCACACCAGCCGACCGAGGAGTTCCTCTTCGACGCCGGCGGCGAGATGATGCAGGACGCCGCGGAGCGCTTCGGCAAGGAGATGGTGCCGAACTCCTACGAGGAGATGGTCGAGGAGTACCGTGCGGTCGGCATCGACAGGGCGGTGCTGCTCGGCTGGGACGCCGAGACGAACACCGGCAACCCGCCGGTGCCGAACGAGTACGTCGCCGAGGTTCGCGACGATCACGACGACTTCTTCGTCGGCTTCGGGAGCGTCGACCCCCTGAAGGACGACTGTGTCGAGGAGGCGCGTCGCTGCGTCGAGGACCTCGACCTCGTCGGCTTCAAGTTCCAGCAGATAGCGCAGGGCTTCGACCCGAGCGACCCCGCACACGACGAGCTGTGGGACACCATCGAGGACCTCGGCGTCCCCTGCGTCTTCCACGGCGGCAACTCGACGCTGGGTGCCTGCGCGCCCGGTGGCCGCGGCCTGAAGATCAAGTACGGCGACCCGATGCTGCTCGACGACGTGGCCGCCGAGCACCCCGACCTGCAGATACTCATCGCCCATCCGGCGTTCCCGTGGGAGAAGGAACAGCTCGCCATCTGCCAGCAGAAGGGCAACGTCTACATGGACCTCTCGGGCTGGATGCCGGCGTACATCGACGATCAGGTGCTGCACTACGCGAAGACGCTGCTGAAGGACAAGGTGATGTTCGGCACCGACTACCCGATGCTCGACCCCCAGAAGTGGCTCCACCAGTTCGCCGAGCTCGACTTCCCCGAGGAGGTCCAGCGCAAGATCCTCTGGGAGAACGCCGAGGAGTTCCTCGGCCTGGACTGACCCGCCACGAACGCTTTTCTCGCTTGCGGCCGCGGTGCCTGCATGGATATCCGAATCGACCACGTCGCGAGCGCCTGGGCGGACCGCGAGGCTGGCGTGGCGGCGTGCGACGCCGTCGGCCTGCCGACCACCGACGGCGGTGAGCACGCCGACGGCACGACCGAGATGAGCATCGTCGGCTTCCCCGACGGCAGCTACCTGGAACTCATCACGAACACCGGCGACGCGACGCCCTCGCGCTGGCCGGCGTTCATCGCGGCCGACGCGGGCCCGGCGGCCTGGTGCGTCGAGGTCGACGACCTCCGGGCGGCGCTGTCCCGTGCGCTCGACGCTGGTCTGCGCGTCGCGGGACCGGACCGCGACGGGCGCGAGCGCCCCGACGGTGTGGCAGTCGAGTGGGAGACGGCGATGCTCGGGGGCTCACTCGGCGCGACGCTCCCGTTCCTCATCGAGGACCGCACCCCGCGCCGGTACCGGGTCTCGCCGGACCCCGAACTCGTCGACTCGCCGCTGGATGGCATCGCCGAGGTCGTCGTGCTGACCGACGACGCGACCGGCCTGACCCGGTCCTTCGACCGGCTGTTCGGCGTGCCGCGGCCGGAGACCGTCAACTCGGACCGTCTCGGTGCGAGGATCCACCGATTCGCCGGGGGCGGTGTCGCGCTCGCCGAACCCGATGGTGACCGCCTCACCGACCGCCTCGCGGCGTTCGGGCCGGCTCCCTGTGGCGTCCTCGTGGAGACGAGCGACCTCGACGCGGCGACGGACGCGTTCTCCCTCACCGCTCCGGAACGGTGGCAGGACGACCGCGTCGCGTGGTTCGACCACCCGGCGCTGCGGGACTGGCTCGGCGTCCTGGAGTACGCGCACTGACCGCAGGGTTCCTGACGGGGCGTCGCCGGGAACGGGCGCGCCTGGAAGTTCACTCGGTTCGGAATTCCGGTAACTATTGAACGAACAGCGGGGTTTGAACCGACGGGAATCCAATCATCGTTCATGCACAAGCCGCTCCTGGTGACAGATTTCCTGGACCGTGCACGACGCCACTACGCCGACGAGACCGCCATCGTGGCGACGACCGGCGAGCGATACACGTACGACGAGTTCGGCGAGCGCGCAGACCGGTTCTCGGCGTTCATCCAGTCCGTGGGCGTCGAACAGGGCGATCGCGTCGCAGTCCTCGACCCCAACACGCACTACCACCTCGAAGCCGCGTACGGGTCGATGCAGGTCGGCGCCGTCCACACGCCGCTGAACTACCGGCTGACCGCCGACGACTACGCCTACATCCTCGAAGACGCCGGGGTGACAGCCATCTACGCCGACCACGAGTACGCCCACCGTATCGAGCAGATCCGCGACGAGGTGCCGACCGAGACCTTCGTGACGAACGACGCCGACGCCGTCGACGGCGACTGGCGCTCGTTCGACGCGGAGCTCGAGGCGGCCGGCCCGGACTACGACCGCGCCGAGATGAGCGAGGACGACGTGGTGACCATCAACTACACCTCCGGCACCACGGGCGACCCGAAGGGCGTCTGTCGCACGCACCGCGCCGAGACCATCCACTCCTACCTCGTGACGGCCCACCAGGACATCTCGGACGACGACGTCTACCTCTGGACGCTGCCGATGTTCCACGTCAACGGCTGGGGCCACATCTACTCCGTCACCGGCAACGGCGGGACCCACGTCTGCACGCGCGGCGTCGACGCCGAGTCGGTCTTCGACGCCATCCAGACCGAGGACGTGAGCTACCTCTGTGCCGCGCCGACGGTGCTCAACATGCTGATGAACTACTACGACGAGCACGACGGCGAGGTCCAGACGGCGGGCGCGAACCCGGTCCGGGCCGCGACCGCCGGTGCGGCACCCCCCGAGGCGACCCTCCGGACGGTCGAGGGCGAGTTCGGCTGGACGCTGATGCACGTCTACGGCGCGACCGAGACCGGCCCGCTTGTCACCACCTCGCACGCGCCGCGCCACCTCGCCGGCAGGAGCGACGACGAGCGGTTCGACCTGATGAAGCGGCAGGGCATCGGCTACCTCGGCACGGAGGTCCGCGTCGTCGACGAGGATGGCGACGACGTTCCCCGGGACGGCTCGACCATCGGCGAGATCGTCGTCCGCGGGAACCAGGTGATGGACCGCTACTGGAACAAGCCCGAGGAGACCGAGACGGCGTTCTCCGAGCGTCGCGAGGGCTACTACCACATGGGCGACCTCGCGACGTGGGACGAGGACGGCTTCGTCGCCATCCAGGACCGCAAGAAGGACATCATCATCTCCGGCGGCGAGAACATCTCGACCATCGAGCTCGAGGACGTGCTCTACGACCACCCCGAGGTCGCGAAGGCGGCGGTCATCCCCGCGCCGAGCGAGCAGTGGGGCGAGACGCCGAAGGCGTTCGTCGTGCCGACCGCCGACGCCAGCATCGACCCCGAGGCGGTGAAGTCGTTCGTCGCGGACCGCGTCGCGAACTTCAAGCGCATCACCCGCGTCGAGTTCGTCGACCAGCTCCCCGAGACCGCGACCGGGAAGGTCCAGAAGTACGAGCTCCGCGAGCGGGAGTGGGAGGACGAGGAGTCGATGGTCGGGCAGGGCTGAGGCGGGTGGCCACCCGGCGTCGAGGACGGAGTTAAGGCGGTCCGGGACCGAGGTGGACCGTGCTCCCAGGGCTCGCCAGCACCGGCACGGCGGCCGGCCACCCGTTCGTCCGGGTCGGCGCTGGCCCACGGACCCTGCTCGTCGTCCCCGGCCTGAACGACCCCCTCCACACCGTCGGGGACTCGTGGTGGTACCCGCGGCTGATGGCGCTGTACCTCCGCCGCTACGCCGACACCCACACCGCGTACATGGTGAGTCGGCCGCACGGCCTCGGTTCCGGGACGACCGTGTCGACCGCGCGGTCCTGGGGCTGTCCGGCGCGGGACTGAGTGCGGGTGGGACGGCGGTCGTCCGACGCTGGCGCGACTGGGCCGTCGGCGGCCGCTGGGGCTCCATCTACCGCGACGCTGCCGGAATCCTCGCCGCCGGCGCGCGGGCCCGACTGCTCACGGCGGGGTCGCTCGTCTACGAGCGGACGTTCCAGCCGGTCGACCCGACCGACTTCCTCGTCTCCGCCGACGCCTGCCTCGCCTTCGACGGCCGCAACGTCTGCGGACGCGTCACCGCACCGACCCTCGTCGTCGGCGCGGACCGCGACCCCTTCTTCGACGAGGCCGACTACCGGGAGGCGGCGGCGGCGCTCCCGAACGGCCGCCTGGCGATGCTCCGTGGCACGGGCCACGAGGCGGTCGTCGAGCATCCGACGGCCTTCGACGGCACGGTGCGGCGGTTCCTCTCGCGGTGACGGCGACCGAGTCGTCGCCCGTTCGTCGTCAGATTCGTGCCGGGCTGCGGCCGACCTGTACAACGACAGACACGGGACCGACGACCGACTGGTCGGCTCGTGGACGCCGCTCACAAGATTTATCCCACCCACACACATCGGAATTTATATGGGTTGGCTCCCTGCTCTCACCGGCCCCGACGCCGACTGGCGAGGCCGCGACGGACTCGGCGCGTTCGCCTGGCTCGTCGTGCTGGCCGGACTCGGCTGGTACGTCGCCACCGGTGTCCCCTCCGTCGCGGAGGGCGTGTTCGTCGGACTAACCATCGGTGACATACTCGCCGGTAACCTCGCCCCGTTCGACGGAGACACGCTGAACGACCTCCTCGGACCCACCGGCCTCACCGTCGGCAGCCTCGTCCGACTCGCCGCCGAGGGGCCGACGCAGAGGACGCTGACCTTCCTCACAATCGGGGTCATCGCCGTCGTCTACGAGCTTCTGAGGGACTAATCCCAGTCCGGGTTCCGGCCCTCGAGGAACGCGTCGACGCCCTCCTCGTGCTCCTCGGACATGTACGCCTGCACCTGCAGCATGTTCTCGTAGTCGAGCGCCTTCCGCCAGTCGTTGTCGAGGTTCTCGTGGATGGCCTGCTTGGTCATCCCGACGGTCCGCGTGGGGCGGCGCGAGAGCTTCCCCACTATCTCGTCGACCGCCTCGTCGAGCTCGTCCTCGGGGACGGCCTCGTTGACCAGTCCCATCTCCGCCGCTTCCGCCCCGTCGAAGAACTCGCCGGTCATGGTGAGGCGCTTGGCCGTCCGGAGGCCGACCAGTCGTGGGAGGGTGAACGTCGCGGCCGTGTCCGGCACCAGCCCGACGCGGATGAACGCACAGGAGAACGTCGCGTCGGGCACCGTGTACGCCATGTCCGAGGCGGCGACGATGGCCAGGCCCGCGCCGACGCAGTCGCCGTTGACCTTCGCCACGACGGGCACGTCGCTGTTCAGGAGTTCGGCCGCGGCACGGTTGAACGTCTCCGCGACGCGCTCGTAGGACTCGCGTGGCCCCTCCTCGCGCTCCTTCATCGCCTGGATGTCCCCCCCGGCGGAGAAGGCGGGGTCGTCCCCGGTGAGCACGATGGCGTCGTGGTCGACGGGGTCGGCTTCCGCGACCGCGTCGGCCAGCTCCGTCGCCACCTCCAGGTTCATCGCGTTCATGACGTTCGGCCGGTCGAAGGTGATAGTGCGTACGCCGTCGTCGTCCTCGACTCGCATACTACTGGCAACTTTCCATGGGTGCTTAATTGTTCGTCCGGCCGTCACCGACGCGGACCGCTGGTCAGGATTTTTGTATCGACGGTCCCAACCCCACAACGAACCCATGAATCCGCTGAAACCGCCGTGCATGCGCAAGAACTCGCACGCCAAGAAGGGAGCCGAGGAGGGCGCGAAGATCGGTGCGAAGGTCGGCCGACCGCTCGGCCCGGTCGGGTCGGGCATCGGCGCGGGGATGGGCGCGGCGAGCGGGCACATCGCCGGCGCGATGCGGGACAACGTCGAGAACATCCTCAAGCCGTTCTGAACGGTTCGCACGGCTTGGCAAGGTTCAAAGCCCCCGGGCGAATTCGTGTCCGTATGGACACGTACGAGTTGATGACCCGGAACACCGACGAGGTCATCACCGAGTCCGAGGTGCGCGCACTGGCCGACGACCCCGACGGGAAGCGGGTCTACGTCGGCTACGAGCCCTCGGGCGTCCTCCACCTCGGGCACCTCCTGACGGCGAACAAGCTCATCGACCTGCAGGAGGCGGGGATGGAGGTGGTCGTCCTGCTGGCGGACATCCACGCCTACCTCAACGGGAAGGGGACGTTCGAGGAGATCCGCGAGACCGCCGAGCGGATGCGAGCCCAGTTCCTCGCGTACGGGCTCGACGAGGCGCAGACGGAGTTCGTCTACGGGAGCAGCTTCGAGATGGACGAGGACTACGTGCTCGACCTGCACGAGCTCGAGCTTGAGACCAGTCTGAACCGCGCCCAGCGCGCGATGGCCGAGCTCCAGAGCGGCGAGACGGCGAAGGTCAGCCACGTCGTCTACCCGCTGATGCAGGCGCTCGACATCGAGTACCTCGACCTCGACCTCGCCATCGGCGGGATGGACCAGCGCAAGGTCCACATGCTCCACCGCGAGGAGCTCCCGTCGCTCGGCTACGAGTCTCGTCCGTGCCTGCACACGCCCATCCTCGCCGACCTCACCACCGGCGTCGGCAAGATGTCCTCCAGCCAGGGCGTCACCATCTCGATGGAGGACTCCACCGAGGACCTCCGGGAGAAGGTGAACGAGGCGTACTGCCCGCCGACGGCCGACCCCGAGCCCGACGACGACGGCAACGACCGACACAACCCCGTGCTGGAGCTGTTCCACTACCACGTCTTCCCGCGGTTCGACTCTGTGACGGTCGAGCGTCCCGAGAAGTACGGCGGCGACCTGGTCTACGACGACTACGACACCCTCGCGGCCGACCTCGACTCGGGCGAACTCCACCCGCAGGACGCGAAGAACACGCTCGCGAGCTACCTCGACGAGCTCATCGCGCCGGGGCGCGAGAAGCTGCAGGAGCTGCGCGCGGACTGACCCGGGCAGCAGACCGACGCCCTTTCTCCCGTCCGACCGGCCGCTTCAAGTCGCGTCGCCACGAACCGGCTGGGCATGAACGAGACACGACGGCAGGTCCTCGCCGCGCTCGCCGACGGGCCGGTGAGCGGGCCGGCCCTCGCCGAGGAACTCGACGTGTCCAGAGCCGCCGTCTGGAAGCACGTCGAGGCCATCCGGGAGGCGGGCTTCGGCGTCGAGAGCGACGACGAGGGCTACCGGCTGACCTCGGTGCCGACGTACGGCGGGCTGGCCATCGCGCACGAACTGGAGGCCCCCTACGAGGTCGAGTACCACGAGTCCCTGGCCTCGACGAACACACGTGCCCGCGAGCTGGCCGACGACGGTGCGGGCGACGTGGTCGTGGTAACCGACGAGCAGACCGGCGGCCGCGGTCGCCTCGACCGCGAGTGGGCCGCCCCACCCGGCGGCGTCTACGCCTCCATCCTGACCCGCCCGACGGTGCCGCCGTCGCAGGTGCCGCTCGCGACGCTCGCCGCGGCAGTCGCGGTCACGCGTGCCGCCCGCGAGGCCGGTGTCGATGCCCGCATCAAGTGGCCCAACGACGTGCTGGTGGCTGTGGACGAGTCCACCGGCGGCGACGGGGACGCCGAGTACCGCAAGCTCGCGGGCATCCTCACCGAGATGGAGGGGGAGGCGGACCGCGTCTCGTGGCTGGTCGTCGGTATCGGCGTGAACGCGAACGTCGACGCCGACGACCTGCCGCCGACGGCGACGAGCCTCCGCGAACGGGTCGGTACAGACATCGACCGGCGCGTGTTCCTCCAGCGCGTGCTGGAGGAGTTCCACGACCTCGGCACCGACGCCGCGGCGGTCCTCCCCGCGTGGCGCGAGCACGCCCTGACACTCGGGCAGCGCGTTCGCGTCGAGACGCCGACCGACGAGGTGGTCGGCGAGGCAGTCGACATCGAACCGCCGGGCGCGCTCCTCGTGGAGACCGACGACGGCGTCGTCCGGGTGAGTGCGGGCGACTGCGAGCACCTCAGACCGGTCGACGGGTCGTAGTCAGCGCAACACCACCACCGCGAGCAAGGGGAGGGAGGCCACGAGGGCGAACACGGCCATCCAGGGGACCAGCATGGCGAACGCGGCGTTGATGAACGCGATAGCGGCCACGGCGACGACCCGCTCACCGAGCGTCATCACCGCGCGCTCGTCGCGCACGAGCCAGGTCGCCGCGGCCCTCATCCCGACACCTGGACCGTGAGGACCGGCACCTCCGCGGACCTGACGACGCGCTCGGCCACGCTCCCCAGCAGCAGTCGGTCGATGCCGCCACGGCCGTGGGTTCCCATGACGACGAGGTCGCAGTCCTCCGACTCGGCGTGCCGCACGACCTGCTTCGCGGGCGTTCCCTCGAGCAACGCCGTCTCGACGGGCACACCGGACTCCTCGGCGATCTCGACGACCCGGTCCAGCGCGGCCTCGCCCTCGTGTTCGAGCATCTCGTGCAGGCCCTCCCACGCGGTCTCCATGGGGACGCCGCCGTAGCTGGCGGAGTCGACGACGTAGACGGCGTAGATGGTCGCGTCGTGGGCGACCGCGAGGTCGACGGCGTGGCGGACCGCCCGTTCGCCCTCCTCCGAGCCGTCGGTCGGCACCAGTATCCGGTCGTACATGTGGTATGCTATCGCGTATGTCTGCGCGGGTCTTGAGTGTGCCGTCGGTTCACCCCCGACTGCGGTGCCCGCTAGCGGACGACCATCCGGACGTCGTCGACACCTGCACGGCGGACGACCGCCCGGACGACGTCCTTCGTCCCGGCGAGGTTGTGGGAGTCCCCGTCGAGCACCAGCAGTTCGGCGCTCCGACCGGGTTCGACGAGCCCGCAGTTCAGGCCCGCGATATCCGCCCCAGCGACGGTCGCCATCCGGAGCACCTCGGTCGCGGAGACGTCGAACAGCTTCGCGGTGAACTCCATCTCGCGGAACATCGACGGCGAGTTCAGGAACACGTTGTCGGTCCCGAGTGCGACGGTGGTCCGCTCCAGAAGGTCCGGGAGGGGCGAGAGACCGACATCCGTGACGAGGTTCGAGCGTGGACAGACGACGACCGGGGTCGCCGCGTCCGCGAGCCGGTCGAGGTGCCAGGGTTCGGGGTGGACCATGTGGACCAGGAACTCCGGGTCGAGGTCCATCGCGGCGTCGATATCCGAGCTGTCGACCTCGCCAGCGTGGATGCCGAACAGCTTGCCGGCGCGGCCGGTCGCCGCGCGCTCGCGGTCGAAGTTCGCGTCGTTCGCCCCCGAGGCACCGTAGCCGTCGCTCGCCTCCATGGCGTCGATGCTGCCGCGGCCGAGCACCACCGACTCGACGGGGACGTTCTCGCCCGCGGCGCGGATCTCCCGGACGCCGTCGACGTCGCCCTCGCGGAACTCGATGTGTGCAGCGGTGCCGGCCTCGGCCATGAAGGCCAGCGAGCGCTGCATCGCCGCGATCTTCTCCTCGGTGCTCGCCTGTCGTAGCAGCCGGTGTTTCAGCCCGTCCGGCGGGGCGACGAGCTCCTCGAGCGAGAGCCCGCCGCCGGCCTCCTTCGCGATGGAGTCGCCGATGTGCGTGTGGGCGTTGACGAACGCCGGGAGCACGATGTCGTCGCCCTCGACCGGCTCCTCCTCGATGGCCGCTATCTCGCCGTCCTCGACGACGACCCGGCCCTCGACCGGCTCGAAGTCGCGGCCGCGGAGGATGGTCCCCTCGAGCAGGGTCTGGCCGTCGCCACCGTCGGCTGGGTCGGGGCCGTCCCCCGTCATTGGCCGTACTGGTCGAGGGTCCCCTGCAGCCCCCTGACCTCGGTGACGAGCGCACCGTCGATGTCGAGGTCGAGCACGCGCGCGGCGGCGGTGCCGACCTGGTCGGTCACGGCCTCGGGACAGTAGACACCGAGGCGCCACTGCGCGAGCTGTGCGGACTGGAGCGCTTCGACCAGCGGCGACTGCTGGTCCAGCCGCCGGGCCTCCCCACGGACGAGCACGCGCGTCGAGGACTCGTCCATCGCGGGCTCGCCGGGGACGTCGAGGACCACCTGGTCGGGGTCGACGCCCGCTCGTTCGGCGATCTCGAGCTCGTATCCCCGCTCGTCCTCGTGTTCGATGTCGAGGACGTGCTCGGGCACGTTCGCACGCTCCGCCCAGACCGCGCGCTTGTAGAGGTCTCGCTCGTCGAACCGGCGGGCGACCTCGGCGGTCTCCTCGGTCCGCCGGAGAGCGACCAGGAAACCGGGGTCGTCCATCCGCCGGAGGTCCTCGGCGTCGTGCCGGGTGCTGTCGAGCAGACGCTCGCCGGCACGGCGGAGCATCGCCTTCGAGATCCGGGTGACGTGATGGTTGTAGACGGTGGGCGTCATCAGCGCGCGGGCGACCAGCAGGCTCTCTGCGGTCTGGACGTTGCCCTCCGCGAGGACGAGCTCGCCGTCCTGGAACGTGAGTTCGCGGACCAGCCGGGCGTGGTCGATGGTGCCGTAGGGGACGCCGGTGTGGTGAGCGTCGCGCACGAGGTAGTCCATCCGGTCGACGTCGAGTTCGCCGGAGACGAGCTGGCCGAATCGCCCGTCACCGGCGACCAGGTCCGCGACCTCGCGCGGCGGGATGTCGTGGTCGCGGAGGACCGTCGACACGTCCCCGCGTTCGAACAGCTCGTGGACGTCGTCGTGGTACTTCCCGGTGCGGCGGTGGGTGAGCGGTTCGAGGTTGTGGCTGAACGGGCCGTGGCCCACGTCGTGGAGCAGCGCCGCGGCCTTCACCTTCTCCGCTCGCGGTCCTTCGACGTTCAGATGGTCGAGCGCCTCGCAAGCGTTGTGATAGACGCCCAGCGAGTGCTCGAAGCGCGTGTGGTTCGCGGAGGGGTAGACGAGCGATGCGGTCCCCAGCTGTTTGATGTGCCGGAGTCGCTGCATCTCGGGTGTATCCAGGAGCGCCCGAGCCACGCCCTCGACCTCGATGTGGTCGTGGACGCTGTCCTTGATGGTCTTCATTGCCCCCCGATTCGGCGCGTTCCTACAAAAGGAGACGGGTCAGCGACCGGGTGGGGGCGGTCCTACCGGGCGTTCTCGGCGTCGAACGGTCGCGTCGCTCGGCGTGCTGCGACACGAAAACGTGTTCGAGTCCCCGCTCAGACTGCGTTCGCCTCGTCGTACGCCGTACCGAGCGACGCCACGAGCCGGTGGATGGGCAGCGAGACGCCGAGTTGCCGCATCGCGAGCGCGAGCGGCATCAGGACGATGCCGGCGGCGATGCTCAGCTGGTACAGCGCGAACAGGCTTGCCGTGTAGGCCCTGTCTATCATCTGACTTCGAGCGACGGTCGGCAGTGGCCATATATAAGCTTTCCTGCCGATGTATGGTGTGTTGGCCCGACACAAACCCGACGCCGTCCTGCGTTTCAATCCTGTTTGTCCGATAGACAACCAGAACTGCGGGCGGGACGGGAATACGGGTTGCAGACCGGTTCCAGACGTCCGTGATTCCCGTAACTTATGGGAATGATGTGAATCTCGTGCGCTTCTCCACGGCGGGAGTGAACCGCAAAACAAGCCTTGCTCCGGCCCGTCCGTGCGAGCATGAGCAACTATCTCGTTGTGATGGAGGCCGCGTGGTTGGTTCGCGACGTCACCGACATCAACGACGCCATCGGCGTCGCGGTGAGCGAGGCGGGCAAGCGACTGAACGAGCAGGGCAAGGACTACGTCGAGGTCAACGTCGGCCTCACCGACTGTCCGGCGTGTGGCGAGCCCTTCGAGTCGTCCTACATCGCCGCCGACACCGCACTCGTCGGCCTGATGCTGGAGATGGAGGTGTTCAACGCCGACAGCGATGAACACGCGAACCGCATCGCAAAGAGCGAGGTCGGCGGTGCCCTTCGCGACGTGCCGCTCAAGGTCGTCGAGACCATCGAGCGCGAGACCGACGAGGACGAGTAACACCCGGAACACTTATTCTATAACCTCAGGTAATGGTCGGGTATGGAACTCCCGACTCCGGCGGACCTGCGCGAACGCCGCACGGAACTGGGGCTCACCCAGAGCGAGCTCGCCGACGCCGCCGACGTCTCTCAGCCACTCATCGCCCGCATCGAGGGCGGTGACGTCGACCCGCGGCTCTCGACCCTGCGCCGTATCGTCGAGGCGCTCGACGAGGCCGAGGGCGAGATCGTCCGCGCCGGCGACCTGATGCACGAGGACGTCATCACGGTCGCCCCCGACGACACCGTCAGCGACGCCGTCCGCACGATGGAGCGCGAGGCGTACTCCCAGCTGGCGGTCATCAAGGACGGCATCCCCGTCGGCAGCATCAGCGAGTCCGACCTCGTCCACGTCGGCGAGCAGGCCCGCGACGAGCCCGTGCGCGACCACATGAGCGAGTCGTTCCCGACGGTCTCCGAGAACGCGACGCTCGAAGAGGTCAGCAACCTGCTCGACCACTACAAGGCCGTCATGGTGACCGAGGGCGGCGAGACGCTCGGCATCATCACCGAGGCCGACGTCGCGGCGCGATTATCGTGAAACCACCCCGTTATGCAATCCATTTTAGGACAATACCAAAATTAATTAAGTCACACATTATGAGACTTAATTTTACAATTTCGAAATATTTTTGTTAATGGGGGAAAGATGTGATATTGATGGATCGAAGAAAATTCATCCGAAAGAGTGCCGCTCTTGGAACAATTGCATCAGCTAGTGGACTAACCACTGCTGAAAAAAGCGTAATCAGCCAAAAAGACGAAGAGTTAGGTAAGATAGTTGCCGATGGTCGAGTATATCTTGTCAAGTTCAACCCAAATGATGGCTCTTTAAAAATGGAAGATGTAGGTAGGGAAGGTGAAGTTTATATCCGTCAACTGAACGAAGAAGCAGCGCCACAAGATGCGTCTGTTAATGTTATTGACGCAGAAAACGAACAACCTCCAGAAATAATCGAACGTTCAACAGATTACAGGTGGGAACTCGGCGAGTGTGACACGGGATGTATTAATGATCACGATGCACACGGAATCAGTTTCGAGTTGAGTAGAGAGGCTGATGCAATTTCGAAGACAGTCCTTTCTGCCGCACTTGCATATTTGATTGCAGAATATATGTCTGCCTCAATTGCTGCGAAGATAGGAACTAGTGCGCCAACAAGTAGCAGAATAATTGGGGCCGTTGCTGATCTAATGCTTAACTTAGCTGTAAAAACATACACATTCATTACATATGATTATGATCTTGATTATTACTTAGGAAAAAAGGCGATGACGGGTATCAATGCCGGAATGGGGTGGAGAGAAGACCTCAATGGAACTAGTGGAATCCCTTACCCCTGGCCGCGACACGCGCTCTGTCTAGATAATTAATATCAAGGATAAGTATCGAATATGAACGAAACGGAAGGGGCAAGATTAGGTTTCATAGCATCGGGAGTTGCGTATACAGTAATTTGGTGGTACGCATTTTCTTGGGTACCCCGGTCCATGGAGGACGTACTGTTGAGCCTGGTCGTGTTCGGCCCCGTTCTCGTACTCCACGGACTCGTCGCGCCCAAACGTGAGCTGACACTCAAACTTGGACTCGGACTCTGGGTTGGACATACGCTCTCGATGCTGCTCGGACTGGTATAACATCGTACCGGGCATCCTATCTGCTGTCGTCGTTCGAACCGAATCAGGACAAAGACAGCCCGCGGACCTCGACGGCGTCGCCTTCATGCACCTCGCCGATGCTCCGGTCGGGTTCGGGCGGGAACGGGTCGGTGTACTCGTGCTCCCGGGTCACCGCGGTCCAGGCGAGGGTGAGCCCGTTCGAGTGGATGCTGGCGGAGGGCCACGCGACAAGCCGGTTACCCTCCTGACACGTCTTGCCGACACGCGACGAGAACCGCGGTCGGCCTGGGGATCGCGTACGGGACGATGCCACTGCTCGGTCTCGCCTGACCCTGCCAAAGCTTGACGTGCCGAGACCACGAACTTTGGTAGTATGAGCCTCAATAACAAGGCCCCCGCTCCAGCCTCGGTGTCCATCGCCGCCCGCGACGCCCTCGCGACCTGGCTCGCGTTCCTCGCCCTGCTGCTGGTCGCCGGGGTCGCGACCGGCGTCTGGTTGCCGGCAGACATCCCGCTCCGTGAGGCGCTCACCGACGTCGGGCCGCTGTACGGTCTGCTGTCGCTCGGGCTGGTCGCGCTCCCGGTGTTCGCCCTCCGGCGCTACCGGTTCCGGAGCCCGGTGACACTGCTCGTGGCCTGGCTCGTGCTCGGCGTCGCCTTCGGCCTCACGCTCGGCTTCCAGCCGGTCCGGGGCCTGTACATCGCGGTCCTGTACGGCTTCCTGCCTGTCGCGGCGTACCCGTTGCTAGCCGGGGTGGAGTTCGTGTTCCGTCGGATGGGAGCCAAGAAGTCCTCGTCCGCGGCCTGAGACTACGACAGCGAGAGCCCGCGGACCTCGACCGAATCGCCCTCCGCCACCTCGCCGATGACGCGCCCGTCCTCGGTGGCGTCGGCGAGGTCGTCGGCCTGCTCCGCAGGGACCGCGGCGACGAAGCCGGTCCCCATGTTGAACGTGCGGTACATCTCCTCGGGCGAGACGTTGCCGAGGTCCTGCACGAAGCCGAACACCGGCTGGGCCGGGAACGGGTCCTCGACGCGGTACTCGAAGTCGCCCATCCGGGAGAGGTTCGTCCAGCCGCCGCCGGTGACGTGAGCCGCGGCGCGGACGTCGTGCTCGCGCATTGGTTCCAGCAGGTCCGTGTAGATGCGCGTCGGTTCGAGCAGCACCTCGCCGATGCTCCGGTCGGGTTCGGGCGGGAACGGGTCGGTGTACCCGTGCTCCCGGGTCACCGCGGTCCGGGCGAGCGTGAGCCCGTTCGAGTGGATGCCGGCGGAGGGCCACGCGACGAGCCTGTCGCCCTCCTGGGCCTCGCCGTCGAAGACGGCGTCCTTCGCCGCGAGCCCGGCGCACGTGCCTGCGAGGTCGAGGCCGTCGACGACCTCGGGCATGACGGCCGTCTCGCCACCGAGCAGGGCGACGTCCGCGCGGTCGGCCGCCTCCGCAAGCCCCTCGCCGACCTGCTCTGCGAACTGCTCCGTGGGCTCGTCGACGGCGAGGTAGTCGACGAACGCGACGGGCGTCACGCCAGCGGCGACGAGGTCGTTGACGTTCATCGCCATGCAGTCGATGCCGACCGTGGAGTAGTCCGACAGCGCCTCCGCGACGAGCAGCTTCGTGCCGACGCCGTCGGTCGCCAGTGCGAGGTACTGGTCGCCGATGTCGAGCATCCCCGCGTACTCCGTGTCGACGACGTTGCCGACCGCGTTCAAGAGCGCCGCCGTCGCCGCCTCGCTCTCCCCGATGTCGACCCCCGCGTCCGCGTACGTGAGCTCCTCGTCCTCGGTCATGGCAGAGAGCGCGCCGTGGACCCGCAAAAGCCCACCGAATTCTAGAACCATTCTGGCCGGAGTTCGAACAACGGCTTTAGGCACCGAGTGCCAGAGTCTCACCAAGGATGGCTGACAGAACCACGGCTGGGCGACTGACTGACGCGCTGGTGTCGGTACTGGCCGGCGTCGCGGCGACCGCGGGGTCGTTCGCGCTGGCGGGCTGGTCGCGCGACGCGTTCGTCGTCGCCCCCATCGACGCACGCATCGTCTCGGCGACGCCCGGTCCGGTCGTCGCGTTCGCCATCGAGGAGTTCGGCACGGCCGGGCACGTGCTGCACATCACGCTCGCACTCGCCGTGGTCGTCGGCGGACTGGGGCTCGCGACCGCGGCTGCGCTTGCCGTCAGTCGTCGCGCGGGTGGCCCCCCGCTGGCGCTGGCGCTCTCCGGCCTCTTCATCTTCGCCGGGCTGTACCTGCCCACCGGCGCGCTCCAGCCGGCCATCCTCGGGACCGTCTCCGCGATGGTCGTCGTCGGTGTGTACGCGGCCGCCCTCGACCCGCGGCTGCGGGCCGACACGGACGAGTACATGCCGGACGACGCGGCGAGACGGCAGACGCTCGGGCTGGCGCTCGGGACCGTCGCCTACGCGGGCGTCGGTGCCGCGCTCGGAAGCCGCCAGGAGTCCGTCGACCCGACCGAGCCGCTCGACGCCGCACAGCGTCGGGTCGCCGAGGACCGTATCGCGGACGCCGACGCACTGTCGTTCGAGTCCGGGAACCTCGGCGGCATGGTCACGCCCAACGCCGACTTCTACGAGACGGACATCGCCACGTTCGACCCCGACGTCGAGCCCTCCGCCTGGGAGCTCCAGGTCACCGGGTCGGTCGAGGAGACGGTGTCGATGGACTACTACGACCTCACCGGCATGGCCCCCGAACACCGCTTCGTCACGCTCCGCTGCGTCGGCGAGGACCTCAACGGCCACAAGCTGGACAACGCGCTCTGGACCGGCGTCCCAATCGCGGAGTTCCTCGACCGCGCCGGCCCGTCGCCCGACTGCGGCTGTGTGAAGGTGTACGCCGCCGACGACTACTACCAGGTCTTCCCGCTGGAGGTCATGGAGACGGCCTTCCTCGCGTACGGGATGAACGGCCAGCGGCTCCCGGCGAGCCACGGCAAGCCCGCCCGCCTGCTCGTCCCCGGCCACTGGGGCGAGATCAACGTCAAGTGGGTCACCGAGATCGAACTCATCGACGAACAGCAGCAGGGCTACTGGGAGGAGCGCGGCTGGCACGGCACCGGGCCCGTCAACACCGTCGCCAAGCTGTACGACGAGGGCATCTCCGTCCACGACGACGGCCGCGTCGAGCTCGTCGGCCACGCCTACGCCGGGCTGCGCGGCATCGACCGCGTCGAGGTGTCCACCGACGGCGGCGACAGCTGGACCGACGCCGAGCTCTCCGAGCCGCTGCCCGACGAGGACGTCTGGCGGATGTACCGCTACGAGTTCCAGGGCGACGGCGAACACGAGCTCGTCGTCAGAGCGACCGACGGCACCGGCGCGCTCCAGCCCGAGGAGCAGGCGAGCCCGTACCCGAACGGAGCGAGCGGCTGGGTGTCGAAGACGATAGATGTCTAGCGATGTCACTAAATAGCCGGTCCGAGCACGCATGAGACGAACCGATGGAGAAGGCGTTGTGGTACCTACTGGTCGGGACGCGCGGCGGGAAGAACCGGGTGCGTATCATCCGGTCGATAGACGAGCGCCCGCGCAACGCCAATCAGCTCGCCGAGGCCATCGACGTCGACTACAACACGGTGCGCCACCATCTCGAGATGCTGGTCGAACACAACGTCCTCGAGAAGGGCGGTGAGGGGTACGGCGCGATGTACTTCCTCACCGACCAGTTCGAGCACAACAGGGAGACGTTCGAGAACGTGACAGAACACATGGAGGAAACATGAGCATGGACCAGACGATAGCGGTCGCGAGCGCCTTCGCCGGAATCAACGTCGTCCTGTTGACCGTCCTGACGGTCATCTGGCTGCGGAACTACCGGACGTTCCGCACCCCGTTGATACTCGGTCTCGTCGCCTTCGCGGTCGTCATGCTGCTGGAGAACGCCACCGCGCTGTACTTCTTCTTCAGCATGAAGATGTTCTACGGCAACGCCCCGAGCGTCCAGCAGGCCGTCGCGGTCCTGCGCGGGATGCAGTTCGTCGCGCTGCTGTTTTTGACCTGGGTGACGCTGAAGTAGCCGGCAGCCGCGCCGGCCAGTTACCGCAGGGAGCGTGTCATAGAAAGCCTCCCAAGGGAGGCCGCAGGGTTTGGAAACTGTGTCCAGCAGTACCAACGCCCTGCAAGACGTAGCTTCGGTAGACGACTTCTTGAATGCGGCGGCTACCGAGACAGTACCGTTGTTCGAGTATCTTGAGTTCGATTTTCTGCTGGAGTACGACGTGTTCGCCCCCGCTTGCCGGGGGCGAACACGAGTTCACGAGCCAGCAGACCTCTTTCGTGGCTTCCTCCACTGCTACTACGAGGATGTCTACGGCACGCGTCCGGTTACACGAGAACTTCAGAACGGCCTTGTCTGGTACTACTGCGGACTCGACAAACCGCCAT
>NZ_FNIA01000071.1 GCF_900103505.1 Haloarchaeobius iranensis
CAGAGTCCGGCGAGATTCAGTGGCGGTACGACCAGTTCGGTGACCGGTCACAGATCGGCTCCTCGCCTGCGGTCGCTGACGGTCGGGTCTACTTCGGTGCCGAGGAGACGCTCTACGCGCTGGATAGTGAAGCTGGAGACGAGGTCTGGACTCGGAACGTTCCCTCACATCCCGATTCTTCACCGGCTGTCGTCGACGGGACGGTCTACTATGGCGGACCCACACTGTCGGACTCCGGGCCTCCGGCGCAGCTGACTGCACTCGACGCTGCGAGCGGGGACACGAACTGGACGGCAGACCTCGACGATATCAGCTTCCGGTCGTCTCCTGCTGTCGCCGATGGGACAGTGTATGTTGCCGCGTCGTCGAGGCGTGTCTGTACGGGCGCCGGTGGGGACGGTGAGTCTGAGTGTTCTGGGACGACACGTGGTCAGGTATACGCCATCGACAGCGAGAGTGGGGAGAGACAGTGGACTGCCGAAATCAAGACGGATACGCGGTCCTCACCCGCTGTCGTTGACAACGTTGTCTTCGTCGGCTGCCGAGATGGTCTCTCGGCGGTCACGACGGACGGTGAGAACGCCTGGCGAATCAACTTCGAGGATGACCGAGAAGATGGACCGTACGTCGACTCCTCACCGGCCGTCGCCGACGGACACGTGTTCATCGGTGCCTCGGACGGCCAACTCCGTGGCATTAACGCTGACTCGCGGTAGGAACGTATCGAACAGAACTAGTCCTGCTTGAACAGCTGTTTTGCACGCCCGTAGATGGGAGTACCGAGCCAGTCTCGTTGCTGAGCGAGTTCTTCGTGCTTCTCCTCGGCAATCTCATGTTCTACTACACCTCGTGTGACGAAGGCTTTGAGAAGGAGCGGTGAAATCGCGACCTGGGCGTCGACGATTGTCTGAAGTTCTGGGAGCGCACGGAGATCGTCGGTGATGGTCAACTGCCTCGGGGTCAAGCCCCGAGGCTTGTCAGTGGACTCCCGCTCTAACCCCGCAAAACGGCAGGTCGGAATCGACCGTTCGCGTTCAACGTCCCTGACTTCAGAGCCAGTTGACTCGTGACTCGTCCAGCACCAGACTTGAGCCAGTGCTGGACTAAACGCCACCCGATGTTCCGGGCGGCGTTGTAATCGCTATGTAGTTTCTTCCCACACTTCAGACACTCAAACTCGTCACCATCACGGTTTTTCTTGCCGTGTTGAATAGATGCTGAGTCATGGTTAGAGAGGTTCACAGAGCGGTTCTATGTTGGAGATGGCGAACATGAGGACGATTTCACGGAACTG
>NZ_FNIA01000011.1 GCF_900103505.1 Haloarchaeobius iranensis
GCCGACCGGTCCGCGCGCTCGTTGTCGTACAGGCTATCCCGCGCGACGAAGTGGACCCGGAACAGGGGGACCGTTTCGAGTCCGTAGTTCGGCGCGACCGACGGGTCCGGGGGGAGGATGGGCTGGTGCTGGTAGTCGAACGACGCGGCCCACCGGTCGCCGTCGAGGTTGAAGTTCGCCGTCGGCTTCCCCGACGTATTCCACCCGTTGTGGTCCTTCCGTACAGAGTCGAGCGCGAAGTACGGCTTCAGTGCGTACTGCGTGAAGTGGAAGTGTACGTCGAACTCGTGGCACTGCGGTCGGACGAACTGCTGAAAGCTCATCGTCGCACCTCCCAGGCGTCGGCCGCCTCGATCCAGGCCCCCGACTCGGGCGCGACCAGCTTCAGCTCATACTCACTGCTCACCGGGGCCGTGAACGCATCCACCCGCTCACCGGAGCGCGGCCAGTCCCACCGCTTCGTCTCTCCACTCTCGGTATCGTAGAGCCGAGACGCACGGACGAAGCTCATTGGCCGTCACCCCGGTCAAGGTCATCCAGCGTCGGCCGCTCGCGCTCGGCTCCCGTCCGCCGGAGCCGCCGAGAACAGAAGTACGCATGGCCAGCCTCACCGCCCTCGGTCAGCCGGGTGCAACGAGCCTTGCACTCGTCGCACCGGAACTCCCGCGACGTAGTCGGCTTCGGACGGGCCTTCTCGCGGACCCGAAGCTCCTCGGCCGAGATACCGAACTGGCTCTCGGCACTCACGCCGACCACCCCGTTTCACTACACTCAGGCGCAGACGGCTTCGGGGCGCAACGCGAGGGGTGTTGAAATCTCCTCGCAGAACCGTGGTTTCGGAAAGGCGAATCGGCCGAGAACGGACGCGAGAACGACGAAGCTGCCGCTCTGGAAGAAGTAGAACCCGAGTAAAATTCGGATGGACTCGCTGGGATTTGAACCCAGGGCCTCTTCCTTGCGAAGGAAGCGATCTACCACTGATCTACGAGCCCGCGAACGCATCCAATCCTTGCCAGTGGTGCGTATTAGTACCTTTCCTTTCGAGGGCCGTACGAGGTGGACTGTGACACCGCGAGCAGGTTCGCACGGCCGGCCGCGAGCCCCACGAGGAAGCCGGTGAAGTGGGCGAACAGGGCGACGCCGGGTGCGCCGGTCGCGACGGTCACGACGAGCGCGACGACGAGGAACGCGGCGTACTCGACCCACTCGGGGATGTCGAGGTTCCGGAGCAGGCCGTCGGTGAGCCGGTTCCCACCGAGGACGTAGCCGTACAGTGCGAACACGGCGCCGCTCGCGCCGAGGACGCCGGCCGGGCGGCCGACTCCGAGAGCCGCGAAGACCCCACTCAGGAGCACCTGCGAGAGCCCGGCGATGGCGCCCGTCCCCACGAAAAAGAGGTGGAACCGAAGGCGCGTCGTGTAGCGTTCGAGGATGAACCCGACGAGCACGAGTGCGACGGCGTTCGAGAGGAGGTGGCCGACGCCGGCGTGCGAGTAGACGCTCGTGACGAACGTCCACGGCTGTGACACCGGCGCGTCGAGGACGAAGAGGAAGGAGTAGACGGGCCTCCACGCGCCGAGGACCCCGAAGAGACCCTTCACCAGGACCTGGAAGGCGAAGACCACGGCGAAGACGACGAGCGTGTCGAGGGTCGGGCTGCCGCGCGACATATATCCAGTGCGGTCCCGCAGCTACTAAGCTGACGGGGTCGACCGCGCGTCGACCGACGGCGCTGCGCGAGAGAGAGTAGCCGTCGGCAGCGTCCTCAGTCCTCGAGGACGATTTCGATGCTGACGTCGTTCGGCACCTGGATCCGCATGAGCTGACGAAGTGCGCGTTCGTCGGCGTCGAGGTCGATCAGGCGCTTGTGGACGCGCATCTCCCAGTGCTCCCAGGTCGCGGTCCCCTCACCGTCCGGGGACTTGCGAGTCGGGATCTCCAGCGTCTTGGTCGGGAGCGGGATCGGGCCCGACAGCGAGACGCCGGTCTTGTTCGCGATCTCGCGAACGTCGTCGCAGATGTTGTCGAGGTCGTCGGGGCTGGTGCCCGCGAGACGGACGCGTGCCTGTTGCATCTGTTTACTTCTCGTTGACGCTCAGGACCTGGCCTGCGGCGATGGTCTGGCCCATGTCGCGCACCGCGAAGCTGCCGAGCTCGGAGATCTCGCCGGCCGGCTCGATGCTGAGGGGCTTCTGCGGGCGGACCGTGACCTTCGCCGCATCGCCGGACTGGATGAAGTCGGGGTTCTCCTCCGCGACCTCGCCCGATGCCGGGTCGATCTTGGCGTCGAGGCTCTCGATGGTACACGCGACCTGTGCGGTGTGTGCGTGGAAGACCGGCGTGTAGCCGGCCGTGATGACGCTCGGGTGCTGCATCACGACGATCTGGGCCTTGAACGTCTCGGCGACCGTCGGCGGTTCGTCGGCCGGGCCACAGACGTCGCCACGGCGGATGTCGTCCTTGCCGATGCCGCGGACGTTGAACCCGACGTTGTCACCGGGCTCGGCGCTCGGGACTTCCTCGTGGTGCATCTCGATGGTCTTGACCTCGCCACCCACGTCGCTGGGCTGGAAGGAGACCATGTCGCCCGTGTTCATCGTCCCGGTCTCGATACGTCCGACGGGGACGGTACCGATACCGGAGATGGTGTAGACGTCCTGGATCGGCAGGCGGAGCGGCGCGTCCGTCGGCGGCTCCGGCTCCGGCAAGTTGTTGAGCGACTCGAGGAGGATGTCGCCGTCGTACCAGTCCGTGTTGTCGGACCGCTCGGCGATGTTGTCGCCCTCGAAGGCCGAGATCGGGATGTACGTGGCGTCGTCGGACTGGAACTGGACCTGCTTCAGCAGCTTGTTGACCTCGTCCTTGACGGCCTCGTACTTGGCCTCGTCGTAGTCGACGATGTCCATCTTGTTGACGCCGATGATGAGTTCGCCGATACCCAGCGTGCGGGCCAGGAAGACGTGCTCTCGGGTCTGGGGCGCGACACCGTCGTCTGCCGCGACGACGAGGACCGCGTTGTCGGCCTGCGAGGCGCCCGTGATCATGTTCTTGACGAAGTCACGGTGGCCCGGACAGTCGACGATGGTGAAGTAGTACTCGTCGGTGTCGAACTCCTGGTGGGCGATGTCGATGGTGACACCACGCTCGCGCTCCTCGGCGAGGTTGTCCATGACGTAGGCGAACTCGAAGCCGCCCTTGCCCTTCTCTTCTGCTTCCTCTCGGTACTGCTCGATTACGTGTTCCGGGACGCTCCCCGTCTCGAAGAGGAGTCGTCCGACAAGTGTGCTCTTGCCGTGGTCGACGTGGCCGATGATAGCCAGGTTCTGGTGTGGTTTGTCGCTCATTGTTGTATCTCACGCGCAGAGGCGCTGTGTGGGAATCTTTCGGCAGAAACGGTTAAAACCATTTCGATACGGACTCCTGCCCAGCCTGTCGCCGTCTTGCGTTTTGTGTCACACCGACACACAGTGCCCCCGTCCCGGAGGGCGATTCAACGGTCCAGCCGCGCGACGTCCGCGAGCACCGCGCTCGCCGTCTCGTCGCCACCGGCACCGCGACCGCGGAGCGCGAGCGTCCCCGCGTGGGTCGTCTCCAGCTGGACGATGTTCTCGGTCCCGTCGACCGCGAGCGGACTCTCCATCGGCACGAGCCGCGGGCCGACGCGGATGCCGGTGGGCGTCGCCTCGCCGACGAGCCGGACCGTACGTCCATCCTCCTCGGCCAGCGAGAGCGCGCTCGGTGGGATGTCGACGATGCCCGACACCTCGGCGTCGGCGAGCGTGTGCGACCCGTCACCGAGGACGTTCGCGAGGATGACGCACTTGAGCGCGGCGTCGGTCCCCTCCACGTCGAAGGCCGGGTCGGCCTCGGCGACACCGAGGTCCTGTGCCTCCGCGAGCACGTGTTCGTAGTCCAGCCCCTCGGCGGCCATCCGCGAGAGGATGAAGTTCGCAGTCCCGTTCAGCACGCCACGGACGGCCGTCACCTGTGCCGGGCCGTAGTCCGCGATGGTGCCGAGCACCGGAATCGCACCGGCGACGGTCGCCTCGAACAGCACCTCGCCCTCGCTCTCGGCCTCGTGCCGGCGAACCTCGCCGTACCGCTCCGCGACCGGCCCCTTGTTCGCGAGCACGACGTGTCTGTCCCGGTCGAGCGCCTGCCGGACGTGGGAGAACCCCGGTTCGGCGTCGCCGAGCGTCGTCGGCGTCGCCTCGACCAGTGCGTCGTACTCGGTTGCCAGCGCGTCCTCGGGGTCGGCGGCGCCGACGCTGCCGCGTGCGGACTTCCGCGAGAGCACCGCCTCGGCGTCGAGCCCGTCGCTGTCGACGGCCGCACCACTCGAATCGGCCACGGCGGTGACCGTGTGACCGTACTCGCCGGCCATCCGGACGACGGACCGGCCGACCGCGCCGGCACCGACGACTGCGAGCTTCATCGCTCACCCTCCACGAGCGGCTCCACGACCTGCAGTCCCTTCCGGTCGGCCACGTCGCGGACGACCGACAGCACCTCGTCGACCTGCGGCGGGTCGACCGCGAGCCGGAGGCGCGCACTCGACTGCTCGTCGGTGCCCGCCGGCGCGTCGAGCGAGAAGTCCGTCACCGACGCCCCGCTGCAGGACTCGACCGTCGCCAGCGTGTCCGAGAGGTCCGTGTCGACCAGGTGGCCGACGAGCAGCAGCGTCACCTCCTCCGCGTAGCCGTCCTCGCCGGCCTGTGTCACCGTCACGCCCGCGTCGCGCAGGCCGGCCACGACGTCGTCGAACCGGCCCGGCGAACACTCCAGGTCCACCTCGACCGGGATGTTCCCCCGCGGTGTCAGGTTCCCGCGCTCGTGGAACACCGACAGGAGGTTGCCGCCGTTCTCGGCGATGGGCCTGAGCGCACGCATCAGTTCGCCGGGCTCGTCGACGAGCTCCAGACGAACCGTGTACGCCCGCCGCGTCTCGGCTACGTCAGCCACCGCGCTCACCCGACACCGGGCGTCGTCGCTTCATGTGTCGTTTGTTCGCCGGGGCGGATATAAGCCTTCAGCCACGTGCAAGTCTCACCACTGTCGTGCCGGCACGACGCGCCCGTACGCCCCGGGAGCCGGGTTCGGTGGCTTCTTGCCCCGTCGCCCGAACTCTCGGGTATGTCCGTCGCTCGCCAGATGGTCGAGGTCGTGGTCGCGAGCGTCCTCGCCGTCGCCGGCATCCTGCTAATCGCGCCCATAGCGTCTGCCTCGATGGCACAGACCGTCGGTATCATCATCGCCTGCGGCTACTACTTCTCCCGGTACCCGTGGGGGTCGCGCCAGCCCGAGGGCATCAACGACCGCATCGACGCGCTCTACGACCGGATTCTGCCGTTCTGAGCCGCCTCGCACTCGTAGCCGGTCGTGGTGAACGTCGAGTCATCGCCGCCGTCCCCGATTCGAATCAGCAGTACGTAACACGGTTCGTCGCCAAAATCGGCCGTTCTAACCCGCTCCCTCTCGCCGCCGTCGACCGCGTATTCGACGGTGAGCCCGTCCTGGACCGTGTCGAACTCCCCAGTCAACACCCGGCCAGTCTGCTCGCCGTCCGACGCGGCGTCCAGCGACACGGCGCGTTCGTACATCGTCTCGCCGTCGTCGAGCACCGTCACCCGCACGTCGTGGGCGCGGTCGTGGCCGTTCCTGAGCTCGACCGCGCCGAGCCTGGGGGGACCGTCGTCCTCGGTCGAGCCGTCGAGACAGCCGCCAAGCAGCCCGAGACTGGCCGCGACCGAAGCGAGCAGCCCTCGCCTGGAGAGCGTGCGTTCCATTGGTGATTGTACTGGGCCACGTGTGGTAATTTTTCGGGCTGGGTTTGCCAGCCGAATCGTCCCTACGAGACTGCCCGACTGTTCCAGTCGCCAACCGTCCTCAGAAACCCGCCTCACGAACGACGCAGTCTCGCCACTCCCGAACAGAACGGAAGAACCGCGGAGAAACCGAAGGAATCCCGACCGTTCAGTCGAGGTAGTCGGCGCCCTCGGGCAGCTCCAGCTTCATACCCTTGCGCTCGCGGATCTCCATGATCTTGTCCTTCTGGAGCGAGTCGGACATGAACTCGAAGCCGGCGTTCTCGGTGTTCCACGACGCGCGACCCTCGGTCGCGGAGCGGATGTCCGAGGAGAAGCCGATCATCTCGTCGACGGGCGCGATGCCCTCGACGACCATGAGGTCACCCTCCTGGTACATGTCGTCGACGCGGCCACGGCGGCCCTGGATCTCGCCGGAGGCGGCACCCATGTGCTCGTTGGGCACGTCGATGCGGACGTCCTGCATCGGCTCCAGCAGCGCGACGCCGGAGTGGATGAGGGCGCGGTGGACGGCGTTGCGAACTGCCGGGATGACCTGTGCCGGACCGCGGTGGATGGTGTCCTCGTGCAGGCGGGCGTCCTTCAGGCGGAGCAGCGAGCCCTGGACCGGCTCCGCGGCGAGCGGGCCGTCCTCGAGGGCCTCCTCGAGCCCCTCGATGACGAGCTCCATCGTCTCGTTGAGGTGCTGGATACCCTTCGTGTCGTCGAGCAGGATGTTGGTGCCGTAGATGTGCTCGACGTTCTGGGAGGAGTCCTTGTCCATGCCGGCGTCCTGCAGGGCCTCGCGGCGCTCCTGCTCGGGCATGTCCATGGAGACCTCGCCGAGGCGGATCTTCTCGACGATCTCCTCGTTCATCGGTTCGAGGGTCAGGTAGAACCGGTTGTGGCGGTTCGGCGAGATGCCCTCGACCTCCTCGGTCGCCTGGCGCGGCGCCTCGCGGTAGACGACGATGGGCTCACCGGTCGTGACCGGGATGCCCTGGTTGCGCTCGATGCGCTGGGTGATGACCTCGAGGTGGAGCTCGCCCTGCCCGGAGATGAGGTGCTCGCCCGTGTCCTCGTTGATCTCGATCTGGATGGTCGGGTCCTCCTTGGAGACCTGACGGAGCGTCTCGATGAGCTTCGGCAGGTCGTCCATGCTCTTTGCCTCGACGGACTTCGTGATGACCGGCTCGGAGATGTGCTCGATGGACTCGAACGGCGTCATCTCCACGGAGGAGACGGTCGAGCCCGCGATGGCGTCCTTCAGGCCGGTGACCGCCGCGATGTTCCCGGCGGGGACGTGGTCGACCTCCTCGCGCTCGCCGCCCATGTAGAGCCCGACCGACTGGATGCGGTTCTTCCCTGCCGTGCCGGAGACGTACAGCTCCTGGCCCTTCTCCAGCGTCCCGGAGAAGACGCGGCCGGTCGCGATCTCGCCGGCGTGGGGGTCCATCCCGATGTCGGTGACCATCAGGACGACCTCGCCATCGTCGTCGACGAGCTGCATCTGCTCTGCGATGTCGAGTTCGTCGTCGCCACGCCAGATGCGCGGGACACGGCGGGGCTGAGCGTCGACGGGGTTCGGGAAGTGCTCGACGACCATGTCGAGGACGACGTTCGACAGCGGCGTCTTCTCGTGGAGCTCCTGGCGCTCGTCGGCGCGCTCCATGTCGATGATGTCGCCGAAGTCGAGGCCGGTGCGCTGCATCGAGTTGACGGAGACGCCCCACATGTACAGGGCGGAGCCGAACGCGACGGTGCCGTCCTCGACGGAGACGGTCCAGTCGTCGACGTCGTCCATCTCCTCGGTCATGCCGCGGATGAGCTCGTTGACGTCGGCGATGACCTTCTGGAGACGCTCCTGCATCTCCTGGGGGCCCTCCTGGAGCTCGCTGATGAGGCGGTCGACCTTGTTGATGAACAGGGCCGGCTTCACACCCTCGCGGAGTGCCTGCCGGACGACGGTCTCGGTCTGGGGCATCGCGCCCTCGACGGCGTCGACGACGACGAGCGCACCGTCGACCGCGCGCATCGCGCGGGTGACGTCGCCACCGAAGTCGACGTGGCCGGGCGTGTCGATGAGGTTGATGAGGTGGTTCTGCTCGTCGTACTCGTGGGTCATCGAGACGTTCGCCGCGTCGATGGTGATGCCACGCTCCTGCTCGTCCTCCTCGGTGTCCATCATGAGCTTCGTCGCCTCACCTTCGTCGGCGATCATGCCCGTACCCGCGAGGAGGTTGTCTGTGAGCGTCGTCTTGCCGTGGTCGACGTGTGCGGCGATGGCGATGTTCCGGATCTGCTCCGGCTCGTCCATCAGTCGCTCGCACTCGTCGACGATCTTCTTGCGTCTACCCATTGGTGCCTGATACCGGCACAAGGTTCAAAAGGGTAGTGTTTTCAGTCGGGAGAGAACCGGACGAATAGGCGGTCGTTGGCCCACGATTCGTCCGTTCGTGAGACAACAGTACACACGATTCTCGGCGATCCCACGACCGTCGTCACCCGCATACCGCGACTGCGCCAAGGTCACGGCAACCGGTACCACAGCCACAACGCTCATACCCACGAGAACCCTGATACAGGTGAACATGGAGGTTCGCGTGCAGGACGGCGGACCAGCCGCCCCCTTCCTCAGTGCCAGGGACGTCTTCGAGACCGTCTGTGACCTCGAACTGCCGGTTCGAGTCCAGGTCAGGGAGAACCCGGACGAACGGACGTGGACGGGGCACTACGACGACCACCACGTCCTCAACATCTCGAGACGGGCGGCCACGAGCGCGATGGCCCGCGAGCTCGCGCTCCACGAGTTCGCCCACATGGCCCGGTACGAGGAGTCGCACCCGTCGCACACCCAGTCGACGGACGAGGCGCTGTTCCTGGGGCTCGCGGGCAACAGCGTCGAACGCCACAAGGTCGCCCAGTGCTACCAGATAGCCAACCACATGAAGGACATCTACGCCGACGACATCACGATGCGCGTCGCCTCGGCCGAGAAGCTGGTGTCATTCCTCGAATCCGGGCTCGCCGCCGCGGTCGCCGACCAGCCCCGGCCGTTCCGCGGCGGTCTCGTCCCCGCCAATCCCGGTGCTGACCCCGACATCACGGCGGTCAACGCGGCCTTCGCGCTGGCACTCGTCGAGCGGCACGACCTCGCCGACCCCGACCACCGGCTGTACGACCTCGCCGCCGCCGCCGCCAGCGACGCCCCCGACGTCAGCCTCGAGGAGTTCAAGGGCCGGTTCGTCTCGCTCGTCGACGACCCGACCGAGAGCGAGTACCGCAAGGCGCTCGTCGACGTGACCCGGGCGTTCGCGTTGGGCAGGCAGCAGGCCGCGGACTGAGGGCTGAATCGCGGTTCGAGGGCCCCCGATCTCCGCCCATCGGCGCGCGCTGGCGAGCGAGAACCGCGACTGCGAACGGGGAGCCTGCGACAGAGCGAGGCGGCTGGAGAGGCATGAGGGGGCGGTGCGGTCGCGGGGGCTAGGACCGAAACGAGCGAGTCCCCGGAGTCGAGACAGTCGGAGCTTTCTGGTCGTTGTAGACACCCGTCACTCTCAGGGCTGAGCGCGTCCAGACCGACCGATTTTACCGAGTACCATACCCGCCGGCCACCCAGCAGAGCTTGCTGAGTGGGAGAGACTTATTACCCTGATATCGCTAGCGCTACGCGTGCCCTCGCCGTTCGACGTGTTGCAGGTCGACCCCGACGCCGACGAGCAGACCGTACACCAGGCGTACCGCCGTCGGGTGAAGGAGGCCCATCCCGACCAGGGAGGGTCGGCCCAGGAGTTCCAGCTGGTCCAGTCGGCCTACGAGACCATCATCGAGGGCGGCGCCGATAGCTGGTACGAGACGAACGGGACCGACGAGCCCGCGACGGCGGCGGAGTCCGCGCCGGAGCCCGAGCAGGACCCGAACGTCTACGTCGAGTACCTCGACTACGAGGCGGTCGTGGCGAACGGCTGGGAGCTCGGCGACGACGAGCTGTTCCGGAAGGCACGACGGGCGGGGCTCGACGAGGACGCGCACGGCGAGCTGACGGTCGAGCCCGGCGACTACCTGCTCGAGGCCGCGGAGGACGAGGGGTTCGACTGGCCGTTCTCGTGTCGCGGCGGCGCGTGTGCGAACTGCGCGGTGCTGGTCGTCGACGGCGAGATGGAGATGACCGTCGACAACGTGCTCTCGGACGACCTCGTCGCGCAGGGCATCCAGCTCTCCTGTATCGGGACGCCCGTGAGCGACGACCTCAAAGTCGTCTTCAACGTGAAGGACCTGCCGGGGCTGGAGGAGCTCCAGCTGCCGTCCCGGATGAACTGATCCGCTTCTCAGGGCCGGAGTCCGAGCACCACCGAGAGCCCCGCGACCGCCAGCCCGCCGCCGAGGAGCGAGACGACCGCGTCGGCCGCCGTGAACCGGAAGCGGGGCGGTGTGGGCTCCCACGAGAAACAGCGCGTCCTGAGCGCCAGCGCCAGCCGGTCGGCGCGCTCGAACGCCCGGACGAGCCCGAGGCGGCCGAGCCGGCCGAGCCGGTCGGTCACCGGGCGCTCGCCGCCGAGACGGGCACGCATGGCGGTCCGGGCGGCGGTCAGGTCACGGCGGAGCACCGGTAGGAACCGGGCGGTGAGCGCGACGCCGACACCGAGGAGGCGGCCCGCGTTCCCGGGGACGTACCGCTGGATGGTCGCCCGCGTCTCGCGGACGGGTGTCGTACGGACGTAGGCCGCGCCGACGAACAGCACGAGGCCGACGCGGCTCACGGCGAGCGTCGGGGCGACCGCCGGCCCGGGGGTGAGCCGGAGCGGCGAGAGCGCGACCAGGTCGATGGCGGGGCCACTGAACAGGAGCACGAACACGAACCAGTACGTGCGGACGACGGCGACGGGCGAGGTCCGCGAGCCGACGAGCGCGAGGGCGGCGACGACAGCGACGGCGGCGAGCCAGCGCGGCGTCGGGGTCGCGAACGCGGCGATGGCGAAGCCGAACTGGAACAGCAGCTTCGAGCGGGCGTCGAGTCGGTGGGCGAGCGTCCCCCCGGGTGTGTAGCTGATCATCGGGACAGTGGTCACGGGGGCACGTCGACGGCCACGTCCGCGAGCGCGTCGCGCACCGAGTCGGGCGGGCCGTCGGCGACGATGCAACCGTCCGCGAGCGCGACGACGCGGTCCGCGGTGTCGAACCACTCGTGGAGGTCGTGCGTGACGACGACGACGCTGGCCCCGTCGGCGTGCAGCGCCGCGAGGCGGGAGCGGACGGCGTCGCGGCCCGTCGCGTCCAGTCCGGCGAGCGGTTCGTCGAGTATCAGGTGCGCCGGCTCCATGGCCAACGCGCCCGCGATGGCGACCCGGGCCTCCTCGCCGCCGGAGAGCTCGTCGACGCGCTCGTCCTCGCGGCCGGCCATCCCGACCGCGTCGAGGGCGTCGGCGACCCGGGCGTCCACCGTATCGCGGTCGAGCCCCAGGTTCTCGGGGCCGAAGGCCACGTCCGCACCGACGGTCGCGGCGACGAGCTGGTCGCGAGGGTGCTGGAACACCATGCCGACGCGGGTGCGGGCACGCACGAGGTCCTCGTGGACGGGCGTTCCGTCGACGGTGACGGTGCCCGAGTCGGGTTCCACCAGGCCGTTGCACTGCCGAACGAGCGTCGTCTTCCCGCTCCCGTTCGCGCCGACGACGAGGACGAACTCGCCGTCCGCGATGGTCGTCGAGACCCCGTCGAGCACGCGGGTATCGCCGTAGCTGTGCGTGAGGTCCTCGACGCGGATCATTCGACGAGTGCGTCGAGTTCGCCGGTCCGGACGACGCCGAGCGTCGCGAGTATCTTCAGCACGTCGCCGGGGAGGAAGATGACCGCACCGACGACGACGGCCTGGGGCATGCGCACGGTCGGCCCCGACAGTGCGACGAACGGCGGGTCGAGCGGGACCGCCATCGCCGCCGAGAGCGAGTAGTCCGTCGTCTCGGCGAGCCACGGCACCCCCAGGGCGTAGATGACGGCGATGCCGGCGAACAGCGCGAGGGACTGCCGCCAGGTCGGGACCACCGACGGCCGCTTCGCGTCGAGGCCGCCGTGGGCGAGCAGCCCGATGACCACGGCGGCGACGACGTAGCCGACGAGGTAGCCCCCGGTGGGACCGAGGACGACCCCGAGCCCGCCGGAGGCGTTCGAGAACACGGGCACCCCGGCCGCGCCGGTGAGCAGGTACAGCAGCATCGAGAGGCCCCCCCATCGTGCGCCGAGCAACAGCCCGGCGGCGTACACCCCGAACGGCTGGAACGAGACCGGTGCCGGGAGTCCCGGCACGGGAATCGACACCTGTGCGAGCGCCGCTGTCAACGCGGCGACGACCGCCGCCAGTGCGAGCCGTTCGACCGTCTCGTCGGCGACGAGGTCGACCGATTCGTGCGAGTCGGACATACGTCTCGAATACCCGTCAACCAGCAATAGCGTACCGGTTTACAGACGGCGAGAGACCAGTGAACCGCCCGTTCAGACCTGCCGGACGCGGACGAGCCGGTCGTCGTTCTCCTTGGGGAAGTCACCCTCGGCGCGGCCGTCGCGGTTGCACGTGATGAAGTAGAGGTCGCCGTTGGGGCCCTGTTCGACGTGGCGGATGCGCCCGAACTCGTCCTCGAACAGGTGGTGCGAGGTGGCGACGTAGTCGTTGTCCAGCCAGTCTGCGTCGTGCCGTTTCCCGTTCCCGACCGGCGGCAGGTCGCCGTCCGGCGGCGAGAGCGTCACGACGTTGATGCGCTGGCTCCACAGCCCGCCGACCAGCAGTCGGTTCTGGAGGCCCGGGACGCTGTCGCCGGTGTAGAAGACGCCACCGCTCGGTGCCCACGAGGTGTTCGCTCCCGTGTGCGCGACCGGGCGGTTGTAGTCGCTGCCGGGGTACTCCTCGGCCGTCCGGTGCTCCGGCCAGCCGCCGTTCCAGCCGGGCGATATCAGGCTCACCTCGTCCTGTGCAGTCTGTCCGTGCTCGGACACGACCGGCGTCGCGTCCGGCAGCCACGTGATCGTCTGGGGGTTCCGGTGGCCCAGCGAGAAGATCCGCGCGTCGCCGCCCTCGGCGTTCCCCTCGACCGGGTCGCCCCCCGCGGTGATGCGGAGCACCTTCCCGCCCAGCGACTCCGTGCTCTGGCTGTTCTCCGGGGTCCCGCCGTCGCCCGTCGTGACCCAGAGGTGGCCCTCGGGGCCGAACGCGATGCGGCCGCCGTCGTGGTAGCTCTCGCCGGGGATATCTTCGACGAGCGTCGTCACCGTCTCCGACGGGTCGTCCGCGGAGGCGTCGAACGACGACACCTTGTTCTTCTCTGCCCCGCCGTCCATGTACGTGTAGTAGGCGTACACCAGCGGTGGCTCCGGGTAGTCGGGGTGGGCAGCGACGCCGAGCAGGCCGCCCTCGCCGCCCTCGACCCACCAGGTCTGCTCGTCCGGGCTGTCGATGGAGCCCGCGTCGATGGCCTCGTCGGGTTCGACCACGTCGACGACCTCGCCCGACTCGAACCGTCGGATGGTGCCGGTGCGCTCGGTCAGGAACAGCTCGTCCTCGCCCGTAAAGGAGATATCCCACGGGATATCGAGGTTCTCGACCAGCACTTCCGTCTCGTACTCGTAGTCGAGGGGGGAGTCCGTCGGCGCCTCCCAGTCCTCGTCGTACTTCGGCCACTCGTCCTGCTCGACCGTCGGGTCGTACGCCGATGTCGGCGGGTCGGTCGGCGTGCCGTCGCTACCGGTGACGTCCGAGAGACAGCCGGCCAGGCCGGCCGCTGCAGCCGCCGCGAGGAACTGGCGGCGGGATGGAGGGTTCGGTGCCATACCAGGTGCTATCGACAGGATAGGTAAATACTTCGTGCTATCCGGTCGCCGAGCCGGTGGCTCCGAGCGTGGCGAGAACGGGAGAGAGAGAGAGCGTTAGCGTGCCGCGGCCGCGACGCGTTCCTTCTCTTCCTTCTGGCTGACGGCGTACGTCTGGACGTCGTAGTTCGCCGCGCCGACGAGCTGGTTGGCCAGCGCCTCGGATGCGGACGTCGGGGTCTTGAACGAGTCCTTGTAGATACCGTCGGTCAGGAACAGCAGGGCCTGGTCGACGCGGCGCTGCGGCGCGACGTCGACGGCCTTCGGGACCGAGATGCCACCGTACTTCAGGCGAACGGTCTCCTCGCGGGGTGCCGCGTTCTCGACGGCGGTCACGAGCACCTGGATCGGGTTCTCGTCGGTGCGCTCGTGGATCTGCTCGAAGCCGTCGCGGACGATCTGAATCGCCTTCTGCTTCTTGCCCGTGTTCTCCTCCGTCTGCATCAGACGGTTGATGAGTCGCTCGACGATGGAGATCTCGGACTTCTTGAACTGCTTCGAGGAGTGGCGACCCATCGTGTGTGCGACCGGCGTCACCGAGATGTAGCGCTCGGTGGACGGGTCGTTGTACTCGATGTCGGTCACGTCCCACGTGCCGAACAGCTGGGCGCGTGCGCCCTCCTCGTCCGTGCCGGCCGGCTTGTCCGGCTCGGGTGTGTCTTCGGCCGCCATGGTTAGCGCACCGGCTTCTCCGCGTTCCCGCGGACGAGTTCGAGCATTGCGACGCCGTTGACCTTCTCGACCTTGTAGTTCACGCCGGAGAGGTCACCCATCGCGCGACCCTTCGCCCCACCGATACCGGCGATGGTGACCTCGTCGTGCTCGTCGATGAACGAGATGGCACCGTCGCCCGGGCAGAACGCCGTGACCTGCTTGCCGTTCTTGATCAGCTGGACACGGACACACTTTCGAATCGCGGAGTTCGGCTGCTTCGCTTCGATGCCGACCTTCTCCAGTACGATACCTCGACCCTGGGGCGCGCCCTCGAGCGGGTCGGACTTCTTGCGAAGTCCGCGCTCGCGTCGAGCGTACTCAGAGTCGGACCACCGGTGGTTCTGGCGGTCCTTCTTGAGCTTGCGCGCGGCGTATTTGCCGTTCGCCATAGTACCAGTCGGTATCTTACGGAGGCACTTAAGCCCACCCTTTTCCCCTGCGAGTTACGGCTCCAGCGAGCGCGAGAGGGGTCGAAGGAGGAATCTGAGGCCGTTTCGGCGTTCGGAGTTACGCGCTCTACGCGCTCCTTATCTCGAAAGCGGTTCGCAGACCCGCTCGTTTCGGGTTTCGTCGCGTTCGGGTGTTCTGGTTGGTGTGCTGTCCGTATTCTCGGAATGTGGTCGGTGCTTCGATGGGAGAACAGCTCCAGACGGCCAAAACGAAGTGAGACCCAACAAGGGAACCACGAACAGAACGGGATACCGACAACCACCACCACACGGACAGGCGGTCCGACGGCTTTTACCGCGTCGCGGTGTACTACGGTGTATGAGCGAAGTCGCCGACAGGCTCGCGCTCCCCTGTCCCTCGTGTTCGCCCGAGTTCGAACGGGCGCACGAGGTGCTGAAGGAGCGCGGGCAGATGTACACGGTCCGCTGTACGGAGTGCGGGCACGTCCACAAGGAGCGAGTCGAGCCGGACGAGACGGTCGCGGTCGATGTCGTCGTCAGTCAGGACGGGGACTCCTTCACCGCGACGGTGGAGGCCCCGGTCGACGAGACGGTCGCGACGGGCGAGGAGTTCATCCTCGACACCGACGAGGCAATCATGACGGTCCGCATCACCAGCCTCGAACTCGACGGCGAGCGCCGCGTCGAGGAGGCCGAGGCGGGCGACGTGGAGACGTTCTGGACCCGTGCGGTCGGGAACGTCGGGGTCAACGTGACCATCCACCCGCGCGACGGCCGCAACAACGAGACGCGCTCGGAGCGCGTGCACGTCCCCGGCGACTACGAGTTCGTCGTGGGCGAGACGGAGACGTTCGACAACGACGAGTTCACCATCAGCGGCATCGCCGTCCGCGCCGACGCGGAGGGCTACTACCACGACAAGCTCGACCACGACGGCGATACGGTCGTCGCCAAGGACGCGAAGCGCGTCTACGCGTGGGACGAAGAGACGACGGCCTGGTCCGCCTGGTGAGATGAGCTTCGAGGCCGCCCGGGAGTCGCTGGTCGACCGGCTCGACCGCCGGAGCGACATCGAGCGGGAGTCGACGCTCGACGCGGTGCGGGCGGTCCCGAGACACGAGTTCGTCCCCGAATCACGCCGGAGCGAGGCGTACGCCGACCGCCCCCTGCCAATCGGGGACGGTGCGACCATCAGCGCGCCGCACATGGTCGCTATCATGGTCGACGCGCTCGACCTCTCCACCGGCGACCGGGTGCTCGAAGTCGGCACCGGCTGTGGCTACCACGCCGCCGTCACCGCCGAGGTCGTCGGCGCGGAGAACGTGTTCTCGGTGGAGTACAGCGAGCGGCTGGCCAGCGAGGCCCGCGAGCGCCTCGACAGGCTCGGCTACGGAGCCATCGGAATTCGGACCGGCGACGGCCGCGAGGGCTGGCCGGAGCACGCCCCCTACGACGCGGCGTACCTGACCTGCGCAGCGCCCGGGTTCCCGGACGCGGTCGTCGAGCAGGTCCGCCCGGGCGGGGTCGTCCTCGCCCCTATCGGCACCGACCGGCAGCGGCTCGTCCACGCGACACGGCGGGCGGACGGCTCGCTCGACCGCGAGGACCGGGGCGGGGTGCGCTTCGTCCGGATGCAGTGAATTATTCCCCTCCGGTTCGTCATCGCTGACCATGACAGAGGACCGGGAGACGCTGTTCCTGCTGTGGGCCGCCCGCGAGACGGGCGTCCTCGACGCGTTGCTCTCCGACGCAGACACGCCTGCGGAGGTCGCCGAACGGACGCACGTGACCGAGCGCGCGGCCCGACTCACCGTCGCGGCCCTCGCCGACGCCGGCTTCTTCCGCGACGTGGGCGGCGTCTACGAGCCGACGAACCGCGCCCTGGGCTTCCTCGCGGCTGCCGACCTTCGGTCCGTCGGGCGCTTCCCGGCCGAGCTCGACGACCTCGACGCGCTCCGCCAGCTCCCGGCGACGATGCGTGGCGAGGACCCGCCGGTCGGCTCCAACGACGAACGCGCACCCGACGGCACCGCGTCCGAGTGGACCCGCAACCGACTCGGCCACGTGCAGGCGACCGACGAGGCGACCGTCCGGGCCTGTGTCACCGCCGCCCAGCACGTGGTCCCCGACGGCCGGGTCGTCGACATCGGCGGCGCGCCGGGCACCTACGCCGTCGAATTCGCGCGGCGGGGCTACGACGTGACCCTGCTCGACGCCGCCGACCGGCTCGACGCGTCGGCGTCGCTGCTCGCCCGCGAGCCCGTGGAGGCGGTCACGTGGAACCTGCCCTGCGACGGCGCCGATTCCAGCGACCTCCCCGTCGAGGGCGTCGACTGCGCGTTCGTCCCGCTGCGGACCGGTGAGCGCTCGGCAGCGGCGAACCGGCGACTCGTCGCCGGGGCAGCCGACGCGCTCGGGCCAGGCGGCTGGCTCGTGGTAGTCGATTACCTTCGCGAACGCTCGCCCGCCGCGCGCGCGGCGACCGTCCGGCGACTCGCGCTGGGCTCCGGCGAGGCCCACGCGCCCGCTGCCTACCGGGACTGGTTCGAAGCTGCCGGATTACGGGCGGTCCAGGTGCGTGACGTCCCGGGGACGGACCGGCAGGCGGTGCTGGGGCAGGCGCGAGATTCTTAACGGAGCATCACTGAGCTTCGCGCATGGAGCCGGCGGCGCTGCGAGACGACATGGTCGACAGCCTCGAATACGACGCGAAGGGCGTCGTGCACAGCGACGCGGTCGGCCTCGCGCTGCGGGAGGTGCCCCGCCACGAGTTCGTCCCCGAGGAGCAACGCGCGTACACCGACCAGTCACACGAGCACGCCGGCACCCGCATCCTCTCGCCGACATCGGTCGCGCGGCTGTTCGAGGCGCTCGACGTCGAGTCGGGCGACGCGGTGCTCGTCGTCGGCGCTGGCGTCGGCTACACCAGCGCGGTCGCCGCCGAACTCGCCGGCGCACGCAACGTCCACGCCGTGGACATCACCCGCCACGTCGTCTACGAGGCGCGGTCGAACCTCGCCGACGCGGGCTACGGCGAGGTGCTCGTCGACTGCCGCGACGGCACCCACGGTCTCTCCGAGTACGCGCCGTTCGACCGCGTGCTGGTCGAGGCCGCCGCCATCGAGCCGCCGCGTGCGCTCGTCGACCAGCTCGCGGACGACGGACGACTCGTCATGCCCCGGGGCGCGGCCGGGCAGACGCTCGTCTCCGTCGACGCGACCGGCGACGTCCGCGACGAGCACGGCCCGGTCGCGTTCGCGCCCCTGCTCGTCGAGGGCGAACAGGCCGGCGCGCTCGAACGGAACCGGACCGACCGCGAGGACCGCGAACGCGCCCAAGCCGCCGTCGGGAACGGCTGGGAGCACGAGTGGATCGACTGGGATTAGGGACCCAGCCGACGACGAGCGCCGTCGTCGCTGCGTCGTGGCGCTGGTCGAAGGGAGCGCGGACACGCTCTCTCGCACGGTCGACCCGCTGCTCGGCGCCCACTACGGCGCGCCCGCCCCCGAGCTGGCGAGCGGCGACCGGGTCACGCTCACGGTGCTGACGCCGCCGCAGGCGTCCAGACACGAGGGCTACGAGACGGCCTTTTTTCGAGATGGAGTCGGTGACGCTGCCGGTCCCCTGATCAGTCCTCGACCACCAGGATGACCGTGTTCGCGCGCTGGTCGGCGTACTCGCTGCCCGCGGGTGGTTTGATATCGATCTGCAGCGTGCCCTCGGCCTGGTTCGGGCCGAGCGAGGGGCTGATATCCACCTCGGCGGTGCCGTTCTCTCCGGTGCTCGCCGTCTCGATGCCGTCCAGCCGTGCGGTCGCACCCTTCACGACGACGGTCGCGCCTTCGACGGGGTTCCCGTCGCTGTCGACGACGCGGATGGTGACGGTCTGCTCGCCGGGCGTGACGACGTCCGGGGTCGGCTGGGCGTCGACCTCGGTGACGGCGAGCCCGCCGATACCCGAGATCATGTTCATCATGACGGAGAGGCTGGCGACGCCGACGACGAGGGCGATGACGAGTCGAATCGGCAGTCCTTCGATGGCGCGGTCGTCGCGCCGGAGCGGTGTGAGTCGCACGCCGTGGTTGGGCCCGTGATGGTATTTGAACGGCGGGCCGGCCATTCAAGTACAATCCCGCGGCCAGAGCGGCCATGGTCGTCATCGGACGCGACGGCGGCGAGGGCGCGACAGTCGAGTTCGGGCGCTACCGTGCACCGGACGGGAGCGCGGGTGCGGCGGTCGGCCTCGACTGCGAGTCCCCCCACGCCGCGCTCGTCGTCGGCAAGCGCGGCTACGGCAAGTCGTACACGCTCGGGGTACTGGCGGAGGGACTGGCGGCGGCGGCGGGCGTCGCGCCGGTCGTCGTCGACCCGATGGGCGTGTTCGGGACGCTCGCGGCCGACGGGTCGGCGACCGTCGTCGCGGAGCCACGTGTCGACCCCGACGCGCTTCCGCCGACGGCGTGGTGCGAGCTGGTCGGTCTCGACCCGGAGTCTCCAGGCGGGGCTGTACTCTGGCGGGCCGCTGCGGCGGGGACGACCGTCGACGAGATACGGGAGCGACTGGCAGCACTGGACTGCGACCGGGCGGCCCGCCGGGCGGCCCGGAACCACCTCGACCTCGCCGCCTCGTGGGACGTGTTCGACCCGGACGGACTCGACGCAGCGGCGTTGGCCTCGGGCACGGCGACGGTCCTCGACGTGTCGGGACGACCGACGGCGGCGGCGAACGCGGTCGTCCGGGCGGCCGCGACGGCGCTCTACCGGGCACGGGTGCAGGGGACGGTCGACCGGCTCCCGTGGCTCCTGCTCGACGAGGCGCACGCCTTCTTCGACGGTGTCGCGGCACCCGCGCTGCGGACCCTGCTCACGCGTGGCCGACAGCCGGGCGTGAGCCTCGTCGCGGCGACCCAGCGTCCGAGCGCGCTGCCGGCAGTGGCAGCCTCGCAAGCCGATATCGTCGTTGCACATCGACTCACCGACCGACGTGACCGCGAGGCACTGGAACGAGCGCGCCCATCGTACGTCGATTCGGCCCTGACGGAACGGATGCCCACCGGCCCCGGCGAGGTTCGCGTAATCGACGACGCCACCGAGCGACGCCACGCGGTACAGGTCCGCGAGCGGCACACTCCCCACGACGGGGACAGCCCGAACGCGAGCGCGGTCGTGGCGGACCGAAGCCTCAAGTGATGGTTTGACCCTTCACCGGCCTTAATACCCGTCCCGTCTTTGGGTTTACTGTCGACAGGAACGCCGCCTGCTGTCATCCCCACCCCGATTCAGCCCCCGCGACTGCGTTGCAGACCAGCTCGCTCCTGTCGACAGCCACTGCTTCGGCTTTTTGGAGATTAGTAGAACTGTGTCCCGATATTTGTTATTCTGCCGGATTTATTTCCCTTAATAAGGCTTTTCCTAGGACTAGAGCCCACTAGTGTTTACGGCGGCCTTTTGACACGAAAGGCCGAACCGGTGGGTGTATGTCAGACGACCAGTCCCTCCAGCGCCGGAGCTTCCTCAAAGCGACCGGCGGTGCGGCGACAGCCCTGGCCCTCGCGGGTTGTACGGGCGACAACAACGACGACGGCACCGACGACCCTGGAACCGACACCGAGGGGACCGACGACCCTGGAACGGGAACCGACGACGACGACGAGGGCTTCGGCGAGAGCGACCGGACCCTCAAGCTCACGAACGCGACGATGAGTACGCTGGACCCCATCGCCTCGACCGACACGGCGAACGGCCGGGTCATCCAGCAGGTGTTCGACGGGCTGATGAACTACCCGAACGGTGAGATCGAGGTCGAGACGCTGCTGGCGACGGACTACGAGGTGTCCGACGACTTCACCACGTACACCTTCAACCTCAAGGAGGACGTCCAGTTCCACAACGGCGACCCCGTCACCGCCTCGGACTTCGTCTACTCCTTCGAGCGGCTCACGGCCTCCTCGAACTCCCGTCGGGCGTACTTCGCCACGTCCGCGATGGGAATCGAACACGAGACGGACAGCGACGGCAACTACGAACCCGGCACGCTCGGCGTCACCGCCGTCGACGAGACGACGCTCGAGGTCCAGCTCTCCGCGCCGTTCCACTCGACGCTTCCGATGCTCGCGTACACGGCCTTCGGCGTGATTCCCGAGGGGTTCGTCGACGACACACCGGGCTACGACGGCGAGATAGGGTACGACGAGTTCGCCCAGACCAACCCGATCAGCGCCGGGCCCTTCACGTTCGAGAGCTGGGAGACGAACACCATGGCGGAGGTCAGCCGCTTCGACGACTACCACGGTGACGGGCCGCTCATCGGTGGCATCCACTGGCAGATAATCACCGACAGCGACGCGCGGTACAACTACGGTCAGAACAAGAACGCGGACCTCCCGCCGATGCCGACCTCGAAGTACGACCCGAGCAAGGTCACCATCGAGGAGGAGGACGACCTCGGACGCCAGCGCGGGACCTACGGCCCGATGCAGAACGGCGAGACGGCCGAGTACGCCGCCGTCCCGACCATCAACACGTACTACATCGGTCTGAACGCCAAGAACGTGCCAAAGCCCGTCCGGCAGGCCATCGCGTACGCGATGAACCAGCACGAGGGCGTCGAGCAGGTGTTCAAGGGACGTGGCGAGCCCGCGTACCACTTCAGCCCGCCGCGTATCTACCCCGGCGGGACCAGCGCGTACGACGAACACGCCGAGCAGAACTACCCCTACGGCTACGGCGAGTCGCGCCTCGACGACGCACAACAGGTGATGGAGGACGCCGGGTACGGCCCCAACAACGAGTACGATATCACGTTCACCACCTACACGTCCCCGACGTGGCAGGGCCTCGGGACGATACTCCGGGACAAGCTCGTCAACGCCCACGTCAACATGAACCTCGAGGAGGCGCCGTTCTCGACGCTGCTCAACCGCGGCCGCAACGGGAACCTCTCCGCCTACTCGCTCGGGTGGGTGATGGACTGGCCCGCGCCGGACAACTTCTTCGGCCAGCTCGTCCCGGAACTCACGGACACCGACCGCGAGGGTGGTGCCCGCGGTGCCTACCTCGACTGGGACGACGTGGAAGACGGCGCTGTCGACCAGATGAGCAGCGCCTGGGAGACCGTCCAGAACAACCAGGCACCCACCGAAGACGACGCCGCGACCCGCGGTGAGGCGTACGTCCAGATGGAGGAGGCGATGTGGGAGGACATGATACTCCTGCCCTGCTACCACCGGACGGACGAGCGCTTCGCGTACGACTGGGTCGACATCGACCCGTACGGCGCGGGTGGCGGCAGCCGACAGAAGTTCAACCAGGTCACCATCGGCGAGCGGAGCTGAACGTCCGCCCTGGCGGTCGTTATAGCCACGTCCGCCGACACCGACTCCGCCGCTCCCTCCTGCCGGCCGGCAGCCACCTCCCGAGCCACGCGACAGCGACGGCTCTCGTCGGATAGTGCTTCAGGAAGGGGGTTGGGGGGAGTATGGGGGGGGGTGGCGACAGCGGTTCGCTGCTGATTCGCCGACTAACCGTAGGGATGCAACGGAATTAACAGTTTATTCTAATCTGTTAGTGCACTCCTTCGACCGACACTAATCAGTTAGAGCCAGACCCGAACACCCCGCTCACCAGCTTCCGTTCGGCCGCACGCAGGTGGTAGTGGTAGGTCGGCGGCGTCACGTCGAGCGCTTCGGCGAGCACTTCCCCGTTCACCTCGCGGGGCCACTCGTAGAAACCGGCGTAGTAGGCGCTCTGTAACGCCTCGAACTGCCGCTCCGTCAGCTCGCCCTCGACCCAGGACCGATGGGTCCGGTGCTGGCGGTTCGCCTGACTCGTCTCCCGCCGGGCCGCGAGCTCCGTCGTCGGGTAGGACTCGCTCAGGTCGTTCCACAACCCACGGGTGTCACCGCCCTGTGGCAGCTCGACGACCAACGAGACGACACCGTCCGTGGCTGACAGCGACTGGATCGTCCCGTCGTACTCGCGGAGCAGCTCGAACAGCCGTGGCTCCGTCAGGCGCAGCTCGAACAGCGCCGTCTCGCCGTCCTCGTTGATGCAGGCCACCGACGGCACCGACGACCAGTCCGCGAGCGTGGACTCGACGAGCGCCGGGTCGATACCCTCGGTCCGGACGAAACAGAGGTGGGTGCCGTCGGGCCGGGCGACGGAGCCATCGAGCCGAATCGTCCCGCCGACGGCCGCCGACAGCCGCGAGAACGTGAACCGCTCGTCGGCCACGTCGAACTCCAGCTCGACGACGCTGTCCGTGACGAGCGCCCGCGTCCGCTCGACCGCGTGGATGGCGTGCCCGATGGTCTCACCCAGCTCGCCGAGCACCGCCAGCTCCTGTTCGGTCACCGTCTCTGGCGTCGCGACGTGCAACACGAGGACGCTGTAGACGCGCTCGTTGTCGACCAGCGGCACCGCGACGACCGTCTGGAAGCCGTACGTGAGCGCCTCCGTCCGGCGTTCGCTCCACTCGTCCGTCAGCACGTCTTCGACGACGACAACCTCCTGCGTGTCGGCGGCCCGCCGGACGAGGTCCCCCTCCGGCGTCGGGTCGTCGACGTCGTCGTCTATCCGGTCGACGTAGTCCGCGTCGGTGTTCGACCAGGCGAGCGGTGTCATCGCGCCGTTCGGGCCCTCCGCCTCGGCGACCCAGACGGCGACGTACGGCTCTGCCTCGGCCAGCCGGTCACAGACCGCCTGCTCTATTTCCCGTCGGGTCGACGCCTGTGCGACCGCACGGTTCACGTCCCGGACTATCTTGTTCGTGTGGTTCAGCTTCCGCAGCTCCTCGTTCTGCTGGGTCAGCCGGCTGTCGTGGTCGCGGAGCAGCTGCTCGCGCTCGGCCCGGTCCATCGCCGCCTCGGTGTTCGCCGCGAGGATGTGCAACAGCTCGACGGTCGGCTCTTCGAACCCCTCGACGGCGTCCGAGACGGCCACCAGCGCGCCGTGGGTCCCGAGCGGGATCACCAGCTGACTCTCGACCACGTCGTCCAGTCCGCCCGGCTCGTCCGCCACGTCCGGGAAGTACCGCGACTCCCCCTCGCTGAACGTCTCCCAGACGTAGCCCGCCCCGCGCTCGACCGTCGGCGGTGACCCCAGCAGGTCGCTCGTGCTCGGGGTCGTCGCCGCGGGTTCGAGCTCGCCGGTGTCGCTCTCGAACGTGTAGACGACGAGCGCACTCAGCCCCAGCAGGTCCGCCGCGGTCTCCGCAGCGGTCTCGCAGATGTCCGCCCGCGTCTCCGCACGCATCAGGTCCCGAGAGGTCTCGTGGAGCGTGTCCAGCGTCTCCTCGTAGCGCTTGCGTTCAGTCACGTCCGTCGCCACCGTCAGCACCGCCCGCTCCCCCTCGTACTCGATGGCCCGCGAGGTCATCTCGACGTGGACGACCGACCCGTCGCGTCCGACGATCCGTCGCTCCCGGCGTGTCGGCTCCGCCTCCCCGGCCAGAGTCTGTGCCATGGCCGTCGTGACGGCCGCTTCGTCCTCCGGATGCAACAGCGACGCCAGGTCGGACCCGAGCAGCTCCGTCGCGTCGGCGGCCCCGACGAGCGAGACGAACGCCGGGTTCGTGTAGACGAGGTCGCCGTCTCTGTGCACGACGACCGCGCTCGGTGAGACCTCGACCAGCGTTCGGTACCGCTCGCTGCTCTCCTGGCGCTCGCCCTCGATGACGTTGCGCTCGATGGCGCTCGCGAGCACCGTCGCCACGTTCTGGAGGAACGTCACGTCGTCCTGCGTGAACCGCCGATGCGTCCGCGCGTGTGCCTCGAGCACCCCCCAGTCGGAGCCACGCAGGCCGACCGTCGCACACGCACCGCTCCGGAGCTCCTCCACCTCGGCCGCGTCGCTCGTATCGAACCGGTCCTCCGAGGGAACGTCGTCGACGACCACGACCGGCTTGCCGTCGCCGACCGCGTACTGTGCCTGGCCCGACGGCGGCGCGTCCGGCCGCCACCCGACGGCCGCCTCCGTGCCGAGTTCCGCGGCCGACTCCGGGAGCGAGAGGATACGAACGTGGCTCACGTCGAGCGCCCGCGCGACCCGGCGGACCGTCGTCTCGAACAGCACCTCGAGCTGTGGCTCGTTCAGCGCCTGCTGGCCGATGGCCGCCACCGCCTCCTGCTGGCGGACCCGGTCCTGCAGGGCGCTCTGGGTCCGGTACTGCGCCACCGCGTTCCGTATCTGGTTCCCCAGCAACGCGTATCGCTCGCGACCCGGCTTCTTCTGCAGGTACTGGGTCACGCCCGCCGCGATGGCGTCGCTCGCAATCTCCTCGCTCCCCTTCCCCGTGAACAGTACGAACGGCAGCCGGTCGTCCCGCTCCCGCACCGCCTCCAGCAGTGCCAGCCCGTCCATCTCCGGCATGTCGTAGTCGCTGACGATACAGTCCACCTGGCGTCCGGGGTCCTCGACGACCTCGATCGCCGCACGCCCGTTCGGGACGATCGTCACCGAGATGCTCTCGTCGGCCCGCTCCAGCATCGTCTTCGAGACACCGGCGAAATCCGCGTCGTTGTCGACGAACAGCACCGACACCGCCTCGACGGTCGGCGTCCGCGACATCCCCTCGCCGAGCCCGTCTCCTGACATACCGGCCGTTACGTCCCCCGGGTACTAAACGATTAGAGTCAACTGTCCGGGGGGTCGTCCGACCGCTGTCGACGGTAGATACCCGCCAAAAAGGACAAAATGTAAACACTCTTGTGGCGGCTTCCGAAATCCGGTTCGCATGCGACGACGGACCTACCTGACTGCGAGTACTCTCTCCCTGACTGCACTCGCCGGCTGTACCGGCATACTCGGTGGGGGCAGCGACAGCGATGTCGGTGACGACCCCGAGGCGACGTTGCGTGCGTATCTCCGGGCATCCGTGGACAGAGAGAGACAGACCGGGCCCTCGAACTTGTACACTCCGACGGGCCAACGATGGAGCGTGCCAAAGAGGGCCAGACATCAGATGGATACCAGAATATCGACCTCACCATCGAAGAGACCGAGGTCAGGACCCAGGAAGACGACACTGCGCTGGTCATCGTTGAGTACACCCTGTCCGACCAAGAGGGTAACTCCCGAACCGACAGAGTCGAGTACGAACTCCGGACAGAGAACGGAAACTGGCGGGTATGGGACGCCGGGTCCCCTGGAGACCCAGCTCCCAGCGTCGCGTTCGACTACACCGACAATCCCGAGGATGATACCGTTACCATCATCCACGGTGGTGGCGACACCCTCCAACAACCCGATCGAATCACAGTCCGGGTTGAGGGCTCACCACGTGGCACGCTCGACGAAATCATCGGTTCACCCATCGCCCCCGGCGACTCCGGAACTATCTCCGTCCCCGAAGACACGGAGGGCAGCCTGGGACTGTACTGGGACAACGGCGAACGGTCCCAGCAAATTGGAGTCCACACGTACGATGTCGAAGGCTGACTGTCGTCTGGTCGCTCTCTGAGTGCAGCCTCGAACGCTCGACAACCGATATTCGCCAGTAGAAAGACTCCCGCTGCGGTCCCTCTCCCCGTCACGGAGTTCCTCGCGGAAGCGCCCGAGGCGGGATTTGAACCTCACTCGTTCCGCTTCGCTCCACTCGCTGCTTCAAATCCCTGCGGGGCGATTCGCTGGCGCAGACTCACTCGTCGCTGGCGCTCTTCGTTCGGTTGCGCCAGCAGAATACGCCCGAGGCGGGATTTGAACCCGCGTCACGACCGTGACAGGGTCGTATGATGGGCCACTACACCACCCGGGCTTTCGAACGCGTCTCCTCGTTCCTGCTGGACTTATTAATCGGTGTCGATTCGGAACGACGCCCGACTCTCACTCGAACCGTTCCGTCAGGCGGTGCTCGCTGGCCCAGTTCACTCGGGAGCGCGGTGCCTCGGGGTGCGGGTCCTCAACCCGGAGTCGCATCTCGCCGGTCCCTGTCTCCGCCATCGGAACCCAGTAAGCTCCATCGGTCTCCGGTGCGTAGACCGCGAACGCGTCGACCTCCTCCGCCGTGTAGTCGGCGTCGACCCGTTCACCATCGGCGACAGTCGAGCTGTAGAGCTTGAACTGCACCGTCCCGTTCACCCAGCTTCCCGTCTTGCACTGTACGCGGAACAGGTACCCGTCGTCGTCGACCAGCAGGTCGTACCGGTCGCTATCCCCGAACGGGACGGAGACGGAACAGCCACAGTCGAGCAGTCTGGCGAGGAGAATCGCTTCGGTCTCGTCACCGCGTCGAGAGGGGTTCACGTCGACGTTGAGACGGCTTCTGGTTTGAACTGTTGGACGATGGTCGACGACGGGGGGGTCGCTCGTGAACGAATATTCGCAGAAGCGCCCGAGGTGATTCGCTGGCACAGACCTACTCGTCGCTAGCGCTCCACACTCACGTTGTCTGCTGAGAAAGCGCCCGAGGCGGGATTTGAACCTCACTCGTTCCGCCGTCGCTCCACTCGCTGCTTCAAATCCCTGCGGGGCGATTCGCTGGCGCAGACTCACTCGTCGCTAGCGCTCCTCGTTCGGTTACGCCAGCAGAATACGCCCGAGGCGGGATTTGAACCCGCGTCACGACCGTGACAGGGTCGTATGATGGGCCACTACACCACCCGGGCTTCACCCCTACGTACCCGGGTTGTACGCTTAAGGCTTTCCAATCGGAAGGCGTGTGCGTGTGTCCACCGCGGCACAAACGCTTTAGGGTCGTAGCGCAATCGTCAGGACGAAACTGAAATCGTTCACGTCGTCCCGACCGCGGGTTCGTACCCGCCGCCGAGGCGGGCACCAGTAGCGAACGCTCCCGTACGTACTTGGCAAACGTTAAATGCCTCCCGCCGGTAGTGCCCTGTAGTATCTCGTGACAGCAGCTTCTCTCTCCGGTCAGACACAACCATGGTAGACGTAAGCCAACACGAACTCGTGCCCGAGCACGTCGTCCTCGACGAGGACGAACTGCAGGACGTGCTCGACGAGTATGACATCGACAGGACGGACCTTCCGAAGATCAAACGCACCGACCCGGCGCTGCCCGACGAGGCAGAGATGGGTAACGTGGTGAAGATCATCCGAGAATCACGAACGACAGACACAGCGGTCGTGTACAGACTCGTGGTGGACTGACAGAATGGAAAGAGCAAACCGACGCGCGATTTCGCGTGAGTACTTCTCGAAGGACAGACTCGCAGAACACCACTTCCGCTCGTTCAACGCGTTCCTGACCCGTGGGATGCAACGCGTCGTGGACGAGAAGGAGACCATCGACACGGACATCGGCGACAAGGAGGGCGAGGAGCCGGTCCACGTCGAGCTGGGCGACGTCCGCGTCGTCACCCCGCGCGTGCGGGAGGCAGACGGTTCCGAGGAACTGCTCTACCCGCAGGAGGCACGCCTCCGGAACATCACGTACTCCGCGCCCGTCTTCATGGAGATGTCCATCGTGAAGGGCGAGGAGGGCGAGGAGCGGGTCGTCGACTCCACCGAGACCAAGATCGGCCGGATGCCCATCATGGTCGGCTCGGAGAAGTGCAACATCGCTGGCTTCTCGGACGAGGAGCTCATCGAGATCGGCGAGGACCCCGCCGACCCCGGTGGCTACTTCATCGTCAACGGCTCCGAGCGCGTGCTGATGACGAGCGAGGACCTCGCGCCGAACAAGATCCTCGCGGAGTACGACACGAAGTACGGCGACGAGATCCAGGTCGCGAAGACGTTCAGCCAGCGACGAGGGTACCGCGCCCTCGTGCTGACCGAGCGTAACCGCGAAGGGCTGCTCGAAGTGTCCTTCCCGTCGGTCTCGGGGAGCATCAACTTCGTCACGCTCGTGCGCGCACTCGGCCTGGAGTCGGACGAGGAGATCGTCCACCGGGTCAGCGACGACCCCGAGGTCGTCAAGTACATGCTGGAGAACCTGGAGGCCGCCGAGGTCCAGAGCCAGGAGGAAGCTATCGAGACGCTCGGCAAGCGCGTCGCCTCCGGCCAGGGGAAGAACTACCAGCTCAAGCGCGCGAACTACGTCATCGACCGGTACCTCCTGCCGCACCTCCACGAGGAGGGCGTCGAGGAGGAGGACGTCCGCATCAACAAGGCGTACTACCTCTGCCGGATGGCCGAGGCGTGCTTCGAACTCGCGCTCGGACGGCGCGAGTCCGACGACAAGGACCACTACGCCAACAAGCGTCTGAAGGTCTCTGGCGACCTGATGAAGGACCTGTTCCGGACGGCGCTGAACAAGCTGGCACGCGACGTGAAGTACCAGCTCGAGCGCGCCAACATGCGCAACCGGCAGCTCTCGGTCAGCACGGTCGTCCGTTCGGACGTGCTCACCGAGCGCCTGGAGCACCCCATCGCGACGGGGAACTGGGTCGGTGGCCGCTCCGGCGTGAGCCAGCTGGTCGACCGGACGGACTTCATGGGCGTGCTCAGCCACCTGCGCCGGCTGCGATCGCCGCTCTCCCGCTCGCAGCCCCACTTCGAGGCGCGTGACCTGCACGCGACCCAGTGGGGCCGTATCTGCCCCTCCGAGACGCCCGAGGGGCCGAACTGTGGGCTGGTGAAGAACTTCGCCCAGGCGATGGAGCTGTCGCAGAACATCGAGGACGAACAGGGATTGAAACGAGAACTGGCGTCGATGGGGGTCAAGGGTATCCCCGGGCTCGAAGGACAGGGCCAGGAAACACCCGCGGACGACTAACACATGGCAAGTCAACAGCGCGAAGCGAAGGTATACGTCAACGGTAGTCTGGTCGGGACACACCCCGAGCCGCACGAGCTCGCGGAGCAGATCCGCGAGGCGCGTCGGCTGGGCGAGGTGAGCGAGATGGTGAACGTCTCGGTGAAGGACCGCACCCGCGAGGTCATCGTCAACGCCGACGCCGGCCGGGCACGCCGCCCGCTGCTGGTCGTCGAGAACGGCGAGCCCCGCATCTCCCAGGAGGAGATCGAGGCGGTCCGCGACGGCGAACTGGAGTTCGACGACCTCGTCGAGCACGGCCACGTCGAGTTCATCGACGCCGAGGAGGAGGAGGACATCTACGTCGCCGTCGACCGGGAGGACCTCACCGAGGACCACACGCACCTCGAGGTCGACCCGCAGCTCATCTTCGGTATCGGTGCGGGCATGATTCCGTACCCGGAGCACAACGCGTCGCCGCGTATTACGATGGGTGCAGGGATGATCAAGCAGTCGCTCGGGCTGCCGAGCGCGAACTACCGCATCCGGCCGGACACGCGCCAGCACCTGCTGCACTACCCGCAGCTCTCGATGGTCAAGACCCAGACCACGGAGCAGATCGGCTACGACGAGCGCCCCGCGGCGCAGAACTTCGTCGTCGCCGTCATGAGCTACGAGGGGTTCAACATCGAGGACGCACTCGTGCTCAACCAGGGGTCGGTCGACCGCGCACTCGCCCGCTCGCACTTCTTCCGGACGTACGAGGGCGAGGAGCGGCGCTACCCCGGCGGGCAGGAGGACCGCTTCGAGATTCCGAGCCAGGACGTGCGCGGTGCGCGGGGCGAGGACGCGTACACGCACCTCGACGAGGACGGCCTGGTCAACCCGGAGACGCGCGTCGGCGAGAACGACGTGCTGCTCGGGAAGACCTCGCCGCCGCGGTTCCTGGAGGAGCCCGACGACATGGGCGGCCTCTCCCCGCAGAAGCGACGTGAGACGAGCGTGACGATGCGCTCCGGCGAGTCCGGGGTCGTCGACACGGTCACACTGATGGAGGGCGAGGACGGCTCGAAGCTCTCGAAGGTCTCCGTCCGCGACGAGCGCATCCCGGAGATGGGCGACAAGTTCGCGTCACGGCACGGCCAGAAGGGTGTCGTCGGCCACATCGCACCCCAGGAGGACATGCCCTTCACGCAGGAGGGTGTCGTCCCGGACCTCATCGTCAACCCGCACGCGCTGCCGTCGCGGATGACGGTCGGCCACGTGCTGGAGATGCTGGGCGGCAAGATCGGTGCGCTGGAGGGTCGCCGTGTTGACGGGACGCCCTTCACGGGCGAGAACGAGGACGAGCTCCGCGGCGGACTCGAGGAGGCCGGCTTCAAGTCCTCGGGTAAGGAGACCCTCTACTCCGGCGTCACCGGGGAGAAGATCGACGCCGAGATCTTCGTCGGGGTCATCTTCTACCAGAAGCTGTACCACATGGTCTCGAACAAGCTGCACGCCCGTTCGCGCGGGCCGGTGCAGGTGCTCACGCGCCAGCCGACCGAGGGGCGTGCCCGCGAGGGTGGCCTCCGTGTCGGGGAGATGGAGCGCGACGTGCTCATCGGGCACGGTGCGGCGATGGCGCTCAAGGAGCGCCTGCTCGACGAGTCCGACCGCGAGTTCATCCACGTCTGCGGCCAGTGTGGGATGAGCGCGGTCGAGAACGTCGACCAGCGTCGGGTTTACTGCCCGAACTGTGGCGAGGAGACCGACATTCACGAGATAGAGATGAGCTACGCCTTCAAGCTCCTGCTCGACGAGATGAAGGCACTCGGCATCGCGCCGCGACTCGAACTGGAGGACGCAGTCTAACATGGCAAGCTCACAGACACCAAAGGAGATCGGCGAGATCGACTTCGGGCTGATGGACCCGGAGGAGTACCGCGACATGTCCGCCACGAAGATAATCACGGCGGACACGTACGACGACGACGGCTTCCCCATCGACATGGGGCTGATGGACCCGCGCCTGGGCGTCATCGACCCCGGGCTGGAGTGCAAGACCTGCGGCCAGCACTCGGGGTCGTGCAACGGGCACTTCGGCCACATCGAACTGGCCGCGCCCGTCATCCACGTCGGCTTCACGAAGCTCATCCGGCGACTGCTCCGTGGCACCTGCCGCGAGTGCGCCCGGCTCTGTCTCACCGAGGACGAGCGCGATGAGTTCCGCGGCCAGCTCGACCAGACGCGCAAGCTCGGTCGTGACCTCAACGACGTGACGAAGGCGGCCATCCGCCAGGCCCGGAAGAAGGACCGCTGTCCGTTCTGTGGCGAGGGCCAGTTCGACATCCAGCACGAGAAGCCGACGACGTACTACGAGGTCCAGCAGGTGCTGACCTCGGAGTACTCCCAGCGCATCGCGGCCGCGATGCAGCCGGACGACGACGACGACGAGCCGATGGGACGCGAGGCGCTCGCCAACGAGACGGGCATCGAGCTCTCCCGGGTCAACCAGATCCTCTCGGGCGAGTTCCGCCCGCGCGAGTCCGACCGGAAGGCGCTGGAGAAGGCGCTCGACATCGACCTCACGGAGGAGGACATGAACAAGCTGATGCCCTCGGACATCCGCGACTGGTTCGAGGACATCCCGGACGAGGACATCGAGGTGCTCGGCATCTCCGCCGACAAGTCCCGGCCGGAGTGGATGATACTGACCGTGCTGCCGGTCCCGCCGGTGACGGCGCGTCCCTCCATCACGCTGGACAACGGCCAGCGCTCCGAGGACGACCTGACCCACAAGCTGGTCGACATCATCCGCATCAACCAGCGGTTCATGGAGAACCGCGAGGCGGGCGCACCCCAGCTCATCATCGAGGACCTCTGGGAGCTCCTGCAGTACCACGTCACGACGTTCATGGACAACGAGATATCGGGCACGCCGCCGGCGCGACACCGCTCCGGCCGCCCACTGAAGACACTCTCCCAGCGCCTGAAGGGCAAGGAGGGTCGCTTCCGTGGCTCGCTGTCCGGCAAGCGCGTGAACTTCTCCGCACGGACCGTCATCAGCCCGGACCCGACGCTCTCGCTGAACGAGGTCGGTGTGCCAGACCGGGTCGCGACGGAGATGACCCAGACGATGAACGTCACCGAGCGGAACCTGGAGGACGCCCGGCGCTACGTCAGCAACGGGCCCGAGGGACACCCCGGCGCGAACTACGTTCGACGCCCGGACGGTCGCCGCCTGAAGGTGACCGAGAAGAACTGCGAGGAGCTCGCCGAGAAGGTCGAGGCCGGCTGGGAGGTCAACCGGCACCTCATCGACGGCGACATCGTCGTGTTCAACCGGCAGCCCTCGCTGCACCGGATGTCCATCATGGCCCACGAGGTCGTGGTGATGCCGTACAAGACGTTCCGCCTGAACACCGTCGTCTGCCCGCCGTACAACGCCGACTTCGACGGTGACGAGATGAACATGCACGCCCTGCAGAACGAGGAGGCACGCGCCGAGGCGCGCGTCCTCATGCGCGTGCAGGAGCAGATCCTGAGCCCCCGCATGGGCGAGAACATCATCGGGGCCATCCAGGACCACATCAGTGGGACGTACCTGCTGACCCACGACAATCCCCACTTCAACGAGACGCAGGCGCTCGACCTGCTCCGGGCGACCCGCATCGACGAGCTGCCCGAGGAGGCAGGCACCGAAGACGGCCGGCCGTACTGGACCGGTCGCCAGCTGTTCTCCGAGCTGCTGCCAGACGACCTGAACCTGGAGTTCCAGTCGAACACCGGGGACACGGTCGTCATCGAGGACGGCCAGCTCCTCGAGGGCACCATCGACGAGGACGGCGTCGGCGCGTTCGGCGGCGAGGTCGTCGACACGCTCGCGAAGGTGTACGGCGAGACGCGCGCCCGCATCTTCATCAACGAGGTCGCGACGCTCGCGATGCGTTCGATCATGCACTTCGGGTTCTCCATCGGCATCGACGACGAGACCATCCCGGGGGCGGCCCAGGACCGCATCGACGAGACGATCGGCGACGCCTACGACCGCGTGCAGGAGCTCATCGAGACGTACGAGGCGGGCGAGCTCGAGTCCCTGCCCGGTCGGACCGTCGACGAGACGCTTGAGATGAAGATCATGCAGACGCTCGGCAAGGCGCGTGACAACGCCGGCGACATCGCCGAAGAGCACTTCGAGGACGACAACCCGGCGGTCGTCATGGCCAACTCCGGTGCGCGTGGCTCGATGCTCAACCTGACTCAGATGGCCGGCTGTGTCGGCCAGCAGGCGGTCCGTGGCACCCGCATCAACCGCGGCTACGAGGACCGCACCCTGAGCCACTACAAGCCGGACGACCTCTCCGCGGAGGCACACGGCTTCGTCGAGCACTCCTACACGGGCGGCCTCACCCCGCGGGAGTTCTTCTTCCACGCGATGGGTGGCCGCGAGGGCCTGGTCGACACGGCAGTCCGTACCTCGAAGTCCGGCTACCTGCAGCGCCGGCTCATCAACGCGCTCTCCGAGCTGGAGACGCAGTACGACGGGACGGTGCGCGATACGAGCGACACCATCGTCCAGTTCGAGTTCGGGGAGGACGGCACGTCCCCGACGAAGGTCGCCTACGACGACGACCACGGCATCGACGTGGACCAGATCGCCGACCGCGTCCTCGAGGCGGAGTTCGAGAGCGACGACTCGAAGGCGGAGTTCCTGGGCGACAAGGCCCGGCCGACGAACCTCTCCGAGCACGGGGAGGCACGTCGGAACCCCGACATCCTCTCGGAGGTGGAGTCCGATGATTGAACTCCGTTCAATCAGGCTCACAGCCGAGCTTCGCTCGGAGGTGAAGGATGACTGAGTTCGACGTCTCGGCCGACGTCGAGGCGGTCGTCGAGGACACCGAGCTGCCCGAGGAGCTGAAGGCGGAGGTGTACCGGAGCGTCGAGGAGCGCGACGCGTCCGTCGAGCAGGCCGACGAGATCGCTCGCGCCGTCGAGCACCGCTACCTCGACACGCGGGTCGACGCGCTCGACCCCGTCGGCACCGTCAGCGCCCAGTCCATCGGGGAGCCGGGCACGCAGCTGACGATGAACACGTTCCACTACGCGGGCGTCGCGGAGATCGACGTCACCCAGGGCCTGCCCCGGCTCATCGAGCTGGTGGACGCACGGAAGACGCCGGACACGCCGACGATGACCGTCCACCTCGACGACGAGTACGCGGCGGACCGCGAGAAGGCACACGAGGTCGTCTGGAAGATCGAGGCGACGAAGATCCTCGCGCTCGGTGACATCTCGACGAACGTCGCCGACATGCGCGTCCACATCGACCTCAACCCGGACACGCTCCAGGAGCGCTGGCCGACCGTCGACAGCGTCGACGAGATCGCCGGCGAGGTCGCGGGTATCATCGAGGACTCCCTCGGTGTGAAGACGGTCCAGCAGGGCACGAACGTCGAGTTCGGCCCCGAGGAGCCGTCGTACCGCGACCTGCTCCAGCTGGTCGAGGAGCTCCGCGACGTGACGTTCAAGGGCATCGAGGAGGTCTCCCGCGTCGTCATCCGGAAGGAGGAGACCGAGGACGGCGAGGAGTTCGTCCTCTACACCGAGGGCTCCGCGTTCGGCGACGTGCTCTCCATCGAGGGCGTCGACGCCTCGCGGACCACCTGCAACAACATCCACGAGATCCACTCCGAGCTCGGCATCGAGGCGGCCCGCGAGATCATCATCGAGGAGACGAAGACCACCCTCGAAGAGCAGGGGCTGGACGACGTGAACGTCCGCCACCTGATGCTCGTCGCGGACATCATGACCAACCGTGGCGAGATCGAATCCATCGGCAGGCACGGCATCTCCGGCTCGAAGGAGTCCGTCCTCGCGCGTGCGGCGTTCGAGGTCACGGTCAACCACCTGCTCGACGCCGCCATCCACGGCGAGGTGGACGACCTCAACGGCGTCACCGAGAACGTCATCGTCGGCAAGCCCATCAAGCTCGGTACCGGCGACGTGAACCTCAAGATGGGGTCGACGAGCCGGTCCTCGCAAGCCGACTGATGGCGGTCACGCTGACGGACGAGGCGTTGCGTATCCTCGGGCTGTTCGAGGAGGTCACCGAGGCGAGCGGCCGTGACTGTCTGGTCGAGGACGACCGGGTCGTCGTCCTCGTCGCCGCGGGCGATATGGGCCCGGCAATCGGCCCGGCCGGCCAGCACGTCGCCGAGTTCGAGGAGCGCCTCGGCCGCGACGTGAAGCTCGTCGAGGACGCCGACACCGCGGCGGACTTCGTCGCGAACGCGCTCGCCCCGGCGGCGGTGTACCACGTCACCATCAGCGAGAACGGGGACACCGTCGCCTACGCGGAGGTCGACGAGGCCGACACCGGTGTCGCCATCGGCTCGGACGGCCGGAACATCGACACCGCGCGCGAGCTGGCGAAACGACACTTCGACGTGGACGACATCCAGCTGGCGTAGGGTCGACCCGCTCGTTTCTGCTGCTTGGCCTCGGGTGAGCACGGGCGAGTGACGACGGACGGCCGGACGGCCACCGGTCGCTCCCCCCTTCGGACACGCACACGGCGGTCCGGCGAGCAGTCGGCTGGGATGGAGAACTCGCCGCGCCGGACCTGGGACGCCACCCCGTCGCTACGTCACCGATTCCTGCCTGCTGGGAACCACCCCCACCAGATTCTTCCCCCGAACGTCTTCGCCCGGATATGGATCCCTCGAAGGAGTTCGGAATTGGTGGGCTGAACCGGTTCGTGGAGGCGGCTTCGCTCACGGGCGAGATCGGGCTGGACGACGACGAGATAGCCTGGCGAAAGCAGTTCGTGGGCTTCGACGCCGAGGACGAGCGGCGGCTCGACGACCTCGAACCGCTGCTCCGGGCGAACCAGGACGCCATCGCCGACGCGTTCTACGACAACCTGACCGACCACGAGCAGACCCGTGCGGTCATCGAGCGCTCGCCGAAGGGCGTCGAACAGCTCAAGCGCACGCAGAAGGCGTACCTCGTCTCGCTCGCGACCGGCGACTACGACGAGGACTACTTCACGAACCGGGCGCGCATCGGGAAGCTCCACGAGATACTCGACATGCCGCTGAAGCAGTACGTCGGGCAGTACGGGCTCTACTACGACCTCATCCTCTCGCGGGTCGACGAGCGCGTCCAGGGCCAGGTGGTCGACGCCATCGAGGACTGGGTGGACGAGCGCGAAGCGAACGACGGCGGGCTGGAACGCGTCGTCGGCGCGCTCCGGGGCCTCGGCGGCGACGACGAGCCCGAGGGGCTGGACGAGTCGCTGGAGGCCACCGTTCGGGACGCCATCCACGACGGGATGCAGGACGTCCTCGCGGTCCTCCGTATCCTCAACCTCGACCTGCAGGTCGCCAGCGACACGTACGTCGACTCCTACAGCCAGCGCCTGGAACGAGCTATCGACGCCCAGCGCGAGCTCGCGACGGAGGTCGAACAGGAGGTCCAGCCCCCGGTCGTCCAGCTGAAGCGGTCCTCGGCGTCGGTCGCCGAGAGCGCGGCGACCATCCGCGACCACGCCGAGGGCCAGGCCGAGGGCGCGGCCGACGCCGCCGCCGACGTCGAGGAGGTCAGCGCGGCAGCCCAGGAGGTCGCGTCGGTCGCCGACGACGTGCGGGACACGAGCGAGCGCGCGGCCGAGGAGGCGAGCGAGGGCGTCGCGGCGGGTGAGCGCGCGCTCGACGCGCTCGAAGCCGTCGAGGCGACGACCGAGGACCTGCTCGACGCCGCCGAGACCGTCGAGGCCCGCGCCGATGACATCGAGGACGTCGTCGACCGCGTCGAGAACCTGGTCGACCGGACGGCCGTCCTGGCGACGAACGCGAAGGTCGAGGCGAAGCGCGGCGGTGCCGGTGGCCCGGCGGAGACCATCGCGTCGGAGCTGGAGACGTTCGTGAGCCGCACCCGCGACGACATCGACGAGGTCGCCGAGGCCGCCGACGCCCTCCAGCACGAGGCGGCGTCCACCCGCGAGGCGGTCGACGACGCGAACGACAGCGTCCGGGCGGGTCGGGCCGAGGTGGCGGCGGCTGTCGACACCCTCGACGACCTGGAGGGTGTCGTCGACGACGCGGCCCACGGGATGGAGGAGGTCGCGGCCGCCGCCGACCAGCAGGCCCGGAGCATCGTCGAGATCTCCGAGACCGTCGAGTCGCTCGCGAACGCCGCCGAGTCGGTGGCCTCGGAGGCACAGTCGGTCGCGAGCGCGAGCGAGGAGCAGGCCGCCAGCGCCAGACACGTGGCCGAGGCCGTCGAGAAGCTGTCGACCGACCCCATCGAGGAGCAGGTGCCCGTGTACGAGCAGGTCTGAGCCGACCGGCTCCCCGAGTCGGCGGTTCGCCGGCGCAGTCGGGTCCACCGCCGCGGCAATCCTCTTGTGTCGAGCGACCGCAGGGTCGGCCATGGACGAACTCACCGAGCTCACCCGCGACCTCGTCTCGATTCCGAGCCACGACGGCGAGGCCGCTGCCGGCGACTTCGTCGAGCACTGGCTCCGCGCGGAGACCGGCGCCGACGTGACCCGGGACGACGCCGGCGACGCGGCCCGCGGCGGGAACGTCATCGCCCGCCGTGGCGCGACCGACGAGCCCGACGCGCCCACGCTCGCGTTCGTCGGCCACCACGACGTGGTTCCGCCGGGCGACGGACAGGTCGACAGCGACGGCAGCTACGTCGTCAGCGAACGCGACGGGCGACTCTACGGCCGCGGCACCGCCGACATGAAGGGGGCCGACGCGGCGATGCTGCTCGCCTTTCGCGATGCGGACGTCGGCGCCATCGAACTCGTCTTCGCCTCGTTCGTCGGCGAGGAGGACGGCGGCATCGGCGCGCGGGCTGCCATCGACGACGGCTTCGGTCCGGACTGGGCGCTCGTCGCCGAGGGGTCGACGGGCTACTCGGAGCCCGCCGTCCTCGACGTCGCCGTCGCGCACAAGGGCCGCCGGGGGAGCACCGTGACCGCCCGTGGGCAGGCCGCCCACGCCAGCGAGCCCGACGCCGGCGAGAACGCGGCGTACCGCGCCTGCGACGCCGTCGACGTGGTTCGGGGGCTCGACTGGCCGTCCGTCGCGGTCGCCGGCGAGGAGCTCTCGGGGAGCGTCACCGTCACCGGCATCGAGGGTGGGTCGGCGTGGAACGTCGTCCCCGAGTCCTGCGAGGTGACCGTCGACGAGCGCACCGTGCCGGGCGAGCGGGCCGACCTCGCGCAGGTCGAGACAATCGACGGCGTCGAGTGGACCGTCGACCAGGACCTCCCGCCGATGCGCTGCTCGGACGACGCCTTCGCCGACGCCGTCCTCGACGCGGTCCGGGACGGACAGGACGGTGCCGGCGAGCTCGTCACGAAACCCCACGCGACCGACGCCGGCTGGCTCGCCGAGGCCGGGACGGCCTGCGTCGTCTGCGGCCCCGCCGAACCCGGCGAGGCCCACACCGCGGCGGAGAGCGTCTCCATCGACGTGCTCGAACGCTGCTACGACACCTACCGACGGCTCGCGGCGGCCTGGCCCGACGCGATGTGAGTCGCCCTCGCCGTCGCGGCGACCCGCGTCTCACGAATGGGAGAGTTCATAGGTTCCGAATCGAAACACCCACCCATGGCAACGGAAGCCGCCCAGCACTCCGAGACGTACGAGGAGTTCATCACACTCGTCGAGCGCATCTCGAACGTCGGGAGCGCCCAGTCGCTCTTGAACTGGGACCAGGAGGTCATGATGCCCGAGGAGGGCACACCCGCCCGGTCCAAGCAGCTGTCTGCGCTCTCGGCGGTGAGCCACGAGCTGCTCACCGGCGAGGAGATGGCCGGCTACCTCGACGAGCTGGCGGATGCGGACCTCGACGCCGAGCAGGCGGCCGTCGTCCGCGAGGTGCGCCGGAAGTACGAGCGCGCAGCTCGCGTTCCGACGGACCTGGTCGAGACGATCTCCCAGACCGCCGCGGAGGCCCACCCGCTCTGGAAGGAGGCCAAGGCGGAGGACGACTTCTCCATCTTCGCGCCGAAGCTGGAGGAGCTCGTCGAGCTGAAGCGGGAGTACGCCGAGCACATCGACCCCGACCGCGACCCGTACGCGGTGCTGTTCGAGGACTACGAGCCGTACCTCGGCCTCGACACTGCGGAGGAAACGCTCACCGAACTGCGCGACGAGCTCGTCCCGCTCGTCGAGGACATCCGCGCCTCCGACGCCGACCTCGCGACGCCGTTCGAGGGCGAGTTCGACGAGGCGACCCAGGAGGAACTGGCCCGCGACGTGCTCGACACGCTGGGCTACGACTGGGACCGCGGCCGCCTCGACGTCGCGCCGCACCCGTTCTCGACGGGCAACCAGTTCGACGCCCGCGTGACGACCCGGTTCGACGAGTCCGACCCGCTCGGCGCGCTCACCTCGACCGTCCACGAGTTCGGCCACGCGACGTACACGCTCGGCCTGCCCGACGAGCACTACGGCACGCCGCTGGGCGAGTCCCGCGACCTCACCGTCCACGAGAGCCAGAGCCGGCTCTGGGAGAACCACGTCGGCCGCTCCGAGCCGTTCTGGCAGCGCTTCCTCCCCTCGATGCGGGAGCGCTTCCCACAGGTCGACGACGCCACGCCGCGTGACGTCTACGAGGCAGCCAACACCGTCAAGGAGGACAACCTCATCCGCGTCGAGGCCGACGAGCTCACCTACCACATGCACATCGTCGTGCGCTTCGAGGTCGAGAAGGAGCTCATCTCGGGCGAGCTCGACGTCGAGGATGTCCCGGAGGTCTGGAACGACAAGTACGAGGAGTACCTCGGCATCCGGCCCGAGACCGACGCCGAGGGCTGCCTGCAGGACATCCACTGGAGCCACGGCAGCTTCGGCTACTTCCCGACGTACTCCCTGGGCTCCGTGCTCGCCGCCCAGCTCTACGAGGCCGCCGAGGACGACCTCGGGGCGCTCGACGAGCGCACCCGCGAGGGCGAGTTCGACGAGCTCCACGCGTGGCTCACCGAGAACGTCCACCAGCACGGCTGCCTGTACACCACGGACGACCTCGTGCAGGAGGCGACCGGCGAGGGCTTCACCGCCGACTACTTCCTCGACTACGTCACGGAGAAGTACGGCGAACTGTACGACCTGCACTGAGTCGACTTCCCGTTCTGTCACCGTTTTCGACACTCGGCGACCAGCTGGCATGGCGCGCGGCTGGCGAGCGTGCCGAAGGCCGCGAGCCATCCGCGCGAGGGATGCGCACCGCAGCGAAGCGAGGAGCGCAATCGGCTGGGGAGGTTCGAGGTGCGGTGCGGGGTGGGACTGAAAGGGGCGACGTGCTCGTCGAGCGAGACGATGCAAGGACCACAGGAACGAAGGCCGTGGTTCGAAAGACGCCTTCGGCGTCTTTCGTCATCACGAGAGAGCGAAGCTCTCTCGAACGACAGCGAGTCGCAGCCGACGAGCACGTCGGGGCTATCTGGCTGTTTCCGGTACTAGCGTGTCTCACGACTGACCGGGGTTTCCGGCTGTTGTCGTCACCAGCAGTTCTCGTCGGCTGCAGAGCGTTCGAGGTGTCTCCAGTCCCGCGCCGACCAGTTGCAACTCCCCGATTTCTCTGACACGGAACCGAAGCGCTAACGTCCCCCTCCACACCTACGAACGGGCGTGCAACGTCTCCGTTCCGCGGCCGCCGAGCTCAGGACGCCCGGCGGACGCGCCCGTCTGTTCGCGGTTCTGTCGCTCGTCTTTCTCGTCGTCGCGGTCGCCGGCATCGTGACGACGCCGACCCAGCCCGTACTGACCGTGGACGAGGAGCCGCCCGAGAACAACACGCTCGTCGCCGTCCAGGGCTACCAGGACGGCGGGAAGGCCCTGGAGATAACGCCCGACGGCGAGGTGGCGTGGGAGTACAGCGAGCCCGACGACGTGTTCGACCTCGAGCTCGTCAACGAGTCGACCGTGCAGGTGTCGACCGCGTCGACAGTCCCCGACTCGGACTGTCCGGAGCCGTACGCGAGCGACGGCTACGACGGCTGCGTGCGCAACGCGCTCCAGCACGTCGACCGGGGGACGAACGAGGTCGTCTGGGAGTACGCCTGGTACGACGTGGAGAAGCACGAGCATGAGCTCCACGACGCCGACCGGTACGTCGTCGACGGCGAGGCGCGCTACGCGATGGCCGACATGGGCAACGACCGGGTGTTCGCGGTCGACCACGACGGGACCCTGCGCTGGGAGTGGAACGCCACGGACGACTACCAGATGCCCGACGGGATGGGGCCGGAGGGTGACTGGACGCACGTGAACGACGTGGACCGCATCGAGCCGGGCGTGTTCCAGATCAGCCTGCGGAACTTCGACACCGTCGCCGAGCTCCACGTCGCTGACGACGGCGACGTGCGGGTCGAGCCGGTCGTCGGGCCGAACGAGTTCCACGCCGACGACGAGGGCGAGCTGTACGAGCAGCACAACCCGGACCGACTCGCCGACGGCTCGCTCATCGTCGCCGACAGCGAGCACGACCGCATCGTCGAGTTCGGGCCGGACGGCGACGTAGTCTGGGAGGTCGGCGGCAGTGCGACGTTCGACTGGCCGCGCGACGGCGACCGACTCCCCGACGGCGACACGCTCGTCGCCGACTCGTACAACGACCGCGTCGTCGAGGTGACCCCCGACGGCGAGGTCGTCTGGGCGGTCGAGGTCGGCAACCTCGTCTACGAGGTCGACCGCGTCACCACGCCGGCGGACGCGAGCGACGGGAGCCGCCCCGCGCCGTCGGCCACCCAGGGCGAGTTCTCGAGCGCGATGACCGACGCGAACGTCGTCGCGGAGTACCTCGCGTTCGGCATCGCGGTCTCGAAGTACGTGCTCCCCTACGCCGTCGCGGAACAGCTGTACTGGCTGCTCGGTGCGGTCTTCTCCCTGCTGCTCGCGGGCGTCGAACGCTACCGTGCGTCCTCGCGCTCGCTGTCGCTACCGTCACGCTGACGGCGCGCGAGCAGCGTCTCGAGGTCGTCCAGCAGGCCCGGCAGCACCAGCCGTGCGTCGGGGTCGAAGGCGAACAGCGACCCGGCTGCGGGCTCGCCGGGCGGGGCGACGTAGACCAGCGTCTCGTCGCCGGTCGAGACGACCACGCTGGCCGGGGCGTCACCGTCCGCGACGAGCGCGCGGGCGAGCCGTCGGCACCGTGTCCGTGCCTCATTGGCCGACAGGGCGTCGGCGTCGTCACGCTCGTAGGCGACCGTCACGTCGTCGCCGACCCGGTGTGCGACGGCCCGGAGGGCGAACTCGCTCCGGGTGCGGACGAGCCGGACGAGCAGGTCGTCCGTGTACGGGGCGACGCCCGCGATGGCGGCCAGCTCCTCGGTGCGGGTGTCGCCCTGCCGGTGGAGGCGCTGCATGTACGCCAGCGCGAGGTCCTTGGCCTCGGCAAGCGTCGCCGTTCGGCCGAGCGTCAGCGGCGTCCAGTAGTCGTCGCCGAACAGCCGGTGGACGCGGACGAGGTAGGCACTCGCGGTCATCTCGCTGGCGCGGCCGTTGTGCGAGTCGTAGCGCGGGAGGATGCTCAGCGCGAGCTCGCGTGGCTCGTGGAAGTACTCCGCGCCGTTTCGCCCCTCGTACTCGCGGACCCAGCCCGTCGGCAGGGCGTCGTCCATCTACAGGACCATCCGCTGGCAGGTCCCACAGAGGTTCTCCTCCTTCACGTCGACCTCGCGGACCGTGGGCGAGAAGTTCATCACGCACCGCTTGTTGTCGCAGTGTTCGAGCCCCATCGTGTGGCCGATCTCGTGGACGATCTCCTTGCGGATGCGGTCCTCGAAGATGTCCTCGGAGCTGCGGTTCGAGAAGCCGCCGTCGCTGGAGGTCTGGAGCCGGTACGTCGAGACCACGCTCCCGCTTCCGTCGAGGTAGGCGAGTCCGAAGACGTAGTTCCGGCGGCGATAGAACAGGTCCTTCGGCGTGACGCCGATGTTCTTCTCGCCCGTCCCGACCTGCTCCGCGAGCTGGATGAACTCCTCGGCGGAGTACTGCTCTCTGCCGTGGTCGAACGCGTCGCTCGGGAGCGGCTGTGGCTCGTGGATCGTCACGTCGCAGTCGTACACCGACCTGAGTCCCTCCGAAGCCGCACGCTTGACGGCGGCGGAGACGTCCCCCACGGGGACGATGTCGACGAGCATGGAAAACCGTAAGGTAGCCCGGGCTATAAATATCCCGCCGTGGTCCCCGACTCGACCCCCGCGCTGATCGACCGACTCGCCCGCTTCGAGCGGGTGGTCGAGGTCGGCATCGGCAACCGGACCGACGTGGCCGCCGGGCTCGCAGCGCGCGGCGTCGCCGTCACCGCGACGGACGTGCGTGACTGTCCGGTTCCCGACGGCGTTCGCTTCCTACGCGACGACGTGACCGGCCCCGACCCCTCGGTGTACGCGTCGGCCGACGCCGTCTACGCGCTGAACTGTCCGCCGGAGCTCCAGCGAGCGGTCGCGGCGGTCGCCCGTGGCGCCGACGCCGCCTGCCTTCTCACGACCCTCGGCGGCGACCCGACGACGCTCCCGGTGACGCAAGAGACGATTCCCGGCGACACGCTGTTCGTGGTCGACACCGACGCGCCGGGTGCCGGTCGACGACGTGGGCGGGGCGGTCGGAACGGGCGTTAAGGACGCCTGTGCGTCCCGTGACGGCGGTTATGACCGCTCGCGTCCAGGGTCCGATAGGCCCATTACCCGGGGGAACAGATGGCGGGGTATGCAGGTGGACACGGTCGTCCTGGACGTCGACGGCGTGCTCGTCGATGTCTCCGACTCCTACCGGCGTGCCATCGTGGACGCCGTCGAGCACGTCTACGGCGAGACAATCGACCGTGCGGACGTGCAGGCGTTCAAGGACGCCGAGGGGTTCAACAACGACTGGGAGCTGACCTACGCCGCGGCGCTGTTCGTCCTCGCGAAGCGCGAGGGGCTCGAACTCGGTCTCGAGGAGTTCACCGGCGAGGTACGCGAACACGGCGGCGGACTTGACGCCGCCGAACTCGTCGTCGGCAGCGAGATCGGCGCGGCGGCCCTCGACGCGGTCCACGACGCCTGGGACACCGACCGCCTCCGGGACGTGTTCCAGCAGCTCTACCTCGGCAGCGAGCGCTACCGCGAGCTCGAGGACGGCGAGCCGGACATGGACCACGAGGGCTACATCGAGAACGAGCCCGTCATCGCCACGCCGGCGACGGTCGCGGCGCTCACGGAACGCTGGAACGTCGGCATCGTCACCGGCCGCCCCGCCGCGGAGGCGGACATCGCACTGGACCGAGTGGGGCTCGACGTCCCCGACGAACACCGGTTCACGATGGACGACTGGGAGGCCGGCAAGCCCGACCCACACGCGCTGGTCACGCTCGCCGAGCGCTTCGACTCCGACTCGCTCGTCTTCGTCGGCGACACCATCGACGACGTCCAGACCGCACGCAACGCCGCCGCCGAGGACACGTCCCGCGAGTACCACGCCGTCGGCGTCCTCAGCGGCGGGCTCTCCGGTGTCGCCGGCAAGGAGACGTTCGTGGCCTACGGCGCCGAGGCCATCCTCGACGACGTGACGCTCCTGCCCGACCTCCTGGAGACGTAATCGCCCGACGACAGCTAGCCAGCCTTTTGTATCACGGTCGCCCAGCCCCATCTGATGGGTACTCGACTTCGACGACTCGGCTGGGCGCTCCCGATCGGCATCGGTCCCGCCGTGGTCGGCGGCGCGACGCTCAGTCCCCCGGACCCGTTCACGAACATCGCCTACGTCGCTGCGGCCTTCGCCGTCACGCTCCTGCTCGGCTACCACGTTGCGGCCATCGAGACGCCGGCAGACGATGCGTCGCCGGACCCCGACCGCCTCTGGCTGTTCGCCGGCACCCTCCTCGTCTTCCTCATCGTCACCGGTGCGGTCTTCTCCCGCGTCGACACCGGGCTGCTCTGGGACCTGCCCAAGGGCCAGCAGCTCGCCGCCGTCGCCGGCATCGTCGGCGGCCTGTTCCTCCTCGCCGAGCTGGTCATCTACTACGGCCCCTTCGACCGGCTCTACGGGCTGTTCCGGTGACCAGCGGGAACTCCGGGGGAAGTGGCGGCGTGGCAGTCGAGGGTGTCTCCGGGGGCAGCACCGGCCAGCGACCCTCGCGGTGCTCGGCGCAGCCGCCACGACTCCCGAGTAGCACCTTTTTTCTCCGCTGGTGACGTACGAATGCCCAACATGGGACAGAGCATCTTCGGCCAGTTCTCGCTGCTGGTGACGCTCGCGTTCGCGCTGCCAGCGATGGCGGCGGGCGTCGACCTCTTCTTCGTCCAGGGGAACACGACCTGGGGCGCGGCGCTGATGGGCATCGGCGTCCTGATGGTACTGATGGAGAAGTACGTCGACAACCCGTTCGACGCGGGCAGCATCGTCGGCGAGACGATGGTCGAGGCGGCGGTGAAGGAGCCGGACGAGGGCGAGGAGAACGAGTAGTCGGGGCGGTGCGGGAGTCAGGGCGAGAGCGAGCGCGGGAACGCACCGAGCGGCTCGCCGCCGTCTTCGGTGACGGCGACGAGGTCGGCGAGGCGGACGGTACCTTCTGTCGGGTTCGACACACGCACGTCGAGCGCGAGCACCGTGCCGACGGGAAGCTCGTCGCCGCCGTCGAGCGTGGGACGCTCGCGGCGGGCGAGGCCGACGCCGTAGCCGCCCGACTCGGCCGAGGGGTCGAAGCCGTACGCGGTGACCTCCGCGTCGAGTTCGGTCTGGACGGCGTCGGCACCGTTCGGCGCGAGTTCGGGTATCGCGGCGTCGAGTGCGCCCTCGGCGGCGAGCTGTGCGCGGCGGGTCCAGCCGCCGTCGCCGTCGACGACGAACGTGCGGACGAGCCGGCCGTGGTAGCCGTCTGGTCCCTGTGGCGCGAGGTCGACGACGACCGTCTGGCCGGGCTCGATTGTCGTCTCGGAGCGAGGCGTGGCGGGCTCGCCGCCGACGCCGATGGCGGTGTAGCCGGGAGCCATCCCCTCGGCGGCGATGGCGGCGTCGATCTCGCGGCGGAGCCGGAGCGCGGTCAGCGGTGCGTCCTCCCAGTCGAGCCGGCCCTCGTGGGCGTGGGACGCGTCGAGCACCGCGGCGGCGCGGCGCATCCCGGCGCAGGCGGCCGACTGTACCGTCGACTGGCGGAGGCGCTCCGCGTCGGTCTTCCCGACGCGTGCGTCGTCGACGACCGCCGTGGAGGCGACCGCGTACCCCGCCTCGTCGAGGTACAGCGCGGCGTCGTGCGGAATCGTCCGGGGCGTGAGGACGGTGCCGTCGAGTCCGAGGTCGTCGAGGACGGTCCCGACGCGCTCGCCGGTCGGAATCTCCCCGCCGGCTGGCAGCACGCTGTCGCCCGGGAACGTCTCGCGGGCGGCGGCCGGGGCGTCGGCGGCGAGCAGCATGCTGGTGTCGGCGGTGACGACCACGCCGAGCTCGCCGTCGACGCGGCCGGCGCGGCCGAGGTACCGGAGCGTGGGATCGTCCTCGCGGCCGACGTGGACGAACGCGCACGCCTCGCGGTCGCGGAGCTCCTCGCGGACCTGCTCGAACGGAGCGGGACGGCTCATGTGGTCAGTCGGCGGCCTCGAGGGGTTCGCTCGCCAGCTCGGCGAGCTCGTCCGTGGTGGCCCCGGTGAGCTCGTTGTTCAGCAGTACGTCGATGGGGAGCGTGGGTGCGCCGCTGACGAGGTTCTCGAGCAGGACCAGCCGTTCGCGGGCGCGGGACATCCCGACGTAGAACACGCGGCGCTCGTTGTCGGTCAGCACCGGCACCGGCGAGGTGGTCTTCGTGAACTCGAGGTCGTCGTCGAGGGCCTCTTCGTCGACGGTGGCGACCATCTGCTCGACGACCTTCTCGGTGAGGTCGGTGCCGACGAACACGTGGTCGGCCTCGCGACCCTTCGCGGAGTGGATGGTGCCGACACGGACGGCGTTGCGCTCCATGTCCCGGTACTCCTGGGTCGCGAAGTACGCCTTCATCGACTTGCGCTGGAAGGAGGTGACCTTCCGGACCATGTCCGACGCGGAGGCGGGGCCGGGCATGAACGGCACGAAGTCGGTGACGAGGCTCGGGTCCACGTCGAGCTCGGTGAGGTCCTCGACGCCCGCGTCCTCCTGCTCGGCGTCGATGGCGTCGAACAGGTCGTCGCGCTCGTTGGTCCCGAAGGCCGAGTCGGCGAGCATGTCGGCGAGGCGGCGGGCCTGCAGCCCGTTGACCGCTTCGTCCTCGTCGAGCGCCTCGACGGCGGTGACGTAGTCGTCGAGCCGGTCGGTCCACATGCGCTGGTCGGTGAGGGACTTGAACGGGATGCCCTCGCTGATGAACTCGTCGATGAACTGGAACATCTGGTAGCGCGCCCGGAACAGCACCATCACGGTGCCGTCGTCGCTCTGGACGGTGCGGCGGACGTTCCGGACCAGGTCGAGCATCGACGGGTTCTCGACGGCCTCGACGGCGCCGCCCTCCTTGCGCGGCTTGAGGTCCTTGTCCTGGCGCTTGTCGATGTGGCGGATCTCGCGGTTGACGACGTTCAGGATGCGCGAGGGCAGCCGGTAGGAGTTCGGCAGGATGACGTCCTCGTCGGGGTCGGCCTCGAGCAGCAGGTCGGGGTCCGCGCCCTGCCAGGCGTAGACGACCTGGTCGTCGTCACCGGCGATGAGCACGCTGTCCATGTGCGGCTTCCACTCCTCGTACACCTCGTGCTGGAGCGTGGTGATGTCCTGGAACTCGTCGATGACGAGGTGGTCGACGTTCGGCAGCAGCGAGCGCTGCTTGACGCGTTCGAGCATGTCGGCGAAGCCGGTGAGGTCGTGCTCGCCCTTGTAGTTCCGCCAGCCGCGGATGACATCGGGCACGTCGATGCGGTCGTCGTCCGACGGCCACGTCGGCGTGTACTTGTTGCCGTCCTGCGCGTTCGGGTCGACCTCCGGCGGGAGGCGGACCTCCTCGACGTTCCACTGGAAGGGCACGTCGTACCAGTCGGCCACGTCGCGCTCGGTCCGCTGGAGCCACTGCGAGGTGGCGATTATCTTGTTCCCGATAGTCGTCGAGCGGGCGGTCCGGCGGCCCGCGCCGCCGTACTCGTCCTCGTACTCGATGCCGTACTCCTCGCAGAACTCCTCCTTGTCGGACTCGCTGACGACGTCGCCACGGGAGAGATTGAGCAGTTCGTAGGCCTTCGCGTGCATCGTACAGACGTTGCCCTGGAGGGACCGGGGGTTGATGTCGAGGCGCTCGGCGAGGCGCTCGCGGACCTCGGCGGCGGCGGCGCGGGTGTAGGAGACGACGAGGATGTCGCGGTGGCTGACGTCCTCTCGTTCGAGCAGTTCCTCGACTCGGTCGAGGAGGGCCGTCGTCTTCCCACTCCCCGGCCCACCGAACAGGCGGGTGAGTTTCGTGTCGGCGTCGCTCATTGCACATATACTGGAGGCCGATACGTATAAGAGCCGTGGGTTCGGGCGACGCACAGAATCGGACGCCGGCGACCTGGTGTGGCCCCACTGCGGGGAGACGAACGACTGCGAGGAAATCTAGTTGTTCCGTGGGGATCTCGCCTCTCGGACGTCACTGCCGTCGCGGATCTTGTCCTTGCAGTTCGGGCAGACGCGCGGATCGTCGATCTCCCGCGGTGTGAACACTCGCGCGTACGCCTCGGTAACGAAGGACCCGCAGTTCTGACATTCCGGCATTTGAATCTCCAAGATTGTCTGATGGAATTATGTTTAATAACGTTACCGCCAAGCCGCCCGTGTTGCCGCGTCTCACGCAACTGACAACACACCGCACGCGACGGGTCGGTCGGCGGTTCGCCGCTGACGAGAGAATCGACGCGTACCGGCGGTTACGCCGGGGACGGGTCCCAGCCGCAGACCGAGCAGTCGTCGGCTGATTCGTCGTGCAGCGCCATGCAGTCGGGACACTGTAGCTTGTTGTAGTTCCGCTCCCACCCTACTCGCTCTGTTTCGTGACCGCGGTCCGAGAGGAATTCGTCGAACACATCGTCACCGGAGTCGGGTGCGGACGCCATGTGCCATGGTACATCACACCAGGTTAAATTCGTTGTGGTACGACATACTTTGACAACCGCTGGCGTCGGGGTCGGCTGGCGACCACCGCCGCCCGGCCGAGCGTGAGAGTTTTTCACTGCCGGCCCGAACCACCCTTCATGACCGACCTCTCGCTCTCGCCGACCCAGCTGGACCGCTACTCCCGGCACGTCATCATGGACGAGGTCGGTCCCGACGGGCAGGCGAACCTGCTCGACGCCTCGGTGTGCTGTGTCGGTGCCGGCGGGCTCGGTTCGCCCGTGCTCGCGTACCTCGCCGCCGCCGGCGTCGGGCGGGTCGGCATCGTCGACGACGACACGGTCGAGCGGTCGAACCTCCAGCGGCAGGTCGTCCACGGCGACGCCGACGTCGGCCGCCCGAAGGTCGACAGCGCCGCCGAGTTCGTCACCGGGCTGAACCCGGACGTCACGGTCGACCGCCACGAGCTCCGGCTCGACGCCGACACCGTCACCGACCTCGTCGCCGACTACGACCTCGTCGTCGACGGCTCGGACAACTTCCCGACACGGTACGTCGTCAACGACGCCTGCGTCATCGACGGGACCCCGTTCGTCCACGGCGCAATCTACCGGTTCGAGGGCCAGGCGACGACGTACCTCCCCGGCGGCCCCTGCTACCGCTGCGTCTTCCCCGAGGCACCCGAACCCGGCACGGTGCCGGACTGTGCCACGACCGGCGTCCTGGGCGTGCTCCCGGGCGTCGTCGGCGGCATCATGGCCACCGAGGCCGTCAAGCACTTCGTGCCGGTCGGCGACCCGCTCGACGACCGGATGCTCGTCTACGACGCCGCCGACATGACCACCGACGAGGTGCCCGTCGCGAAGAACCCCGACTGCCCGGTCTGCGGCGACCAGCCGACCGTGCGGTCGCTGGACGACGTGTCCTACTCGGGGACCTGCGCGGTGGAGTAGCGCCGACGCGTCGTCAGTCCCGCAACGCGACCACCTTGCTCCCAGCAGCGATGTACAGCGTCCCGTCCGCGACGGCGATTTCCGGGTCTGACGGGCCGAGGTCGCGTCGCCAAAGCTCGTCTCCCGACTGGGCGTCGAGCGCGACGAGCGGGGCGCCGGATGCCCGGAACGGTCCGGTGTAGACGGTGCCGTCGGCGACGACCGGCGTACGGAGGCCCGCCGCGGGGTCGAACCGCCACCGTACCTCGCCGTCGTGGCCGACCGCGGCGAGCAGGCCCTCTCTCCCGATGTTACTCGCCCGAACCCCCGAAGTGGCGACGTAGACGGTGCCGTCGGCGACCGCCGGGGTCTGTGGCGTCCGCTGGAACGGGACGGTCGCGACCTCGGCCCCGTCGCTCGCGCCGTACACCGAGAGCCGGCCCCGTGGCTCCGAGTCGGACGGCGAGAGCGTGTTTGTCCCCCGGTAGACGAGCCCGTCGGCGACCGCGGGCGCGCCGTAGGTCTCGTAGCCGTCGTAGTCGGCCGTCCAGCGCTCGTCGAGCCCCCCGTCGTCGACGTCGCAGGCCCGGAACGTCGAGCGCCCGCCGTACAGCGACCCGCCGGCGGTCGTGGTCGCGTAGAGGGCGTCGTCGCTCCGTTCGACGATTTCGCCGGTGTCGGCGTGCAGGCGTACTGGCCCGTCCGAAGGGAAGACGAAAACCCAGCCCTCGCGTTCGACGAGGAAGGACGCCCAGACGCCGCTGTCGGACAGGTCGGTCGACCACTGTTCCTCCCCGTCGGCGGTCAACGCTGTGAGCCGATCGTCGCTTCCGGCGTAGAGTCGTCCGGCGACGTACTGGAGCCGCCCGGCGTCACCGGGCATCGACGCTCGCCACTGCTCGTCGCCCGTCTCGGTATCGAGTGCGAGCACGACGCCGTCGATATCGTTCCAGACGAACACCAGCCCGTCGGCGACGACCATCGAGGCGACGGGGCCGCCGGCGTCGACCTCCCAGTCGACGGTCGGCTCGCTCCGTGGCGGCGACGCGAACGGGTTGTGGTGGGTCCGGGCGTAGCCGTAGTACTCGGTCGGCCAGTCCCCCGGTGTGGGTCTCCAGTCGGCCGGGACGCGGCGCTCGGGCGGCTCGACGCCGTCGTCGAGCAGGCCGTCGACGGTCGAACAGCCGGCGAGTGCCGCGACGCCGGCAGCGGACGCCGAGGCGAGGAGGGCGCGCCGGCCGACGCTGGCGGTGGAGGGCGAGTCGGGCGACATACGCGCCGGTTCCGTAGCCGCCGGTAAGTGTCTTCCCCCGGACCACAGCACGTATTGCGATAGCAGCCGACCCGACGCACATGCCCGATACGGACATCCGGAGGCTCGACCAGGCGACGGTCGAGCGCATCGCCGCCGGCGAGGTCGTCGAGCGCCCGGCGTCGGTGGTGAAGGAGCTCGTCGAGAACAGCCTCGACGCCGACGCGACCCGGGTCGACGTGGCCGTGGAGAACGGCGGCGTCGACGGCGTGACGGTCGCGGACGACGGCGTCGGGATGACCGAGGCGGACGTGCGCGCCGCCGTCCAGGAGCACACGACGAGCAAGATACGCGACATCGACGACCTCGAAGGCGGCGTCGGCACGCTCGGCTTCCGGGGGGAGGCGCTGCACACCATCGGGGCGGTCTCCAGAACCACCATCCGGACCAAGCCACGGGACCCCGATGATGGCCCCGCCGAGGGCACCGAACTCGTCTACGAGGGCGGCGAGGTCCAGTCGGTCGAGCCCGTGGGGCGACCGGCGGGGACGACCATCGAGGTCGGGGAGCTGTTCTTCAACACGCCAGCCCGGAAGAAGTACCTCAAGACCCGGGCCACGGAGTTCAGCCACGTCAACCGCGTGGTGACCCGCTACGCGCTGGCGAACCCAGACGTGGCGGTCTCGCTCTCCCACGACGACCGGGAGGTGTTCGCGACGACCGGCCAGGGCGACCTGCGCTCGGCGGTCCTCAGCGTCTACGGGAGGGAGGTCGCCCAGGCGATGGAGTCCGTCGAGGCTCGGGAGCTCGACGACGGGCCGCTCGACGCCGTCGCCGGACTGGTCTCACACCCCGAGACGACCCGGAGCACCCGCGAGTACGTCTCGACGTTCGTCAACGGCCGCTACGTCAGCTCGAAGCTGGTCCGGGACGCGGTGCTGTCGGCCTACGACGGCCAGCTGGCGAGCGACCGCTACCCGTTCGTCGTGCTGGAGCTCTCGGTCGACCCCGGGCAGGTCGACGTGAACGTCCACCCGCGCAAGATGGAGGTGCGGTTCTCCGACGAGGCGGGGGTCCGTCGGCAGGTCCACGACGCCGTCGAGGACGCGCTGCTCGACGCCGGTCTCCTGCGGTCGTCGGCCCCCCGCGGGAAGTCGAAGGCGGCCGAGGCGGACGTGCGGCCGGAGCCTGCGGCGGGACAGACAGACGACGCCGGGACGACGGGCTCGGAGACCGCCGAGGCGGCCGCGAGCGCCGGGGACACCGCGGCTCGTGACACCCGGAATCCCACGCGGTCGCCGGCTGACGGGTCGTCGGCGCCCGACGAGCCGGCGTCACCGTCGACCGCGGATAGCGAGGCGTCGACGTCGGCGGACGACGACGGGTCTGCGACGGCGGCCGCCGACACCGAGGCACCCTCGACGGCCGGGTCGAGCGCGGCCGAGCCGTCACCCTCGACCGACGAGGGCGACGCGTCGTCGACGGCCGGGTCGTCGGACTGGGGCACCACCGAGCGACGGGAGCGCCCCACCGACCTCGGCGAGTTCGGGCCGGGGGACTCGCGGGCCTCGGGCGGCTGGCCGGACCCGCCGTCGTCGAGCGACCACGCGGGGCCGGCGACGGCTGCCGGCGGTGACGACCGCAAGTTCGGCGGCGAGCGCACCCAGGCCACGCTCACCGGGGATGACGCCACCGAGACGACGGACTACGACGCGCTCCCCCGCCTGGAGGTGCTGGGGCAGTACCGCGACACGTACTTCGTCGCCTCGTCGCCGGACGGGCTGGTGCTCGTCGACCAGCACGCCGCCGACGAGCGCGTCAACTACGAGCGGCTCCGCGCGCGGTTCGAGGAGGGCGCGACCGCCCAGGCGCTCGCCGAGCCGGTCGAACTGGAGCTCACGGCGGGCGAGGCGGCCGCGTTCCCGGACTACCGCGAGGCGCTCTCGGCGCTCGGCTTCCGGGCGGAGCGCACGGGCGACCGGACGGTCGCCGTGACGGCCGTCCCCGCGGTGTTCCGGAAGACGCTCGACCCCGCGGACCTCCGGGACGTGCTCGCCGGCTTCGTCGCCGAGGGGGCCGACGGGGAGGGGACCGTCGACGAGCTGGCGGACGAGTTCGTCGCCGACCTCGCGTGCTACCCCTCCATCACGGGCAACACCTCGCTCACCGAGGGCTCCGTGGTCGACCTGCTCGCCGCGCTCGACGACTGCGAGAACCCGTGGGCCTGCCCGCACGGCCGCCCGACGCTCGTCTCGTTCCCCGCCGACGAGATCGAGGCGCGCTTCGAACGGGACTACCCGGGGCACGGGGGGTAGCGATGCGGACCATCGACGGCGGCGACGGCGGCGGCCAGGTGCTCCGCTCGGCGCTCTCGCTGGCGGCGGTTCGGGGCGAGCCGGTCCGGGTCGAGCGCGTCCGTGGCGACAGGCCGGACCCCGGACTCAAACACCAGCACCTCGCCGGCCTCCAGGCCATCGCGGCCGTCTGCGATGCCACGGTCGAGGGCGACGAGCTGGGGAGCGAGACGGTCGTCTTCGACCCGGGCGAGCCGGAGCCGGGCGAGCACACCGTCGAGGTGGGGACGGCAGGGGCCGTCACGCTCGTCTTCGAGACGCTGCTTCCGCTCTCGGCGGCGCTCGACGGACCGATGTCGGTGACCGCCACCGGCGGGACGGACGTTGCCTGGTCCCCGACGCTCGACTACTACGAGCGGGTCCGGCTCCCGCTCGCGCGCCGTGCCGGCCTGCACGCCGCCGTCGAACCGCTCCGGCGGGGCTTCTACCCCGAGGGCGGCGGCGAGGCGACGCTCCGCGTCGCGCCGGGCGAGCCGCGGGCGCTGTCGCTCACCGACCGGGGCGCACTCGAGGGCGTCCGCGTGCTGTCGGTCGCCACCGACGACCTCGCCGACGCCGACGTGGACGAGCGGCAGGCGACCGCGGCGACCGCCGCCGTGCGGGCGGCCGTCGACGCGCCGGTCCGGGAACGGGCCGTCACCAGCGTCGACGCCCCCTCGACGGGCTCCAGCGTCCTCGTCGTCCTCGACTACGAGCAGAGCGTCGCCGGCTTCACCGCCCTGGGAGAACCCGGCCGCCCGGCCGAGGACGTGGGCGAGGCGGCGGCGGCCGACGCGCTCGACTTCCACGACGGGCCGGGCGTCGTCGACTCCCACACCGGCGACCAGCTCGTCCTCCCGCTGGCCGTCGGCGGCGGGCGCGTCCGGCTGCCGGCGGCCACCGACCACGTCGAGACGAACGTCGCCGTCGCTCAGGGGTTCGGCTACGACGTGTCCCTGGGCGAGCGCGAGGACGAGGCGCGTCTGTCGGGCTGACGGCGCGTCCCCTGGTTTTCGATTCGATACCCGTCGCCCGTGTGCGGTGGGGACACTTATACCGGTGCCGTCCGTTCGGCCGTACATGAGTGCTGCGAGCCAGTCGGCGGCGACGCCGGGAGCGTACAGATGAGCGACGACCTCGTGACGTTCGGCGAGTCCATGCTGCGACTGTCACCGCCGGGGAACGAGCGGCTGGAGACGACCGGGGAGCTGGCGGTCCACGCCGCCGGCGCGGAGTCCAACACCGCCATCGCGGCCGAGCGACTGGGTGCGAAGGCGTCCTGGCTGTCGAAGCTGCCGGACACGTCGCCGGGCCGACGCATCGCGAACGGCATCCGCCAGCACGACATCACGACCGACGTGGTGTGGGCGGAGGAGGGCCGTCCGGGGGCGTACTACCTCGAACACGCCGGCAAGCCACGCGGGACGAACGTCGTCTACGACCGTGCCGACTCCGAGTTCTCCACCGCCGCCGCCGAGGAGTTCAACCTCGACCGGGTCCGCAACGCGACCGCCTTCTACACGACGGGGATCACGCCCGCGCTCTCCGAGCAGATGCGCGAGACGACCGTCAACATGCTGAGCGTCGCCCGAAACGCCGGGACGATGGTCGCCTTCGACGTGAACTACCGGCGCAAGCTCTGGGAGCCCGAGGCGGCCCGGAACACTATCACGCGGCTGTTCCCGGCCATCGACGTGCTCGTCATCGCGGCGAAGGACGCCGAGGCCGTGCTCGACTACGACGGGGAGCCGACCCAGCTCGCCCACCATCTCGCCTCCGAGTACGAGTTCCGGACCGTCGTCGTCACCCGCGGGGCACACGGCGCGGTCGCCATCCACGACAACGTCGTCCACGAGCAGGAGGCCTTCGAGACCGACACCCACGACCCCATCGGCTCCGGCGACGCCTTCACCGGCGCGTTCCTCGCCCGGCGGCTCTCCGGCGACGACGTGGGGCGCGCGCTGAAGTACGCCACCGCGACCGCCGCGCTCAAGCGGACCATCCCGGGCGACGTGGCCACCGTCAGCAAGTCCGAGGTCGACGCCATCGTCGCCGACCGCACCGAGGACATCTCGCGCTGACGGCGGGCCGCCATCGTCGGAATCTGAGAGCGGTGTCGCCTGTTTAATGTGGCCCGGTACCAAGCATCGGGTATGACCTACGTCGTGCCGTTCGACGACCGGCGCCTCGCCCGCGTCGCTCTCGACCGTGCGCAGTCCTACGCCAGTCTGACCGGCGAACGCGTCGTCGCCGTCACCGTCGTCCCGAGGAACCCGAGCTACGCCAGGGAGCGCGACTGGCTCGACCCCGACGAGAGCTTCGAGCTGCAGGCGATACTCGATCGCGTCGCGGAGACCGTGGACACCATCGCCCCCGAGGCGGAGTTCGAGTACGTCCTCGCGGACCGGTACGCGTCGCCGGGGACCATCGCCTCGAAGATCCGCCGCGAGGCACGGAGACTCGACGCCACGGTCGTCTTCGTCGGGAGCGAGAACGCCGGCCGGATGCTCACCACGCTCCGGAGCGTCGGCCACAGCGTCGCCGCCGACGACACCTACGACGTCCACATCGTCCGCCACGCCCGGGCGACCGGCGTGCCCGCGCTCGACGAGCACTCCCACCTGTTCGAGGATTGAGCGGCCGACGCGAGTGCGGCGGGCGCACACGGTTGGCGAACTCCTTTTGACGTCCCCCTCCGAGGAGCGCACATGACACACGTCGCTATCGTCGGTGCGTACGGGAGCGCCGGCGTCGCGGTCGCCGGCGAGCTGGCCGACGAACCGGGAGTCGAACTCACGCTGATCGACGACGGCGAGCCCGGCGGCGGGCTCTGCATCCTCCGTGGCTGCATGCCGTCGAAGGAGGTGCTCTCCGCGGGCGCACACCGGTTCCAGGCCAGACACGACGACCGGCTCGCCGGCGAGCTCCCCGCAGTCGACCTCGACGCCGTCGTCGACACGAAGGACGAGCACGTCGCCGGCTTCGCCGAGCACCGACGGGCGGCCGTCCACGATCTCGCCGAGCGCGAGAACGTCGAGTTCCTGCGCGACACCGCGACGTTCGTCGACGACCGCACGCTCGCCGTCGGTGACCGCGACGTCGACGCCGACTACGTCGTCGTCGCAACCGGGTCGACGGTGAACGTCCCCGACCTGCCCGGTATCGACGAGGTCGACTTCCGGACCAGCGCGGACGTGCTCGACTCGCGGTCGTTCCCGGACTCCGCGCTCGTCATGGGCTTCGGCTACGTCGGCATGGAACTCGTCCCCTACGTCGCCGAAGCCGGTGACACCGCGCTGACCGTCGTCGAGCACGACGCCCGCCCCCTCGACGAGGCCGACCCCGCCTTCGGCGACACGCTCGCGGACCTCTACGAGGAGAACTTCGACGTGGACATCCTTCGCCACACACGGGAGCAACGGCTCGAAGCCACCGACGACGGCGGGGTTCGGCTCCACGTCGAGCGCGACGGCGAGGAAACGGTCCACGAGGCCGACGAGCTGTTCCTCTTCACCGGCCGGCGGCCGAACCTCGACCGTCTCGGGCTCGAAGCGACGGGGCTGGTCCCCGGGGACGGCTGGGTCGACGACACGATGCAGGCCCGCGACGACGACCGCGTGTTCGTCGTCGGCGACGCCAACGGCAAGGAGCCGATCCTCCACGTCGCCAAGGAGCAGGGCTTCGTGGCCGCCGAGAACATCCTCGCCCACAGCCGCGGCGACCCGCTGGAGCCGTACGAGAACGTGCACCATCACGTCGTCTTCTCCGGCCTCGGCGTCTACCCCTACGCTCGCGTCGGCCACTCGGCGGCAAGCGCCGAAGCGGCAGGTATCGACCACGTCGCGGTCACCCGTCAGGCCAGCGACGACGGCGTGTTCAGGACGAAGGACGTCCCCGAAGGCCGTGCCGCGCTCGTCGTCGGGCCCGACGGCACGGTGCTCGGCTACCAGGGCCTGCACTACCACGCTGACGCGATGGCGAAGACGATGCAGGTCGTCGTCGAGCTCGGGCTCGACGTGCGCGAGCTGCCCGACCGGGCGTTCCACCCGACCACGCCGGAGATACTCGACGGGCTGTTCCGCGACGCCGCAGAAACGGTCGGCGATAGTGCATAACCCTCAGCAAAATCCAGAGTTCGGGCAGCAGACGCGTGCTAGCTGCTGTCCATACGTGTTTATCTACTCATATCTCGTACTGCTGGTATGGCAATCAGAACCTTCGACGACATGGACAGCATGTTCGACCAGATGGACCAGATGTTCGACGAGATGCGAACGAACTGGATGGGCATGACCCCCCACGGCATGCCATCCCAGCTCGAGTCCGGACACGAGGCCGGCCTCACGACCGACGGCGCCAGCGCGACCAGCCTCACCGAGCGTGACGGCAACTACGTGTTCGTGATGGACCTGCCCGGCTTCGAGCGCGAGGACATCGAGCTCACCCTCCGGAACGGCGTCCTCCACGTCGACGCCGCAACCGAGGTCGACCACGACTCGGAGTTCGTCTCGATGCACCAGTCGCGCCGCAGCAGCGAGCGCGTCCACATCCCCGGTGACATCGTCGCCGAGGAGATCCAGGCGACCTACCGCAACGGCGTCCTCGAAGTTCACCTCCCCATGATGGAGGGCGAGGACGACCACCACATCTCGATCCAGGACTGAGGCTTCCGGACGAACCACCCACGACGGGCGTCCGTGACGGGTCCAGCAGGCTGATGGCCCCGCCGGTTCGCTCTTCGATGATCTCCCCGACGTTCGTTTTAAAATTCTTAGATTATATCTTTTCAACCTACTGTCTAGTGGAGGAAACTATTGGTTAACTTTAATCTATTGGCCGATAACCGGCGGGTATGGCTGCGTATCTGAGTACCACCGTGATGCTGCTGGGGCTCGTCGTCTCGCTCGGCTCCGGCTGGTACATCGCGAAGGGACCGTTCTTCGGGTTCGGCACACCCCCGTTACCCTACATTCTGGCCGCGACGGGGCTCTTCGTCTTCGGCATCATCGTCTTCGGCTGGGGGTTGAGCAGTCGCATCGACGCCGGACGCGGCGACGAGCGCGTCATCCCCAGCAACGAGAAGGTTTAGAACAGCGGCGTCAGCTCCTCGTCGCCGTCGTCCAGCAGCGCCTCCAGGTTCGCGTCGGACTGCGAGCGGATCTCCTCCAGGTTCTCCATCGCCTCGATGGCGACCTGCTGGAGCCCCTTGATGCGTGGCACGTCGGTCACGCCCGACAGCAGCACCACGCAGGCGACCGAGTGCTCGTCCGGCAGCGGGTAGTCCCCGCCGCGGATCTCCATCGAGCCGGTCTGCTCCTCCAGCCACCGCCGGCCGTGCTCGATGCCCTTCCGGTTGAGGTAGTCCGGCGGCCCGGCCACGACGAGTAACCCCCGTTCCACGCCGTTCAGCTCGCAGGGCAGCGTGAGGCGGCCGAGGGCGGCCTTCCGGACGAGCGAGGTGATACGGTTCGTCGTGTCGGTCTCGTCCAGCTCCTTCGTCGAGAACCTGGAGAACAGCCCGCCCTTCTCGCACTCGACGTGGTCGATGGCGTAGCCGATGGTCGAGACGCCGCCGCTGCCGAGCGTGTTGATGATCTCCGAGGCGTCGACGACCGACTCGCCGACCGCGCCGCCCTCGTCGACCTCGCCCGCGCCGAACAGCACCGCGAGCCGACGCACCAGCTCCTCGTTGATGTCCGCGTAGCCCTCGCCCAGCGACTCGCCGGTGTGCCGCCACGACTCGTTGTCGAAGACGATGAGGTTGTCCACCTCGCGGACGAACGTCTGGAACGACCGCGCCGCGTTCAGCGTGTACAGCCCACCCTCGTCCGAGCCCGGCAGGATGCCCAGCCCGTAGACGGGTTCCTCGTACAGTCGCTTCAGGTGCTTCGCCAGCACCGGCGCGCCGCCCGAGCCGGTGCCGCCGCCGAGTCCGGCGACGATCATGAACGCGTCGACCTCGTGGACGGGCACGTCGTCGAGCGCGGCCTGTATCTCCTCGACGTCCTCCTCGGCGACCTCCGCGCCGAGTTCGTTGTCCGCGCCGACGCCGTGTCCTTTCACCCTGGTCTGGCCGACGAGGACCTGCTTGTCCTTCGGGATGTGCTGCAGCCCGCGGAGGTCGGCCGTCGCCGTGTTCACCGCGATGGCCGCACGGACGGTCTTCCCCCGGGTCTGCCGGTCGAACTCGACGAACCGGTCGACGACCTTCCCGCCCGCCTGGCCGAAGCCGATCATCACGAGCTTCACTGCTGACCCACCCCGGGGAATCGCGCCGGTACTGTACTCATAGCGACCAGTTACGTTCCCCGAGGAGATAAATGCAGACGACAGCCGAGGGTCCCGAGTGGAGTGCGTGGAGTGTGGGCCCCGCGGCCACCCGACGTTCACATGGCTGTAAGCTCCCATCACCAGTACGCCGGACGTGGTGCAGCCGAAAGCGGGGTCGATGGAGCGTCCGCCGGGGACGCCACAGCCCTCCCAGTCACACTCGAACACTGCACACGGGACCCGGCCCCTTATCAACCGCCACGGCCCTACTGCAGGTATGAACGTCGTACCGGACACGAGCGTGGTCATCGACGGCCGCGTGTCCGCCAAGGTCGACGACGGCGAGTACGAGGGGGCCACCATACAGGTCCCCGAAGCCGTCGTCGCGGAGCTGGAATCGCAGGCAAACGAGGGGTTCGACACGGGGTGGGACGGCCTGGAGGAGCTCCAGCGCCTCGCCGACCTCGCCGACGCCGGGACCATCGAGCTCGAGTACGTCGGCGAGCGCCCCGACGCGGTCGAGCGTGGCCACGCCGCCGAGGGCGAAATCGACGCGCTCATCCGCGACCTCGCCGCGGAACTGGCCGCCACGTTCCTCACGAGCGACGTGGTCCAGGCGGAGGTCGCGAAGGCGAAGGGCCTCGACGTGGCGTTCGTCTCCGCCGAGGTCCGCGGCGAGACCGAGATCGACCGGCTGCAGGTGCAGAACTACTTCGACGACGAGACGATGAGCGTCCACCTGCGCGCCGGCGCGGCCCCGATGGCCAAACGCGGCGCGCTCGGCGACATGCACTACGTCGAGGTCGCCGACGAGCCGCTCTCCGACGAGACGATGGACGAGTACGCCACCGAGGTCGTCAACGCCGCCAAGGAGTCACGCGACGGCTTCCTCGAGCTCTCGCGGAACGGCATGGACATCGTCCAGTTCCGCGACTACCGCATCGCCGTCGCCCGGCCGCCGTTCTCGGACGGCATCGAGATCACCGCGGTCCGGCCCATCGCACAGACCGACATCGACGACTACGAGCACGCCGACGAGCTGCGCGAGCGCCTCCTCGAACAGCAGCGCGGTGTCCTCATCTCCGGCGCGCCCGGGGCCGGGAAGTCCACCTTCGCACAGGCGGTCGCCCGGTTCATCGCGGACAACGACTACTCCGTCAAGACGATGGAGAAGCCCCGCGACCTCCAGGTCGGACCCGAGATCACGCAGTACACCGAGCTCGACGGGGAGATGGCCAACACCGCCGACGCGCTGCTGATGGTCCGGCCCGACTACACCATCTACGACGAGGTCAGGAAGACCGACGACTTCGAGGTGTTCGCGGACATGCGCCTCGCCGGCGTCGGCATGATCGGCGTCGTCCACGCCACCCGCGCCATCGACGCGCTCCAGCGCCTCGTCGGCCGCGTCGAGCTCGGCATGATACCGCAGGTCGTCGACACCGTCGTCTACATCGAGGCCGGCCAGATAGCGAAGGTGTACGACGTCCGGACCGAGGTGAAGGTGCCCTCCGGCCTCACCGCCGAGGACCTCGCCCGTCCAGTCATCCAGATCACCGACTTCGAGACCGGCCGCCCCGAGTACGAGATCTACACGTTCAACCGGCAGGTCGTCACCGTCCCGCTCACCGACGACGAGGGGAGCGAGGACTCCGGCGTCGACCGCATCGCCAAGCAGGAGATCGAACGGGAGATCCGCTCCATCGCCCGCGGCCACGTCTCCGTCGAGCTGAAGGGCCAGAACACCGCCGTCGTCTACGTCGACGACGACGACATCTCCGCCGTCATCGGCAAGGGCGGCGGCCGCATCACCGACGTCGAGGACCGCCTCGGCATCGACATCGACGTCCGCACCCACGACGAGAACCCGAACTACCGGACCGGCGGTTCGGGTGGTTCGAGTGGAAGCGGTGGCGGGTCGGGTGCGGAGGAGAAGGGCCAGCTCGTCACGCCCGAAATCACGTCGCGGCACGTCATCGTGCCCGTCGACGGCCACACCGGTGAGACGGTCGAGGTCCGCGCCGGCGGCGAGTATCTGTTCACCGCGACCGTCGGGCGTGGCGGGGAAGTGCAGGTCTCCCGGGGGTCGGCCATCGCGGAGGAGCTGGAGCAGGCCATCGACCGGAAGCAGACCATCACCGTGCACACGGCCTGACCTCGGTATAGGGCGCTTGTTTTCTCGTCGATGGCTCGTGACCGGTAGTGACGAAAACGGCCCGCCAGTCGTTGGAATTACCGTCGATACCAACAGCCAGAAAGCTCCGGCCGTCTCGACTCCCACGATTCGCTGTCGTTCGAAAGACGCCGGGGCGTCTTTCGTGCTGTCGCAAGAAAGCGGGGCTTTCTGGCTGTTAACCGGAAATCGCAGATTTCCGGTGATGACGAGAGAGCGAAGCTCTCTCGAAGCACACTCCTCACTCTGTTCCGGTGCTTGCGTCGTCAGGGTTCGCCGTACAGGGTCCCCACCCCGAACCGCACCACGCACCTCCCCAGCCGATTCGCTCGGTCGCAGGCTCCCTCGCTCATCCCTCACGCGGATGGCTCGACACGCTCCCTGGCGGTCGCGCGTCTCGCCAGCCGCGCGCCACGTAGAAAATTCAGTCCGCGGTTCGACCCGAATCTCACCCCTCGACGACGTCCAGCAGTGCCAGCACCCGCTTCGAGAGCGTCCCTGCATCCGGGGCCACCAGCTTGCAGATCGGCTCCTTCCCGTGGGCGCCGTGGTCGAGGACGGCGACGGGCGTCTCGTCGGCCGCGCCGAACGTCGACCGGCCGGCCCAGTCCATCGTGCTCGCGTCGGCGGGCTCCTCGCTGCGGTCGTAGGTGGCGCTGGGCCAGTCGAGCTCCTCGACGGCATCCGCGACCGACTCGTCGAACCGACAGTTGCAGGCGAAGCGGAGGGCCGGGTCGTACTCGCGGGCCGAGAGCAGGAACCGGGCGACGTGGCTGGACGCGCCGAAGCGCACGCCGCCGGTGGGGCGGACGCCGTCGTGGACGCTGGCGACCCGGCCGTCGACGGCGACCGTCTCGTCCACGGATTCGGCGAACGGGAGCGCGCCGACGACGTTGGTGCCGACCTCGGGAATCAGAGCGCTCGCGTCGGCGGCGACGAGGTCGTCGACGACGCGCTCGATGTCGGCGATGGTCTCGCGGGCGGCGGCCCGGTTCCGAAGCGCCACGTGGTGGTTCACCGCGCCGTTCGCGCCCACGTCGGCGTGGTAGCGGATTGCCCGCGCGACGAAGTCGACGGCAGCCTCGACGGCGTCGGTGAGGTCGTCGCCGGTCGCGAGGTTGGCGGCGACCGCGGCCGAGAGCGTGCAACCGGAGCCGTGGGTCGCGGCGTCGGCGACGCGGGGGTGCTCGAAGGCGATGGCGTCGTCCGCGGTGACGAGCACGTCGACGACGCCGTCGGTGTCGATGTGGCCGCCCTTCACGAGCGCGGCGTCGGCCCCCATCGCGACGATGTCCGCGCCGGCGTCGCACGCGCTCCCGGTGTCCGTCGGCTCGGTTCCGGTGAGCACGGCCGCCTCGTCCGCGTTGGGCGTGACGAGGGTCGCGTCCGAGACCAGGTCCTCGTAGGCCGACTCGGCCTCGCGGTCGAGCAGTCGGTCGCCGGAGGTCGCGACCATCACGGGGTCGACGACGACGGGCACGTCCCGTGCGGCGAGTCGCTCGTGGACGGTCTCGATGACCGGCGCGGTGGCGAGCATCCCGGTCTTCACCGCTCGAACGTCGAAGTCGTCGAAGACGGCGTCGACCTGCGCGGCGACCTCGTCGGGAGGGAGGACGTGCGTCGAGTCGACGCCGCGGGTGTGCTGTGCCGTGACGCTCGTCAGCGCGCTGGTGCCCCACGCCCCGTGTGCGCCCATCGTCGCGAGGTCCGCCTGGATGCCGGCGCCGCCGCCCGAGTCGCTGCCGGCGACCGTCAGTGCGACGGGTCTTGCGTCGGCTGCCGGCCGTCGCTCGCGTGTCGTGTCGTGGTCCATACCAGGGATGTATTAGCTGGTAGTACAAATCGGTGATGGGACGGCTGGCGAGCGAGCGCTGTCGCTCGGCACGCGGGCGACGCGGTCACGAGAACGGCCTCAGCGCGAGCCCTCGGCGGTCCCGGCGCGGTAGCCCGCGCGGAACTCGCGCACGACGCTGCCGATGATGCTACCGAAGACGATGGCCATGAGCAGGCTCGCGAAGCCGACCGACCACGCCTCGTTGACGCCGCCGCGTGCGTAGCCGGCCATGACGGCGGCCAGCGCACCCATGCCGGCGATGCCGGCGAAGCCGAGGCGGACCTCCGAGCCGGTCCGCATCGCGACGACGTGCTGGGGGACGGCGACGCCGACGAAGGCGTAGATGGCGACGCCGAGGGGCGTCCGGGCGAACACCGTCGGCTGGCCCGTCGCGAGCGTCGTCACCCCGGCCAGGAGGACGGCGACCGCGAGGCTCGCGACGACGATGCGACGCTCGTTCATGCGCGGCGGTTCGACACGTCCCGTTATAGGCTTTTCCCGGACGACGACCCGAACATCCGGGTGGTACCACCGAGTGAAAACACTCTTGTCCGTGCGGTAGCGACTCCGAGCACATGGAACTCGGGGCACGCATTCGTTCGATGGGACCGACGTGGCTGGCCGGGGCGATCGCCGCCGGGCCGGCCACGATGGCGAGCCTGCTCGGCGCGGGCGCGGGGCACGGCTACGAGCTACTGTGGGTGGTCCTGCTCTCCGCGGTGCTCGGCGCGACCGCACAGTACCTCGCGGCGCGGCTGGGCGTCCTGACCGGCGAGGGGCTGGTCTCGACGGTCGAGGCGAACCTGGGCAACCGGTGGGCGTGGCTGCTCGTCGTCGATGTCGTCGTCGCCGCGGGCCTCGCCCAGCTGGTCATCATGAAGACCGTCGCGGACGTGACCGAGCTGGCGACCGGCATCGACGCGACGATATGGGGCGTCGTCTGGGCCGTCGTCCTCGCAGCCGGGCTCGTCGGCGGCGGCTACCGGGCGGCCGAACTCGCCGCGAAGGTCGTCGTCTCGCTCGTCGTGCTCGCGTTCGTCGGCTCGCTGGCCGTCGTCCCTGTCGACCTCGGCGCGGCGGCGGGGGGCACGGTGCCCTCGCTCCCGACGGCCGACACCGCCCTCGTCGCCGCGGGCATCCTCGGCGGCGCGGTCCACGTCACGCTCGTCACGATGCAGAGCTACACGATGCGCGAGCGCGGCTGGACCAGCGAGGACTGGGACCTCGCACGCTTCGACGTGGTCGCCTCGATGGGCGTCGCCTTCGGTGTCTACTCGCTGGCCATCTTCCTCGTCGCCGCGAGCGTCTTCCACCAGGGGCCGGTCCCGCTCGCGGACCTGACGACGACCACGGCGGCGACGGCGCTCGGCCCGGCCGTCGGCGGGCTCGCCGAGTCGCTGTTCCTCGCCGGCCTGCTCGGTGCGGCCGTCTCGACGCTCGGCGGGAACACCACCGTGCCGCCGTACGCACTCGCGGACAAGCTGGGCTGGGACCGCGACGGCACCCGCTACCGGGCCGCCGTCGCCGTCACCGCACTCGCCGCCGCACTCGGCCCGGCACTCGGCGGGAACGTCCTCGAACTACTCGTGCTCGTGCTCGCGTTCGGGCTCGTCGGCACGCCCTTCGCCATCGCGCTCGTCCTCTACCTGCTGCACGACCCGGGGACGGTCGCCGAGCGACCGCCGGTCCTCGCGAGCGTGGGGGGCGTCGTCCTGCTCGCTGTCACGGCCGTCACTGCCGGCTCGTGGGTCCGCTCGACGCTCTCGCCGTACGCCAGCGAACCGCTCGGGCTGCTCGGCGACCCAGGGACGCTGCTCGCGGGGGTGTTCGCTGTGGTACTGTCCCTGGCGACCCTCGCGCTCGGAGCACGGTTCGTCCACGAGCGCGCGACCGCCCGGACGCGGGCGAGCGACGCGTGACGCAGACCGACCCCCTCGCCGGCGCGGAGCCGCTCCCCGTCGACTCGGGCCGCCACCTCGTCGTCGGCCCGTCGAACAGCGGCAAGACCCGGACGACCGCCGCGACGCTCGCGCGCTGGGTCGCCGACCGTGGACCGGACGGCGTCGTCGTCCTCGACTTCGCACCCGAGGTCGAGCGCGACGGCCGGCTGCTCGGCGGACGGCTCGACCGGTTCTACCGGCCACCCGACGGCTGCTGGGTCGGTGTACTCGACGCACACGCACCGCGAACCGACGGCCGTGACGGGGACGAGGCGCTCACGCTCGCCCGGTCGAACGCCGAGCGCGCCAGGACGCTCCTCGACGCCGCGCCGTCGCCGCGGGCCGTCTTCGTCAACGACGCGACCATCCCGGCGCAGGCCGCCGGCGATCCGGCCCCGGTGCTCGACGCCTGTACGGGAGCGGACCTCGCCGTCGTCAACGCCTTCGAGAGCGAGGAACTCGGGACCGGAGACGCGGTGTCACGGAACGAGCGCGCGGCGCTCGACGTTCTCGGCGACTGGGCCGAGGAACGACACCGGCTCGGCTGATTACGCCTCGGCCGCGGCACAGAGGTCGACGGCGAGCGAGACCGCGTCGGCCGCGTCCGCACCGAGCACGTACAGGATGGGCTCGACGCCGTAGTCCCCGTCGTGGTAGGCGACTCTGGGGACGCCCTCTTCGTCGAAGCGCTCGCGCAGGTGCTCGTCGCGGTCCTCGTAGCCCGCGTCGAACTCGAGGGGCTCGTAGCCGGCGTCGCGCGCGGCGGCGAGCAGGGCCTCGGAGGTCTTCAGGTTCACCGCACCCCGCACCGCCGGGTCGGTCGCGGTCGCGGCGAGCACCAGCCCGGCGACGTGCTGTGACGCGCCGAACTCCGGGTTGCCGGGGACGTTGAGCCGACCCTGGATGGCGTGGAGCCGGCCCGGGACCGCTGCGACGTCGCCGCCCTCGTCGGCCTCGGGCAGCGCCATCGCCACGTTCGTGCCGACGTTCGGCACGTGGTCGACGACGGCGGGCGCACCGGCCAGCCGGCGGACCGCCTCCCGTACGTTGTCGAGGACCGCGCGCTCGTCGAGGACGCCGCTGTCCGGCCCACGGACACAGAGGTCACAGCCCACGCCGCGGAGCGCGGGCATCACGTCCTCGTGGACCGCACAGATGGGACCGCGGTCCTCGAACTCCTCGACGAGCGCCAGGAGTTCGGAGAGCGCCTCGTAGTGGTCCATCTCGTCCTCGGCGAGCCCCTCCCCGATACGCTCGACGGTCGCGGCCATGCGGGCGTCCTCGCTGAATCGGTCCTCGACGGTCACCTCGCCGCTCCGGTACTTGCTGACCGCGGCCTGGGTGACCCCCAGATGGCCGGCGATCTCCCGCTGGGTCAGTCCCCGGTCCGCGAGGTCGTCGACGAGCATCGCTCGCGCCGTCGGCAGGAACCGCTCGACGACGATCTCGCTCGGCAGCACCACTGGCATGGACGCCGGTTCGATCCCCGCCGTGTTAAGTTGTGCCCGTACCGGGCGGTGCGGGACCATCCGCCCGTGTCACGGTCGCCCTGGGCTGGTGGCCGAGCCGGGGCTGCAGGGCCGCTGCTCTCGACAGCCGCCGCTCACGGTCGAACACGCGAAAAAGACCGCACTGAGACGGGACCGGCGCTTACAGCTCGTCTTCGTCCGGGAAGCCGTCGTACTCGGTGATGTCGACGCCCTCCTCGGTGACCTCGCAGAGGACGAGCCCGTTGCCGGAGCCGGTGTCGCGCTCCGCCGCGCTCTCGACGGCGCGGGCGGCGAGGCGGCGGGCCTCGTCCATCTCGATGTCCTCGTGCCACTCGCCCTCGAGCAGGCCGTAGGCGACCATCATCCCGGAGCCGGTGACGGTGTAGTCGTCCTTCATGACGCCGCCGGCGGGGTCGATGGAGTAGACGTGGCTGCCGTCCTCGTCGACGCCACCCAGGATGGGGTTGATGGCGAAGAACGGGCCGCCGCGGGCGAAGTTACCCGCGAGCGTGGCGAGCGCCTCGATGCTCATGTCCTGACCGCGGCGGGTCTCGTAGAGGTTGACCTCGGCACGGAGGGACTTGATGAACGACTGGGCACCGCCGACGCTGCCGACGAGCGTCATCGCGGCGGTCGGGTGGATCTCCTCGACCTTCACGACCTGCTTGTTCGAGACGAAGCGGCCGCCGAGGCTGGCACGACGGTCCGTCGCGATGAGGACGCCCTCGTCGGTCGCGATGCCGATGGTGGTCGTCCCGGTCTTGTTGACGTTCTGTTCGTCGCCGGCCTGTTCTCGCCACTCGGCCGCGCCGAGTTCGGGTTCGTAGGGGTCGGTGTTGTCGAGCATCATTCGTCGTCACCCTCCGTGAGGAGGTCGAGTTCCGCGAGTCTGTTCTCTATCTCGTCCAGTTCGAGGGTCCGGTACTCACCGCTTTCGGTCTCGACCGTCGAGATGGCGAGTCCCTCCGGGGGGAAGCCGTCTTCCTCGCCGACGGCCATGGCCTCGATGGCGAGGTCGATGCCGCCCTGGAGCGTGAGCTCGTCGGAGTACTCGTCCTCGAGGTGGCCCTGGATCTCCTCGCGGTTGCCGCCGATGGCGATGGCCTTCCACTCGTACGGCGTGCCCGAGGGGTCGGTCTCGAAGAGGCGGGGCTCGCCGTCGTCGATACCGCCGACGAGCAGCGCGACGCCGAACGGGCGCGCACCACCGGTCTGGGTGTACTGCTGGATGTGGTCGGTGACGGCCTTCGTCAGCGTCTCGACCCCGATGGTCTCGTCGTAGCGGAGCTGGTTGACCTGCGCCTGCCGGCGCGCCACGTCGATGAGCTGGCGCGCGTCGGCGACGTGGCCGGCGCTCGCGATGCCGACGTGGTCGTCGATCTTGTGGAGCTTCTCGACGGAGTCGCGCTCCATCAGCGGCGAGCGACTGCGACGCTCGGCCACGAGGACGACGCCCTCCGGTGTTCGAATCCCGACGCTCGCGCTGCCGCGCTTGACGGCCTCACGTGCGTACTCGACCTGGTAGAGACGTCCGTCCGGCGAGAAGATAGTGATTCCCCGGTCGTACGCTTGCTGCTGGTTCTGACCTTGCATTGTCTGCGTTAACCTGAAGTTAGCGTCGCGTTTTTAAGTACTTTTTTGTACTCCCCGGCGGCAGGATGGGGACCGCTGTGTATCTCCACCGAGGTCTCCCAGCCCCATAACGACGTTGCACTCGGCAAGCCAGAGCGCCCGCAGGGCCGGGGGGCCAGCCCGCACCCGAACGCTCATATGAACAGTTGTTCATGCGTTGGTATGGCCACGACAGACCGCCTGGAACGACTCATCGCCGACGAGTGCGGGAGCTGTTGCGACGGTGACGTGGACGACCGCGTCGCCGAACTGGAGGCCGTGCGCGACCGGGCGAGCCTCGAGCGGACACCGACGGACGCCGCCGTCTTCGACGCGCTCTCGACGGAGACGCGACTCGACATCGTGCGGCTGCTCGTCGCCGCCGATGGCGAGCTCTGTGTCTGCGAGCTCGAACCCCTCGTCGACGTGAGCGACAGCGCGGTGAGCCACGCGCTCTCGACGCTGACCGACGCCGGCCTGGTCGAGCGGCGGAAGGAGGGTCGCTGGCGCTACTACCGGCCGACCGACCGTGCCGCGGCGCTGCTCGCGGCCGCCGACCCCGGACTCGACGGCGCGGGCACCGTCTCCGGAGGTGTCGCCGAGTGAGGACGGTCGGGTTCGTCTGCGTCCAGAACGCCGGACGCAGCCAGATGGCGACCGCGTTCGCCGAGCGCGAGCGGGAGCGCCGCGAGCTCGACTGGACCATCGTCACCGGCGGCACGCTCCCCGCCGACCACGTCCACGAGGAGGTCGTCGACGCGATGGCCGACGTGGGCATCGACCTCTCCGGGCGGACCCCGCGGGAGGTGAGCGACGACGAGCTCGACTCCTGCGACGTCGTCGCGACGATGGGCTGTTCGACCCTCTCGCTCGACACGAGCGTCGACGTCCGCGACTGGGACCTTCCCGACCCCGACGGCAGATCGCCCGACGAGGTCGCCGAGATACGGGAGGAGGTCGAGCGACGGGTGGTCGCGCTGTTCGACGAACTCGCGGACGCCTGACGGCGGTTCGAACGGTACGCCTTTCCACCCGCGGCCGGTAGGTCGGGGCGATGACCGACCGCGGAAAGATCGACCGCTCGTTCTTCGACGACGTGATCTACCCGAACCTCGGGGCCGAGCGCGACGACGTGGCGCTGGGACCCAGGCACGGCGTCGACTTCGGCGTGCTCGACGTGGGTGGACGGGCCATCGTCGCCGCGACGGACCCGGTCTCCATCCTCCCCGACCTCGGCTGGGAGCGCGCCGCCAGATTCGCCCTCGGTGTCGTCCTCGCGGACGTCGCCGTCTCCGGCATCCCGCCGAGCCACCTCGCCATCTCGTTCTCGCTCCCCCCCGAGCTGCGCGACGACGAGTTCGCGGCCGTCTGGGAGACGATGGCCGACGACCTCTCGGACCTCGGGACGACCGTCCTCACCGGCCACACCGCCCGCTACGCCGGCTGCTCGTTCCCCTGGGTCGGCGGCGCGACCGTCCTCGGCGTCGGCGACCACGAGGACGTGGTCCGCCCGGACGGCGCACGCCCCGGCGACCACCTGCTCGTCACCCACGGGCCCGCGGTGGAGGCGACCGCGCTGTTCGCCGCGCTGTTCCCCGACGACATCGACCTGCCCGACGACGTGCTCGCGCGGCAGGCCGAGCGACTCCCGACCACCGAGCACGTCCGGGACGCCCTCCTGGCGGCCGCCAGCGGCCCCGTCACCGCGATGCACGACGCGACCGAGTGCGGGCTCCAGGGCGCGCTCGTCGAACTCGCCGCCGGGGCGGGCGTCCGGCTCGACGTGGACTCGGCTGCGACCCCCGTCTCGGACGAGGCCGCCGCTATCTGTGACGCGCTGGAGATGGAGCCCTGGGCGGCGACGACCAGCGGGAGCCTCCTCGTCGCCGTCCGACCCGAGGGCGTCGATGCCGTCGTCGAGGCGCTCGAGTCGCGCGGGACGCCCGTCGCCGACGCCGGCCGCGTGCGCGACGGCGACGGCGTGTACGTCGACGGCGAGCGGGTCGAACATCCGGAGGAGGACCCGGCGTGGCGCGTCTGGGCCGAGCTGTCCGGCGGGGGGTGACCCGACTGCGGCCGCCGCTCAGCCCTGTTCGCCGTCGAGCGGGAGCAGCATCCGGACGACGTTGCCGCGCGGCTCCCGCTCCTCGAACACCAGTTCGCCGCCGAGCGAGTCGATGGACCACTGCATCACCCAGAGCCCGAGCCCGGAGCCGTGGTAGGTGTCGGTCTTGGACTCCCAGGCGTCGAGGACGTCGACCTCGATGTCGGGGATGGGCGGCCCGTCGTCGATGATTCGCACCTCGCCGCGGTCGCCGGCGGGGTCCCTGGTGACGGTCACTTTCACCGAGGGCGCGTCCCGGTCGTTGTGGACGATGGCATTCTCGAGCGCGTGGCCGATGGCGTAGTCGATGCCGTCGTCGGCCAGCACCCAGACCGCCGCCTGCTCGTCGAGTCGGACCGCCGCCTCCGGATGCGCTTGCTGTATCGCCACGACCTGCTCGCGGACGACCTCGTTGACCGAGGTCCGCGACCGACCCGTCCGGTTCGAGTCCGCGATCTCCTCGAACTCCTCGATGGAGTCGCTCAGCGAGCCGATGTCGGCGGCGATGTCGTTGACGGTCTCGAGGTCCGACACCAGCCGCTCCTGGTCGACGGACTCCATGGCCTCCTCGACGTAGCCCATGAGGACGGTGCTGTCGTTCCGGAGGTTGTGCCGGACGGCCCGGTTGAGCAGTCGAAGCCGGCGCTCGCGCGTCTTGTACTCCGTGATGTCCCTGGCCTCGGCGAGCACGCAGTCGCGGCCGTCGACGCCGACCGCGGTGAGGTCGACGGACACCCAGAGTATCTCCCCGCTCCGTCGCTCGACCTGCCACTCGAACGACTGCGGGTCACCGTCGGCCGCCGCCCGGATGCGCCGCACGGCCATCGCCTGCGTGAGCTTCGTCGTCGGCGCGGTGAAGTCCTCGACCTGCATGGTCCGGAGCGTCGCGGTATCGTAGCCGAACAGCGTCTCCAGTCGGTCGTTCACGTCGAGGATACCCCCCGTCTCCGCGTCGTGGAGCATCACCCCTGTCTTCAACGCGCCGAACTCCTCGGGCAGTCGGACTGCCTCGTTCATCGCTGCGAACGAGGACCCCGCGGCCGTGCTCCTCCATCGGACTCGACAGCGCTCCCGTCCATGCGACAGGGATGACGGTTCGGGTACGAATAGTTATCGGCAACGGCGCTGCCGTCACTCCCCACTGTCGACCGCGACCCGACCCAGCAGCTCCCGCTTCGACGCCGGCGCGAGGGTGATCCCGGCACCGTCGAGGCGCTGCTTGACGTGGCGAGCGTACTCCGACCGGACGTGGAACAGCCCGCGCCGGTCCAGGTCTGAGACCCAGAACTCGCCCCGGAGGACGACCGCGTCGCCGCTGAACTCGTCGACGTACGCCCTCGGGCTCGGCCCCTCGACGACCCCCTCGACGTCGCGTGCCGCCGCCGTGAGCAGCGACAGCGCCTCGTCCACGTCGTCCTCGTAGGCGATGCCGACGTGCTCGGCGATGCGCGTGCGGTCGTAGCCGTACGGCCGGGTGATCGCCTGGCTCGTCAACGTGGTGTTCGGAAGCGTCACCAGCCCGCCGTCGGGTGTCTGGACCCGCGTCACCCGGAGTGTGATGGAGCGCACGGTGCCCTCGCCGCCCTCCCACTGGATGTAGTCGCCGACGTTGAACTCCGGGTCCAGCACGAGCACCATCCCGCTGACGAGCGAGCCGATGACCGTCTGGCCGGCGACGCCGAGCGCGAGCGTGGCGGCCGCGACGACGAGCGCCGACGACTGCAGGAACGCGCCGTAGCCCGTGACGAGCGCCCCGACGAGGAACGCGACGACGACCACCGCCAGCCGGAGGTACCGCGACACCGCCTCCTCGACGGTCGGGTTGTTTCGGTTCCGGGCGGTGACGATGCGACTCACCGTCGGGTCGAGGACGAACAGGCCGAAGAGGGTCACGAGCGCGAACGCCAGCGCACCCCAGCCGAGACGGACCACGAACGACCAGTCGTCGGCGAACTGCGACGGCCAGAAATCGGGGGGCGTCGCCTGGAGTAGTAGCGACATCGCGTCGGAGAGCATGGCGGTCACAACGTGAGTCAGGCACTAAAGTTCGGGCGACGGCCCATCCATGGTCGGCTCCGGCAGTCGTGGACGCCCCGGGCGCTCGCTCGCGGCGCTGCCCGCGTCGATACGGGACGCTCACGAACCGCGCGTGACGGGCGCACCACCGGCACCGGCACCAGCCGTCGTCCGCTGTGCGGGCACGGGCGAGCGCATCGGCCGCACTGGAGACCCCCAAGTTGAAACCCCAGCCAATGTACATCGGGTCGGTTTCGTGAAGACGTTTGGCTGCACGTTGAATGGGCGCGAGCGCCATCCGTCCGCCCATGGAGCGAACCGGACACGACGTTCGGAGCGCACTCGATACGGCTGCCGACTTCGCCCTCGCGTTCCTGGGCATCGTCGTCATCGCATTCCCGACCACCGCGCTCGCCGACGGGATACTCGGGGACCCGCTCGGCCGCGGCGTCCTCGGTCTCACGGCCGTCGTGGGCGTGCTCGGCGCGTCGCTGTTCGTCCGCCGTGGTTGGTCACACAGCAGCTTCGGTGGCCTCATCGGCATCACCGTCTGCACCATGCCGTTCTGGCTCCTCGGTGTCGGCGGGATGATGTCGCTCCTCGGCATCGACGCGCCGGCCGGGAGCCGCGAGCCGTTCCTGCTGGCGCTGCTGTTCGGCCTCGCCACCGGGTACATCCGGGTGTACTCCGACCGCGTCGACCTCCCGACCCTCGACGGACACGAGGACTCGACGGACGCCGCGTCCTGAACGCGGACGCCCCGGCCGCGGCACTGGTCCACCGGCGGCTCAGCCGAGGGTGATCATGGCGACGCCACCGATGGCGACGCTCGCAGCGGCCAGCCGGAGCCGGAAGTTCCGCTCCTGCAGCACGACCCCGCCGAGCAGGACCGCCACGACCGCCTGCGCGTTGACGATGGGCGAGGCGACGCTGGCGGGCAACGTCGTGAACGCCAGCGAGATGACGTGCTGGCCGCCCGCGACGACCGCGCCGAAGGCGACGAACTTCCGCCAGTCGGCCGTCATCGCCGCGCGGTCGACCTTCAGGAGCGCCAGCGGCGAGATGGCGACGAACGTCGTCACGAGCATGACGACGACGAACGCGGTCGGCTCGACGCCCAGCTCCTGCAGGACGAGCCGCTTCCCGACGTCGACGACGCCGAACGTCGCCGCGCTCAGGAGCGCGAGCTGTGCGGGGCGAGCGCGGACCGCCCGCCGGAGCGGCTCCAGCAGCGTCCCCGGCTCGTAGTTGACGAGGTAGAGCCCGAGCGTGACGACGACGACACCCGCGACCTGCATCACCGAGAGCCGTTCGTGCAGGAACAGCACCTCGATGGGTAGGACGAAGGCGGGGACGACCTTGCTGATTGGCGCGACGTAGCTCACGTCGCCGGTCGAGAGCGCCCGGAAGAACGCGAGCAGCGCGACGACGACGCCGACACTCACCGCCAGCGACGCGGCCAGCCCGACCGCCGACGTCGGCACGGGCGGCCCGTCCGTCGTCGCCACGGCCACCGGGATGTACCAGGCGACCGCGGCGGCGTACACGCCGAACATGTAGACGGACGCCGCGTAGTCGGCGAAGTACCGTTTCACGCCGAACATGTAGCACCCGAGGAGGACCGCAGCGAACAGGGCGAGGGCGATACCGTTCACGGGTCGTGCTCCCTCGCGGACCGGGATGAACCGTGCGGTTTCGGCAGCGTTCCCGGCGAGACAGCGCCGTGGCTCCGGGGCGGAGGAAAACCGGGAGAAAGCGGCGTGGTTACTTGCCGCGGCCGCGGCCGGAGTTGTTCGAGGGACGGGTGTGCTCGGTACCCTTGCCCTTGAACGTCAGGCCACGGTTCTGCTTGCCGGCGCTGGTGAGGCCACGGAACGCACGGCCCGTGTGGCTGTCGTCGCAGATCCAGTTGAGGTCGTCGTCGTTCTCGATGGCCGGATGCTCGGGGTCGACCATGATCACTTCGTGCCACTTCTGGGAGCCGTCCTCACCGACCCAGTAGGAGTTGAGCACGCGCAGGTTCGGGTACTTACGCGCGCAGCGCTCCTCGGCGATGCGCTGGATGTTCTTCCGGCGACCGATGCGGTTGACGCCCTGGCGCTTCGACCGGCGACCGGCCTTGTGACGCTGCTTGCGGGCGTTCCCCTTGCGGACCGAGACGCGGGCGACGACGATGCCCTGCTTGGCCTTGTAGCCCAGCTCGCGGGCCTTGTCCAGCCGGGTCGGGCGCTCGACGCGCTCGATTGCGCCTTCCTGCCGCCAGTCCTGTTTTCGTTGCCACTGCAGCTCGGCGAGCTTCCCGTCGTCCGGGTCCCGCCAGGCTTCCTTAATGTGGGAGTAGAAGCTTCGTGCCATGTGTGTATCACCACGGGCGTTGTCCGGTTCAGTTCGCGTCGGCGAACCACATTCCGATGACCTGTTGTGCGCAGGTGCCCGCTGGAGCCCGTCCGCCAGCGAGTTACCCGAAATTCTCCACTGAGGGGGTTAAGGGCTTCGAAAGGCGGGCGCGCAAATCACGCCGTCGACACCGTCCAGCAGTCCTCCGAGATCGCTCGGCCAGCGGCGTAGCCCCGGAGTTCGCGGACCAGCGTCTGCCCCCGGAGTCGGTAGGTGACGCGATGCGAGGTCGCGTCGTCGGGCTGCTGGGTCGCGGTGCCGGTCCGCGTGGCCTCGACACCCTCGACGGCCATCTCGACCTCGTAGCCGTCGTCCCCCGCCGTGGTCCCGGTGACGGTTATGGAGTCGATAGCCGCGTAGTTCTCGTCCGTCGCCACGACGTACGCGGCCTCGAACTCGCGCACGTAGTCGACGACGGTCGACTCGGTCGGGTTCTCCGGCCGTGCGGGCAGCCCGTCGATGTCCGGTTCGTCCGGGCAGTTCTCGGGGAACGAGTCCGCCCCAGTCGTCGTCACCGTGTCGGTCCGGCCCGACATCGACTGCGTCGTCGGCACGGGGCTTGTCGTCCCGTCGCCGTCGTTCGAATCGTCGCCGAGACAGCCGGCGACTGTCACCGTGCCGAGTGCCGTCGCAGTCGCTGCGAGGAGGGTGCGGCGTCGCATAGTCGGGCCGTGGCCCCCGCCCGGTAAGTGCCTTGAGGTGGCTGAAAACGCTGTTTGGGGGGTGCCTGGATTCTCAGGCCGAGTAGTAGTACTCGCCGTCGTTCTTCTGCTGCTTGTCGAGCTGCGAGCCGGGCTTGTTGACCCGGGGTCGCTTCGTTCGCTCGTCCCGGCGGAACGTCACGTCCAGGTTCGCGAGGAACTCGTTCATGCCCGAGCGCATCGCCTGCGGGCGGCCGGCGTGGCCGTGCTCGGCGGGCTCGCCGTCGAACACCATCAGTCGGTCGGCGAGCAGGTCGATCATGTAGATGTCGTGGTCGATGACCATGACGGTCGCGTCCTGGCTCTCGGCGTAGCGCCGGATGGCGCTGGTCGCCTGCACGCGCTGTTCGACGTCGAGGTGCGCGGAGGGCTCGTCGAGCAGGTAGAGGTCGGCCTCCTCGGAGAGGCAGGCCGCGATGGCGACGCGCTGGCGCTCGCCGCCGGAGAGGTCCTCCAGGTTCTGCTCCATGATGCGCTCCAGCTGGAGCGGCTGGGCGATCTCGGTGTTCCAGTACGACGAGCCGAACTGGTCGGTGATGGACTGGAGGAACACGTCGACGCGCATCGGCTTGTCGATCTCGATGTACTGCGGCTTGTAGGAGATGTCGAGCTGGAAGTCGAGCTCGCCCTCGTCCGGTTCGAGCGCCCCGTTGAGCAGCTTCGCGAACGTGGACTTCCCGATGCCGTTGGGGCCGACGATGCCGAGCACCTCGTTCTCGTGGACGGTGCCCCCGTCGACCGACAGCGAGAACTCACCCTCGCCGTAGCTCATCTCGAGGTCGGGGTACTCGACGAGCACGTCGCCCTTCGCGACGGTGCGCGGAGCGTGCTCCTCGAACTCGATGGCGTTCGGCCGGATGCGCATGTTCTCGTTGTCGAGGTAGCCCTTCAGGTACTCGTTGATGCCGTTCCTGACGGATTTCGGGTCCGTGACGACACCGTACGCGCCGGGCTCACCGTAGGCGACGTGGAGGTTGTCCGCGAGCAGGTCGAGGATGGCGAGGTCGTGCTCGACGACGAGCATCGACCGGTCGCCGTCGGCGGCGAGGTCGCGGATGAGCCGCGCGGCGGTGACGCGCTGGCCGATGTCGAGGTACGGCGTGATCTCGTCGAGGAAGTAGAAGTCGGCGTCCCGGGCCAGCGTCGCGGCGAGGGCGACGCGCTGGAGCTCGCCCCCCGAGAGGTCGCCGATGTGCTGGTCCATCACGGGCCGGATGCTCAGCCGGTCGACGATGGCGTCGAGGTCGCCCCGCTCGTCGGTCGAGTCGAGCAGCTCGCGCGTGGTGCCGTCGAACTGGTTCGGGATCTGGTCCACGTACTGCGGCTTGCGGGCGACGCTGACGTCGCCGTCGCGGAGCTCCCGCAGGAACGCCTGCAGCTCGGTGCCGCGGTAGCGGTCGAGCACGTCGGACCACTCCGGCTCGGTGCCGTAGTTCCCGAGGTTGGGCGTGAGCTCCCCGGCGAGGATGCGGACCGCGGTCGTCTTCCCGATGCCGTTCGGGCCGAGGATACCCGTCACGCGACCCTCGTCGGGGGCGGGCAGCCCGTACAGCGAGAACGCGTTCTCGCCGTAGCGGTGGGCCGGCTCGTCGTCGAGCTCCTGTGGCAGGTTGATGATCTCGATGGCGTCGAACGGGCACTTCTCGACGCAGATGCCGCAGGTCTCGCCCAGACAGATCTCCTCGGAGATGCGCACCTGGTCGGGTTTCCCCTCCATGGTGTCCTCGCCGCGGACGGTGATACACTCCTTCCCGGTGCGGTTCGGCGGACAGAAGTTCTTGCACTCGTAGTTGCAGCGGTCGGGCTGGCATCGCTCCAGGTCGACCACCGCGATGCTGTCGTCCGCCATCGGTCACCCCGTGTGCTGCGCGGTGAGCATGATCCCCCAGGTGACGAACCAGAAGGAGAAGGTCATGAACGCGATGAACAGGAAGTCCTTCGCCCCGAAGTCGTTCTTGTAGACGCCGAGCAGCCGCTGCAGGAGCGGCTGGACGGCGATGGCGACGATGACGACGAGCTGTGCGGTCTGGTTCTGTGCCGCAATCTCCGCCGTCTCGGCTCCAGCGGTGAGCGACGCCGAGAGGAAGGCCGCCGCGACGCCGACCCCCGCCGAGAGGGCCGTCCGCGTGACCGTATGAAAGTGCTGGTCCTCCGAATCCGCCGTGTCGGAGCCAGCCGTGTCGGTAGCCATGTTCGTGGGTGTGGGAGCGCCGGTAAAAAGGCGTTCGCTTGTCTCTCGTCCGAACAGGTCCCAGATCGGGTCGTTGGGGTGAAGTTTAAGGTCGTGGCGGTTTTCGATTCGTAACGATGAGCACAACCGGGGAGGAACTCGAGGAGCTACCGCCCAGCGCCAAGCTCGTGTACAAGGTGCTCGAATACGACGGCCCGCTCACGCAGAAGCAGATCGTCCAGGAGTCGATGCTCTCGGCCCGGACGGTCCGGTACGCACTGGAACGGCTACAGGAGATCGACCTCGTCAGCCAGGACGTCTACTTCGCCGACGCTCGACAGAGTCTCTACGAGATCGAGGAGGAGAAGGTGGCGGCCGACGGCGGCGAGGCCGACTGCAACGAAGCCGAACCCTGCTGCGCCGAGTGACGAACCACGCGTTCTGACGGTCGCGAACACGCGACTGCTGCCAGCGTTCGCTCAGCCGCGGCCACACCGACTTTATCCGAGGCCGGCGAGGTGTCGGACATGACCGATGCGGGAGCGCCTGCCGACGGCGACGACGGGGCGGCCGACGACGAGCGTGCAGCCGGCACCGCAGGGCCGGACGGCCCGGCGAGCGCCCGGTCACCGGCGACCGACCCCCGCGCCCCCGAGCCGGCGAACCCGCGACGGCGGCTGGTGGTCGTCGGCGTCGTCGTCCTGATGCTCGCCGCGAGCGTCGGCGGTATCGCCTGGGCGGTCACCCAGACCGGGAGCACGGACGCGACGGTCCCGACCGCCGCCTTCGACCACAGCTACGAGGGAGACGAGCGGACTGCGCTCACCTACACGGGCGGCGACAGCGTCCTCGCGGGGAACATCGTCGTCGAGGTCGACGGCGACCGGGCGACGTGGGCCGACCTGCGCTTCGGCGTCGACGACGACGACACCATCAGCGCCGGTGACAGCGTCGTCCTCGTCGGCGTCGAACCCGGCGACGAACTGACCGTCCGCTACGTCGCCGGCGACCTGGACGCCGCGGTCGCCAACGGCACGGTCGGCGACGGCGGCTGACCGCCGGCGGGAGTCGAACCGCCTTTTGTGCCTGGGGACGGTAGCCAGCGCATGAACCTCAAGCGCATCGTCGTCGTCCTCGTCTTCCTCGTCGTCGGGAGCATCGTCGCGGGCACGCTCCAGACGACGCCGATAGCGGGCATGTCCGACGCCCAGCGCACCGCCCTCGGCATCGCGTTCTCGACGCCCGTCGGAATCGCCGTCTTCGCGCTCGTCGCGGGGACGTTCGACACCGACGGCTACCTCGCGGAGCGCTCCTGGGCCGGGAAGTTCGGCGACCTCGTCTTCGTCGAGCTCGCCGCCGTCATCGGCGCGCTCGGCGCCGCGACCGCCCTCGAAGGTGCGATACCGAGCTTCGCCGGCTGGACCGGCGCGGCACTCGGCTACTTCCTCGCCTTCTTCACCTTCCTCTGGCGCGCCGGCGAGTACAACGAGACGCCCGCACGGGACGAGTAGCCGGCTGGAGACGGTCTGCGGGAGAGTCTTCCGAGTAGTGCCTCAAGCGGTGCAGAGTGCGAAGCGCGACGCCGTGAGCGGCCGCCGGACGAGCCCCCCGGAGTACGCCGGCTGTTCGTGTCCCCGCCACCCAGCGACCATCGGTCGGCGACACACGGTCACCTGCCGACTCCGAACGCTTATTCACCGTCCGGGTCCACGTCACGGGTATGCGAATCGCACTGCTCGGTGGCACGGGCGATATCGGCCAGGGCCTCGCGCTCCGCTGGGCCTACGATACGGACCACGAGGTACTGATCGGCTCGCGCGACGCCGAGAAGGCGCGGACGGCGGCCGAGTCGTACGAGACGGAGCTGGACAGCCGGGGCGTCGACCGCACGGTGAACGGCTTCGCGAACGAGATGGCGGCCGACCGCGCGGACGTCGTCGTGCTGGCGGTGCCGCCGTACCACGTCGGCGACACGGTCGATTCGGTCGCGGGGAAGCTGGACGAGGACACCATCCTCGTCTCCCCCGCGGTGGGGATGAAAGGCGACGAGGACGGGATGCACTACCACCGGCCCGGCGCGGGGAGTGTCACCGCCATCGCGGCGGAGGCCGCACCCGACGACGTCTCGGTCGTCGGCGCGTTCCACAACCTCTCTGCGGACCGGCTCGCGAACCTCGACGTGGCCCTCGACCTCGACACGCTGGTCGTGGGCGACGACCCGGACGCGAAGGACATCGTGCGACGGCTCGCCGACGAGATCGAGGGACTCCGCTCGCTCGACGCCGGCCCGCTCGCCAACGCGGCGGAGGTCGAGAGCGTCACCCCGCTGGTCATCAACATCGCGCGCTACAACGACGGGATGCACGACGTCGGCGTGACGTTCGAGTGAGGGCACGAGCGACTGCTGTTGCTCGTCGGTACTGAAACAACGAGAGGGGCGCTTGACGCCCCGACCACCACCGGCGACCCGGTTACGCGCCGGCCTTCTCGAGGGCGTCCTCGAGGTCCTCGCGCTGAGTGACCCCGACGAAGCGCTCGACGACGCCGTCGTCGTTCTCGACGATGAGCGTTGGGAGCGAGCGAACCTGGTACTGGTTCGCGACGTCCTGCTCCTCGTCGACGTTGATCTTCTCGACCTCGAACCGGTCGGCCCAGTCCTCCTCGAGCTCGTCGAGGATGGGGTCCTGCGTCTTGCAGGGGCCGCACCAGTCGGCGTAGAAGTCCTTGAGCGTGACTGCCATAATCGGCCGACTGTTCCCTCGCTGCGCGCATAAGGGTTTGGTTAGACGAGGAGCGCACACGAGCGCGGCGGCGGCCCGGACACGGTGTCGAAAGGTTTAGACGGGCGCAGCGACGAGAGGCCGGTATGAGCAAGGGAGAGAACTCCGGCGGGCTGATGTCCAGCGCCGGGCTCGTCCGCTACTTCGACGCCGAGGACCGCAACGCCATCCAGATCGACCCCAAGACGGTCGTCGCGTTCGGCGTCTTCTTCGGCGCGCTCGTGATGGTGCTGCGCGTCGCGCTGTAGGCCCGGACACGCCACGCACCCACGGCACCGGCAGCATCGAGCGGACTCGCGAGGCTTTTCCTTCGGCACCCGTAAACTCCTGTCATGACACTCGTAGCTGGCGTCGTCGCCGTCCAGGGCGACGTCTCCGAGCACGCCGACGCCGTCCGGCGGGCCGGCCGCGCCCACGGCGAGGACGTCGAGGTGCGCGAGATACGCGAGTCGGGACTCGTCCCCGACTGCGACCTGCTGCTCGTGCCGGGCGGGGAGTCGACCACCATCTCGCGACTGCTCCACGAGGAGGGCATCGCCACCGAAATCGTCGCCCACGTGGAGGCCGGCAAGCCGATGTTGGCGACGTGTGCAGGGCTCATCGTCACGTCGCGGGACGCCAAGGACGACCGGGTCGACACCCTCGACCTCGTCGACGTGAGCGTCGACCGCAACGCGTTCGGCCGCCAGAAGGACAGCTTCGAGGCCCCGCTCGACGTCGAGGGGCTGGACGAGCCGTTCCCGGCGGTCTTCATCCGCGCGCCGGTCATCGACGAGGTGGGCGACGACGTCGCGGTGCTCGCGACGTGGGACGACCGCCCGGTCGCGGTGCGCGACGGCCCCGTGGTGGCGACCTCGTTCCATCCGGAACTGACCCCGGACGTGCGGGTCCACCGGCTCGCCTTCTTCGCCGCCGACGAGGCCGACCCCCTCGCCCGCTGAGAGCGGGGACTTTTCTACCTCGGCCTCTTCCGTCCGGCCATGAACGCAGCCATCGACGCGGTCCGCGTCGCCGGCACCCGCGACGGACCCGTCCCCGTGGTCGTCCTGACCGTCGCGGACGCCGAGGACGTGGTGCCCATCTTCATCGGGTTCGAGGAGGCCATGGCCATCGCGCGTGGCCTCGACGCCGAGGACATCGGCCGACCGCTGACCCACGACCTCCTGCTCGACGTGGTGGAGGAGCTGGGCGGCCGCATCACGCAGGTCGTCGTCAGCGCGGTCGAGGACGGCACCTACATCGCGGACCTCCACGTCGCCACGCCGCGTGACGACGTCGTCGTCGACGCCCGGCCGAGCGACTCCCTCGCGCTCGCGGCCCGCACGAACACGCCCATCGAGATCTCGGAGGCGGTGTTCGAGGACAGCCGTCGCGACGCCGAGGAGTTCGCCGAACTGGACGACATCCGCGAGGTGGCGGAGTACGCATGAGCGGCGACACCACCGACCGCTCGACGGACGACGTGCTCGACGAGCTGTTCGCGGTCGTCGAGGACCGCAAGACGAACCTCCCCGAGGACTCCTACACGGCCAGCCTGTTCACCCACGAGAAAGGCGAGAACGCGGTGCTGGAGAAACTCGGCGAGGAGACCACCGAGCTGGTGCTCGCCGCGAAGGACGACGACCACGACGAACTCGTCCACGAGAGCGCGGACATCGTCTACCACCTGCTCGTCCTGCTCTCGATGAAGGACGTCGACATCGACGAGCTACGGGCGGAGTTGGCCGAGCGGCGCTGAATCGTCGACCACCGCCGCGGGCCCACAAGGAACGCCTTATACGTCCGCGCAGACAACGTGTGACCATGATTTTCGAGAACCTTCCGACGACCCCCCGGTCGGAGGAGCTCATCGACAAGGCGTTCTCGCGGGCGGCCCGCTCGGGGCGAGCCAAGTCCGGGCACGAGGCCCAGACCTCGATGCTACAGACGGCGTCGAACATCCTCTCCGACAACATGGAGAACGTCGTCACGGCCTGGCCCGACTTCGACACGGTCGACCCGTTCTACTACGAGCTCGCCGACGCCATCGTCGACGTCGACGAGCTGCGACAGTCGCTCAGCGAGGTGAGCTGGGCGGCACGCAAGACCGCCGAGATCCGCTCGGAGTACGAGGGCCGGATGCGGCGTAACGACGCGGACACCGCCCGCAAGCTCCGGAAGCAGGCGTTCGCCCGCCTCGCGGACGTCGTCGAGGAGGTCGAGGACGACCTGCTCCGCATCGGTGAAGCCCGCGACGACCTGAAGACACTCCCCGACATCGACCCCGACGCGCCGACCATCGTCGTCGCCGGCTACCCGAACGTCGGTAAGTCCTCGTTCGTCAACACCGTCACCCGCGCCCGCGGCGAGACCGCCTCCTACCCGTTCACCACGAAGGGCATCGGAGTCGGCCACTTCGAGCGCGACCGCATCCGCTACCAGGTCATCGACACGCCGGGGCTCCTCGACCGCCCCGCCGACGAGCGCAACGACATCGAACAGCAGGCCGTCTCCGCACTCACCCACCTCGGCGACTGCCTCCTGTTCATGGTCGACGCCAGCGGCGACTGCGGCTACCCGCTCGACGCCCAGCTGGCGCTGCGGGACGCCGTCGCCGCCGACTTCGAGGACGTGCCGCTGCTCACCGTCTGCAACAAGTCCGACCGCTCCCGCGACGTCGACGCCGACCTCTACATGAGCATCACCGAAGACGAGAACGTCGAGGGCGTCCTCGACGCCGCCGTCGAAGCCGTCGACTACGAGCTCGAACTGCCGTTCGAGGAGTCGAACTAACCCGGCTGCCCGGCGTTGACAGGCGGTCGAACCGGCGGTCCCGCCGTCGACGCCACCGACGACCGACCCTCACGTTCGGGCACCGTCACCGAGTCGACGTAGCGGACCTCGACGACGAGCCCGTCCCCGCTCTCGAGCACCTCCGCGAGCTGTTGCGGTAGCTGTGGATACGTCTGTCCGGGGGGCCGCGCAACCGTGATGACCACCCGCTCCGGTCGCGGGTCGAACGCCCGCTCGTAGACATTCTGCTCGTGGACGACCTCGACGTCGACCAGCGTCGCCTCCGGGTACTCGGCGACGGTGTCTTCGACCCCGGCGACCATGTCGTCCTCGATAGCCGCGGTCGTGTAGGACATGTAGGTCACGCCGCCCAGGAACACGGAGAGGACCGCGATGGAGGCGACGAGCACCGCGATGCGTTGGAGCGTCGCCGTGCGGGCCTCGTCGGTCCGGAACCACTGCTCGGGGCGGTAGCCGGCGTACCAGAGCGTCGCGGTGCCGGCGAGGTTGATCGAGAGGACGTTGACGAGCACCAGGACGCTCGCGCCGAGGACGACGAGCGGGAGGCCGTAGGCGATGCCGATGCCGATGACGGCCGTGGGCGGGATGAGCGCCACGGCGATCATGACGCCGACGAGCGACGCGGAGACACCGGTTCGGAGGGAGGTCGCACCGGCGACACCGGCGCCGATGGCCACCACGAGCGACAGGAAATCGGGGAGCAGTCGCTCCTGAACCTGTCCCACGGTCGTTGGGTCCATCGGCGGGATGAGATGGACCGTCTTGAGCAGCGTGGCGAAGCCGGCGGCGGCGGCGACGGCGACCACCACGCCGAGCAGCTGGAGGCGCGCGCCGCGGACGAACATCTCCCGGTCGTCGAGGACGGTGCCGACGCTCGCCGCCATCGCGGGCCCGATGAGCGGGGCGATAACCATCGACCCGACGACCACCGCAGCCGAGTCAAGCAACACGCCGGCAGTAGCGATGACGGCGCTCACGACGGTCAGCAGGACGTAGACAGACAGCTTCGGGGCCATCTCGCCGGCCTTCGTCTTCAGCTCCTCCCGCGAGATACGCCCGGTCGTCTCCTCGTCCTGGGCGTACTCCTCGCTGAGTCGCTCGAACTTCTTCGAGACGACCGTCTCGGCGTCGAGGACGACCGTGTAGGACTCCCGCTCGATACCCGCCTCTCTGAGCCGTTCGAGGATTGGTTCGACCGCATCCGACGGGAGCGGGAACGAGACGACGGCGGTGTACTCCCGGCCGCTCACCTCGTCGGTGAGTGCGTACTCGACGCCCGCGTCGTCGAGCGCGTCGAGGACGGCCCGGCGCTTCCCAGCCGGAATCATGACCTGGACGAGTCGCACGTCCCCGTGGACGCAGAACGCGCAGAAAAAGCCCGCGGTCGGGCGTGTTCCGGGCGTATCGACCGGTGGAGCTGGCGAACAGGCGACGCAGGACCGCCCACCGGACGGCGCGTCGCGCACCCGCTCCCCGCCCGGTGGTAGCTCGGCAGGGCACGCCCTGCTTGGGCGCGTCCTCCCCGATAAACCTGGAGGTCAGAGCCACACCGGGACGTGGCGCTTCCAGAACCGGAACAGGCCGCGAACCGCCGCGAACGCCTGTCCGTCGCGGTGGAAGCGGTGCGTGCTGTACGCCGTGACGAGGAGCCCGATTCCGGCACCGACACCGAAGACGACCAGCACCACGCGGACGGACCACGGGACGACGGTGAGGGTGAGCAACGAGAGAACGCCGAACGCGATGGCGAAGGAGAGTCCGTCGAGGAACCCGAACGCGAGAGCGACGAGATGGTCGACGACACCGGACATATGCCAGCCGTCGAACGCGGCCCACCTCACTTTGTTGGACTGTCGCGGCCAACGAGACACCCTTTTGCCCGTCGGCGCGGTACGGACGACCATGTTCGAAAACCGTCCGAACTGTGCCCACGAGGTCGTCTTCGTCGGGCGGTCCAACGTCGGCAAGTCCACGCTACTGCGCGAGATCACCGGTCACTCCTTCGATACCGGCGGCAAACCCGGGGTCACCCGCGAGCCGAACCACTACGACTGGTCGGCCCACGACTTCGTCGTCACGGACCTCCCCGGATTCGGCTTCATGTCCGGCGTCGAAGCGGACCGCCGCGAAGCTATCAAGGACGACATCGTCGCCTACCTCGAGGAGTACGCCGACAACTTCCTCGCCGCCGTCCTCGTCGTCGACGGCAAGAGCGCCGTCGACATCATCGACCGCCACACCACCGAGGACGAGATCCCCTACGACGTCGAGATGTTCCACTTCCTGCGCGAGCTCGGCGTCCCCACGGTCGTCGCCGTCAACAAGATGGACAAGGTCGACGACCGGGACGAACGCCTCGACGACCTCTGTGACCGCCTCGGGCTCTACCCACCGTGGCAGCAGTGGCAGGACGTCGTCGCCCCCATCACCGCGAAACAGGGCCGTATCGAGGCACTCAACGAGGCGCTCCGCGACCACCTCCACGCGCAGAACCACGACGAACTGTTCCAGTACTTCTGACGGCCGACGGGACTAACTCCCCCCGTCGAATACCCGGTCACGATGACAGACGGGTCACACTACGTCGTCAACGTCGAAGCCGCGATCTACCGCGACGGCGAGTACCTCCTCGTCGAGCGCGCGGCCGGCGAAGAACACGCGAGTGGGCAGCTCGCACTCGTCGGCGGCAAGGTCGAAGGGACGACACACGACACCGGTGCCTTCAAGCGCACCGTCCACCGCGAGGTCCGCGAGGAGGTCGACGTGGCCGTCACCGGTCTCACCTACGTCCAGAGCAACGCCTTCGTCGCGGACACCGGCGCGGAGTGTCTGAACGTCGTGTTCCTCGCCCGCCACGACGGGGGCGCGCCGACCGTGGCCGCCCCCGAGGAGGTCGCCGCGACGCACTGGCTCGCACCCGCGGACGTGGAGTCCCACCCCGACTGCCCCGAGTGGACTGCCGCGTTCGTCGCCCGCGCCGAGGAACGACGGCAGTCACTTGGCTGGTAGCGGCTCGCAGAATGGGGCGGCTCGGGTTGAGTGCCTCGTCACACGGGGCTCGGTGGGGGTAACCCTCGTCACCGCCGCCCGAGAGGAACTAGTCCGACCGACGGTTTCCCACTTGCGACTCCGGCCGACGGTTGAAGTACGGGAACGCGACCAGCACCGGTATCACCTGAGCGATCACCCACGACGGTCGAGGCGGGTGTGCGACGAGCCGTCGTGCGTCCCGGAGTCGCCTGTCAATCGCGCCAGTCGGCGAGTGCCGACAGTTCGTCGGCCACGGCGTCGACCTCGCCCGGGTCGAGCTCGCCGCGCTCGGTGACGAAGGCGTCGACGAGGTGGGCGGGGGTCTCGTCGAACACCGGGTTGAACATCGAGAGCGGTGCGTCACCGTCGTACACCGCCGAGCGACGGCCACTTTCGACGTTGACCGACGGCTCGGTGTGTATCTTGTCGGTCGCGGCGACGACGTAGCAGGGGACCTCCTCGTGTGCGGCGGCGACGGCAACCGTGCGCGTCCCGACCTTGTTGACGACGGTCCCGTCGGGGAGGATGGTGTCGGCACCGACCAGCACCGCGTCCACCTCGCCGGAGACGATGGCCTGGGCGACGGCCGCATCGGGGAGTAACGTCACCGGGCCGTCGTCGACGAGTGCTTCGGCGACGTCGACGCCTTCGCCGCCGGGTTCGGACACCGCGACGTACACCTCCTCGGGGCTCCCCTCGGCGAAGGCCCGGATGACGGTCCCCGACCGCGACAGCGTCAGGACGGTCCGGTCGCTGACGAGCGCGCCGGCCCGCACGGCGGCGTCGGTGTCGGCGGTGACGGCACGGTGGATGCCGTCGGTCGCCGTGTCCAGCACGGACGCGGCGGTTCGGTCGGCCGCGGCGAGGACTCGGTTCACGCGGTTGCGAAGGACCGCCATGCTCGGTCGTGCGCGGCAGAGCCGCTGCCCGAGGTCGGCGAGCTCGTCCCACGCGTCGTCGTCGGACTCCGCCTCGCCGACCAGCGTCGCAGCCCGGTCGCGAAGCACCTCCAACGCCCGGATGGAGAGGTACGACGCGCCGTGCTCGTCGTCCGCGGTGACGCTGCGGACGGAGGGTGCGACACGTCCGTAGGTTGCCCACAGCTCCGGGACCACGCCGCGGTCGAACATGGCTGTCGGCGAGACCCACTCGTAGGTGTCGTGCTCCTCGCTGGTCGTCACCTCGCGGGTCGTCACGTCGAACAGGAACGGGTGGACCACCCACGTGCGGTCGAGGTCGTCGTCGACGACACGGAGGGGATTCCCGGTCCGGACGAGCGTCCGCTCAGCCTCGCCGATCCCCGTCTCCTCGTCGATCTCGGTCTCGACCTGCGACTCCGGGTCGCCCTCCGCGTAGCCGGAGACGCCGCCCCAGTCACCCTGATACGTCCCGACAGCGTCGCTCCGGCGCAGCAGCAACACCTCGCCGTCGTGTCGCAGGAACGCCGTCACGACGTGGGTCTCCTCGCTCATGGGTCGGTGAACGGAAGCCAACGCTGTGAGTGTTGTCATCGCGTCCGGTTCGGGCGACGGTGACAGCCGGCATGGGCGGGACTTTCCACCACCGAGGCCCTTTTGTCCGGCCCTCCGGAACGCACTGGTATGGAGCTACTGGCGGTTCCGGACGTCCCGGAGATACGCGAGGGCGACGACCTCGCGGCCGCGGTTACGGAGCGGTTCGACCTGCGTCCGGACGACGTGGTGGTGGTCGCCTCGACGGTCGTCTCGAAGGCCGAGGGGCGGTTCGCCGACCTCGCCGACTTCCCCGACGGGCCACGGGCCCGCGAGATCGCGCGCCGGCTGGAGTCGATCACCGGCGACGAGAAGGACCCACGGTTCGCACAGGCCGTCCTCGAGGAGTCGACGGAGCTGCTGATGGAGGCACCGTTCCTGCTCACGGAGACGAAGTTCGGCCACGTCGGCGTGAACGCGGGTATCGACCGGTCGAACGTGCCCGGCCACGACCTGCTGTTGCTGCCGGAGCGGCCGAGCGAGAGCGCTGCCCGCATCCGGGCGGGACTCCCGCACGAGAACCCGGTCGTGGTGACCGACACGTCGGGGCGACCGTTCCGCCACGGACAGGCGGCCGTCGCGGTCGGCTGGGACGGGATGCCGGGCAACCGTGACTGGCGCGGGGAACACGACCGCGACGGCCGGGAGCTCGGCGTGACGGTCCAGTGCGTCGTCGACGAGCTCGCCGGGGCGGCGAACCTCGTCGCTGGCGAGGGCGACGGCGGGAAGCCCATCGTCGTCGTCCGTGATTGGGCGTTCGGCGACCACGACGGCCACGACTCGGTGTTCCGGGACGTCGACAGCGACTTCGTCAGGCAGGCGCTCCGGGGGTGGGAGTTCGACGATGCGTAGACTCGGTATCGAGCTCACGCCGGAACACCCGACCGCGGAGATCGTCGAGACGGCCCGGGCTGCCGAGGAAGCGGGCTTCGACACGGCGTTCGTCTCCTCCCACCACTTCAACCGCGACCCGTTCGTCGTCGCCGACCGCATCGGCCAGGCGACCGGCCTCGACGTGGGACCGGGTGTGGTCAACCCGTACGAGACCCACTCGGTGTCGCTGGCGACCAGAGCGGGAACGCTCGACGAGACGACCGACGGGCGGGCGGTGTTCGGCGTCGGCGCGGGCGACCGCTCTGCGCTGTCGAACCTCGGCTACGAGCACGAGCGACCGCTCCGGCGGGTGCTGGAGACGTTCAAGGTGGCACAGCGGCTCTGGGCCGGCGAGTCGGTGGACCACGATGGCACGTTCACCGCCCGGAACGCCGAGCTGAACTTCGACGTGGGCGAGATTCCGGTGTACGTCGGTGCGCAGGGCCCACACATGACACGGATGGCGGCGAAACACGCCGACGGCGTGCTGCTGAACGCCTCCCACCCGCGGGACTTCGAGTGGGCGGCCGACCGCGTCGCGGAGGGGCTCGAGGAACGGCCCGACTCACGCGGCGAGTTCGACTTCGCGGCCTTCGCGAGCGTCAGCGTCGCCGAGGACGAGGCCGCGGCACGTGCCGCGGCACGCCCGCCGGTGGCGTTCATCGCGGCCGGCACTGCACCGCCGGTGCTGGACCGGCACGACGTCGACCACGAGGCCGCGAGTACGGTCGGCGAACACCTCTCGGACGGCTCGTTCGACGCCGCGTTCGAGGCGGTGACGGAGCGGATGCTGGACGTGTTCTGTATCGCGGGAACGCCGGAGCAGGTCGGCGAACGGATAGAAGCGGTGTCGACGTACGCGGACAGCTTCGTGGCCGGGAGCCCGCTTGGGCCGGACCGGACCGCCGCGCCTACGCTCCTCGCGGAGGCTCTCGGGAGAACGACCGGGCGAGACCGCTGAGGACGCTCCCGGCGGCCAGCAGGCCGAACCCGCCGGCGGCCAGACCGGTGAGCACGCCACCGACGACCAGCAGCGCGATGGAGAGCGGGTCGCCGTTGGCGACGACCTGTCCGAAGCCTTCGACGAGCTGCTCGACGTTCGCGACCGGGTCGACCTGGAGTGCGACCGTCTCGATGCTGAACATACCCGAGGGTTCGAGCGGGAGTACTTGGTTCTGTCCGTTGCCCTCAAGGGTGTCCCACCCGTACGGTGGGTCATGACCCGGGACGCCTCGCTGACGGAGTTCGGAGACGGCGGGGACGACGAGGAGCCGGTGGCGACGAACGCGGCGTCGGCGACCGACGGCCCCGAACCCGTCCGACCGACCTCGCGCTGGAGCACGAACCCACAGCCGTGTACTGATTGTGGCACCCGAACCCAGCGTGCGTGGACCGACGGCGGTCGGCTGCTGTGTGCCGACTGCAAGGAGTGGTAACTTCCCGGTAACCGCTGTCACGTGATGGCACGGCAACGTTACAAGTTCGGGACCGATACACAAGCACAGACAGACGAGAGTGGGTCGCTCGAGGCAGAATGACTACAATCGTGACTATGGGCAACAAAAAAACTATCCCGCTACCCCACCCAGACCGAGGCAGCAGCCCTCTAGACGGACACGAGCGGTCGGAAGCACCACCATGACGGACGCCAACACTCCAGACGCTTCACACCAGCCGAGTCGACCAGAAACCACTACAGACGCGCTCACCGTGGACCAGGCCGCACAGGTCAGCCGCGACGTCCTCGCCAACGTCGAGGACGTCATCGTCGGGCACCCCGACGAGATCGAACACGTCTTCACCGCCATCCTCGCGCGTGGCCACATCCTGCTCGAGGACGTTCCCGGCGTCGGGAAGACGATGCTCGCCCGGTCGATCGCTGCCTCCATCGACTGCTCGTTCAAACGCGTCCAGTTCACACCGGACCTGCTCCCCTCGGACATCACCGGGGTCAACGTCTTCAACCAGAAGACCCGCGAGTTCGAGTTCCAGGAGGGGCCGGTGTTCGCGAACATCGTCCTCGGCGACGAGATCAACCGCGCGCCGCCGAAGACCCAGTCGGCGCTCCTCGAAGCGATGGAGGAGGAGCAGGTGACCGTCGACGGCACCACACGGAAGCTCCCCCAGCCGTTCACCGTCATCGCGACCCAGAACGCCGTCGAACCGAACCGCACCTACGAGCTCCCGCTGGCCGAGGTCGACCGCTTCATGAAGAAGCTCAACCTCGGCTACCCCTCGCAGGCCGAGGAGTCCGAGATGCTCGCACGGGTCGTCGGCGACCACCCGATCGACTCGCTCGAGTCCGTCACGGACGTCGAGACCGTCCGACGCGCGCGCCGAACGGTCGCCGAGGTGACGGTGAAGGAGCCGGTCCGGAACTACGCGACCCGCATCGCCGAGTTCACCCGCGAGCACGCGAAGCTCGGCGTCTCCCCGCGTGGGACCATCGCGCTCCTGCGTGCAGCACAGGCGCGGGCGGTCCTGCGCGGTCGCGGCTACGTCATCCCCGACGACATCCAGGCCGAGGCACCCCGCGTGCTGAGCCACCGTATCAGACTCTCCGCGAGCGGCCCCCGCGACCAGGGCGTCCAGGTCGTCGAGGAGGCCATCGAGACAGTCCCCGTCGAATGAGACTCACCAGACGCGGCATCGGCGCGGTCGTCCTCCTCGTCGTCACGATAGCGATGGCCGTCCAGTTCGGGTCGCGTCAGCTCGGTGCCATCGTCATCCCGGTGGTCGTCGCCTGCCTCGGCGCCGTCATCCAGATCGCCCTCACGGGCCGGCCGGCGGTCGAACGCGTCGTTCCCGACGCGGGGCACATCGGTGAGACCAGGCCCGTACGGCTCCGCTTCGACGTCTCCTCCCCGGTCGCGGCGCGGGTCGTGGACGAGAACCCGGCAGCGATCGGCGCAACGGGCAACGTGTTCGACACGACCATCGGCGACGACATCCTCGAGTACGACGTCGAGTACCTCGCCCGTGGCGAGCACGAGCTCGGCCCGCTCACCGTCACGGTGACCGACGTGCTCGCCCTCGCCGAACGAACCTACACCTACAGCATGTACGACTCCGTCCTCGTCTACCCCCGCGTGTACACGCTCACGGGGGCGACCAGACACGACCTGAACCTCCTCCCCGAAGGCGGCTTCGACCACAACCGCGAGGAGTTCGACCGCCTCCGCGAGTACGACCGCGGCGACTCGCTGCGCGACGTCCACTGGAAGTCGAGCGCGAAGCGCCCCACCGACGACCTCGTCGTCAAGGAGTTCCTGGCCGAGACCGACCTCGGTGACGTCCGCATCGCCGCCGAGGCAGCCGACGGCTGGGACGACGACATGGCCGAGGCGGCCGCGAGCATCGCGCTGTATCTGCTGGACAACGGCATCGCGGTCGGCATCGCGACGCCGAACGGGGAGCTCGAGGTCGCAGCCGGTGCCGACCAGCGAGAACGCCTGCTCAGTCTGCTCGCGACCGTCGGCCCCGGTCAGGTGCCCGAGCACTACCGCGAGAAGGCCGACATCCACATCACGGCGAGCGAAGGGACCGCCGTCAGCGTGCGGATGCAGGACAACGAGGTCCCGTTCGAGCAGTTCGTGAGCGACGACGTCCCGTCCAGCCGGGAGGTGACGGCATGAGCGCGCCGACCGCTCACCGAGCTCGGAGCGAAACCCAGGTCGACGACGGCGTCGACTGGTTCCGGCTCTGTGCCCTCGGCGGCCTCGCCGTGATGACGGCGACCTGGGTCGCGGTGCTGTACGACCTCACCATCACCCTCGGCGGGTCGATACCCCTCCTGCTGCTGGTCACCGGGTCCATCGCGCTCGCGGCGGTGCTCTCGCGGCTCATCAGCGAGCGGGTCGCCGCCGTCCTCACCGTCGGCCTGCTCGTCGTCTCCTACGGCTCGTACATCCTCTCGACGCCGAACGGCCTGGAGCTGCTGCTCCAGGCGTGGGACAAGATCATCGCCGACTCCATCTCGCTGTTGACGGGGCTCACCGTCCTGCGGCTGAAGGAGGCCCACCTCTGGGTGCTCGGGTTCGCGCCGGCACCGGCCTTCTTCTCGTGGTACCTGGCGTTCCGGCGGCGCTACGTCCTCTCGGCGGTCGTCGGCGGGCTCGCCTTCCTCGTGCTCGTGCTGACCGGCGACGCCGCGACGGCGTTCAGCGGCGGCTGGATACAGCGCGGGATGCTGTTCGGTGCGACGCTGGGCGGCATCGCGATGATCGGCTTCGGCGAGCTCGAACGCCACGGCGGCTCGGTGCTGCAGGCCGACGTGCTCGTCGTCCTCTTCACGCTCATGCTCATCGGGTCGGCCATCCAGCTCCCGTTCACCGGGACGGCCCTCCGACTCGTCGAGGGCGGGCCGACGACCGTCGAGGGGAGCCTGACCAGCTCGCCCGGGGAGACGACCATCCAGGGCTCCATCGAACTCTCGCCGGAGGTCCGGTTCACCGTGACCGCGGACGACCCGCAGTACTGGCGCGTCGGCGTCTACGACCGCTTCACCGGTGGGTCGTGGCTCCGGACCGGACAGGCGGGAGCCTACGGCGGCCAGCTCGAGTCACCGCCCGGCGAGACGGAGACCGTCTCCCAGCTCGTCCGGATGCACGACCGGACGAACGTGATGCCCGCGGCGAACCAGCCCGTCCGCGTCGAGGGGCAGGTCCGCGAGTACACCCAGGTGACCAGCCACGGCAGCCTCCAGTCCACCGTCACGTTCCAGCCGAACGACACCTACCGGGTCATCAGTGAGGTGCCGAACGCCGACGAGGCGACGCTGCAGAGCGCCGGTACCGACTATCCGGCGGCGGTGCGGCAGGTGTACCTGGCCGACGACAAACAGCCGGACTTCTCGAACGCGTTCGAGTCGCGAACCCAGGAGATCGTCGACGAGGCAGGCGCGGAGAACCCCTACGAGACCGCCGTCGCCATCGAGGACTGGCTCGAGGAGAACCGGGAGTACTCGCTCGACGTGAACCGGCCGAACGGCAACGTCGCCGAGTCGTTCCTGTTCGAGATGGAGCAGGGGTACTGTGTCTACTACGCGACGACGATGACGATGATGCTCCGCTCGCAGGGCATCCCCGCGCGGTACGTCGTGGGCTACACGCCCGGCCAGCAGGTCGACGAGAACCAGTGGGTCGTCCGCGGCCTCGACTCCCACGCGTGGGTCGAAGTGTACTTCCCCGACGTGGGCTGGGTCAAGTTCGACCCCACCCCGGGTGGCCCGCGGAGCGACACCGAAGTTGCGAGCATCGAGGACGCCAGACAGAGCGATGACGGGCAGGTCGACGTCGGCGGGAGCGAGGACCAACCGCTGACGACGACGACCGCCATCCCGACCAACCGGCTGACCGACAACGGCTCCGACGCGAACCGGACGTTCCGCGACCCCGACCTGCCGGGCGTCGGCTCCGACAACCTCGGTGGCCCAATCGACGGCACCGGCTCGACGCCGGGTCCGACCGTCGGCGAGCCCAACGGCGGCGGGCCCGGCGGCTTCTCCGAGGAACAGCAGCGCTACGCCGCCTTCGGACTCGTCGCGATGGTCGGGCTCGCCGCCGGTGCCCACCGCGCCGGTGCGACGCGGGCGGTCCGTCGCGCCGCGAAACTGCGCTGGCAGGGGACGAGACGCGAACCCGACACCGACGTCGAACGGGCCGTCGAGCGCCTCGAACTCGTGCTCGAACGGCAGTACGGCCCCCGCGAACCGAACGAGTCGCCGTCGCAGTACGTCCAGCGGCTGTCCATGTCCGGCGTCGACAGGCGCGCCGACCGCGTGGTCGAGCTACACGAGAAAGCGGTGTACGGCCCCGGCGTGAGCCGCGAGGAGGCCGACGAGGCCATCGAGCTCGTGGATGCGATGGTCCGCTCGAACACACCCCTCCTCCGTCGGTTCGCCAGCTGACCGGCACAGGGGACGGGCACCACCGCCGTGACGCCCGATTTGTTGCGCGGCCACCCGATAGTGTTTAATATGGCGAATTCGTAGGTCCAAGCTGTAATGTCGGAAGTCTGCTCGACGTGCGGACTGCCCGAGGAACTCTGCGTCTGCGAAGACGTTGCCAAGGGCGACACTGAGATAACCATCCGCATTGACGAGCGAAGATACGGTAAAGAAGTAACGGTGATAGAAGGGTTCGACGCGAAAGACGTCGACCTCGACAGCCTCTCGTCGGACCTCAAGTCGAAGTTCGCCTGTGGGGGCACCGTCGAAGACAACCACATCGAACTCCAGGGGAATCACTCGGGCCGCATCGAGGACTTCCTCCGCGAGCGCGGATTCAACGTCGCCTGACCCAACGCCTTCTCCGGCCGTCCCGCGTCGAGCGACCGCGTTAGAACGGTGCGTCGCCGGGCTCTCCGGTCGCCTCGGCGCGCTCTAGCTCCCACTCCCACTCGGTCAGCCCGCCAGCCATGCTCTCGACGGTGCCGTCGAACCCCTCGTAGGACGCGATGAGTCGGGCTGCCTGCACGCTCGATTTGCCGTGGGGGCACACCGTCACCACGTGGTCGTGACCCGCGACACGCTCGACCTCGCTCGCGAGCCGCTGGAAGGGCAGGTTCGTCGAGCCGGGGATGTGTCCCCGTTCGAACGCCAGCTCGTTCCGGATGTCGACGACGAGCGGGTCGTCGTCGGTGTCCAGTCGCTCCTTCACGTCCTCGGGTCGAATCTCGCCGTCCATCGTCACGAACGTACGCCCGGACGGAAGTAAGCCTGCTGGACGGCGAGGGTTCAAGTGGGAAGCCCGGGGCAGGGTCGGCGATGCAGTGACGACGGCCCGCGTCGGCCTCGGCGGGAGTGTGGCGCACCGACGCGGCGAGTACCAGCGCCGCCTGTTCACCCCCTACAGCAGCCCCTCCTCCTTCGCGAGCAGCACACCCTCGACGGTCGCGTCGTTGGTCGGCTGTGCTCGCGCCCGGTCGAGCGCCTCGTCGACCGGCACGGTCCGTATTGTCAGGAACTCGTTGCTGTCCAGCTCGCGCTCGGCCGGCTCCAGCCCCTCCGCGAAGACGATGCCGCGGCGGTGCCGGAGCACCCCGGTCGAGCACCAGAACTCCTGAAGCAACGAGACGCCCGCTGGGTCGAAGCCGGTCTCCTCCCGGAGTTCGCGCGCACCAGCGGTGGTGAACGACTCGCCGTCCTCGACGATGCCCGCGGGGAGTTCGAGATGCGTCTGGCGGATGGCCGGGCGGTACTGCTCGACGAACAGCACCTGGTTGTCGGCGACAGCGACGACGACGACCGCGTCCGGAAGCTCCGCCCAGTAGTAGCGCTTCTCGCTGCCGTCGGGCTGTGTGACGCGGTCGTAGCCACCGGTGTACCAGCCGGTCTCGTACTCTGTGACGGACTCCTCCAGCGTCCACTCGTCGGGATCACTCATCGGTCTCCCGTGCGAGTTCCAGGCGGTAAACCGTGCCGTTGTGCTGGACGTAGGCCACGTCACCCTCGACCGCGTCGGGCGACCGCGTCCGGAGCGCGCCGAACTCGTCGAACGGCGAGTGCGTGAACGCCCCCTTGATGCCGACGGGTCCCTCGTAGTAGCTGCCGGAGCGACCGTCGGAGAGCGCCGCGAACAGGTACGGGTACTGCTGCGCCGAGAAGTTCGACACGTCGACGGCCGCGTGGTCGGTGTCGGCCTCGGTCGCCGTCACGTAGTACGGGTCGCCGCTCGCGAGGAGGGAGGGCAGCGCGCCGAGCGCCAGCAGGGCGAGGACCAGCCCGATGAGGAGCAGCAGGTAGCGCTGTCGCATACGCGGCGGTTAGGACGGGACGAGTAAGGGGGTTTCGTCACAGCCGCTCGCGGTAGATGCGCCCGAGCGCCTGCCGTCGGAGCGTGTCGACCGCGGCGTCCTCCTCGTCGGCGAACGTCGCGGCGACCGCCTCGTCGGCGAAGGGGGCCACGTGCCAGGCGACATGTCCGACCTGCTCGCTCCCGGTCTCGTGGATCTCGCCGTCGAACGCCGCGGCCCACTCGTCGTACTCCTCGCGTGTGCCGACGTTGACGGCGAGTTCGGCCGCGAAGAGCACGTCACGGGCCGTCTCGACCACGTCGGAGTCGACGCGTGCCTGGTACTCCTCGCGGTCGAACTGCATCGACTTCGCGACCTCCTTGACGACGAGCTGTGCGGTCGGGCCGACGCCCTCGTACACCTCGCGTGCCGATTCCTCGGTCTCGGGGCGAAGCTCTCCGACGGTGTGCATGGGTGAACTGCAGAACGGGAGCGGTTACTCGCTTTCGGTGTCGGACGCATCGTCTTCCGCGTCGGTCTCGCCGTCCTCGTGCATCCGTCGAGTCAGCTCCCGAGCCTCCTGCAGGACCTCGTCGTGATCGGCAGTCGTCGGGGGCGAGCCCCGGTTGCCGTCGCGGACGCCCTCGGCGACGGCGTCCTCGAAACTGGCGTGGTCGTGTCCGTCGGTCGTGTCCTCGAACACCTGTTCGAACTCCGTCTCCGGCACGGCGTCGGCGACGACCGGCGCGAGGGACTCGGGACTCGCCGACTCCCACGCCGGCGCGTGCTCCGCGAGCCAGTCCTCGTGCTCGTCGCCGTGGAGCATCGCGGTGAACGCGAGGTGGTTCGCCAGATGCTCGGCGTCGGCGTGTGGCACCGAACAGACCGGACACTCGTATCCCATGGCAGGGTGCAGGTGTTCGTGCGGAAAGGCCCTTGCGCTTCTCAGAGGTCCCGGACCATCACGAGCGCGTCCTCGCCGTCGTCGTAGTACCGGGGGACGCGCCGGAGCGCCTCGAAGCCGAAGTCCTCGTACAGGGAGCGGGCGGGTTCGTTGCCGACGCGGACCTCCAGCTTGACGGAGGTCGCGTCTCGGGTCGCGAGCGTCGCGAGCGCGCGGGCGAGCAGCCGTCGGCCGATGCCCTCGCCGCGCCGCGACTCGTGGACGGCGAGGTCCTTGATGTGCCCGAGTGCGCGGCCGTGGTTCGGGATGGTGTCGGCGACGACGTAACCGGTCACCTTCCCGTTCTCCGTCGCGACCAGGAAGCCCGGCTCGCCGAGGAACTGCTGGAAGGCGTCGAACGGCCACGGCTGCGGGAAGACGGCCTTCTCGATGCGGAAGACCGCGAGCAGATCCGCGTGCTCGGCCTGCCGGATGTGGAGGTCGTCGTCCGCAGCGTCCCGGGAGACGGTCGTCACGCCCCGACCGTTGGGCTGGCGCGATTATCAATCACGTGGGTGCCAGCCCGGAAGGCGGCGTAGAGGAGACAGACGCCGAAGACGATGACCGCCACGTCGGGGACTGTCGCGAGCAGCCCCAGCGAGACGATGAGCGTGGTCGCACACGCCGGGGGGTGGACGGTCCCGGTCGCCCGCATTCCGACCGCCGTCGCAGCGACGGCGAGCACGCCCGCGAGGGCGATACGGCCCTGTGCGGGCGCGAAGGCCGCGGCCTCGGTCTGGACGACGAGTCCCGCAGCGACGGCGCGGTAGGCGAGCAGCCCCGCGAGCGCACCGACGACGTGGCCGCCGACGACCCGTCGCGGGCCGGGGTCGTCGCCGCCGGTGAGCACGAACGCCGTCGGGCCCAGGCTCGGGAAGACGAACGCCGCACCCGAGACCCAGGCGACGGCGGCCGGAATCGCGAGCAACAGCCCCGCCAGCGCGTGCCTGAGGGAGTGCATCGGGCTGGCGTTGTGACTCGTCCGTGTTGAGCGCGTCGAAAGAACGAGGTCGGTGCTGCAGTCGCGAGTGCGAGCTCAGTCGTCAGCGGGCGCGGCGCCGTCGCCGCCCTGAGCGCGCTGCTTCGTCCACGGGAGCTTGCCGCCGACCGCGAGCATGTCGCGCTCGCGTTCGGAGGCGTCGAGCGTCGCGGTGAACTCCCAGTCGCCGTTGACGCTGACGGTGAACTCCTCCTGACCGGACTCGACGCCCTCGCGGATGTCGTCGACGACGGTCAGCTCGTCGCCCTGGTCGATCTTCGCGTAGGTGTCCTCGTCGATGATGAACGGGACGATACCGAAGTTGAACAGGTTCGCCTTGTGGATGCGGGCGAAGCTCTGTGCGAAGACGGCGTCGATACCGAGGTACATCGGACACATCGCGGCGTGCTCGCGCGAGGAGCCCTGGCCGTAGTTCTCGCCGGCGACGAGGACGCCACCGTCGGCGGCCTCGGCGCGCTCGGGGAACGTCTCGTCGATCCGGGTCAGGGTGAACTTCGCGTACTCCGGGATGTTCGACCGGTACATCAGGGCGTCCGCGTTCGCGGGCGTGATGTGGTCGGTCGTGATGTTGTCCTCCATCTTGAGGAGGTTCTCGCCGGAGAGCTCGGCGTCGAGCGCGTCCTTCAGCGGGACGTCCTTGATGTTCGGGCCCTTGACGAGCTCGTCGTCGACGGCCTCGTCGGGCGAGATGAGGTCGGCCTTGGAGCCGTCGTACTCGTCGGGGAGCTCGAAGCCGGGGTCCTCGAGGTCACCGAGTTCGTCGGCGAGGTCGCGCGGGTCGACGATCTCGCCCTTGAGCGCGGCGGCGGCCGCGACCTCCGGGGAGCAGAGGTAGACGGAGTCGTCGTCGATGCCGGAGCGGCCCTCGAAGTTGCGGTTGAAGGTACGCAGGGAGACGGAGTCGCTGGCGGGGACGTGGCCGATGCCGATACAGGCACCACACGTCGCCTCGGAGAAGTTGACGCCAGCCGCCATCATCTCGGCGACCCAGCCGTCGCGGGCGAGCATCTCGGAGGCCTGCTTGCTGCCGGGCGCGACGATCATCTCGGTCTTCTTGTTGATCTCGCGACCCTCGAGCATCTTCGCGGCCGGGAGGATGTCCTCGTAGCCGCCGTTCGTACAGGAGCCGATCATGACCTGGCTGACTTCGACGCCCTCGACCTCGCGGACGGGGACGACGTTGTCGGGCATGGACGGCTCGGCGATGAGCGGCTCGAGGTCGGAGAGGTCGACGACGATCTCGTCGTCGTACTCGGCGTCCTCGTCGGGCCCGACCTCGACGAAGTCCTCCTCGCGGCCCTGGCGGGCGAGGTAGTCCTTCGTCTTCTCGTCGGTCGGGAAGATGGAGGAGGTCGCACCGAGCTCGGTGCCCATGTTGGTGATGGTGGTCCGCTCGGGCACGGAGAGCGTCTCGACGCCCGGACCGGTGTACTCGAGCACCTTGCCGACGCCGCCTTTCACGGAGAGGCGTCGCAGCATCTCGAGGATGACGTCCTTCGCGGTCGCCCACTCGGGGAGCTCGCCCTCGAGGCGTACGTTGACGACCTCGGGCATCTCGATGTAGTACGGCGCACCGCCCATCGCGACGGTGACGTCGATCCCGCCCGCGCCGATGGCGAGCTCACCGAGCCCGCCCGGGGTCGGCGTGTGGGAGTCCGAGCCGAGCATCGTCTTGCCAGGTGCGGCGAAGTTCTCCTTGTGGACGTTGTGGCAGATACCGTTGCCGGGGCGAGAGAAATGTGCCCCGTAGGTGCCGGCGGCCGACCGCAGGAAGCGGTGGTCGTCAGTGTTCTTGAAGTCGAACTGATAGGTCTGGTGGTCGCAGTACTGCGCGGCGATCTCCGTCTGGACCTCGTCCAGACCCATCGCCTCGAACTGCAGCCAGACCATCGTTCCCGTCGTGTCCTGTGTGAGGACCTGGTCGATCTCGATACCGATTTCCTCGCCGGTTTCGAGTTCCCCCTCGACGAGGTGGTCATCGAGAATCTTCTCTGTAAGCGTCTGTCCCATAGCAAGGTAAAGTTCGGCCGCCCGCGACCATAAATCCCGCGTGTTTTGGATGGACGACCGTGCGGATTTCGGGCCTATTGCTGTCGATTCACGCAATGCTTGCCAGCCGGGGGGTCGGAATGTAGCGACTGGCGACCGTCGAGGGACGGACCGCCCTCGAGCGCGCCGAAACGACAACGCCTTTGCCGGCATCGGACGGCCGTCGGAGTATGTACCGTTCCGGGCAGTTCGTCGCGGAGCACGTGTCGCCGACGACCGACGACCAGATACAGCCCAACGGCGTCGACCTCACCGTCGAGGCCGTCTTCGAGCAGCGCGAACCGGGGCGCATCCGGACCGACGGGAAGGAGATCGGGGAGCGACAGGCGGTCGAGTCCGAGCAGTACACCGACGAGGGGTCACCGACGTACTACCTCGAGGCCGGCACCTACGTCGCCCGCTACGGCGAGCGCATCGCCATCCCCGGGGACCACGTCGGCTTCGTCTACCCGCGCTCGTCGCTCATGCGCAACTCCTGCATGCTGAACACGGCGGTCTGGGACGCCGGCTACGAGGGGCGCGGCGAGGGGTTGCTGCAGGTCCACCACGACGTCGAACTGGAGGCGGGCGCTCGCATCGCCCAGCTGGTGCTCGCGGAGGCCGAACACGTAGGGGAGTACGACGGCAGCTATCAGGGCGAGAACCTGTAGTGGGAGTCGCGGTTACGGTGCGACGCTGGCGGTCGTACTGTCCGAGCTGTTCGCCATCTCCCAGCACGGACCGCGCTCCCGATCCGGGTTCGCCGCGGACCGGGGCAGCTCGATCTCGTGGCTCGTGTTGAAGTCCGAGAAGCGCATCGAGACGGTGATGTCGACCTCCCGACCACTGGTGAAGTAGGTCGCGTTCATGTCCGACCGGACGAGCCGCTTCGACTCCGTGTCGACGTACTGCGTGTAGGTCACGTCGTTGAACTCGACGTCCGTCTCGGTGTCCCCGAGCAGCGACTGGACCGCCTCGTTGCTCGGCTCGACGACGATGACGTGGACGTCCTGGCCGTCCAGCGTGTCGTTGTAGAGCCGCGCGTCGGAGCTGTTGAGCAGGTCCGTGAGGACGCTGACGTTCGTGGCCGAGCGCCACGGGCTGCGGTCGACGGTGGACTGCTCCCAGCTGCCGCCGAGGTTGAGACACTGCTGCTCGCCGAAGACGTAGGCGGTAGAGCCCTGACGGGTCCGCGAGGAGTTCGTCCGGATCGTGGTGACGCTCTCGGTGACCATCCGCTGGGCGGCGACGTCGACGGTGCCGGCGGACTCGGTCACCTGCTCGTTCTCGCCGAACTCGACGGCGGTCACCATGGAGAAGTTGTAGGAGTCGACGGTGGCCATCTCGTTGGCGACCTCGCTCCGGATCTCCTGGCCCTCACCGAGGTCGTCGTCCTGGGGGCCGCCACCGCCGCCGAGGGCGGTGCAGCCGGCGAGCGCGACGAGGAGGGCGAGCGCGAGTGGAACGAGGAGGTGGGTTCGTGTGGACATTGCGGTCGGCCGTTGCGGCGAGGGTTGCGGCCACGTCGCTACAACCTTTTTGGTCCGGCGGCGTCGCCAACGTCGGGACGGCTGACCACGGCTGCGAGGCTACTCGCCCTCGAAGTACCGGTCGTGGTGGGCCGCACAGCCGGGGTTGAACGCCCCGCCACAGACCGGACACGTCTCGGGAGCCGCGAGGTACTCGCTCGCGGTCAGGCCCGCGCCACAGCGGCCACAGAGCGCGGCCACCTCGTCGAACCGGTCACGCGGCCACGGCTCGGGGGCGTGGTCCGCGACGGCGGCGTGGCACTCGAAACAGGGGAAGAATCGCTCACAGCAGCCGAACCGCAGCGCCAGCACGTCGTACTCGTCGTCGTAGTGGGCACAGCGCGTCTCCGGGTCGACGGCGACGCCGAAGACGTGGTGGTCGGCGATTCGTCGCACGAAGGATGTGTCGGGTGGCGACGACACCTGTCTTGTGGTTCACGGCGCTGCCGTGTGGGTCGTTAGTCGGGAGGCGCAGGCGGGGGGTTGCCCCGGCGACGGGAGCACCGCCGACGACTGAGCTACTGTTCGTCGCCCAGCTGGTCGGAGAGGGTGTCGCGGACCAGCGTCTCCATCCCGCGACGGAGTCGTTCGGAGGCGGCCTGTCCGGAGACGCCGACCTCGTCGCCGAGTCCCCGGAGCGTCGTCTCGCGCGGGATGTCGAAGTAGCCGACCTCGACGGCCCGGGAGAGAATCTCGCGCTGGGCGGGCGTGAGGTCCGCATCGTCGTTCGACCAGTCGACCTGCCCGCTGTGGATGGACTCGACGGAGACTGTCAGGTCGGCCGCCTCACAGGCTCGCCTGAACGACCCGAACGCGTCGCGGTCGGGGAACAGCATCCCCATCGTCCAGCCGGACGCGTTTCGGGTGGCGTCGACGATGACGCCCTGGAGCTCGATCGAGCGGCTGTACAGCTCGACACAGGGGATGGTCTCGGCGGCGACAACACAGTACAGCCGCTGTTGCTGGTCGTCCGCGAGGATGTTGAACTCCGCGACGGTGGCGTCGTGCTCCAGCCCTGCTTCGAACTCCTCGAACGGGACGCCGTGCGCCCGGAAGATGATACGGAGCGGGATAGTCGGCGAGGCGTCGAGCTTCTCGATGTCGAGGCTGACGTCGGGGACTGCAGAGACGGCCCGGTCGAGAAGTGGCGAGTCGTGAGTGAATTGAACGTACATTAGCGGAGCGACTGGAGAGACTCAGGAGGGGTTGCTCGCTGCAGTCTGGCCTCGGTTCCGTAGTCGAGAGGACATGACGTAGGTGTGACCACTACTACTCGCTGGATGGCAGACCCATATATCTGTGATGCCTGAATATACAGGTTTTCCGGGCGTTTCTGCCGTGTATTCTGCACCACCGCTATAACATCATATTACCAACAGTTGAACTTTCGAGACGTGTCGTTGTACAGAACACGGAACCAGATTGCCGACGAGACGCAACTCATTTGTTTCGGTTCGAAATAGGTACGCTGTGTACCGTCCGCCGAACCCGGTCCGGCTCGTCATCCTCTGGATCGGCCTCGCCCTGGCCCGCGTCGGCCTCGTCTCCCGGGAGCACGTACACCGGACGACGGACCTCGCCTGGCCGCGCATCGTCACGGGGCTCGCGCGGATGTCGAAGAACGCCGTCGACGTGGCGATGGTCGGCGTCGCCGTCGGCCGCACTGCCATCGCCGGCGTCGGCTTCGCCTCTCCGTACTGGGGCGTCGCCTTCTCACTCGGCGGTGGCTTCGCCGCGGGCACCATCGCCCTCGTCTCACAGCGATTCGGGGGCGAGGCGTTCGACGAACTCGGCGACGCCATCCGGGCGAGCGCGCTCCTCGTCGTCGTCGTCACGCTCCCGGTTGCAGCGGTCTTCTGGTCGGTCCCGACCGAACTCGTCGGCCTCCTGACCAGCGAGGCACGCCCGGTCGAACTCGGCGGGGCGTACCTCAAGATCCTCGCCCTCGGGGTGCCGTTCGCCGGGCTGAACCTCGTCGGGAGCCGCATCTACATCGGGCTCGACGACGCCTGGACGCCGATGGTCCTCCGGGCGGGCGGCGCAGTCATGAACATCGCCCTCAATGCCGTGCTCATCTTCGGGTTCGACCTCGGTGTCGAGGGGGCGGCGTGGGGCACCGTGCTCTCGAACGCGCTCATCACCGGCGTCTTCGCCGTCGCGCTGGCAGCCGGCCGACTCCCCCTCCTGGGCGAACTCCCAGTCCGGGTCTCGCCGACCGGCCCCTACGCGGTCCTCGGCGACCTTCGCGACCTCGTCCGCATCGGGCTGCCGGTCGTCGGACGCAACCTCGTCTGGACCGTCGCGAAGTTCCCCATGCTCGCCATCGTCGGCCTGTTCGGCTCGACGGTCGTCGCCGCCTACGTCATCAGCCGCCGTATCTGGGGCCTGATGAACACGCCCGGCTGGGGGTTCGGACTCGCCGCCAGCAGCCTCGTCGGCCAGGAGCTCGGCGCGGGCGACGAGGCAGCCGCGGAGTCCTACGCCCGCGACATCATCGCGTTCTCCGTCGCCACCTACGCCGTCGCGGCCATCGTCGTCGCCGTCTTCGCCGACCCCATCGTCGCCTCGTTCGTCGGCGATCCCGATGACACCGCCATCCCCGTCGCCAGGGGACTCGTCTACGCCGCCTGCATCGCCGTCATCGCCGGCGGCGTCAAGGCCGCGACCGCCGGCCCGCTCGACGCAAGCGGCGACACGCGGTGGCCGTTCTACAGCCAGGCCATCGGGATGTTCGGTGTCGCCATCCCGCTCGCGTACCTCGGCGCGACCACGCCGCTCGGCATCTACGGGCTCTACCTCTCGTTCCTCGCCGAGACGAGCGTCCCGGCGGCCATCAACTACTGGCGGTTCGCCTCGGGCGAGTGGAAGGCTATCAGCCGCGAGTACCGTCCCGACCAGCCCGTCGCCGACGACTGAACCCAGGTCGCCCGCCGGGACTCAACCCCAGTCCTCGTCGTACGCCGCCAGCAGCCGCTCGTTCCCCGCCCGCAGGAAGCCGGCGTCGTAGCCCAAGACGGCGAAGTCGAAGCCGAGTCCGGCCCACGTCCTGAAGCGGTCGGGGTCCGTGGCGAACACGCCGACCGGCACCCCCGCGTCGTCGGCCGCCGCGACGACCTCGGCGACCGCCTCCTCGAACGCCGCGGCCCCGTAGTCGAGTGGGGCATCGAGTGCCACCGAGAGGTCCGCCGGCCCGACGAACAGGGCGTCGATACCCGCCACGGCGGCGATCTCCGTGGCGTTCTCGACCGCCGCCAGCGTCTCGACCTGCACGATTCTGGTCAGCGCGTCGTCGGCCCCGTCCAGATACGCCGGCAGGTCCGCGCCGAAGCCGGAGGCCCGGGTGCCGGCCGTCCCGCGAATGCCATCGGGAGGGTACGTCGAGGCCGCGACCACCCCTTCGGCGTCCGCGGCAGTGTCGATTCTGGGCACCATCAGGCCACCCACGCCGGCGTCCAGCGCCCGCTTGATGACCACCTCGTCGTTGCTCGGCACGCGGGCCAGCGGGACCGTGTCGCCCGGCGCGGCGTCGATGCCTCGAACGAGGTCGCCCAGGTCGCCCACGTCCGTCGGTGCGTGCTCCATGTCCACGACCACGAAGTCATAGTCGTGTCTAGCGGTCAGCTCGGCGACCTCCCCGTGTGGGATGGAGACCCAGCCGCCCCGGAGCTGCTCGCCGTCGTGGAATCGGTGCCACAGCCGCTCGAATCGTTCCAGCCGGTCCATGGCGGCGCTTCGGAGAGCGGTGTGAAGGATGTTTGGCTGCCGGTGGTCCGGCGCGCCACGGCATCATCGTCGGAGCACCGTCGCCGCCACTGACCGGGCGTTCAGACCGGGGCGTTGAGCGCGCCGAAGAACACCTGCCAGGCCAGCAGCGACTTCGCGACCAGACTCAGGACGATGTAGCTCTTCTCCCCGAAGAGGTAGTCCTCCCACTTCCAGGTCTCGCGGTACTGCAGCACCATGTTGATGGCGAACAGGTTGAAGAACACGAACAGGCTGGCGTAGATCGCCAGCACGAAGTCCGGCGGTCCGCCGCCGTCGCTCCCAGCGACGGTGCTCAGGATGGTGATGGCGATGACGACCCAGGGGACGAGACCGGCGAAGCTCCCGATGATGTAGGCCGTCCAGTCCGTCCGCTCGGTGGTCTGGTTGTGGAGCTCCATCATCCAGCCCATGAGGTTCATCACGGCGACCAGCGAGAACAGCGCCACCAGGGTCCCGAGGTCCCAGACGCCGGCCAGCATCGCGATGACGACTATCATCACCGAGGCGCTGACCGCGTACTCGTACCAGCGGTAGGGGTTCATCCCACGTTCGAGGTACGAGACGTAGGAGTCGTAGAGCACCGTCGCGATGAGCAGGTGCGCAAGCGCCGAGATGAGCAGGAACGCGGCGACGAGGTAGGACAACTGGATCGTCGTCCAGGGTTCGAGCACGGGTTCGAGACGCTGGGCGTCCGCCTGGAAGTCGAGCCGCGTGACGGTGATGGTCCACTTGAGCGAGGTGCTCAGGTAGATCATCAGCGCGCCCTGCACGAAGTGCAGCACGGCCATCGCCGCGTTGAACTGGCGGAGCCGGCGATAGGGCTGGTTCGAAGGTGCCATTCCTACTGCAAGGAACTCGATAGCAATGAGGCTATGCCCCCGGACCGACAGATTCGAACCCGTCCCCATTCCGACCACACGGCGCTGACGACGGAGAACAGTGCCACAGACTGGTCAGCACTGGGAGACGGTCGTCCACACCGACGGACCCGACCATCGTCCGGGCACGAACCGCCCCGGGTCCGCAGGGAATCAAGAGTTAACACGGATATTCGTGTAGGTGGCAGTATGGCGAAGTACGTCGGTCTCGACTGGGCCTCGAAAGGGTGGTTCGGCGTGGTGCTCCGCGACGACGGGAGCTGGGAGACCGACCTCTTTCCATCCATCTGGAGCGTCTGGAAGTACCACAGCGACGCCGCCAGCATCCTCGTCGACGTCCCCATCGGACTCCCCAGCGAAGGGAAGCGGGTCTGTGACGTGAAGGCGAAGGAGAAGCTCTCTCGACAACAGCGCAGCGTGTTCTACACCCCGATCCGAGAGGCCGTGTACTCACAGAACATCGACGAGGCGAAGGCGACGAACGAGAAGCGAGCCGGGTTCAGCATCCAGAACCAGGCGTGGGGCATCGTGCCGCGCATCCGGGAGGTCGACGAGTTCCTCGACGCGAACCCCGGCGCCCGCGACCGGTTGCGGGAAACGCATCCCGAGGTCTGCTTCTACTCACTCCACGGACAGACCCCGCTCGACAGCGCCAAGACGACCCGCGACGGCTTCCGACAGCGCAAGTCGCTCCTCGTCGACGAGACACCCGAGGCGAAGGAGATCGTCGCGGAGTGCCTCCCACGGTACACCACCCCCGACTACGCACCGATGGTCGGTGGTGCCGACGACATCCTCGACGCCCTGGTCGCAGCACTGACGGCACGACGCCCAGCCGACGAACGCCTGACCCTCCCGGACGCCCCGCCGACCGACGAGCGCGGACTCCCGATGCAGATGGTCTACCCCTCCAACACCAGGCAGACACGGCTGTCGAGTCTGAGCGCACACCAGTGACTGCGGGTGACGGGTCATCGACACACACTGCAGAACGGACCCGACGGGACTCCCGCGAGCGAGCGCTAGCGAGCGAGTGGGAGTACGTCGGGGGAGTGACCGAAGTGAAACGAGGGAACGGACCCGACGGGATTTGAACCTCGGTCGGACATGCTCGCTTCGCTGCGCGTGTCCTTCCTGATTCAAATCCCGCTGTTGCGTTTTGCAGTTCAGGCTCCTCGCTTCACTCGTCGCAGAGAACTGCAAAACGGACCCGACGGGATTTGAACCCGCGACATCTTGGTAGAACCTGCGCACCACTCTCGGAACACATGGGCATCGGACCCACAAATGCCCACGGAAAATCAGTACAAGCTCGAATCGATTCGTCCGAGAGAAGCCGTAGAAATGTACCTCAACCACCGAAGCGACGATTTGGCAGAAACCACCCTACACGCCTACGAGAGCCGACTGTCATTCTTCACCGCTTGGTGTGACGACAGGGGGGTAGACGACATGAACGACCTTACGGGGAGACTACTCTACAAGTTCCGTATCGACCGACGTGACGACGGAGATTTGTCGAAGACGAGTCTCAAGACCCAACTGACGTGCATACGGTCGTTCATCAAGTTCTGTGAGTCAATCGAAGCCGTCCCCGAAGGACTTCACAGAGACGTGATTCTGCCGTCACTCAAACACGGTGACGACGTGCGAGAGGTAGCCGTCTCCATCGATGAAGCCGAACAGATACGCAGCTACCTTCGGACCTACGAATATGCGACTCTCAGGCACGTACTGTTCGAGGTGCTTTGGTCCACGGGGATTCGTACGGGGACGGCCCACTCGCTTGACGTAGACGACGTGCTCCAAGACGAGAACGCACTACGGATTCGACACAGGTCCGATACGGATACCCGACTCAAGAACGGGACTCGGGCCGAGAGACTGGTTGCACTTGACCCGACGGTCGTGGACATTATAGCCGACTACATCCAGACGAATCGGCCAGAGACGACAGACGACTACGGACGGAACCCTCTATTCGCTTCAGAGCAGGGCCGTATGCACAAGTCCAATCTACGGAAACTCACCTACGCGATTACACGGCCCTGCTACTACGCAGGCGAGTGTCCTCACAGTCGTGACACCGACGACTGTGAGGCAGTCGCCTATTCGGATGCACACGGGTGCCCGTCAAGCAAGTCACTTCACGCTATCCGACGTGGCTCAATCACCAAGCACCTGATTGACGACGTACCCAAGACAGTCGTCTCAGATCGGGCTAACGTCTCTCCCGATGTGCTGGATAAGCACTACGACGTGCGTGACGAGAAGACCCGTATGGAGCAACGTCGAGACGTATTATTCGGAGACGAGTAGAGGCTATTCACCTGACTTTTCTCGGTAGCGTGTAATTCCGTCTCCGATGGGTTTGCTCAGTCGTACGATGTAGATAGTCACTATACCGATTATGAGTAATCCCGTATAGATCCCCATCTCGTACCAAATAGAGTTGTCAGCTTGTGCCACTTGGAACGCTTTGCCACCTATGATGCCACCCATCATCAAACTCAACACATGGACGAATACCTCCCATAGGGTCGTCTCTTTTTCTCGTCTGATTGCTTCTACCAGCGAATTTGTTTCGTCCATGTGAACGAATTACTCGTCTTCTACTGGGATTACGTGACTGAGGCTTTCATATGGGATGTAGCCGATTTGGTTATTACGTTCGTTCATGAGGTGGATGCCGTGATCATCTTCCTTAACTTTCTCACACTTTTGTTCTTCAAATTTACTCGAAACTCGATAGACTGCTTTTAGGGTCATTACGATCTAACCAACAACAGACAAACGTAAGAAGGTCAGCAAACCGTGGTGGAAGTGAAACTAATCCCAATCAAGCATATCGCCCCACACGACGACAAAGAGTAGGACAAGGAGAAGAGCGAATATCACAATCCCCCGTGCCAAGTCATTTACTGGAATTATCGCAATTACCTCCACCATGACGAGAGTGAAGGTGAAGAACATGAGCGAGGCATTGATTTTCTGCCCCCTATCCGTCTGTTCACGGTCGTGGCACACCTCGAACCCCTTGGGTGTCAAAGTAAGCTCTGCCCACCCTTCCGCAGATTTCTGTTCTACCAATTCGGTCGTCGTCAGATGTGTAATGACGTTACTTACCTCGTTTTTGTTGTCTGCCTCAAGCTCAAGTTCCTCAAGAAGCTCATCCCGTAGGTAAGCCCGTTGCACGACTTTTGCTTGCTGTTCATCAGGCTCATCGGTATCTGTATTCGTGTGAAAGACACCGTTGTTTTCGTATAGATGGTTTAGCACACGAGTCCAATCGTACTCGTTCATACAATCGTCTGGATGGTCGAGAATAATAGTAGCACGCCAACCACGGTGGAAGTAAAATCAGATCCAAAGTCGGAGTGACGGAGCCATTGTGTGTAGGAGCGTGTCATAGAATCCATCTCATAGTTTCTCACAGCCCGGTTCGTTTCCTCGCTCGTAGTTGGTGATAGCAATGACGAGCCGGAGACACAGTGCCAGGAACACTTCTGTTCGTGCGTGGACGCGGCCTCGGGCGCGGACGTGCCCGAGGCCGCAGTCCTTGACTGCGTCGTTGGTCCGTTCGACCCCTGTCCGGTGGTTGTACGTCTCGTCTAAGACTGACTGCTTGAGCTGAACGTCCTCGCTGTGTTCGGTGATGCGGTCTTCGACTCTGTACTCGATATCTTTCGGGTGGTCAGTGTTTCGCGGGTTGTATGGAGCGATTGGCACGACCCCTGCGG
>NZ_FNIA01000064.1 GCF_900103505.1 Haloarchaeobius iranensis
GGGCTTGGAACAGGCCGCTCACACCTTTGGCATCGTTCGGTCACTCACTCTGGCTGGCCAATCCACCGAGTCAATCGTTGATTGTCTCGTTATCGCGGTTTCCCGCAATTCTACATAAGAGCGACACAGACAGTTACGGTTCCACTGCCGTCACGGGAGTTCCTCTGTCATGTCGACGAGGTCCTCCTCGGTCTGCCAGCGATACAGCCGCTCCTCCTGCTCAAACAGCTCGAAGACGCCGTCCTGCATCCAGCCGAAGGGGTGTTCTTCGTCCTCGTACACTCGCTTGAGGACGTGGCTTTTCTCGAAAAACTCCGTCGTCCCGACGAGGAGACCCTGTTCGACGAGGAAGTCACTTGGCTCCTTCTCAGCGACGCCGACGAGGTAGGTCACGATGTCGGCGATCAGGCAGAACTTCTGGATGCTGTTGTCCCACTCGCCGCGGATGTCAACCATCCGGAATGCGTAGGCATCCTGACGGCGGTTGAGCCGGTCGACAACGAGATTCAGCCGCCGGATCGGCTCCCGGTCGTAGTTCCCGAGCACAAAGTACGACCGGTCGTTCTCGTAGACGGGGGTCAGCTCGCTCAGAGCGTGGAGGATCTCCTCGTTGTCCGCCAGCGAGATCTCTTCATCGTCGAGTTGGTCCTTCGCACTTGTGAGCACCTCCTCAGGGACGGATGGCTCCTCGTCGGACATACACGGTCCATCTCAGCGTCGCGCGATATGGTTTATGGAGTAAATCACCAACTCAATCGGAGTTGGTTTACTCCAGAGTGGTTTACTCAAGGGTAAACTACTTGCCGCCAGGCCGTGTATCGTGTCGTATGAGCACCGACCTGGGGACTGCTGAGGGGATGGAGTCCCGCGAACTTGTCCACTTCGTCACTCAGCAGACGCGGTTCGCGCTGATCAACAACATCCTCCAGCATCCCGAGCAGCTCCCCTCCATGTACGAACTCGAGGAACTCAACCCCAGCGTGAGCGACGCAACCGTCTACAAGCACATTCAGAAACTCATCGACGCCGGCATCGTCAAGGAGGCCCCCCTGGATGACAACCAGCGTCGGCAGGGCTACCCCTGGAAGTTCTACGGACTCACGGAAGAGGGCCGGGAGTTCCTGGAGGAGCACAACCTGCTCGCCGCGGAGGAGACGCTCCAGCAGATCTACGACACCATCTCTGACAAGCCCGATAAGATGGTCAAGTATGAGAACGCACCTCGCCCCGACGCTGTGTAGCTGTTCGTGCTTTAAGATCAAACTGGAACGATTTCCTCAACCACACAGGCGGTCCCCAGTGAGTCGTCACGGTAACGTTCCAAGTGTAGGACTAGGTCTGTTTATTGCACGTTGTCGAGAGACTTACAGCCCGCAGCTGCGGAAACCGATGACAGCGGCTTAACCAACAACGCTACGGTTTGCGGGTTACGTTGGTTAACATGAGAGCAGCCAATGTCCTACGAACCGCCGACCCCAACAGCGAACCTCCCAACGGAGATCGTCAACACGCTCAACGAGTCAACCCCAGAGCGTCTCCGAGACGTTGCCACGTACGCCAAAGCGCTAGCCGAGTACAAGGAACGTGAGGCTCGCCTCGAGGAGAAAGCAGACGAAGACGAGGTAGAGGAGCGACCAGACGATCTCCCGGCCGATGTCCCTGCGAAAGCGACGATCACCATCAAGGAGATCAACGACAACCGCTACTACTACTGGCAGTGGCGGGAAGGAGATTCGGTCACATCCAAGTACAAAGCCCCAGTCAACTCGGACGAGTGAATCACGAGAGGCAGTTCGAAGAATACCCCAGTTTCGAGAGTCGACCCCCTCGAACACTGGAATTAGCCAGACTATCCTGGATTTACACATCGATAGGGGGGTGTCAATTCATCGGGTCAGGAAAGCCCGTGAGGGGGTTCCCGCAAATTCAGTCGCGGGAGGAGGTCAATGATGAATACGACTCAGTCAGGCTTGAACAGACACACCCCTCTATCGATGTGTTCAATGTGTCTGGTCGTCACCGGCTCTATTGAATCCACGGACGGCGTAGGGACGAGTCGTCAGAACGTTGGAAGTGAAGCGGGAGAGTACAGTTGTGCAAAAGGT
>NZ_FNIA01000027.1 GCF_900103505.1 Haloarchaeobius iranensis
GAGACCTCCACCTTCGGATGGTACAGCGGGTCGTCCGGGCTCCGGTTCTCCGGGTACTCCGGGTAGTAGTGCTTAATCTCCTTCCCGAGCCTGTGACCTTTGACCAGCTGGCCCGCGCGGGGTGTGTCGACCGTCGTCGCCACGTGATACCCTGGAAGCTTCGAGTGGTTCGCGTGGTGTCGACGGACCCCGGACCGGTCGCTTTCGAGCAGCTGGTGAATCCGCTCGATAGGCCCATCCGCGGCATACACCGGACCCGACAGAGACCGCTTCGGACGGACGTACACGGCCGCGTCGTTGATGTTCGACGTGCGCGCCGGGTCCGAGAAGTATTTCCTGTGGATACCGAACGCAGCCATCGCCTCCTGAACGACGTCGAGGTACAGGTCGAAGTCGATATTCGACCCCTGAACCTGCACGTCCAGGTACGGCTGGCCGATGTCCATGTAGCCGTCTACCGACGAGACCTCGCCCGTCCCGTCGTCCTTGACCTTCATGTCCGGCCAGCGCGGGCGCACCGTAATCGTGCCGCCCCGGATACGAGCCGACCGGTCCGCGCGCTCGTTGTCGTACAGGCTATCCCGCGCGACGAAGTGGACCCGGAACAGGGGGACCGTTTCGAGTCCGTAGTTCGGCGCGACCGACGGGTCCGGGGGGAGGATGGGCTGGTGCTGGTAGTCGAACGACGCGGCCCATCGGTCGCCGTCGAGGTTGAAGTCCGCCGTCGGTTTCCCCGACGTACTCCAGCCGTGGTGGTCCTTCCGTACCGAGTCGAGCGCGTAGTACGGCTTCAGCGCGTACCGCGTGAAGTGAAAGTGTACGTCGAACTCGTGGCACTGCGGTCGGACGAACTGCTGAAAGCTCACTGCTCGACACCCCCATCAGTGGCGACGTGATAGGCACCAAGCCCCTGCTGTTCACTCCGGGTGTCTCCCTCCACGGCAGCGAGCCAATGGTAGAGGAGTCGCCGGAGGTAGGGAGCAGGGACAGCGTGGCGTTTCAGTCCGCGTGCGGGCCAGTCGTGGCCGTACCCCTTCGCGAGTCGCCATCCCTCGTTAGTCCCGACCCATGCGTTTCCATGCTTTCCTTGGTCCGCGAGTGGACCGTCGTCGGGCCGGAATCGGGGAGAACGGTCGGGTTCCGGAACTGTAAACGAGGTTTCGAACGCTCGGGGGTAGTGAATCGGCATCCCGAACATCCCACCCGAGAACGTCACAGGGTCCCGAAGCGGAGCCTGTGGAACGTTCTCGATGATGTAGTGGTCGGCGTACTCGCGGCAAACACGTCGGGCGTCGTCGATGTAATCCGGGTGTGAATCACGGTTGTTCCCGGCAGTCGCACGACTGAATCGCTGGCATGGGGGATGAGCAACCGCCAAGTCGAACGAACCGGTGATGGGAGGGTTCCGCGCATCGCCCTGAACCACGTCGCTGAACGGGTTCGTGTCAGGTTCGATGCCGACGCGAGTGACCGCGCCGTACGTGTGCAGAACCTCGTCCTCGACGCCGATGTCCGCGTACAGGTGGAGGATTTGGCGCGTCATCGTCGCACCTCCCAAGCGTCGGCCGCCTCGACCCACGAGCCCGACTCGGGAGCGACCAGCTTCAGCTCGTACTCGCCGCTCACCGGGTCCGTGAAGGCATCGACGCGCTCACCGGAGCGCGGCCAGTCCCACCGTGTCGTCTCTCCCGTGTGTGCGTCGTACAGGCGCGACGCACGCACGAACACGCTATTCATCGTCCTCACCCCCGCACTCGATGGCTTCGAGAGACGGAGCGACGCGCTCGGCTCCAGTGCGCTCTAGTCGACGAGAACAGCCATGCAGGTGCCCGGCTTCGGACCCGTCGGTCAGACGGGTACAGCGGGTCCCACACTCGTCACAGCGGAACTCGCGGGACGTGGTGGGAACGGGCTTCGATTGCTCACGCGCTCGGAGCTCGTCGCGCGAGATACCGAACCGACGTTCGGTACTCACGCAGACCACCCCCGAGGCGGAGCTGAGGCTCGTCGCTTAGCGTCTGAAACCGAAGTGGAGAAAAACCCACAGAGAGGCGCTCTCTGGGGTTTATTTCGTATCCGCCCTCCCCGATTTGAACGGGGGGCAAGTCGATCTACAGTCGACTGCTCTACCAGTCTGAGCTAAGGGCGGGCGTACTCTCACGTAGTCGCCGAGTACGATTTAAGGGTTATCATTCGCGGTCCTGACGGGGTGTAGTACGACCGGTGTCAGACGCGGCAGATAGATTAAAATAGTTGGCGCATAGAACTGTGTGCGAAAGCGGGCATGAGTAAGATTACCGTGCGTGCGGACGACGAGTTGGTCGAGCGCCTGGAGGCGCGCGAGGAGTCGAAGAGCCAGCTCGTTCGGGAGGCGCTCCGTGCGTACCTCGACGACGAGCTCGCGGAGCCGTCGGGCGGGTCGTCGGACGGTCAGAACGACACGCTGGACGGGTTCCTTGCCGACCGGGTGACGGAGCTCGTGGACGAACGCGTCGCGTATCACATGCGCACGCATCAGCAGGACGTAAACGTGAACCTCCAGTTCGAAGGAGCGACGCCGGAGCGTGCGTCGGTGTCTGACGAACCGACGGCACAACCGGAGACGGGGGACGTCGACCGGAGCTGCGGACAGTGCGGTGAGACGCTCGACGGCGACCACGTGTACTGTCCGAACTGCGGCGAGAAGGCCTCGCGGCGGGCCTTCTGTGACTGTGGCGACGAGATCCGTTCGGACTGGGGGTTCTGTCCGAGCTGCGGGCGTCGGACGCCGGCGGCGGACGTGTTGGACTCCGCGTAGGACAAATCGGGGCTGTCGTCACACAAGACGACGAATCGGGGGTCGAAATAGGCGGTAGATTTATTATGTATGACACTGTGCATACAGTTGCGTAAGACGGGTGTCTTACACACTACGGATTCGGGAGAATACGGGGCTCCCGCGTACGGTTTCGGTGTGTAAGACGGAACGCGTGCGAAAGAATCCCACGCGGGACGTCTTACCCAAAGGGGAATCAAAACCATGGAGCGTGTGACACTGCGAATACCGAAGCAGCAGATCGAGGAAGTTGAACAGATGGTCGAGACGGGCGAGTACCCGAACCGGAGCGAGGCGATCCGGTCGGCAGTCCGTGAGATGCTCAACGAGCAGAACGACCGCTCGAACGAGAAATCCCAGCGCACCTGGGCAAAGGTCTAACGATGCAGGATATCGTCCAAGAAGCCCTCGAACACGAGGAACGAGAGCAGAAGCAGCAGGCCGACACCACGGGTGACGAGTTCGGCGATCCGCGCATCGTCATCGTCGGCTGCGGTGGCGCCGGCAACAACACCGTCAACCGACTGTACAACATCGGCGTCGACGGTGCCGACACCGTCGCCATCAACACCGACAAGCAGCACCTCAAGATGATAGAGGCCGACACGAAGATCCTGGTCGGCAAGTCCCTCACAAACGGGCTCGGCGCGGGCGGCGACCCCTCGATGGGCGAGCGCGCGACCGAGATGGCCCAGGGGACCATCAAGGAGGTGCTCGGCGACGCGGACCTCGTGTTCGTGACCGCCGGCATGGGTGGCGGGACCGGTACCGGTGCCGCCCCGGTCGTCTCCAGCATCGCGAAGGAGCAGGGCGCAATCGTCGTCGGCATGGTGTCGACGCCGTTCAACGTCGAGCGCGCCCGCACGGTCAAGGCCGAGGAAGGTCTGGAGAAGCTCCGCGAGGAGGCCGACTCCATCATCGTGCTGGACAACAACCGGCTGCTCGACTACGTCCCGAACCTGCCCATCGGCAAGGCGTTCTCGGTCATGGACCAGATCATCGCCGAGACGGTCAAGGGCATCTCCGAGACCATCACCCAACCGAGTCTGATCAACCTGGACTACGCCGACATGACGTCCATCATGAACCAGGGTGGCGTCGCGGTGATGCTCGTCGGCGAGACACAGGACAAGAACAAGACGCGAGAGGTGGTGAACGACGCGATGAACCACCCGCTGCTGGACGTGGACTACCGTGGTGCATCCGGTGGACTCGTCCACATCACGGGTGGCCCGGACCTCACGCTGAAGGAGGCCGAGGGCATCGCGAACAACATCACCGAACGGCTGGAGGCCAGCGCGAACGTCATCTGGGGCGCACGCATCCAGGAGAACTACAAGGGCAAGGTCCGCGTCATGGCGATCATGACGGGCGTCCAGAGCGCGCAGGTGCTCGGCCCGAGCACGCAGAAGCAGGCCAACAAGTCCCGCCAGGCCATCGACGGCGTCGACGAGGCTGAGTTCGAAGCCCAGCCCGGCGGTCAGCCGGTCCAGAACAGCGGCGGCGGCCAGTCCGTCAACGGCGGCGGCCAGTCCGTCAACGGTGGCGGCGACTCGAACTCCGGCAGCACCTGGGGCGACGGCGGCCAGGACGAGATCGAGCAGAACAACGGACTCGACGTCATCCGCTGACTCGGTATCCGCACCTTCTTTCGACCCGACCGGCCAGCGGCGGCGCTGGCCGACTCAGTCCAGCACGGACGTAAACGTCGTCTCGGACCGGAAGACGCCGGTCGCGACGGCGAACGGGTCGAGCGTCTCGTCGCCGTCGGTGACGTGCCAGTCGCCGTTCTCGACCCACTCCCAGCCGGCGTCGCGGACGAGCGTCTCACCGCAGTAGCTGCCGAACGAGCGGACGACGCGCTCGAACGCGCGTGCGTCGGCGCTTCCGTCCGAGTCCGGTTCGACACCGACGAACCGGTGCGATTCGAACCGTTCGTCGACGGCGTCGTCGAGCCGCGCGAGCGAGTCGGTCGTGAAGTCCAGGTCGTAGTCGCTCCAGAAGTCGGCACACTCCTCGGCCTCCTGGGCGAACAGCTCCGGTGGGGTCGACGGCTGCTCCGGCTCGACGGGGTCGCGGTCGGGCTGGTCGCCGTCGTCGTCGGACGGTGCGGTGGCGTACATCCGGTCGGGGTCGGCCGTCGGTGTCGCACGCTCGGCCGGGTTCTCGACCGAATCGTCCGACGGCGACGACCGCAGTAGCCTCCGTAGCGTGTCGAGCAGTCCCATGGTCGCCGTTCCGTGGCGCGTCCCAAATCGGTTTCGGGGTGCGTGTCTTACGCGTGCGGCGGCTGCCGTGAGAGCCCCCGTGGCGTATTCCGGCACGGAAGGCGGTCTGAAAACTATAAGCGGGTGCCCCGAAGACGCTCGAACATGGCGAACACGTCGACGACCGACCGGTCCCGGTCGGCGGTGCGACGGGTGTCGACGAACGGCTGGCCGCTCGACGCCACGGCCACGCTCCTGTCGGTTCTGGTGCTCGCGGGAGCGACCGGGCTCTCGCTGACCGCCGTCGCAGCGCCGGCACCGTCGCGGGGTGGTACAGCGTGAGCGGCCGGTGGCGCACTGGTGCCAGGGCGGTGACGACGGCGGTGCTCTGTGGGACCGCCCTCACCGGCGGCGTGGCAGCCCACGGCGGCGAGACGACGGGTCTCCACGACGCACCGCTGGCACTCGGACTGTTCGGGTTCGGTGTCGTCCTCGTGGGCGTGAGCCTCTACGCCGACGCGCGGAGGGACCTCGACCGTCAGTACGTGGACGCGGGGGTCGTCGTCGGCTTCCTCGCCGTCGTGCTCGGCATCCCGGCGTACTGGCTCTAGACCGCCTCGAGCGAGTCGAGCAGCGAGCACTTCCGGCAGCGGTCGCGGGTCGTCGTCGCCCCGCAGTCCTCGCACTCGTGCAGGTCGGGGCCGTCGCCGTCCTCGTCGTACCGGTCCGCGAGCACGCCCGCGAGCTCCTCGTAGCCGGCCATGATGGAGTGGCGCGTGCCGGGGTGGTTCTCCTCCAGCCCGTACAGCAGCTGCTGGATCTCGGCGCGGTAGGCCTCGCTCGAGTGCGGACACTCGGTGATGTGCGCCGGGAGGTCGCGGAGGTGGCAGTAGAGGGCGACCTCCTTCTCGGGCACGTCGCGCAGCGGCTTCGCGCGCGGGACGAACTCGTCCTGGTCGCTGCGGGCGTCGTCGCCGTCGAAGCCGCCGATGGAGGCGTCGAAGTGCTTGGCCATCTGTGCCACGTCGCCCTCCAGGAAGTTCATCATCGCCGTCTGGGCCTCGTCGTCGAGGTTGTGGCCGGTCAGCAGCTTGTCCGCGCCGAACTCGTCGGCGTAGCGCTCCAGCAGGTCGCGTCGGAACACGCCGCAGTAGGCGCAGGCGGCCATGTTCTCGGGGTCGTCCTCGACCACGTCGTCCATCCGGACGCCGAACTCGTCCTCGTAGGTGACGAGCTCGTGCCGCAGCGAGAGCTCGTCGGCGAGCTCGACGCAGGCGCCGACGCTCTCGTCGCGGTAGCCCTCGATACCCTCGTGGATGGTCAGCGCGACCAGCTCGATGCGGGGGTCCTCGGCGAACGTCTCGTCGAGGATGTGGGTGAGGACGACGCTGTCTTTGCCGCCGGAGAGCCCGATGACCCACGTCTCGGGGTCGTCGGGCGTCGCGTCGCGTGGCACCAGGCCGTCCTCGCGGACGCGCTTTCGCACCCGCTTCTCGACGGTTTCGCAGAAATGCGACTCGCAGAGGTGCGCGCCGGAGTAGGCGGCGTGCATCACGGCCTCCCTTCCGCACCTGGTGCACTCGGTCATCGCTCGTCGGTTGTCGACGGCCCGGGAAACGCGTTTCGGGTCCGTACGCCCCGCCTCGCTCATCTCGAAAGTGATTTGATACCAGATGTGTTGAAATAACGCAACGATGTACCCCTCGAACTCCCGCCGACAGCCCGTCCCCGGGCGTGAGTCCCCGTGACCACCCGCGACACCACCTACGTCGACCGCACACTCCCTGGCGTGGGTGTCGCCAGGGACGCGATGGGCGAACTGGCCGCCGCGGAGCCAGCCTTCGACCTCGACGCGCTCTGTCGGGTGCTCTACCCGGTCGTCCGTGCCCGCGTCGCCTACCGGCCCGTCGACGGCTGGGCCGGCGACGACGACCACCGCCGGCACGCGTTCGTGCTCGTCGACGGCCTCGGCAAGGGCCACGAGGCCGACCTGACGTCGTACGCGGCGAGCGCCGGGAACCCCGAGCACGTCGACCTCGACGAGCGCTACGACCTGCACGGCGATGGGGGGCCGGATGCGACGCTGCCGATGCGCTTCCGGCGGTCCGACCGGGAGGCCGCCGAACTACTCCGAGCGCGTATCGAGCGCGCCGCGGACCAGGAGCCGGACGCGGTCGAGGAGCTCCGTTCGGGGCTCGGGCTTCCGGCCGACTTCTCGCCCGACGGCTTCGTCTCTGTCGACGACGTGACGCGGGTCTACCTGCCGTTCTGGGTCGCCGCGTTCACGAGCGACGAGCACCCCGACCGCTTCGGTGCCGTCCGCGAGTTCGGCACGGCCGACGGCCGGGGGCGGGTCCACGACGAGCGGTGGCTCTCGCAGTACGTCTCCGAGACGGAAGCGGTGATGGACCGGGTCCGGTCGGCCGGCCGCCTCGATGGCGCGGATGGCACCGGTCCCGCAGCCGAGCCGGCGTTCACCGTGCCCGACGGCGTCGAACTGAACGTCGAGTCGCTGCTGGAGACCGAGCCCGGTCGCGAGTTCGCCGACGTGGGCGGCATGGCCGACCTGAAGGCGCTGCTCGAGGAGCGCGTGCTCTCGCCGCTGCGCGAGCCCGAGCGCTACCGCGAGTACGACCTCGGCGTCACGAACGGTATCCTGTTCCACGGCCCGCCGGGCTGTGGGAAGACGTACATCGCCGGCGCGCTGGCCGGCGAACTCGACCACAACTTCGTCGAGCTCTCGCCGGCGGACCTCACGAGCAAGTGGGTCGGCGAGGCCGCCGAGAACGTCCAGGACGTGTTCGCCGTCGCGCGTGCGAACCAGCCCTGTCTCGTCTTCCTCGACGAGATCGACGCGGTCGCCGCCAGCCGGGACAACGACATGACCAACAGCGAGCAGCAGATGGTCAACCAGCTGCTGACCGAGCTGCAGGCGGTCGACGGCGAGGACGTCGTCGTGCTCGGCGCGACGAACTTCCTCGCGGACGTCGACGACGCCGTCCTCCGCTCCGGTCGCTTCGACGAGCGCATCGAGGTGCCGCCGCCGGATGCCGACGCTCGCGCCGCGATACTGCGAGTGCACCTCGCTGGCCGGCCGACGGTCGAGGACATCGACCTCTCGGGGACCGTCGAGCGCACCGAGGGCTACGCCTCGAGCGACCTCGAACTCGTCGCCGAGACCGCTGCCCGCGAGGCCCTCGCCGAGGACTGCGCCATCGACGAGTCGCACCTGCGAGCCGCGGTCGGCGAGACGACCACCTCGATCCCCTCGTGGCTCGACCGCTACGACCACGTCGACCCGGCCGCGGCCGCCACGGGCGTCGCGGAGGAGAACGTCCGCCAGCCGCCGGGTGTCGACCTCGACGCGGCCGACATCGTCGAGGGTGAGCCGTCGCTGACGCTCGCGGACATCGACGGCCTGCCGGACGCCGTCGAGCGCCTCCGCGAGCGCGTGCTCGCCCCGCTGTCCGACGCCGAGCGGTACGAGTCCTACGGCGTCGGGAGCCTCGACGGCGCGCTGCTGTACGGGCCGCCGGGCTGTGGCAAGAGCACGCTCTGTGCGGCCGTCGCGGGCGACCTCGGCGTCCCACTCGTCCGGGTGACGCCCGCGCGCCTCGCCGGCGACTGGGGGGACGACCCGAGTGAGGCACTCGACGCCGCCTTCGAGGTGGCCCGCGCGAACGCGCCCTGCGTCGTCCTCGTCGACGACCTCGACGTGCTCGCGGGGACCGACCACCGCTCCGGCGGTATCCCGTCGGCGTTCGCCCATCAGCTCCGGGGCGCGCTGCGAGACACCCGGGACGACGAGGTGGTCGTCCTCGGTGCCGCCACGCTGGTCGACCACGTCGCGACGGAGGTGCTCCACTCGGGCTGCTTCGACGAACGCATCGAGGTCCCGCCGCCGGACCGTGAGCGCCGGGCCGCCGTCCTTCGCGAGCACGTCGACGACCGGCTCGTCGAGTCGGTCGACTGGCGTGCCGTCGCGGACCGCGCGGCCGGCTACGCCGTCGCCGACCTGGAGACGGTCGCGACGCTCGCGATGCGGGCGGCCCTGCGTGCCGACGGCGCGGTGACGACCGAGCGGCTGCTCGACGCGGTCGCCGAGACCGGCTCCAGCATCGAGAACTGGGCGGGGCTCGACGAGTACAGCGACAGCGACCACGGCTCCGGGTTGCGCTACATCTCCTGACGCGGTCGACCCCCGTGTCACCCGTTGTTCCCCGTCCTCTGTGTGTCTTAGACTGCGTCCAGCCCGCCGTCCACCGCCGCCAGCAGCTGCTCGACGTACTCGTCGCGACGGCGCGAGGAGAACAGTTCGTGGCCGCCCTCGTACACCCGAACCTGGTCGGCGTCGGCGGCCTCGCCGATGGCCCTGACGCTGACGACCTGGTCCCGGAGCGAGCAGAACACCACGGCGTCCGCGTCGACCTCAGGTCGGTTGCGGTGGCCGCGACTCGCTTCCCGAACGAACCGCGGCGACACCTTCCCTGGGATGGCCGACAGCTGGCGGTCGGTCGTCAGCTCCCCGATGGCGCGGCGGTCGTCGACGCCCGACGGGACGAGTTTGGCACCGACCCCGAGCTTCGCGACGAGCGAGAACAGCGCGCCCTTCGACTCCGGCGGGAAGTCCCACCACGGGCTCAGGTAGGTGGTCGTCTCGGCTCCCTCGATGTACGCGGCGATGAGCCCGCCCGTGCTGTGTCCGGCGAGCCGGAACTCGCCGAGGTCCGCGCAGTACGACCGCACCGGCTCGACGTAGTCCGCGTCGAAGTCGTCGGGGAACACCGGAATCTGGAGCGCGTGGACCCGGTAGCCAGCGTCGGCGAACTGTCCGACCAGCCAGTCGACGTTCTCGTGCTCGTGGCGGTTCCCCCAGCCGAGGACGAACACCAGGTCGGACGACCCGTCCTCGTTCGTGACTCGTGCTTGCATACCACGCTCGTCGAACCGGCTCGGCATAAACGCCCCAGAACTGTCGACCCGCTGTCTCGGGTTTTCTTCCGGGTGCGCCCCCGGAGGGTCCGCCGCTGCGTCGGACACGTATTTGTGCCCTCCCCTGCAAGCCCGTGCCATGCCTCCGGCGTCCCGCCGTGCGGTCCTGACCGCCGCCGTCGCGAGCCTGGGCGGCTGCCTCAGCACGTTCGACACGGTCGACGCACCCGGGACCCACCCGCCCGACGCCGAACTCCGCCTCGACATCGAACGCCCCGGCGAGAACGGCGAACGCGTCTACGTCCACAACGACGGCGGGGTTGACGTCCCGATGCGTGGCTACACGCTCGAGTACGACGACGGTGCAGTCTACGAGTTCGACCGCCTCACGCTCGACCCCGGGAGCTGGGTCGCCGTCGAGTCGACGAGCGTCCTCGAGGGCATGGACCGCTCCGACCCCCCGAAGTTCGTCCGCGGCGCGAACCGCGACGAACAGCTCTGCCCGGACGGCCGCGTCACCCTCGTCGGCCCTCGGGGCACCATCGTCGGCAGTACGACCTGTCCCGGCTGAACGGTCGGTACGTGGGTGGACGCGACCACGGTGCCCCACTGGCAGGCATCGGTCACAGCAACCGACAGCGCAATCCGGGTGCGTGCTCGCCCGGCGAGCACGAGCACCGACCAGTTCGGAGAAACCCGAAACGACGCGACATGGGTTCCACAGCACTCACGTCCCCGAACACCCTGCCGGAGAGCAATGAGCGAATCGTGGCGCACCCGGCTGCAGCGGCTCGGCTTCAACCTGTGGCCGTCGTACCGGGGCACCGGCGGCCGAGTCCGGTACATCGCCGAGGACTGGCAGGAGGTCAGAGTCGAGATCCCCCGGAACCTCCGGACGCGGAACTACATGGGGACGACGTTCGGCGGGAGCATCTACGGCGCGTGTGACCCCATCTACGCGATGATGCTCATCCAGGCGCTCCCCGACGAGTACACCGTGTGGGACAAGGCCGCCTCGGTCCGATTCCGTCGCCCGGGCACCGAGGACCTGTACGCCCGGTTCCGCCTGCCCGACGACGAGCTGGCGAGCATCCGAGAGCGGCTGGAGCGCGAGGAGAGCATCGACCGCGAGTACGAGGTCGACGTCGTCGCTGCCGACGGGACGACCCACGCGACCGTCGAGAAGACCGTGTACGTCGGGCGGGACTGACCGGGACGACCGCCGAGGAGCGAGGGCATTATCCACCTCCGACGACTACCCGCGGGTATGAGTCTCCCACGCGACGACGCGCTCGACCGCGTCGCGGCCATCCTCGACACCGTCGAGTCCGAGCAGCTGCCCGTGCCGGTGCGCGAGGTCTGGGTGTACGGCGACCTGGCGCTCGGGCTGGACCCCGTCGACCGCCTCGACGTCTACCTGACGAAGGACATCCTGCTCGGCGGCGACGCCTCCCGCGCCGACGAGTTCGAGGCCGAGTACGGCGTCCAGGGCGTCGGGCAGACGGTCCGCACGGAGTGGGCCGACGCGTACCCGGAGCACCTGCGTGCGAACGCCAACGGCCACGCCGCCCCCGAGAAGTGTCTTGGTGCACACCTGCTCCCGGACGACGACGAGCCCGTCCACCTGGAGGTCTGCAACGCCAGCTTCGACGACAACGTGACTCAGCGCCTCGCCGGGGCGAAACGCCGGGAGGACTGGTCGACGCTGCTCGACCCGCGCGGCGTCTGCCTCTGGGTCGACGGCCAGCGCAGCGACGAGGCGATGCGGAAGCTCCGCGAGTCCGAACTGGCGCTCCCGACGCTCTCGCGGGCGCTCGGGATGCTCGGGCTCGAGGAGGAGCAGGCGCAGGCGGCGGCGTCGGAACTGCACGACTGGCGCGAGCAGCAGGAGGGCGCGACGGTGCGCGGGGACGTCGTCTAGTCGTCGCCGGCCTGGATCTGTCCGGGGTTCGGCGCCGCGGTCCCGGCGTCGTCGACGTCGAAGCCACGGAGCATCTCACTGAGCGACGCCGCCCGATGTGAGAGCTGTTCGACCGTCTCCGAGACCGCCGTGACGTTCGCCGTCTGCTCCTCGGCGGCCGCCGCGACGGTCTCCGTCTCCTCGGTGGTCTGTGCCGCGATGCCGGCGGCGTCCTCGACGGCCGCGACGACCTCCTCCGTCGTCGCCGCCTGCTGCTCGGTCGCCGCCGAGATCTCCTGCACCCCCTCGTTGGTCTCCTGGGCGTACGCGGCGACCTCGTCGAGGGCGGTGATCGCCTGCTCGATGGACTCGGCGTCGGCATCGATGCGCGCTGCCGTCCGCTGGACCTGCTGCGACGCCCGCTCGGTCTGCTCGGCGATGCGTTCGAGCCGGCGTTCGATGTCCTCGGTGGCGTTTTTCGTCTCCTGTGCGAGGTCTTTCACCTGCTCGGCGACCACGCCGAACCCGGTGGCGTCCCCCTCGCCACCGCCGCGGGAGGCCTCGATGTTCGCGTTGAGCGCCAACATGTTCGTCTCCTTCGCCAGCCCGGAGACGAACTCGATGAGCTCGTCCACCTGCTCGACCTCCGCCTCGAGCGCCTCGATCTCGTCGACGGCTGTCTCGGACCCGGCCTCTATCTCCCGGAGTCCCTCGATTGCGTCCTCGGCGGCGTTCTGGCCGCGTTCCCCCGTCACCGCCGTCCGTTCGGCCAGGTCGGCGACCTCGTTCGAGGAGGCCGCGATCTCCTCGGTCGTCGTCGAGAGGTCCTCCATCTCCGAGGCGACGGTGCCGAGCGTGTCGCTCTGGCGTTCCGCGCCGATAGAGATCTCCTGGACGGACTCCGTGACCTGCTCCGATGCATCCTTCACCTCGGCGACGCTCTCCGCCGCGGTCTGGCTCGCGTCGTCGACCTGCGCGGCGAACTGCTTCGAGGAGCGGACCGTCTCCTCGATGTCGTCGAGCATCGCGTTGAACGACGTCGCGACGGTGCTCATCGCCTCGGACTCGGTGTCCGGGTCGAGTCGCCGTGTCAGGTCGCCGTCCGCGCACGACTGCATCACGGTTCCGTACTCGTCTGCCGTCTCCCGGAGCTGGCGACTGAACTGCTCGGACTCCTGCCGGGCGGCTTCGGCGGTCCGGCGAGCCGCCCGTGCCTCCTCGATCTGCTCCTTCAGCGACCGCCGCATCTCGTCGAACCCACGCGCCAGGTCGCCGAGCTCGTCCGCGCGGCTGGATTCGACCGGCGTCTCGAGGTCACCGTCCTGCAGCCGGTCAGCGCTCGCCGAGAGCCGGGAGATCGACCGGACCGTGTTCCGCCCGAGCGTGAGCCCGAACACCACCATGCCGAGGACGACGACCGCGAGCATCGCGCCGAGCTGGCGCTGGACCGTCTGCTGGAGCGCGAACGCCGACGCCCTCGGAACGCGCGTGGTCGTCGTCCACGGCTGCGTGGTCGCCGACGCGTAGCCGACGGCCAGCTCGTTCCCGCTTCCGTTGACCGCCCCCGTGTACCCACTGCTGCCGTCCAGGGGCTGGCTCCCCACCGAGTCGTCGGTCAGCAGCACCGACGGGTCCTGTGCGAGGACGACCTTTCCGCGGTCGTCGAGCACCCTGACCGTGTTCGCGTCACCCAGGACGACCCTCGAGAGCGCCCGGAGGTCCACGACGGAGACGATGATGGTCTCCTCGTGACTGTCGTGGATGGACCCCGGCATCCGGCTGACCAGCGCGAGCACGGGCTGGCCGGACTCCAGCCTGAACGCAGTGGTGGTGACGACGTTCGCCTCGGGTGCGGCGTCCAGTGCGCTCTGCACGTGCGTCGAGAGCGACGGCTGGACGTCCCGCGAGTCGTCACGGAAGCCGGACTGCGAACCACCGTAGACGACGACCCGGTCGGTCGTCGTGTTCACGTAGTACGCGCCGGCTATCGCCTCCTGCTCGGCGAGCTCCGTGAGCCGACTCGTCATCACGCGGTCGTTCTCGTTCCGGAAGGCGTTCGTCCGCCGTATCGACTCCATCTGGCCGGCTGTGGTCCGGAACCAGCCGTCGATGTACTGTGTCTGTATCGAGGCCTCGTTCCGTAGCTCGGCCCTCGTGTCCTCCTCGATGGCGGCCCCGGTCGTATCGTAGATGAAGTAGCCGAACCCACCGACGATGCCGAGTAACACCACGAGCGCGAGCGTGAACTTGACCGCGTAGCTCGTTCCGATCCGTTTGGGTAGTAGCCCCGGTCCCATCGACGAGATGTCGATGACGTGCGAGCATCAAACTTCGTAATATTGATATTTCCGGGCCGGTGTGTGGACGTGTCTCTCGGAACGGTTGGGTACGGGAACGTTCGGCACAGGTCACCGGGGTCGCTCGCCGTCCCGTCGTCGCCGCGCTGGTTCGAGGTTCGTCGCTGCGCCTAGAACCCCTCCTCGAACCAGAACGTGCCGTCCTGCTGGACGAGCTCGCCGTCGATGGTGATGTTCGAGTCCTCGCTCATGTCGACGATCATGTCCATGTGGATGGCGGACTCGTTGCGTTCCACGTCGCAGTCCTCGGGGACGTTCTCCTCGTAGGCGCGGCCGAGCGCCATGTGGACGGTGTCGCCCATCTTCTCGTCGAACAGCATGTTGTCGGTGAACCGGTCGATGTCGCGGTTCATGCCGATACCCAGTTCACCGAGGCGCTTTGCGCCCTCGTCCGTCTCCAGAACCGCGGCCAGCACCTCCTCGTTCTTCGCGGCGCTGAAGTCGACGACTTCTCCCTCCTCGAACTGCAGGTACACGTCCTGTACCTCGCGGCCGTGGGCCATCAGCGGCATGTCGAACAGCACCTCGCCCTCCACGCTGTCCGGCACCGGTGCGGTGAACACCTCGCCGCCGGGGAGGTTGTTCTCGGCGTGGTCGTTCTTCGCGACGGTGCCCTCGATGCTCATCACGATATCGGTGGTGTCGCCCGAGACGATGTGGACCTCGCTGCCCGCGTCGAGCTTCTCGGCCATCGGCTGCTGGAACTCGCGCTGGGCCTCCCAATCCTTGTTGATTGCAGCCCAGACGAACTCCTCGTAGGCCTCGGTGCTCATCTCGGCGTCCTGAGCGTTGCCGGGCGCGGGGTACTGCGTCCCGACCCAGCGCTTGGCCATCATCTTCGACTGGATGGGCTGGAAGAGCGTCGCCATCGCCGTGTTCTTCTCCGGCGGGATGTCGCCCTGCTCGTGTGTGTTCCGCGCGGCGCGGATGCCGACGGCCGCGTCGACGTTTTCGACCATCGCCTCGAGTGTGTCCGGAACCTCGCCGTACACCTCGGGGTCCATCGCGTGCATGAACGCCCGGTGCGCCCGCGACGGTCGGCTCCAGACGATGGGGAACGCGCCGCGCTTCCCGATCTCCTCGTGGAGGGCTATCAGCAGGTCCTCGGCCAGCTCGCCGCCGGAGAGGAGCACCTCGTCACCGGCCTGGAGGTCGATGGAGTGGTCGACGATGATGCGTGCGTGTTCCCTGACTCTCTCGTCCATACCGATGGCTCTCCCCGACGGGAGATAACGGTTTTCAGAAGGGGAATTCTGTATAGTGGTTGATGGTTTGTTGCGGGGGAGCCCCCGCCTGCTCGACCCCGCTGGACGGCTCGTTGGCGCTCGAGACCGCCCTACTGCTCCACGGCTCGCTGGGGCTGGCCGGTCCGGTCCGAGGTTCCTCGCTGCCCCTCGGAATCGCCCTGCTATTCGAACCTGAACGTCCCGTCGCGCTGGACGACCTCGCCGTCGACCTCGATGAAGCTGTCCTCGCTCATGTCGACGAGCAGGTCGACGTGGAGCGAGCTCTCGTTGCCGGACATGCCCTCGGGTACGACCTCGTCGAGACAGCGCCCGAGGGCGAGGTGAACGGTGTCGCCCATCTTCTCGTCGAACAGCATGTGGTTCGTGAGCCGGTCGATGTCGCGGTTCATCCCGATGCCGAGCTCGCCCAGCCGGTCTGAGCCGTCGTCCCGGTCCAGGATCGACCCCAGCGCCTCCTCGCCCGAGTCGGCCTCGAACTCGATGACCGCGCCGTCCTCGAACCGGAGCCAGACGTTCTCGAGCTCCTCGCCGCGGGTGACGACGGGGAGGTCGAACAGCACCTCCCCCTCGACGCTGTCGGGGACCGGAACGGTGTACGCCTCGCCGCCGGGCAGGTTCCGCTTCGCGTGGTCGTTCCCGGCGTCCATCCCCGCGACACTCATGCGGATGTCGGTGCGGTCACCGCTGACGATGCGAACCTCGTCGGCCGGCTCCAAAATCTCCACCATCTGCTGCTGGAACTCCCGCTGTGCCTCCCAGTCCTTGTCGATGGCGTCGTAGACGAATGCCTCGTAGGCGTCGGTGCTCATCTCGGCCTCCTGGGCGTTGCCCGGCAACGGGTGCATCGTCCCGACCCACGGCATGTCGAGGTGTTCCTCCATGAGTGGCTGATTCACTTCGCCCAGCGCGTTCGACACCTCTTCGGGCACGTCGACCGTCTCGCGGGTGTTCTCCATCCCCCAGGCCATGACGAGCTTGTCCGCCGCTTCGAGGGCCGCCAGCTTGTGCTCCTTCAGCGCCGCCGCCTCGGGGTCGAACTCGCGGAGGTACGCCCTGGACGCGCGGGGACTCGCGCCGATGCGCATCGGAATCGCGTCACGCGCCCCCAGCTCCTCGTACAGCGCGACGACGAACTCCTCGACGGCCGGCTTCGCGTCGACGAGCACCCGGTCGCCGGGCTGGACATCGAGACAGTGGTCGACGACGATGCGGGCGTGCTCCCTGATTCGGGGGTCCATGTACTGTGACCGTGCCGGGGGCCACAAAACGGCTCGCAGAAATCCGTTTCTGTGCGATTACCGAGGGTCGGCGCCGGACCCCCCGACCATCGCGCCGGCGAGGACGACGCAGGCCACCGTGACGAAGCCAAAGGTCCGGATGACGGCGTGGAGCAGCTGGGCCGGCTGGACGAGGAACCGGAGCTCGGGCCACGTCACCAGCACCGGGCCGAGGAACAGGAGGACGAACCCGGCCACGGCGGTCGGGACCACGATGCCGAACACGGTCGGCCACTCGCTCGCCGGATGCCCCTCCTGTCCCCAGACGTAGCCGAGGCCGAACGGAAGAATCCAGCTGGCGTAGAAGTTCAGTGGGAGCGCCGTCAGGGTCAGGAGCCTCAACAGCGCGCGGTCCATTTGCATCCCAAACACGGAGGCGAGGCCGAATCCGTAGCTGTGTCCCCGGGCCAGACCGGCCAACAGCCCGGCGACACCGAGCGCGATGGCCCACCGGAGCGGGATGGTGGAACCCGAACCCGGATATCGACCGGTCCGTTCAGAGACACGCTCCTGCATACGTGACTGGAAGTAGGCGACCGACGCACCACCCAGGAAGACGAACGGTGTTGCCAGTATCGGGAGCAACTCGACGAGGGCGAACCCGACCATCCCGAGCGGCCACCCGTAGGCCGCCTGCTCGGGGAACAGGAACCGGGGGAGCACGGCCACCCCGAACCCGAGGAGGTACGAGGCCGTGACGGTCCCCAGGGCGGGCAGGTACTCGGACTCCACCGACACGTCCGTGGCCCACAGGTAGCCGACGGCCAGCAGCAGGAACGGGTTCAGCACCGCCAGCAGGAGCCGCAGGTAGCGGGCCGAGAACGCCTCGGTGAGGACCGCCGGATACGTGCTGAACGCGACTGCTGCACCCTGTACCGCGCCGACCAGCAACCCGACCACACCGAGCACGGGGAGCCAACGTCGTGGATTCCCGTCCGTCCGTGCTCGGACATCCGAAACGTGTGCGTTCGTATCAGTCATCGGTAATCAGTTCCGTAGTACGGGACACGACTTGCTGTCCGCAGATAAACCTTGCCGGCGGGGGCGGGTCGAGGGCCGAACTGTCGGTGCACTCGATGTCTCGTCGGGCTGGTAGTCCCGACGTCGGTCGCTGCGCTCGCCGCTCGCGTTCCGGAGATTCTCGCTCGCTGGCGCTCGCTCCGAATCTCCCTATCCCTCGAACCCGTCCTCGAACCGGAACGTCCCGTCGCGCTGGACGACCTCGCCGTCGACCTCGATGAAGCTATCCTCGCTCATGTCGACGATCATGTCCATGTGCATCGCGCTCTCGTTCATCGGCCGGCCGTCGGGGACGGTGTGCTCGATGGCCTGCCCGATGGCGAGATGGATGGTGTCGCCCATCTTCTCGTCGAACAGTATGTTGTAGGTGAACCGGTCGATGTCGCGGTTCATGCCGATACCGAGCTCGCCGAGGCGGCGCGCCCCCTCGTCGGTGTCGAGGACGGCCCCGAGTACGTCCTCGTTCTTCGCTGCGGAATGCTCGACGACCGCACCGTCCTCGAAGCGGAGCCAGGCGTCCACTATCTCGCGGCCCTGTGCCATGAGCGGCTTGTCGAACAGCACCTCGCCTTCGACCGAATCGGGGACGGGTGCGGTGTACACCTCGCCGCCGGGGAGGTTGAGTTCGGCGTAGTCGTTCGCCGTGACCATGCCCTCGACGCTCATCCGGATGTCGGTGGTGTCGCCGGAGACGATGTGAACCTCGTCGGCGGGGTCCAGGATTTCGACCATGTTCGCCTGGAACTCGCGCTGTTCGTCCCAGTCCTTGTTGACGGCATTGTAGACGAACTCCTCGTAGGCGGCGGTGCTCATCTCGGCGTCCTGGGCGTTCCCCGGTGCGGGGTACTGCGTCCCGACCCAGCGCTTGCCCATGCGTTCCTCCTGGACCGGCTTCCAGGCCTGGGCCAGCGCGCTCCGTGTCTCGGGCGGGACGTCGCCCGTCTCGCTCGTGTTCGTGTCGCCGCGGACGATGATGACGACGTCCGTCTCCTCCATCTCGGCGAGCTTGTGCTCGGGAAGCGTGAACTCGTCGGGGTCGGACGCGCGCATGAACGCCCGGCTCGCCCGCGAACTGTTGAAGCTGTAGGAGGGGTTCGCGCCGACCTCCCCAAGCTTCTCGGCGATGGCGACCACCAGGTCCTCCGCGACCGGCGGTGCGCTGACGATGACGTTGTCACCTTCCTCGACCGCTGTGGAGTGCTCGACGATAATCTCCGCGTGTTCTCGGACTCGTGGGTCCATGTGCGACTGGACTCGCGGTCGCAAGTTAACGGTTTCCAGAAGAATCGTTCGGTCGCTCAGCTGGTGGTTCGCTCGGTGTCGAGGATGACACCCCGCTCGTCGAGGGTCAGGTCGAGGACCTCGTCGTCGGCCTCGACGCGGACCCGGTACCGTGGCGGGTCCGCACTCGTGCGTGTCGTCTCGCCGTCGGTGAGTAACGGGAGCGTCCACGGGAGGCGGTCGACCACGTCGATACCGTGGTCGTGGCAGAAGCCGACGAACGCGGGGTGGCGGAGGACGGCTGCACCGGCCGAGGAGCTGGTGAACGCGCCGCACCGACGGCAGGTGGTGGTGAAGGCGTAGTCGATGGACAGCTCCGTCTCCGTCGGGACGATCTCGCGGTCCAGCCGCCCCGAGCAGTCGGTACAGACGCCGCCGGTGACCAGCTCGATCATCGTGTACGTCTGGCGGGCAGCGAGCGAGAGGATGTCGTCCATGGAACGGTCGGCGGCTGCGCTCGGGGCAACCGAGGTCCGCATCACGGTGTGGTCGTTCTCGCAGCCGACTGCGACCTCGCCCGCGTCGAACGAGGCCCGGAGGCCCTCGTCACAGAACGGGCAGGTATCGTCGAGCGGCTCCGACTCGGGGTCGACGTCGGTGTCGTACGTCCCGGCGAGGATCGCGCCCACGACCTCGCGGCCCGCGTAGCTGAGGACGTACCCCTCGTCGGTCTCCTCGACGAACCGGCCCCGGAGCTTCCCGAGGTGGTAGTTGAATCGCCCGGAGTCGTCGATGCCCGTCCGCTCGCGCAGCTCGGAGAACGTCAGCGCGCGCTCCTCCGGGTCACCCCGTCGCGCCTCGACCAGCGCCTCGAGGATGGCGACGCGCGTCTCGTCGCCGAGAGTGGCGAAGGCGTCCGAGACGGCCGCTGCGTCCTCGACTGGCTCGGTTGCGCCCTCGCGGTCCCCGGCCGTCGACTCGTCGGTCATGGCCGAGTGCTGGGCGGCCGGCACGAAGAACCCCTAGCCGCTAACGCGGTCACGTTCCGGGCCCGACGCGACCCGTCGTGACGTAGAACGGCACCGTCTCGGTCCGTCGGTAGTCGCCGTCGGCGGCCTGCGCGGCTGCCTCGCGACCCATCTCGCGCCAGGACTCGCGCAGGTCGTCGTACTCTGCAGCCGAGAGCGTCGTCCGCAGACTGGCCTCGTCGCTGGCCAGGCCCGCGCCGCTGGCCTTCCGCGCGACGGCCTGCAGGTCCGCCTCGTCGTACGGCGGTGCGAGCGTCCGGGTGTGCTCGTAGCGCCGGGTCTCGACGTCGACCAGCCCGGCGGCTTCGAGGAGTCCGGCCGCGTCGCTCCCGAGCGCCGGGTCCACGTCGCTGCCGGCGATGTAGGCCGCCCGTGCCGCCCGCGCCAGCCCGGGCTCGGTGTCGACCGTCGACTCCACCGTGACGGCGGCGTTGTCCGGCTCGACCACCGCCACCCGCCGCCCGGCGACCCTGGCGAACTCACGCACCGCGACGACGGGGTCGGGGAGGTTCACCAGCAGCGCCTGGCAGGTCACGAGGTCGACCGCGCCGTCGCTGAACGGGAGCCGGGTCGCGTCGCCCGCCACGACGGGGACGTGCTCCCGGGCCACCGCGAGCAACGCCGGGTCCGCGTCACAGCCCACCACCTGCCCGCCGGTCTCCTCGGCGAGCACCCGCGAGAACTCGCCCGTGCCACAGCCCACGTCGAGCACGCTGTCGGCGCGCCCGAGTTCGAGCGGTTCGAGCGCCGCCCGCGAGTCGGCCCACATCCCGCTTCGGGTGTGTTCGAGGTACTCCGCGTCGAATCGTCGCACGGACGGGCTTGGAGGTGGGGTCTCAAAAGGGATTGGAACCGTTCAGACGTCCGCGCGCAGCTCCCGGACCTTGTCGACGTTCCAGGCGAAGCTGCGCCCGTCCTCGGTCGGGGTCTCGAGCACGAGCGGCACGTCACGGACCAGCTCGTGGTTGACGAACGCGCGCATGCCGTCGTCGCCGATGTAGCCGTCGCCGATGTGGGCGTGCTCGTCCTTGTTCGTTCCGCAGTCGTGCTTGGAGTCGTTGAGGTGCACGCAGGCGAGCTTCTCGGCGCCGACCACGTCGTCGAACTCGGCCATGGTCTCCGCGACGGCCTCGGGCGAGGAGAGGTCGTAGCCAGCGGCGAACATGTGGGCGGTGTCGAGGCAGACCTCGAGGTCGTGGGCGGACTGGTCGAGGACGCTCGCGAGGTGTTCGAACTGGCCGCCGAGCTTGGTGCCCGAGCCGGCGTCGGACTCGACGAGCACGGTCACGTCGTCGGGGACCTCCAGCTCGTCGAGCGCGCTCGCGGCGTTCTCGATGCCGCCCTCGACGCCGGCCCCGGTGTGCGCGCCGAGGTGGACGTTGACGTAGTCGATGTCGAGCGCGTCGGCGGCGTCGACCTCCTGCTGCATGGAGTCGACCGACTTCTCGCGGAGGCCGTCCTTCGGGGTACAGAGGTTGACGAGGTACGAGGCGTGGATGACCCACGGTCCCTCGAGCGACTCCGCGGTACCGTCGCGGAACGCCGCGGCCTCCTCGTCCTCGATGGTGCCGTGGTCCCAGACCTGCGGGGAGTGCGTGAAGATCTGTCCGCAGTTGCCGCCGATTTCGAGCTGGTTCTCGACGGCGTTGTCGACACCGCCCGCGATGGAGACGTGTGCGCCTACCTTGACCATACCGACGGGTGGGGGCAGCGGGTCAAAGTGGCTTCGGAAGCGGCCGACGGCCCAACGCGGGCTACCGCGAGTCCTCCCGGTCGCGCACCCACGAGTCGGCGGCGTACTTCGACTCGACCAGCTCCGCGGCGGCGTCGAGTTCGCTGTCGGTCCACGCGCCCTCCGCCGCGCCAGCCCAGTCCGCCAGCGAGTCCTCCAGTGCGGTGACGAACGCCTCACGGTCGACGCCGGCCTGCTGGCGGATGCCGGTGACGCGCTCGCGGAACCGGTCCGGGGTCACGTCGTGGTCGGCGAACACGCCGAGGTGGCGGTCGGTCGCGAGGTCGAAGGAGATGGAGCCGTGCTGGATGACGGCGTCGCGCTGGCGGTACTGAGCGTTCCCCGAGAGCTTGCGCGGTTCGTCGTCGCCGTCGGCGAGCACGTCGTGCGCGGGGTGGATGCCCCGCAGATAGCAGGCGGGCTGGTGGATGCGAGGGTGCTCCTCGTCCGCGAAGTCCGCGTCGACACCCACCGACCGGATGGCGTCAAGCACCGGCTCGCAGAGCAGCTCGTAGCAGTCCATGAGCGAGCCCGGGAGCTCGTCGGCGGGCGCGATGATGCTGTAGGAGACGTCGGCGTGGCTGTCGTGGTAGATGCCCCCGCCGCCGGTCTGGCGGCGCGTGACGTCGATTCCCTCGCGCTCGCAGAACGCCCAGTCGACGCTGTCTTCGTCCTGCTGGTAGCCCATCGAGAGACAGCTCGGCTCCCACTGGTAGACGCGGAGGGTTCGGACGCCGTCCGTCGTGGCAGACGCGGCCGCTACCTCGTCCAGCGCCATGTTCGTCGGGCCGTCGCGTGACTCCTCGCGTATCAGTCGCCACTCCCTGTCCGCAAGCATACCAGCGGGTTCGCGGGGTCCAGACAAAGGCGTTGTGTGACGCCCCTCCGCACGTCTGGCCTAGCCGACGTCGGTGTCGGGGGCCTCGACCGCCTCGTCGAGCCCGTCGTCGCGGGCGGTCCGTTGGACGTACGACTCGATCTCCGCGTCGACCGCGCGCTCGCTCTCGGCCGCACTCTCGTCCTGCTCGTCGACGAGCTCCGTCTCGCCGGTTACTTTCTCGAACAGTGCGCCGTAATCCGAACCTGATTGTGTCTTGGACATCGGTTGTTCCTCCGCACTTGCTGGTACGTGTGAAGCGGCTTGTACACTGACCCTATCTGGTTTGGTGGCTGTTGTCATGGTCCCGCGCCGACGGTTCGCGACCGCGGCTCGGTCACTGGAGCGTCGACGCACCGAGCGACGTGTGCCGTCCGCGGCCTGTTCCCGGCGCCTGGCAGATTTCATATCGCAATATACGATTTACGGCGGCGGGGCGCGGGGACACATCGGGCTTTTACCTCCCGGCCGGTTACGGGTCGCCATGGTACAGAACGTCGCCCCGCTCGTCGCCGAGCTGGAGCCGGAGGACTTCCACCTGCTCTCGGGTGTCGAGCAGGGGATGCGCTTCTCCGAGTGGGTCCAGCGCTCGAAGATCCCGAAGTTCTCGCGACTCACCGTCGAGGAGGTCGACTACCGGCTCGACCGCTGTCTCGACCGGGGGCTGCTGGAACGCAAGACCATCCAGTACGAGGGGTACAAGCTGCAGTTCGAGGGCTACGACGCGCTCGCGCTGCACACCTTCGCGGAGCGCGACACCGTCACCGGCTTCGGCTCCTCCCTCGGGGTCGGCAAGGAGTCCGACGTGTACGAGGTACAGTCCTACCGCCCGATGGCGCTGAAGTACCACCGGGAGGGCTTCACGAACTTCCGCGAAGTGATGAAAGAGCGCGACTACACCTCCGACCGAGAGCACGTCTCCTGGCTCTACACCGCGCGAAAGGCCGCCGAGCGCGAGTACGAACGACTGGAGGCGCTCTACCCGGACGTCTCCGTCCCCCGGCCCATCGACCACAACCGCCACGCCATCGTGATGGAGAAGATGGAGGGTGTCGAGCTCTCCCGGGCAAAGCTCGACGATGCCCAGGTCGTCGGCGTGCTGGACCTGGTGCTCGCGGAGGTGACCGAGGCCTACCGGCAGGGGTTCGTCCACGCTGACATGAGTGAGTACAACGTGTTCGTCGACGAGAGCGGCGTGACGGTGTTCGACTGGCCACAGGCGGTCGAGAGCGACCACGAGAACGCGGCCGAGTTCCTCGCGCGCGACGTCCGGAACATCGTCGGCTACTTCGCGCGGAAGTACCCGGCGCAGGTCCCGGATATCGACGAGGAGAGTGTCGTCGCGGTCATCGAGGCCGGCGAGTTCGAGTCGGTGCGCGAGCACAGCGACTGAAGCGGCCGTTTCTCCGTGTTCGAGGCACCGGGGGCGGCTGCCGGGCATCGATGTGATAAACTCTATAGTACGATATCAAGTATATCTCCGCGCGAACAGCCGCCGTCCGAGCCCCGGCCGGTCGGCCCGGGCCCCGACGTGGTTGCTGGCATCACCCGCCGGCACCGCTGGTCCCATCATCTGGGACAACCCGGCACCGCTTTAGGCCCGCGACGACAAGCCATGGACGACGAAGCACAGCGTAGCGACCACCAGCGGACGACTCTCAACGCCGGATGCCAGAGGACTATCTCCCACACAGGCGGCTCTCGCTCATCCCGACGCGGTCGAACCCGACGTCGGAAGCGACGGGGAGGGACACGGAATCCACGGGTGACGAGGAGCCACCCGTTCCTGCCGTGCTGCAGTCGCTCGAGGACGACAAGTGCCGTGCGATACTCCGTGTACTGCGGGAGCCGAAGTCCGTCCCGGACCTCTGCGACGAGTGCGGGCTGGCGAACTCGACGGCGTATCGGAAGCTCGAACGGCTCCGTGATGCGGGGCTGGTCAGGGAGTACACCGAGGTTCGCCGGGACGGCCCGAACGCGACGCTGTACGAACGGGACTTCACCGAGATATCGGTCCGCATCGACGAGAACGACGAGTTCTCGCTGACCGTCGACCGGCCGACCGAGGAGCCGGAGGACCGGATGGCTGCGTTCTGGTCCGAGATGCGGAGGGAGTCATGACGGACCAACTCGTCCTCGTCCTCGGCATCGTCAAGGTCGCCGCCCTGGTGCTCGGTGGTGTCGTCTCGCTCATGGCCTACCGGGCGTACCTGAGGACCCGGCTCGACGGACTCCAGTACTTCGCGGCCGGGCTGGTGGTTATCACGCTCGGCACCTTCCTCGTGGGCGTCCTCCACCATGTCTTCGGGATTCCGAGCCTCCAGGGCATGCTCTACGAGAGCCTCGTCGCGTGCGGCGGGTTCCTGATCATGATCTACGGCCTCTACGGCCAGTAGTCCCGGTCCCTCACCGCGCTCCTGTCGAGCACGTATCGCCCGGCCACGGACAGCTGCCGGTACGTGCCTCGCACACCGGTCCGGTTCTCCCACGTTCTGGGAGTCCTCCTTCGGTCCTTATCGCCTCCACTCGGAGAGTCGGTCGATGTTCCGTTCCACCGCACCGGTCGGACGTTCAGTGAATCGCCGCCCGTCGCCCGGCGGAGGGTGTGACCGATGAGCCGCGACCTCTCGCGACGGTACGCGGACGCGCTCGTCTCGCGGAGCAGGCTCGTCGTGTTCCTGCTGGTCGTGGCCACCGTGCTCGTCGGGGCTGGCGCGGCGTTCGGAACCGACGGGGCCGACGACACCGGGGCGACCGGGGTCGACTCGGCTGAACAGGCTGCCCTCGACGAGATCCGGGCCACCTACGGCGCCGACGATGCGCTGGTCACACAGATCGTCGTCAGGGACGGGAACGTTCTCACCCGTGACTCGCTGCTGCAGAGCCTTCGCCTGCAGCGGGCGATACGGGAGAACGACTCGATCGACCCGACGCTCCGCACGGAGGCCGGCGTCGTCGGCCCCGAGAACGTCATTGCGACCGCGGCCTACGTCGAGGCCCGACGGGCTTCCAACGGGACCGACCGGACCGGGGAACCGCCCGCACCGACGCTCGACCAGCAGATCGCGGCCCTCGAATCCCGGTCGACCGGCGAGGTCGAGGCGCTCCTCGAGCGCGTGCTCGACCCGGAGACGCGGACGGCGGGCCGCGAACCGACGTCGTTCCTGCCGACCGACTACGAACCGGGGACGACACGTGCGGACGCGAGAGTGACGTTCGTGTTCCAGTCGCCCGAGCCGTCGGACGGGACGCCGGAGGAGGCGTACGCCGCACAGGTCGCCATCGACTCGCTCGTCGACGAGCGCTTCGAGGACGGCTTCGTCTTCGGTCAGGGAATCGTCGACGACGCATCCTCGCGGGCCATCGGCGACAGCTTCCTCGTCATCGCGCCCGCCGCACTGGTGCTCCTGCTCGTGGCCCTCGGCCTCGCCTACCGCGACGTGGTCGACGTGCTTGTCGGGCTGTTCGGGGTCGGCGTCGTCCTGGTGTGGCTCCAGGGCGTGCAGGGCTGGCTCGGCATCCCGTCCAGTTCTATCCTCATCGCGGTCCCGTTTCTCCTTGTCGGACTGAGCATCGACTACTCGCTGCACGTCGTCATGCGCTACCGCGAAGCCCGAACGGGAGACGGTGACGCTGCGGCTGCGGACGGTGGCGTTCCGGAGCCCGCCAGCGCGATGCGTGTCGGGATCGGCGGCGTCGTCGGGACGCTGGCGACGGCCGCGTTCACCACCGGGGTCGGCTTCCTCTCGAACTACGGGAGCCCGCTCGCCTCGATCCGCGACTTCGCCGTCCTGAGCGCCCTGGGAATCGTCGCGATGTTCGTCGTCTTCGCCGCGTTGGTACCGGCAGTCAAGGTCGAGGTCGAGCGGCTGCTCGTCCGGCTCGGACGGGACCGCGAGCAGCGCGCGTTCGGGGCCGACTCGGGACCGGTCAAACAGCTTCTCTCGTGGAGCGCAGTGCTCTCGCGACGGCTACCGGCGGTCGTCCTCGCCGCCGCCCTACTCCTTGCCGCTGGCGGTGCCTACGGAACCACGGCGCTGGACACGGAGTTCAACCAGGCGGACTTCCTCCCGGAGGACGCCCCGGAGTGGATGGAGTCGCTCCCGGAGCCGTTCGCCCCCACCGAGTACGACGTCCGTGAGGACCTGTCGTACCTGAGCGAGAACTTCCGCCAGCGTGGCGAGGGGTCGACGGTACAGGTTCTGCTGCACGGGAACCTCACGGACCCAGCGGTGCTGGAGGCGACCGACGGTGGTTCCCTTCGCGGTTCCCGGTACACGACGGTCACGACGGAGCCGGACGGCACCGTCGCGGTCGAGAGTCCGTCGTCGGTCCTCAGAGCCGTCGCCGCGCGGAACGAGACGGTCGCCGCGGCGGTCGCGGATCGCGACTCCGACGGTGACGGGCTCCCGGACAGGGACGTCGGTGCGATCTACGACCTCGTCTACACCGCCGCCCCCGAACAGGCGTCGTCGGTCCTCCACCGCACGGCGGACGGTTCGTACTCGTCTGCCCGGATGACCGTCGGCGTCCGGGGCGACGCCTCGTCCCAGTCCGTCGCTCGCGATGGACGCCGAATCGCCGACGTGGTCGAGGGTACGGCACCGGTCACGGCGGTCGCGACGGGCACGCCCGTCGTCACGGCGGTCGTCCAGAGCGCGCTGTTCGAGACCCTCGCCCAGGGGTTCGTCGTGACCCTCGGTGTCATTCTGACGTTCCTCGCCGGCCTGTACTGGTGGCGACATCGCACACCCGGACTCGCGGTCGTCGTGGTCCTGCCCGTCGTCGCCGCGCTCGCGTGGCTCCTCGGAGCGATGGCGATACTCGATATCCCGTTCAACAGCGAGACTGTGGTCATCACCGGACTGGCGATCGGCCTCGGGGTTGACTACAGCATCCACCTCACGGATCGGTTCGTCGAGGAGCGCGAGCGCCAGGCCTCGCTCGAACGGGCGCTGACGACGGCCGCCACGGGGACCGGCGGTGCGTTGCTCGGCAGTGCGGCGACGACGGCGGCGGGGTTCGGTGTGCTCGCCCTGGCACTCTCCCCGCCGCTCCACCGCTTCGGCCTCGTCACCGGACTGAGCATCGTCTTCGCCTTCGTCAGCTGCCTCACGGTCCTGCCGTCGTTGCTCGTGCTTCGCGACCGGTTCCGTCACCGAACCGGCCCGTGACGGGGCCGTTCGGGCGGGAGCCGTGAACGTGGCGAGCACCGACGTTGGCTTCCGCGGTAAATAGCTTTCCCTGGCTTTCCGACCCGGTGGGTGGACTGTCCGGTATTATACTCCCTAGCATCATCCGAAACGATATGAACGGACGAGACGACGCCGACGGACCCAGCCGACGGGAGCTGCTCACCGCCGGTGCTGGCGCGCTGGCGACGGCCGGCAGCGCCTCGCTCTCCGGCTGCACTGCGGCGATGCCACCGCTCGGCCAGGAGATCCGGTACGGACGCGTCGACGTTCCCCCGGCGGACGACCCAGCCTACCGACGCTGGGTGCCACCCGTCGATACCCAGTCCGAGAGACGGCAACCGCTCTGGCAGGACCTGATGTACACGACGCCCCGGCGGACCGGCAGCGACTCGGTCGACCGGGTCCACGTCGGGCGCGGCTTCCTCAAGTCCAGCATGGACTACTTCGGCATCGGGTACGACAACTACGATCGCGTCATCGGGAACTTCGGGACGCTGGTCGCGGAGGTCGACGTGGACCGTTCGACGGTCGACGAAACACTGCTCGGGAGCGGTTACGAGAGACGCGGCACGTACGATGGCTACGACTGCTACGGTCGCTCGGACCTCCCGCGCACCGTGGCCGTCGGGGACGAGGCACTCGTCTTCTCCCGGTCGTCGTCCCACGAGACGGACGTCCGTCGCATCATCGACACCGGCGCGGGCCGGACCGAGCCACGACACGCGCACGACGAACAGTTCGCACAGCTGACCGCGGCGGCAGGTGCACACCCGTTCACCTGGCTCGGCGTTCCCATGCCGTACGACTGGGACGCCCCGGAGACCGGCGCGCTGACCATGGCGTACGACGATTCGGCGGCTTACTTCGTCCACTACCTGCTGTTCCCAGCGGACGAGGTGCCGACGGTGAGCCGCATCAAGGAGCAGATGACGGAGGTCCAGCGGGCCGTCGACGCCTACTCGGTCGACGTCACGCTCGACGGGAACCTCGCGACCATCGAGATGCATCAGCCACTGGAACGCTACTTCCAGGACCTCGACGCGAACCGACTCAACCCGCAGGTCACCTGGGGCGTCGACCACGACACCGACGCCGGGACGGTGACCCTCCGGCACGAGGCAGGCGACGCCGTCGACGCGGACCTGCTGACGGTGTACGTCGACGAGGCGAACCGGAGTCGGGACCCGGCTGACACCCAGTTCGCCGACGAGTACGGGACGGTCACCCCGGGCGACTCGCTCACCGTCGAGGTGGGTGGACTGGACGAGTTCGTCAGGCTCGTCTTCGAGAGCGCCGACGGGGACTCGTCGATGTGGCTCGTCGACTACGACCTCGATGGGCCGGACGAATGAGTGGACACGGGGTCGGACCGTCGTCCCCCTTTCACAGCGTCGCACGGTCCCGAAACCTATAGTTTCCCCCCGACAGACACGATGGACGTGAGTGAGGACCCGAGTCTGGAGGCCGTCGTCGGCCTGCTGGACGACGAGTACGCCCGTACCGTCCTCACCGCGGTCAGCACCGAACCCATGTCCGCCACTGAACTCGCAGACCACTGCGACTGCTCGCTCCCGACGGCGTACCGCCGCCTCGAACGACTCGAGTCCGCCGGGCTCGTCGCCGAACGCACGCGACCGCGCACCGACGGCCACCACGACACTGTCTACACCGCCACGCTCGACGAGGTGTCCATCCGGCTCCGTGACGGGCGACTCCACCTGACGGTCGACCGCCGGGACGACGACCCGGCGGGCCGACTCGCCGACCTCTGGGGTGACCTCTGAGATGTTCGGGTTCGCGTTCACCACCGTCGAACTCGCGGTCATCGCCGCGGCCTCGGCCTCCACGCTCGTCGGCCTCTACATCGGCTACCAGGCCTACCGTGCGCTCGGCCGGTACGACAACCGCCCGATGTGGTACCTCTCCGTCGGCCTCATCGTGCTGACTGCCGTGACCTACAGCGTCGCCTTCGTGGGAACCGTGCTGCTGCAGGGGCGGGTGCTCCCGCTGCCGTTCCAGGACTACTTCAGGCTGGGGGTGCGGCTCCTGCAGCTGGTCGGCCTCTCGTGCATCGCGTACTCGCTGCACATCCGCGACTGACGACGGGAATACCTCGGAGGAATAAATTTTGGCGGACAAATTACTAAGAATTGGTAAGTTATTAGCCCGACCGTCTCGTTTTCGTGAAGCATGGACGACGAACGGTCATCGAAGCGGTTCGAGACGCTCGCAGTCGCACACGGTGAGGAGGCCACCCCCGGCGCGCCGGACGTCGGCGACGTGGTCTCGCCGATCCATCTCTCCTCGACGTTCGCCCTCCCGGGGCTGGACACGGAGATGAGCCTCGAGGACGTGGACCCGTCGAAAGGCGAGTTCCTCTACTCTCGACTCTCGAACCCGACCCGACACGCCCTCGAAGAGCGCCTCGCGGCGCTCGAGGGCGGGGAGCACGCCTTCGCGTTCTCCTCGGGCACCGCGGCCATCTTCACCAGCGTCCTCGCCGTCGTCGAGCCGGGCGACCACATCGTCGCCTTCGACGACCTCTACGCCGGCACCCGTCGGATGTTCGAGAACGTGTTCCGCGACCGGCTCGCCGTCGACGTGACGTTCGTCGACGCGACCGACACCGAGAACGTCGCGGACGCGATGACCGACGAGACCACGCTCGTCTGGATGGAGACGCCGACGAACCCCCGGATGAAGCTCTGTGACCTCTCGGCGATCGGCGAGGTCGCCGACGCCCACGACGCCGTCTTCGGCGTCGACAATACGTTCATGAGCCCGTACTTCCAGGCACCGCTCGACCTCGGCGCGGACATGGTCGCACACTCGACGACGAAGTTCATCAACGGGCACTCCGACTCCATCGGCGGCGCGGTCGTCACGAACGACGAGGCCATCGCCGACGAGGTCGTCTTCCTGCAGCAGGTCGGCATCGGTGACGTGCTCTCTCCGTTCGACAGCTATCTCGTCCTCCGCGGGACGAAGACGCTCCCGATGCGGATGCGCGAGCACGAGGCCAACGCGACCGTCATCGCCGAGTACCTCGACGACCACGAGCTCGTCGACTCGGTGTACTACCCGGGGCTGGAGAGCCACCCGCAGCACGAGCTCGCGGGCGAGCAGATGATGGGGTACGGCGGCGTCCTCAGCTTCGAGCTCGCCGGTGGTCTCGAGGACGCGAAGGCGTTCCTCGAGCGCCTCGAGACGTTCACGCTCGCCGTCTCCCTCGGCGGCGTCGAGTCGCTCGTCGAACACCCGGCCGCGATGACCCACGAACCGGTCCCGCGCGAGGAACGCGAGGCCCTCGGCATCACCGACACCCTCGTCCGCGTCTCCGTCGGTGTCGAGCACGTCGACGACCTCGTCGCCGACCTCGACCGCGGGTTCGCCGCGCTCGAGGAGCGTATCGCGACGCCGAAGTGACGCTATCGGCATTCTGTTAAATAGCGTGGACGATTCGCTTTATTGAGGGGATCTCTTTGCCCGACAACTGTGGCCTATGCAGGCAACTGTTCGCACACATCAAATTTACTAAATTTGAACAATATCGGAATAGGTATATGATGGTGTTCGGATTGTGTATCGGATGGCAAAAGACATCTCCGACAAGACTTCCCGAAGAAAATTACTATCGAAGATTGGCGTTGGTACCGCAGGGCTTGCCGGTCTTCCGGCACTGAGTACCGCCTCCGACGAGGAACGCGAACGTGCGACCAGTGCCGACTCGTCGAGGCGGCTCCTCGACGAACTCAACAACCCCCGAATCCTCCGAGCGTCCCGCAAGGAGGTCGAGATGGGTGAGGACCTGACCCTCACGTCGACGATCGTCCACACCGTGGTCGGCGACCTGATATACGTGGATATCGGCGACGAGCACAAAGGAATCCAGTTCCACCTGCAGTCGCGTGGCAGTCGAGCGGCGAGCAATCACTCGATTCCGACGCGCTACGAGGGGGTACCCGAAGGCGGGAAGGGCATTCTCCTCATCGATGCGGCGAACACGATGGACGAGGTCGGGTACCTACGGGATGTCTCCACCGAAGAGACCGCCCGTCTGGAATCGGTCGTCGGGGTTGACGCGACACGCATCATGTTCAATTCGACGGTGGGGCGACACGGCGGATACGAGGTGCACACCTCGGTCGAGGGTCGCGCCGGTCACCACGGTGACGCCGGTCCCACCCCGATCGACAGCGACGGAGAAGCGTACCTCGTCCCGACGGACGAGCGAGGCGACCTGCTCGAGGCGGACGTCGAACACGTCGCGGAGCCCGACGCTGTTCGGGCGCAGGGCGAGTGCCGAACCTGGGTGAACGCCTGTCTCTCATCGATTGTTACGTGTTCCGGCTGTCTGATGGCGTGTGCGTCCGTCGGCGTCGGCGCGCTCCCGATGGCACTGGCCTGTATCGCCTGCAACATGGGCTGCCATGCTGCACTTCCGACCACCTGTGGACTGGCAGTCCAGAACTGCTAACCCGAGGAGACAAACGATGACGAAACAACATTCGTTCGACAGACGTAACGTACTCAAATCCATCGCAGGCGCGGCGACCGGTGCCGTCGGCGTCGGTCTGGCGGGAACTGCCGGCGCACGGAGCAGCATCGCGCCGGGTGAACGAGGTATCCTCGAACTCCGGAAGGTGCAGCGCATCTATGAGGCCGCCGGTCGCCCTGCGGTCCGTCGCGGCGAGGAGTTCGTCGGGTCGGTCGGCAGGCACGACCTGACATCGTACACGTTCGAGACGGCCCTCGGAACGCTCCGGTACATCGAGTTCCGCTCTTACGAGGTCGCACAGTTCATGTTCGGTGACGACCTGCGCCGAAGCGAGCTCCCGCGGCAGTACGCGCTCGCCGCCGAGGTCGAGGACGCCTGCGTGATGAGCGACCTCGAAGGCGGTATCAACTACCTCCGATCGGCGACGGCGGAGGAGGAGCGCGGTCTCCAGCAGGCAACCGGGAAACGGGCGGACGAGACCACGATGTTCTACAGTTCGCGCCTCGAAGGCTACGGTGTGGTCACCCGCGACGAGGATCACCCGGAGAATTTCGTCGTGGACCCGACTGATGGTGTCGGCACGACGGCGAGCCGTACGCTCGCTGATGGTTCAGTCCGAACAGTCACACCGATGGAGGAGTGCAACATCTCTGCGTGTGCTGCATGTGGCGTGTTCAGCATGGCAGTCGTAGGTTGTCTGGTCGCGTGCGCCTCCGCAGGCGTCGGCAACATCGCCGCCGCAGTCGGCTGCATCGCGTGCCTCGTCGCCGCAGGAGTCGGAGTTGGATACAACTGCTCCGAATGCCTCGATACGTGCGAATAACCCGGTGAAAACCTGTCTCACGATGAAACTGAATACCAACGTCACGCTCGCCACACTGTCGGTCCTGGGGCTGACGATGAGCGCGTACTTCCTGTACGTCTGGTTCGGCGTTCAGAGTGGAGAGAGTCAGCTGACGAACACGGAAACGGTCCTTTTACTGCTCCTGTCTGTGTTTAACGCGCTTATCGCGATCGGCTTCGGCGTCGAAGCGATCAGGCGAAGCCTGTCCTGATGGACGACGGGGGATTCCGAAATCCTCCTTCGCAAGACCGATAGTTCCCCCCTCCGTCTGTCGCCGTGATAGACGATGGCATCCCCACCCGACCCCAGTGCCATGGAGACCGTCGCTGAGGTCCGCCTCTCGCACGACCGGTTCGTCCTCGGGTCGACCATCGCGACCCACCGAGACCTCACTATCCAGCTGACGGCGCAGGCACCGACCTCGGAGGGTGACTGGCTGCTCTTCCTGACCGCGACGGGCGACGGCGCGGGGCGACTCGCGGAGGCGCTGGACGACGATCCCACGGTCGCCGACCCCCGCAGGCTCACCGAGACCGAGGACCACTGCGTCTACCGGGTCCGAACCGTTGCCGGGCTGCGCGTCGCCGGCGTTCTCGGCGACCTCGGCTTTCGCGTGCTCGACGTCACCAGCGACGACGGCGACTGGTGCTATCGCATCCAGGGCCCGGACCGGAGCGCGCTCACCGCGTTCTTCGAGCACTGCCAGTCGGTCGGCATCGACCTCGACCTCGAACGGATCTACCGGGTTCCGGGCGCCGATGGCCCGGCACCACGGAGCCTCACGGACGGCCAGACCGAGGCGCTCCGACTCGCGAACGAGGGCGGTTACTTCGCGGTTCCGCGCGAGATGACCCTCGGCGACCTCGCGGACGAACTCGACATCTCCCGCCAGGCCGCCTCCGAGCGGCTCCGCCGTGCCGTCGGTTCGCTGCTCGAGGAGACGTTCTGAATCGAAACCGTTTCACGGAGGACCCCCCGAGTCCCGGGCAGTGCCAGACGACGACGCCAGACAGTTCTACGCGCTCTACCTCGCCCGCTTCGCGACCGGCTTCGGCCTCGTCAGCCTCCTGACGCTGCTCCCCACATACATCACCCTGTTCGAGCCGTCGGGCTTCGTCATCGGGCTGTTCACGACGGCGTTCACCGTGGCACAGACCGTGGCCGTCGTCCCGCTCGCGTGGGCCGGCGACCGCTACGACAAGCGGACGGTCCTGCTCGTGAGCCTCCTCGTCGGCGTCGTCGCCTACGCCGGCTTCGGTGCCATCGCCCTGTTCGAGGGAACGAGTCTCTCGTTCATCGCCGCCCGCGCGGTCCAGGGCATCGCCGTCACCGGCTCGGGGCTGATGACGCTCTCGCTCGTCGGCGAACGCTCCGCGTACGACGAGCGGGCGAGTCGCATCGGCACGGCGAACGCCGCCCGCTTCGCGGCGAGCATCGTCGGTGGCCTCTCCGCCGGCGTCGTCTACGACGCGTTCGGGTTCACCCCCATCTACACGACCATCGTCGTCATGCTCGCCGCCGTCTCGCTGTGGCTGTGGCTCGAGCTGGCGCCCGACGACACTCGAATCGAGGGGTTCCCGTTCTCCGACCTCGCGTTCAACGAACGCATCCTCACACTCTCGAGCTTCCGGTCGCAGTACGCCTTCGCCGTCACCCTCGTCCGAACGTGGGTCCCCATCTACGCCGGGGTCTCCGTCGCACAGGGCGGCCTCGGCTACGTCGGGTCCGCGTTCGCGGTCAGCATCGTGCTCACCTCCGAGAAGACGACGAACATGCTCCTCCAGCCGTACACGGGCCGGCTCTCGGACCGGTTCAACCGCTCCTTCTTCGTCTTCCTCGGTGGCACGATGTACGCCGCCGTCGCTGTCCTGGTCCCGTTCTCGCCGTTCATCGGTGACTGGCTCGGGCTGCCCGCGAGCTACCCGGTCGTGGGTGCACTGTCGGCCGCATTCCCGGTCGTCGTCGGCATGAACATGCTGCTCGGCGTCGCGGACTCCTTCCGCGAACCCGCGAGCATGGCACTGTTCGCCGACGAGGGGAGCGACGGCAACGGCGTCGCCTCCAGTTTCGGCGTGCGGGAACTCATCTGGCGACCCGGCAGCGTGCTCGCCCCGATGCTCGGCGGCTTCCTCATGACCGGCCCGGGGATGCACTGGGTGTTCTTCAGCGGCGGCGCGTTCGCCTTCTCCGGCGCGCTCGCGTTCCTCGGCGCGACGTGGTACACCGAGGGCCGTGGCGCCCTGACGCGCTGGTAGCGAGCCTGGCGGAAACTGGCTGCCCCCTACACTCGTGGCATGTACTCCATCTCCGTCGCGACCGCGTCGCCAACCTCGTCGCCACACTCCCGACGGACGAGGTAGAGCGCGAGGTCCAGCCCCGCGGTGACGCCCCCGCAGGTGAGCACGTCGCCGTCGTCGACGATGCGCTCGTCGCGCACGTCGGCGAACACCGAGAGGTCGTCCATCGCGCTGTGGTGGGTCGTCGCCGGGCGGTTCGTCAGCACGCCCGCCGCCGCCAGCAGCATCGCGCCGGTGCAGACGCTCGCGAGCTGTGTCTCCGGGGCCAGTGTCCGGAGCACGTCCGGGATGGTCCCGTCGTCGAACTCCCGGCGCGCGCCGGGCGAGTCCGGGTCGTTCCAGCCGCCGCCGGGGACGAGGACCAGGTCCGGCTCCACGTCCTCCAGGGCCGCGTCGGGCTCGACGCACAGCCCGTGGCTGGCCGTCACGGTCGTCGGCTCGTCGATGGTGACCAGAGTCGCCCCCATCTCGCCGCCGAACTCGCCCGCCGTCTGGAACACCTCGTACGGGCCGATGGCGTCCATCTCGTCGAAACCGTCGTACAGCACGATAGCGACGTCCATAGCTCACCTACAAGTGTAACGCTCTTATCTGTCGGGGACGATTTTCCGACCATGACCGACGACGACACCAAGGAGAACGTGGTTCCGGGCTCGGAGGAGGAGCTCGCGACACCCGACGTGCGCGGCTACGACTTCACCGGCGAGTTCGACCTCGCCGAGCTGCTCGCGAGCTACGAGACCACGGGGTTCCAGGCGACCCACCTCGCCGAGGCCATCGACATCGTGAAGCGGATGCGCGACGAGGGCGCGACGATCTACTGCACCTACACCTCGAACATCGTCTCCTCGGGCCTGCGCGAGACGCTCGCGTACCTCGCCCGCGAGGACCTCGTCGACGTGATGATCACCACCTCCGGCTCCATCACCGAGGACGTCATCAAGACCGAGAAGCCGTTCAAGATGGGCGAGTGGGACGTCGACGAGGCCGCGATGCGCGAGCGCGGCATCAACCGGCTCGGCAACATCTTCGTCCCGTCGGACCGCTACGTCTGGCTGGAGGAGTACCTCAACGACTTCTTCCCCGACTTCTTCGCCGAGGAGAAGGTCCGCACGCCCGTCGAGTTCTCGCGCGAGCTCGGCGAGACCATCGACGACGAGCACTCCATCCTCGCGAACGCCGCCGACAACGACATCCCCATCTTCTGTCCGGCGCTCACCGACGCCGAGGTCGGCAACTTCCTCTACTACTACAAGCAGGGCTACGACTCCGAGGTCGGCATTGAGATACTGCAGGACTACGACGACCTCATCGAGGAGGGCCTGCTCGCGGACAAGACGGGCCTCATCGTCATCGGTGGCGGCCTCCCGAAGCACCACGCCATCATGACGAACCTGTTCCGTGGCGGCGCGGACTACGCCGTCTACATCTCGACCGGCGTCGAGGGCGACGGCTCGCTCTCCGGTGCACCGCCGGACGAGGCCGTCTCTTGGGGGAAGATCAAGGAGGAGGTGACGAACCACGTCGAGGTGAAGGCCGAGGCGACGCTCGTCACGCCGCTGCTCGTCGCGGAGGCGTTCAAGAAGTACGAGCCGGAGCAGAGCGAGGCGGAGGCGACCGCCGCCGACGACTGACTCGCTAATCCTCCAGCAGTTCCTCGTCGCCGAACTCCGCGTGCAGTTCGCGGAGGTACTCGCGCTGCCGGTCGAGCCGTGGCGGCCGCTCCGCGTAGGTGTCCTCGAAGATGTCGTCCGGGTCTGGCTCGAACGACTCGGCCTCCTGCACCGCGGCCTCGATTCGCTCGTCGATGTCCGCCTCGACGGCCGCGATGCCCTCCTCGTCGATGCGGCCGCTCTCCAGCATGAACGACTCCAGCCGGGGCACCGGGTCGTAGCGCTTCCACTCCTCGGTGCGCTCCTCGTCGCGGTAGACCCCGGGGTCGTCCGAGGTCGAGTGTGCGCCGAGCCGGTACTGGATGGCCTCGATCAGCGTCGGGCGCTTCTCGCCTTCGAGGGGGTCGCGCGCGCCGTCGACGGCGTCGCGGGTCACCTCGTACACCGCGAGCGGGTCCATCCCGTCGACGCGGACCCCGTCGAAGCCGTAGGCGTCCGCCTTCTGGGCGATGGTCGCGCTGCCGGTCTGCCGTTCTCTCGGTACCGAAATCGCCCACTGGTTGTTGTTGCAGAAGAAGACGACGGGCGCGTCGAAGACGCCGGCGAAGTTCATCCCCTCGTGGAAGTCACCCTCGGAGGTCGCGCCGTCGCCGAAGTGGACGAGCGAGACGCGCGTGTCGCCGTCGAGCCGTGACGCCCAGCCGTGGCCGACGGCGTGGGGAACCTGGGTCGCGATGGGGTTCGCCACCGGGAACACGTTCCTGTCTTCGAGGGTCGCGTTGCCGGACTCCGAACCCATCCAGTACTCGAGGTTCGCCGCCATCGGCGCGCCACGGGCCAGCATCGCCCCGTTCTCGCGGTAGCTGGGGAACAGCCAGTCCTCGTCGTCGAGCGCGTGGACGCTCCCCACCTGTGCGCCCTCCTGCCCGTAGATCGGTGGGTAGGTACCCATCCGGCCCTGTCGCTGGAGGGAGACTGCCTTGCGGTCGAACCGGCGGGCGAGCTTCAGGTCCTCGTAGAGGTCCCGGAGCCCGTCGTCGGAGAGGGGGACGGACGCGCCGTCGACGAGGGACCCGTCGACGTCGAGCACCCGGTGAACGTCGTCATCGTCGGTAGTGATGCCCAGAGACATGCCAAGCTACCTGAAACCAGGGCAGTATCTGCGATAAAACTGCCGCCAGGCACGGTCGCTGGGGGTCGTGTTGCGAGCAGGCGACGCGTGAACCACCGCGGAGCGGACCACGGCGGTGGTGTCGTCGCACACGGACGCGTCGCACACCCGCTGGCCCGCGTGCGGTGACGGTCAGAGCACGCCGGCACTGGCCGCGTGATGGTTCATAAACCCCGCCCCCGTCGGGAACCTGCATCGTTATTCCGTGCTGGTGCGAAGGTCGACGCAGTGACAGACCTCGACCCCGCGTTCGAGCGTGCAGTCGCGGAGCTCCCCGACACCCCTGCGTGGCACGAACTCGGTGTGGAGCGTGCCAGGGCGCTGGAGGCGGAGGTGTTCTCGGGGTCGGCCGACGGCGACGTAGGGACGGCCGACCGGGCCGTCGAGCGACCGGGTGACGATGACGCGACTCCGGTCCGGCTGTACCGGCCGCCGGCGCTCGACGAGCCGGCACCGGCGCTGGTGTTCGCCCACGGCGGCGGGTTCGTCCTCGGGACACTGGACTCGGCCGACGACCTCGCGCGGCGGCTCG
>NZ_FNIA01000058.1 GCF_900103505.1 Haloarchaeobius iranensis
GCCTTCGCCTCGTCGTCGCAATTACCAACTACGAACGCGGAGACAATCCGGGAAGCACGATCATCACGGTGTGAGAAGAGTTCTATGACACCCTCTACAGAACCGGAACAGGGCCAGCGTATGCTTCGGTAGGAATTGACACTGAAACCCACAACAAACGATGGAAGGCCGACTTCGACGATAATTTTGTATCTGGAGATACGTTTACAACCCAATCTGAGACGGCATATCTTGCACCAGACGATCTCTATGCAATTGATTCCCTGACTGGTGAGGTGAGATGGCAAGTAGATCTTCAAGGACGAAAGGATGGAAAAGTCCAGTCATCCCGAAATACCCTGTTCGCGGCTGGTGAACAAAATCACCTCCTCGCACTCGACCCGGTGACTAGCGAGCAACAGTGGACGAAAAAATTTCAAGCAGGAAAGAAGGTCGGCCTTGCAGTAGATCAAGAGTCTGAGACAATCTGTTTGAATGATGGCAACGGCAAGAATGTATATGCACTTGATATCTCTACGGGAGAGGAGGTAATGTCATTCAAAGTTGAAGGAGAAATCACAGCGCCGGTTTCGGCGGCTCAGGGTAACTTGTTTGTTGTTACAGACGTAAGAAAGACTGAAGAACATGAGTTCGGTGAACGCACGTGGATTGATAGCCGAGTCGCCTACGCTATCGATATAGAAACTGGTGAGACTCAGTGGACACTCAAGCTTCCAGATTCAGTCCATGCAAGGCCAGTAATAAGAAAAGACCTGCTCCTCTGTGCAGATATTAGAAGTCGTGTTTGTGCTATCGATATACACACCGGTGAGGTCAGATGGGACACAAAGCTCCGGAGCGGATTCTCATTCAGTCAACCTCCGGTTGCCAACCAAGAAGAGATTTTTCTCGTTGGAACAAATGAAGATGAGAATTCAAATCAAGCATACGCACTTGATATCGAATCAGGCGAACTACAGTGGCGTTACCAACTCCCGTTAGGATTCGACGAACGGCCCGCAATAAGCGATGGCACACTCTGGGTTCCGACTGCAGACCGAGCGACTGGTGAAGGGACTGTCTATGCCATCGAACCGACGAAGAGCACGCGATTGCTACTCACCGGTGAGATTCAAACCCTCGACGATGCTATGGCTCAGTTCACCATGTCGGCTAACGACACTGCGGCTGGGACACTCAAAATCCCAGCTGACGAACTGCCATACTACGGACGGTTCGAAGGTGCCCAGTTCGAGCTATTCCTCGCGCTGGGCGAGGAGTACGAGGCCATCAGTGGTGACCCACAACGGAATTCCTCGCTGATTACCGAGTTCGAAGTCGTCGACGTACGCCAGAGTGAGGAGAATATCGAGATGAGCCTCGAAGCAATCGATGGGGAGCAGTCAATTGTAAACCTGACCCTCCAGAAGGAGCAACTTCCAGAGTCGATATCAGCCGAAGATGAAGCCTGGTACCTCGGCGTGTCTCTTGACTACGATGAAGGCGAAACTCCAACGGACATCATACCCGATGCTGTCGAGCTATTCGACAGGTATGTCGAAGGACCTTCCGGTGATTACGACTCCGACTAGCCAATAAACCAACCGAATCTAAGAACAATCATATTCTCTACTCATATCGTAGGGACGCCGTGACGGTACAATTTCCCAGTTAACATCGAGTTCACTCGTTTGGGGTCCGGAACTTTTCCACATTCTTCTCGAGCTCTTTGATTCGATTTTCTTTCTCTTCGAGCTTGGTCTCCAGTTCGTCGATCCGTTCGCTCAGCAACCGGTTCCGCTCTGCGAGATGCGCGTCGCTCCGACCCGCTTGAGAATTCGAATCAGTCACCTCCGCTGAACCCGAGTCCACAGTACTAGCTTCCATACCAGTGTAAGAATCAGGCTCGTAGAACTCGCTGGTACTTGAGATCGCTCGCTCGATCGTCTTCTCGCCGTACGTCGAGCCGTCGGCGTAGTGGACCTCGTCCCACTTCTCTCGGATTAATCCAGACCGACGGAACAACTCGTCCATCCGAGCTCGGTCCCCACCAGTCCAGAACGCCAGCAGACAACACAGCGCCATGTCGGCCTCGGACTGGCTCTCGTAGCCTGCCGTGGAACCACGCCACAGTCGTTCGAACTTCTCTCCGTTGCTGGCGTTCTGCGCCCGCTCGAGCAGTTCCTCATCGGAGAGGTCCACATCCCCTCCGGACTCCGTCACTTCTGTCTTCGAGCCACCTGCATCGTCTCCTGGGCTTGCGTTGGTTGACTCCGAGCTCGTCGTAGTGTCAGTCTCCGGCGCTAGATACGCCTCGTACACCTCTTCGAGTGCGTCCTGCCGTTGCTTGACGGTCGCCGGCGTCCCCTCGACGCGGTCGCCGGTCATCGTGAAGAACCGCGCCGTCTCGTACATCTCCACCGACCCCTTCCGGCTGCGGTCGCCCGGCAGCTCCCCCTGGAGAATCACGTGGAAGCCAGTCCCGGACGGCGACACCTCGGTGAAGGACTCCAGCGTGACCACGATGTCCTGTGCATCCTCGTCGGGGAGGCCAGTATCCGGGTCGCGACAGTCGTCCAGGTCCACGCCGACGAACGAGTCCTCCTCGGTGAACACGAAGCCAACACCGTCCGCCTCTCTTGTCCCCGCATACTGCACGGCCGTCCCGAACGACCGCCATGTCTCCGCGTCGGTCGCCGACGCGAAGTCTCCGTCACCGGGGATGACTGGCACCTTCGTGTCCTTCCCATCTCGTTCCTTCACCCGCCAGCACACCCACTGCTCTCGCGACCGCAACCCCTCCGGAATCGCGTCCGCATCCACCAGTGTTTCGCAACCCTCACTCATGCTCGTTCACCCCGTTTCCTGGCTGATTGAACCAGCGGGCCAGTTCTTATCATTTTTCGTATAATTATTTGAAATCGTCGATTGCCCGGCCCACGAGCAAACACGAGTTGTTCTCCGTCTATACTAGTCGTTTCTCGCCAGGCTTCTTCCATGGACATGGCTCCCGTCTTTGGATTTCCACCGTGGACACCAAATCCGGAAGCCGGGTGACTGTCTGTGATGCCCTGGACAACTGCACTGAAATCCAGATTTCTCGTATTCGATGGTATTCCATGGGCAGATTCGACTGTCCACCCTACCATGTCAACCGAGTCGAACCAGAAGCAGCGTTCCATACTATTCAGAGCGTGTCATAGAATCCATCTCATAGTTTCTCACAGCCCGGTTCGTTTCCTCGCTCGTAGTTGGTGATAGCAATGACGAGCCGGAGACACA
>NZ_FNIA01000039.1 GCF_900103505.1 Haloarchaeobius iranensis
ATTGAGGTCCCGTCGGCGGTTGCGCCGACGAGGACCTCGTAAATGTCCTTAGCATCGGTTTCAGCGTTGTTGGCAAGGTTCAGAGAGACTTCCTCGTCAAGTCGATTGACGAGGAAGTTAAGGAGCTGGTCTTCGTGGATTTCACTGTCTGCTTGCTGCTGTTTGCTAGGCACATTCGCAGCAAGCAGACGTTCTAACTAACCGGCTTTGTGAGGTACTGATTCTTGTGCCGCTTAATCGTTGGGATTTTGATTCACTGAAAATTCGACCAAGAGAATCGTGCCGGCGTCAAAACTGATTTATACTATCTATTTCTACCTGTACTCGAACGATTTCATCCGTTCACATACTGGACAGCGTACTGTATCGGTTTCCTCCCGACGGTGGTTCGCCAAGAGAATCGAACAGTTTGACGCGGTCCAGGGATTCGAGATACATGTTCGAAGTATTAACGATTCAACTGAAATCGCCATTTCTGAACTGAGATCTCCACAGCCTTACTTGCCCCCATAATCGACAAAATGACATGAATCCTGACGACGACAAAGATCCACTCGAGATAGCACACGCTCGGATTGAGAATAAAACACCAGATGATCTTACAATCTCACGAGTAACCTTCGAAGGCCCAGAACTTGTCATATACACTGAAACCCCTCGCCAATTCGCGGAGCGGGAAAGGTTAATAGGGACATTAGCGGCTGCTGTTCAAAAACGGATTACAGTCCGACCAACAGCGGGCACACAGGCAAGTCCCTCTGATGCCAAGCCCCAGATATTGGACATTATCCCTGAGAGGGCGGGGATCACGAATCTTCAGTTCTATCCCGCAACTGGAGAGGTACTTATTGAAGCAGAGGTCCCTGGTCTCGTTATTGGTCGCCATGCACGGACGCTTCGAAAAATTACACAAGAAGTCGGATGGCATCCAGAAGTCCTCAGGACACCACCGATGGAATCTTCGACGGTAGACAACGTCAGAAATTTCCTGATGCAAGAGCGCGACGAGCGCCGGGAATTTCTCGAACGCGTTGGAGATCAAATTCATCAAGAGCCAACGCAGGACACCGAATGGGTCCGCGTGACGACCCTCGGCTGTTGTCGGGAGGTTGGTCGGGCGAGTTTCATCCTCAGTACACCTGAGACTCGGATTCTCATCGACTGTGGTGATAAACCCGGTGCAGAGGGAGAGGTTCCATATCTCCAACTTCCGGAGGCCAACCCGATCGCAGACCTCGACGCAGTCGTCCTAACTCATGCTCATCTTGACCACAGCGCGTTGCTTCCGCTCCTCTTCAAGTACGGATACGATGGTCCCGTCTACACAACGCAGGCGACCCGCGACTTGATGGGACTGCTCCAGCTCGATTATCTCGATGTTGCTGCCAAAGAAGGACGTACTCCACCGTACGAGAGTGAAATGGTCCGCGAAGAGCTTAAACACACGATTACGGTCGACTATGGCAACGTCACCGACATCGCACCGGACATCAAGCTCACGTTCCACAACGCTGGCCACATCCTCGGCAGCGCCGTCGCGCACTTCCACGTCGGCGACGGCTTCCACAACGTCGTCTTCTCGGGCGACGTTCATTACACGGACACCCGCCTGTTCAACGGCGCATCGAACGACTTTCCTCGCGTCGAGTCACTCATCATGGAGTCGACCTACGGACGGCGCAACGACTACCAGACCGACCAGGAAGACAGCGAGCGGAAGCTCACCGAGCTGATTAACGACACGTACAAGCAGAACGGGAAAGTCGTGATTCCGGCGTTCGCCGTCGGTCGATCACAGGAGTTGATGCTCGTTCTAGAGGAGGCAATGCGTGAGAATCGACTCCCGACGATACCAATCTATCTCGACGGGATGATTCGCGAGGCGACGGCGATCCACACTGCCTATCCCGAGTTCCTCCGTGACGGACTCCGCCAGCGAATTCTCCACGAGGACGAGAATCCGTTCCTCGCCGAACAGTTCCAGCAGGTCGACGGTGGCCAGGAGATGCGGGAAGATATCGCCGGCGGCGAGCCCTGTATCATCCTCTCGACCTCCGGGATGGTGACCGGCGGCCCGATTATGTCGTGGCTGGAACTGCTTGGGAGTGACCCGAAGAACACGCTCATCTTCGTCGGATATCAGGCCCAGGGCACGCTGGGACGGCGCATTCAGAGTGGCCGCCGCGAGATCCCGTTCAATGACCGCGGGAGCCGTAGCGAACAATTGACGCTTCGGTTCGATGTCGAATCAGTCAGTGGATTTTCCGGCCACGCCGACCGAAACGGCCTCGAGAACTTCGTGCGGACAATGAACCCTCGTCCGGAGCGGGTTCTCTGTGTCCACGGTGATGAATCCTCGACGGACCAGCTCTCGTCCGGTCTGTATCAGGAATTCAATATCCGAACCCACGCGCCGAAAAATATGGAGACATTCCGCTTCGATTGAAATACGTGTGTCTCACGCCCGGGAGCGCCGGAAATTTGGTACAGGATTGCTCAGTCGCGTGAATCGGGTGTCCGAAACCTATTTATCCGGTACACAGCAATTTTAGTTCGTACTAAGGGCTCCGTCCCGTCCTTTCTTCGCTCGCCCATCGGTTCGCCGCCACTGCGGGGGCGTCCTTCGATGGCACTGCTCTGAGATGCGCCGTGCCGGATGCCGACCCGTCTGCGGTGGCCCTGGGTCTCCCGACGGGACTTGGCACGACCCACGCATACACCCATGAATGAAACAGACATCCCCTGTTCGGACTGTGGCACGGAGCTAATCGAACGGACGGTCCATGTACGGGACCTTCCAGTCGCGACGACCTGGCAGGGCCACGTGCGCATCGCCGAGTGCCCGACATGTAAAGCTCGATACTATCCGGAACAGACGTTGTCTCAGTTGACGGGTTCAACGAACAATCCGCAGCCTCGTGGTGACAGCTAACTGATGGACGGGAATGCCAACAGTACAGTCGAAATAGAGGCCTTACTGGTCGACCCGCTTCCAGAGAGCCTCAGCGGTGGCTCGACCGTTCTCGTCGCGACCACCGGTGACCCGTCTCAGCACGCCGTGTGTCTCCGTATCCTCTGTGCTCAAGGGACGGAAGAGGATACAGCCTTTGTCGTCACGACGAGAGAGAGTGCCAATCGAACGATTGCAGTCTATAACTGTCTCGGAGGAGAGACCGGGCAACCATCGATCAGCATCGTCGACACAGTTTCAGAGCAACAATCCATCTCAGCACTCTATGGCGAGACACATGTCGTCTTCACACCCTCGCCAGGCGATCTTGAACGGCTGGTCATGGCCCTCTCGGACCTCTCCGACAGTTCGGTACCGAGCAATAGAGCGCATCACCTTCTCATCCGCTCACTCACACCGGTCCTCAAGGCGACGTCTGCCACTCATGTGGGTACTGTCCTTGAGCGAATCACTGGGCTTCGTTCAGAGTCGGGGCTGTGTCTCCTTGGAATCGACTACACCGCTCACGATGAAGAGACGATGGCAGCGATTGCTCCCCTCGTCGATGGTGTACTCTGGGTCACCCAGCCATCACCGGATCGTCTAGCCTTCGACTATCAGCCAACGAGGGGACGACACAGTCGATCCGTTCTCGACGATGGTACTGATGACTGACACCGATATTGCCCTTCCAGCAGAGTGGACGAAGAAACGCGAGGAGGCCCAGCATCGTACTGCAGTCGTCGAGTATCAACACGAAACGGCAGAGGACACGACGTTTGTTGTCTCTGTGCTGTCGAAGCCGGCCGATAAGGGATTCAAACTCCGGTTATCGGCGATCAATCGGACGTCGACACATGTCCGCCACAATTACCCTGTCGAGGAATACGACACAGTCGATGATGCAATGGAGGGTGCCCAGTCGTTCATCGAAATGTTCTCCCAGCGGGTACAGGAGGGATCGGTTTCGGCTGCTGACCCCGAATTAGAGGCAGTACGCGAGACAGTCGAGACGTTCAGAGGGGAGCAAATCTTCCCGTCGATTGGGCGGTTACTTCGACGGCTTCGGTGACTGCTCGTCTTCGCCGACCGGTGTGATCTCTGGTTCTGCCCCGTCGTCCTGTCCGTCGTAGACGAGCTCGTAGATGGGAGCGGTATCACCAGTTAGTACCTCGATCATCGTCCGCTTCTGTCCGTCTTCGAACGTATAAGTAACAGAGATCGTTTCCGGGTGACCGAATGCTTGGACAATCGTATCTATTGCTTCCTGGAGTTGCGAGGTGCTTCCCGATGAGAATCGGTGTGCATCGACCATATCAAAGGCTCACTCTGCGTACGCGTCAATGATTTCATCGAGTGATTTCTCGTCGTCTGAAGAGTCATCAGCGGAAACAGACTCTCCAGACGTGGATTCCTCATCCGAATCGTCAGGATCGGTAGTCTCCTTTCTCGCAAGAGTAGGAACACGGGATTGCATACGTGATTCTACTCGCTCGGTTGCAATAACGGTACAGGATGGTTGTGCTGCCTCTCTGTAAGATTCGGCGTCTCGTCTTCGACACGTCCGAAGAGTTCGACTTCGGTCTCCAGTTCCGGTTCGCCGTCGCCTTCGAATTCGATATCGAGATTGACGGGCTCGCCGAACCCGAACGGCAACTCCCAGTCGTCACCGGTAATCGTGATCTCGTCCTCTTTTTGAACTGTTGGCTGAGTTCGATCAAGAAGTCGCTGGGCTCCTCGAGTCGTACAAGGATAGTCGTCGTCACCACTTCACACTCGTGAGAGAGGTGAGGGTAGAAATTTCGCCTTCACCAAACCGACGATTTGTTCCCCGGTTTTCGGAATCTGATGAGCGGTAAGCGAGGAAGCACCGTCCCGGCAGAACGCTGATGCCACCCGAGCCAGAAGATGTGAAATGCGGTGCGGCGATGACGAATAGTTACCCCTCTGAGCCCCTTGTGATGACGCGGGCATCCGAGCCGCGACCCTTCATCAGCGCATATGCTAGTGACACCCAGACCCACACTGAGCGAATCTTGTCGCATCGGGTGTCTTTTATCGCTTCCGAGTCGTAGCCCCGCTCATGCCTCGGGAGTTCATTTCTGAGTACGGACTGGACCCGGGAGATTACGTCCAACACTTGGTCGATACCTTCTGTGAGCGCTGTCCGAAGTTTTCCGAGCAGCTCGTTGAAGAAGCCATCTTCGTCGACGACGGCCCGATTGACTATCTCGTCTGGTTTGCGCTTGAGGACCACGAGACACATACCTTCTTCTATCACGATGACGCACCCAATCAGGACGTTCTTCAGCGCTTCATCTTCCTCTCGCCATCACGCGAAGAAATGTCGAAGTTCAAACTCTTTCTCCGGGAGCAGTATGGCGTGTACAGAGAGCTCGAGATTGCCCGGCTTCTCGAACTTCCAGATATCTATCAGCCCCAGCTGGGTGAACGACCGCGGGCGAATTTTGGTGTTTGTCACGAGCCAGGAGACGATCGGATCGTCTCCGGCATCAGTGGAACGCCGCGGATTCGAGAGCAGGAGATCTTCGAGGACGTCGACAAGATCGTCCCGGACAAGACGCTGGAGAAGTTCATCTCCCGAACGGTGTGGACGGTGAACACGCGAATCGAGGAGGATGCCGACCGGCACACGATCACGGCGGACATTCGAGGGCGACTCGAGACGGATCCAGACTTCAGACAGGAGACGACAAAATCCCTTCCCAAGGGAATTCATCCGAAGTACACCAAGGAACCGGCTGAACTCTGGCAGAAACCGGCCTCGAAAGTCGAGTACATGGACGGCTCACAGGGGTTCCTCCAGCTCTGGATTCCAGTCGACAAAGACGACATCAAGCTCGTGAGCGCAACTGCAGGGGACTACGATCGGGAAGCGATCGTGGACGCGATTCGCGAGGAGTTCCAGACTATCGCTGGATGACCGGAAAAATCGCCACTAGTAGTCGGGTCAGACACGAACAAGTTGCCTGAACGGACTACTCACGACGACCGGTGCCTCTCCGCGATATCGGTAACGGCCTGCAAGCGTACCGGTTGTTTTTAGTCCACGCTCTTGCTACCGTCACATATGGGTTTTGGGAGCTATGACGAATCCGAGCAGCAGAACCAAGATGTGAATGATGATGACGACAGTGAAGGCGTGACTATTCACGAGAACGAGCATGAGGGCGAGATTACATTCGATACAGACGCCTCCACCGGTGAACTCGTCGATCAGCTCGCAGAGATCAAGGACGACACTGACGAAGAATAACAGGGCACTGGGAGGTATAGAACAAACAGCCAGAGCTCAGAATATTCCAGTCAAGACAATTCTCGGGAGTACGTTCCCAGAGTATGATAACAAGGGACAGACCATATTGGGATAGGGGCCGTAGAGCTAGCTGATGCCCGAAGAAGTACTCTTCAAGACAGAGGAACTGCACTCCCGGTTGGAGATCGCCGAAACGCTCGTCGATGCTGCCGAACAGATCAAAGCAGGGACAGTCCAGCTAGAGAGCACGGACCAGTCAGAGACTGTCACTGTTCCCGAGGAACCGACGTTCGAAGTCGAACTCGAACGCCTCACTGACTCGGAAACCGGAGAACAACGATACGAGCTCGAATACGAGCTTCACTGGACGGAATAAGCATCTCGATAATGGGAACGATACCTAAAAAGGCAGTTCCTTGATACGCATTGCAGGTGCCGACTAGCTGCATCGCCGTGAGAATCTCACCGACCCTGGATATCCCGTCCTCGATAGCTCATCCGTGGAGTTCAGGGTGGCATCGTTCAATCGCCTCGTGGACCGCATCACGACGCCCGACAAAGGTGAGATGGTCTCCACGACGGAGGGTGAGGTCGGGCTCTGGAATTTGGGAGTCGCCGTCGCGACTCACCAAGGCGACGAGAACCCCGTCAGGGAGTTCGGTGTCGAGGTCACCGATCTGCATTCCGACTAAATTCTCTGCCGTAACCTCAATCTCCTGAACGTCGCCTGTTCGACCGAGTTCGGTCATCCATTCGGAAAGCGCCGGTCGCTCGATCGCGTTGTCCATCGACTGAGCGATCGACTCGTCAGCTGCGATCGCACGGACACCCAGTTCTTCGAAGGCCGAGGCGTTCCCGGGCGTATTCACCCGGGCGATCACGGTAGCTACGTCGAAGTTCGAGTTCGTGAGCTGGGCGACGAGCAAGTTCGAATCGTCGTCACCGGTGGCTGCTGCGACGATCTTCGCGTTCTCAGCTCCTGCAGACCGAAGCACATCGATATCGGCACCTTCCCCGTGGTGAACAGTGAATCCGAGAGTACGAGCCTGTTCGACCTGCTCCTGGTCTTTGTCGATGAGAATAACGTTTTCTCCACGATCCTCCAGCCGTTCGGCGAGGCCGCGACCGACGCGACCAGCGCCTACGATGATGACGCGCATTGGTAGTACGTTGAGTGTTTGTGCGATGTGCCGTGCGAATCCACCCTGCAGAACCACCGTCGTTAGAATGACCAGAAACACCGTCCCGACGAGGACCGTCGCTGCATCGGGGGACGACGCTGTTACGGTCTCCGGGTTCGACGAGCGAAGTTCGAGCGCGAACAGTGTCGCGACACTCGCCGGAATGATGCCACGAGGGCCGACCGCACCCATAAACAGCTGCTCGCGGAACGAGAACCGTTCACCGTACGTACAGAGCAGGACAGCGACGGGGCGAATCACCGCAACAACAGCGATGATCACGACGAGCCCGCCGAGACCGAGGGACAGTAGATCTTCGAACGACAGCAGCGTCGCGAGCGATATGAACACGAATGAAAGCACAATCAGTGTGATATCGCCCTTGAACGCTGCAATCTCGTCTTCGTAGGGCATATCGACGTTGCCGAGGAGGATTCCTGCCGTCGCGACTGCAGCTATCCCTGCCTCGGAGGCGATTCCCTCAGCAATCCCATACGTCGCGATTGCCCCGATGAGAACGATCAGCCGGGAGTTCCGAACGGCGTTCGAAGGCGAAAGATCGACGTGATTGAGCAGATACCACAGGATGCCGGCCGTCAAGAAGCCGACGAGAATGCCAATCCCAAGACGGGAAATGAACGAGGTCACCAGCAACTGAAGCTGCGTCCCACTCCCGACGACAACCTCGAAGATCGCGACTGCAAGAATCGCCGCTGTAACGTCATTGACGATTCCTTCGGTCTCGAGTGCCGCGGCCACACGGTCTCGCACCGGGACGACTTCCAGGATGGGCGTGATGACGGTCGGCCCAGTTGCGATGAGTAGCGCGCCAATGAGGAAGGACAATTCCCACGACGCACCTAGTGCCAGCCGGATAGTTATCGCCGTGCCGAGCAAGACAATTCCCGCACCGAGAGTGACCAATCGAAAGGCCTCGCGCGGGGTCTGTCGTAGTTTCGAGAGCTTCAGATGGAATGCGCCCTCGAAGATGATAATCGCGACCGAGAGACCGACGATAGCCGAAAGAGCCTCGGGCCCACCGAAGGCTTCGAGTCCGACAATATCGAGGCCCTCTGGACCGACGAGAATTCCAGCGAGAATAAGAAAGAGGACGCTCGGAATCTCCAGCCGGTCGGCTAATACCTGGGCTGCGACACCCAGCCCTAAGATGGTCACGACGAGGGTAATTAATCCGGTCCCAGTACTCACAGAGAGCGCACCTGCCTGGACAGTACAACTCACTGTATAAAACAGCCGTGAAATCTCTGTCCGGATATTCGAGAAATAATACATCAAATGTGTCGAAAGGTGGCATATTTTTTCTTTTTACCAATAATATATCAACTGGGGGAACCCCAAGAGTTGAGAGTCTGAAGTGGCGGTCTGTGCATATTCAAACGGTGCAGTTCGCGAGATGCGCCGTCAGGACTCGCGCCACTTTTTGCCGCACTCGACGCAGGTGAACAGCCGAACCTCGTATGAGCCACCCGGCTTCGGCAGCATCTCGGAGTAGGCCCGGTCGCTGTCGCAGTCGCCCGCCGGACAGGTCTCCTCCATCGTCTCGGGGGAGCCCTCGGTCGCGTCAGCCACGTCAGGTGCCCCGTCGTCTCGCTGTCCATCTTGAGTCGTCATCGCTGCTTCCGCTTTCGAATCCCGCAACTCCTCGTTCTCACAGGAACGACAAACCCACGTGTCCCCCTCCGTGTGCATCAGCGAACCACACTCGTCACAGAATTGCATACAAAGTAGAATGCACCGTTGTCGGAATATATGTCTTAACTTCTGTTCCCTCTTTGATTTCAGCCGACTACTCATACTGCCTGTATTGAGTTATCAAGCCGACAATTGTAAGCCCACATACCGGTCTAACGGCAATCTTGACAATAGGTTGTCAAGAAAGTGGGTTTCCAACAGCACCAAACCCTCGGGTATATACGCCCAGACCGAGGAACTCAACATAGCCGAAACACGCGTTGTCCCCGAGAAGGTCGTGTACTCTGGAGACGTTGACGGATGGCCCGATCTGGGCGACCGTCGAAGCCAGCGTCACACCGGCTCTCCTTCACCAGGCGGACTTTGACGAGTTCTGGGATCACTCTGATCGGACCCCACTATGGAAATCGAAATCGCAACTATTGGCGGCTACGAGGAAGTCGGTCGCCAGATGACGGCTGTCCGTGCCGGTGACGACATCGTCGTCTTCGACATGGGCCTCAACCTCTCGAACGTACTGATTCACGACGACATCCGGACCGAGCAGATGCACAGTCTGGATCTCATCGATATGGGTGCCATCCCTGACGACCGGATAATGAACGATCTTGAAGGGGACGTGCAGGCTATTGTCCCGACGCACGGCCACCTCGACCATATCGGTGCTATCAGCAAACTAGCGCATCGCTACGACGCCCCTATCGTTGCTGCCCCGTTCACTCTCGATCTCGTCAAAGAAGAGATTCAGGACGAGGGGAAGTTCCAGGTTCAGAACGACCTCATCGAGATGGATGCCGGTGAGACGATGCCCATCGGCGACCGGTGTGAACTCGAGTTCGTCAACGTCACACACTCCATCATCAACGCCATCAATCCCGTGCTCCACACGCCTGAGGGAGCCATCGTCTACGGACTGGACAAACGCATCGACCACACGCCGGTCATCGGCGACCCCATCGATATGAAGCGATTCCGCGAGATCGGTCGCGAGGGTCAGGGCGTCCTCTGCTACATCGAGGACTGCACGAACGCGAACAAGAAGGGGCGAACGCCGAGCGAAGCCGTCGCCCGGAGCCAACTCCGCGACGTCATGCGAAGTCTCGAAGACTACGATGGCGGGATCGTCGCGACGACGTTCTCGAGCCACATCGCTCGCGTCACGAGCCTCGTCGAATTCGCCGAGGAAATCGGCCGCCAACCCGTACTTCTAGGACGGTCGATGGAGAAATATTCGGGGACAGCCGAGCGCATCGGCGCGGCCACGTTCCCCAACGACCTTGGAATGTACGGGCACCGAAAGTCTGTCGACCGTGCCTTCAAGCGAATTATGAACGAGGGGAAGGAGAACTTCCTACCGGTCGTGACCGGCCATCAGGGTGAACCCCGTGCGATGCTCACTCGAATGGGTCGTGGTGAGACACCGTACGAACTCGACGACGGCGACAAGGTCATCTTCTCGGCTCGCGTGATCCCGGAGCCGACAAACGAAGGGCAGCGCTACCAGTCCGAGAGGCTGCTTGGTATGCAAGGTGCACGTATCTACGACGACGTCCACGTCTCAGGGCATCTCTCGCAGGAAGGGCACTACACGATGCTCGATGCACTCCAACCACAACACGTGGTTCCGGCACACCAGAGTATGAAAGGCTTCTCTGGATACGTTGATCTTGCTGCAAAGCAGGGATACAATCTCGATCGTGACCTCCACGTCACCTCAAACGGAAACGTCATCCAGCTGGTGTAGGTCCGCAAGAGACAGCTCTCGAAATACCAACTGGTATCCCGAGTCTGTCGTATCGGGTAAATATGCAAGACAAGCTCCTCGATGTCGAACTTGACTTCGACGAGGATGGACTGATTCCCGCAATTGCACAGGACGCCGAGACAGGTGACGTACTGATGCTCGCGTACGTGTCCCCGGAGGCGCTCGCCGAAACCCAGAACACGGGACTTGCCCACTACTACTCTCGGAGTCGCGACGAACTCTGGCGGAAGGGCGGTTCCAGCGGGCACGTCCAACAGGTAAAGGAAATCCGCGTCGACTGTGATGGTGATGCGCTTCTCTATCGGATTAACCAGAAAGGTGGGGCGTGTCACACGGGCCATCGCTCCTGCTTCTATCGAACGATCGAAGGCGAGACCATCGGCGAGAAAGTCTTTGACCCAGACGAGGTTTATGAATAGCAGTTGTGTCGGCGAAAAATAGCGGGAGGTGGATTTGAACCACCGATCTCCAGGTCATGAGCCTGGTGGAATCTCCGAGCTATCCTATCCCGCTACATACTACTCTGTGAAAGACGCGGATAAGCGTTGAGAAGTCGTCTCTGTATGTGAATTACTCACTCAATTTTTCGGAAGGTTGCGTCCATCGCCAAATAAAAGCGGGACTGCTTTACCCACTTCCCACGAATACGCATTGAGATGGCTCGGCTCGTCTTCTATCATCACCCACAGGCCGAGAATTTCTCACTCAAATATAGCTCGGCATCGGTAGCAGAGATCCGGTCTCAGTGAGAGCAATCCGACGAGTCGACAAAGCTCATCGGATACCCCTTTGAAACACCAGTCTATGTACTCTATGAGGGCGATACGGAGGTCGGGGGTGCCCAAGATATTGACTTCGACAGGGAGTGGTTGAATGATCGTATTCATGACCTCCCTCGTGCTGGGCAAGTTGTAGCATTCCGACTGGTGGAATTGCTTGAGGCCGCTGTCGATGTTCGCGAAGCGGATGAGTTCCGGCTCTACAAGGAGTTCGAACCGCAGAAGATTCAACAAGCACTCGATCACGTATCCTGGGGAGCATCAGTCCCTGAAGTCGCCGGCGAAGTGATGTCGAATTTGATCCTCCGGCATTCCCTTCCGAACGCGAATCACCGAACCAGCATCGCGATGCTACAATTCTGTATTGAGAGTGTAGATCCTGATTTTGCGATGCCACGTACGCACGTCGACGACGAAACCTGGCGTGAGTGGGTCGATCCCTATATCGTCGGCTCCAAACGCCTCATCACGGTCCGTCGGAACAATCTCCGGTTCAAGAAACTTGAGGGGCTCGACATTGACCTCGTCGAACGGAAAGATGGAATCCAAATCCGATTAGCCGAGTTCGAGCTGGATATGCACTGGCGAGAGGCCCTCTCAGAGTACGCTGAGCAGCACGAACCCCACTGTACAAACTTCGCTCAGGCAGTCCTCCAACGTGCAGAACGGGATGATCTACTTGATGAGCAGGGACCAACAAAACAGGAGTTCATCACCTATCTGGAGGATGGGCTCGTCGAACGAGACTTCAGAGAAATGTTCTGATTAGTCGCGAAGCTCTGCAACCGACTGGCCGACCTCACGGACGTGTTCACTCCGTTCAAGGTCGAGTTCCTCGGCGAGGTAGTCGACCGTCTCTTCGAGGCTCATACTCAGTACCTCACAAAGCCGGTTAGTTAGAACGTCTGCTTGCTGCGAATGTGCCTAGCAAACAGCAGCAAGCAGACAGTGAAATCCACGAAGACCAGCTCCTTAACTTCCTCGTCAATCGACTTGACGAGGAAGTCTCTCTGAACCTTGCCAACAACGCTGAAACCGATGCTAAGGACATTTACGAGGTCCTCGTCGGCGCAACCGCCGACGGGACCTCAATCTCGACGCTGTGCAACTCCAGCGAAGACTCGCCATCGGCAAACACGGTTCTCTACCACCTCCGGACGAAGTTCGAGCCCGAACGGCTCGAACAAGTCGCTAACACGCTTCTTCGCCGAGACAT
>NZ_FNIA01000066.1 GCF_900103505.1 Haloarchaeobius iranensis
GTTCCGTGAAATCGTCCTCATGTTCGCCATCTCCAACATAGAACCGCTCTGTGAACCTCTCTAACCATGACTCAGCATCTATTCAACACGGCAGAAATTAGGAATCTGAATGGCGAAAGAAGGAGCAACACCTGACCTTCCGGTGCCCAGCGAGGACGACCGCACGTACACCAGGATAAGACCGACGGACACGCCGTTGAACGCCCAGACGGTGGTGCTCCAGCTCGGGAGACTCCATCGGCAGGAGCTCCCGAAAGCGGATGCCTGGTACAGGCGCCCGTTCCAGTCCACGACACCCACCTACGAGGTACTTCTCGTGAACGACGGCACGACGACGACGTACTACGTGGGTGTCGACAGCGAGCTCGCCGAGTCAACGGAACGAATCCTGCGGAGTCTCTACCCGGACACGTACGAGTTCACCCAGCAGGAGTGGGCCCCGGACAGGACCCTCGTCGACACGGACCACCTGGCTGCGGTCGAGTACGTCGGGCAGGTCACTCGCTCGCGGGACTGGCAGACGAAGCTCACGAACTTCGAGTCGTTCCTCACGGACGACCACGCTCGGGTTCCACTCGCGACGATCGTCGAGACGATGGCCAGCGTCGACGTACCGATGGTGTACCAGGTGGTGTTTCAACCACGACCGGACTGGACCGGAGAGCGCGACTCGCGTATCCTCGCGCTCGAGGAACAACACGAGACGATCGGTGACCAGGTCCTGACCGCGGTGTTCGGCGCGCCCGAGAACCCGAACATACCCAGGGCCGACGAGGACAGGGTCGAAGAGCTCGGTGAACGGAACCCGAAGCGGTCGTTCGACGTCACGGCGAGACTCGCGGTCGCGGATTCGAGGAATCGCGCGCCACTCGAGGAGATCGCCCACGATGTCGCCGACGCATTCAGTCACGTCAGTCACACGAGCTACGAGGTCACAGGGCGGGTCAGAACAGGCTCCAAGGCACAGCGTGTACTGGACGACATCCGCAACCGAGCGATGCACGAGCCGAGCTACAGAAGGTTCAGAAAGCGTCCGTGGCGTCGCCCGGAGAGCCGAGGTATCGTGATGGACGACCAGGAGCTCGGCGCACTCACGGTCATCGATGGTGCGGCGCTCACGGACGCTGGCGATAGAACAGTGAAGCCCACCCCCGGCGAGCGCCAGACGCTCCAGCGTCCGCCGCCGACGATCCTCGAGGAGTACACGACGAGAGGACTCACGCTCGGCCAGCCGCTCACCGAGGACGGCACAACGAACTCACGACCGATCGCGCTCCCCGAGGCGCTCCAGCCGATGCACGTGGCGTGGTTCGGGAAGACCGGGTCGGGGAAATCCACGGCACTGACGTCCGGGATACTGGACAATCATCAGGCCACGGATGGCGCGAGCATCGTCGTCCTCCCGAAGGGCGACGGGATGGCGACTGACTACATGCGAGCGCACTACGCGAAGTACGGCCACCTGAACAACGTGCTGTACTACGACTGTTCGAAGGTCCTTCCCGCGTTCTCGTTCTTCGACATCCGCGACCAGCTCGACGCGGGGATCCCGCGAGCCACAGCCGTCGAGGACAGCGTCGACCACTACCTCGAGATCCTCGGCCAGGTCATGGGCACCGAACGGTTCGAGCGCGCGGTCAGGTCGCCGGACATCATCCGGTACATGGTGAAGGCGCTGTACGACCCGGTCAACGGTGACGA
>NZ_FNIA01000019.1 GCF_900103505.1 Haloarchaeobius iranensis
CCGACCGCGGGCTTCTCGATGATGTTCGCGAGGAACGCGCTCCCGCCGGTCTCGCGGTACGGACCGTACGCCACTGTGGGGCGGATGGCGACGTGGTCGACGCCGAACTCCTCGTTGTACACCCGGGCCTGGTGCTCGTTGTACTCCTTGGTCGCGCCGTACAGCGTGTCCGGATAGACCAGGTCGTCCTCGGTCACCCACCAGTCACTGCCGTCGTCGTAGTTCGCGGGCGGGGCGTACACCGCGGCGGAGGAGGCCCAGGCGACGCGCTCGACCTGGTCGTCGAGCGTGCGCGCGGCCTCGAAGATGTTGTTCGTGCCCTCGATGTTCACCTGCATGGCGGCACGGGGGTTCGACTCGGCCGTGTTCGTCAACAGTGCGGCGAGGTGGACGATGTGGGTCGTGTCGGTCTCGGCGACGGCGTTGACCACGTCGGTCGGGTCGCTCACGTCGCCCCGGCGGATCTCGACGTCCTCGGCGATGTCGAGCTTCTCCAGGATGCGCGGGTCCGTCGAGAGGTCGTAGGCCACCACGTCGTGGCCGTGGTCGACCAGGTCCTTCGCGACGTACGAACCGATGAAGCCGGTGCCACCGGTAACGAGTACGGTATTGCTTTCTGGCATCTCTTCTACCGAGACGCACGGTCGCAAAAAGCGTTGTGTTGCCAGCGGCTCGTGACGGTTACTCGTGGAGCCCGCCGACCTCGGCGTAGAACGACGACTGGAGGTGCTCGACCATGTCCGGTTCGCGGTCGATACGCACGTCGACGACCGTCGGGACGTCCGCCGCCTTCGCCTCTGCGAGTCTGGCATCCAGGTCTGCGGGGTCGTCGACCCGCATCGCGTCCGCACCGAAGCCGGAGACGACAGCCGTGAAGTCGGTGTCGTGGAACTCGACGCCGGGGATGGAGTCGTCCATCTGCCGGACCATCCCGAGGCTCGTGTCGTTGAGGACGACGAACGTCGGCGCGACGCCGTACTCGACGGCGGTCTCGACACAGGTCATCGTCATGGTGAAGCCACCGTCACCGGCGACTGCGACCACGTCCTTGTCGGTCGTGATGGCGGCAGAGACGCCGGCCGGACCGGCCCAGCCCATGCCGCCGACGCCACCGCTGCCGAAGTACGTCCGGACGGCGGGCGTCTGGAGGTAGTTGAGCAGCCAGAAGCGGTTGTTGCCGGAGTCCGCAGTGACGATCGTGTCCTCGTCGACGATATCGTCGATGGCGGCGACCGCACGCTGGGGCATGATGGGCGTGTCGTCGGACTCGCACTCGGGCACCGAGAAGTCCTCGCGTGCCTCGGCAGCACGGCCGAGCGCCCAGTCGGTCCCGCCACCGGATTCGACGGCGAGCGAGGCGAGGCTCTTCCCGGCGTCGCCGATGAGGCCGACGTCGGCGGGGTACACCCACCCGGCGTTGCGCGTGTCGATGTCCGCGTGGATGATGGTCTGCTCGTCGGGGCGGATGAACGACGCGGCCTGCCAGTTCGTGTCCATCGGGTTCATCCGGCAGCCGACGACGAGCAGCGTGTCGGCCTCGCTGACGACCTGGTTCGCGCCCTCGTGGCCGAACGAGCCGATGACGCCCGCGGCACGCTCGTGGGTCTCCGGAATCGTCGACTTCCCGAGGTACGAGGTGACGACGACAGCGTCGTAGGCGTCGGCGACGGCCTGCAGCTCGTCGTAGCACTGGGAGGAATGGACACCGTTCCCGGCGACGATGACCGGTCGCTCGGCGCTCGAGAGGGCGTCTGCTGCCGCCCGAACGTCGGAATCCGTCGGCGCGGACTGCCAGTTCCTGGTCTGTCGTTCGGGCGACCAGACTGGCGGGGTCTCGTCCTCGGGGACCTCGCTGGTGACGGCGTCACCGTCGAGGATGACCGCGGTCGGACCGGGGCGACCGGCGGTGGCGTGCTTGAACGAGAGCTGGAGGCTCCGGAGCGTCTCGTTCGGCGTCCGTGGGAACCACCACTCCTTGGTGATCCCGTCGAGGATCTTCGGGAGCGAGAACCCACCGTAGTCGCCGCGGGCCTGCTGGTACGGCGCGAGCGTGGAGTAGTCGCCGCGCTCGCTGGCCTCCGTGATGGCGACCATCGGCGAGGAGCCGAGACGGGCCTCCATCTGCCCGATTGCACCGATGCTTCCGACCCACGGCCCCTGCCCGGTGAACACGCCGGGGTCCTGGTGGTAGCGGCCGTACATCTCGGCCATCACGCTCGCCTCGCGTTCGTCGCGTGGCCGCACGACCTCGATATCCGAGTCGACGAGTGCTTCGAGTAGTTCGATGGCCCGGCCGCCGGGGTAGCCGAAGAGGTACTCTACGTCGAGATCTTCCAGCGTCTGTACGATCTGGTGGCTTACTGTCGTCATATCGATGGGCTCCGCTCCGGACATCCCGCCGGGTCCGCGCGACAGCCCGCGGCACGGTGCACCGCTGGCTGGACCGTGGCCTGTCGGACGACTCGAACGGTGGTCCGGTAGTGACAGCAGCTTCCAGTGCGGTCGCCTTGGTTCTATCGGTGGGAGTGCGTGGCGGGAGCCGTCGGGGGACCCCTACTGGACCCAGAGCGTCTTCCGGTTGACGAACTCGCGGATGCCCTGCTTCGAGAGCTCCCGGCCGTAGCCGGAGGCCTTGATGCCGCCGAACGGAACACGGGGGTCCGACTTCACGAGCTCGTTGACGAAGACGGAGCCGGTCTCGAGTTGGCGACCGACCTGTTCGCCCCGGTCACGGTCCTCGGTCCAGACGCTCGCACCGAGGCCGAACCGTGAGTCGTTGGCGAGGTCGACGGCCTCCCGTTCGTCGTCGACGCCGAAAACCGCCGCAACGGGCCCGAACGTCTCCTCACAGGCGGCTGGGGCGCTCCGGGGCACGTCGGCGAGGACGGTCGGAGCGTAGTAGTGTCCGGTCCGGTCGAGCCGCTCACCGCCCAGTTCGAGCGACGCACCGGCCTCGATGCTCCCTTCGACCTGTTCGTGCAACTCGTCGACGAACTTGCCTTTCGCCAGCGGACCGATGTCGGTCTCCTCGGCGGCTGGGTCGCCGACGGTGAGCTCCGCGACGGCCGCCGTGAACCGGTCGACGAACTCGTCGTAGGCGTCATCGACGACGATGAAGCGCTTGGCCGCGATACACGACTGACCGGTGTTCATGTAGCGCGCGGTGACGGCGGTCTCGACTGCGGTGTCCAGGTCGGCGTCGTCCAGGACGAGGAACGGGCCACTGCCGCCGAGTTCGAGGACGGTCTTCTTGAGGTGGTAGCCGGCCGTCTCCGCGACCTTGCGTCCAGCGTACTCGCTGCCGGTGAGCGTGGCAGCCTTGACTCGGTCGTCGGCGAGCACCCGTTCGACGTCACTCGAACCGACGAGCAGCGTCGTGAACACGCCCTCGGGATAGCCGGCCTCCGCGAAGATCTCCTCGATGGCGAGGGCACATCCCGGGACGTTCGACGCGTGTTTGAGGAGCCCGACGTTCCCGGCCGTGAGTGTCGGCGCGGCGAACCGGAACACCTGCCAGAAGGGGTAGTTCCAGGGCATCACCGCGAGGACGGCTCCGAGCGGTTCGTAGACCACCTTCGTGTCCGCCTCGGGGATGGTCGCGAGACGTTCGTCGGAGAGGTGCGCGGCGGCGTGTTCCGCGTAGTACTCACAGACCCAGGCGCACTTCTCGACCTCGCTCCTGGCCTCCGCTATCGGTTTGCCCATCTCGGTCGTGATGAGCCGGGCGTACTCCTCGGCGTTCTCACGGAGGACGGTCGCCACGTCGCCGAGTTTGGTCTGCCGTTCCTCGATAGGGCGAGCGCGCCAGTCCTCGAATGCAGTGGTCGCGCGTTCGAGGGCCTCGTCGATGTCGCCGTCCGAGTGTGACTCGTACTCACGGACCGGTCGCTCGGTTGCCGGGTTCGTACTCTGCATGCCAGCCGAATTTCGGGGTGCCCAAGTTAGGTGTTTCTACCGAGGCAGTCCCGGTGCTCGCCCGATCCGGCCGCGGCGCACACGTCTCCGAGAGTAATAACCGACGGTTCGTCCAGAAACACGTCCGTTCGACGTGTCAGGTTGGACGACCAAGAATTTATAATGAATGAATAGAACAGTGCAGGTATGGTTGAGATTGACAGACGGCGTTTACTCAAAGCAGCGTCAGCAACCGGCGTCGCAGGACTGACTGGATTGGCTGGTTGTCTCGGTGGTGGCGGTGGCGGCGCGGACAGTCTCTCGATCGGGGTCGTGACCGATACGTCCGGGCCCTACGCGCACCTCGGGAACTCTGTCATCCGCGGGATAAAGCTCGGGCTGGCCCAGTCACTCGACGCGGACACCGAGGGCCTCGCCGACTCGAACACCGTCGAAGGAAGCGGTATCACCGTCGAAATCCTCGCCGAGGACTCGGGGCTCGCAGCGGACACGGGTCGACAGAAGGCACGGAAGCTGGTCCAGAGCGACGAGGTCGACATCCTGCAGGGAAGCGTCTCGTCCTCGGTCGCGGCCGCCGTGCAGGACGTCGCGACGGACGCGAGCACACCGATGTTCGTCGACACCGCGGCCGCGACGTCGCTGACGGGCGAGAACTGCAACAAGTACACGTTCCGGACCTCCCAGACGACGTACCAGGACGCGCTGGCGGGTGGGCAGTACGCCGCCGAGAACCTCGGTTCGAGCTTCTACTTCGTCGGGGCCGACTACTCGTGGGGACACGACTCCGTCGCCCAGTGGAAGTCCGTCATCGAGGAGAACGGTGGGAGTGCCGCCGGTGAGTCCTTCGTCTCACCCGGCACGTCCAACTACACGCCGTATCTGCAGAACGCGGAGGAGAGCGGTGCGGACTCGATCGTCGTGGCACTCACCGGGACCGACGGCATCCGGTTCAGCCGGGACCTGGCCGACTTCGGTACGGACTTCGAGGTCACCGCGACCGGCGTGACGACCGTCCCGTGGATGCAGCAGGTCGGGACGGCTGCAACCGGGTTCAGCGGTATCCCGAAGTACTTCTGGCCGTTCCCGGACAACTCGACGAACGACTGGATCATCGAGCAGTACTCCAGCCAGTGGAACGCCGTGCCGTCCATCTTCACGGCGGGTGCCCACGCAGCGGGCTACGCCATCGGTCAGGGGATGCAGTCCGCCGGCTCCAACGACGCGGACCCGCTCATCGAGCAGTGGCACGGGATGACCATCGAGAAGACCGCCCGCGGCGACGGTGCCTACACCATCCGCGAATGCGACCACCAGGCGGAGTTCCCGATGTACCTCGGTCACTTCGAGGAGACGTCCGGCGGCTCGATGGATGTTGAACCGGTCCTGGACGACACCTTCGAGGCAGAGTCGAGCATCCGCCCCTGCGGCGAGACCGGGTGTTCGGGCATCGAGCTGTGAGCGCGATGACGCCGCTGTCCGTGGGTCTCGGCGACCTCGCAACCACGTTCGTCAACGGCGTTTCGTACGGGATGATCCTCGTACTGGTAGCGCTCGGTCTCTCGCTCGTGTTCGGCCTGATGGGCGTGCTCAACTTCGCCCACGGCGCGTTGTTCATGCTCGGCGGCTACATCGGGCTGGCGGTGATGAAGCTCACGGGTGGGGGCATGACGGGCTTCGCGCTCGCACTCGTCGTCGCGCCACTGGCCGTGGCCGCCATCGGTGCCGGACTCGAGCGGACGGTGTACAAGCCGCTGTACGAGACCGAGCCCATCTACCAGCTGCTGTTGACGTTCGGACTGGCGGTGGTCATCGAGGAGGCGGTCAAGTACATCTGGGGAGCGGCACCCCCCGGTGTCCCGCCCCGTCCGGCGGTGTTCGACGGGGCGGTCGTGTTCATGGGCATCAGCCTGCCGTACTACCGCGTGTTCACCATCCTGCTCGGCGTCGCGGTCGTCGCCGGGACGGCCCTGTTCCTCTCCCGAACCAGGTTCGGGCTCATCGTCCGGGCGGGGGTGTACAACACCGACAGAACGGCGACTCTCGGCCTGAACGTGGAACGCGCGTTCACGGCCGTGTTCGGGCTCGGGGCGTTCATCGCTGCCCTCGGTGGCGTCGTCTACATCTACCGAGCCATCGAGCCGAGCGTCGGAGCCTCGATAATCCTCCCGGCGTTCATCGTGGTCATCGTCGGTGGCCTCGGCTCGTTCTGGGGCTCGGTCATCGCCGGGCTGCTCATCGGCGTCATCTGGCAGTTCGCCGCGGTGTACGCCCCCGTACCCGCTGGGACGGTCATCTTCCTCGTGATGATTGCCGTCCTCCTGCTGCGGCCGCAGGGCCTCCTCGGCGAAGCGGAGGTGGAGGTATGAGCTACATCGAACGGTCGAACGAGCTGTTCGAGTCGGTGAAGACGCCGTACATCGGAGCGGCCCTGCTCGCTCTCGTCGCGGTCTTCCCCCTCGTAGCGAACGCTATCGGGGGGCTGCCGTTCCTCACGAGCATCGCGATAGAGATGATGATATTCGCGGTGTTCGCGATGAGCTTCAACCTGCTCGTCGGCTACACCGGGTACGTGAGTTTCGGCCACACGGTGTTCCTGGGGTCGGGTGCGTACATGACTGCGGTCCTGATGAAGAAGTTCAGCGTGCCGTTCATCGCTGCCGCACCAGCAGCGGTGATCGGGACCGGCCTGTTCGCCCTGGTCGTCGGTGCCATCGCCTTCCGACGGTCGGGCGTCTACTTCGCGATGATTACGCTCGGTGTCGCCCAGGTGTTCTACACGCTCTTCCAGAGCTGGAACTACGTGGGCGGGGACACCGGTATCATCATCGACCCGCCGGTCGTGTTCGGGTACGAGTTCAACCCGTTCGAACCGATGGGGTACTACTACCTGGCACTCGCAACCGTGGTCGTCACGTACCTGTTCACGCGGTACCTGGTCAGGTCGCCGTTCGGCCACGTCCTGCAGGCGATCCGGGAGAACGAGGAGCGGGCCCGGGCGGTCGGCTACAGCGTCCGCACGTTCAAGCTCGCGGCGTTCTCCGTCTCCGGGGGACTGGCGGCCGTCTCCGGAGTGCTCTACGCGGCGTACTTCACGCAGGTCGCGCCGGGAAGTACGCTGTACTGGACCACCACCGGTGACGGGCTGTTCATGATACTCATCGGGGGCATGGGCACCCTCGTCGGGCCCATCATCGGCTCGGTGTTCGTCATCGGGACCCAGTACGCACTGTCGACGTACCTGGTCGACTTCATCCCCGAGGGTGCGCCGGCGCTCGTCGCACGGCTCCCCGAGCGGTGGCCGCTCCTGCTCGGGCTGTTGTTCATGCTGACCGTGCTTCGGTTCCGGAGCGGTATCGCCGGTGGGCTGGGCTTCTCGAGGGTCCGGTCCATCGACGACGTCCTGACCCGCGTGAGCGGGAGCGCAGAGACGGAGGAGCCGACCGTCAAGAGCGATGGAGGTGACGAGAGATGACCGACGACCCAATTGTCCGCTGTACCGACCTCAGGAAAGAGTTCGCGGCCGTCACGGCGGTCGACGACCTGACGATCGATATCCACGACGAGTTCACGAGCGTCATCGGACCGAACGGTGCCGGCAAGACGACGACGTTCAACCTGCTCGCGGGAACACTGTCACCGACGGCCGGACGCATGGAGCTGAACGGGACCGACGTGACGGCCAAGGGTCCCGAGAGCCGGGTCCATCACGGCCTCTCCCGCACGTACCAGATCACGAACCTCTTCGACGAGCTGCCGGCGTTCGAGAACGTCCGCCTCGCTGTCCAGGCCGTGAGTGACGTCCCGTACGCGAACGTCTTCGCGGACGCCCTCTCGGACCAGGAGATCAATCGGCGCACGACGGAGATACTGGACCTCGTCGGCTTCGAAGAGGACCGGACCACCGCCGCCGAGAACCTCTCGCAGGGGTACAAGCGCCTGCTCGAGATAGCCATCGCCCTCGCGCCGGAACCGGACGTCCTGTTGCTCGACGAGCCGACAGCGGGGCTCGCCGTCGACAAGAAGGAGCTCGTCTTCGACGTCGTCGGCGACCTCGCCGACGAGTACGCCGTCGTTCTCATCGAGCACAAGCTCGACGTCGTGCGAGACATGTCGGACCGACTGGTGGTCATGCACAACGGCCAGGTGCTCGACTCCGGGCCACCGGAGGAGACGCTCTCGAATCCGGAGGTACAGGAGGCCTATCTGCGGGGGGTGACCTCGTGATGAGCGACCACCCGCTCCTCCAGCTCGACGACGTCCACGCCTACTACGGCGACCATCACGTGCTCGACGGCATCACGTTCGACGTCGACACCGACGAGGTCGTCGCGTATCTGGGCCGGAACGGCACCGGGAAGACGACGACGTACAAGCTCGTCACCGGTCTGCTCGAACCGCGCCGCGGGACGATAACGTACAAGGACGAGGTTATCAACGGGCAGGAACCCCACAAGATCGGCCGGAAGGGTGTCTCCTTCGTCACTGCCGACGAGAAGGTGTTCCCCCACCTGACGGTGCGCGAGAACATCCGACTCCCGACGCTCGAACGGGACGTCGAACCCGACTTCGAGTACCTGTACGAACTGTTCCCGGACCTCCGCGAGTACGAGCGCTCGCGGGCCGCCGACCTCTCCGGCGGCCAGCAGCAGATGGTCGCCATCGCCCAGGCGTTGGCGGCCGACCCGGACCTGCTCCTGCTCGACGAGCCGGTCCAGGGGCTCGCCGTGCAGTTCGTCGAGAAGGTGTCCTCGCTGCTCGACCGGCTCACGTCCGAACAGGACCTCGCGGTGATGATAATCGAGCACGACATCGACCTCGCGCTCGAGGTCGCGGACAGAGTGCTGGTGCTCGACGAGGGCCAGATAGTCTGGCAGGGGTCGAGCGAGGAGCTCGCGGAGAACGACGAAATCATCGACCGCTACATCGGCGTGCAGGGGTTCGCCTGAGGGAACCAACCCCTGCCCGATACGAATCCACGACCAGGACTCCAGTGCAATCGGAGGAAACCAACATGAACCAACACAGGACGAAGGCACTCCCCCCAAGTCAGGTGAGCACAGATGACGAATAGCTACGACGCCCTGTTCGAGCCGCTCGAACTCGGTCCAGTGGAGATCCCGAACCGGGTGTACCAGCCCCCCCATGGCAACGCCTACGGCCTCGGTGACCAGCAGACGGCGTTCCGCGCCGAGAAGGCAAAGGGCGGGTTCGGCCTCATCATCCAGGAGTACAGCCAGATACACGAATCGACGGACGTCACGCCCGTCGACCCCGGGTTCCTCCACACCGACGAGACGATAGAACCCCAGCGGGAGATGGTCGAGGCGGTGCACGACCACGGCTCGAAACTGTTCGTCGAACTGTGGCACGGTGGACTCACCGCGTCGAACTACGGGAGCCGCCACCCGCCGCTCTCGTCGTCACAGACACCGAGTGGCAACTACTACACGCCGAAGGAGATGGAACACGAGGACATCAGGGAGATCGTCGAGGCGTTCGGCACCGCGGCCGACCGCGCCCGCCGGGCAGGCTACGACGGTGTCGAACTCCACGCGGCGCACGGCTACCTCATCTCCCAGTTCCTCTCGCCGTTCTACAACGACCGCGACGACGAGTACGGCGGCTCGCTGGAGAACCGGATGCGCTTCTTCGAGGAGGTCATCGACAGCGTGGACGACGCGATCGGCGACGAGATGGCCTTCGGTGCACGTTTCACCATCGACGAGCGCGTCGAGGGCGGACTGACGGCCGACGGTGAAGGGCTGGAGATCGTCGAACGAGTCGGCGACGACCTCGACTTCTGGGACCTCGACATCGGCGTCAAGCAGTCCATCGACGACATGATCGGGCCGAGCCGGCGGCACTCGAAGAACTACCAGATCGAGTTCATCGAGGAGGCCACCGAGGTTCTCGACGTCCCGGTCGGTGGGACGGGCAGAATCACCGACCCGCGCGACGCCGAGCGGCTTCTCGAGAGCGGTTCCCTCGACATGGTCGGGATGGCGAGACAGTCCATCGCCGACCCGCACTGGCCCAAGAAGGCCAGGGAGGGCCGGGTCGACCAGATACGCGAGTGCATCGGCTGCAACATCTGTGTCTCGCAGTCGCGGCAGGGCATCCCGCTCATCTGTACCCAGAACCCGACCGTCGGCGAGGAGCAACGCTGGGGACCGGAGGCGTACGAACAGGTCGACGAGCCGAAGGGGATTCTCGTCGTCGGCGGCGGTCCCGCGGGGACCGAGTTCGCTCGCGTCGCTGCCGAGCGTGGCCACATCGTCCACCTGAACGAGAAGGAGCGGGAGCTCGGTGGCCGCGTCAATTTCGAGGGGAGCCTCCCCGGTCTGAGCGAGTGGAAACGAGTGCGCGACTGGCGCGAGACCGAACTCGACAGACTCGACGTGGCGGTCCACACGGGCAGCCGTGCGGAGATGGAGTACGACGACGTTCGCACCTACGGGGCGGAGGTCGTCGTCATCGCGACCGGTGGCCACTGGTCCGAGAAGGGAGTCACGTCGGGGACCCATCAGCCGGTTCCGGGCTGGGACCAGGACCACGTCCTCACCCCGAAGGAGGCAGTGGACGCCGACCTCTCCGACGAGCGGGTCGTCATCTTCGACGAGGAGGGGTACAACGTCAGCGCCGGCGTCGCGCAGACGCTCGCCGAGGACAACGACCTCACCTTCGTGACGCCCCGGACGAGCGCGTTCCAGGAGGCGCTCCATACGTTCGAGCGCAAGACGATCTACTCGGACCTCTACTCGGCTGGCGTCGACTTCGTCCCCGATCACACGCTCACGCAGGTGGGCGAGGGGACCGTCACCGCGACGAACGTGTACTCCGACGAGGCGACGATGTTCGATGCGGACTACGTCGTGTTCACGACCATGCGGAAATCGAACGACGGCCTGTATCGTGAACTGAAGGCGAACGAGGAGGCGCTCACCTCGGAGACGGAGATCGAGGAGGTCCACGCCATCGGCGACTGCGTGTCTCCCCGCCGTATCGCCGACGCAATCTATCACGGCCACGAGCTCGGCCGACAGACGTAGACGGCTCCTCCCTCAGTTCACACCGCCGGTGTTGGAGATGCCACCGTCGACGACCAGCGAGGACCCGGTGACGAACTCCGAGAGGTCGCTGGCGAGATAGACCGCAGCGTTCCCGACGTCCTCGGGCGTACCGAACCTCTGCAGCGGAATCGACTGCCGATACTCGTCGGCCCGGTCGCTGCCGATGATGTCGATGTCGTCGGCTATCATCTTGGTGTCTACCGGGCCCGGGTGAATCGCGTTCACCCGGATTCCGTGCGGGCCAAGTTCTGCCGCCAACGAGTAGGTCAGGAGCCGGATTGCTCCCTTCGACGCGCAGTAGATGCTGTTGTCGCTCCCGCCGACGATGCCCGCCATGCTCGAGATGTTGATGATGGAGCCGCCATCACCGTCCTTGAGGGCCGCCGCCGCCGCTTTCGAGCCGAAGAACGTGCCCTTGACGTTGATGTCCATCACCCGGTCGAACTGCTCCTCCGAGAGCCCGGTGATCGGCCCGCTCTCGAGGACGCCCGCGTTGTTGACCATGATATCGAGTCCACCGAACCGGTCCGTGCGTCCAATCGCGTCGCAGGTGTCGTCCCAGTCGGTGACGTCGCACTCGACGAAGACGGCCGCGGCCGCTGTCGTCTCGTTGATGTGCTCGTGGGTCGGGACGCCACCCTCCCTGGGGTCCCGCCGGACGTCGGCCACGACGACGTCTGCACCGTACTCCGCCAACCGAGTGGCGATCGCTCGACCGTTCCCACTGGCAGCACCAGTCACGACAGCGGTTCGACCATCGAGTAGGTCCGGCATGTGAATCCGTTGAATCAACGGATGTATATTCTTTTGCACGGGGGGCGTGCACCCTGGCGGACCCGCCGAAGCACAGCGACAGGTGTAGCGTTCGCACGACGACAATGTATAAGATACCAGTTCTGTATACTCGAATGGTAGTACGGTCAGATATGCTTTTCCGTTGTACGCGACCTGTGGGCGCGAACCGTCCCCCGGCCCTCCGACAAAGCAACCACCCGGACGCTACGGTCGAGGAGTCTGAAACCCCGGGAGCAGTGAATCGGGCTAACTGTGACGGACGACTGTGCGGCTGTCCCCCGGTTTCACCGACCGCCCGCTACAGTTCGAATTCCAGGGTGAGAGGGTGGTGGCCCGTGTCCCCCGTCGAAGATCCCCCGAGCAACTGGACCCCGGTCGCGGGCGACGTGAGGGTACGAGGTGTTCCGTTCCCGACTCGAAGTACTTGAAGAGGGCGCACGGATATAGTAACTCTTCAAGCATGAGCTTGTGAATATTTGTTTTATTATGTGTTTGTGCAGGGCCCTCCCAGAGATACCGCCGGAAACTGGATGCAGCCGGACGGTACACTGACTCGGCTGGTGGGACCGTACCTGAGAACGGACACCATCCCGGTTGCATACGCTTACGCGGACCCAGTCGGCGGGGTGTCCGACGAGGGACCCGGTGGTCACGCGCCGAGCGGGGCTGATTCTCCGGCTCGAGCCGTTCAGTCCGTGATGTGGACCTCGCTGTCGACCCGGTATATGTAACCGCGCAACTCGAGGATCTCGAGCGCTGCGTCGGCATCGGCCGTGGTGAACCCCTCGGATTCGAGCGTCCGGAGTGCGGCCTGCTCGCTGAGTCCGGCGGAGTCGTCTACCGACTCCCTGAGCACAGCGAGTGCCTCTTCCGCGAACTGTGGGAGTGGCGTGGGCTCACCGTCCATGGACCTTCGTGAGACGATGTTTTGTCTCGACTGTAGTAGATATTCCGCCGAAGAGACACGCCGAACGGCCGACCCGTCAGAGAGCCATGATTACCGGGCAGGTCGCACATCCGCTCGGTTGTTCTGGTGGGTGCCCGTTGCTCTACTCGGGCCTTCGATTGGACGCCGCCGGCAGTGGACGGTTCCCGCTGTCCCCCCCGTTTAGGGTGAGGCGGACTGCGGTCACCGCTCAGACCGGCGTGACCGGAACGTCGGTCCCGCGAAGCACCCGGTCGGTGACGGAGCCGAGGTGGTGGGCACCCTCGTCCGGCTCTCCGGCGGCGCCACGCTTGCCCATCACGATGGCGTCCACCTCGTTCTCCGCCGTGTACGCGAGAATCTCCTCGTGCGGGACCCCCCGCCGGACCGCGGCCGTCGTCTCGATGTCGTGCTCGATTGCCTCCTCCACGATGTCGCCGATGAGGTCCTCGGCGTCCTCGGCCAGCTGCTCGAGTGCCGCCTCGTAGCTGCTCAGCGCGGGCGTCGAACCGTACACCTTCTCGTCGACGACGAACAGCACGTGCAGTGTGGCGTCGTGCTCCGCCGCGAGGTCGGTACCGTGTTCCACGCCACGTTCGGCGTGCTCGCTCCCGTCCGTCGGCACGAGGATGTTCGAGTACATGTGTAGAACGACGACAGCGACTCTCATGAGTGGTGTGCTGGTTCCCGTGGCGGGGGAATCGGTGTGTGGTCTCAACACCGCCGACAGTTGACGCGCTGGTAGTAGAGGAGACCGACGAAGAGGACCATGCTCGCGACGCCCAGCAGCGGACGGAGCGGGTCGAAGTACGTCATCAGCGCGGAGCTGCTGAACAGCGCGAGCAGGAGGGCGTTGCAGATCGGACACCCGAACGCCAGGACGCCGGTGACGACGCCGCCGACGGCGACACCGTCACCGACTGGCTCCGCCGCCAGCAGGCGCTGGTAGACGAACGTCGCCGCGAACGCCGACGTGGCGAACAGGAAGAGGTAGTCTGCCGGCGTCCTGGCGACCATCCGGACGTAGAGCGGGTTCGGGACCAGGCCCGTCACCGTCCCGAACACCAGGAGCACGCCCAGCCCGACCGCGATGGACAGCAGCACGTCGTGTCGCTCACCGGCCACGTTCACGATATCTCGCCAACGTTGCAGGTTCTGGGGTCGCCGGTCCGGGCGAGGAAGCCCACGAGCAGCAGGATTCCAGCGGCTCGGAGGAGGTTCCCCTGGAACGGGAGCGCCGCCATCGCCCCCACGAACCCGAGCATCCCCAGGACGCCGGCCCCGCAACTCGCACAGCCCGCAGCGAGGACACCCGGTAGCACCGTCGCCAGCGACGTTGCGCCGCTCGCCCGTGTCTGCCGATACAGCGCGGCAGTGTGGGTCAACGCGACGCCGGTCAGGAGCGCGTACAGCACGACGAGGGCGAGCCCTATCCAGCCCGTGGTGAGGTACACCTCCCGGGTGAGCGTCGAGACGGCGTAGCCGATATCCGTGGGGTCTCGCGAGACGAGCTGCAACGAGAACTGCGGGAACGTGCTCAGGACGAGCACGAGGTAGGTCAGTCCGGTGGCACCACCGGCGAGCAGCAGCCGCCGGTCGGACGTGAGGGGATAGGCCAGGGCCTCCCGGAGGGAGCGAAGGTGGCGCTGGCCGGTGCCGTCGGCTGCACTCACGCTTCTAACACCCTGTCGAGTGCGTCCACGAAGTTCTCGTAGGGGTGTGCTCCGACGATCTTTCCGGCGGCGTCGGCATCCCGGTTGTAGAGCACGAACCCGGGCGTCCCCTGGACCCCCGAGTTCCTGGCGAGACTCACGTCCACCTCGATGCCGGACTGTATCGCGTCCGAGTTCTCCTGGCGACACTCCTCGACCGCGGGGACGGTGATGCCCGCCGTTCGCTCGGTGATCGACGCGAAGGTCTCCTCGTCGGCCCAGTCGTGGCCACCGCCCGACTGTGCCTCGAACGCTTCACCGTGCCAGTGCCAGTACGTCGACGGCTCGCTCTCGGCGTTCAGTCGCCAGACGCACCGGTCCCAGTGGGCGGAGGGCATCGAGTACTGGCCGATGTTCGGGTACGAGAGGAACACCAGGCGGACCTCGCCGGACTCGATGTAGTTCCGACCGATCTTCGGTAGCGTTTGCGTCTCGAACTCCTTGCAGAACGGACAGAGGTAGTCCGTCCAGTAGTACATGTCCACGGGGGCATCGCGTTCGCCGACGACCGGTCTATCGGCGAGTTCGACTCCGTAGCCCGTCGTGCCCCCGAGCGACTGGTAGGTCGACGGAGTGTACGCCTCGCTCGACGACTCCGAACGTGACGCGAGATAGGCGACGCCGCCGCCGAAAACCACGGTCGCCCCGCCGGCGACGAGGGCGCGTCGTCGCGTAATATTGCTCTCGCTATCCATTGACGTGCAAATCTATCCGGACCCGACATATCTCTCTTACGGTCGAACCACGGAGCCCTCCCCGGAAATGACCGACTAGAGTCGGGTGGTTTCGTACCCTGTCTACTTCGCCTTCCGTGAGCTGACACCGCCGTCACGAGTCGCCGGCTGGTGTCCGCGTTCCGCGCAGGTCAGCGCGCAGCCACCCAGCTATTTATGGAACTCGGCTGAACGGAGCAGTATGCAACAGATGCTCGCGATTCTCCAGCCGAGCCGCCAGCGATGACCGGGTTCTACCGCCGATATCTCGTCGTGCTGTTCCGGTTTCTGCCGTTCGCGCTGGCGTTCCTGCGCGACAGGCGACGGTTCCTCCTCTTCGGGGGGCCCCGGCGCCTCGAGGAGAGCGTCCACCGAGCGCGCGCCGAGCGAATCCGCGACACGATGCTCCAGCTCGGCCCCGCGTTCGTCAAGGTCGGGCAGGTGCTCTCGACACGCCCGGATATCGTCCCGCCCGTCTACGCCGACGAGTTCGGGACACTCCAGGACGAGATTCCCGAGGACGCCGGCGGTGACCCCCGGCACGTCGTCGAGGCGGAGCTGGGCGACGAACTCGACCTGGAAACGCTCGAGCCCGTCGCCGGCGGGTCGCTCGCGTTCGTCTACACCGTCCGGTATCGTGGCGAACGAATCGCCCTGAAGGTCAGACGCCCAGACGTGAAGGCGCAGATCGACCGTGACCTGCGGGTCGTCAAGGGTCTCGTCCCGCTGGTCAGCCTCTTCGCGGACGAGCGACAGCAGTACTCGCTGGAGAACGCGGCCGAGGACTTCGAGGAGATCATCGCCGACGAACTCGACTTTGACCGGGAGCGGAGCATCATGGCGGAGGTCCGCGACAACCTTGAAGGGAACGACGACGTCGTCGTGCCGGCGGCGTACCACGAGCTCTCCTCGGAACGACTGCTCGCGATGGAGTACCGGACCGGTCGGAAGATCTCCGACGACGACGCCTTCGACGGGCTCGACGTTGGGCCGCACGAGATGGCGGAACGGGTCGCGAAGATATACCTGCGCATGGGGCTCGTCCACGGCGTGTTCCACGCAGACCCGCATCCGGGAAACCTGGCCGTCACCGACGAGGGGCGGCTCCTCATCTTCGACTTCGGGATGAGCGAGCGTCTCGCTCCGACGGTACAGGAGGACATCGTCTCGTTGTACCGGGCCCTGGTCCGTCGGGACGTCGATGGACTCGTCGACGCGCTCATCGCACTGGACGTGCTGGAGGTCGGGGTCGACCGCGCGGAGGTCGGCCGCGTCCTCGAGCTCGTCATCGAGAACCTCGAAGGCCGGCGCGAGGTCACCTGGCGAGCCATCGTCACCGAGTTGACCACGATGCTGCAGGACTTCCCGTTCCGGATTCCGCCCGACGTGATGTTGCTCATCCGCGTCGGCACGGTCGGGGAGGGCGTCTGCCGGCAACTCGACCCCGAGTTCGACTTCCTCGCAGTCATCCGCTCGTTCCTCGTCGAACAGGGACTCATCGAGACGGAGTTCCAGGCACTCCTCGAGGACACCTGGACGGACCTGCGGCGGTCGCTCCCCGCCCTGGCGAGAACGCCGTACAGGGTCGACAGGACGATGCACCGGCTCGAACGGGGCGAACTGGTGGTCCGCACGGAGCCGGTCGACGGTGCGGCTGGGACCGACGCCAGGATCGGCTACGCGGTGCTCGCTGGGGCGCTGGTGGTCGCGGCAGCACTGCTCACCTTCCACCGCCAGCCGTACGAGGTTCCGGTCGCCGTCCTTGCGGTCGTCTTCTCGCTCGCCTATCTCGGCACGAGCTGGCGGGGGTGACGGTCGTCACCGCCCGTCAGGCCCCTCCCCGTTGGCCTCGACCGGCACGGGGGTTCAATAGTAAACCCCTAAACGCTAGCTCCCGTTGTTCCGACCCACGATGTCCGAGACTACCGCCCGTTCCCGTGCGGTCCGTTCGACTCGCCCCCGGCGACCGCGGAACACGGGTGACCGACCGTGACGGTCGCCGACACCCTGCTCGACGAGACCACGCTCCTGCTCGTCGGTGACACCGACTGGGTCGACCGATTCGAGAACGCGCTCCACGACCGGACCGAGGCCACGGTGCGCCGCGAAACGACAGCCGAAGCGGCACTCGATTTCGTCGAGTCGGCGGGTGTCGACTGCCTGGTCGTCGAACAGTTCCTCCACGGGGGCACCGCCGTCGAGCTGCTCCGGTCGGTCCGTGCCGAGACACGGACGCTCCCCGTCGTCGTGGCAACTGCGGCCGGGGACGAGTCGACTGCGAGCGAGGCAATCGGGGCCGGTGCGAGCGACTACGTCGCCGTCGGCGACGACCACACGGCTGCCGTGGCGGAACTGCTCGACCGGACGGACCGCGCTGTCAGGCGGGCCCGGCGGGAGCGGACCCAGCGGGAGCGCGCCCGACAGTTCGATGCGATGTTCGGCGACGAACGCACCGCGACCTGGGTGCTCTCGCCTGACGGCCGGCTCGTTCGACTGAACGAGACCGCCCGCGACCTCGTCGACGTCTCGGCCGACGAACTCGTCGGCGAACCGTTCTGGACACTTCCCTGGTGGTCCGGGGACGACGAATCGAATCCGGACGTCCGCAAACTCGTCGAGACGGCGCTCGATGGCTCCTTCGCGAACGCCGTCGTCGCCCCGTCCTCGTTGACCGACCACACCACCGTGGTCGACCTCTCGGTCAGACCGGTGTCGAACGAGCGCGGGGAACTCGTCTCGGTCGTGGTCGAGGGCGTCGAGGTGACCGACCGCGTCGAACTCGAACGCGACCTCCGCCGCTCCGAGGAACTCCACCGGGTCACCCTCAACAACATGACCGACACCGTCCTGATGACCGACGAGGACGGCGAGTACACCTACGTCTGTCCCAACGTCCACTTCATCTTCGGGTACACGGCGGCGGAGCTTCGCGAGCGGGTCCCCATCGATGAACTGCTCGGTCCCGACCTGTTCGACCGGGAGGAGCTCGCAGAGCAGGGGGTCCTGAAGAACATCGAGTGCACGGCCTCCGACAAGGCCGGGAACGAGCACACGCTGCTCGTGAACGTCCGCGAGGTGTCCATCCAGGAGGGAACGATCCTCTACAGCTGTCGTGACATCACGAAACGCAAGCAGCGCGAGGAGGCGCTCGCGACCCTGCAGGAGACGGCCCGCGACTTCCTCTACGCGGGCACGCACCAGGAGATCGCCCAGCACGTCGTCGAGGACACCCCGGGCGTCGTCGACCTCGAGGCGAGTGCCGTCTTCCTCTTCGACGCCGATAGCAACGAACTCCGGCCGAGCGCGTACTCGCCGGCGCTCTCGGAACTCCACGGCCCGCTCCCGGGGATACCACTGAGCGAGGATGCACTCCCGAGTTACAGCTTCGTCCAGGACGAGGCGGTGTTCTTCGACGACGTGCATCGCTCACCCCGGCTCAGGAACGAGGCGACGGACCTCCGCAGCGCGGCCTACATCCCGCTCGGGGACCACGGAGTCTTCTTCGTCGGGTCGGACAGGGTCGATGCCTTCGACGACGTGACCCGGGAGCTTGCGGACCTGCTCGCCGCGACAGCGGAGGCCGCTCTCGACCGAGTCACCCGGGAGTCGCGGCTCCGCGACCAGGACCGGACGCTCCAGCGGCAGAACGAACAGCTCACCGCGTTGAACCGGATCAACGAGACCATCCGCGAGATCGACCAGGCGCTCGTGCAGGCCGAGACGCGGGAGTCGGTCGACCACACTGTCTGCGAGCTACTCACCAACGACGACCGGTTCGCGTTCGCCTGGGTCGGGTCGGTGGACCGGGCGACGAACACCGTCACGCCCCGAGCCTGGGACGGTGCCGAACAGGGCTATCTCGACAGCCGCACCTTCACCATCGACGGGGATGGTGACGAGCCCGTGGGCAGGACCGCAGCGAGGGGCGAACCGACGACGGTGAGCAACGTCGCGGCCGGGCTGCGGGACGAGCCCTGGCGGACCGACGCGCTCGCCCGGGACTACCTCTCGGTGCTGAGCATCCCGCTGGCGTACAACGACCTGACGCACGGGGTGCTGACCGTCTACGCGGATTCCAGGGAGGCGTTCGACGACACCGCGCGGACGGTCCTGGAAGAGCTCGGTGGGACGATCGCGTCGGCGTTGAGTGCGCTCGAACGCAAGAACGCACTGCTCTCGACGTCGATGACGCGCGTCGAGTTCGCCATCGACGACGACGCGTTCGTGCTGTCACGGCTCGCGCGCGCCGCCGACTGCACGGTCTCCTATCAGGGTGGCGTGCAACAGACCACCGAGGGGAGCTTCGTCTTCGCGAGATTCGAGGGCGCACCCGTCGAGGATGTCGTTCAGGCTGCCACGGACCTGGTCGCCATCGAGGGCGTACGGACGGTCAGCACGGACGGTACGAGCGGGGTCGTCAGACTCCACCTGACAGAGCCGTTCCTGGCCTTCGAGCTCGCCGACCACGGCGCGGTCTTCCGCGAGGCCACCACGACACCGGACTCGACGACCGTGGTGATCGACGTGCCCAACGGCATCGACGTCCGGACGGTGACACAGCTCGTCGAGGCGACGTTCACCGGCGTCGAGCTCCGGTCCAGGCAGACGCTGGACAACGTGGACGAGCACGACCTCTACTCGTCGTTCCTCGCGACGGTGACCGACAGACAGCTGGAGGTCGTCCAGACGGCGTACTTCAGTGGCTACTTCGAATCACCGCGGGACAGCAGTGGGGAAGCGGTCGCGGAGACGCTCGGCATCTCTTCGACGGCGTTCTACCGTCACGTCCGAACCGTCCAGCAGAAACTCTTCGGGGTGCTGTTCGAGGATGGGGCGCGACCACCGACGAGGAGCGGGGTTAGATAGTACACCATCTGCGGAAAGCAGTGTGTCATCTCCAACAGTCGGATATTCCCTTATACACCTATTACCCCTTATCCGAGTGCCCCGGTGTTCCCGCTGGCGCTCGTGACTTCAATGAGAGATGTAGACGTCAACCCCGACGAGGAGAGCCCGTACGAGTGCTTCGACTGTGGAACCATCATCGTCGCGAGCAACCCACCCGCTTCGTGTCCCGACTGTGCCGGCGCGATGCGTAATCGACGGACGCCCATCGAGTGACAATGTCCTCCCAAACGAGCGGGCCGACAGAGGAGTCGAGCACAGGAGCCGTCGAACCCGAGTCGGCGGTCGAAACCGCCCGACGACAGCTCGAGCACGCCGCCGAGCTGGTGGACATCGACCCGAACATCGTCGAACGCCTCCGGTACCCGAAGAAGGTCCACGAGGTCACGGTCCCGATCGAACGCGACGACGGGACCGTCGAGGTCTACACGGGCTACCGTGCACAGCACGACAGCGTCCGAGGGCCGTACAAGGGTGGACTCCGCTACCACCCGGAGGTGACCCGCGACGAGTGCGTCGGCCTCGGCATGTGGATGACCTGGAAGTGTGCCGTGATGGACCTCCCGTTCGGCGGGGCGAAGGGCGGTATCGCGGTCAACCCGAAGGAACTCAGCAGCGACGAGAAGGAGCGGCTCACCCGACGGTTCGCACAGGAGATACGCGACGTCATCGGGCCGACGGTCGACATTCCCGCACCGGACATGGGAACGGACCCGAAGACGATGGCGTGGTTGATGGACGCCTACTCGATGCAGCAGGGCGAGACGACGCCGGGAGTCGTGACGGGCAAACCGCCAGTCATCGGCGGGAGCGAGGGGCGCGACGGCGCGCCCGGACGGAGCGTGGCAATCGTCACCCGGGAAGTCGTCGAGTACTACGACAGGGACGTCGCCGGCACGTCCGTCGCCATCCAGGGCTACGGGAGCGTCGGCGCCAACGCGGCCCGGCTGCTCGACGAGTGGGGCGCTACGGTCGTGGCCGTGAGCGACGTCAACGGGGGCATCTACGACCCCGACGGCCTCGACACCGCAGCCATCCCGTCCCACGCGACGGAACCCGAAGCCGTGATGGAGCACGAGGCACCGCAGACTGTCAGCAACGAGGAGCTGCTCGAACTGGACGTCGACGTGCTCATCCCCGCCGCGGTCGGCAACGTCCTGACCGCCGAGAACGCCCGCGATGTCAGTGCCGACATCGTCGTGGAGGGGGCGAACGGTCCAACCACCACCGTCGCCGACGATATCCTCACGGAACGCGACATCCCCGTGGTACCCGATATCCTCGCCAACGCCGGCGGGGTGACCGTGAGCTACTTCGAGTGGCTGCAGGACATCAACCGCCGTGCGTGGTCCCTGGAGCGCGTCCACGAGGAGCTCGAGGCCGAGATGCAGGCGGCCTGGACCGAGGTCCGGAACACCTTCGACGACCGGGACGTGACCTGGCGGGACGCCGCGTACATCGTCGCGCTCTCCCGCGTCGCCGAGGCCCACGATTCACGTGGTCTCTGGCCCTGAAATCCCGGCTGGCGCTCCAGAAAACACTTCACGATGGACACGACCAACGCAAACGATGAACCGCCGCAGGTTCCTCGCTTCGACTACCTCCACCCTCGCCGTCGCGATCCTCGCAGGCTGTCTGGGTCCCCTCGGTGGGGACGACGATGACGAGTCGACACCGACGCCGACCGACTCCACGAGCGCACCGACCACCACGCACGCATCGACAGACGACGACATCGTGGACACGACTCACGGCCAGACCGACACACAGACGGACGGGCCGCTCTCCGACGAGCAGACCTTCGACCCCGACCATCCGATCCGCGTCGAGAACAACGACTCGACCACCCACACCCTGACCCTCCGCATCCGCAGGGACGGACAGCAGGACCACAGCCTGACCCGCGACCTCGAACCTGGCTTCGAAGACGTGGTCTACAATCTGGAACAGCTGGAGCCGGAGCGCATCGTCCAGTATCAGGTTGTCGCCGAGGTTGGCTCGGAACAGGATTCGCGCGCGGTCCAGACCAACGCCTGCTTCGGCGACGTGAACGTCGCTATCTCCGACGGGGAGCCACGGGTCGGGTTCGAGATCTGCTGAAGCCGACCGCGAACCGTCCGGTCACCCGCACTAACTATTCGATTCCTCCTCCAGTGCCTCGCGACGCTGCTGGTACTCCTCGTCGGTGAGGTCACCACGGGCGTAGGCCATCCTGAGTTCCTCGACTGCACGGTCCGCCCCGGTGTCGTGGCGAGTGAGGAACCGGTACAGCAGGTAGATGCCGGCGACGAGGGCGGCGAGGAACCCGAGCTGCATCAGGACGCCCACCAGCACGGCCCAGCCGGGTGCAGTCCCACCGTTCCACATTCCGTGTTCCCCGACACCCATCATACTGCCGTAACCCATCATCCCGAACCCCATGAAGAGCAGGGGGAGCACGAGCAGGGCTCCGAGGAAGACGAGGACTAGCGTGACGAGTGAGCCGTCGATGGTGTGCTGTGACATTGGTGTTGCTCCGTGGACCGTCTCCACGGTTCTAGCTACGTGGACATCGTTCAATGCGGTTGTGCTTTCGAGGGGGCCGGAGGGAACGAGTTGGAGTTTCGAACGACGGGGTCCTGCAGAGGGAAACTTTGGATTCGGAACCCTCGCTCAGCGCCCTCGGCCGAGCAGACTGTAGTCGTGGTCCGGGTCGTACCGGCGGAACAGCAGGCTGTTCGTGAGCACCGAGACGCTGGAGAACGCCATCGCGGCGGCCGCCAGCACGGGCTGGAGCAGGCCGAGTGACGCCAGCGGGATCATCGCCGTGTTGTAGCCGAGCGCCCAGACGAGGTTCTGCTTGATCTTCGCGAGCGTCGCGTCGGAGATGCGGATGGCCTTCACCACGTCGAGCGGGTCGTCGCGCATCAGCGTCACGTCGGCGGCCTCGATGGCGACGTCGGTGCCGGAGCCGATGGCGGTGCCGACGTACGCGACGGCGAGGGCGGGCGCGTCGTTCACGCCGTCCCCGACCATCATCGCCTTCCGGCCCTCCGACTGGATGGACTCGACCGCGTCCGACTTGTCCTCGGGCAGGACCTCGGCACGGACGTTCTCGGGGTCGATACCGACCTGCTCGGCGACGGCCCGGGCGGTGCGCTCGTTGTCGCCCGTGATCATCATCACGTCGACGCCACGCTCCTGCAGCGCGCTCACGGCGTCCCTCGCGCTCTCCTTGACGGTGTCCGCGTCGGCGACGACACCCAGGAGTTCACCGTCGCTTCCGTCCGCGGGCCGACGCCCCACGAGCATCGCGGTCTTCCCCTCGGACTCGAGACGCTCCATCGTCTCGGCTGCAGAATCGGGGTCGATACCGTTGTCGCGGAGCAGCTTGCGGTTCCCGACGAACACCTCGTCTCCCCCGACCGTCGCCGTCACACCGTGTCCGGGGACGTTCTCGAAGCCCTCGGGACTGCCGACGTCGATGCCGCGCTCGCGAGCGCCCTCGACGATGGCCTGGGCGAGCGGGTGTTCGCTGCCGCTCTCGGCCGTCGCAGCGAGCCTGAGCACGTCCGCCTCGGTTCGCCGGGCCTCGGCGGCGAGTTCGCCACCGTCGGCGGCGGTCTCGCCCCCGGTGACGGCCTCGCCATCCTCGAAGGCGACCACGTCGGTCAGTTCCATCTCGCCCTTCGTCAGTGTGCCCGTCTTGTCGAAGACCACGGTGTCGACGTCCTTCGCGCGTTCGAGCACGTCACCGCCCTTGAACAGCACGCCGTTCTGCGCGCCGATGGTGGTGCCGACCATCGTCGCTGCCGGCGTCGCCAGCCCGAGTGCGCAGGGACAGGCGATGAGCACGGCAGATGCGAACACGACGATGGCGAACTCGAACACCGAGACGCCACCGCCGGCGACGCCGGGGCCGCCCGCGACGAGCCCCCAGAGCGGGAGCGCGTCGACGAAGCCCGCCAGCGCCTCGGGGAACAGGAACCAGACGACGCCCCAGAACAGGGCGTTCACGATGACCGCCGGCACGAAGTACGCCGAGATGCGGTCCGCGAGGTTCTGGATGTCGGGCTGGCGGGACTGCGCCTCCTTGACGGTCTGGACGATCTGCTGGAGGGCGGTGTCGCTGCCGACCTTCGTGGCCTCGACGACGAGGAGTCCGTTCTCGTTGATGGTCGAGCCGACGACCTCGTCACCCTCGCGCTTCTCGACGGGGACGCTCTCGCCGGTGACCATCGACTCGTCGACCGCGCTCTGGCCGTCGACGACGACGCCGTCCGTCGGTATCTTCTCGCCGGGGCGGACCTTCATCCGGTCGCCGACCGAGACCTCCTCGAGCGGGACCTCGCGTTCGGTGCCGTCCTCGTCGACGACGGTCGCCGTCTCGGCCTCCATCTCGAGCAGCTTGCGTAACGCTTCGCCGGCCTGGCCCTTCGAGCGCGCCTCCAGGTAGTTCCCGAGCGTGATGAACACCAGGATGAGTGCGGCGGTGTCGAAGTATATGCTGCCGGCGACGAGCTCGAACAGGACGGCCACCGAGTAGACGTAGGCCGTGCTCGACCCGAGGGCGATGAGCACGTCCATGTTGGCCCGACGGTTGTTGACGAGCGCGTTGTACGAGTTCCGGTAGAACGGCCACCCGAGCAGAGCCTGGACGGGCGTCGCGAGGGCGAACTCCACCCAGCCGAGCCGCACCCCGAAGACGGTCTCCGGGACCAACGCACCGCCGAGCAGGAACTTGTCGGCGAGGAAGAACAGCATCGGTGCGGACAGCAACGCCCCGAACAGCGTCAGCCGGCGCTGTTTGCGTATCTCGGCGTTACGTGCGGCGTCGCGGGCGCTCTCGTCGCTGCCGTCGCCGTCGGCGCTCCCCTCCGTCCCTTCCGACTCCGCTCTGACGGGTTCGTATCCGGCGTTCTCGATCGCCTCGTAGAAGGTATCGAGCGACGACTCCGCCGGATTGAACGTGACCTGCGCCTCGTCCGTCGCGTAGTTCACGTCGGCGCGGACGACGCCCGGGAGCGACTCAAGCGCGTCCTGCACCGTCTCGGAGCAGTTCGCACAGGACATGTCCGTGATGGCGATGGTCACAGACTCGGTGACGGGGCTGTAGCCGGCGTCGCCGATGGCCTCGAATATCTCGTCGAGTGTCACCTGGTCCGGGTCGTACTCGACGGTGCCCTCGTCAGTAGCGTAGTTGATGTTCGCCTCCGAGACACCCTCCAGCCCGTCCAGGCGCTCGGCGATGGTCTGTGAGCAGTTCGCACAGCTCATCCCCTGGATGTCGATGTGGCTTCGATGCGTGCTCATGGCTAGTCCTACGGGCTACTCCTTCAATCGGTTTGTCCTTTCGATACCGTTGGGAAACGCCCGCTGAAATTTCGAATCGAAGGCGCCGTCCGCAGAACGCGCCCCGAACGGGAGCGGAACGCGGTGGTCGGGAGGGTGGAATCCGGGAGAATGCACCGTCCCGAGAACCGAAGACCGCCGACGGGACGGTCCGCACTGAGCGACCGACCTGGCTCTCGGACTCGCGCCCAGGCTATTAAACTGGCTACGCGTGGTTAATACTTTGAGCACATCGAACCCCCGCTTAGTAGTAGCTGGTTTAATAACTCCCGGTCGCTTAGGCCCAGCTAATGACCTCCCCCGACCGGGATACCCAGGATGCGTGTGACGTATCCCAGCCCGACGACCCCGACTGCGGCTGTCCGCCGGACGCGGACACCGGCGGTTCGTCCGCTACGGGGTCGAACGCAGCGGCAGACGGTAGCGTGACGCAGTTCTCGGTGCCCGACATGGACTGTCCGTCCTGCGCGGGCAAGGTCGAGAACAGCGTGCGCACACTCGACGGCATCGCCGCTATCGACGCACAGGAGACGACGGGGACGCTGACCGTCACCTACGATGCGTCCATGACCTCCCCCGAGGCGGTCGCCGACCGCATCGAGAAGGCCGGCTACAGCATCGACCGCGGCAAGGCGGCCACGCTCTCGCTCACCGTCCCGGATATGGACTGTCCGTCCTGTGCTGGCAAGGTCGAGAACGCAGTTGGCAGCTTCGACGGCGTGAGCTCCATCGACCCGCAGCCCACGACCGGTACGGTGACGGTCGGCTACGACGACAGGCACCTCTCCGAGGCAGATATCGTCGGGGCCATCGAGAGCGCCGGCTACGAGGTGACGGAGACCGACGGCACCGCCACCGGAGCAGAGTCGGGCGACAGCATCTGGACGAGCCCTCGCGCGCTGAAGACCTGGGCCAGCGGCGGCTTCCTGTCGGTGGGGCTGCTCCTCGAGTTCCTGCTCCACAGCCAGAACGCGTCGGTGACGAGCGTCCTCGGGAGCGAGCTGTTCGTCGCCGACGTCCTCTTCCTCGTCGCCATCGCGACCGGCGGCCAGGAGATCCTCCGGAACGGCTACTACTCCGCCCGGAACCGGAGCCTCGACATCGACTTCCTGATGTCGGTCGCTATCCTCGGTGCGCTCGTCGCCAGCGTCGCCTTCGGCGAGGCGCTCTACTTCGAGGCCGCCACCCTCGCCTTCCTCTTCAGCGTCGCCGAGCTCCTCGAACGGTACTCGATGGACCGCGCCCGGAACTCGCTCGAGGAACTGATGGACCTCTCGCCCGACGAGGCGACGGTCAAGCGGGACGGCGACGAGGAGACGGTGCCCGTGGACGCGGTGGGAGTCGGCGACATCGTCGTCGTCCGGCCCGGGGAGAAGATACCGATGGACGGCGTCGTCGTCGACGGACAGAGCGCGGTCAACCAGGCACCCATCACGGGCGAGAGCGTGCCGGTGGACAAGACCGACGGCGACGACGTCTACGCGGGCACCATCAACGAGGGCGGCTACCTCGAGGTGGAGGTCACCTCCGAGGCCGGCGACAACACGCTGTCGCGCATCGTCGAGATGGTCGAGGACGCACAGTCGAACAAGACCGAGCGCGAGCAGTTCGTCGAACGGTTCGCCGGATACTACACCCCGGTCGTGGTCGCGTTCGCGGTGGTCGTCACTCTCGGGAGCCCGTCCGTGCTCGGCACGACCTGGTCCACCGCGGTGGTCTACGGGCTGACCCTGCTCGTGCTGGCCTGTCCGTGTGCGTTCGTCATCTCCACGCCGGTCTCCGTGGTCTCGGGCATCACGAGCGCCGCGAAGAACGGCGTGCTCATCAAGGGCGGCAATCACCTCGAGGCGATGGGCGCAGTCGAGGCTGTCGCCCTCGACAAGACCGGTACGCTGACCAGGGGCGAGCTGACGGTGACCGACGTCGTCCCCCTGAACGGCAACACCGAAGAGGAGGTGCTCAGGTGTGCCCGCGGGCTGGAGGCTCGCAGCGAGCATCCCATCGGCGAGGCCATCGTCGAACAGGCCGCCACCGTCGGGGTCGCCGAACGCGACGTCGACGACTTCGAGAGCATCACCGGGAAGGGAGTCCGGGCTGCCCTCGACGGCCGGCCGCACTACGCCGGCAAGCCCGGCCTGTTCGAGGACCTCGGCTTCGACCTCTCGCACGTCCACGCCACCACGGACGGCGGGGTCGTCACCCAGACCGCACAGACCATCTGCGACCGCAACAACTGCCTCGACCTGCTGCACGACACCGTCCCGGCGCTCCAGTCGGAGGGGAAGACCGTCGTGCTGGTCGGCACCGAGGACGAACTGGAGGGCGTCATCGCGGTCGCGGACGAGGTCCGCCCGGACGCAGCTCGGACCGTGACCCGGCTGCGGGAACTCGGCGTACAGCACACCATCATGCTCACCGGGGACAACGAGCGGACGGCCCGAGCCATCGCCGAACAGGTCGGCGTGGACGAGTTCCGCGCCGGGCTGTTGCCCGACGAGAAGGTGGCTGCTATCGAGGCGCTGAACGACGAGTACGACGGCGTCGCGATGGTCGGCGACGGCGTCAACGACGCGCCAGCCCTCGCGACGGCGACGGTGGGCGTCGCGATGGGTGCCGCGGGGACGGACACCGCGCTCGAGACGGCGGACATCGCGCTGATGAGCGACGACCTCTCGAAGCTCCCGTACCTCTACGAGCTCGCGAACGACGCCAACGGCGTCATCAGGCAGAACATCTGGGCGAGCCTGCTCGTGAAGGCGCTCCTGGCCGTGGGTGTCCCGTTCAGCCTGGTCCCGATCTGGCTGGCGGTCCTCGCCGGGGACGCCGGCATGACGACGGCGGTGACGGCGAACGCGATGCGGCTCTCGCGGATCCGTCCCGATGGTGCCGAGGCGACGGGGACGGCTGGCGACTGAGGCGACTCCGCGACCCGACTTCGCTGTCCGCTCTGTTCTCTCCAGTACGCCGGACAGCCTGGCGTCCGCCGACCGTCGACGGCCTCCGTCCGTGCGGCCGGGTCCAGCCACGGACTGAATCGACAACCGAAATATGTCCGGAGCGCCTCCCTTCGGCCATGACGACGACCATCAGCGTCGAGGGGATGAGCTGTGGCCACTGCGAGCAGACCGTCGAGGAGGCGCTCCGCGACGTAGCGGGCGTGACTGAGGCCGACGCCGACCGGGAATCGGAACGTGTGAGCGTCGAGGGTGACGCCGAGATGTCGGCACTCGTCGCGGCGGTCGAGGACGCCGGCTACACCGCCCACGCCTGACCACTGCCGCGCCAGCGTCGCGAGTCAGACAGCGCGGTCACCCTCCGAGCCGGGCGTCTCCGGTCGGTCGTCCTCGCTTCCGCCGCCGAACGGTCGGAAGACACGCCAGAGGACCTTCGGACGGAACAGAGCCGTGGGAGACGCCTCCAGTCTCGTGACCCGTGCGTACACCTCGCTCAGGAACGGGTCGTCGTGAGCTCTCCTGACGAAGCGGTCCATATACCAGTTCGTGACCCCGGCACCGGTAGGCTCCGGCCCGCTCGTCTCGGCGAAGGCGAAGTCGCTCCCGACGACGACCCGCCAGACGCCGTCGACGATGGCGGCAGCACGGTCGAAGAACCGTGGCCCGAGCTCGTCGAGTCCGCCGTCGGCCAGCGCGTGGTGCAGGCCCAGCGCCTCGAGCGCCGCCACGGACATCCCCTGCCCGTAGATGGGGTTGAAGCTCGCGAGTGCGTCGCCCGTCACGACGAGTCCAGCCGGGAAGCGGTCGAGGGCCTCGTACCGGTGGCGGCGACTCGCGGGATACGGGTACCGTTCGGCCTGCGCCGTCCGCCACTCGTGGGCCGCGAGGGTGGCACCGAACTCGTCCGCCGGGAGGCTGTCCGCGAACCGCTGGAGCGGCTCGGGGTCGGTCGGTGGGTCGTCGCCGTGGACGCCCTGCAGGATGACCTCCCACTGGCCGTCCTCGGCCGGGATGAGGGCACCGCCACGGGTCCGTGGTGCGGTCGGGGCGACGAGGAACAGCCGTCTGTCGTCCGGCGGTCGTTCGACGCGGATGGTGCTGTAGGCGACCTCGATTGTCACCTCGTCGGTCGCCGGTCTCTGGAAGCCGGTCTCGGCCAACCACGACGGCGTGCGACTCGTCCGTCCGGTCGCATCGACGACCAGGTCGGCCGCGAGCGTGAACGGCTCGCCCTCGCCGTCCCGTCCGGTCACGCCGGTGACCGTCTGGCCAGTCGCATCCGTCTCGTAGCCGGTGAACCGGTGCTCTCCCCGCAGGTCGACGCACTCCAGCCCTCGGGTACGCTGGCGGAGCACCGCCTCGAGGAGTGGACGACTCGCGCAGTAGGTCGGCAGCCGACCCGGAGCGTCGGCGATGTAGTCACCGCCGTTGAACTCCCGGAGCTGCCTGCTCGCGTCGACCAGCAGCCCGCCCGCTTCGAGGAGTGTCTCGGAGAATCCCGGGAACAGGTCCTCCAGCGTGGCACGACCGCCCTCCAGCAGGACGTGGGGATGTCGCGTCTGGGGCGCGCCGTCTCTGGCGACCGGGTCCGCCGGTAGGGGGTCCCGGTCGAGCACGACCACCGACTCGAACGCGTCTCGCAACACGCGTGCAGCACAGAGTCCGGCGACGCTCCCGCCGAGGACGACTGCACGCTCGCCGACGGTGCCCACGCTCGACTCGTCGTACCGGGGGACTGTCGCGAGCGTCATCGCGCTCCGACCTCGCTCTCGCTGGTTTGGCGAGCTCCGCTGCCGCTCTGGCCCGCGTACTCGACCTGCTGGCACATACGGACCGCTTCCGTCTCCACATCCGAGGGGGCATCGCGGCGTATGCGAGGCTATTTAAGTGATTCTGGCGAGACCGGCGCGAGCGACGGACTGTCCGTCCTCCCCGAGTGACGCCCGCTCGGGAACCCGACTCAGTGTGCCGCCATCTCCGAGACGACGTTGACAGCGTACACACCGACGAGAATGCACAGGATGCCGAGCGCCCCGGCCAGGTCGACGGGTTCGTCGAACAGCACGACCCCGATGCCAGCCACGCCGACGATGCCGAGCGCGGCCCAGGTGCCGTAGACGACGCCGATGGGCAGTTCCTCGAGCGTCAGCGACACCAGATAGAAGGCGACGCCGTACCCCACGACGACGGCAAGACTGGGCAGCGGCTTCGAGAACCCGTCGGACAGTTTGAGTGCGGTCGTCCCGACCAGTTCCGAGACGATAGCGGCGGCGAGCAACGCGTAGGGATGCATGGTCGTCGTTCCCCGCGGCGGTCGTATGACCGTTGCCGAATCCGATGCCACTTGCAGTCAGTTTTCAAGGGTCGGAGTCGTCGGGGCTCGCATCACTTTTGTCGGTCACCCGAGAAGCTGGGACCGATGACGGAGCTCGGAGAACTCGGGCTGTCGAGCTACGAGGAGCAGGCCTACCGCACGCTGCTCGTGACCGGTGCGACGACGGCAGCCGACCTCTCGACCGCCAGCGACGTGCCCCGTGGCCGGATCTACGACGTGCTCAACGGGCTGGCGTCGCGCGGACTGGTCGGGACACAGGCGACGGAGCCGACCCGGTACCGGGCCGTCGAGCCGGCGGTCGCTGTCGACAGGCTCCTCGCCGAACGGACCCGCGAACTCGCCGACGAGTGGGAGCGGTACCGGGGTGTCGCCCGCGCCGTCCGGTCGAACCTGCTCCCGACTGCCCCCGCGGACGCGAGCGTCTGGCTCGGGTCGCTCGGCAGCGAGGAGATGCAGACGGCGATGCGGGAGCACGTCCGGACCGCGACCGAGTCCGTCCTGGCGACACTCGGCCCGCCGTACCAGCACGCGTCGTGGGGGACGTTCGAGACCGAGGTCGCGGCGTTCCTCGACGGGGCCGCAGACGGGCTCTCCGTCTCGATCGTGCTCGCGGACAGCGTGGTGGACAGCCTCCCGGAGACGTTCCCGGACCTCGTCGAATCCGCACCGGGCAGCGTCGAGATCCGGGCGCATCCCACGGTTCCGGTGTCGTTCGACGTCGTCGACGGGGAGCTGACCACGGTCGACCTCCCCAGTCCACGCGACTCCGGCGACCGGCTGGGCGTCGTCGGGGTCAACGCTCCCGAGGTGGTGGCCGCGTTCGAGCGCGAGTTCGAGGCCCTCTGGGCTGATGCCACACCGTTGCTCTAGGCGTCGGCCGTCGATTCGATACTCCCCCGGGCGACCAGTCCGAGCAGCACCAGGATGGGCACGAACAGCAGGCCGGCGACGACGAACGGCGACCAGTACGCGATGGCGACGTAGAGCAGGCCGGCGGCGGCCGGACCGAACGTCCGGGCGAGGCTGCTCGCGGACTGGGTGAGCCCGAACGCCCCGCCCTGCTCGTCGGCGTCGGCGTTGAGCGACACCAGCGCGTTCAGGGAGACGTTCGTGAGGGCGTTGCCGAACGCGAGCGGTGTCGAGACGAGGGCAAGTGCGACGGCCCCTGACTCGACCGGCCCGAGGGCGGGCACGAACGACCACGACAGCGAGAACGGGACCAGTGCGAGCGTCACGACCTGGATGCCAGCGCCGACGAGGGCGAGCCGGTACTCGCCGAAGCGGTCCGTGAGCGGCCCGATGAGCCCGCCCTGCACGATGGCGATGAGCACCCCGATGTACGTCAGCAGTACCGCGTTCTCGGCGGTCCCGTAGCCGAGTCTGTCGCTCGTGAGGAAGATGAACTGGCTCTCGAACGCCGAGAACGCGAACGAGGCCAGGAAGAAGGCCACGACGAGCGAGCCGATATCGGGCGAGCGCACCGCGTCGTACAGCTGTCTGAGGCGGGACTCGTTCCCCACCGTGGTGCGTTCCCGTCGATTCGGCTCCGGCAGGACGAAGAACGCGAGGACGAGGTTCCCGGCGGTCAGCGCGGCGGCGGTGAACGACGGCATCGTGAACTCGCTGACGGGGACCGCCGCGGGGAGCACCGACTCGAACAGCGAGAGCGCGGCGGGACTCGATACCAGGCCGGCGATGGCGGGGCCGAAGACGAACCCCAGTCCGAACGCTGCGCCGAGGATACCGAGGCCCTTCGCCCGGTCCTCTGGCGACGTGATGTCCGCCATGTAGGCGTTCGCCGTGGCGATGTTGCCGCCCATCGCCCCGGCCAGCGCCCGTGCGAAGAACAGCACGACGAGCCCGTTGGCGGCTCCGATGACGCTGCCGAGCTCCCCCGCCAGCCCGAACAGCGTCCACGCCAGCACGCTCCCGGTGAGCGACAGGAGCAGGACGGGCCGCCGTCCGCGTTCGTCGGAGAGACGGCCGAGGATGGGTGCGCCGGCGAACTGGAACAGCGAGTACGTCGCGATGAGCAGGCTCCCGACGAACTCGTTCGCCCCGAAGAACTTCGCGTAAAGCGGGATGACCGGGATGAGGATACCGAAGCCGAGCAGGTCGAGGAAGATGACGAGGAACAGCGTGCCGACGACGCGGCGACGCGTCATGCCCGGCACGGGAACGCCGTCCTCGCTCGGGTCGTCGTCGGCCTCCTCGTTCACGCGGTTGCGGTGGTACGCGCCGACGAAAGAAGTTCCGGTGGCGGCTGCCTCAGCGGGGGTCCAGTCCGACCGCGTCCGCGAGGAGCTCGTGCGACCGCAGCCCGTCGTCGTGGTCGGCCACGACGTGCTGAATCATGACCTCGTCGACGCCGACCCGGTCCGCGAGCTGGTCGAGGAGCCCCGCCATGGTCTCCGGACTGCCGGAGATGGCGCGGGGCCACTCGCCGTCGTCGAGTGTCTCGGGGGCCGGGTCCGGAACGCCACCGAGCTCGTCGATTGCCTCCTCGACGGACGGCGTCGTCCCGAGCTCGCCGCGGCGAAGTCGCTGGTGCGACGCCTCGGCGACGGCGCGCAGGCGGGCCGCCTCCTCGTCGGTCTCGGCGCAGACGGCGTTGACCGCGACCATCCCGGCGGGCTCGTCCACGCCGCCGGCGAGCCGGGACGGCTGGAACTCCTCGTGGTAGGTCTCGAAGGAGTGTGCGGCCCACTGCGGCCGGATGAACCCGGCGAAGCAGTACGGGAGCCCGAGCTCGGCCGCGAGCTCGGCGCTGGAGGGGCTGGAGCCGAGCAGCCACGGCTCGGCAGGCCCCCAACCGGACCGGGGGATCGACAGGTCGGCGTACTCGTGTTCGTCCGGGAAGTCGTCGAAGAGGTGGTTCAGCACGGCCTCGACGCGTTCGCGGTGGTCGGCGTCCGGGTCCTCCACGTAGCGGTCGGTCCCGAGGGCCTGGTCGCTCGCCGGCGAGCCGTTGGCCCGGCCCAGCCCGGCGTCGATGCGTCCGGGTGCGAGCCCGTCGAGCGCGCCGAACACCTCCGCGACCTTGAACGGGCTGTAGTGGTTCAGGAGGACCGCACCGGAGCCGAGCCGAATCGCGTCGGTCTCGGCGGCGAGGTGCCCGAGCAGCACCTCGGGAGTGGTCCCGGCGAGGCGTTCGGCCATGCCGTGGTGTTCCGCGACCCAGAACCGCTCGTACCCGAGTCGCTCCGCCTGCTTCGCTGCCTGGACGGTGTTCGCGTAGGCTTCCCCGGCTGTTCCGCCGTCGGGGACCGGGGAGAGGTCGACTATCGAGAGATCCATGCCCGCCTTCGGGGAGTCCGTCGGAAAACGGTTTGCCAAGCAGCAGTCGCCGTTCGCCTCACCCGCCCAGCGACGACCGGAGGAGCGACCCGAGGCCGACGACCGTGAACAGGCCACCCATACCCATCAGCGGCAGCGGGGCGCCCGTCCGCTTCGGCTCGAGGTATGCCCGCCCCGGCTCCTCGGGGAGGACGTACGCGGTAACAACCGTGTCAGTCTCGTACTTCCCGAGTCGGGCTTCGGCATCGTCGCCCGTCTCGACGGTCGAGCCGACCGACCCGGGGGAGACGTTGCTCGACGTGTACCACGAGGTGGCCCCGCCTGGACGGCCGAGCGGACTCACATCGGGCGGCTGTCCCCTGATTTCATTATCGCGTCGCCTCTGGGTGCCCTATGGACCTCACAGCCCGCGAGATCGATATCGCGACGCCGACGCCGACGGTCATCCTCCACACGGCCGACGCCGAGGAACTCGGCGCGCACCCGCTCGACAGACTCCGCATCGAGCAAGCGGAGCGGACGTACACCGGCGTGGTGGAGACGACGACCGAACTCGTCGAGGAAGGGGTGCTGGCCGTGACCAGCCGACTCGGACACGTCACCGGCCCGGTTACGGTCTCACTCGCCCCGAAACCACGTTCGGTCGCCCACATCCGGACCAAGCTCGAGGACCACGAGCTGGAGCAGTCGGACCTCCAACAGCTCGTCCGGGACATCGACCGGAACCGGCTCACCGACGTCGAGCTCGGGGCCTACGTCGCGGCGCTCCACGCGAACGGGCTCTCACACGAGGAGACGCGCCACCTGACGCAGGCGATGACCGATATCGGAGAGCGCCTGGACTGGTCGGAGTCCGTCGTCGCCGACAAGCACTCCATCGGCGGCGTGGCCGGCAACCGCGTGACGCCCATCATCGTGCCCATCGTCGCCGCTGCTGGCGTCACCATCCCCAAGACCTCCTCACGGGCCATCACCTCGCCCGCTGGCACCGCCGACACCATGGCGGTGTTCTGCGACGTGGAGTTCACGACCGACGAGGTGCGCGAGGTGGTCGAGGAGACCGGCGGCTGTCTGGTGTGGGGTGGGGGCGTGGAGCTCTCGCCCGTGGACGACAAGATAATCCGGGCCGAGAACCCGCTGTCGGTCGACCCACCGGGACAGGTCATCGCCTCCGTCCTCTCGAAGAAGAAGAGCGCCGGCTCGAACCGGGTGCTCATCGACATCCCGTACGGCGAGCACGCGAAGGTGACGAGCCTCGTCGCGGCCCGCGACCTCGCCGAGGACTTCCGGCTCGTCGCCGAACACCTCGACATCGACATCGCGTGCACCATCACCCGCGGTGGCCAACCGATCGGCGAGGGTATCGGGCCGATTCTGGAGGCCAGGGACGTGCTCGCGGTCCTCGACGGTGGCGGACCGCTCGAGCTCAGACTGAAGAGCGTCAGGTTGGCGGACATCCTGTTCGACCTGTGTGACGTGGACGCCGATGCGACGGAGCTCCTCGACTCCGGTGCTGCCCTCGAGAAGTTCCGCGAGATCGTCGCGGCCCAGGGCGGTGACCCGGACGTAGCCCGCGACGACCTGAGGCCCGGCGAGCGTCGCCACGTCGTCACTGCTGGCCGGGACGGCATCGTGCTGAGCATCCAGAACCGGACCATCAGCCAGGTGGCACGCCGCGCCGGCGCACCGCGGGACGCCGGGGCGGGTATCCGGCTCCACTGTCGGGAGGGCGACGCGGTCGAGGCCGAGGACGAACTGTTCACCGTCTACGCGGAGAAGGCCGGGAAACTGACCGAGGCAGTCGAGTACAACGCCGGCGTCGAGGCGGTCCGCATCGGCGACCCCGACGAGGCCCTCATCGAGCGGCGCTGACGACCGGGGTCCGATTCGGTCGGCCCCGGTTCGGAAACTCGGGCGGCAGTCGGCGGGTCATCAGTGGCCAGTGGCCGCAACCGTTGGCACGCCCCCGGACTGCTTTTTACAGGCGGTCGAGGCGAATGCCCCGGGGCTTGACCCCGAGGCGATTCACCAGTTCTTCTCCCGGTCGAGTCGGTCCCGGTGCGCACGACTGGGGCCGGCGTCCAGTTCCGGAGGCTTGAAGCCAATCTTGTGGCCAAGGTACGGTGTGAACGTTCGCAACGCCGCCGCGACGCTCGTCGGGTTCGCCATCGCGGCTGCCGTGCTGCTCGGACTGGCGTCCCTCGTCGGCACCGGCGAGATACTCGACGCGATCAGCCGCGCGAACCCGGTTCGGGTCGTGATGGTCCCGCTGGCCATCTTCGCCTGGCTCTGTGTCTGGGGGGTGTCCCTGCAGGTCATCCTCGCTGCGGTGGGGGTCGAGGTATCCGTGGTCGACGCGGTGCTCGTCCACGCCGGCGCGGCGTTCGCGAACCACATCTCACCGTTCGGCCAGGCCGGCGGTGAGCCCATCGCGGCGTGGCTCGTCACCGAGACGAGCGACGCCGAGTTCGAGCGCGCACTGGCGGCGATGACCAGCTTCGACACCATCAACGTGGTCCCGTCGCTGCTGTTCGCCCTCGTCGGGCTGGGCTACTACGCGGTCCAGGCCGTCCTCATCCAGCGCATCCAGTATCTGGCGGTCGGACTGGTCGTACTCACGGTGACGCTCCCCGTACTCGGTGCGCTCGCGTGGCGGAACCGGGACGCACTGGAACGTCGGCTCGTCGGCGTCGTCGTTCCGCCGCTGCGGTTCCTCGACCGCGTGGTTCCCAAGTTCTCGATGCCGGGGCGTGCAGCCGTCGAACGGACCGTCAAGGAGTTCTTCGTCAGCATCGAACGCATCGCGACCGACCGCCGGCGACTCGTCATCGCCCTCGTGCTGTCTGCGGCCGGCTGGGCGCTCCAGGCGGCCGGGCTCTGGTTCGCGTTCTGGGCGCTCGGAATCGTCATCCCGCCGTACATCCCGCTGTTCGTCGTCACGCTCGGGGCGTTCGCCGGTGCGCTCCCGACGCCGGGCGGTCTCGGCGGTGTCGAGACACTCCAGATAACGCTGCTCGTCGCGACGACGTCCGTCCTCGCGCCGACCATCACCGCCGCGGTCGCGATCTCCCGCGTCGGCGGCTTCTTCTTCACGACCTCAGTCGGCGCGGCCGCTATCGGCATCCTGAAGGTCAGGACGAAGTCGGTCTGACCGCCTCAGCGATAGCCGAGCTGTTCGAGTCGACTCTCGACGTCCGCGTCGACCGACTCGTCCGCGTCGACCAGGTCGCCCGCCGCCACGGGGTCGTACTCGCCCTCGTCGGTCGCCGTCGTGACCGCCCACGGGACCGTCCTGAGCTCGGGCAGGGCGATACCTGCGGCGTGGCCGTAGAGGCCCTTCTCGCCGACCGCGTTGCCGTGGTCGGCCGTGACGACGGTCCGGCCGGCGTCGACGTTCGACCGGAGCAGGTCGACGTCCTCGAGGACGAGCTCGAGGTTCTTGCGGTACGCGTCCCACACCTCGTCGACGGTCCGGTTGCCGAAGCGGAGGTCCTCCCAGACCGAGAGCGACTCGTCGCCGAAGTCGTCGAGCGCGATGCCGTCGTCGCGGTCGTCCGCCAGGGAGGGGAAGTGGGGCTGCATGTAGTGGACGACCAGGCGGTCCGCGTCGTGGGTCCGCGCTGCCCGGACCGCCGCCGCGGTCACCTGCCGCGGTGGTGTGGTCCCGACGTCGTCGTCCCAGCCGTCTCGCCAGACCTCCTCCACGAACGCGAACGCGTCGTGGTCGATGTGCGACGCGCTGTACGGGTTCGCGGTGACGTAGCCCACGTCTCCGAGCTCGTCCGGGCTACGCGGGCCGAACGTCGCGTCGAGCCACTCCGTCGAGGTACCCCCTGGAGAGACGCGCGTCTCCTCCGTCGGATAGCCGAAGTCGCCCGCCGTCTCGGCCCAGAGGTCCGCCCGACAGGCGTCGAGGACGACCAGCATGTCCCACTCCTCGGCGAACATGTCGTCAGCGTCGAGGGTGCGGGCGTACCGCAGGTAGGACCGCGAGACGAACTCCCGAACGGCCCCGAACCCCGCCCCGCGGAGGTTCTTCACGGTCTCGTCGACGAGCGAGACTGCTTCGTTCATATCACAGTCGTGGTCTATCGAGCGGAAAGCTACTTCGATACGGCCCGACAGCGCTGTACCCGGTGGCAGTAGAGCGAGCTGTGGGAATCCTGCAGTTTCAAGGGCCGAGATGCGGTAGTCGTTTCCGATGAGCGCGGACCGCAGGGCGCCGACAGTGTTCCGTCTGCTGTCGGACGAGACACGACTCGACATCCTCTGTGCCGTCGCGGAGGCCCAGGAGGAGTACGAGGAGTTTCCGGAAGGCCCCGTCCAGTTGTCGTTCTCCGAGATCTACGAACGCGTCGCCGTCGACAACACGTCGAAACTCTCGTACCACCTCGGCGAACTGGACGGCGTGTTCCTCAGGAAGAGCGAGGACGGCTACTCCTTCACGCACGTCGGTGAACGGCTGACCCGGTTCGTCCTCGCTCGGAACTACGAGCGACCCGCGTCCTTCGAGCCCATCGGGACGGCGGGCACCTGCCCGTTCTGCGAGGCCGAGTCGCTCGAGGCCCGCCTCCACCACCAGTTCCTCCTGGTCACGTGCACCGAGTGCGGTCAGGCGGTGTCGAACTACCAGGTCACCCCCACCCAGGTCCGGACGCACGACGAGGAGGGCCTGATACGGTCGGTCAAGCGGAAACAGGCGACGGACTACGGACTCGTCCGCCGGGGGACCTGTCCGGAGTGTACCGGCAGTCTGTCGACGGAGATACGCAGTTTCGAGTCCATGCTGCCGTTCGAGGCTGACCCCTTCTTCGTATTCGACCACTGCAGCGAGTGCCTCCGGTTCTACAACGCACTGCTCACGTACGGCATCGCGTACCATCCAGCCTCGGTCTCGTTCCACTGGGACCACGGTATCGACGTGACCTCGATGGGACTCTGGGAGTTCCACGAGTACCTCACGGCGGGGAAGTGGACATCCGAGCGGGTGTCGACGGAGCCCCCGGAGTACCAGGTGGAGTTCACCATCGGGGGGGACCTGCTGCGGTGTACGGTCGACGAGGAGGCCACCGTCACCGGGACCGAACGCGTGCGACGCAGATGACCGGATTCGGCTCGAAACGGTAATCCATCTTTCAAAAGCTCCGTTTACGCAGGACTGAAATACCCCCGCCGGAGCTTCGAATATCCCTCGTACCGGTCCTGCTGGGAGCTCGTGTACTCAACTGGCGTTTTGAAACGGCTCTGGTAATATATCAATAGTTCGATAATTGTTAAGGGTGGTCGGCTCACTGTTCTCGACCATGAGCGAGTCGATACCCAGCCGGTCCACCGACCGAGAGCGCGAGCACAGCTCGACCCCCGGCACCGACACGAAGCACACCACGTCCGACACTGAGAGACCGATGTCCCTGCGTGAGATCCAGGCTGCGTACGCCGAGTACGCCGACGCCTTCGAACGGTTCGCCGTCGTCGGCCGGGCGGTCACCGGCCGCTACCGCAGGCGTCAGTTCGCCGATGCCGAGGGACGGGTCCTCGATGTCGCCTGCGGCACCGGGACGAACTTCAGGTACCTGCCGGAGCACGTCGACCTCGTCGCGGTCGACATCAGTCCCGAGATGCTCTCGAAAGCGCGCGAGACGCTGGCGGGCCTGCCGGTCGACGGCGACCTCCAGCGGATGGACGCGGCGTCGCTCTCGTTCGACGACGACAGCTTCGACACGGTCGTGTCGGCCCTCTCGACCTGTACGTTTCCCGACCCCGTGGCGGCGCTCCGGGAGATGGAGCGGGTCTGCGAACCCGACGGTCGAATCCTGCTCGTCGAGCACGGCCTGAGCGACTTCGGCCCGCTCGCCCGCTACCAGCGGTGGCGGGCGGACGCCCACTACGAGAAGGCCGGCTGTCGCTGGACCCAGGAGCCACTGGCCGTCGTCGAGGAAGCCGGGCTTCAGGTCGAGAACGCTCGAACCGGTCTCCTCGGGATGGTCACCAGTATCGAGTGTCGGCCGCGACGCGCCACCGCCGAACCGGAGCGATGAGCGTCGCCCACCACGGAGCCGTGTCGGCTGCCAACAGTGGCGCGACCTGCGACGGCCGGTTTACCGCCACCGAACCGCTCGCCGCTGTCCTGTCGGCGGCGCAACCGCTCCCCTGAACACCCGTGCGACGGAACCCGCTCCAGTTCGTCGTCGGCTTCGTCACGGACCACAGCCGCATCACCATCGCAGTGATGCTACTGCTGACGGTCGTGGCGGGGGCCGGCGCGACGATGATCGAGGCACCGCCCGACCAACAGCTCGCCAGCGACGCCCCTGCTCAGGAGAAACTCGACTACATCAGCGAACAGTACGACACCGGTGACTCGGACGTGGAGACCGTCAGCGTCTACGTCCGAGACACCGACGGGAACGTCCTCTCCAAGGGCGCGCTCGTGGACGTGTTGGAGTACGAGCAGCGCATCGCCAGCAACGCCTCCGTGGCGCGGTCCCTGGCCGACGGTCGGGGGACGACCAGCGTCGCCGGACTCGTGGGGGCGCGTCTCGCCGGCGACCCGTCCGCGAGCGCCGAACGACGGCTGACAGCGCTTCGGTCCGCCGACGCGACCGAGGTCCGGTCCGCGGTCCGCGCCACGCTCGCCTCGGACAGCGATGGCCTGTCGCTGATGCCTGCGTCCTACGAGCCACGGACCGCCAGCGCCGAGTCGACCAGAGTCGTCGTCCACTTCGCCGCGGACGCGCGGTCCGACGCAGGTACCGAGCCCGAGGCCGTCCTCCACCGCGCGGCCCTGAGCGAGTCGGACGGCGGGGACCGCGAGTACTTCATGCTGACCGGGCCCGCGACCGAGGACTTCGGCAAACGCACCGTCGTCGACAACCTCGAGCTCATCGGCCCGCTCGCGCTCCTGCTCATCCTCCTCACCCTGGCGTTCGCCTACCGGGACCTCCCCGACCTCCTGGTGGGCATGACCGGGGTCCTGCTCACCCTCGTCTGGATGTTCGGACTCATCGGGTGGCTTGGCGTGCCCTTCGGCTCGGCTGGTATCGTCGCTCCCATCCTCCTGATCGGGCTGAGCATCGACTACGGCATCCACGTCTTCATGCGGTACCGCGAGGAGCGGGCGGCATCCCCCGACCTCGGGGTCCGGTCGTCGATGAGACGCGGCCTCCGTGGCGTCGGCGTGGCGCTCGCGCTGGTGACGCTCACGACCGCAATCGGCTTCCTCGCGAACCTGACGAACTCCCTCGGGTCAATCCGCCAGTTGACGCTCGCGACGGCGCTCGGGGTGGTCGCCGCCCTGATCGTCTTCGTCACCATCGTTCCGGCGTTGAAGGTCGAACTCGACGCGCTGCTCGACCGGCTCCTCGGTGACCGGAACATCCCGCCGATCGGGGCCGCCGGCGGGCGGCTCACGCGGTTCCTGACGGCCGGTGTCACGGCGGCCCGCATCAGCGCCGTCGGCGTGGTGCTCGTCGCGGTCGTCGCGGGGGCCAGTGGCGCGTACGCCTCGACGGAACTGGACCGCGAGTTGGGAACCTACCCGGACGAGCCGGCCGACTGGAAACAGGACCTCCCCGACCCCGTCGGCATCGAGGAGTACCCCTTCCTCGAGCGCAACAGCTACGTCCGGAGCAACTATCGGGCCACCGGAGCGGACTACTCGCCGGCCCAGATTCTCGTCGAGGGTGAGGTGACCGACCCGGAGACCCTGGAACGCATCGACACCGCCACGGCCCGTCTCTCCGACTCGGAGGCAGCCTACCGACGCGCCGACGGCTCGGTGCCGATCCGTACGCCGCTGACAGTGATGGACCGTGTGGCCGCCCGTGACGACTCGTTCGCGTCGGTCTACCGCGCGGCCGACACGAACGGCGACGGTGTCCCCGACCGGCATCTCGAGCGTGTGTACGATGCCCTCTTCGGGTCGGCCCCCGATCAGGCGTCTACCGTCGTCGAACGCGACCAGGACGGCTACCGCTCGGTCCGCGTGGTGGTCCCGATGCGCCAGTCGTCCGACGACAGGGACGTCGCCGCGACGATGTACGGGGGTGCGGAACCAATCGACGAGGCCGCCGACCTCTCGGCGACGGCCACCGGTGACAGCGTCATCAGGGAGGTGCAGGGCGACCGCCTGACGAGCAACATCTTCGCGACGCTCGTGGTCTCTCTGGTCGCCATCGTGGCGCTGCTTGCCGGCATCTACCGGCTGACCGAGGGTCGGGCGTCGCTCGGTGTGGTGACCGTGCTCCCGGTCGCACTCGTCGTGACCTGGGTTCTCGCGGGGATGTGGCTGCTCTCGGTCCCGCTGACGATGTTCACCGCACTGATGATAAGCCTCGCCATCGGACTCGGCGTCGACTACAGCATCCACGTCACCGAGCGGTTCGCACAGGAGTTCGGGGCGGTCGCCGACCCCTTCCAGGCGCTGGAGACGACCGTCGTCGGCACCGGTGGTGCGCTGCTCGGGAGCACCGGGACGACCGTCGGCGCGTTCGCGACGCTCTCGCTCGCCACGTTCCCGGGCCTCAGGCAGATGGGGCTGATGGTCGGGCTCGCACTGCTGCTCTCGTTCGTCGCGAGCGTGTTCGTCCTCCCGAGTCTGCTCGTGCTCTGGGCCCGGGCGGTCGGGCTGGACGCCGGCACCGCGGCCTCGCGTGCGACCGGTGCTGCAGAGGGAACCGACTGAGGGTATTGCTCGCCCTCGATTCGGCGGCGCGTCACTCCCGTTCGACGACCGTCCGGTAGACTGCCGGGTACTCCCGAAGCTTGGCGCGTCCGACCAGCGCGTACAGGTACGCCTGCAGTCGCGCCCGCCAGATCTCCCAGTCCGACCCCGCGTCCTCGTCGACGGTCGCCACCTGGAGATCCTCGACGGCCCGCCCCGCCTGGCGCGTCAGCAGCGGGGGCGGGTCGGCGCCGACGACCGACCGATACACCGACCGCGCCCGACGCTTCTCCGCGAGCACGTGCCCCGAGTCGAACCCGGAATCGCCCTCGTCCACGACGAGTTCGTCGACGGCGAAGCGGTGGGCACGCACGCGGGCGACACCCTGCGAGAGGGCGACCACGGTCGCGACACGTAGCTCCTCGTCGACGGCCGTGGTCCACGGAGCCGGGGCCGCGGTCGGGAAACACCAGTCAGCGAGCCGACGGTGGGAGAGGGCGTACGGACCGGTCTGTTCACCGTCGCCGAGGCCGAACCGGGCAAGGACCTCGTCCTCGGACGGAACCTCCGAGAGCGCGAGCTGGAACTCGGCCCTGGCCGACTGCAACGCCCCAGCGTGCGGCCGGGCGTCGCTCCCGAGGCGGTCCGCGAGGTGCCGCTGGAACCGTTCCGCGCTCTCGACGTTGACCTCGGCCTGGAGCAGTTTCGCTGTCGCCTCACCGACGCCGGTCGCCTCGACGTCGTCCGGGTTCCGTTCGTCGGCGGAGCCGTCCTCGTCCGCCGCCCACCACTCGGTCCGCTGGTCGGCCCGCAGGGCTTCCTGCTCGATCTGCAGGTACCACGCGAGGTCGGTCGCCGGGTCTGAGACGCGATACGGGTCGAGGGTGGCGACAACGGCGTCGACCCGGTCCCGCAACGCCTCCCCTCGCTCGGCCAGCTCGTCCAGCGTCACCTCCCCGAGCGCCCAGCGGGCCTCCCCGAGGTACTCGCCGGCGAACTGGAGGCCGTAGGTCGCCTTCCAGAGGGCGTCGTGTGTCTTCCCCGAGCGGAGGTCCTGACGGGCGTCTTCGAGCCAGCCCCCTGCCCCGGTGAATGGCCTGTCTCGGTCGAGGCGCTCCCAGCGTGGTTCGGACTGCTCGACGGTTCGTGCGAGCAGTTCGACCGCGAACCCGGCGTGGTCCTCGGTCACCGTCGGTCGCCAGTGGGCGGTCACCTCGGGCGGTGTCGGGTAGTGTCTCGTCGCGGCGTCGGTGAGCCTATCGGGCAACGCTGTCGGCTCGGTCACGCCCACAGCGGCGGTAGTGCCCGCGCCGAGCGTCGCCAGCCCGGCGACACTGCCGAGAAGCCGTCGTCTACTGAGGGAGGGGAGGTCGGGGACCATGTCGTTATCGCACGTTTCCGTGTCCCGTCACTTAGTTGTCGTCCCGACGTAGTCGACGAGGGTCGACGGCATCCCACCGGGTCGCCTCGGCCCCCGTCTCGCAGCTCTCTCCGGGCGCGCCGATGTCAGCAGACATCTCGGACAGGCAATGTATTTCTGATTGGTGATTCCCATTGTGTATATTTTAACCCCGGTTCGGACAGGATTTTAATCTTGGAGGCCGTAGGCGCTTCCACTCGAATGGAACTGAGCTTCCAGCACGCCACCCCCCACAGGGGTGCCGAGTCGGTCCTGCTCCGGCTCCACGGTGGCGTCACCGACCAGACCGCCTGCGTCCTCGTCGACGCGGGGGAGGGTGTCGACGTGGACGACCTCCTCGACGAAGACGAGTACCTGACGGCGGTCCTCCTCACCCACGCGCACCTGGACCACTACGCCACGCTGGGCGAGAACCTCCGTGACGGCGCACCGGTCTACGCCGCCGAGCCGACGGCGGCGATGCTCGGCGAGGTGCTCGGCGAGGCGCGGACGAACTTCGACGTCTCGAACGTGGATGCCGTCCTCGACGCGCTCACGCCGGTTTCCGACTGGACGACCGTGATGGGCTCGCTCGACCTCCGTCCGGTCCCCGCAGGGCACGCCCCAGGCGCAGCCGGGTTCCTCCTGCGGTTCGAAGACTCGTCCCAGACGCGGACGCTGTTGACCACCGGCGACTGGACGCGTCGGTCCGTCGCGGGATTTCCTGGTCTGCCGTCGTCGCTCTCTCCAGATGCAGTCGTCCTGACTGGAGCCACGAACGACGGCTTCGAAGCCACGCTGACCGACGCAATCGAGCGGATCGTCGCCCGGAGCCGAGCCGGGTCGTCCGTGCTGGTCACCGCTAGCGGCCTCTCGGGTGTCCACCTCGCCGCCCTGCTCGCCGGGCTCGGCGAACCCGTCGACGTGCCACCTGTCACCCTGGTCGGCCACGCGGCGAAGCTGTACGAGACCCTCGGGCTCGCCCACGAGGCCGTCACGACGGTCCCGACGTTCCAGGACCCAGCAACGCTGGTCGAGCCGGGGGCCGTCACCGTCGCCGGCCCCGAGGTGCCCGTCGAGGGCAGTGCGGCCCGCCTCTTCCAGGTCGTCGAGGACGACCCCGGTGCGACGCTCGTCCAGCTCACCAGCGGCAGCGTCAGACCCCTCGAGTCCGCTCGTTGCACCGTCGAGCGGTTCCGATACAGCAACCACCCGGCCGAGGCGACGGTCGACGAACTGGTCGAGACGATGGCCCCGAAGCAGGTCGTCGTCACCCACCAAACTGGCGAGGGGCTCTCGCGGTACAAGGACCGCTACGACAGCTTCGTCTGGGCGACGACCGACCCCGACGAGTACACGTTGTACGAGGACGGCACCTGGGTCGCACCGCCGTGGGTGAACGAGCACGTCGCCCGTGAGCTTCGGAGCCGCCAGTACGCGAGCGGTAACCCGGCCAGGGTCTCCGTAGCGGACGAAGGGACGGTACCGGTCGCCCCGCAGGAAGTGACACCGGCCGACGAGGGGGTGGACGTCTCGGACCTCAGGACGCGAATCGCACACGGCGACACAGCAGTGCCCCCGCAGGACGGGACGCAGGACTCGGCCGATGCCGGCGGCACTCGCCCGGCGGCGACCGACTCCGGTTCCGAGCCGCTCCCGACCGCGAGCCTGTCCGACATCGAGTCGAGGCTGGACCGCATCGAGCGCCATCTGGCCGACGCCAGCGAGGGAGGGGGACGACGGGTCCGGACACGGGTCGTCGACGCGGGTGATGGGGACGTGTTCCTGCGACTCCTCGACGAGGGCGGCGACCTGGAGTTCCAGCACGGTGAAACCGTGACGGTCAGACTGCAGCCGGACTGCCGCTGACTCCAACGAGCACCCGACCGTTCGGACCGCGGTACAGTGTCGGGCTCGAACCGCGTGGGAGGAGCTATCAGACGAGCGGGTTGAAGAAATCACTCTCCGGACGCCAGTAGACGTGCCCGTCGTATATCGGGACCAGGTTCTCCGTCTCGATGAGTCTCGTGAGTTCCGGCCCCGAGACCGTGAGCTCGAACGGCTTCGCACACAGCTGTGGTGGCCGGTCGACGTGTTCCGGCCGCCATATGAAACCGGCCTCCGGGATGTAGGGGTAGAGGTTCAGTGCGAACCGGTTCGGACCGAGGGGCTCGACAGTCATCTGCGTACACCACAGCGACATGGTCCTGACGAGCTGCTGGAACCCGTCACCCACCGCGACCAGCGAGGCGTCGGTGTCCGTGTGCGCGACTGCGTATCTGACCGCCTGCTCGGCAGTGAACCCCCTGACGAGCAGTCCAGTGACGCACTCCCGGGTCTCCTCGGCGAGCAGGCTGTCCCCTTCGACCGCGAACCCGCCCATACTCCCCCGCTCGATACAGGCAGTCGTCGTGTCCGCGGTTCGGGCACCGTCCAGAAACACGAGCCGGATGTTCGAGTCCGGGAGGTCTTCCGGGGCGAGTCGTCCGTCGCGACAGTCGAACCCGTCGGTCACGTCGCCGACGAAGTGCAGGAAGTCGGCCCCACGTTCGAAGAGGTCGCTCAGTTCCGCCCGTGACAGTTCGGTGTGCTCGTGGATCGCCACGGTGTCGGGCGTGTACGTCCGGTACCGGTCGGCCAGTGCGGTCGCCTCGGCCCGGCGGGACGTGTCGTTGCAGGCCACCACGACGGCATCCGCACCCTCGTCGCGGTCCAGGTACCGCGGCGCGCTCGTGAAGGTCCTGGGGCAGGCGACGAACGGCCTGGCGTCCGGTCTGGGTGCGTCGGCGAGCCAGACCACGGCACTCCCGTGACAGGACGCTTCGAGCAGCCTGTCGGGCACGGTATCGTGGAACTCGGCTGGAATCGAGGCGGCCCCGCCGGTCGGGTAGGTGTCGGGGTCGAAGACGGCTGAGAGGTAGCGCATGAGGCCGGGGAGCGCCTTCGCGTTCTCGAACGTCGGCTCGACGTAGCTCACGGTGTGCCACTCCGGCAACGTCGAACTGACGCGATCGAACGGCGCTGCCATGTAGGTCCGGAGACGCTCCGGGAGACTGGCCTCCAGAAGCCGGTCCTCGTCCAGTCCGAGCGCTTCGATCACGTGCCGCTCGCGCAGGGACTCGTCCCCCTCCGTTCCGTTCCAGAGGACGTTGTCGAGCAGGTAGACGCGTCTGAGCAGTGCCATCGCCTCGTACTGGAACCGCGGCGGTCCATCGAACCGGTACTCGAAGCTCCCGTCCGTAGCCGCCAGTACCGGGGAACCGTCGTGGACAGTGACGCTCGCACCGAGGTAGTACGCCAGTGGTGCGCTCTGGAAGAGGAGGTCTCGCCGGTCCGGGATTTTGAGGACGAAGTCCGAATCTGGGACGAGTTCACGCACTGCGTCCGGAATGTCCAGCGTCTCGCCGAACTCGATGGCTGGCGGGTGCTGCCGGCCGTCGGTGGTCGAGCGCATCGGGCTGGTGGTCTTCAGCGCTGCTGGGAACTGCGACATCGCCGTTGCCAGTCCCTCGTTCGTCCGGGGGACCGTGACCGTGTGGCGCGGATACCGCAGCATGCTCGCGAACCCGATGGAGACGGGGCTCGGCTGGTCGAACGAGAGCACGATGTCGTCGGACTCGGTCCGCTCGACAGTCGCGGGGCCGGCGAACCTGACGACGGTCTGGACCGGTGTGTCGACACCCAGTTCGAACTGGCCACTGTCCAAGACGCAGCTATCACAGATATCGACCTGCTCTACGGACTCACCCTCCGCCTCGTCCAGTCGAGTCAGCGTCGGATACTGCGCCTGTACCGACAGCTCGGAGACCCGTCCACCGACGACCGCGTCCTGCTGTGTTCGCAAGCCGAGCCGTGGATCGATTTCGTCCCACCCGGTCGTCTCGACGTCCACCGCGTTGTCCATCCGGTCGACCGCGTGGATGGTTCCGTCGGCGATCTCGACGGTCACCAGCTCGACATCGTCGGTCGACGATCCGGCGACCGGCTGCTCGCTCACGGGTCGCTCACCTCGCTCCCGTCGGTCGGCACGGCTTCGTTCACCGGGTCGCCTCGCGCTTCGTCGCCGCGGACCTCGAACTCGAACCGTGCGCCGCCGGCCTCGTTTTCGGTCAGCGAGACGGTCCAGCCGTGTCCCTCCGTGACCTCCCGGACGATGGCGAGTCCGACGCGGTCCCACCCGAGCCACCTGCAGTGGTCATCCCCATCTCGAAGATGTCATCCGCTATCGAGGCCGGAACCCCGGGGCCGTCGTCGGCGACGTAGAAGCCGCTCCCGTCCGCGAGCGTGTCGACCGTGACCGTCACGTCGCCGCCGCCGTGCTCTACGGCGTTCCGGAACAGGTTCTCGAACACCTGCTGGACGCGTTCGGGGTCACCCTCGACACGCGGCAGGGCACCGGCTCCGAGCCGAGCATCCTCGGTGTCGACGGTCTCCCAGGCGTCTTGGGCGGCAGTCTCGAGGTCGAGTGGCTCGACCGACCCGATGCTGTCTCCATGTCGGGCAAGCGTCAGCAGGTCGTCTATCATGGAGAGCATCCTGTCGTGTTCCTCCTCGACGATGTCGAGGTGCGACCCGTCGCCGCTCTCGCGTGCCAGTTCCAGGTAGCCCATCGCGGAGGAGAGCGGGTTCCTGAGGTCGTGACTGACCATCGACGCGAACGTGTCCAGCTGTTCGTTCTGTCGTTCGAGGGCCTGCTCGCGCTCGACGAGTTCCCCGATGTCGGTGTAGATGATGTAGCCCATCCTGGAGCCGTCCTCGCTGGAGACAGGAACGCTCCGGAGCAGGAACGGAGCCGTTCCCTCCGTCGTTCGGCGCTCGACCTCCCTGTCCGTGTGCTCCCCGTCCATGATCGCGTCGTACAGTTCGACGGCCTCCGAACGCTGGTCCGTCGGGACGAGCAGGTCGAGCGTGCGCTCACCGACTGCTACTGACGGCTCGTAGCCGAAGTGTCGCACGAACGCGGAGTTCACAGCGTCGATACGCGGCGTCCCGTCCTCGAAGACGTACCTCACGGCCGGGTCGGGGACGTTCTGGAACAGTTCCGTCGCCCTGTCCCGCTCCTTCGTGAGTTCCCGCTCGTACCGAACTCGGCCGTAGGCGTGAGCGACATGGGCGACCAGGAGCTCACCGAAGTCGAGGTCACGCTGGTCGTAGGCGCCGACGCGCTCGGAGAGCAGCTGGAACACCCCGATATCGCCGAGTGGAAGCGAGAGTACCGACCGGTACGGGAGGCAACCGCCGGCGGCAACGGCTGATTCAGCAACGTCTCCCGTCAGGACGGGCTCTCCGGTCCGATACGTCTCACCTGCGATACCCTCGTCGAGCCGGAGCCGAGACCGCCCCGGTGTCGGAGCCGCCGCCGTCGCGGCCAACGGGGTGAACTCGTCGTTTCGTGCCTCGGCGACGACGCAGGCATCGAACTGGAACAGCTCTGATGCCCCCTCGACCGCGAGCTCGCTCACCGACCACTCGGTCCGCCGTTCGTCGAGAGCGGACGCGACCTCGTGGAGTCGTTGGACGTCATCGTCGATGGTCGATTGCGTGTCAGCCTCCGTGGACTCGCTACTCGTTGCTGTGCTCCCACCGAGTTCGGTGTCGACCATCTGACGCAGGATTCGCTGCCACTGGTCGGGTTCGGAGTCAGTCCGAACGGCCACCGTCGCTCCGGCTTCGAGAACGGTAGCCGCCGATTCCGGCCCATCGACGAGCACGATGACCGGGAGCTCGGGATACCGGATTCGGACCGTCTCGACCGTCTGGACGATATCGTGGACACGGGGCTGGGCACAGACAAGCCCGCGGAACTCACCTTGTCGAAGCCGTGCGAGGACCGCCGTCGCGTCCAGTCTGGTCTCGTTCGGGACTCGGACGACGGGGGCGCCTGCACCAGCCAGAATATCCGCGACAACACCGGCTGTCTCCCGTGGCGGTATCGCGAGCACGGGAGTCTGGCTATCTGACATTTGTGCCAATTACCGTCACCTTGTTACGCTGTGACTATATCAGTTCGGGCCCGACACCCGTACTCAGAACGGGACGACCTGTTGTTACCGATTCAACCGGTACTGGGGCACGGGCTGGGCGTCGCGCGCCCTACAGGTCCCCCGCGACGAACCGTCGATACCCGACGAGCATGGGGATGCCCGCCCAGAGCACCAGCAGCAGGCCCGCCATCCACCAGTCGACGTAGAACGGTGCGCTCTCGCGGAGGTACAGGCTGGCGCGCTGGCCGTCGAACCCCAGCTCCACCAGCCGGTAGTACGCCTGGCCCGGTTCGAGGAGCCGGTAGAGGTACGACCACTCGGGCAGGTTCTGTGGCAGCAGCACGGAGGTGTCGAAGCGGTGCAGGATGAGCAGCGTCACCGTGTGGAGGAGTCCCCAGAAGTTGACGAGGAGCAGGTATCCTCCGAGTGCGCCGAAGGTGATCCAGCGGTCCCGGGTGGTCGACATCGAGAGCCCGACCGCGATGCCGACGAAGGAGAGGCCGAACAGCGCGGTCGCGAACAGGAACCAGGGGTACCGCGCGACGCCCTCGGTCCCGTACAGTATCGCGCCGAGTCCACCGGCGAGCACGAGGGCGACGAGGGTGGGGACGAGCAGCACGACCGCTCGACCGACGAACGTGCCGACGGCCAGGTCGCGACGGTTGTGGGGGAGCGACAGGGTGAGCAGGAGGCTTCCGCTGGTCCGTTCGTGGACGACGGCCTTGTAGCCGAGCATGATCGCGAGCAGCGGGAGGACCAGCGCGATGACGCCGGCCAGTCCGTTGACGAAGCCGGCGAACGTCTCCTCCCCGAGATACTGGTGCGCGTAGGCGTACCCCAGCGAGAGCGCCAGCAGGATGCCGACGAGGAGCCAGATGCTCTTGGAGCGGCCCGCGTCGTTGATGTCCTTGTGGGCGATGTCACGCCACGTCATGAGAGGTCCACCCCCGAGAACCGGAGATAGGCGAGTCCGAGTGGCCCGACGAGCCAGACGACGAACAGTACGAGCGCGATCCACTCACTGAGATACCACGCGCCGTCGACGGCCGCGTTCGGGTCGATGAACCCCTCCGTGATGCGCCGGAAGAGTCGCCCGGGCTCCAGTCCGGCCACGAACTGGAGCGGGTCCGGCAGTTCACCGTCCGTGATTCCGAGTTCTTCGAGGGCGAGCGAAAGGGCCTGCACGACGGTGTCCCAGACGATGACGAGCAGGAAGAACACCGTCACCCCGAGGACGAGTGCGCGGCGCTTCGTGGAGACGAGGAGCGAGACGGCGATTCCGATGCCGGTCCAGATAGCGCCGAAGAGCGCCGTCAACACGACGAAGCCGAGGTACGGGAGCAGGTCGAGCGTCCCGAACGGGTAGACGACGAGCCACCCCGCGATGGCCAGCGACCCGACGATGGTGGCTGCAAGCAGCCCCGTTCGTGAGACGTACTTGCCGAGCAGGACGTCCTCACGGCTGATTGGGAGCGAAAGCGACAGCAGGAGCGAGCCGGACTCGCGCTCGCTGACGACGGAGCCGTACCCGAGCAGGACGCCGACCAGGGGGACGAGCGTCGTGAGCCAGCCCACCGCGTACGTGCTGAACGTCGCGGTCGTGGTGGCTGCTTCTTCGGGGACCGTGAGCGGGTAGATGTATCCGGCCAGCAGCGTCGCCATGGCCACCAGCGCGAGCAGGACTCTCGTCGACCGCTGGGTCGCGGTGTCGGAGACATCCTGCCGGGCGATGAGTTGCCAGCTCATCGGCCTCTGGACCCGGTGTACTCGATGAACATGTCCTCGAGCGACGCCTCCTCGGTCTTGAAGTTCATCACCTCGATGCCGGCCTGGTGGAGAGCCACGACGATGTCCATCTTCGCGTCGTTCGTACATGTCACCTCGATGGTCGAGTCGCCCACCGAGGCGACTGTCTCGACGCCATCGATGGTTTCGATCTCCGCGAGCGTGCTGTCGCGGAGCTCGTCCAGCGTGAGCACCAACTTCGTGCCGCCACCCATGGACTCCCGCAGCCCCTCGATGGTGTCGACGGCGACGAGTTCGCCGTTCTGGAGGATTCCGACGCGGTCACAGACGGCCTCGACCTGCTCTAGGATGTGCGAGGAGAAGAAGATGGTCGCCCCGCGCTCGTTCTCCTCGCGCAGTATCCGGCGCATCTCCGCCGCACCGTTGGGGTCGAGTCCGGTGCTCGGCTCGTCGAGCAGCAGGAGGTCCGGCTCGCCGACGAGTGCCATCCCGAGGACGAGTCGCTGTGCCATCCCCTTCGAGTAGCCACTCGCTTTGCGGCCCGCTGCGTCGCGGATACCCACCCGGTCGAGGATGTCGAGCGGGTTCGTGTCGTGGGCGTCCTTCGACCGGATCGCGTACTCGATATGTTGTCGCCCTGTTAGGCGTTCGATGACCGAGTAGCCCTCCGGGAGCACGCCGACTCGTTCGCGCGCGTCGACGCCGTCGCGCTGGCAGTCCGTGCCGAAGATTTCTACCTGGCCGTCGCTCGGTTTCGCGAAGTCCAGCAGGATGTTGATGAACGTCGATTTCCCGGCCCCGTTCGGGCCGAGGAAGCCGAACGTCTCGCCCTCCTCGACCGTGAGGTCGACGCGGTCGAGCGCCGTGGTCGACCCGTAGTGTTTCGACACGTTCGTCGCATCGATGGCATTCATACACCGACCAACTGACGGCAGACTTATAATCGGCGCCCCTCCGTTTCAGAGCTTGAAAGCTCGTGTAGTGTAAAGTGTCAGGTTTTTGTTGTTCGGCGAGCCTGCGTGGCGGTCGGGGCTCACTGCTCGGCGCTGTCTGGGCGTTCCCGACCCGACCGCTCGCCGCTCCGGGCGGAGGTCAGGAGGATGCCGCCGAGCAGGACACCGAGCGAGACCCCTGCTGACGCACCGGCTGCAGCACCGTTCGCGAACGCGGCGTCGAGCGACCAGGCGGCCAGCAGGCCGAGCGCGGTGCCGACGAGCAGGCTGACCAGCACGGCGACGCCGAAGACCCGGCTGGCCCAGTCGCCCGCGCCGCTGTAGTTCTCGGCGAACTGGCCGACGAACGCCCCGGCGAGCAGGCCGCCCGAGACCCCGTAGCCCGCGAGGAGTGCGAGCTCGCCGGACTGCCCCGTCACTACGGCGGCAGTTCCGCCGATGCCCGCGCCGAGCGGGAGGCCGATTCCAGCACCGTAGGTCCGGAGTGTGGAGTTCATAGGTACATAAACGTCGGCTGTGCGCTTAACCCCGATAGCTGACTCCCTCGCCGTGAGAATCAGCCGTCCCGTTCGTCCGCGAGCGATGGGGCTTACTCCTTGGAGCCAGAAACCGAGCGTATGGACGTCATCGCGGTCGCGGCTGTCAGCGAGAACGGTGTCATCGGGGACGGGCCGACACTCCCCTGGAGTCTACCGGCCGAGGTCCGCCGCTACAGGGAGCGCGTCGCCGACGACGTCGTCGTCATCGGGCGCAGGACGTTCGAGATGTTCGACGACCCGCCCGGCGCACACCAGCTCGTCCTCAGCCGGAGTGACCGTGAGTACGCCGACCCATCGGTCACGCACGCCGGGGGCGTCCGTCAGGCGGTATCCATCGCCAGCGAGCAGGGGGCACCGGTCCTGTACGTCCTCGGGGGGAGCGCCATCTACGAGGCGTTCCTGTCGGAGTACGACCGGATGCTCCTCAGTCGTATCGAGGGCGAGTTCGAGGGCGACGCACACTTCCCCGAGTTCGACGGTGACGAGTGGGAGCTGGTCGCCGAGACCCAGTTCGACGGCTACGTGCTGGAGGAGTGGGTGCCCGCGTCGGGCGGGGACTGAGAGCCCTCCAGAGGAGACAGGACCCTCGCTCGTACTCCCGATACGGATACCGAGGCGAAACGGGACGGCGACCGCCGATATTCCGCCTCATCCGTCGCTACGCTCGGAGACCTGCTTGCCACCGTCCCAGTAGTGGTCGCCGAGAACCCGTTCGTCCATCCCCCGTGCACGTCTTCGAGGGCCGTCGCGTACGGTGTCGTTCCAGCGATTGCGGAAGCTGTAGGGGCTGATGGCGAGCACGGGGGTCTGTATCGCCGGCCAACAGCAGCGCTGGCGGACCGAGGCTCGGATGCTCAGTCGTCCGTCGCGGCGTCCCGGCCGTCGGCCTCGTCGGTCCACACCGTGGCGGTCGTGTCGTCGTCGGTGACGTCGATGCTCCCCATCTCCGGCACCTCCTGGTCCCCGTACTTCGTCTTGAGCTTCCCGAACGCGACCGCGACCGTGTAGATACCGACTCCACAGAGGACGATGACACCGCCCGCCGTCGCGCCGATCTGGTAGGAGATCGCGATGCCGAGGAGGACGGAGAGCTCGGCGAGGACGATGGAGACGAGCAGGGACTCGTTGAAGCTCCGCGCGACCTGTGACGCTCCGGCGACGGGCACCACGAGCATAGCCGCGACGAGGATGACACCCATGATCTGCATCGCGCCGACGACCACGAGCGCGGTCAGCATCACCATGATTCGGTTGTACCAGTTCACCGGGATGCCCGACACCCGTGCTGCCGTCTCGTCGAAGGTGACGTAGAGGAGCTGATTGCGCGTCAGCGCGACCATCCCGACGATGATGCCGAACAGCACGAGGAGGATGGCGGCGCTCTGGGAGGTCACCGTGGAGAGGTTCCCGAACAGGTACTGTTCGACGCTGACGGTCATGCCACCGGCGTTGATCGTGATGAGCGTCGTCCCGAGTGCGAACCCCGTCGAGAGCACGATGGCCATCGAGACGTCGTTGTAGGCGTCGGTCACCTCCGAGATGAGTTCGATGAACAGCGCTGCGATCATCGCCACGACGACCGCCGTCAGGTACGGCGTCACCCCGAGGTCGATGACCGCGTTCAGGAACAGCCCGACGGCGACGCCGGCGAATGCGGTGTGGGCGAGTGCGTCCCCGATGAGCGCCAGCTGTCTGTGCACGAGGAAAGTGCCGATGAGCGGGGCCATGACACCGATACAGAGCCCGACGAGGATGCCCCGTTGCATGAAGCCGTAGCTCAACATCCCGATGCCCGCCTCCCGTGCGACCCAGCCCAGCAGCCCGGCCCACTGTTCGAGGAGCCAGTACATCGGTCCGAGGAGGGTGTCGAGCGTCTCGTTCGACTGCGACTGGAGGAGGACCGGTGCAAGTACGCCGGTCATTCCGAACCACCCAGGAAGTTGGCAGCCGTCCCGAAGGCGTGGGCCAGCGCGTCGCTCTCGACGAACTCCGCGGTCGGGCCGTCGAAGTACACCTCCCGATTGAGACAGACGACGCGGTCGGCGTTGTCCGTGACCGCACCGAGGTCGTGCTCGATGAGCAGCACGGTGATGCCCCGCTCGTTCAGGGACTCGAGCAGCCCGTAGAACGCCTGGACGGATTCGACGTCGACCCCGACGGTCGGCTCGTCCAGGACGAGGAGCTCCGCTTCGCTGGCGAGCGCGCGCGCGATGAACGCTCGCTGGCGCTGGCCGCCCGAGAGCTGCGTGATCCGACGGCCGGCGAAGGCCGACATCCCGACCGTATCCAGCGCATCGTCCACGATCGCCCAGTCTCGGCTGGAGAGTCGGCCGAACCCCACGTGCGGGAACCGGCCCATCTTCACCACTTCGCGGACCGTGATGGGCATCTCCTTGGACGCGCTGGCGTGCTGGGCGACGTAGCCGAGCCGCCCGCCGTCGTCGAAGCTGTGGGCGGGTTCGCCGAAGAGCCTGGCCGCGCCGGTGTCCGGTTCCAGCAGTCCCAGCATCAGCTGCATGAGCGTCGACTTGCCGGAGCCGTTCGGGCCGACGACAGCGACGTACTCGCCGTTCTGAACCGAGAGCGAGACATCCTCGACGACGGGCGTCGCCGTGTAGCCGAACGCCACGTCGCGAAGCTCGATGACTGGTTCTCGGGCGCCCGAGACCGCAGTCTCGTCGGCGGTCGCTGAGGGCTGCGAACTCATTGGAAGTTCCTCCACTCGTTCGCCCAGCCCTCGGGCCCAGCTTCCCCGGGGCTCTTCGTTCCGAGGACGACCTCGAAGGTCGGCATGTTGATCTTGTAGGCGATGTCCTCGTACCCCCAGTTCTCCTCGACCCACTCCTCCCGGACGCCGGCGTACGGCGTCACCGGGAAGTAGGCCTCGACGTCGGTCTCCTCCATCAGCTGGACGGCCGGTCGTCGTGCCTCGAACACGCCGTTCGCGATGTACCGGATGTCGTGCTCGCGGATGGTCTCCTGGGCCTGGCGCATGTCCTGTGGAGTCACGTCGCCGCTGGCCGCCAGGTTCGTCACCAGTGGCCGCATCTCGACGCCGTACCGGACGCCGATGTACTGGAACGCGTTGTGTGCGGCGAGCTGGACGACGTCCCGTTCGGCCGCGTCGAAGATCGCCTCGTACTCCGCGTCGATCTGGGCCAGTCGCTCGGACTTGTACGTCTCGGCGTTCTCACGGAGTGTCGACTCCTCGTCAGGGGAGAGTTCGACGAGCCCTTCGGTGATGTTTTCGACGGAGGTCCTCGCGCGGTGGGGGTCGAGCCAGAAGTGGGGGTCCTTCCCCTGCTGCTCGCCGACGCCCTCCTCCTCGCGGTCGAGACTCGCGGCGAGGTCGACCAGTTCGACCCCTTCACGGACGTTGATCAGCTGCGTGTCGACGTCGTCGTCCTCCAGCGTCTGGATAGCCCGGTCCGCCCACGGCTGGAAGCCCGGGCCGACGTGGATGAACGCCTCGGCCTCGATGATGTCCCGCGTCACCTGTGCGTTCGGTTGCCAGCCGTGGCCGTGCATCCCGACAGGCACGAGGTTCTCGACCGTGATGCTCGTGCCGTCGGCGATCTTCCGTGCGAAGTCGTAGAAGCTGAAGAAGGATGCCACGGCGGTCGGTCCGTCACTGTCGTCCGCGCTCACGCCACCGAAACAGCCAGCGATACCGCTCAACAGCGCCCCGGAGCCGGCGGCGAGCGCCTGCCGGCGGGAGAGAGAGGAGATTCCATTCGTTTCGTTCATACTCACCCGACGGTTGCACTCGAAAACATATAATGGTTCTCATCTAATCAGAGAATTAGACTAGTCTAAAACATATGCAGTGGGTCGGTTTCACCTCTCGAGAAACGAACATCGGTTTCCACGAGGCGTCGGTTCTCCCGGGCTCAACCACAGGCCGTTTTTCACTGCGCTAAATTTTGGATTAGGCACCACTGGTGGCGGTCTCCACGACCAGTACAGCCCGGACAGCGCGCGCCGGTACTCGGATTCCATGTCGGTCGGGGAGCTACCGAACAGTCCGAGAAGCAGCCGGGTGAGACAGAATCCGCCGCGACGACCGCCAGCCCGCTGTCAGCACATCGCCCGCAAGCTCTATCCACTGGTGAGTCCGCCACCCTCCAGAGCGCGGGGGACCGGTGTCCGGTCAGGCCTGTCGCACTCGTTCGAGGTCCGCCAGGATAGCGTTCACGTCCGGGGACTGGTCGCGATAGGCGCGCTCGACGTAGCCGTCGGCGTTCACGAGCAGCGTCAGGGACGTGTGGGTGAACATGTACCCGTCCATGTCGTCGGGGTGTGTCCGCCGGAACGCGACGCCGAACTCCTCCTCGACGACCACCCTGGCGCGCTCCGCCGACTCGGGTCGCAGGAAGTGCCAGTTCCCCGCGTCCGTGGCGACGTTCCGCTCCTCTGCGTAGGTCTGCAACCGGTCGGCGGTGTCCCGTTCCGGGTCGAACGTGACCGGCAGGAACGCCACCGCATCCGCGTACCCGTTGTCCGCCGCGTGCGTCTGGATGTTCCGCAGGGCCGAGATGAGTACCGGACAGACCGTCCGGCAGTTGCTGTAGAAGAACGTCAGGAGGCGGGGTCTGGCGATGGAGCCGAGCTCCAGCTCACGGGACTCCAGCGGGGCGGGGAGCGTGACGTCCGGCAGCTGCTCCCCCCACGCCGGGTACGCCACGTCCGCGCTGTCGAACGGGCGGCCTGGGTCGCCGAGAACCACGTTCGGGTTCGACTCGCCGCCCAGAACGCCGAGACAGCCCGACAGGGTGCTCCCCCCGACGACCGTCCCGGCGCTCGCGATGAAGGTCCGCCGTTGCATAGCGAGCTGTTTGCCGGGTCGCTACAAGTGTAATCTGGTTCGTCGGTCGAATCAGCAGGCTCGACGAGCAGCCGTCGGGACCGTTCCCGGGACACTACCCGAGTTCCCAAACCGGGTATGTAGTTTTATGTCGGCCGCTCCGCTGGTCTGTAGCAGTCACCGCCATGCAGGTCACGGTAGCAGACATCGAAGACGCACGCGACCGGCTGGACGACGAGTCGGTCGTCCGCGAGACACCCATCGAGACGAACCGTTCGCTCGCCGCCGAGACTCAGGCCGAGGTCCGGCTCAAGATGGAGCACCTCCAGCGTACCGGCTCGTTCAAGACCCGCGGCGCGTACAACAAGCTCACGCAGGTCGCCGCCTCGGACAGCGATGCGACGCGCGCCGTCGCGGCCAGCGCGGGGAACCACGCTCAGGGCGTCGCACTCGCTGCGACGAAGGTCGGCCTCGAGGCGACCATCGTCATGCCCAAGGGCGCACCGCAAGCGAAGATCGACGCCACCGAGGGGTACGGGGCGGAGGTCGTCCTTCACGGTGCGGACTTCCAGGCCGCGATGGCCCACGCGAAGACCCTCGTCGACGACGACAGCGTGTTCGTCCACGCGTACGACGACCCCGATATCGTCGCCGGACAGGGCACCCTCGGACTCGAACTCGTCGAACAGGTGCCCGACGCCGACACGGTCGTCGTCCCCATCGGCGGTGGTGGCCTCATCGGCGGCATCGCGACCGCTGTCGCGGCCCGGTCGCCCGAGACGCGCATCGTCGGCGTGCAGGCCGAATCCGCCGCCACCGTCCCCGAGAGCCTCGACAAGGGCGGGCCGGTCACCATCGACTCCATGCAGACCATCGCGGACGGGATCGCAACCGGTGGCATCTCCGAGCTGACGTACGAGCTCATCGACGCGTACGTCGACGAGGTCGTCACGGTCACCGACACCGAGATCGCCGAGAGCGTGCTCTTTATGCTGGAACGCGCGAAGCAGATGGTCGAGGGTGCCGGCGCGGCCTCAGTCGCCGCGGTCCGGAGCGACAGACTCGACGTGAGCGACGAGGTCGTCGTCCCGCTGCTCTGTGGCGGTAACCTCAGCATGACCGACCTCCAGACGGTGCTGACACACGGGCTCACCCACCGGAACCAGCTCGTGCACCTCCAGGTCCACATCGTCGACCGGCCGGGCGAGATGAGCCGGGTGTCCGAACTTATCGCCGACTGTGGCGCGAACATCCACGACGTCGAGCACGAACGCTCCGCGAAGGAGCTCGACGTCGGCGACGCCTACCTCCAGTTCCACGTCCAGACGAGCGGGACCGGGCAGACCGAGCGCATCCTCGAGAGCCTCCGGGACGCGGGCTACGACGTGGAGCTGCTGAACTGAGGCTACCGACCGTCCGGAACCACGCTGCAGTCGGGTCGAAGCAATGATGCGGGAAGCCCACGGCGTCGCTCTGTCCGTCTGCGCACTCCTGAGCACCGACTTCATCGGTGACGGTTTCGAGCGTGTCGTAGTCGAGATCTGTCTGCGCGACGTATCGCTCGCGTCCCCCGAAAGTTCGGGAACCCGTCCCGGAGTCAGACCATCCCCGGAACCGACGATACACGGATTCGGCCCCTCCATATCGCGATATGAGGTTCATCCATCCGGAGGCTCCCCTCAACGGCTACTCCTCGAACGTCATCCCGTAGCCCCACTCCTCCAGTTCGCCCTCGACCTCGTCGAGGTGCTCGAGTCCGACCATCACCAGAGCCTCGCGGAGGTCCGTGAGCGAGACGTCCGCGTCGAACCGCTCCTCTAGCTCACGGAGTGCGTCGCGTTCCGCACTCTTCGTGTCCGGCTTGAGGAACAACGGGACTCGGTCGCGGCCGTCCTGGACACCGTCGCGGCGGAACTTGTACGGTATCTGCATCGTCCGACGGCTCGGCCCACCAGCGCTAGCGGCTGCCGTCGACGAGGAACCATCCCCACCAGACTCCTCCGTGGATTCTGGGGCCGGACTGGACGACGTATCGCCGTCAGTCGATGTGTCCTCCGCGAAGGGGTCCTCCCCCGCGCCCTCTTTCATTCCCGTCATGCGGTCATCACCTCGTGTTCGACGTCGCCGGGTTCCGGCGGATTCGGCGCTTCGAGCCCGACCTCCCGTTCGAGATGGCGGGCGATACGGTCGAACTGAGCCAGGGTCTCGATTTCGTAGTCCCGCTGCCGGTCACGATGTTCACGGACGTACTGGTAGGCGGAGCACTGCTGCATCCAGCAGCCCTCCATCAGCGACGCGCGCTCCCCGATGACCTCGGGGATCGGGTACTCAATCTCGTCGAGGATGGTTCGCTGGTCACGCGTGTTCTTGAACCCGATCGGGACGGCTCCGAGGACCCCGACGTCGACCTCCAGCTGGTCCTCCAGACCGGCGACGAGGGACTCGAGCCCCTCGACCGCGGCGCGACCCTTCGCACTCGGTTCCACCGGGATGACGAGCGACCGGGTGGCGTGGATGGCGTTGTAGAGGTGTGGTCCCTCGGTCGCCGGCGGGTCGCAGATGAGCACGTCGTACTCGTCGGGCACGCCCGCCTCGCGTAGGACGCGGAGCAACTGGGCGTGCATCCCGAACGCCTCTCCCATCGCTTCGGCCTGGTCCTTCTCACGCTGGAGGTACTCCGCCAGGTCCGAGAGCATGTTGTGTTCGGGGACGATGTCGACGCCCTCGACGGTCCGCACGAGGTCGTCGAACTCGCCCTTCGGGCGGCGGATCATGTGGCGGACGATGTTGTCGACTGGCTCCGTCCGCTGGTCGTCGACACCGAAGAGCCGGGAGAGGTCGCCGTCCTGCGGATCGAGGGGGATAACGAGCGGCTTCAGTCCGGCACGGGCGTGCGCCACGGCCAGGTTGGCGGCGGTCGTCGTCTTGCCGACCCCGCCGGCCTCGCTGTACGTCGAGTACGCTAACATGCTCGCAGCATCACACCCAGCCATCTTGAATGTTCGTCAGACGTGTTCGTTGTTGGTTCGAATGAACGGAGTCATTGAACACACCGAATGAACACAACTACTGAACAAAATTGATGAATACAAACGGTGAATGAATGGGATGAACGGTGTGGTCGGGTCGGTGTGTTCCCTGGGTGTATTCGACTCACGCCACGAACGCAACTCGCATCTCGAGCTGGGTCCGTTCGAGAAGTGGCCGGTGAACGCACAGAACGGCAATGAACACCGAACACCATTCGTCGCTGCATACGAGTGTCTGAATGGAAGAACACACACAGAGAACACCGCTACCGAAACCCAGCAGTAACACCACACAATGAATGAACTCCACGAACACATCTACTGAACGTGGCTGGTGAACACAACTACTGAATCCTCTGTACTGCAAAGGGTTCACCCGGATGACGAAGCAGCACCAGGTCCGGGTCCGGACCGGGCACGCGGTGGTCGCGGGGGAACACCGAGAGGCCGCATGGTCCGCGACCGAGTCGCTCGCGCACATCGCCAGTGGTCCAAACAGCCAAGCACGAGCGCGCAGGGGTTCTCGAGACGAACCACCACCGGCCACGGGCCCGGAATGCGTTCGCTCCACGGCCGCCGCCAGCAGAAGCCGGGACGGCAAGTGCGGAGCGACACCCAGTGGGACGCTCCGTAGCGCGATCTCCAGCTCCCTCGTGACAGTCGAGGGCGTCCAACGCGGTGGGCTCGGAAGCACCAGAGCTGCGGACAGCAGGGAACCCACCGCGACAGTAGCCAGGTCATGCGCTTCGGCGACCCTCCGCACGACGAGCGAAGCTTGCGGGGAGGCCATCCCCAGGCGACTGTTTTCGAGCCAGCACCCGATACCGGCATGGTAGAGGCCCGGGCTCCTGTCGACACCGATGACAGAGAGAACCGTGGGTGTTCGAGGCCCGCACCGGCGAGCGCCGAGGCGGTAGGGAACGGAAAACGAGTCCACCGCGCGGTCGCGTTCAGGTAGAGGTCAGGTAGGAAGCGGACAGGGACGCTCTCGTCGGCGGAAGCGGCGGGCTGTTCGGAGGGACCCGCCGAGAGTCACGCTCGTTTCGGTGGTTAGCAGCTCCAGGGAACGTTCGAACTGGGTGCCACCGGTCCCGGAGCCGGCCTTGCTGCCGCCCGTCTCACCGCGCACGAGAATAAACCATGGAGCACGATATCGACCGGGGTCGTCACGTCGGTCCACAACCTCGGAGGATGGGTCAGTTTCGGGACGGTTCCCCGCTGGTTTGGACCCATCTCCTCACGAAATGCTCGATTTCGCCTAGCCTGAACGAGATGACCAAGCGAGTACGAGAAAGATAGTTCACTGCACGATTCGATAACGTCTGGTAGACTCGCTGGGAATCGAACTCTCGGTCACACAGCACAGTCTCCACGGGGACGTGCTCTTTCGCTCGTTGAACGAGTCGCCCGACGACACGGTGAACCTGATCGGGGGATCCGTCCCACGTTCAGCGTTTCCGGCTTGCACTGGTTGACTGCACGCCTCGCTATCGCCAGGAGAGACCCCGAGAGACCGTTGGCGGCGCGAGCGGACTCGGCGGGAGATCGCCGCTCGGATCGGGGTCGTTGTATGCCTTCGGAGCTACGTCGTTCGGTGCGTTTGGATAGAACAACGAGGCAACCGCGTGGATGTGCTCGCGTCCGACACCGAGCTCGAACTGTCCACCCCGGCTTCATTGAATCCGCAGAGGGCGACGGGATTCACTGTTTCACGGCTTGTTCGACGTTGTAGACTGCGGCGGCGAGCACAATTTCACGAAACTGGCGATACCACGCTCGCGCTCGGACGGCGGAGCCGTACGAGCGCTTAATCACCGAATTCACGGTCTCACACACCGACCGCTGGTTGTAGAGGTCATCGTCGATCCGGGCGTTGTGCGCGTGGTCGTACGGTGCGAAGACGCGATGCTTGATCAGCGGTCGAACGCCTTCTGCGCGAAGCTCCTCGCGGAAACCCATATCGTCGTAGCCCTTGTCGGCGGCGAGGCTCCGCAGGTCGCCTGCGTTCCGCAG
>NZ_FNIA01000038.1 GCF_900103505.1 Haloarchaeobius iranensis
GGGGTCGTGCCAATCGCTCCATACAACCCGCGAAACACTGACCACCCGAAAGATATCGAGTACAGAGTCGAAGACCGCATCACCGAACACAGCGAGGACGTTCAGCTCAAGCAGTCAGTCTTAGACGAGACGTACAACCACCGGACAGGGGTCGAACGGACCAACGACGCAGTCAAGGACTGCGGCCTCGGGCACGTCCGCGCCCGAGGCCGCGTCCACGCACGAACAGAAGTGTTCCTGGCACTGTGTCTCCGGCTCGTCATTGCTATCACCAACTACGAGCGAGGAAACGAACCGGGCTGTGAGAAACTATGAGATGGATTCTATGACACGCTCAAACCACGTTACTGGTGGCTACGCTCACATTCATTAGCCTGTCGGCACATCGAAAAGACATTATCCCATACCCTCCGCATAGCAGATAATGCGCGTGGCTTTCGTGTCGAATGTCGTCTACCCGTTCGTCACTGGCGGTGCCGAGAAGCGAATCCAGGAGATTGGCACCCGACTCGCCGACGAGGGCCACGACATCACCATCTATGGCCGTCACTTCTGGGACGGCCCTGAACAGACCACTTACGAGGGAATGACGCTGCGCGCAGTCGCCCCCGAAGCCGACCTCTACAATGGTGAGCGTCGTTCCATCACTGAAGCCATAGACTTCGCAGCCCGAGCGCTTCCACAACTCCGAGGTCATCTGCGCCGCGACGAACACGACATCGTTGTCGCTAGCGTCTTCCCATACTTCCCGGTTCTATCCACAAAACTTGCCAGTCTTCGTACGAACACGCCACTCGTAACGACGTGGCACGAGGTCTGGGGCGATTACTGGGAGGAGTACCTCGGCTACCTCGCTCCGTTCGGAAAGCTGATCGAGCACGTCACCGCACGCACACCACAACATCCGATAGCAATTTCGTCAATTACGGCCGACCGTCTCTCCACTATCGGCCCCGACCGCGAGACCATCGAGATAGTCCCGAATGGCATCGATGTCGAGCAGGTCAGAAGCGCACCACTCCCCGAACAGGGCTACGACGTGCTCTTCGCTGGCAGACTCATCGAACACAAGAACGTGGACGTGCTTCTGGAAGCCTTCGACGAGGTCGCCGACGATTACGACGCCACGCTTGGCATCGTCGGTGACGGTCCTGAGCGCGAACGCCTCGAAAGAAAGCAAGGGTCACTGACTCACGCCGACAAGGTAGAATTTCTCGGCTTTCTCGACGACTACGATGACGTTCTCGGTCATATGCGCGTTGCCGACGTCTTCGCTTCTCCGAGTACCCGCGAGGGATTCGGCATCACGTTCGTTGAAGCGATGGCCGCCGATTGCACCGTCATCGCCGCCGACCATCCTGATTCGGCAGCGGACGAAGTCATCGACGACGCAGGTTTCCTCGTCGATCCCACGGTCGAGTCCCTGACGAAGATACTCGACCCCGCACTAAGTGGTGAACGGCCACCGACGAATCCGGTCGAACGCGCGCAGCGATACGACTGGGACGCGGTAGCTGATCAGGCAGAATCAGCTTATCAGCGTGCCATCGACGGCTCGTGGTGATTAGTCGAGAATCTCCGGCTGGTTAGTGCTTCAAGCAGTCAGAGTCATTAGAGTCGTAGTTGCTTCGTGGGTCTCTTCAAGCGCATTTATAGAATAATCGTCCGTCAGCATCGTCTGAACGGGGTGGATAATGGACTTTCAGCGAGATGGGGTCCTTGAAGCCGACGACAGAGTAGTGGTGGTCGGTGAGGATACTCAAGGCAATCATGCGGGCTCGACGACCACAAAGGCGGCAACGTATGTCGGGGCTTCGCGCTGGCGGAGCGTCGCCATCGCCGCCTGTTGGGATGTGTACTAATCCAACGAATCGTACTTGCCTGTCCGGCAATTCACCCGGTCGTATTTATGCCTCGAACTCAATTTCGTACTCACGCGGACGAAAACGGCCGATTCGGGAGTCAAAATTCGCTCAGATCGCCTGAGAGACTCGTTAGGGGGTGTCTAGCCCTCTCACGGCAAGGACCAGGGTTCGAATCCCTGACGGAGCACTTCTCCGATCTCAGCCCGACGAGCGGCGGCGACATCATCCCGAGCCCGACTCGGTCCTCGAGGGGCGCCCGTCAAGCCGCCCCCAGGACCGGACGTGCCCGGGATCGATGCGGATGAGCGGTGCCGTCGACAGGTCGTGCGTCGCGTACTGGTCGTACTTCTCCCAGAGCGCGTGCACGCCACCCGCGTGGCCGTCGTCGCAGGGCGCGAGCACCGAGGCCGTCCCGCGGACCTGGACCTAGCCCAGGTCGGTCCAGTCCGGGGTGTAGTGGTCGACGACGAGGGCCACCGTCGGGTTCGCCCGGACGTCGCGGACCCGCCGGAGCGTCCCCGGCGCCGTCGCCTTCGGCTTCTCGTCGACGGCCGAGACGATGGCGCCGTCGTCGAGCGCGAAACAGACCGGCAACACGTTCGGCCGACCGTCGTCGTCCGCCGTCGCCAGGCGGCCGACCCGCGCCTCGCACAGGTACCTGCGTTCGGCCTCCGAGAGGGACATACAGGGGGAAGGGACCACAGGCACAAACGTCCCGCGGGGCTGGCCCCCGTCGACGCGTCAGACGGCCGTACTGTTATTCCGCATCGCCCGCGTCAGCACGGCGGCCTCGCTGTCCGAGAAACTGGTGTAATAGAGTCGGACCTCGTAGATGCGGCCGTCGATGTTCTGGCCGACGCCGTACGGGTCGGAGTCCGCGCCGAGGATGACCTCCCCGAGTTCGACGTCGCGGTCGAGCGCGACCGAGTCGACCCGTTGGCCGTTCCGATACAGTACCATCTCGTCGCCATCGAACGTGCCGATCAAGACCTGTGATTCGCCCGCATCGATGGCATCGGCGTATAGCGTCCCACTCGGTGGGCTACTGTACCCGATAGTGTACTCCATCCGGTGGGGGTTCACGTGGTTGCCATCGGTCTCCATGTACCACGCGAACCCACCAGCCTGGTGTTCGATGAGGTTCTGGATACGGTTGGGACCGCCGTCTTTCTCGTACTCGATGGCGATCGTGATCTCGTCGACGCTCGCCGGGCCGTCCACGGAGAGGTCGCCGATGTCGACGTGGGTGCCACTCGTTCCGTCGAGTTCGATCGCCGTTCCGGTGTCGTCGGTGACGCGGGACCAGCCGCGGAACGCCGTGCCGTCGTTGCCGTTGCCCGAGCGGTCGACGATGGTGCTTCCGGTGCCCTGGTCGAACGTGTAGTACGCGATGAGGTCACCGACCTCGTCCCTGTCGTCGACGCGCCTGTTCACGAGCACCGTCTGGTCGCCATCCCTGGAGACGACGGTGATCCTGTCGTCCGGGGCGGTCGGCAGGAGCACCGTCTTCCCGGCCTCGTCGCTGTCGAACGACGCGACCGGCTGGCCGTTCAGCTGGACGACGACGTCCTCGCCGATGCCGACGGCCGTCATCTCCAGGCCCGCGGGTGTCTCCCTGTACTCGAACGCAGCCTCTGCTGTCGGCGCACCCTGTCCCGAACTCAGGTCCAATACGAAAACGCCGACGCCCGCGGCTGCCACGATGGCCAGTGCGACGAGCAGTAGCGTTCCGATCGGCGAGGTCGCAGCACGGTCGGTACTCCCCTTACCCCTCATTGTGTCTGCTAGTCATTCACCCCGGCTTACTTGTTTCTATTGACACACGACTCGTCGGAGGGATGTTTACGAGCGCTATTCTCAAGGCGTCTGAGTTGAATAGCTACTCGAGTCTGGCCGTTCCGACCCTTACTTGCCGAACCGCTTGGCCACAGCACGCCACAGGTGATCGGACCGACCACTCACGACAGAGGTTGTAGACTCCGTGTGCAAACGGGGTGTACGGAGCCCCCGGGCCGAAGAACAGATCAAGACTGCGAGGGGGAATCCATCTCCGGCCGGCCACATGTTGACAGACCTATAATAAAAACATTGGGACGGGGCTTCCATGCAACTACTGAACGGGGCGCGCTGTGACCGAGTGGACGGGCACGAAGAATTGTACTGGTGTGACGCGGGAAGTCACCGACCGGTATAAGTCCGGACCCCCAGTGCGACCCCGAGCAGCATCAAGAGTACTGCCAATGAAGGCTTGGAGGAGGCGTCCGTGAGTGGCGCGTTGTGGTTTCTGTTCGTCCTGCACAACGAGTCGCGAGAACTGGAGTCCTCCGGGTCGGAGGCTGCGGCCATGGAGGTCCCCTACCCGTTGGAGGCCTCTCCGAGTGTCCGTCCGATGACGACGCAGTGGAGCGGCAGCCATAGACCCGGACGTCGAGCGAGCCACAGAATCCGCGGGATTCACGCTCCGAGGAACGGATACCAAAGCGTCTCGGAGAGCCCGACCAGCACGCCGAGTCCGAGGCCGTACACCACGTGGAACCCGACCATCGTGAGATACTTCCGCTCGTCTTGCTCGGTGTCGAATCCCGTCCCAGGACTGAGCGGTGGCTCGAGGAGTCCGAATGCCCGGAGTCCAGCCCACGGTCCGAGTAGCAAGCCGCCGAACACGAGCCCCGTCAACAGCGTATTCGGGAGTATCGTAATCCAGCTGCCAGCGAGTCCGAGCAGTCCACGGAACGTCCAGGGATACACCGCCCCGACGAGCCCACCGTAGGCAACGTATACTATCGTTCCACCGACCTCGTACGGTGGTTGGTCAGTGTCTCTGAGGCGCATCAGGAACCGTGTCGACGGTAGTGGCTCGGATGAAAACACCCGCGAATAGAGCAGCAGCGTCACTGACGCGGCGATCAGTCCCGACAACCCCGCGCTGATCGTGATCGGGTGGAGCCACGCCATACCGTCTCAATGTGTCGGTGGTCTCTTAGATTTTTGTCTCGTTGCGGTGATCGCGGTCTCGCTCCCGAATAAGGCTGCTAGAAGAACTCTCTGATGGGTTCTCGTTTTCCGGTCCAGCTTGGATGTGGTTCGCCTAGCTGTATCCACCCGCCGTTCGACCGGCGGGTTCTATCGAGAAGATGTCCGTGATTGAGCCCTCGACGAACTCAATGCGGTGCGAGCGGCAATCAGTCATCGCTCTTATGTAGAATTGCGGAAAGCCCCGATAACGAGACAATCAACGATTGACTCGGCGGATTCACCCGCTAGGTTGAGTGAACGAACGATGCCGAAGGTGTGAGCGGCCTGCTCCAAGCCCTGCTTGGACAGGCCGCGGAACTTCCGCAACCACGGCTGGACGAGCGAGAACAGGCACTCAGCCTGGTTAATATGGACGCCGTCGGGCGATACGTACCTTTTCTTGTGCACGACCGTTCGGTGCTCAAAATCCATCTCTCGGTAGGCTTGGAGACCATCGGTCCAGACCTCTCCCAGACGCTGGGAGAGGTCTTCAGCCTCCTGAATCACTGGTTCAAGATCACCACTGAAGTCGATGCCAAGTTGGCCACGGATCACGCGTAGCGAGTCGCGGCACGCCGCGACGAGCGTCAGCTGATCACCCTGGCGTCCCCGCCACCGTGATCGGCCTGTCTGGGACGAGCCGCCGCGCGAACGGCTGTTCCGCGGCGGCTCTTGTCCTTTGTAGCCCGAACAGACCGTGCCAGATTCGTCGACTTGCGTCGGTCCATCGATGGTCTGGTCGAGTAGTTTCCAGACGACGGGGAAGCCGCGCTGAACCGCGGCTTCCACCTCCCGAATCGCCGTGTGAACGGTTTTGTAGGCCCGACCGAGCAACGGTGCGATCTGGTTGATACTGAGCAACGTGTCGGCATAGAGCGTGAACGCGAGAAGCACCTCACCGCAGGAGAGGTGCTTCTCGTGAAGTGGAGTTCCGTAGGTGTAGACCGGCTTGAAGTTGCAGTCACGGCACCACACACGGTCGAGATGCGGCCACGTTTGAACGGCGTTGTGACCGCACCGTGGACAGGATGTATTCTCCCAGAATTCCTTGAGTCGCCGCTCGATGCGGGCATCGAGCGGCTCCGTGTCGATCTCAACGACGCCCAGCTCGATCAGCTCTCGAAACATCGCTCCGAACGCCGGCTGAGCAGAAGACATACTCCGAGATTATGGCTGGTTCAGTGTAACTACAGGGTCTTTCCGTAGCTCTACACAAGAGCGTCAGTCATTAACCAACATTCTCAGCTATCAGGCCGGGTGTTGGTTAACCCGGTCGCTACCAAATCTGTGGTGTCACCGAAACACCTCCTGAAGCCATCGCCATCGAGAGGAGGACGAACGTGTCTCTAATCCCTGACTCGAATCCCCACGCACCATCGATGGGTCCGAACTTTCGTCCGGTTGGGGCTTGGTTCCCTGTACGTCGGTGAGCAGCTCCTGTGTCGCGGTCAGCTCGCGTTCGAGTTCCGAAACACGAGTATCGAGCGTCTCAACCCGGTCCCGAAGCACGGTCACGTCCTGCTTCGGTTGGGTGGCGTCCACATCGACAGTGCGCTCCGCAGTCGTCGGCGCGGCTCCAGAATCCTGTTCGTACGTCTCGTCCGAGACCTGCACGGCATTTGCGATGGTCTGCTCACCGTACGTCGACCCATCGGCGTAGTGGACTTCGTCCCACTTCTCCCGGTATAGCCCAGAGTCACGAAACAGCCGATCCATCCGCGATTCATCGTTGCCGGTCCAGAACGCCAGCAGACAGCAGAGCGCCATGTCGGCCTCGGACTGGCTCTCGTAGCCTCTGGTACTCCCGTTCCAGAGGCGTTCGAACTTCGCGCCGTTCTGGGCGTCCATCGCCTTCTCGACGAGCTCGGCATCGGACAACGAGGTTGCCGTAGACCCGGTCCCGCGTTGCTGTGCACGCTCCTCGGTCGAAGACTCGTCGTCGCCGTAGACGTACTGGTCGTACACCCGTGCGAACGCGTCCTGGCGCTTCTCGATCACGGTCGGCGTGCCCGGAAGATGGTCGCCCGTCATGGTGAAGAACCGCGCGGAGTCGTAACACTCCACGGACCCCGAACGGGACTTCGTACTCGGGATCGTGCCCTCGATGAGCACGTGGACGCCCGTTCCGGACGGACTGACCTCGGTGTACGAATCCAGCCGGTCGACGATGTCTTCAGCCCAGTCGGTGAGTGCGCCGTTCTCGCGACAGTCGTCGAGGTCGACACCGAGGAACGGGTCCTCCTCGGTGAACACGAAGCCGAGGCCGTCCTCTGCTTCCGAAGCACCGAGCGCCACCTCGTAGATGGACCAAGTCTCCGGGTCAGAAACCGACGCGAACGAGCCGGTCTCGGGATCGATGGGGATCTTGGTCAGCTTGCCATCGCGTTCCTCGGCCCGCCAGCAGACCCACTGGGGGTACTCACGGAGTGCAGCGGGGATCGCGTCCGGGGCGACCGTCATCGTCCCACCCTACACATCGTTCCCACCGTCAGAGCGCAGACGAACACCCAGATCCGTCTCCGTCTCCGACGCCGTCTCGCTCCCATCACTGCTCGTGCCGTCGAGCACCTGTCGTTCGTACGGACTGGCTCGAACACGCAGTGGGAACCAGCCTTCCTCGTCGATACCCAGTAGTGTCTCGGAGAAGCCGTCCTCGTCGTTACCTGCCTTTGCAGTCCGGACCCAGTTCACCTCGCGCTCGCTCAGCCCGAACCACTCCGCGAGTTTGTCGGCTTCCTCGTCGACGCGGTGGATCAGCGTCATCGAACAGAGGCTCGCGATAGTCTTCGCCTCGGGCGTGAGTGCGAACTCGCCGCCGGTCTGGGTGATGAAGTGCAGCGAAAGGTCGTAGTGCCTGCTGTGACGTACCGCCGTCTCGAGGAACCCGAGCGAGGTCGAGTCATGTAACAGATAGTGCGCCTCGTCGATGACGAACACGACGCGCTTGTCGGTGCCCTTCGCGCGCTCGTAGACGGCGTTGAACAGCACCTGCATCATCAGGCTCGTCTCCGCCTGGCCACGGACGCCCTCCTCCTGGTGGAGGTCGAGGTACACCACCGAGGAGTCGAGGTCGAACTCGGTGGGCTGGGCGAGGTTCGCGAAGTCCCCGTCCGCCCGGAACGATGGCTGGAGGTCGGTGAGCAGTGCTTCAGCGTCCGCACGAACTCGCTCCTGCACCCCTTCGGTCGGGTAACCGAACGCCGCAGGGTCATCCAGCATCGACTCCAGCACACGCATGAGATCGGTGATCGTCGGCGACTCCTTCGATTGCGTGGCTGGGTCGCGCGTGATGCCTGCTTGCTCGTAGGTCTCCTGTACAGCACGGCGCATCGTCTGTGTCCGCTCCCCGAGCGGGTTCGACGCGACGTGTGTGAAGAACGTCTTGAAGAACGTGAGCACCCACGCGATCTGCTCGCCCCACGGGTCGATGTCGGGTGTGGACTCCAGTACCTCGCTTGGGGTCTCCCGAATCTCGAGCGGGTTGAACCCACGCGTGCCCCCTACTGTGACGCGCTCGCCACCGAGGGCGTCGCTCACACCTGCGAAGCCCTCGAGTGGGTCGAGCATCACGATTACGGTGTCGGGGTCGTACATCGCCCTCCGAAGCAGCTGTAGTTTCGTCGAGAACGACTTCCCCGCGCCGAGTTTGCCGATGACCATCGTACAGTAGCCCGTCTCACGTTCGAAGCGGTCGAGGATGAGCGGGCTCTCGTTGAGTGCGTACGTGCCGTACTCGATGCCGGGTTCTGCGAACGCACCCGACACGAACGGGAACATCGCACCGAGTGCGCCGCCGAGCATCGGCGTCGTCGAGTCGAGCGAGTCGTCGAGCCGGTCAACACCGATCGGACTCGCCGAGACGAGGCTGTCGAGCTGCTGCCAGCGCGGCGTCACCGGTGTGAGGTTCGCCGGTGCTCGTCTCGCCGCCCCGAGCACGCCGTCGACGTCGACGCGGTCTGCGTCGGGCTCGTCGGCTCTCGTGGTGAGGTACATCGAGACGTCGAACGCCTCCATCGGCGTGTTCCGCAGCACGTCGTAGAGGTCCTGATAGTCCTCCAGGTCCTTCCGGATGCCACGCGCACCGGCTCGATGCCGCTCATTCAGGTACTCGTGGTCGGCTTCGAGCGTCTCGATCTTGTTCTCCAGCTCGTTCAGCGTCCGGTCTGTATCCCGTGGGTCGACGTGGATCGTGATATCGGTCTCGCGTGTCTCACTCGTCGAGTACAGCTGTTCGAACAGCCCATCCGTCGGCGCGTCGGGATACTCCGCGATCCACTGCGTTCGCGTCAACTGGTCTCCCGTCCGGACAGCATTGGGTAGCTCCTCGATGCTGTCCGCACTCACGAGCGACTGGTGGCTCTCGGCCACCGAGTCCAGCCCGTCCGAACCTTCGTCTGGAGCGGTCGATTCCATCTCCGCGACGTCACACTCCGGGTCGTCTGCGAAGAACGAACGAAGAATCCGAATCATCGCGCACCTCCAACGAGGGGCGTCGTCCGCAGTCGCTGTTCCATCTGTCCCTGCGACGCGTCGGTTCCAGCCCAGAACTCCTCGACGAGCTCGGTCGCATCTTCGACCGGCACCTGATGTGCCGTACAGCCATCGATCTCACGCAAGCCACCACTGACCCGTCGCAGTCGCTCATCGAGTCGCTGTTGCAATACGGCGCGCTGTTTCTCGATGGGTGGCGCGGCGATTGCCCGGATGAACAGCCCCAATACAGGAAGTCCCGCGAGTTGCTGGGTGATGCTCTCGCGTTCGAACTGGACCTCCTCGGGGCGTACCGAGACGACGACGTAGTGGTCACGGATGGTCATCTGCCGCGAGTCGAGCTCGCGGCCGTACCACTCGATGTACTCCTCGATGAGCGCGGCCAGCTGGGGATTCTCCTGCACGTCCGAATCCTGAAGCCGGCGTTCGTAGTGCGAGAGGTACTCTTCCACCGGAAACGAACGGGTCGTCGAGTAGAACTGCAGCGGGAACTCGACGGTCGTATTGAGAAACCGCTGGAATGCTTCCGTCGTCTGCGTCCACTCCTCGTCCGTCGCGAGTGCGAGCATCGGTGGCGTCACCTGGACGATGCCGACGAACGCGCCGTCAGTTCGCTCGATGGCGCCGGCTTCCTGGTGTACTCGCTCGAGCTGTGTGTACTCCTTCGCGTCGTCGTGGTCGAGCTGCGATGGCCGCCGAAGATACGCCAGCATCGAGGCGACCCAGTCGATGCTCGAGGTGTACGTCGGCGTGAGGTAGACGAACACCCCACCAACCACCGTTGCAAGTGCAGCGAGCGGAATGACGATCTGCTGTGCCCGATATCCCGCGACGGTCGTCGTCGCCGGCACCAGGAGCTGCGTCGCGAGCACGACGACCACCCCGGGGAACAGGCCGACCATCAGGTCGGTGAGGGTGTAGCTACCGAACAGTTTCGCGTCTGTGCCGATCGACTTCGGGACTCGTTTCGCTGGTTCCGTGCTCATGTCTGATTTGCGTCTGCAGCGTCAGTCGTCTGGGCTGTGCGTGCTGGTGGGAGTGCGCTCGGTCGGTCCGGTCGAAGTGCGTCGAAGGAGTCGTTCCGTGTCGTCTCCTGACCAGAACTGCTCGCCTCAGAGGCTACGCCAGTACTCGACTCCGGAGAGGGCCCAGAGAATGCGGCAGCCAATGAGTCTCGAGTTCCGCGAACCCGCTGACCTGCTGCGTGTGCCCGGGAGTCAACGGAATTCAGCAGCGTCTGTCCGTCTCGACGAATCGCACCGTCACCGCGGAGTCCTCGGGAGAAGTTCCGGCCACCGTGGGCTGCAGTCTGTCCAGCCTGCTTCGTCGAACTCAGCTGCTGGCCGAGACGGCCAGTGGAGACCTGTCGCCCCATGCGCTCGCTCGCCATGAATATCGCCCCGGCCTGCCAGAACAGGACGAAAGGCGCGACGAGCGCGAGAAATGGGGTCACAAGACCGAGCACCCACAAGACCAGACCCCCTACTGAAAGCCCGAAGTTCGAACCGAGGATCGCCGAGAGTCGAAAAAGAACGACTGCCGGGAGCGACATGAAGAGGAACGGCACGTAGAATCCCGCGAGTCGTTTCATGAACCGCGCCACGAGCGCGAACGGCCCAACACTCGGGATCCACATGACGATCAGGAGCGGCATCACGAGCACGAACATGTAGAGCGCGATCCGTCTGGCCAGATAGACAGCCGCGATGGACACGAGGAGTGTGTTGTTCACCGACACCGAGATCGCATAGGCTATCGCACTGAGGGCACCATAGGAGATGGTCTGGATCAAGTCGACGTCCGAGAGATCCGGAAGGATGTAGATTCCGAGGTGGTCCACAAACTGCAGGGAGAACGCGGCGATCCACCACCACGAGAGGACCGCGAGCAGTCCTGCGAACGCTCGTCGCTTCATGCGCGCACCCTGATAGCCGCTGAAGAGGTTGCTCGTCGACTCCAGCAGGATGACGAGACCGATCGACAGTGCCCAGATACCGAGTGCAAGCGGGACGACCGACTCCCAGTAGTAATCGTACAGACTGGGCCACACGCCGTTCGTAGGGCGACTGAAGATCGCGTTCGGGGCGTCCGTGCCGACGACGAACTGGAGAACCTCGTTGCCGTGCTCCTCGACGAGGCCTTCGAGAGGCTGGAATAGCGCCTCAACGAAGTCGGTGAGGGCAGCGATTATTACTTCTTTTAGCCCCATCAGTCCTCCTCCTGAACGGTTTCGAGTTCCACGGTCGCTTCGCTACAGATGTGCCGATTCCAGACCCCGTTTGGTTGTCCTGATGTGGTGACAGAGAGATTCCCTCGAAAATTCGGTCCGTAGGCCGTTCCCCCGATAACCTGAAACTCAATTGGTCCATACGAACAGTCGTGATTCGGTGGATCGGGGAACTGTAGAGGTCGACGGAATCCGACGTAGCTCTTGGATTCACCAGGAGCAATAATGACGTCTTCTGGATTTTGTGGAGCCTCTAGTTGTGGAAGCGATGTTGGTTCGAAGAGAGATTCGTTCGCATCTGGATAGGGAGCATCGGCGTAGACGATATGATGAACCCAAGATGGGCCAGACCCATCATTCGTGACTTCGACCGTAATGTGTCCAGTTGCTTCGGTCGTTTCTTCGTCAATCGTAGCTCTCGCATCGGTGAGGCGGAGATCTGGCTCCAACGCCACGGGGATTCTATGAGTTTCCCCATTCGTGACGACAACGACCTCGTGCTCGCCCGGTTGATACCGATCCTGAATCCGCCTCACACCAGGGTCGAGTATCGGAATCCGAACCGTCGTTGCACCCGCTGTCACGGTCCGGCGAGCGAACGCAGCTCCATCGGGGGCGATGAGGTTCAGTCGTGAGACGTCGCTGTCTGGCTCGAGCGAGACGACCAAGTCGGTCGCGGTTACCTCGACACCGGCCACCGGCGAGTCGTCTGGAACGGGAACGGACCCCGGTGACGTCGAGTTGTTAGCCGTCCCCTCGTCACTCCCTCCGAGACAGCCCGCCAGTACCGCCCCAGCGAGGCCTGCACTACTCGCGAGCAGACTTCGACGAGACGGTGTCATCGAATCCCCCTCCAGGGCGGCCAGACGCCCCAGCCGGTGATCCGGTCGACGAGGAAGATACCGAAGAGGATGAGGCCGAGAGGAACGCCGGCGTGGAACACGAGGTCGATGAATCCGGCGACCGACCCGGCCACGTACACCTGATCACGGTCGCCGAGGTCTTCGGCTTCGTGGTCCCACCAGGTTCCCGGGTCGTATCGAGCGTCGTAGACTGAACGGTGGGGGAGCGTCACCTGCCCGACACCATGTTCAGTACCTCACAAAGCCGGTTAGTTAGAACGTCTGCTTGCTGCGAATGTGCCTAGCAAACAGCAGCAAGCAGACAGTGAAATCCACGAAGACCAGCTCCTTAACTTCCTCGTCAATCGACTTGATGAGGAAGTCTCTCTGAACCTTGCCAACAACGCTGAAACCGATGCTAAGGACATTTACGAGGTCCTCGTCGGCGCAACCGCCGACGGGACCTCAATCTCGACGCTGTGCAACTCCAGCGAAGACTCGCCATCGGCAAACACGGTTCTCTACCACCTCCGGACGAAGTTCGAGCCCGAACGGCTCGAACAAGTCGCTAACACGCTT
>NZ_FNIA01000002.1 GCF_900103505.1 Haloarchaeobius iranensis
TTCGCCTCGTCGTCGCTATCACCAACTACGAACGCGGAGACAATCCGGGAAGTACGATCATCACGGTGTGAGAAGAGTTCTATGACACCCTCGTTGGCATGCAACAACGTGTAGAGGAGACCGACCGCCGCCGGGACGGCGTTCGGGGGGGTTCACCATGCGATTCAGCACCAAAACCGACGTCGAGTTCGACGAGTTCTCGCGAGCCTGCGACCTCGTCGAGGACTACTTCGACGACCTGATAGACGACGTAGCACTGCACGCACCGATATCGCGCCGCCAGCTCGTCGCCGTACTGGCACGGGCACAGCTCTCGGGCCGCGGACTCGGTCCCGAGGCGCTGCGCGAGGAGGGCGAGCTGACCTACCAGTCCAACGACGAGAGCCTGTTCTGGCTCGACGGCATGTTCTGGGCACGGCTCCGGCGACGGCACAACCTCTCGCCGGACGAGGGACGGGCCGCACGTGAGGTCCACCGCCGCATCATCGAAGCCATCGACGGGGACGTGGGCTACTACAACAGGGAGCGCGACCCGTTCGTGCTGATCGAACGACGGCACCCGACGGCGTAGTCGGGCGGAGAACTGTACTGCGTATCGACGGCGCTGCGGGTAGTTACTCCTCGTACGCGAGGTTCATTATCCACTGCGTGAAGGCGTCGGACTGCGGGTCCGCCTCCTCCTCGCCGATGTACGGCGAGAGCATGTCGCCGGCCATCAGCAGCGAGAAGTTCAGGTCGCGGGCGATGGGCGTGATGAGGTACGTGTTGTGGCCCTCGTACACCGTCTCCTCCCGGTCGACGAGCTCCTTCTCGACGAGGGATTCGGCGATGCGCGAACCCTTGCGCGAGGAGACGTCGAGCTCCTTCCAGAAGTCGCTCTGGTGGATGCCACCGGTCTCTCTGACGAGTTCCAGACCGGCGAGCTCGTCCGCCGACAGGTCCTCTTCAGCGACGCTCACGCCGACCACCCCCGTGTCGTCGGTGCGACAGGCATGGCTATCACGTCCGTAGTACGTCGGTCGTCCCGCTTAAACCTGCCCTTCGAGGACCACCGGCTCGTGCGCCGTCTCGCAGGGGGGACCGTCCGCGAAGTGGTACTCCGGCTCGTCGCCGAGGACGATGAGCGAGGACGAGCGGGTGCCGAAGCGGCCCTCTGGGTCGTGGACGCAGACGCCGAACTCGTGGTCCCCGAGCACGGCGGCGGCCCGGTCACGCCACCCGCGGGCCGTCTCGCCGTCGCGCGGCTCGAGTTCGGCGCGGATGCTGCCGACAGCTTCGGCCTGTCGCTCGCCGGGTTCGCGCCGCCGGTCGGGGACGTCGAACGTGTCGTCCGCGCCGACGTTGACGACGACGTGGACGCCGGGGTCGAACTCGGTGGCCGTCAGCCCGCCGTCCCAGGAGAGTAGGCGGGCGTCGTCGGCATCCGCGACGACGAGGTGGAACCCCTGGTACTCGTGCTCGGCGACCGCTGCCTCGACGATGGCGGCGGCGTCGGCCGCAGTCCGCTGGCGGAGCGCATCGCGGACGAGCAGGCCGCGCGACCGCTCGCCGGCCAGGTCCGAATCGAGCCAGCGGTTCGTCACGCCGACGAACACGCCGTGCTCGTTGTAGCCGATCCAGGTGCCGCCGGCGTCCTCGTCACGGGGGGCGACGACGACCGGGTCCGTCTCCACGACGGCGGGCCCGACGGCGGGGCGCTCCAGCAGTTCGTCGCGGTTCGCGGCGACCACGACGGGCTCGTCGAAGACGCGCCAGGCGAGGGTGAGCGTGCACACGCACTGCCGTAGGGAGCCGACCGGGATAAATCGCCCCCGTGGACTAAGCCCCCGGGCCGCGAAGCGCCACCCATGCGAGTCGCCGTCGCGGGGACGTTCGGGCCGCTGCACGACGGCCACCGCTCCCTGCTCGAGACCGCCTTGGAGGTCGGCGCCGACGGCGTCGTGGTCGGGCTGACGAGCGACCGGTTCGCGACCAGCAGCCGCGAGCGCGAGGTGCCCGCGTTCACCGACCGCGCCGAGGCGCTCCGGCGGGAGCTCGACGCGCTCGACCGCTGGGGACGCACCGTCGAACTCCGCGAGATCGCCAGCGAGCACGACTTCGCCGCGAGCGAGGCGAGCCTCGAAGCGGTGGTCGTCTCCCGCGAGACCGCCGACGAGGTACCGGACCTGAACGACGAGCGCCGGGAGAACGGACTCGAACCCCTCGTCGCGGTCGTAGTCCCGCTCGTGCTGGCCGAGGACGGTGAGCGCATCTCCTCCACCCGGGTCGTCGCCGGTGAGGTGGACGAGCACGGCCGGCACGGCGTCGACTGACCGCGCCGAGACGGTTGTCCAGCTGTCACGCCCGACCGAGGAAACGGTTTTGTACCCGGTTACCAAGCGAAACCCGGAATGGGACTACTCGATTCGCTGTTCAAAGACGGGGGCACTCCGACGGAGGACGGGACCGAGAGCGACGACGGCACGACCGGCGGCCGCGCCCCAACAGCTGAGGGAGGCACCGGCACGAAGTACGCTATCCTCATGAACGCGGGGCCGGACGACTTCGCGGCCGCCGGCAACGGCTTCCAGTACGCCATCGAACTCGACGATGCGGGCTACGAGGTCGACGTGTTCCTCGACGGGGTCGCAACGAAGTGGCCGGCCGAGTTCGCCGACGACCCCGGCCGGCCGTTCAGTCGGAACTGGACGCTCATCGAGCAGCGCGACCTGCTCGCCGGCGCGTGTGGCTACTGCGCGAACGCGTTCGACTCGCAGGCGGCCTGCGAGGCGTCGGGCGTGACGCTGCTCAGCGACAGCGACGAGCACGCGCCCGCGGTCGCCCAGCTCGCTGACGAGGGCTACGAGATTCTGACCATCTGAGCGGGCGGCCCGAACTCACCTCCCGTCGGACCGGAGCCGTGCCCTGACGGCGTCGCGGTCGACGGTCCCCGAGGCGGTCCGTGGCAGCGCGTCGGCGAACGCGACCGTCCGCGGGCGCTCGTGGTCCGCGAGGTGGTCGCGGGCGTAGCCGTCGAACGTGTCCGGCGAGCACTCGCCGACGACGAGTGCGGCGACCCGGTCGCCCCACTCGGGGTCGTCGAGGCCGACGACGGCGACGTCCCTCACGCCAGGGCACTCGACGAGCACCCGCGCGACCCGGTTCGGGTCCACGTTCTCCCCGCCGGAAACGAGCAGGTCGTCGAGTCGCCCGGTCACCCAGAGCCGGCCGTCCCCGTCGCGGTAGCCCACATCGCCGGTGTGGAGCCCGCGTTCGGAGACGGCGGCGTCTGTGTGTTCGTCGTCGAGATAGCCCCGCATCACCTGCGGGCCGTCGACGACGAGTTCGCCGCGCTCGCCGGGGGCACAGGGCTCGCCGTCGGCGTCGAGGACGCGGAGGGTGACGTTCACGAGCGGCTGGCCGACCGTGCCGGGGTGTTCGCGGGCCATCGCCGGCGGAGCCGTCGTCACCTGCGAGGCCGCCTCGCTCATGCCGTAGGTGGGCCACGCGGGCACCGCCCGTTCGGCGCATCGGTCCAGCAGGCCCTCGCTCGCGGGTGCGCCGCCGAGCAGGACGACGCGAAGCCGGTCGTTCGGTGTCCACCCGAACTCGAGCAGTCGGTCGAGCATCGTCGGCACCAGCGAGACGCAGGTGCACCGCTGCTCGGCGAGGTGCCGCGCCGTCGTCTCGGGGTCGAAGCCGCCGCCGGGACCGAGGACCGTGGTCGTCCCGTACAGCGTCGACCGCACCAGCGGGGCCAGCCCGCCGACGTGGCAGGTCGGGAGCGGGACGAGCCAGCGGTCGTCGCGGTCGACGCCGAGCCGGAACGCGGACGCGGTGGCACTGGCGACGAGGTTCTCGACCGTCAGGCGCACGCCCTTCGGCCGGCCCGTCGTCCCCGAGGTGAAGACGAGGAGCGCCTCGGCGTCGGCGCTGCAATCGGGGTCCGGTGGACACAGCGCGTCCCGTTCGTCGCTCCGGCCCGACTCGTCGACCCACGCCGGACCGTCCTCGTCGTCGACGCTCGCGACCACGCAGCCGTCGGGGGCGACCTCGTCGGCCGCCGCCCGCGTCGCTACGGTACAGACCAGCGCGTCGAGGTCGGCGCGGTCAGCCTGGTCCGCGAGGTCGTCCGTCGCGTTCCGGTGGTTCAGCGGGACGAGCGGGACGCCGAGGCGGAACGCGGCGAACAGCAGCTGGGCGACGGCCGGCCGGGTCGGCGAGAGCACGCCGAGCCGGCCGTCTCCGAGGTGGGGGTCGAGGCGGCCCGCGAGGCCATCGACGGCAGCGTGGAGTTCGCGATAGGTCCACGCAGCCCCGGTATCGGCGGCGACGAGCGCCTCGCGCCCCGGTGTCCGGCTCGCCCGTTCGGCGAGCAGGTCGGCCGACGGCCACGCCGTCGGCGGCCTCATCGTCGCACCACCCGGGGAGGCTGCACCCCGGTCACTCCCAGACCCCCTCCACGCCGAGCCCCGGCCCCTGGGGCACGTCGATGGCCCCGTCGTCGACCGGGCAGGGGTCCGGCCCCACGTCCGTCGAGAGCCAGTCCGCCGTCGCCAGCCCGCAGGCGGAGATACCGGGGACCGAGGCGGCGAGATGGACCGCAGCCGTGCGGGCGACCGCCGCGTCGACCGTCGTCGTGACGACCGACGCGACTCGCTCCTCGCGAGCCTGCAGGATGGCCCGCTTCGCGCGCTGGACGCCGCCGACCGCCATCGGTTTCAGCACGAGCAGGTCGGCCGCTCCGGTCTCCAGCACGGACTCCACGGGGTGGCTCGCCAGCGACTCGTCCAGTGCGACGCCGACCCGACCGCCGCGGAGTTCGGCGTGGCCCTCGAGGTCGTCCGGCGGGAGCGGCTGTTCGACGTAGCGCACCCGGGCGTCGGCGAAGGACTCGAACGCCTCGGTCGCCTGCTCGCGGTCCCACGCCCCGTTGGCGTCGACCCGGAGTTCCGCGTCGGGACCGACCGCGTCGCGGACGGCCTGCACACGGCCGACGTCGGCGTCAACGGACCGGGTTCCAGCTTTCAGCTTCACCGCGCCGTAGCCCGCGGCGACGGCCTCCTCGGCCGCGGCGACCGTCTCCGCGCGGTCGCCGTCACCGACCGTCGCGTTGACCGGGACGGCCTCGCGCTCGCTCTCGCGGCCGAGGAAGCGGTACAGCGGCTCACCCCTGCGGCCCGCCCGGAGGTCGGCCAGCGCGAGCGAGAGCCCGTGCCGGGCCGCCGGCGTGTCCACGAGGTCGCCCAGCACCTCGCCGGGTGTCGCCTCGCCCGCGTTCACGCGGTCGGCCGCGTCGGAGAGCGCGGTCCGGCAGTCGCCCAGCGACTCGGTCCACGAGGAGAGCGGGGTCGCCTCGCCGATGCCGGTCTCACCGCCGTCCTCGACCCTGACGAGGACGCCCTCGCGCTCGGTGATCTCGCCGCGGGCCGTCGCCAGCGGCGTGGCGAGCGAGACGGCGAAGTCGCGCGTCTCCACCCGCATCAGCGCACCTCCGTCGGCGTCGGCATGGCGGGTGCGCCGGCGGCCAGCGCGCCCCCGATGGCGGTCTCCGGGGCGGCGAAGCCGACCGAGAACAGCAGCGCGTACAGCGCGAGCAGCTGGCCGACCCGCTCCAGCGCCGGGTTCAACGCCGCGCCATCGGTCCGGTTCAGTACGGTCGTCGTGACGCTCCAGGCGAGCGGCAGGGAGAGCCACGACAGGAGCACCGTCGCGGGCACCCCATCGCCGACGACGAGCGCGACCGGCGTGAGGTACGACAGGGCGAGCATCGAGACGAACTCCGCGCGGCCGAAGCCGTAGCCGAACTTCACGACCAGCGTCTCCTTGCCCGTCTCGGCGTCCTCCTCGCGGTCGCGGACGTTGTTCACCACGAGGATGTTCGTCGAGATGGCCGCCATCGGGAGGCTCGCCACGAACGCGAGGCCCAGCTCCGGCGCGTCCACGAGCCCCGTCGCCAGCGGCTCGCCGAGCAGCGCCGCCGCCTGCACGTAGTAGGTGCCGGTCACCGCGACGAGGCCGAAGAAGACGAAGACGAAGATGTCGCCCAGCCCGTGGTAGCCCAGCGGGTACGGCCCGCCCGTGTACGCCACGCCGCAGGCGACACTGACGAGGCCGACGACGAGGATTGGCACGCCCGCGACGTAGACCAGATACGCCCCGGAGACGATGGCCAGCCCGAACGTCAGTATCATCGCGCGCTTGACCGCCGCCGGCTCGATGAGCCCGCCCGCCGTCACGCGGGTGAACCCCTCGCGGTTCTCGGTGTCCGCGCCCTGCACCGCGTCGTAGTAGTCGTTCGCGAAGTTCGTCCCGACCTGGATGAGCGCCGCGCCGATGAACGCAAAGAGCGCCGCCACCGGCTCGAACACCCCACCGTAGTACGCGACCGCGGTCCCCACCAGGACCGGCGACGCCGCCGCCGGCAGCGTCTGTGGCCGCGCCGCCATCACCCACGCCCGCGTCTTCGAGACGTCCGCCGTTTCGGTCATCTGTCCCGTCTTGGGCCCCCTCCCGTGTGAACGTTCTGTCTGTGAGTCGGCCCGGACGGTCGTGTTCGGTTCGGCGGGAGCGGGGTGATGGGTCCATTCTTCGTATGAATCGGGAGGTCCGCGAGCAGCCAGAAAGCCCCGCCCACCGTCTGACTCACAGGACCTGCCAACAGCCGGAAAGCCCCGGCGGGGTACGCTCCCGGGACTCGCTGCGGTCCTCGCTCCGCTGCGGTCCTTGCGTCGTCCGGGTTCCCGTACCCCGCCGCCCCTTTCAGTCCCACCCGACAGCACCGACCCCGCACCGCGCCAGCCCTCCCCCTCGACACCCACGCGCCTGCCGGCGCGGGGTGTCTTGGCCGTGTGATTGGTGGCGAGAGAGTCGAATCAGCTAAGGTTTACAATAGTTGTAAACCTCTTGACAGTGGCGCGCGGCTGGCGAACGTGCCGAGCGCCAGCGAGGCCGTTCGCCGACACTCGTGCGAGGGACGAGAAGCGCAGCGGAGCGAGCATCGCAGGAGGCTGGGGAGGTATGAGGTGCGGTGCGGATGCTGTGGGTGAGACTGAAAGGGGCTGCTCGCTCGACGAACCCCGACGAAGTAAGGACCGCAGCGCAGCGAGGACCGCAACGAGTCGCGGGAGTCGAGCGAGCAGGGGCTTTCTGGTTGTTGTCGGAACCTGGTGTTCCCGGTAATCGAGGGGCTTTCTGGTTGTTGTCGGAACCTGGTGTTCCCGGTAATCGAGGGGCTTTCTGGTTGTTGTCGGAACCTGGTGTTCCCGGTAATCGAGGGGCTTTCTGGTTGTTGTCGGAACCTGGTGTTCCCGGTAATCGAGGGGCTTTCTGGCTGTCTCTGGAGACGAAGCCCCGCTCGGGAAAATTCGATGCACGCACACCACGAACGGACAGGAACATCACGTTCAGACGCGAAACCCGTCACGCTTTAACCAGTACACGCCGAACCCTGTCGCAATGAGTACGCAGGCTGCCCAGGAGGGCGACCTCGCGGCGGTCATCGGACTGGAGGTCCACGTCCAACTGGAGACGGCGACGAAGATCTTCTGTGGCTGCTCGACGGAGCCGACGGAGGAACCGAACACGAACGTCTGCCCGGTCTGTCTCGGGCTGCCGGGGGCGCTCCCGGTGCTGAACGAGGGGGCCGTCGAGGCCGCGGTGAAGGTCGGCAAGGCCATCGACGCCGACATCCCCGAGGAGACGCGGTTCCACCGGAAGAACTACTACTACCCCGACCTGCCGAAGAACTTCCAGATCACCCAGTACGACGAGCCCATCTGTCGGGACGGCGAGCTCGAAGTGAGCGTCGAGGGCGAGCGCCGCACGGTCCGCATCCGCCGGGCGCATCTGGAGGAGGACCCCGGGAGCCTGCAGCACGTCGGCGGCGGCATCGACAGCGCGACGCACACGCGGGTGAACTACAACCGCGCCGGCACGCCGCTGATGGAGATCGTCACGAAGCCGGACTTCCGGCGGCCCGCCGAGGCCCGGGCGTTCCTCGCGAAGCTGGAAGAGGTGCTCGAGTACCTGGGCGTGTTCGACAGCCAGCGCGACGGCAGCCTCCGCGTGGACGCCAACCTCTCCATCATCCCCGAGGACGAGATCGACGACGAGGGGGCCATCTCCGAGGAGACGCTCGCGGACGCGAACCGCACGGAGGTCAAGAACATCTCCAGCCACAAGGGCGCGGAGACCGCACTCGCCTACGAGGAGACCCGGCAGAAGAACCTCATCCGGCGCGGGAAGGGCGTCCAGCAGGAGACCCGGCACTTCAACGAGACGCACGGCTCCACCGTCTCCATGCGGTCGAAGGAGGAGGAGAAGGACTACCGGTACTTCGAGGAGGCCGACCTCCCGCCGCTGCAGGTGTCGGACTGGAAGGAACGCATCCCCATCCCCGAACTCCCCGACGCCCGGCGCGAGCGCTTCGAAGAGGAGTACGGTCTCGACGACGAGTCCGCATCCAAGCTCACCAGCACGAAGCAGGTCGCGGACTTCTACGAGGACGTCGCCGAGTCGTTCGACCCGGACCTCGCGGCGACGTGGGTCGCGGACAACCTGCTCGGCGAGTTGAACTACCGCGACATGCAGATAACCGACGTGGAGGGACGCCTCGACGAGTTCACCCGGCTCGTCGAGCTCGTCGCCGACGACGAGATAACCACCAAGAACGCCGAGGAGATCGTCCTCCGGCGGATGCTCGACGAGGGCGAGCAGCCCGACGACATCGTCGAGGCCGAGGGCCTCGGCAAGACCGGCGAGGACGAGGTCGCCCAGGCCGTCACCGAGGCCATCGACGAGAATCCCGAGGCCGTCGCGGACTACGAGGACGGCGACGACGGGGCCATCAACTTCCTCGTCGGGCAGGTGATGGGGAAGACCGGCGGGAGCGCGGACCCCGGGACGGTGAACGGGCTGCTGCGGGAGGAACTGGACGATTGACACGCTCCTCCGCGTTCACGCGGAGGAGGATGTCAAAAGACCGCACCTGTTCCGCCTCACTCCTTCGCCTTCAGGTTGTGGACCACGTCGAGCCGTTCGACGACCGCCGCAGTCGGCGCTAACGCCTCCGCAATCGCCTCGGCGGACTTGTACGCCATCGGAGCCTCGTCGAGGACCGCCTCCTCGACGGACTCTGAGTAGACGCCGTCCATCGCGTCGGCGAACTCCTCGACGGAGAACGTCTCGTGGGCATCGCGGCGGCCCATCACCCGGCCCGCGCCGTGGGGGGCGGTGCGGTGCCACTCGTCGTTTCCCTTCCCGCGGGCGATGACCGAGCCGTCGGCCATGTTGAACGGAACGACGAGGCGCTGGCCGTCGCGGGCGGGGGTCGCCCCCTTCCGGATGGTGAGGTCGCGGAAGTCGATGTAGTTGTGGATGGACTGGAACCGGTCGACGGGGTCGACGCCGAGGGCGTCACAGATTGCGTCGCTCATCAGCTCGCGGTTCCAGCGGGCGTACTGCTGGGCGAACAGCATGTCGACGAGGTAGCCGTGGCCCTCCCGCCCTTCGAGCCAGTCGAGGTCCTCGTTCCGGTCGGTGCCGGTGGGGTCCATCGCGTTCAGCCGGTCGAACGTGTGCTCGATGTCCTTTCCGTCGAAGTCCGCGCGGACCGCGTCGGCGTGGACGTGGGACTCTCCCATCCCGCCGGTGACCCAGGCGAACAGCTCGGAGGCGCTGACCTCGTCGGGGTCGAACTTCAGGTACTGCCTGTCCCCGTCGTCGATCTGGCCGCGCATGTGGGCCGCGTCCCGGAGGTCGGAGGCGCGCTCCTGCCAGTACTCCGCGACGGAGAGCCCGAGGTAGCGCGATCCGGAGTGGACGACCAGCCAGTGGTCGCCGGAGTCGCGGCCGCGGGCGAACTCGACGAAGTGGTTCCCGCCGCCGAGCGTGCCGGCGCCGCGGATGACGTAGCCCATGCCCTGGCGCTTCCGGCCGAGGACGCGGTCGCAGAGTGATTTGAAGTAGTCCTCGTCGTAGCCGTCGAACTCGAACCCGAGGGGGTCGACGGGCTCGCCGAAGCGCTCGCGGTAGGCCGCGTCGAACCGCTCGAACACCTCGGTCGCGCGCTCGAACGGGAACTCGTCGACGAGGTGGACCGCGTCGTCGTAGTCGTGGACGTCGCGGCCCATCGGGACGGCGTCGCGGACCCGGCGCTCACGCTCGGCGTCCTCGCAGGGCAGCCCACTGCCGAGGTTCGTCGCCGCCATCCCGCAGCCGACGTCGACCCCGACGATGTTCGGGACCACGCGCTCGCCCAGCGGCATGGTGAAGCCGATGGGCGCGCCGGCCCCCCAGTGGGTGTCCGGCATGACCCGGACCGGCTCGGTGAACGCCGGGTGGTCCACCAGCGTCTGGAGCTGGTCCAGACAGTTCCCCTCGACGAGCGACTCGTCCTCGACCATGACGCGGGCGGTGGTATGCGCGCCGTCCAGTTCGATCGTCACGCTCCCTGCTACTCGGCCCCTCCAATTTAACTGCTCGGAGGTGTGCCGCGAGGTGTCACTCGACGCCACGTGCCAGTCCGCGACGCTCGACCCGGACGCACTCTACGTCGTCTACCACGACGGCAGTGACGACTCGTTCGGGCGTTCCGAACCGAGCCGTACAGCCAGCGGCACGCGACGAACGCGCCAGTCGTCGGCTCGAACGCGATCGCCGTCGTCGAGCACGGGACGACAGGAGCGGTCGGCCGCGGTCAGGGCCTGGCCTGGCCGCAGCTGACGGTGTTCGAACGGACCGACGGATGCCATCGCTAGATGGCGGACCTGGGATACGCGGGCTCCCTGCCGACGCTCACCGAGATGGCGGTGGACGTCGTGGATGGCGATATGGGGCCGTGTCTTCGACGGTCATCGACGAGACCTACCTCTACGCCCTCCTACGGCCGGTCGACGCCGAGCCCCGGGTTCGGCGTGGCCCGGACGTCCACGGGTGACCTCGTCGACGCGCTGTCGTCGGGAGGCGAGCCGGAACAGTGGTTCGCGGTCGCCGACGGGGAGGTCGTCCAGTCGACCGGGGCCGTCCGGTCGTACCAGAAACCACTCTCCACGTCCAGTTCGGTGCCTGTTTCGACTCCACAGTCGTCTCTCGTGCTCATTGCGATCGCTGCGCTGCCGTCGAACGCGGTACCACGTCGCCAGGCGCTCGCGAAATTCTTTTATTCGAACAGGTTTGAGTTCGATACGCAATGAATTGGTCCCGACGAAGCGTCCTTGCGATCACAGCGACTGTCGGTGCGTCCCTGGCTGGATGTATGGCACTCGACAGGAATAGCACCGACGAAGGAGACTCAGCGCCATCGAGCGACGGCTGGCAGCAACCGCGCGGAACGGCGGCTGCAACCGGGTACAACGGCTCCGAGGCGTCACCACCGGAGGAACACGCGTTCGACGCAACTCCGGAGGGCAGCCGGTACGAGAAACTGCGAGGGGCGACTTCCATCGGCTGGCAAGGCGCCCCGGTGGTCGACGAAGACGCCGTGTACACGGTCGCCGAGTCGGCAGACCCGTACGATTCGAGTCCGCCCGTGTTCGAACTCTTCGCGTACGCCATCTCCCGCGAGGACGGGAGTCAACTGTGGCGGCAGACGGTCACCACAGTCGAGGGTGGAGAGGGGACCGGTCCCCTCGCGATCGGGGAACCCACGGCGACGCTCGGTCCGAACGCGCTGTACATCGTCCACCTCGACGAGCGGTCGGAGTCTTTCAGTCTACACGTGACGAAAGTCGCCCGTGACGGGAGCTCGGTCGAGGAGCTGGCTGTCCTCGAGGGGCTAGCCACGAAGACCGCCCCGGTCGTCGACGACGGCACGCTCTACCTGTTCGATCCGGACTTCCGGGCTATCGCTCTCTCGACAGCGGACGGGAGCATCCAGTACCGGACGGAACCCTACTATAACACGCACATCACGTCCGCCCCGGTCGTCGGTGACGACGTCCTCGCGGTCGTCAACGAAGGGACGGTGTCGGCAGTCCAGAACGACGAGGGACCCGCGTGGTCGCAGATAACGGTGTTCGACCGCTCCGACGGCAGTCATCGCTGGACAACCGAGATCGGTCACGCGCGCTCGCTCCCAACGGTCACCGAGGAGACTGTCTACGTCGTCGAGGGTGATCGCGGACGCACGGCGTACGGAGGGGAGACCGAGGACGGCAGGACACCGCCTGCACGCCACGTACGTGCGTTCGATCTCGCAGACGGGAGCGAACGCTGGTCCTACCAGTACGACCGGGACGAGACGAACAACCCGATGAGTCTGGGCGGGGCGACCACCGTGACGGTGGACTCGGACCACGTCTACCTCGCGCTCGGCTTCGCCAACGGCGCGGGTGCCATCCCCGAGGAACAGCGCCAGTCTGTCAGGGAGAACCGGTATCGGGGCCCCAATCTGTTCGCACTCGACCGCACTGACGGCAGCGTCCAGTGGGAGACGACCCTCGGGGACTCCGCGAAGGTGTTCGTCCCGACGGCTGTCGACGAGAACCACCTCTACGCACTACGCAAGCCCGTCGACCGCGAGCCGGAACTCGATATCCTCGCGACAGACGACGGAACACTCGTCGACACCCTCTCGGATCGGTTCGCCACGAACACGTGGATCGCGGTCGCCGACGGGGAGGTCTACCAGTCGAACCGGACCGTCAGGTCGTGGCGGTAGGGCGCCGTTCGACACCTCGCGCACGCGACCGCACGTACCGCTCAGGCGCACGCACACCCGCGCAGTCCTGCGATTTCCCGTCGAAAGCTCTAAACCGAGCCTTCGCTTATCCCCTCGCAATGACCCAGGGAGTACCGCGAGGTGGAGGATGGAGCTGATCATCACAGAGAAGGACAACGCGGCACGTCGGATCGCCGACATCCTCAGCGGCGAGTCGGCGTCGGCCGAGCGCGAGAACGGCGTCAACGTCTACAAGTGGGGCGGCAAGCGCTGTGTGGGGCTGTCGGGCCACGTCGTCGGCGTGGACTTCCCGCCGGAGTACGACGACTGGCGGGACGTCGAACCGCACGAACTCATCGACGCCGAGATACAGAAGACGCCGACGAAGGAGAACATCGTCGCGACCCTTCGCCTGCTCGCCCGGAAGGCCGACCGGGTCACCATCGCGACGGACTACGACCGCGAGGGCGAGCTCATCGGGAAGGAGGCCTACGAGATCGTCCGCGAGGTGAACGAGGACGTGCCCGTAGACCGGGTGCGGTACTCCTCCATCACCCAGCGCGAGGTCACGGACGCCTTCGCCGAGCCCGACGACCTCGATTTCGACCTCGCCGCAGCCGGCGAGGCCCGGCAGGTCATCGACCTCGTGTGGGGGGCAGCGCTGACGCGGTTCCTCTCGCTGTCGGCGCGCCAGCTCGGCGAGGACTTCATCTCGGTCGGCCGCGTGCAGTCGCCGACACTGAAGCTCATCGTCGACCGCGAGCGCGAGATCGACGCGTTCGACCCGGAAGACTACTGGGAGCTGTTCACCGACCTCGCCCCGGCGGACGAGGACGCGGCGTTCGAGGCGCAGTACTACTACCTCGACGAGGACGACAACGAGGCCGAGCGCGTCTGGGACGAGGACGTCGCCGACGCGGTGTTCGAGGACCTCTCGGGAGCGACGAGCGCGACCGTCACGGACGTCGACCGCCGCAGCCGGACCGACAGCCCGCCCGCGCCGTTCAACACCACGCAGTTCATCCGGGCGGCCAGCTCGCTGGGCTACTCGGCCAAGCGCGCCATGAGCATCGCCGAGGACCTCTACACCGCCGGTTTCATCACCTATCCCCGTACCGACAACACCGTCTACCCCGACGACCTCGACGAGGAGGAGCTGCTCGACGACTTCGCCGGGCACTCGGAGCTCGGCGAGAGCGCCGAGGAGCTGCTCGACCTGGAGGACATCGAGCCGACCGAGGGCGACGAGGAGACGACCGACCACCCGCCCATCCACCCGACCGGCGAGATCCCCGTCCGGGGCAGCGACGTGGACGACGACGAGTGGGAGGTGTACGAGCTGGTCGTCCGCCGGTTCTACGCGACCGTCGCCGAGCCCGCCGAGTGGGAGCACCTCAAGGTCGTGGCCGACGTCGGCGACCACCGGCTGAAGGCCAACGGCAAGCGCCTCGTCGACCCCGGCTACCACGCGGTGTACCCCTACTACTCGACCAACGAGAACTACGTCCCCGACGTCGACGTCGACGACGAACTCGCCATCGAGGACGTGCGGCTGGCGGCGAAACAGACCCAGCCGCCACGGCGCTACGGCCAGTCCCGCCTCATCGAGACGATGGAGAAGATGGGCATCGGGACGAAGGCGACCCGGCACGAGACCATCGAGAAGCTGTACGACCGCGGCTACATCGAGAACGACCCGCCGCGCCCCACCGCACTCGCCGAGGCCGTCGTGGAGGCCGCCGAGGCGTTCGCCGACCACATCGTCAGCGAGGAGATGACCGCACAGCTCGAACAGGACATGGACCGAATCGCGAAGGGCGAGGCGAGCTACGAGGAGGTGACCCAGGAGTCCCGCGAGATGCTCGACAGGGTGTTCGAGGAGCTCCGTGACTCCCGGGAGGAGGTCGGCGACCACCTCCAGAAGAGCCTCAAGGCGGACAAGCGCCTCGGCCCCTGCCCCGAGTCCGACCACGACCTGCTCGTGCGTCGCTCGCGCCGCGGCTCGTACTTCGTCGGCTGCGACGGCTATCCCGACTGCGACTACACCCTCCCGCTGCCCTCGACGGGGAAGCCGCTCATCCTCGACGAGACCTGCGAGGAGCACGGCCTCAACGAGGTGAAGATGCTCGCCGGTCGCCAGACGTTCGTCCACGGCTGCCCGCAGTGCAGGGCCGACGAGGCCGGCGAGGGACCCAGTATCGGGCCGTGTCCCGACTGCGGAGCGGACGAGGATGGCGAGCTCGCCGTCAAGACCCTCCGGAACGGCTCCCGACTGGTCGGCTGCAATCGCTACCCGGACTGCGACTACTCGGTGCCGCTCCCGCGCCGCGGCGACATCGAGGTGCAGGAGGAGGTCTGCGACGAGCACGGCGTCCACGCCCTGCACATCACCTATGAGGACGACGACCGCGAGCCCTGGGAGCTCGGCTGCCCAATCTGCAACTACCGCGAGTACCAGGAGCGCGAGAGCGAGTCGGGGACAGACCTGGAATCGCTCGACGGCATCGGTGCGGCGACCGCGGAGAAGCTGAAGGACGCCGGTATCGAGAGCGTCGACGACCTCAAAGACGCCGACCCGGACACCGTCGCGGGCGACGTCCAGGGCGTCAGCGCCGACCGCGTGCGCGACTGGCAGGCGAACGCCTGAGCCGGTCGCCGACTCAGTCAGCGCGCCCCCGACGCACCCGACTAACTGGACGGAGGAGCCGTCGCGGGACCCAGACCAGGAACCGGACCACCGGGTCGAACCGACCCCATCGCGGCGGCTGCACCCGGTAGCCAGCGTCCTCCTTCTCGACCCTGTTCTGCGTCTCGAGGTACGAGAGCGCGTCCGCGGCCCGCTGCTCGGTGAGTTCGAGGTCCGCGGCCAGTTCGGCGGGGGTGACCGGGGAATCCGCGGCTTCCAGCCGCTGGTAGACCGTCCGGAGCGTCCCCATGCGACGCATCGCCTCCCCGGAGTCCTCGTCGATTCCGGACAGGAACGCCGGGCGCTCGGTCGCCGGTGCGTACAGCACGGTCGTCGCGCCGTCCGCGACGAACCACAGGCCGGCGGCGACGACCGCTGCCCCGAGCAGGACCGAGCCGTCGACGAGCGCGAGCAGACCCCCCACGCACGCGACGAGCCCGCCGAAGACCACCCAGTTCGACCCTTTCGGCGTGTCGACAGCTGCTTCGACGACGTTCCAGAGCGCGGTCCCGCCGAACAGCACGGCGATGGGGAGGACCGACCGCGGCGTCGCCTCGGTCAGCGCGACGACCCCGACGAGGAAGGCGACGGTCGCCGCCGCGGTCAGCCACGGTCGTTCGTCCGTGTGGAGGGACATACCGGGCCAAAGCACCGCCGGAGCCGTAACCGTTCTCATCCGCGAGGTGACGAGTCGAGCCGTCCCGGGACGCGATAGCCGGCCAGCACGGGGCCGGTCTATATCACCGATGCCGTCGAACATAGCGACATGGTGTCAATCATCGGCTCCGTCGTCTCGTTCGTCGTCGCACTGCTCGTCGGCGGCCTCGCCATCTACGTGGCCGCCCGCGTCGTCGCCGACGTGGACGACTACGGTCACGCGGTCGTCACCGCGCTCGTCGGTGCCATCGCGTGGGCGCTCGGGTCGCTGGTGCCGCTGTTCGGCGTCCTGTTCGCGCTGCTGGCCTGGATCTGGGTCATCAACTGGCGCTACCCCGGCGGCTGGACGGACGCCGCCATCATCGGGCTCGTCGCCTGGGTCGCCGCGACGGTTATCATCTACGCGCTCAATGTCGTGTTCAATCTGGGTGTGGGGGCGTTCGGGGTTCCCGGCGTGTAGCCCGGTCGGTCGGCTCTGTTTTCACGCCACAGGATTCAATCGAGAGCTTTTACCCGCCCCCCGGTGGACACTCAGAGCATGATACTCTCGGACGCGGACATCCTGCGACGCCTCGAACAGGGCGACCTCGTCGTCGAACCGCTCGACGACATCGACCTGCAGGTGCAGCCGGCGAGCGTCGACCTGCGGCTGGGGCGGGAGTTCCTGGAGTTCCAGCGGACGAACATCCCCTGCATCCACCCGAACTCGGAGAGCGAGGTGGACGAGTACGTCAGCGAGACGGTCGTCGACCCCGAGGAGGAGTTCATCCTGCACCCGGGCGACTTCGTGCTGGGGACGACGAAGGAGCGCGTGGAGATCCCGGCGGACCTCATCGCGCACGTCGAGGGGCGGTCGTCGCTGGGGCGGCTCGCGGTGGTCGTGCACGCATCGCTCCCCTACGATGAGGAGGTGTTCCTCTGGACCCCGGATGAAGGGTTCGGCTTCTACGAGATAGGCGACATCGTCGAGAACGAACGCTCGGCGCGCGCGGTTGCCTTCGACCCGAAGACGCTGCGTGTGAGCACGCACCGAGTGACCGACTACATAGAGAACCCGACACAGCGTATCTACCGGGTGACGCTGGACTCTGGGCGCGAGGTCCACGTCACGAAGGACCACAACCTCTTCACGCTGGACGAGAACGGCGGTGTGACCCGGATTCCGAGCGAGGACGCAGAGGGGACAGCGGTGATGGTTCCGGGTGAACTTCCGGCGTCGCCGAGCGAACGGGACACACTGGATCTCCTCGACTACGTGGACGAGGACGAGACGACGGTATACGCGACCGACGGGATTGGAACCGTCGACGAGAGCGCCATCCCTCCCGGTTCACGGGGGCACTACGACGACGCCAGCAGTGCGCCGTTGACAGCGGTTTCACGGCCCGAACTCCCCGAGTCGGTCGACGTTGCGTTCAAGCAGAGCTCGAACCGTCTCCCCCGTCGGATTCCCCTGACCGAGGAGTTCGGCTGGGTGCTCGGGTTCTACATAGCAGAAGGGTTCGCCCGCCGGAAACAGATTCAGGTCGGGAACACCAGCTCGGAGTTTCTGGACCGGTTCGGGTCGTTCTTCGAGGAGTACGACACCGGTCTCTCGTGGGACGAGCAGGAAGAACTCACGAAGGTCACGGTCTGTTCGGCGCTCTGGTCGAAGCTGTTCCGAGAACTCGCCGGTGCGGGCGAGGAGAAGACGATTCCTGAGGAGGCGTTCGAATGGCCAGCGGAGGTACAGGAGGCGCTGCTGAACGGTCTCCTCGACGGCGACGGTTGTCGGCGCGAGCACCGAGATACGCTCTACACCGCCAATCCGGGACTCGCGAACAGGACGATGTACCTCGCGAGTAGCCTGGGTAAACTCGGCTCGATGTACAGCCGGGAACGGAAGAACCACATTCCGATGAGCGACGTCGACTGGGAGGGTGAGATGTGGGCCGTCGACGTGAGCGAGCGAAACCGTCACAAGCGCGGGCAGTACGTGCCGGTGCCGACGGAGCTTCTCAAAGAACTCCGTGAGGAAGCTGGAATGCGGATGGCGGACGCAGCAGAGGCGATGGGTTACGCCTCGAAATCCAGCATCTCGAACGTGGAGAACGAGCAGTACGGCACTGTCAAGCGTGAGACGCTGCGACGTTTCCGCGACGCCTACGCCGACGCGGGAGCCGACACGACCCGTCTCGACCAGGTTCTCGACGGCGAGATCCGCTTCGAGAAGGTCACCGAGGTGACCGAAACGGAGCGAGTCGAACAGACGTACGACCTCGAGGTACAGCCCAGAGGGAGGACGATAGAGAACTTCATCGGCGGTCGCGGTGGGGTGTTCCTCTCGAACACCGCCGGCCTGTGTGACCCGGGGTACCGCGGGCAGATCACGCTCGAACTCTCCAATCTCGGGAGCGCGCCGGTCGCGCTCACCCCGGGGATGCGCATCTCCCAGCTGACGTTCACGGAGCTGAAGACGCCGGCGGAGCGCCCCTACGGGACCGAGCGTGGGTCGAAGTACCAGGACCAGAGCGGGCCGCAGGCGTCGAAGATTCAAGGCGATCACGAGTTTAGTGGAGACCAGAAATGAGATTCGTCGAGGAGATCGTCGTCGAGGAGTTCCTCCCGACGTTCCGCTCGATGCTCGCGGAGGACCTGCGCGACCGCGGGTTCACCCAGAGCGAGGTCGCGGAGGCACTCGGCATCAGCCAGTCCGCGGTGTCGAAGTACGCACACGGCGACGTGACTCGACGGCAGGAGTTCGTCGAGGACGAACGGGTCCAGGAGCTCGTCGCACGCGTCGGTGAGGGGCTCGCGTCGGACACGATGCGCCCGGTCCAGGGTCTCGTGGAGGCGGAGGTGGTCATCCGGCAGCTCGAGCGCGGTGACCTGCTGGCGGCGATACACAGGGAGCAGATGCCGGAGCTGGCGGAGTACGGCGCCGAGTTCGCCATCCACGACCCGGACAGCGACCTGCGCAGCGCCGAGCGCGTGCTGTCGTCGCTCCGGCGCGGGCTGCGCGTGCTGGAGAACACGAGCGGGTTCGCGGGGCTCATCCCGAACGTGGGTTCGAACCTGGTGGCGTGTACGCCCGACGCGACCACTATCGACGACGTGGCGGGGGTACCGGGCCGCATCGTTGACGTGAAGGGCCGGGCGACGATTCCGGCCGAACCCGAGTTCGGCGTCAGCGAGTACGTCGCGAGCGTGTTGCTGGCGGCGCGCGATGCCGGCAGCGGTGTCAACGCGGCGGCGAACATCCGCTACGACCCCGACATCGTCGCGGCGCTGGAGGAAGGTGGCTACGTGACGGCGGCGTTCGAGAGCGAGGGCGACGTGGCTGCGGGCGTCGCGGCGGCGCTCGACGAGACGCCGGACGCGACGGTGCTGTACCAGACCGGCGCGGTCGGCATCGAGCCCATCTGCTACGTGCTCGGCGACGACCCCGTCGCCGTCGCGGAGACGATACGCGAGCTGACATGAGCGACGGCACCGCCGCCGCGCGAGCCTTCTACGGTCGGTGGGCGGGGCTGTACGACCTGCTGGCGACGTACGTTCCCGGCGTCGGTGAGTTGCGCGACCACGCAGCGCGGGTGCTCGCTCTCGACCGGGGCGACACCGTCGTCGAGATGGGCTGTGGCACCGGCGCGAACCTGCCGTACCTCCGCGAGCAGGTCGGCCCCGAGGGCACCGTCGTCGGGGTGGACTACACCCGCGGGATGCTCGACCAGGCCCGCGAACTCGTCGACAGGAGGGGCTGGGAGAACGTCCACCTCGTCCACGGCGACGCGACCGCTCCCCCGGTTTCGGAGCCGGTCGACGGCGTCCTCGCGACGTTCGTCTCGGGGATGCTCGCGGAGCCCGCCGCGGCCGTCGACGGCTGGTGCGACCTCGCGCCCGACGGGACGGTCGTGCTCGTGGACGCGGCGCTCTCTCACGACTCGCGGGCCGCACCGGTGAACGCGCTCTTTCGCGCGCTGACGATACTTTCGACGCCGCCGACGCTGCAGTTCCGGTACGACCCACCGCCGCACGAACTGCTCCGCGAGCGGGTCGAGTCGGCCCGGGACGCGCTGCTGGGCCGAGCGCGGGCGAGCCACCGCGAGGAGCGCGTGCTGGGTCTCGTCCGGCTGACAGGCGGGCGACTCTGAGTCACGTCACCGGGACACACGGGACGGCAAACTGTTTTCGTCGGGGTGTGAAATGCAACGGTATGGTCGACGCCCGCGAGTACCACGAACGCACGAAACACACACCGCAGCAGTTCCGCGAGATGGAGTTCGAGTTGGACTTCGACAACCAGCCGCGCTCGTGGAAGGTGTACGCCGACCTGCCGCGGCGGTCGCTCGGTGCCGTGGTCGAGCCACCGGAAACGCCAGCGCTCTCGGCCGTCGCCACGGCGACTGCCGTCCCCGGGAGCGCGCCGGGTGAGCCACCCGAAGTAGGGCTCGAACCGCTGTCGGGCGACGCACTCACGACCCTCTGTCACTACGCGAACGGCGTCACGAAGACGCTGGAGCGTGGCGGTGAGCCGGTCGCCTTCCGGGCGGCCTCCTGCACGGGGAAGCTGTACCACGTCGACTGCTACGTGGTCTGTGGCGACCTGGACGGGGTCGACGCCGGGGTCTACCAGTACGACCCCGAGAGCGACGCGTTCCACGTGCTACGCGAGGGCGACTACCGGGGTGTGCTCGCGGTGGCGACCGGCGGACAGGAGGGTGTCGCCGAGGCACCGGTCACCGTCGTCGCGACGTCGACCTGGTGGCGCAACGCCTGGAAGTACCGGGACCGAACCTACCGGCACGCCTTCTGGGACTCGGGCACCGTCCTCGCGAACCTGCTCGCGGCCGCCCACGCCGGTGGTCGACGCGCCGAGGTCGTGGCGGGCTTCGCCGACGCACCAGTGGTGGATCTGCTGGGGCTCGACCCCGTGGACGAGGGGCCGCTCGCGCTGGTCCCGGTCGGGGGCGACGACCCCGCGCCGGACGGACCCGACATCGACCCCATCGACCCCGAGGTGCTCCTCGACTCCGGCCCTGTCGACTACCCGCTCGTCCACGATGCCTGGGAACAGAGCTCCCTGCCCGACGGCGACGCGGCGCGGGAGTGGCGCGGTCGGGTCCCGGCGGACGAGGCTGACGGCACGGCCGAGTTGCTGGGGACACACGGACCGGGCAGCGACGAGCGCCTCGAACTCGACCCGGTCGAAGCCGAGACGGCCTCGGCCCGCCCGCTCGGGAACACCATCCGTCGGCGCGGCTCGGCGCGCGAGTACAGCCACGACGCCATCAGCGACCGACTGTTCGCGACGGTGCTCGACCGCGCCCTCGCCGGCGTCCCGACGGACTGCTTCGACGGCGGTCACGGCGTGCTCGACCACTACTGCCTCGTCCACGCCGTCGACGGCATCGAGTCCGGGGCCTACCAGTACCACCCCGACGAGGGCTGTCTCGAACGCCTCGGCGCCACCGACAGGGAGACCGCAGGCGACCTCGCCGCCGGCCAGTCGGTCGTCGGTGACGCCGCGGTGAACGTCTACACGATGGCCGACGTGGACGCGCTCGTCGAGCTGTTCGGGAACCGAGGCTACCGGCTCGCCCAGCTCCAGGCCGGCGTCGAACTCGGCCGGCTCTACCTCACCACCTACGCCCATCGCCGGCTCGGCGGCCGCGGGTTCACCTTCTTCGACGACCTCGTCACCGACCACCTCTCGCCCCGCGCGGCGAACCAGACGCCGATGACGCTGTTCGCGTTCGGCAAGCCAGCCTGATGGGTCCCAACGCGGCACAAGAACTTTCGTAGACTGATACGTCAGTGGCGTATGCAAACGAACCGTTACGTCGCCGTCGCGCTCGCAGTCGTCCTCTGCCTGTCGCTGGCCGGGTGTACCGAGGACTTCGGGGGTGGCAGCGAGGACTCGTACGGCATCGGCGAGACGGCGGAGCTCGGCCAGGAGAACACGACCATCGCGGTCACGGTCGACGACTACCGGTTCGCCGGTTCCTACGACGCCGCCGACGACTCCGGCGGCACGCAGACCGTCACCGCGCCGGACGGCGAGCAGTTCCTCCTCGTGAAGGTGACCGTCGAGAACGTCGGGAACGAGGACGGTGCGACCCCGGCGGTCGCAGTCAGGCCGCGGAACACCACCGCCAACGACCCGGACGGCGCGCCCACGTGGGCGAGCGACGGCCTGTACCGGAGCGTCCGGCCGCTCCCGACCGGCGACTCGCGGACGGGCTGGGTCCGTGCGACCGTCGCCGACAACGTGACCGCGGCCGACGCCGAGGTCGCCTTCTCGACCGACATCCTCGTCACCTCGGGCGAGTACAAGTGGCTGCTCGTGGCGAACGACGACGAGGAGTAGGGGGAGGGTGACCGTCTAGTCGTCAGCGGGGGCGGCAGCGCGCGAGTCCGAGAGCGTCACGGGCTCGACGTCCTTGTCGAGTTCGTCCAGCGCGACCTGTGCGGCCTTCTTCCCGGAGACGAGCATCGCGCCGAACGTCGGGCCCATGCGCGGGAGCCCGTAGGCGGTGGCGACGGCCATGCCGCTGGCGACGAGACCGTCGTGGACGACGCCGGTGTGCTCGACGACCTCGTCCTCGCTGCGGCCGACCCACATGGAGTCGTGGCCGGGCGAGTCGTGGCCGGGCGCGCCGTAGCTGTCGTCGCCGGTCTGGTCCATGACCTCGCCGCGCTCGTTGGCGGCCTGGATGCCCGGCGCGTCGAGGACGCCGCGCTCGTCGAGCTTGTTGATGGCCATGGCGTCGTGGCCGGTGGAGTCGATGACGAGGTCGGCCTCGACGGCGACGGGGTCGACGCAGGTGATCTCGCGGGGGAGCGCGTGGACCGGCGTGTAGTTCATGACGATGCCGGAGACGCGGTGGTCCTCGCGGACGACGATGTCCGTGAACTCGGTCATGTTCTGCATCTTCGCGCCGGCGTCGCAGGCGGCCTTGATGAGGCCCGAACACGCCTCGGGGCCGTTGGCGACGTACAGCCCGTCGACGTCACCGGCCTCGTCGTACTCGACGTCGAGGTCGTCGAGGATACCCTGGGCGGGGTCCCGGACGGTCACCTTGTTCATCAGGAAGCCGCCGAGCCAGAAGCCGCCGCCGAGGTAGTTGTTCTTCTCGACGACCATCACCTTCACGCCGCGCTCGGCGAGCTCCTTCGCAGCGGTCAGTCCCGACGGGCCACCGCCGACGATGATGACCTCGCTGTCGCTGAAGTCGAGGAACTCCTCGCTCCACTCCTGCCCGATTGCGCGCGTTACCTCCGCTTCGCCGACGTCCGCGAACGAGTCGAAGTCGTCCATACAACCTAGTGGTACCACCTAGATGTAAAAGGTGTTGCGGTCCGCGAGGGGAGGGTCCGAGATGGGCGCTCCTGTTCGGTTCCCGGAGTCGAAACACTCGCCAGCGAGCGCAGCCAGAGCACCGCAGGCGCTCGCCGACACCGACTGGGGGGCTCAGACGTCGTCGCAGGTGCCGTGTGGACTGGTCCGTCCAGTGCCCACCGGCCGCGACCCCGGCACAGCCACACGCCGGTGGTCAGAAGTCGACGCCACTCGCGAACGGACGCCCGGGTTCACGCTGACCGCAGGACAGAGAGCAGTTCGTTCCGATAGGACCCGGGGTCGTCGGCCACCCCGGGCGCGACGGCGTCCAGCCCGTCGGTCGGGTACGCGCCGCCGGCGAGCCTGAACTGCCCATCGGCCAGCCAGACAGAGAGCCAGCCCTCGACGGCGACGTCGGCCGGGCGGTCGGAGGGGCCATCGAGCGCGTCCGTCAGCGGAAGCGCCGCCTCGTACCGGGTGAGACGAGCCCGCGCGCCGGTCTCCGTCCGCATGCGCTCGCTCCGGTGTCGCTCGACGCTCCGGAACCCCCGCTCGCGCAGGTCGTCGGCGAACTGACGGCGGGCCGAGGAGACGACGGTCGGGGACAGCGACGCCGGGCCGACGCCGGGCATCAACGGCGGCTGGAACGAGAGCTGGGTGGCGAAACAGAACCGCCAGGGCTGGTCGAGCGCGCCGTCGGTCGCCTCGCGCACCGCCGCGCGCAGGTCGGCGTCCTCGTACAGCCGTGTCGCGCCGAGCACTCGCACCGTCGCGAGGTCGAACACGACCTCGGTGGACTCGTCACTGAGCCGCCAGCCGTCGCCGTCCGGCGCGAGTGCGGGGTACGGCGACGCCGACATCTCAGGCCTCGGGGAGCTGCGTGGTCCCGTCCGCGGTGTGGACCGTACTGGCGCCCTCGACGACGACCGCCCAGGAGGTGACGAGCGAGCCGTCGTCGAAGCTGTGCTCGGGGACGAGCGGCATCGCGACCGGCTCGAAGTCGTGCTGGCGCATGGCCTTGATGGTGCCGAAGCGACCGAGTTCGCTCCCCCAGCGGTCGTAGACGTGGAACGTCTTGTCGCCGCCGCGCTTGTACGACAGGGGGAACGCGTCGGCCGACGGGCAGGCGAGCGCGTCGACGTCGTCGAAGCGGGCGAGAATCTCGTCGCCGTCCTCCAGGACCACCTGCTTGCGGTCGGAGCCAGTCCGGTCCCCGTCGTCGGCCTCCGGCGGGTCGCGCTCGCGCCAGACGAGGTCGCCCGCCGGCGCCAGGGCGTAGTGGCCGTTCGCGAGGGGGACGCGGTCGGGGCCGTCGTAGAAGGTCCGGCAGCGGTCCTCGTCCTCGGCGGCGACGCAGTACGGCCTGTCGAGCACCTCGACGACCGCCGCGAGTGCGTCCACGTCCGGGACGACGAACAGCGCGTCGTGACCGTGGGCGAGGACCGACGCGAACTCCGGTACCAGCGCCGCGGGCTCGACCTGCGGGTCGTCGAGCGCGACGACCGCCAGCGGTCGGTCGGTGCCGGTCAGCCGCCGGGTCCCGCCGCGTGGGTCGCCTACCACGGCGTGGCTCGCGGTTCGTAGCTCGTAGCCGGCCCGTTCCAGCACCGCCTCTCCGTGGTCGTGTTCGGTCGGTTCCATGCGAGAAGTTCGCACTCCGGACGCTTGAACGTTCGGCAGGAACAGCGAGGCGGCGATCCCGGCTCAGATCGGGCGCACGCTGTCGCTGGACTCACCCCCCGCGTGGCCGGTCTCGCGTGCCACCTCGCGCACCGCGTCGACACCGACCGGCTCGTCGGACCGGACCGACTGCCGTGTCAGCCGGTTCGCCACGTACTCGACGTCGGAGACGTCACAGCCCTCGAGCTGGGACGCCGCCTCCGACCAGCCGAACCCGTCGTCGACGACATCCTCGTCGAGGAACTCCACGAGCAGTGCGCGCCGCGTGTCGAGGTCCGGTGCCGGGACCTCGATGCGCTCGTGGAAGCAGCCCTCGTCGAGCAGCTCGGCGGGGACGGATTCGATCGACCGCGCCGACGCGAACACCAGCACGTCCCTGTCGGCATCGAGCGACGTGACCATCTCCGCGAGGAGGGTGACGAACCGGGCCGCCCCGGCCGGGTGGTCCGCGCCCGTGACGAACGAGTCCACGTCCTCGATGAACAGGACGCACGGTCCGTGCGACCGCGCGAGCGCCGCCACGTCCTCGAAGAACGCCGCCGGGCCGGCGTCGTCCACCGTGGAGGTGGTCGGACCGACAGTCAGGAACGGCACCGACAGCGTTCCCGCGGTCGCCCGGGCCAGGGTCTCCTTCCCGCAGCCGGGTGGCCCGAACAGCAGCACGCTCTCGACGCGGTCGATCCCCGACTCGGCGTACAGCTCGCTGTTCGAGAGCGGGTCGAGGACCCGGGTCCGGATGGCGTCGCGCTGGTCGGTCATCCCCGCGATGTCGTCGAGGTCCCGGCCGACGTCCGGCTCGACGATCTCCGAGGGGTCGAGGACCGCGTCGGCCGCGTCGAACCCGCTCGACTCCACGGCCTCGTCCAGCGTCGTCTGTCCCCCGTCGTCGAGGTGGTCGTACCGGTGCAGCCAGTCGGGGATGCTGGTCTCCGTCTCCGCGACGGCCGCCCGGAGGTGCGTTTCGTCGATGGGCTCCTCGTCCTGCAGGGCGTGTCTGGCCGCCGTCTCGGCCACGAGTTCGAGGTCGCTCGACGCGTAGCCGGCGGTCATGTCCGCGATGGACGACAGCGAGAGGTCCGCCGTCCGGGGTTTGTCGGCGAGATGGAGCCGCAGGATCTCGGCCCGCGCCTCGGCGTTCGGCGGCCGGACCTCGATGCGCTCGTCGAACCGCCCCGAGCGCAGGATGGCGTCGTCGATGTCGTCGACGTAGTTCGTCGCCGCGACGACCACGATGTCCTCGCCGTCTATCTCCTGCAGTTCGGTCAGCAGCTGGTTCACCATCTGCTTCTCGCTGTTCGTCATGTCCGACCCCCGGTCGGAGGCGAGCGCGTCGATCTCGTCGATGAACACGAGACACGGCTGGTTCCGGTGGGCCAGCTCGAACAGCCGCGCGACGTTCCGCGAGCCCTGGCCGATGTACTTGCTCACAACGTCCGCGGGCGAGATGGTGACGTAGTTGTAGCCGAGTTCCCCGGCGAGCGCGCCGCAGACGTACGTCTTCCCACAGCCGGGTGGGCCGTGGAGCAGCACGCCGTTGACCACCCCGAGTCCGTAGTCGTCGTACTGGCGCGGGTTGTGGAGTGGCCGGACGACCCGCTCGCGCAACGTCGCCTTCAGGTCGTCCATCCCCCCGATGTCGTCGAAGCTCCGGTCCGGGTTGCGCTCGAACAGCGACGCGACGTCGAGGCTCTGTTCGCCGTCGTCCTCGCTGCCATCCGGCCCGCCCGTGTCGTCGACCGTCTGCGTGTCCTTGTTGTGGAAGTGGCCGATAGTAATGAGCCAGGCGAGTCCTCCCAGGACGAGCCAGCCCGCCATCGCGAGACCCGCGCCAGAGCCGAGCGCGACGACCCCCGATACCACCCCGAGCAGGCCGATCCACCAGTCGTAGTCCTTCCGTCGCAGGCCCGGATGGAACGCACAGGCCGACCCGACCGCGAGGAGTCCGAACGCCCCCGCCAGGAACGGGTTGGCCGACGCCCAGCCCGCTATACCGCCCGACGCGAGCGGTCTCCCCGCCGGGCCCAGAGTCGAACTATCCATTAATACGCCGTATTACTAGTTAATTAAGTTAAATATTTCTATGTCAATTCCCCGGAGCCGTCGGGGTTCGAGCGATTCTGCACCCTGTTCGGCGTCACGACCGGCCGTAGGTAGCGTTCAGATTAGCGGATTCCATACGAGTGCGAACGCTTGCAACCAATCCTCGACGGTCTCTGCTTCGGTATGGCTGCAACAGTTTGAGCATTGGTTAGTTCTGCAAAGACACGTTCGACACTGGTGCGATTCCGATGAGTTTCATGTTGGAATCGAAACCTGTGACAGTGACAGGCCACCTGCAGCCATGGCGCTCCATCGACGAGCATGACGGCGTCGTCGACGGGGGGTTTTCGCAGAGTTCGTTGAGATATCTCGGTCAGCGCCTGGGTTCTCGTCGGATAGAGCCGGACGTGCAGCAGGCGATTCGTTGCTGGAGCGATGGCGGCGTACAGCCAATATCGCTCGTCGTTGAGTTGGACCACAGTCTCGTCAACCGCGACGTGATTCGGTTCGACGCCGTCTGTCGGCTGTAAATCAGCTTACTGCACCCAGTTATGGATGGTTGAACGAAAGGCGTCGACACCCAATTCATAGAGTTTCGAGCATACACCACTCAAAGGTCGTTCCGCCCCACCCTTCATCCTTATCTGGACACTGTCCCAGGCGCCTGTAGTGGCCGGTGAGTGCGGGTTCAGTTCGTGCTGACGTCGTGGTCGACTTCGGACACCTCCTGTCCCGTCTCGCGTGCGACAGCGCGCACGTCGCTCGTCTCGACCGCTTCGCCCGTCCGAACCGACTGCCTGGTCAGCCGGTCGGCCACGTACTCGATGTCGGCGGCGTCACAGCCCTCCAGCTGGTCGGCGGCCCGCCACCAGTCGAAGGAGGCTGCCACGGCCTCCTCGTTCAGGAACTCGGCGAGCAACGCCGCCCGCGTCTCCCGGTCCGGAAGTGGAACGGCGATGCGCTCGTCGAAGCAGCCGCCCTTGCGTAGCTGGTCCGGGACGGCGTCCATGGAACGCGCCGACCCGAACACCAGGACGTCCTCGTCGTCCGCGAGCGTCTCCCCGAGCAAGACGACGAAGCGCCTCGACGGGGCATCCTGGTCCGGCGCGGAGGCGAACGAGTCCACAGCTTCGAGGAACAACACGCAGGGACTGTGAGAGCGGGCCAGCGTCGACACGTCCTCCACGAGCTCGTCGGTGTCCGCACCATCCCCAAGCGACGTTGTCGGGTCGACGCTGAGAAACGGGACCGAAAGCGACTCGGCCGTCGCGCTGGCGAGTGTCCGCTTCCCACAGGCGGGTGGACCGAAGAGGAGCGCCCCACTGACACTGTCGACGCCGGAGTCCGCGTACAGCTCGCTGTTCGAACGGGGGTCGAGCACCCGGTTCCGAATGGCATCGACCTGCTCGGTCATCCCTGCGATTCCGTCGAGGGTGCGCCCCACGGACGGCTCGACGACGTCAGCCGGGTCGATACCCGCGGTCTCCTCGTCCTCCCCCTCCGTAGCGGCCTCCTCGATCAACGTCGACAGGTCGTCGTCCGACTCACCCGAGTCGGCACTCGCGGAGCCATCCGGCTGCGCCAACGCGTCTTCCTCCGTCTCCTTGTCCGTCTCGTAGAAGTGGCCGACCGTCACCGTCCATACCAGGCCGAAGATCAGGAGCCAGCCGACCATGGCGACCGCCTGCCCGGAGACGATCGCGACGAGACCCGAGACGATACCGAGCAGACCGAGCCACAGGTCGAGGTCCTTCCCTCGTAACGTCGAACTGAATGCGTACGCGCTCCCGGTCACGAAAAGACAGAACGACGCCGCGAGGAATGGGTTGGTCGACGCCCAGCCCGCGAGACCCCCGGACGCGAGCGGTACAATCGTCGACGAGAGCGAACTGGGAGACATTTCTACACGACATTATCGGTTAATTGAGTTAAGAATTCCTGTGTCGATTGGGGACGACCGACCCGTGCCGCCAGTGCTGTCGAACTCTGCCACGGTCGTGGCGACACCCAATCACCCGTGACTTTTAAGCGCGCGTCGGTCGGCTATCGGGGTATGAAGGCAACCGCGATGGCGCACCCCATCCAGGGACTCGTCAAGTACCACGGCATGCGCGACGACATCGAGCGACAGCCGTACCACGACTCCATCAGCGTCTGTACGGCCCCGAGCCACACGAAGACGACGGTGGAGTTCTCGATGGACTACGACGAGGACACGTACATCGTCGACGGCGAGGAACTGGAGGGCCACGCCTTCGACCGCGTCGAGCGCGTGGTCGACAAGGCGCGGGACATGTCCGACGCGGCCCACACCGTCTACCCCGTCAAGCTCGAGTCCGAGAACTCCTTCCCGTCGAACGTCGGCCTCGGCTCGTCGTCCTCGGGCTTCGCCGCGGCCGCCATGGCGCTCTCGGAGGCCGCCGAACTCGACGCCTCGCACGCCGAGATCTCGACCATCGCACGCGTCGGCTCAGCGTCGGCCGCCCGCTCGGTGACGGGCGGCTTCTCGCACCTGCGCGCCGGGCTGAACGACCGCGACTGCCGCTCCCACCGCATCCCGACGGACCTGAAGGACGAGCTCAAGATCATCGTCGCGCTCGTCCCCTCGTACAAGCAGACCGACGACGCCCACGCGGAGGCCGAGAAGAGCCACATGTTCGGCGACCGCCGGGCGTACGTCCAGGACCAGCTCGTCGAGATGCGCGACGCCCTGCACGACGACGACCTCGAACGGATGGGTCACATCGCCGAACAGGACTCGCTCTCGCTCGCCGCCACGACGATGACCGGCCCCGACGGCTGGGTGTACTGGCAGCCCCCGACGCTCGCCGTCTTCAACAAGGTACGCGAGCTGCGCGAGAACGGCTACGAGGACGACGACGACGTCGACAGCGTGCCGGTCTGGTTCTCGACCGACACCGGCGCGTCGGTGTACGTGAACACCACCGCCGACCACGCCGAGCGCGTCAAGGAGGCCGTCAGCGAGACCGGCGTCCGGACGACCATCTGGGAGGTCGGCGGTCCGGCACGGCTGCTCGACGAGGACGAGGCGCTGTTCTGACCGCGGGCCGGGCTCGCCCGGCGTTTCGGCCTCACGCGAACCGACCCTGCTCTACCTCGACCGGCGGTCCGAACCGTCTGAGCGACGGCGTCGCCAGCCAGAACAGCGCCGTCAGCACGGTCCCAGCAGCGCTCGCGAGCATCACCGCCGGGGCACCGACGACGGTCCCGAGCAACCCGCCGAGGAGGATGCCGGCGGGCGAGACGAGACTGGCCGCGCTGCCGAGCACGGCGCTCACGCGGCCGAGCCGGTCCTGCGGGACGCCCGACTGGAGCGTCGCCATCACCGAGACGTTGTAGATGCCGATGGGGACCCTGGAGACGGCCACGAGCCCGACGGTGAGCAACGGGGCCGCGAGCCAGACTGCGAATGCGAACAGCAGGCCCGACCCGGTGAGACTCACGATGGTCGTCCAGCCGAGCGGGTACGACTCCGTGACCGAGGCCAGGAGCGAGCCGACCACCGTCCCGGCGGTGAGCCCCGCCAGCAGCAGGCCGTAGGTGCCCGCATCGCCGATACCGTCGGCGAACGCCGGCAGGACCGCGTAGGCGACGCCGAACAGGAAGTTCGCGGAGAGGCTCCCGACGACCATCAGACCCAGCTCGGAGCCCGCGATGGTCGCGACGCCCTCGCGCAGGTCGTCGCGGTAGGTGTCGAGGTCGAAGCCGTCGCCCTCCGCGTCGGCGTCGGTCGCGCCATCGCCGGCCGCTTCGGCGTCGTCCGACGCAGCATCCTCGTCGTCGTGAGGCTCCGCCGACGGGACGGAGAGGCCCAGGAACACGAGCGCGGCGAGGCCGAACGTCGCGGCGTCGACGAGGTACACGCCGACCGCGCCGACCGCGGCGATGAGCAGCCCGCCCGCCCCTCGTGCGGTCGCGTCGACGGTCTTCCGGACCGTCGTCGTCGCCGCGTTCGCCCGGACGAGTGCGTCGCTGGGGACGAGCCGGGGCACGGCGGCGTTCTGGGCGGGGTTCGCGAACAGCCCGACGAGCGAGAGCAGCGGCATCGTCGCCAGCACGACACCGGCCGTGAGGTGCCCGGTCGCCCACGCGAGTGGGACCACGAGGACCACCAGTCCCTGCCCGACCTCCGAGAGAGTCAGCACGCGTTCGAGCTCCGAGCGGTCGACGATGGGACCGACCAGCACCGAGAGCAGGCCGGGGATGCCCGTGAGGAACCCGGCGATGCCGGTGTAGGCGGTCGACCCCGTGAGTTCGTAGACGAGCCACATCGCCGCGACGGTGTAGAGGCCGTCGCCGAGCACGCTGACCGCGCGGCCGGCGAGCAGTCGTCTGAAGCTGCGATTGCGCAGCACAGACAGCCGGTCGCCGAGGCCGAACCGCTCGATTGAGACGACGTCGGTCACGTTTCCACCCATCGGCGGGAGCCACTTGACCGTTCTCTGAACGGGATTTATGAAGAGATTCCGATACGTACCACGAACTATATCACTGACTCTCCCACACCGCCAGACATGGAGGATGCGGACGCCGCCGACGCCCTCGACGTGCTCGCCCACGAGCACCGCATCGCCATCCTGCGCGCGCTCGCCGAGGCCGACGAGCCCCTGTCGTTCTCTGCGCTCCACGCCAGGGTGGGGATGCGCGACAGCGGGAAGTTCAACTACCACCTCGCGAAGCTCTGCGAGTACTACGTCCGGGAGACCGGCGAGGGCTACGAGCTCGGGCACGCGGGCGAGCGGGTGGTCTCGGCAGCCGACCCCGCCCCTGGCTCGCGGAGCGCCCACCGCGGGCTGGCGACCACGGACGGCGGCACCCCCGGCGACGGTCGGGAGTGCCCCGTCTGCGGCGAGCCCGACTGTGAGAAGCTGTTCCACGTCCACCTGACGCCGCCATCGAGCTACAGCGACGGCCGCCAGTAGAGCAGGCCGACGGTGACGACGAACACCGCCGTCGAGAGGGGGAGCGACTGCTGGTACGCCTGCGCCGCGAGCGCCGAGGAGCTCCCGGCGACGCCGGTGACGATGGTCGCGATGACTGGCCAGCTACAGGAGACACACGAGAGCAGGCCGAGCACACCGGAGACCGCCGCGCCAGCGGCGTCGATGACCGTGACGTAGACCAGGTACGCCAGCGCAGTGTAGCCGACCACCTGGTACGGGAACAGGCGGACGATGAGGAGGTCGCTCTCGTACGTGACCGCGGGGCCGAACCCCGGCGGCAGCGACGTGGCGACGTACCAGCCGTAGGACGGGTCGTACCCCGGCACCGAGACGAACGCGTAGCCGAGGTCGAGCAGCCCGCCGAAGTACGCGAGTATCAGCGCGTAGCCGACCGCGACGACGGCCGCGATTCGTCGGCGGCGGACGGGCGCCGCCGGCGGGTCGGTTCGCCAGAGGGCCCACAGGCCGACGTTGATCCAGACGAAGGGGAGCACCACCAGCGAGAGCGCGATAGAGCTGACCTCCGTGAGGTACAGCAGCGCCAGGAGCGCCTCGATGGTGAGCACGACGAACCCCGCGAACACGGTCGAGGGCTCGGGGACGAGCGAGGCGACGTCCACGCGTTCGGTCGCCATCTCACAACACCATCGAGTCCACGACGACGGCCACGAGGAGCGCACCGAGGTACGCGTTCGAGGCGTGGAACGCGCGGAACGCGGCGTCGGTGGTGCGCTCGCGGTGAAGGCGGACGATGGCCCAGAGGAACACCGCGCCGACCGTGATGCTGACGAAGGCGTACAGCAGTCCGAGGTCCGAGACGGCCGCGAGTCCGCCCGCGCCGGCGAGCGTCGCCGTGAAGTACCAGACGATATGCTTGCGTGTGACGGCGTCGCCGCGGACCAGCGGGAGCATCGGGAACCCGCCGCGGGCGTAGTCCTCCTTGTACGCCAGCGCGAGGTTGTAGAAGTGCGCGGGCGTCCAGAGGAAGATGACCGTCGCGAGCGCGAGCCCCGGGAGGCCGATGGTGCCCGTGACCGCCGCGGAGCCGATGAGCGCCGGGAGGGCGCCCGCCGCACCGCCGACGACGATGTTCTGGACCGTGTTCGGCTTCAGCACCAGCGTGTAGACGACGCTGTAGAACAGGATGGCGACCAGCCCGAGCACCGCCGCGAGCAGGTTGACAGCCGCGAACGAGAGCAGGGACGCGGTTCCGAGTGCGAACCCGAACGCCAGCGCGTTGCGGACCGGCACCACGTCGACCGCGAGCGGCCGGTCGGAGGTGCGTTGCATCTTGCGGTCCACGTCGCGTTCGAGCACGTGGTTGAACGTTCCCGACGCACCGATGGAGAGGACGCCGCCGAGCATCGTCAGGCCGACGATGCGGACCGTGAGGTCGGCCGCGCTCGTGGCCGCCGCAAGCGCCATCGCGGCGCCGGCGACGAGGCAGAGCAGCCACATCAGCCGCGGTTTCATGAGCCGGAAGTAGGCGTTGGCGACGAGTTTGGCGCGTGCGAACCCGCTGGCCGGGAGGTCACGGGCCGGCGCGTCGGCGTCGCCGTCACCCTCGTCGACCGGGTCGGCGTCGACGGACGGGTCGTAGTCGTCCTCGGTCGCCGTCGCGGACTCCAGACTCCAGGCGAGGGCGAACATCGCCGCGCCGAAGATGGAGACGCCGACGGTCAGGTGGACGCCCGAGAGCAGCGCCGTCGGCGTGGCCGTGGTCGCGGCGACCGCGCCGAGGCCGACCTGTACGGGGTAGAGCACGAGCGCGCCAGCGAGGGCGAGCCTGACGCGGCGGCTCGCCGGGCCGAGCCAGGCCGCCGCGAACGTCGCCACGACCGCGAGGCCGACGAACAGCGCGGCCACGCGATGCCCCCACGCGACGAGCAGGTCGGGGTTCGAGAGCCCGACCAGCCACTGCCCGTTGCAGGCGGGCCAGGTCGAGCAGGCCTCGGACGCCCCGGTGATGGCGGTCGTCCCCCCGACGAGGACGAGCGCGTAGATGCCCATCGCGGTCGCTGCGAGCAGGCCGGTGAACCGGCGACGCGAGCCGACGGGGCGGGGGTACGGTCGGGACACGGGTACTAGGGCAACCTTCGGCTGGGAGCACTTAGAATCGACGCTTTCACCCGGTCGTCGGCCCCGAGTCAGCACATATTTAACCCCGTCTTCCTAAGCCACGAATCGACATGAACGCAAAGCGAATCGCCCCGCTGGCCACATTCGGGGCGGCGCTCTTGCTGCTCGCTGCCGACCCGGCGGCCGCGCAGTCGACGTCCGCCGAGGCCATCAACGGGCTCAACGAGCGCCTGCTCGTCGTCGCCATCCCGATCACCGTCCTCGTGGAGGGCATCCTCATCTACACCGTCCTCAAGTTCAAGGACAGCGACGAGGCCAAGCCGACCCGGGAGAACCGTCGTCTGGAGATCACCTGGACCGTCGCGACCGCCGTCATCCTCCTGTTCGTCGGCATCGCGACGACGATGGTCATGGCCGACCAGTCGGTCATCGCCGACGGCGTCGAGGACCGCGCCGACGTCCCCGACGACGCCGAGCACGTCAACGTGACCGCGGAGACGTACGCCTGGACGTTCGAGTACACCCGCCACAACGTCTCCTCCAGCTCGAAGCTGGTCATCCCCGAGGGCCAGGAGACGTACTTCAACATCACGACGAAGGACTGGCTGCATGCCTTCCACGTGCCACAGCTCGGGCTCAAGCAGGACGCGGTCCCGGGTCAGAACAACTACATCATGACCACCGGGACGGACCCCGGCCTCTACCAGGGCTACTGCGCGGAGTACTGTGGCACCGGCCACTCCGCGATGATGTTCGAGGTCGAGGTCATGCCCCAGGACGAGTACGAGACGTGGCTCGCCGACCAGTGTACCGGTGAGTGGAACGAGGAGGAGCTGACCTGCGAGGCGCCCGACGACGACGGCAACTCGAACAACGCGACGGTCGCGGCCTGACGACTGAACGTCGCTTCGACGCGCGACTTCGAACATCTCTTTCTGTTCCGAGCGCCGGTGTGCAACCCCGCGTGGCCCGCTCGCCGCACTCTGGAACACCCGTCTCCTCGGCGGTCGCTCCGGCTCCTGGTCGGTGACCTCGTCGCTGGCGCGGTCGTCGCTCTCCAGGTCGGCAGTGTGTTCTGGATTCTGGCACTCCTCGGGCTCGTCCTGACCGGGCTGGCGGTGCTCCGGCTCGCGCTCGTCTTCGCGACCGGCCGGCGGCCCGGGCGAGCTGACAGCGCCTCGACAGTCGCCGGCGAGCGATGTCGGTTCCGTCCCGGTGTTTCGCCGATTCGGGACGCGAACGCGCTTGGATGGATTTTTGGTAGTCCACTCGTAAGCCCCTTCCATGACAGTTGCCGAAGAATCCGGGGACGACCACGGGCACCACCTGCCGGCCGTCGAGGACTGGCCGCGCGGGTTCGGCGAGGCCAGCTGGTGGCCGTTCGTCGCCGCACTCGGTGCCGGCGGTATCTACCTCGGCGCCGCGTTGTACGTGCTCGTATCGAGGAACATCGTGAGCTACGGCGTGTTCGCCGGTGCTGCAATCCTGAGCACGCTCCTGTTCCTGGTCGGGCTGTTCGGCTGGCTCTACCACGCGTTCATCGTCTCCTTCTGGGAGCGCGGTGCCGACGAACACAGTGCACACAAGCTCAGATGGGGAATGGTCGCGTTCCTCGGTTCGGAGGTCGCCACCTTCAGCGCGGGCTTCGTGTACTACTTCTTCGTCCGCGTCGGTGACGTCGGCGAGGTGCCCCACCTGTTCGGGAGCCTCGTCATCGTCAACACGGCGCTGCTGGTCGCCTCCAGCTTCACCATCCACTTCGCACACACGTCGCTGCTGAAGGGCAACCGCAAGCGGTTCATCGGCCTGCTCGGCGCGACGCTCGTCCTCGGGCTGGTGTTCATCGCCGGCCAGGTGTACGAGTACTACGAGTTCATCGTCCACGAGGGGTTCGCCCTCGGCTCCGGCGAGTTCAGTCAGGTGTTCGCCAGTGGCTTCTACGCGCTGACCGGACTGCACGGCCTGCACGTCAGCCTGGGTGCGGTGCTCATCGGCATCGTCTTCGTGCGCGCGCTACGGGGTCAGTACTCCGCCGAGCGCCACGTCTCCGTGAGCACGGTCTCGATGTACTGGCACTTCGTCGACATCGTCTGGATCTTCCTCGTCGTCGTCCTGTACGTCGGCGCACCCGTCGCGTAACCCGCGATGGAGGGACACCGTCCCCGACGCCTCGTGCTGGCGGCGTTCGGGACGCTCGTTCTCGCGACGGGGACGGCCCTCGCCCACGGCGGTTCGCTCCGTGGTGAAGCCGGCAGCATCGCGGTGCCGGCCTGGCTCTTCCTGCTGACCGGCGGGGCGGCCGTCGGGGCCTCGTTCCTGCTCGCCGCGACGGTGACGGACCGACGCTACATCGCGAGTATCGACGACTGGCATCGGACGCTTCGGCGGTTCCCGGTGGCGGTCTCGCGCTACCTCGCGCCGCTCGTCGGGCTGGTCGGCTTCGGTGCCGTCCTCTGGTTCGGGTTCACCGGACCGACGACGCCGCTCCGGAACCTCGCAGTGGTGGTCGTCTGGGTCGGCTGGTGGGCCGGGTTCACGATGACGACGTACCTCGTCGGGAACACCTGGCGCGCGCTGAACCCGTTCCGCGCGCTCGTCCGGGGGGTGTACACGCTCCGCGCCGCGCCGCCCCGCGAGTACCCACAGCGGCTCGGGAGCTGGCCCGCCGTCGTCGGCCTGCTCGCCCTCGTGTTCACCGAGGTCGTGCTCCCGCTCGCCGACGACCCGCGGCTGCTCGCGACGGCCGTGGCCGGCTACGGTGTCGCGACGACCGTCGCCGGCCTCGCCTTCGGGGAGAGCTGGTTCGAGCGGGGCGACCCCGTCTCGCGCACGTTCGCCGCGTTCGGGGCCGTCGCCCCGCTCGTCCGGTCCGACGACGGTGTCCGGCTCCGGCTCCCCGGCATGGGCCTGACCGACTCGTCGGTCGTCCGCGACCGGAGCGACGTGGTGTTCGTCGTCACGCTGCTGTGGGTGACGACCTACGACGGCCTCGTGACGACGCCGCTCTGGGGCGACTTCGCGAGGGCCGCGGTCGGCGGCGGGCTCCCCTGGCTGCTGACCTACCTGCTCGCGTACCTGCTCGGCTTCGGAGTGTTCGTCGGCGTCTACTGGCTCGCGGCGCTGCTGGCCCGGACCACCGGGGAGACGTTCCTCACGCCGGCCGCCCTCGGCCGACGGTTCGCCGCACCCCTGCTCGCCATCGCCGCGGGCTACCACCTCGCCCACTACCTGAGCTACTTCGTCGTGCTCTCGCTCCCCCTCTGGCAGGTGCTCGCGAACCCGACCGCGCCGCCGTTGAACCCCCAGCGGTACGGGTTGCCGGGCTTCGTCGGCGGGCTCGAGCTCGCGTTCGTCCTGCTCGGGCACCTGCTCGCCATCTGGGTGGCGCACTCGACCGCCTACGACGTCTTCCCGAGCCGTCTCCAGGCCGTCCGCAGCCAGTACCCGTTCATCGGCGTCATGGTCGTCTACACCATGGTGAGCCTCTGGATCGTCGCAGCCCCCGCACGCACCCCACCGTTCCTATGACAGCCAGCACCGACTCCCACCACGACCGTACCGATGCGCCCTCGGAGACGAACGTCCCCGCGGGTGCGACGGCCCACCGCTGTCCGTACTGCGACCGGCCGTTCCGTCACGAGGACCAGCGCACGCTCCACGTCGGGCTGAGCCACTACGACCGGATGACCGAGGCCGAGGAAGCGGCCTTCCGCGAAGTGTACTCCGCCGAGGAGGCGGAGCTGGGGCTCTACCGGTTGAAGCTGGTCGGTGCCCTCGTCGTCGTCTACTTCGGGATGTTGCTGCTGTACGCCGTCGTCACCTGAGCTACATGCCCAGGTCTTCGGCGGCCGCCGGGATAGGCAGGTCGTGGGGCGGGACCCCCAACAGCTCCGCCACGTGGTCCAGCGCCATGTCGAAGCCGTAGTAGCGCTCCAACTCGTCGCCCCCTGCCGTCGGTCGCACCTTCAGCATCGCGTAGCCGTCGACGTTCTGTGCCACAGCGGCGGTCGCGCCGTCGCGCTCGAACGACAGGACGCGCTCGGTCTCCGTCTCCTCGTACCGGGCCGTGATGCCATCGCTCGTCGCCGTGTCCTCTGTCATGGACGGGCGTTGGGACCGGAGGATGTCGTACCTGCCGGTTTCGGAAGCGAAACGCACCAGTGGGCCGGCCGCGAGCACACACGCATGACGAAGTTCATCCAGAGCGGGCGGCGGCGGGACCTCTGCTTGCTGCTCCACGACGCCGGCGAACTCCAGGCACAGGCGCTGAAGACCCGCCTCGAACGACACTACGACGAGCGAATCGAGCCGAAGTCGTTCTACGGCGCGCTCGACGCGCTGGAGTCGGCGGGGTTCGTCGAGACCCACACCGAGGGGCTGTACGACGTCTACTCGCTGACCGACGCCGGGCGGGCGCGGGTGGACGAACACGTGGACTGGGTAGTCGAACGGACGCGCGACGTGGGGTAACCCGGGCGAGGCTTCAACTGGGAGGCCGGGACCAGACCGGCCATGCTCCACGACGTGAAGGCGTTCGCGGCGACGGCCGGCGGTCGGCCGGTCACGGCGGTAATCTGGCTCGCGACGATGGCCTTCGGTGCGCTCGTACTCCTCGACCCCGGGCCGTTCCCGCGACACGTCTATCTGGAGGCGACCTCGGTGTTCACGGCGTTGACCTGGCTCCGGACGGTGGGAACCCGGGCCCGGCTGTTCGTCTGAGTCGGCGGTCACCCGAGCACGAAGTCGTGCACGGCGACAACGACGGCGTAGACGACCATCACCAGCCCGACCCCCAGTAGCAGTGGGTCGTACGACGTGTCGACCGCCGACGAGTTGACGAGCACATAGCTCATCAGCGCGAAGCTCAGCCCGCCGACCAGGACCGTCTGCTGGGTCCTGTTGATGCCTAAGAACGTCCCTTCGACAGGTGTACCATTAAATATTACCATTCGCGTCGAAAAGAGTTCCGGCCGGTGCGACTACTCCTCGAGCACCTGGTCGCCGATGGTGTTCCGCAGCACCTCGCTGGTGCCCTCGTAGATCTCGTTGAGCTTCGCGTCGCGGTAGAACCGCTCGGCCGGGAAGTCCTTCGTGTAGCCGTAGCCGCCGTGGATCTGGATGCCCTCGTTCGCCACCTCGCGGGAGATCTCGGAGGCGTAGAGCTTGGCCTGTGCGGCCTCCTTGATGAATTTCTCGCCGCGGATCTTCTTGTCGGCGGCGCGGTGCATCAGCATCTTCGCGGCCTGGACCTTCGTGTCCATGTCCGCGATCTTGTGCTTGATGGCCTGGAACTCCGAGATGGGCTGGTCGAACTGCTCGCGCTGCTGTGCGTACTCGGTCGCCTGCTCGAGGGCGGCGCGGGCGATACCCACGCCGCGAGCGGCGATGGTGATGCGGCCGCCGTTGAGCGTCTTCAGCGCGTGGACGAAGCCGTCACCTTCCTCGCCGAGCAGGCGGTCGGCCGGGATGCGCATGTCGTCGAAGCGGAGCTCGGCCGTGGGACACCCCTTGTCGCCGAGTTTGTCCTCGGTGCCCTCGACGTGGAAGCCGTCGTCCTCGTCGGGCCGGACGACGAACGAGGAGATGCCCCTGTTGCCGGCCTCGGGGTCGGTCTTCGCAAAGACCGTGACGGTATCGGCGACGGAGCCGTTGGATATCCAGAGCTTGCCACCGTCGATGACGTACTCGTCGCCGTCGCGCTCGGCGGTCGTCTCCATCGCGGGGACGTCGGAGCCGGCACCGGGCTCGGAGAGGGCGAACGCGCCGATGTCGGTGCCCTCCGCGAGCGGAGTGAGGTACTCCTCCTTCTGGGCCTCGTCGCCGAACTCGTAGATCATGTTGCCCGCCAGCGAGATGTGGGCGGCGACGATGGTGCCGAGGCCGCCGGAGCCACGCGAGATCTCCTCCAGTCCGATAGCGTAGCTGTGGTAGTCGAGGCCCGCACCGCCGTACTCCTCCGGGAACGGCATCCCCATCAGCCCGAGGTCCGCCATCTCGCTCACGAGCTCGGCGGGGAACTCGTCCTCGTGGTCGATCTCGTCGGCGACCGGCACGACCTCCTCGTCGACGAACTCGGCGACCATGTCCCGTATCTGGGCCTGCTCCGCGCTGAGGCTGAAGTCCATGGGAGAACGTTCGACCCTCGCGACTTTACTTTTGTCTTGCGTCCACGGTCCGGGTCCGAAAAGTATAGACGAGTAGAGGGCTCCATATGAGGTATGAGCGATACGGGCGTGTGTTTCTCTCCAGAGCCAGAGTTTGCCGTCGTGGCAGGTGGGTTTTTCAGCGTGGAATACACAGGGGAACGTGAATGAACGAGGAACAGGTAGAGTATCCGGTCGACGACGACCTCGCGTGGTGTTACGAGGCGGTGCAGGGCGTCTCCCGCACCTTCGCCATCACCATCGAGGAGCTAGAGGAGCCGACCGCCCGCCACATCTGTCTGGGCTATCTCCTCTGCCGCGTCGCCGACACGGTCGAGGACGCGGGCCACATCCCCCCCGCGGAGAAGGCGGAACTGCTGCGTCTCTATGCGGACGTGCTCGATGCCGACGACCCGGCGACCGCCGAGGAGTTCAGGACCGCGGTCGACGAGTGGCTCCCCGAGGAACGCGACGAGGACTGGACCGTCGTCGCCGAGTCCCCCCGGGTAGTACGGACGTATCGCCGCCTCCCGCCCGAGGCGAAGGATGCCATCCTCCCGCCCGTGCTCGAACTGACGAACGGCATGGCCGAGTTCGTCGAGCGCCACGCCGACTCGGGCGGGCTGCGGATCCAGACGCTCGACGAGCTCGAGGAGTACTGCTGGTACGTCGCCGGCACGGTCGGCTCCCTCGTGACCGGGCTCGTGACCCGCGGGACGACCGACCGACGCGAGTCCCGGCTCCGCGAGAACGCACGGTCGTTCGGACTGTTGCTCCAGCTGGTCAACGTCGCCAAGGACGTGAGCGACGACTACCACGAGGAGAACAACGTCTACCTACCCGCGGAGTGGCTGGAGTCGGAGGGCGTGGACCGCGACGCCGTCTGCGACCCAGAGAACGAGGAGGCAGTGGCGACGGTCATCGAGCGCGTCGTCGACCACGCCTCCGGCTACCTCGACGACACGCAGACCTACCTCGAAGCCCTCCCCGAGCGACGAGGGAACACGCTGTCGGCGTGGGGTATCCCGTACCTGCTCGCCGTGGCGACCCTCCGTGAGCTCCGGGAGCGACCCGCCGACGTGGTCCGCGAAGGCGGCGTGAAAGTCTCGCGGATGGAGGTCATGGCGATCATCCACTGGTTCCGTGAGTCCGGTGACCGGCAGGCGCTCGAACGGGTGCGACAGACCATCGAGCAGAAGCCACTACACGAAGCGGACCTCTCCTGAGTCAGGTCGCCTCGGCCGTCGGTTTCTCGGTGTCCGATGACTCCGTGACCTCCGTCCTCGCCGACTCTTGCCGCCCGAGCGCGTAGAGCGCGACTCCCAGCACGACTGTCCCAACCGCCCAGAGCAGGAGTGTATACGACGGTGCGACCGACGGCGAGACGAACGGGAAAGCGGCGAGCGTCGGCGTCAGCAGGGTGACGACCGCGACGGGTGCCGCCGCCAGCGTGCTGCGCTCGTGTGCCGCACCCAGCAGCAGGAACAGGAGGACGGTCGTCGTCCACGTGCCCAGGAGCCGGTTCGGGCCGGTCGCCCCGACGATGACCAGCCAGCAGCCGCTCGCGGCCGGGAACACCCACCAGGCGTAGCTGTCGAGGCTGATGCGGTCGCCCCAGAGGGAGAACGCGGCAGCAGTGCCCGCGGCGACGAGCGTCTGTGGGACCAGCGAGACGAGCGTGAGACCGACGAATATCGCCAGGTCCACGGCCCACCCCTCGATGCTCGTTCCGAGCAGGAACAGGCCGACGCCGGCCGCAAGCAGGACGGGTGCGACGGCACCGACGACGAGTCCGATTCGGGTGGCGAGTCCGTCGTCGGCCCGGTCCGGTCCGAACCGGTCACCGTCGCGGAACAACCCGACGAGGACGCCGACGAACAGGAGCGTCGGAAGCGCGACGATAGCGAGGGCCCGCGCCAGTGACCGCTCGACGACGGCCATCCCGACCGCGAGGTAGCTCGTACCGGTGGCGACCAGGCCGGCGTCGGCACCGAACGCGAGGTACGTCTCCGAGCCGATGCCGGTCTGCTCGGTCCAGACTATCGCGCCGCCGTCGGCCGTCGCGGTGTCGGGGACGAGCGTCGGGCTGGTGCCGTCGGGACCGTGGACGGCGAGCCGGTCGGCGTGGACGGTCACCCCCGCTGCCTCGTGCGAGGGGAACAGGCCGTCGGCGACGAGGACACCCCCGACGCCACGGTGTGCGAAGTCGGCGGACGTGAACGTGGCGACGAGGGTGCGGTTCTCGATGCGGGTCTGGAGGGCTGTGACCTCGTCGACGACGGTCCGGCGGGTGAGTTCACCACGGACGCGGTCGCGACGTTCGGCGGGAGCGTCGCGCAACTCGCCGGCCGTTCGCTCGTCGAGAGTCGCCCGCACGGTCCAGTCGGCGCTGCCGTCGTCCTGGACCCGGACGACGACCTCGCTGTGCTCGACCCCGCCGTCGAGCGCATCGTCGGTACAGAGCCCACAGACTGCCTCGGGCGGGGGTCCTGCGGTGACTGGTGCGACGATTGGGAGGGCGACGGCTGCCAGCACGAGGAGCGTCAGGACTGCCAGCGTCTGCGGTCGGTGGAGGGACATCGTTCGTTGCGACGACGCCGACCGAGAAGAAATTTGGGACGGTCTACTCGTACTCGTAGAAGCCCTTGCCGGTCTTCTTGCCGAGGTCGCCCGCGTCGACCTTGCGCTTGAGCAGGTAGGCCGGCTTGTAGCGGTCACCGAGCTCCTCGTGGAGCGTCTCGCTCGCGTGCAGGCAGACGTCGAGGCCGATGTGGTCCGCGAGCTCCAGCGGCCCCATTGGGACGTTCGTGCCGAGTTTCATCCCGCGGTCCATGTCGTCCTTCGTGGCGACCCCCTCGTCGTAGGCCCGGATGCCCTCGTTGATCCACGGCATGAGCACGCGGTTGGTGACGAAGCCGGGCTTGTCGTCGGACTCCCAGGTCGTCTTCCCCAGCGCCTCGGCGATGTCGTGGGCGAGGTCGAGTGCCTCCGCGCTCGTCTTCTCGCCGTCGACCACCTCGACGCCCTCCATGATAGGGACCGGGTTCATGAAGTGCAGGCCGACGACGCGCTCGGGGGACTCCGTGGCGGCGGCGATGGTCGTGATGGAGAGCGTGCTGGTGTTCGTCGCGAGCAGGCAGTCCTCGTCGACGGCTTCCTCGAGGTCGGCGAAGACCTCCTGCTTGATATCCATGTTCTCGACGGCTGCCTCGACGACGACGTCGCAGTCCGCGAGGTCCCCCAGCGCGGTCGTGCCGTCGATGCGGTCGAGCGCCGCGTCGGCATCCTCGCGGGAGAGCGTGTCCTTGCCGACGAAGCGGTCGAGGCTGCTCTCGATGGACTCGAAGCCGTTCTCGACGAACTGCTCCTCGATGTCGCGCATCGTCACCGCGTAGCCGTTCGTCGCGGCCACCTGTGCGATGCCGCTGCCCATCGTGCCCGCGCCGACGACGCCGATACGCTCGATGCTGTCGAGGTCGTGTACCATGGCTCGACGTTCGACAGATTGGCCCCTAAGCGTGCCGGTCCGACGCCGGACCTTACTCGACCGTGAGGGTGTAGAGACGCTTGCGGGCGTCGGAGAAGGAGAAGCGAGAGTGAACCACGTTCTCTTCTTCGAGACGGTTCAGCGCGTAGCGGACGGTACGCGGCGGTAGCAGGGTCTCCTCCGCGAGTTGGCTCTGGGTCAGCGTGTCGTTGTACTCCAGTACCTTCGCGACGAGCTTCGCGCTCGGTGGCAGGTCGCGGACGTCGTCCCAGCTCCCGGTGGGCGGCTCGCTCGTTCTCGGCTCGGTTGCACTCATCGTATCCACCGTTTGTGCATACCCCGTAATAATACTTACTCATTAGAAATATTACTTCTGGACATCGGTTGCGATGCCATGCTGGCACCGCCGCTGGGGCAGTCGCCGCGACGGTCCGGGTTCGTCAGCATGGGCGAACCGAAGTACCCACGAGTACCGGTCACACGGCCTGAGGCCGGCGGTTCCGTACGGCACCCGAAGCCTCTTAAGAATCAGTGCCTTATGAAACGCTGATGACCGACACGGTGGACGACGTCGATCTCCCGTACAACGAGGAGGAGGCGTCCAAACAGGAGAAGATCGCGGCGTTGCAGGAGCGGCTCGAGGTGCTGGAGGCGCAGAACGACGAGATGCGTGACAAGCTCCTCGACGCGAACGCGGAGAACAACAAGTACCAGCAGAAGTTGGAGCGGCTCACCCACGAGAACAAGAAGCTGAAGCAGTCGCCGCTGTTCGTCGCCACCATCCAGGAGCTGACCGACGAGGGCGTCATCATCAAGCAGCACGGCAACAACCAGGAGGCCCTCACCGAGGTCACCGACGAGATGCGCGAGGAGATCGAGCCCGACATGCGCGTCGCCGTCAACAACTCTCTCTCTATCGTGAAGACGCTGAGCAACGAGACCGACGTCCGTGCCCGCGTGATGGAAGTCACGGAGAGCCCCGAGGTCTCCTACGCCGATATCGGCGGCCTCGAGGAGCAGATGCAGGAGGTCCGCGAAACCGTCGAGATGCCCCTCGAGAAGCCCGAAATGTTCACCGAGGTCGGCATCGACCCGCCGTCCGGTGTGCTACTGCACGGCCCGCCGGGGACGGGGAAGACGATGCTCGCCAAGGCCGTCGCCAACGAGACCGACGCCACGTTCATCAAGATGGCCGGCTCCGAACTCGTCCACAAGTTCATCGGCGAGGGTGCGAAGCTGGTCCGTGACCTGTTCCAGGTCGCCCGCGAACACGAGCCTGCCGTCATCTTCATCGACGAGATAGACGCCATCGCGGCCAAGCGGACCGAGTCCAAGACCTCCGGCGACGCCGAGGTCCAGCGGACGATGATGCAGCTGCTCTCCGAGATGGACGGCTTCGAGGAGCGCGGCGACATCCGCATCATCGCGGCCACCAACCGCTTCGACATGCTCGACCGCGCCATCCTCCGGCCGGGTCGGTTCGACCGCCTCATCGAGGTGCCCAAGCCCGACGTCGAGGGCCGCGAGATAATCTTCAAGATCCACACCCGCGACATGAACGTCTCCGACGACGTCGACTTCGCCGACCTCGCCGAGATAGCCGACGAGGCCTCCGGCGCCGACGTGAAGGCGATCTGTACGGAGGCGGGGATGTTCGCCATCCGCGACGACCGCCGCACCATCGAGAAGCGCGACTTCGAGGAGGCCTGGGAGAAGATCCAGGCAGAGAGCAGCGAGAACGAGGACGAGATCTCGAAGACGTTCGCCTGAGACCGGATTCTTTTCGCCGCGGTCCTACAGCACGCTGAAGATCGCCAGCGGCACCACGAACAGCAGGACGAACATCACGACGAGCAGCAGCCCGTAGCCGCCGAACGTCCCGGCGACCGTCAGCCAGGACGGGTGGTCGGAGTCGATTGGGAGTTCCATGCCCGACCCGTGTGGTGCGTGGGGCTTAGTTACACCGGTCCGGAGCCACCCGTGCCCACGCGCCCGACGGACGGCGGGACTCGGGAGCCGTCGGGACCTCGCAGACGGCGACGCTTGCGACGGTGTCCAGCCGGCACGAGATGTCGGACGGTTTTTGGGGACCCGCGCGCTATCAGTGCGTAATGACGCGCATCGTCGTGGTGGACAACCACGGGCAGTTCACACATCTGGAACACCGGGCACTGCGAGATATGGGAGTCGAGAGCGAGGTCGTCGACAACGAGACACCACCCGCGGAGGTCGATGCCGACGGCATCGTCCTCTCGGGCGGCCCGGACATGGACCGACGCGGGGAGTCGCCCGCGTACCTCGACATGGACGTGCCGGTGCTGGGCATCTGTCTCGGCATGCAGATCATCGCGAAGGAGCTCGGCGGCTCGGTCGGTGCGGGCGAGTACGGTGGCTACGCCGACGTGACCGTCGACGTTCTCGACGAGGACGACCCGCTCGTCGGGTCGCTCGCGCCCGAGACGCGGGTCTGGGCGAGCCACGCCGACGAGGTCAAGGAGGTCCCCGAGGGCTTCACCGTCACCGGCCAGTCCGACGTCTGCGGCGTCGAGTCGATGAGCGACACCGACCGCGACCTCTACGGCGTCCAGTGGCATCCCGAAGTCAGCCACACCGAGGAAGGCCAGGAAGTGTTCGAGAACTTCCTCGCTCTGTGTGAGTGAGCCCGGGGGACCACCATGACCACCACTCAGGGCGACCTCGCGAGCCTCTCGCGGTACATCTTCCGGGCCCCACAGTGGTACACGAGTCTCGCGTTCGCGATGGTGGTCGCCGGCGTCACCGGCGTCGGCGTCTTCGACGACGGCTTCCTCCTCGGAGGGTTCACCCAGGGCATCTTCTTCATCGGCGTGCCGACGGTCGTCGCGAGCCTGCTGACGGGCGTCGTCGACCAGCGACTCGGCGGACAGCTCACCGCGGGTCGGTCGTCGCTGCTCGCGCTGCTCTGTGAGATACTCGTCGTCGTCTTCCTCGCGGTCGGCGGTGTCGTCGCGCTGGTCACTCCTCTCGGCCAGAACTTCGTGTTCGACGTGCTCTACGCCGGCCTCGCCTCTGTCTTCGCGCTCCGGCTCCTGGTCATCGCCGCGGTGTCGAGCCACTCCATCCCCCGAGCGGTGGTCCCGGCGAGCATCCAGACCGTCGCCGCCGCGGTGCTCCTGTTCGTCTACAGCGGGACGAGCCGCTACCTCGAGGTCGGGGGCCCACTCGTCCAGGCGTTCCTCTCGCGGGCCGAGCACACCGAGATCCAGCTCACGCCCATCGTCCCGGGTGACTTCGTCATCCTCGGGGTCGTCTGCCTGCTGTACGGCTCTGCGGTGTGGCTCTTCCTCGTCATCATCGACCGCCCGTGGAAGCGCAGCCTCGGTGTCTCCGTGCGGGACTTCCTCGGCGGCTTCATCGGCCACATCGCCGAGGACTCGCGCGAGCTCGAGACCTTCTTCGAGGAGCTCGGCGAGGAGGCGCTCGTGCCGGTGACGGTCCTCGGCTTCCGGCGCGAGGACGGCTCCGAGAAGGCCCGAGCCGTCCTCCCGATGGTCCACCCCGGCCCGATGGGCGAGATCGGCGGCGGGAACCTCCCCGAACGCGTCGCCCGGGCGACCGAGGGGATGGCGTTACCACCACACGCCACGGCCGGACACGACTTCAACCTCGTCACCGAGCGCGAGGTCGACACCATCGTCGAGACGGCGGCGGTCGCGACCGACGCACTGTCCGTCGGCGGTGGCGCGACGAAGAGCGTCCGCACCACCTCGGGCGACGCCAAACTGCTCGCCCAGGCGTTCGGCGACGACATCCTGCTCGTCAACACGCACTCTCCCAGATTCGCCGACGACGTGGACTACGCGGTCGGCCTCTCGGCCATCGCGGAGGCGCGCTCGGGCGGCTTCGACGAGGCCCTGCTCGTCGACGCCCACAACTGCAACAACGGCCTCCGCGGCGACGACCTCGGCCACGTCACTCCCGGTAGCGAGCGCTCGTTCGACATCATGGAGGCCGCGCGCAAGGCCGCCGAGGAACTCACCGACGCCGACCGCCACCCGTTCGAGCTCGGCGTCGCGTGGGAGGCGACCGACTGGGGGCCCGAGGACGGCATCGGCCCCCTCGGCGTCCGTGTCGCCTGTGTCGACGTCGCCGGCGAGGTGACGGTGTACGTACTCGTCGACGGGAACAACATGGAGCCCGGTGTCAGGGAGCGGCTCATCGAGGGGCTCCCCGAGGAGGTCGCGCGTGCCGAGGTGATGACCACCGACACCCACGTCGTCAACCGGGTCGAGTCGAGCAACCAGGTCGGCGAGGCGCTCGACATCGACGAACTCGTCGAGCTCGTCGGCGACCTCACGAACCGCGCACTCGCCGACCGCGAACCCGTCGAGGCCGGGATGGCCTCGGAGCGCGCTCGCGTCACGGTGTTCGGCAACGACAGAACGGAGACGCTGGCGAGCCACGCCAACGCGATGGTCTCGATGGGCGGGGCGCTCGCCGTGTTGTTGACGATGGCCGCGATGGGCCTGAGTGTCGTCGTCTTCCTGCTGTCCTAGGCGTCCTCGAACAGCTCGTCGGCGGCCGACTGTGCCGCGCGTGCAGCCTCGTCGGCGACCGCCTCCGCATCGGCATCGCCCTCGGGGGCGTTCAGGTAGACGTCGACGTCGAGCACGCCGTCCTCGAACGTGACGGTCACGTCGAGGTCACGGATGTTCGACTGCTTGTATCGAGAGCGGACGAGGCCTTCGGCGGCCTCGGCAGCGACCTGCACGACTTCCTCGTCCGTCGGGTCGCTCATCCGATTACGCGCCGCCGGCGCCGCCCATGCCGCCGCCCATACCGCCGAGCATGTCCTGGAGCTCCTCCTGAAGCGACTCGAACTGCTCCTGGACGCGCTCCTCCTGCTTCTCGAGGGTCTCGACGCGGATCTCCAGGCTGGAGACCTTGTCGTCGAGCGCCTCGCTGGCCTCGTCGTAGTCCGTGGCGACGAACAGCTCGCCGACCTCGCGGTACATCTGTGTGTCCTCGTCGATGTCGTCGAGCTCGTCGAGAGCCGTCTGGGCCTCGGTAAGCTGGGACTCGGCCTCCTGCTTCTGGACCGCGACCTGCTGTGCGGTCTCCTGCAGGTCCTGCAGCTCCTCGATCTTCTCCTGTGCTTCCGGCGGCAGATTTCCTTGCATACTCTGCTGGATGGTTTCCGCCCTGAAAAACCCCCGCTTTCCCGGGCGCGAGACACACCCACCCTCGCCTCGGGTAGAATCGAATGCGGGCGCCGGGTCAGGACCCGCTGACGAGGCCACGGGTCCGCTCGGCAACGGCAACGAGCCTGATCCACGTGTTGACCCCGGCACGCAGCGCGACCCGGTCGTCCGCGGCGACGGTCACGACGACCGTGCCACCGTCACACCGGAGGCTGGTGGTAGAGCGGTCGCTCGCTATCTCGCCGACCTCCGGACGAACGCTCTCGGCGACCAACGTCGCCGTCGCGTCGTCGTCGTACTCGAACTCCAGAACGGTCTCGTTCGCGGGCATCGCCCGCCCTACCGCACGTCGACTTCCTTGATGTCCGTGCTGCGCTCCTTCAGCAGGACGCGGTGCCCGCAGTAGGGACAGCGGACGCCGCCGTACTCGTCGAGCGTCACGTCACGCTTGCAGCGCGAGCACTTGTAGCTCATTCGTCGTCGCTGTCGTCGGAGAGCGCGGCGCGGATGGAGCGCCGGACGGTCTTGCCCGCGGGCGTCTGGGCGCGGTACGTGCCACCGGTGAACTTCTCGCCGGTCTCCTCGTTGACCCAGATGCCGGTCCCGACGCGCTTGACGTCGTCACCGTCCACCTTGGAGTTCCGCATCTCGTCCTCGATCTCCGCGACGCGGCGTCGCGAGACGCGACCGTAACGGGCGCCGAATCGGCCGGAGCTACCGGTCTTTCCCTTTTTCTTGGCCATGATACCAGTCAGTACCGTCAGCCCGCAAATAAACCTGTTGAGTTGGAACGCCCGCGTCACCGAAGGTCGGCCGTCGTGAGCGCCTCGTTCAGGTCCTCGCGGACCCGTTCGCCCATCTCGCGGTCGCCCGCCGTCGTCACCACCCGGTTCTCCTGGACGCTCGACCCGTCACGGATGAGCATGCGGACGTTACCGTTGCCGTCAGCCCGGGTCACCTTCGCCCCGACGCTGGCCTGCGAGCTCGACCCGCCGGCTTCGATGGGCCCCGGGATGACCTTCTTCACGTGCGGATGTTCGGCGACGGTCCGGATGGCGGTCTGGCCGGTGCGGCCGCCGATGAGGGTCGAGTGCGCGCCGCCGATCTTCTCCCTGGGCGCGAGGTCGACGACGTCGAGCCCCGACTCGCCCAGCCCACCGATCGCCGCCGCGACCGGGTCCTCGTCGTCGACACGGTAGAACTCGTGGTGGAGCTGGGCACGCGTCTCCCGAATCACCGCCCGGTCGCCGGCCGCGTACACCGTCTCCGGGCGCTTCCGTCGCACCTCGTCAGCCACGCGACCCGCGAAGTTCCGGAACTCGACGACGCCCGTCTCCTCGCCGTCGTCGGGCACCGTCGTCACCGTCGTCTCGCCGACGACCTCGTCGCCGTCGAGCACCGTCACGGTCGCTCGCTCGCGGCCACAGTCGACGACGACGGCGTCGCAGTTGGCGGTGTTACAGGTGAGACAGAAGTCCCCCGGCCGTTCGAGCGGCGTCTCACACCGCCTGCAGTCCATGGCCGGTTGTAACCGTCGCCCGACCTAAAGCCGTGCGGTTCGGCCACCGGCGACCGTCGTCCGGCGAGTGTCCTCCCGGGGGTTCATATAAGAAGCCGGGTCCACCACCGGCGTGCCCTGACCAGCGGTCGTGGACCGCGTAGCGGGTGTGCGACGCGACGGTCCACGCGAGGAGAGCGTCGCCTGTCAGCCAAGTTCGACCGGGTCCACCTTCAGGTACTCGCGCAGCAGGACGGTCGCGTAGGAGCCCTTCGGGAGCGAGAAGGAGAAGTTCAGGGGCTCCCGTGCCACGTCCAGGGCCGTCCTGACGAGCAGCGCGCGCCGGGTGCCCTCGCTGTGGAACTCGCCGGGCAGGTCGAAATCCGCCCCCGTGAGCGACAGCTCCGAGAGCACCTCGCGCTCGATCTCGCCCTGTTCGCCGTCGGCTAGCTCCGTCTCCGTCCCGACGAGCGGCGCGGTCACGAAGGCGCGACCGCGCTCGCAGTGGCGTGCGACGGTGTCGACACGGGACTCCGTCACGCGCTGCTCACGGGCCACGTCCGGCAGCGGGAACTCCTCGGGTGCGTCCGCGTCTGCGAAACAGACCACGTCGCCGGCCACCGGTCTCGTGAACGGAAGGCCCCGCTCCAGCCGCCTGCTCAGCATGCGGTTGAACGCGTACGACTGCGCCGCGTGGACGAACAGTCGCTGGAGGTTCTCCGGGAGCGTCTCGATAGCCTCGCGGAAATCCGCGGGTTCCTCGCCACCGTTCTCGACGAGCGTGTGGAGCATCGACCGCTCGAATCGGAGCCCACCGGGGAACGCCTGCAGCGCGTCCGCCCAGGCCACGCCGTCCTCGACCAGCTCGCGCGCCTCGCGGGTCTCCTGGCGCTCGTCAGGATGCGGGTTGCCGACGTAGGTCCGCACCGCGCCCTCCCAGTCGCCGCGAACGATGTCGAGGCCGACCTCGTGTGTGACGGGGCGGATGCTCCCGAAGCGCTGCTGGCCGAAGAAGTTGGGGACGGCGACCCGGCCGTCGCCGAACGCGCGCAGCTCATCGGTCACGCGGTCCGCGGCCGTCGAGTCGTCCGGCTCGGAGACGACGATCTCGAACTCGTTGCCGAGCAGGTCCCCGAACTGGATGGCCCGCCCGGCGCGGCCGACGATTTCGAGGTCCGCCCGCGAGAGCGACGGCAGGTCGTCGGGCGAGACGCCCTGCAGGGTAAACAGCTGCGTCGACACCGCGCGCTTGTCCTTCGTGCCGGCCCACGAGACGCGCCCCCGGCTCATCCCGAGCTCGTTCGAGAGCCGGCGGACGAAGTCGTTGGTGTCCCAGCCGCGGAGCGTCGCGCGCACGACGAGGTACGGATAGTCACCGGTGGGAGCGTCGACGGGGTTCGACTCGAACCGCTCGCGCTCGACCACCCGGAAGTGGTCGTTCTCGGCACGGAGTCTGCCGCCCACGCCGTCGTCGTCGCTCACGTAGTCGTCGATGCCGACAGCCCGTTCGCGTGGATGTGCCTCGCGCATCGCTCAGAACAGCGAGAGGTGTCCGGTGACGCGATCCACGACCTCGTCCTCGCCGGGGCCGATAGCGAGCGCAGTCACGGTGCCGGAGTCGAGCTGGGTGTGGCCGGCGTCCCTGATGATGGCGTGCGGGAGCCGTTCGGATTCCGCCCTGTCGGCGAGTTCGAACAGCTCCGACTCGCCGCTGCCCTTCAGGACGACCTTCTTCTGGCCGGAGCCCTTCCAGGCCTTCCGCGTCCGGGCGTCAGTGTCCTCGTACGCGCTGAGCGACGCGTGGGCGACCTGTGCGGCCAGTTTCCCCTGGCCCATGCCGATGTCGGTCCGCGCGACGATGGCCTGCTTCATGTCCCGGTCGAGGGGTGGCGCGAGTAAAACGGTGGCTATCCGTCGGCGGCGAGGAGGTCGTTATCCGCGATGAACGCTCGGCTCAGTGCCTCGGAGTAGCTCAACAGCGTCAGCAGCCGGTCGCGAGCGTCGTCGTCGGTTCCACCGACGACCACGAACACGCCGTGGCGGACCGCGACGTCCATCCCGTAGAACCGGCCCTGGTCCCGGATACGACTCGCCAGCGCGGCCGCGTCGGACTCCGTCTCCATCCGGAGGGCAGCAACTTCGAAGGTGGTGCCGTCGTCGGCCTCGTAGGTGGCGAGCTGGCCGGCGTTCGCGCCGACCGAACCGCCGGTCGTTCGAATCCCGGTGATCGCCAGTCCACCCTCCGGGCTCGGGAGGACGGCCCGGGGCGGTGCGTCCTTGCTGGGGCGACGGGCGATGCCGCTGCCCGCTTCGGAGCTGGAGCCGCCGGAGAGTTCGGAACAGCCGGCGACTGCCGTCACGGCGGCGATGCCAGCCAGCCGCAGCACCCGTCGTCGTTGCATCGAGCGTGTGTCTCGGTCGGGTGGGCATAACCGTTCGTTCGGTTTCGAGCCCCGAATCGGATGCCGATTCCACCGTATCGAAGGGGTTTTGGTCGCACGTGGGGTTCGACCGGGTATGAGTGCACCCTGGGAGGACTGGAACCACATCCTCAAGCTCGACCCCGACAAGGACCTCGTCGAGGGCGAGACGTTCGAGGACGTGTGTGCCACTGGTACGGACGCCATCGAGATCGGCGGCACGCTAGGGATGACCGAGGAGAAGATGCGGGAGATGATCCAGGCGTGCGCGGCCTACGACATCCCAATCTACCAAGAGCCGTCGAACCCGAGCGTCGTCGTCGAGAGCGACGCGCTCGACGGCTACCTCGTTCCGACGGTGTTCAACGCGGGCGACATCTTCTGGGTCACGGGCGCGCACAAGGAGTGGGTCCGTATCGAGGGCGGGCTCGACTGGGACCGCACGACGACGGAGGCCTACATCGTGCTGAACCCGGAGGCGAGCGTCGCCGAGTACACCGAAGCGGACTGCGACCTCTCCGCCGACGACGTGGCGGCGTACGCCGAGGTCGCGGAGAAGATGTTCGGGCAGGAGATAGTCTACGTCGAGTACTCGGGCATGCTCGGCGACCCCGAGACGGTGCAGGCGGCCGCGGACGCACTCGACGAGTCGACGCTGTTCTACGGCGGCGGCATCCACGACTACGAGTCGGCGAACCTGATGGGCGAGCACGCCGACGTGGTCGTCGTCGGCGACCTCGTCCACGACGACGGTGTCGACGCGGTGGCCCGCACGGTCGACGGGGCCAACGACGCCTGACCGAGCCGCAGAGGAGTTACCGTCGTTTCGAATTCTGGATCTCTGTTTAACAGTAGTAAAGAGTGCCCGGTGGAATTAAGCCGCTCGTGGCCACACGTTCCCGCATGACAGTCGATGACATCGGCCGAGTCGCCGTGCTCGGTGCCGGGAACATGGGACACGGAATCGCCGAAGTCGCCGCCCTCGCGGGCTACGAGGTGACGATGCGCGACGTGGAGCAGGAGTTCGTCGCCGACGGCTACGAGAACATCGAGTGGAGCCTCCGGAAGCTCGCCGAGAAGGACCGCATCGAGGAGTCGCCCGAAGCGGTGCTCGACAGGCTCGACACGACGGCCGACCTCGCAGCAGCGGTCACCGACGCGGACCTCGTCGTCGAGGCCGCACCCGAACGGATGGCCCTCAAGCGCGAGATATTCGCCGAGGTCGAGGAGCACACCGGCGAGGGGACCATCCTCGCGTCGAACACGTCCAGTCTGAGCATCACGGATATCGCCGAGGCCGTCTCGGACCCGAGTCGTGTCGTCGGGCTGCACTTCTTCAACCCGCCGGTGAAGATGGACCTCGTGGAGGTCGTCCACGGCGAGAACACCGCCGCGTCGGTCGCCGAGAAAGGTGCCGAGTTCGTCGAGTCGCTGGGCAAGACCCCCATCCACGTCCGCAAGGACGTCCAGGGGTTCGTCGTCAACAGTATCCTCGGCCCTTACGGCGGCGAACCTGCCTGGATGGTCTCCGAGGGCGAGGCCACCATCCGGGCGGCGGACGCCGCGATGGTCCACGAGCGAGGCTACCCGATGGGGCCGTTCGAACTCGCCGACCTGACCGGCATCGACGTGGGGTACCACGTCCGGACCGAGGGCGGTATCCCCGTCCCACCCATCGCGGAGGAGAAGGTGGAGGCCGGCGACCTCGGCCGCAAGACCGGCAGTGGCTACTACTCCTACGAGGACGGCGACGGCGCGGACTACGAGCCCGACGACGCCGGCGATTTCGACACCCTGCGAGTCGAGGCACGGATGGTCAACGAGGCGGCGAAGCTCGTCGGCGACGACGTGGCGACGCCGGAGGCGGTGGACACGGGGACGAGACTCGGCGCCGGCTTCGCGACGGGTCCGTGCCGGCGTGGCGACGAGCTCGGCCTCGACGTCGTGCTGGCGAAGCTCCGCGAGCTGCAGGAGGCGACCGGGGCCGAGCGGTACGAGCCGGCCGACTACCTCGTCGAACTCGTCGAGGCCGGTCGCATCGGTGAGGACGCGGGCCAGGGTTTCTACGAGTACGACACCGGCGACGGGCCGGGACCGTACCGGCTGCTGAACTACGAGACCGACGACGAGGGGCTGCTCGCGGTCGAGCTCGACCGCCCGGAGCGCATGAACGCCCTCTCGACGGACCTCCTCGACGAGGTCGCCGACCTGTTCCGGTCGGTCGACACGGACGAGATACGGTGTGCGACCATCGAGGGGGCCGGGGACCGGGCGTTCAGCGCCGGCGCGGACATCGGCGGGTTCGCAGACGTGGAACCGACCGACGTGATGGATGTGACGCCCGCGTTCGAGGCGGTCAACGACTTCCCGCGCCCCGTGCTCGCGAAGGTCGACGGCTACTGCCTCGGCGCCGGGCTCGAACTCGCGCTGGCCTGTGACCTCCGAATCGCGACGACCGGCTCGGAGTTCGGCTGCCCCGAGATACGGCTCGGGCTCATCCCCGGCGGTGGGGGGACCCAGCGACTCCTCCGCATCCTCGGCGAGACGCGCGCGAAGGAACTCGTGTTCCGGGGGAACCGCATCAGCGCCGAGCGCGCCGAGGACTGGGGGCTGGTCAACCGTGCGGTGCCGGCCGACGAGTTCGACGCGACCGTCGAAGCGTTCCTGGACGACCTGCTCTCGGGGCCACCGGTCGGCCTGAAGGTGGCCAAGACGGTCCTGAACGAGGGCGACGACGCGAGCCTCGCGGCCGCACTGGCCCTGGAGAGCCAGGGCTTCGGGCTGCTGATGAGCACCGACGACGTGGTCGAGGGCACGACGGCGTTCGCACAGGACCGTGAGCCGGAGTTCGAGGGTCGATGAGCCGCCCGGAGTTCGCCCACGACGACGTCGCGACGGCCTACCAGCAGTACATCGACAGCCACGGGTTCCTCTCGTGGCTCGGGCTCGCCGTCGAGACGGTCGAGAACGGCCGCGTCGTCTTCGCCGTGCCCTACGACGAGAAGCTGACGAACCCGGCCTCCGAGGGGGTCGTCCACGGCGGTATCACGGCCTCGCTGGTCGACACTGCCAGCGGCTTCGCGTTGCGGACGACGTTCGACGACCCCGCCGCCGCGCGACTGACGACGACGGACCTCGACGTGTCCTACCTCCGTCCAGCCACGGGCGACCTGCGCGTCGAGGCCGAGGTCATCCGGGCGGGGGACTCGATGGGCGTCACCGACGGGCTGATCACGACCGAACACGACGGCGAGACGAAGGACGTCGCCGTCGGTCGGACGAGCTACCGCCTGCTGGGGGAGGCATGAGCTTCGCCGACACCGAGGTGGGCGACAGCCGACGGACCGCCGGCCGGACCATCACGGAGGCCGACCTCGTCAACTTCGCCGGCGTCAGCGGCGACTTCAACCACCTGCACACCGACGCCGAGCGCATGCGGGAGTCCGGCTACGGCGAGCGCATCGCCCACGGGGCGCTCGTGTTCTCCATCGCGACCGGCCTCCTCTGGCAGGAACGCGCGGCCGGTGGCGACGAGGGCTCGGACGTCGTCGCGTTCTACGGCGTGGACCGCCTCCGGTTCCGCGGTCCGACGTTCGTCAGCGACACCGTCCACGTCGAGACCGAGGTCGTCGAACTGGAGGAGCGCCCGGACCACCCGGAGGCCGCCGGTGTCGTCCGCGAGGAGGCCGAGGTCGTCGACCAGGACGGGACCGTCGTGCTCTCCTGTGAACTGCTCGCGCTCGTCGCGTAGTCAGTGCTCCTCGTCGAGTGCCTCGAAGATCTCGGGGTCGGTCCCGAACTTCAGCACGTTGTGGATGACGGAGTTGCGCAGGTTCGAGACGACCTTGCCGTGGCGCTTGTAGAACTCGTGGATCCAGCGGGACTCCTCCTCTCTGGTCGGGAACATCATGACGGACTTCCACTGGTACTCCCCGTCCGAGAGGAAGTAGAACAGCGTGTGCTCGCTGTCGCGGATGTACTCCATGGCGTCGCGCCACTCGTCGGCGAAGTGCTCGGGGTCGAACTTGAACTCGAACAGCCCGAAGATGAAGTACTCCTCGTTGGGGATGATGGCCTCCCGGAAGACCCCGTGCTCGCGCATCTTCCGGATGGTCTCGCTGACGGTGACGTGCGAGACGTCGATGCCGTACTCCGATTCGAGGATGTCGGTCAGCTCGCGCGAGGAACGCTGTGGGTTGGCAGCGAGCTCGCGGAGGATGACCACGTCGCGCTCCTTGAACGTCCAGTCGGGTGCGTCGTCGTCTGTCATGTCGGTGGCCTCTCGCTCTTGTGGTGAAACGGCTTCGGTTCGGTCGGCTGTATCGTGCGCCGGGGCCGCGTCTCAGGAGCCCTCGAACTCCGGCTCACGGCTCTCGACGAAGGCGGTGACGCCCTCGGCGTGGTCGTCCGTGTCGAAGCAGAGCCCCTGCGCGGTCGCCTCGGCGACCATGGCCTCGTCGACGGTCCGACGGAGCCCCTCGTCGATGAGGCGCTTCGAGTGCCGGAGCGCGACTGTCGGGCCGCTGGCGATGCGCTCGACGAACGCCGCGACCTCCGCGTCGAACTCGTCGGCGTCGTAGACGTGGTTTACGAGGCCGAGCTCGTGGGCGCGCTCGGCACCCAGGACCTCGCCGGTGAACACGAGCTCCTTGGCGACGTTCGTGCCGACGACGCGCGGGAGCAGGTACGACGTGCCGGCGTCGACCGCGAGCCCGACCTCGCGGAAGACGAAGCCGATTGCTGCGTCCTCGCTGGCGAGTTGCACGTCGCAGGCGATAGCGAGGTTCGCTCCCGCGCCGACCGCCGGGCCGTCGACCTTCGCGACGGTGGGGAGCGGGAACGCGACGACGCGGGCCATCGTCTCGCTGGTCGTCTTCTCCAGCGTGCGCACGCTCTCGTCGAGCGGCACCGCCCCCGTCGCGGTCTGGGACATCAGCTCCACGTCGCCCCCGGCCGAGAACGCCTCGCCAGCGCCCTCGACGACGACGCAGCGGGCGTCGCTCTCCTCGACCTCGTCCAGGGCGTCGCGCAGTCCCGCGGACATGTCCAGCGAGAACGCGTTCCGCCGGTCGGGCTCGTCCAGCGTGATGGTGGCAACACCGTCCTCGATGTCGACGAGGACGGCGTCGCTCATTCGTCGGCCTCCCGCAGTTCGAACTTCTGGACCTTGCCCGTCGTCGTGCGCGGGAGTTCGTCGACGAACGCGACCTCCCGGGGGTGCTTGTACTCGGCGAGGCGTTCGAGGCAGTACTCACGCACCTCGTCGGCGGTGAGGTCGGCGTCGGGGGTCTCCACGACGAACGCCTTCACGGTCTCGCCGCGGCGCTCGTCGGGGATGCCGACGACAGCCGCCTCGGCGATGTCGGGGTGCTCGAAGAGGAGCTCCTCGACCTCGCGCGGGTAGATGTTGTACCCGCCGCTGACGATCATGTGCTTCTCGCGGTCCACGACGTAGTAGAAGCCGTCCTCGTCGTGGTAGCCGATGTCGCCGGTGTGGAACCAGCGCTTGCCGTCCGCGTGGGTGAAGGCGTCCTCGTTGGCGTCGGGTAGCCCGTAGTAGCCCTGCATCACGTTCGCACCGCTGATGACGAGCTCGCCGGTTATCTCGTCGAGGTCGACCTCGTCCTCGTCGACCGGCCCCTCCTCGACCGGTGCGATCTCCTCGAAGTCCGCGTCGACGACGCGGGAGTCGACGCCGGGCAGCGTCTTGCCGATGCTGCCCACGCGGCGGCCCTTCTCCGGGCTGTTGAAGTGCGTGACAGGGCTGGTCTCGGTGAGCCCGTACCCCTCGTAGATCTTGGTCGGGTAGAGCTCCTCGAACCGGCGGAGCACCTCCACCGGGATGCCGGAGCCGCCGACGCCACAGAGCCGGACCGACGAGAAGTCGAACTCCTCGGCGTTGGGCTGGTTGATGACGTCGTTGTACATCGCCGGCACGCCGTGCATGATGGTGAGGTCCTCGGCGGCCAGCAGCTCCATGGCCTGCTGGGCGTCCCACGACGGGAGCGGGTAGTACGCGCCGCCGCTGAACAGGGTCGCGTTCATCACGACCGTCATCCCGTAGATGTGGAACAGCGGGAGCACCCCGAGTGCCTTGTCGTCCGTCCGGACGCCGTCCGGGACGAGCGAGGCGGCCATCTCCGCGTTCGAGTGCAGGTTCTCGTGGGTGAGCAGCACTCCCTTCGGCTGCCCCGTGGTGCCGGAGGTGTACGGCTGGACCGCCACGTCGTCGTCGTCCCGGTCCACGATGTCGGGTGCGCCTGCGGCGAGGAACTCGCGGAAGGCGGTCGCGTCGTCGTGCCCGCCGATGGCGACGATCTCCTCGACGTCGGTCCCGTCCTGGACCTCGCTGACGAACGGGACGAGGTCGCCGATGGTCACGACGACCTTCGCACGGCTGTCCCCCAGGAGGTGGCTGATCTCCCGGGTCTTGTACTGCGGGTTGATGGGGACGACGATGCCGCCGGCCCGGAGCGTGCCGTGGAACGCGACCACGAACTGTGGCAGGTTCGGGAGGTAGATCCCCACCCTGTCGCCGGGCTCGATGCCGGCCGCCTGTAGTCCGGCGGCGAACTGGCCCACCTGCCCCCAGAACTCCTGGTAGCTGATTTCCTGGCCGTCGTAGTGTAGTGCCGTCGTGTCCGGATGCGCCGACGCGGTGTCGGCGATCTCTGTGACAAGATTTGCCATGGCTCGTGTTGGCCAAGGGTGTATTCCCTCTAAAAGGTTGGCGTGCCGGACACGACTGTTAGCACTGTCACGGCCGCCAATTAACGATGGTAACACCCCGACGCCCCCGGAATATAGTGTCACTGGGGCAATATTTTTGTCGCCGGGCGTCGACCGGCCACGCATGACGGAGACGGTTCGCGGGACGGTTCGGGGTATGGGGTCGAGAGCGAATCCGGCGTTCGCGGCGGGGGCAATCCTCCTGCCGGTGCTCGCGCTCCTGCTGGCTGCCACGGTCGGCACGCGCGAGCAGCACACCTACGTCCACGTGATGGCCGGTGTCCTGTGGACCGGTATCGACCTGTTCATGGCGATGGTGCTCGGGCCGGTGCTGGGTGGTCTCGCCGTCGACGCACGCTCGTCGGTGTTCGAACGGTTCACGCCGAAGATGACGTTCCTGATGCCGTCGCTGGCTCTCGTCACCATCGTCGGCGGTATCACGCTCGCGCTCCGGGTCCAGGTGTTCCCGAACGCGCAGCCGTGGCTGGCCCTGTTCACCGCGTTCACCCTCCTGCCGGCCCTCCTGAGCATCGGCTGGCAGTTCGACGCGTTCCGCGACCGGCGCTGGCTCGTCGCCTTCGGCCTCTCGCTGCTGGTGAGCGTCGCCTATCTCGGGACGACGCTCCCCGCCTTCGAGATGACGAGTCACGTCATCGCCGTCGCCCTGGCCATCGTCACGGTCCTCAGCGTCCTCGGCTTCGGGGTCCTGCTGCCCGGCGAGGTGAAGATGTACCGCGAGATGACGTCCGACGACCCCGACACCGAGGTCATCAGCCGCATCGGGATGCGCAACGCGAAGCTCGCGGGGGTCCAGGGCGTGTTCCAGCTCGCCGTCGTCGCCAGCATGGTCTCCCTCCGATACGGGGGGTTCTGAGCCGGGACCGTCGACCGAAAAGACGGTGTTTAAGGCTACCCCTCCGGAAACCGGTGGTATGGAGAACCGAACGTACACCGCGGACGCCGAGCCCGGCGACCACGTGACAGTGGCCGGCTGGGTCCACGAGATCCGCGACCTCGGCGGCATCGCCTTCCTCATCCTCCGGGACAAGACGGGGAAGATTCAGATCAAGTTCGAGAAGGACGAGATGGACGACGACCTCGTCGAGGCCGGTCTCGACGCCGCCCGCGAGAGCGTCGTCAGCGTCACCGGCACCGTCGACGAGGAGCCCCGCGCCCCCACCGGCGTCGAGGTCACGCCCGACGGCTTCGAGGTCATCGCACCCGCCGACCCCGAGCTCCCGCTCGACCCGTCCGGCAAGGTCGACGCCGAGCTCCCGACCCGGCTGGACAACCGCACGCTCGACCTCCGCAAGCCCGACGTGAAGGCCGTCTTCGAGATCCGCGCCGAGGTCCTGCGCGCGGTCCGCGAGCAGTTCCGCGACGAGGGCTGCACGGAGATCAACACGCCGAAGATCGTCGCCACGGGGACCGAGGGCGGCACCGAGCTGTTCCCCATCTCCTACTTCGGCGAGGAGGCGTTCATGAACCAGAGCCCGCAGCTGTTCAAGCAGCTGATGGCCGGCTCCGGCCTCGAGAAGGTGTTCGAGATCGGTCCCATCTTCCGCGCCGAGGAGCACAACACGCCCCGACACCTGAACGAGGCGACCTCCATCGACTTCGAGGGCGCGTTCCACGACCACACCGAGGCGATGGACGTCGTCGAGGGCATCGTCAAGGCCGCCTACGAGGCCGTCGCACAGAACTGTCAGGCTGAGCTCGAAATGCTCGACATCGCCGACGAGTTCGAGGCACCGAGCGGCGAGTTCCCGCGGCTCACCTACGAGGAGGCGCTCGACCGCATCAACGCGACCGGCGAGCTCGACGACCACCTCGTCTACGGCGACGACCTCTCGACCGAGGCCGAGCGAGTGCTCGGCGAGGAGGTCGGCGAGCACTACTTCATCGTCGACTGGCCCAGCGAGATCAAGCCGTTCTACATCAAGGACTACGACGACGACGCGGAGACCTCGACGGGCTTCGACCTCATGCACCCGCGCATGGAGCTCGTCTCCGGCGGCCAGCGCGAACACCGCTACGACCACCTCGTCGAGGGCTTCGAGCAGCAGGGCCTCGACCCCGACGAGTTCGAGTACTACACGAAGATGTTCAAGTACGGCATGCCCCCGCACGCCGGCTGGGGCCTCGGCGGCGAGCGTCTCGTCATGACGATGCTCGGGCTGGACAACATCCGCGAAGCTGTGCTGTTCCCGCGCGATCGCCAACGTCTGAGCCCGTAGGGGAAGACTTGGCGAGCCTGTGAGACGAGCGCAGCGACTCTCAGTGGACAGCCCCCGAATTCGGAGAGTCACGGGCACGGACGACCTGCCGACGCGACTGTCCTGTCGGCCGTTCTTCCAGACACTCCGCACGAAACACTTTTGTACTGCCCAATACAGCACGAAAATATGTCCGGGATGGCCCTCCTGTTCGGACTCGCTATCTTCGTCGCCCTGTGCTGGGGCTGTATCGCCGCGTGGGTCTGCTACGACTCCGACTACCACAGTCGGACGGCCGCGGCCGGCCTGACCGTCGCCGTGTTCCTCACCGGGCCGCCCGGGCTGCTGGCGTACCTGGCGTTCCTGAGTCCGGCCTCGGAAGCGGCAGACTGGCCGAGATGAAAACGGATTAAGGCACCCGTCGCGGATGGTGTGCCATGACCGAGGAGGCACGGGCGTTCGTTCCGGGACACATCACGGGCTTCTTCAGCGCACACCCGGACGACTCCGACCCGACGAAGGCCGGCTCGAGGGGGGCCGGACTGACCCTGACCGACGGCGTCGAGGTGACCGTCCAGCAGGGCAACGGGCCGTCGCTGACGTTGAACGGCGACGCAGTCGAGGTCGAGGCGGTCGACCGGGTGCTCGACGCGCTCTCCGCACCGGCCGTCGTCGCGGCCGAGACGGAGCTACCACTGGGTTCCGGCTTCGGCGTCTCCGGCGCGCTGGCGCTCGGCACCGCGCTGGCGGCGAACCGCGTCTATCGTCGGCAGCTCTCCGAGAACGAACTCGTGACCATCGCCCACGGTGCCGACGTACAGGCCGGTTCCGGGCTCGGCGACGTGGTCGCACAGGCGCGGGGCGGTGTCCCCATCCGTCTGGAGCCGGGTGGGCCACAGGACAACCACCTCGACGGAATCCCCGCACGGGCCCGGGTCGAGTACGTCTCCATGGGGGAGCTGTCGACGGAGGACGTGCTCTCGGGCGATACCACGCTGCTCTCCGAAGCCGGGAAACGGGCGCTCTCCCGCGTCGTCGAGGAGCCGACCCTCGCGAGTTTCGTCCACGCGTCGCGGCGGTTCGCCCGCGAGGCGGAACTGCTCACGCCCGCGGTGACCGAGGTCGTCCAGGACGTGCTGGCGGCCGACGGCCAGGCGTCGATGGCGATGCTCGGCGAGACGGTGTTCGCGTTCGGCACCGGTCTCTCCGATGCCGGCTACGAACCGTCGGTGTGTGCGACCCATCCGGCCGGGGCGATGCTGAAGTGACCCGACACGGCCGACCGCAACCGACGTGCTTTCCTGCCCTGCGGTCCCAGTGCGACCGATGACCGACCAGCGCATCCCTGGCTCCGTCGTCGTCGCCATCTTCGCGACAGCCCTGCTCGCGCTCGCACTCGCGGCGTTCGGGTTGCTGAACGCGCCGACCCCAGTCCAGTCCGTGCCGCTGTTCATCGTTGGCCTGCTGTTGCTCGGCCTCGCCAGGGTCACCGCGCTGGGACGGCCCGCAGGCCGAGTCGGGCTGCTGCTCGTCCTGGTTCCGGTCGTCGGCCTCTCGACCTTCGGGGCGGCCGTCACCGGTGACCCGTCGTTCCTCGTCGGCACCGGTCTCGGCGCGACGGCGTTCGTCTCGCTGGCCGTGACGGGCGAGCACTTCGAATCGTGAGCGTTTTTCACAGTCGGGCGCGGAGTGGCCGCCATGAGCGAACACGTCGACGTGCCCGAGGACCACCCTCGGTACGAGTCGCTGCTGACCAGACACCGTATCGAGGCCGGTGTCGACAGGGGCATCACCAGCCGACAGGGACTCATCGCACAGGGCCGCGGCGAGGCGTTCGACTACCTCCTCGGCGAGCGGACGACGGAGTCGGCCGACGAGGCCGAGCGCGTCGCCGCCGCGCACCTCCTGCTCGCGGACCACGCGGTGCTCTCGGTCAACGGGAACGTGGCCGCACTCGCCCCCGAAGAGACGGTCACACTCGCCGAGGCGACCGGCGCTGACATCGAGGTGAACCTGTTCAACCGCACTGCGGAGCGCATGCAGGCCATCGTCGACCACCTCCGGGAGCACGGCGCGACCGAGGTCAAGGGACTGGCCGCCGACGCACGCATCCCCGGGCTCTCCCACGAGCGCGGCAAGGTCGACGCCGACGGCATCCACGACGCCGACGTGGTGCTCGTCCCGCTGGAGGACGGCGACCGCGCCGAGGCGCTCGCCGCGATGGGCAAGACCGAGCTCGTCGTCGACCTCAACCCCGGCTCGCGCTCGGCCCGAACGGCAACCGTCCCCATCGTCGACAACATCGTCCGGGCGCTACCGAACATGACGGCGCACGCCCGGGAACTGGCAGACATCGACGAGGCGACGCTGCGCGAAGTCGTCGAGGACTTCGACGCCGAGCGAGCACTGGACGACGCCGAACGCGAGATTCGGTCCGGGAGCTTCGAGTAGGTCGCGGGCGTGGCTTTTCGATGGTTCTGTGAGACGCGACAGGGCCGTTATTCCTGTCCGAAGGTTACACCAGTTGTAAACCTTTCATCACCGGCTCGCGCTGGCGAGACTGCGCGAGCGCAGCGAGCGCGTCGAGCCGCCAGCGCGCGAGGGACGAGACGCGCAGGGAGCCTGCGACCGAGCACGTCGGGGCTTTCTGGCTGGTATCGGGTCAAGAGAGTCCCACGACGGACGGGACCTACTCGGTGGTCGCGTCCACCGATGCGACACCATCAACAACACAAGCGATTCCAGACACCACTGCTAGCCGGAACCGAACCGCTGAAACGCCAGCCGCCGAACACGGCACCATGGGAACCCCACTGGAACCGCGGTCGGCGCAGGCCGAGGAAGTGGTCGAACGACTGGAGGCGGAGTATCCGGACTCGACCATCTCGCTTCGCTTCTCGAACCGGCTCGAACTGCTCGTCGCGGTCGTCCTCTCCGCGCAGTGCACCGACGAGCGCGTCAACGAGGTCACCGAGCAGCTGTTCGAGAAGTACCAGACCGCCCAGGACTACGCCGCGGCGACCGAGGAACAGCTGGCCGAGGACATCTACGGCATCACGTTCCACAACAACAAGGGCGGCTACCTGAAGGGCATCGGCGAGCTTCTCGTCGCGGAGCACGACGGCGAAGTGCCGGACACGATGTCGGCGCTGACCGACCTCCCCGGGGTCGGGCGCAAGACCGCGAACGTCGTGCTCCAGCACGGGCACGACATCGTCGAGGGCATCGTCGTGGACACGCACGTCCAGCGGCTCTCCCGGCGGCTCGGGCTGGCCGAGGCCGAGCGTCCGGCGACCATCGAGCCGGAGCTGCAGGAGGTCGTCCCCCGGGACAAGTGGCAGCAGTTCACCCACCTGCTCATCGACCACGGGCGGGCGGTCTGTGGGGCGCGCTCGGCCGACTGCGACGGCTGCGAGCTCGCGGACATCTGCCCGTCAGAGAAGGGCGACTCGGCGGTCGACCTCGCGTCGGGCGAGCCCTGGTGAGGCTCAGAGGAGCTGGTAGAGGACGACGTAGCGCATGATGCCGACGACGTAGGCCAGTAGCCAGAACATGACGTAGCCGAAGACCCCGACGCGGAGGCGGAACCGCCACGCGGGCATGTTCTCGTGTATCTCGTCCAGCGCGATATCCTGGTCCGGGTCCGCGTAGAGGTTGTGCCGACGCTTTGCCTGCAGGATGTGGTAGATACCGGTCAGCGCAAAGAGCAGGAGGGCGTACGCCTGGAGGCCGAGGAACGCGTGCAGCGCGGCCAGCCCGCCGAGCTGGTCGAGCAGCCGGGGGCCCATCCACGCGACGACCGGGACGGTGTTCAGGACCAGCCCGGTCACGATGAACTTCAGGTGGTAGACGAGCGTGTCCCACGTGACGACTTCCGTGTCGATCATGATCCACGCGCCGTAGAGGTAGAAGGGGAAGCTCGCGGAGACCATGGTCAGCGCGACCGTGGCGACGGTGAGGTCCTCGACCATGCGCGGACCTCCGTCTCGCGCCGCGTTAAAAGGTCGGAATCCGGTCCGGGCCGGACGTCGGAAAGCGTTTACAGGTTCGGGACCAACGTCGGGGTAATGACCGACGCTGGACCGTCCCGGTCCGAGGGCGAGGACGAGCAGGCCAGCTGGGACCAGGCCGCCGGCTCGACGTCCGAAGAGAGGACCGAGCGGACTGGCACCGTCGAGCCGTCGGACGCGGGCGAGACGGCCGACGCGGACGCGCTCTCCGACGAGGAGCTCCGCCGGCAGGTCGAGGAGAAGTACGACTTCGACGACTTCGGCCCGGCCGAGATGGCGGAGATGAGCTACGAGGAGTGGGACGCCGCGTTCGACCCCGAGACGTGGATCGTCGGCGAGGAGCTGCTCGACCGCGTCGAGCAGGACCTCAACGCACAGATCGCCAGCCGGGACGTGTTCGCCGTCATCGAGCGCGTCACGTACGAGGGCGAGGAGGTCCTGCTCGCGTACTCCGACGAGGGGTACGCGATGGTGTTCCCCGACGGCTCCATCGACGGCTTCGGGACCGTCCTCCGGGACGTCAAGCCGACCGTCGCCCTCTGCTCGATGGACGAGTACGAGCCCACGGAGCCGCCCGCCGAGGCGGTGCTGCCACACCCCGACGAGATTCCGGAGGGGAGCGGCCAGCTCGGCAACAACATGCTCCAGATCGTCGCGGCCTCGCTGCTGGTCGCGGCGCTCGGGCTCGTCGCCGGTGCGTTCTTCGCGACCAGCGGGTCCGGCGACGCCCTCGCCCGCGGGATCATGATCGTGATGGCGATGGTGTTCGCTCTCGCTGGCCTCGCGCTGTTCCTGACCGTGGCCAACGCCAGACTCTCGGACCGGTTCCGGGCGGAGGAGTACCGCAACCGGCTTCGAGCCATCGGTCTCGAGGACGGCGAGCGGCCGTCGTTCCTCCCGGTCGAGCCGGAGGGCGACCCCCGCGATTCCGCGGGCGTGGACGACACGGCCGACTCCGAATCGTAGGCGCTGTGACCCTTGCATCGGTGGGTTTAAGCAAACCCAATCCTGACCATCGTATGTATGAATAGGCGGGACTTTCTGATGGCTGCCAGCGGCGTTGCCGGCGGCGCTGGAGCCGCGAGTGCGGCCGCCGCCGCCCAGGAGGAGACAGGGTCGTCCGGCTCGTTCGGCATCCAGGAGGGTAACAACTCCTCGGACAACGGCACGACGAACGGCACGACCGCTGCTCCTGGCGGCGGTGGCGGCGGAACAGCGACCGTCGCCGTCGGCCCGAACGGCGACTACGTGTACACACCGGGGACGGAGGAACCCCTCTACATTTCGCCCGGCACGACGGTGACGTTCGAGTGGGAGTCGGACAACCACAACATCAACCCGACGTCGGTGCCGGAAGGTGCGTCCTGGGAGGGCCACATGCCCACCGAGAACACCGGGTTCACGTACGAACACACGTTCGAGACCCTCGGCACGTACGAGTACCAGTGTGACCCCCACGCCGGCCTCGGCATGAAGGCCACCATCATCGTCAACGAGTCCGGCCAGGCACCGGGCGGCGAAGGTGGCGGCGAGGTCGACCCCGAGCACATGGGTGTGCCGATCCAGGCTCACTGGGTCGGTATCGCGACCATCCTGGCCATCATGAGCTCGCTGATGTTCACGTTCTACGTGCTCAAGTACGGCGAGTCCGCACACAGCAGCAGCCCAGGGAGGGACTGACAAATGTCCACGAAAGGAAGCAACTACGGTGACATCCACCGATACGAACCGGCCAGAGAGAGCACCGCCGCAGCAGTCGCCATCGTCCTGCTGACCGTCATCGAGGTCGTCTTCGTCGGCCTGTTCACCTACGGCCTCGTCAACGGCTGGGGCCTGAGCGGCGAGGGGAACATGTACCTCGGGTTCCTGCTCGCGATCATCTTCATCGACCTCGCGTTCATCCTCCTGCTCTACCGCAAGGAGTTCCTGCCTGACGTGATGATCGTCAAGAAGCGCCGTCGGAAGTGGGAAGACCTCTACATCCGCGAGGAGGACGTCGACGGGGCGGAGCTCGGAGACGCCAGCGCGCTCGACACACTCAAACGTGCGGTCTACCCCTACTACAAGAGATAACCATGCCAGTAGACGAAGATAAATATCCGGTCGAATCGGACCGCCGTCGCTTCGTGAAGGGCGTCGTCGGTGGCGCATCGCTCGCCGGCATCGCCACAGCGGGCGCAGCGGCCGTCAACAGCACGACGTCGTCCAGCGGCGGTGGCGGTGGTTCGGTCACGTTCCGCGCCATCGAGAACACCGACGGGCCCGCACCGCGCGGGATGCCCCAGATCCCCATCGAACTCGAGGAGATCCCCGGCGAGGACGACGCCTACATCAAGGGTCGCTGGCCCGAGGTCAGCGAGGTCGAAGAGCAGGGGAAGACGATCAAGGTCGCGCGGGAGGACATCGCGGGCGAGACGTACTCCTCGGAGTGGTTCCAGTACTGTGGAGTACAGACCTACCCTGGCGTCTACCCCGACGCCACCGAGGAGAACTCGGACCTGACCAACTACTTCCGCTACAACGGCAACTCGAAGTTCACGTGGCAGAACGAGGAGGTCAGCGGCGGGCAGAAGATGAAGCTGAGCCACTTCTCGGACTACGAGACGTGGGGCAACGGTATCGGGACCGCCGGCATCGGCAAGCCCGCCAGTGGTAGCTGGCGCTCCGAGGGACTCGAACCCTCCGAGACGATGGCGATCGAGGTCATCCGTTCGAGCCGCATCGAGGAGGCTGCCCAAGACAACGAGTGGCTGGCCCAGACGACCGACAGCGGCGTCATGGCCCACCTGAACAAGTGTACGCACTTCTGCTGCGTGCCGGCGTTCAAGGGCCAGGCTGGCGCGGAGAGTTTCGGTGCAGCGGACGCCGTCTACTGCCAGTGCCACCAGTCGGTATACGACCCGTTCAACATCATCAGCACGAACTTCGTGGCCCTGCCGCGGCCGGCGAGGGACTGACACCATGAGCCTGCAAAAGAAAGACGAATACGACCATCAGGGGTGGATGAAGACGAAGGACCTCACCCCCGTCGAGAAGACGTATCTGCTGACGCTCATCTGGCTCGACAAGCGGCTCCGGATCGTCGACTACCTCGAGCTGCTGGAGGACCTCTACTACAAGGTCAACCTCCAGATGCCCAAGAGCCACACCGAGCAGTACAACCTCGACAACAAGTTCTGGTACTGGTACCCGCTGTACGCGCTCGGGTCGTTCTCCACGATAGCGTACGTGGTGGCGGCTATCTCGGGCGCACTGCTCGGGTTCTACTACTCCCCGTCGACCGCGGGGGACCCGTCGGCGGCGTACAACCAGATCGTGTTCATCATGCAGGACCTGAACTTCGGGTTCATGCTCCGGTCGCTCCATCGCTGGTCCGCACAGGTGATGGTCGCGGCCGTGTTCCTGCACATGCTCCGTGTGTACTTCACCGGCGCGTACAAGGAGCCCCGCGAGCTGAACTGGATACTCGGCATCATCCTCATCTCGCTGACGATGGTGTTCGGGTACACGGGCTACCTGCTCCCGTGGGACCAGCTCGCGTTCTGGGCCGGCCAGATCGGCGTCGAGATGTCGCTCTCGATCCCGCTCGCCGGTGAGTGGGTCGCGCAGCTCATCTTCGGCGGCTTCACCCTGACGCAGTCGACGCTGCAACGGATGTACATCCTGCACGTGTTCGTCCTGCCGTTCGTGGTGACGACGCTGATCGCACTGCACATCGGCATCGTCTGGATGCAGGGTATCGCGGAACCGCACTAACCATGGCAGAAGACAACGACTCCGAACCGATCGCGGACGGCAGCGGTACCGGTATCGTCGCGCCGGACGACGAGACCCCCACGTGGAGCGAGCGCAAGGAGCGCACACAGGGGCTCTCCCGGCTGACCTACGAGTACTTCGAGCGGGCACGCCGCGAGGACCAGGACCTCCGGATGGAGTCCGACTACGTCGAGCGTGACGTGCTCGGCTTCCCGGCGTGGCCACACGAGATGATACGGAACTTCGCGTTGACGAGCTTCTTCGTGGGGCTCATCCTGTTCCTCTCGGCCACGCTCCCGCCACACATCGGCCCGCCGGCGGACCCGTCCACGACGCCGGCGATCATCCTGCCCGACTGGTACCTCTACTGGTCGTTCGGCCTGCTGAAGCTCGGCCCGCTCAACCCCGAGCTGTCCATCCTGGGCGGCGAGAAGCTGATGGCCGACCGGACGTACGGTGTCGTCGCGAACATCGTCGTCGTCGGCTTCATCGCGATGGTGCCGTTCCTCAACAAGGGGAGCGCGCGCCGTCCCGTCGAGCAGCCGTTCTGGGCCGGTATCGGCGTCATGGGTGTCGCGTTCGCGTTCACCATCGCCGCGCTGTCGGTCAAGAACCTGCTCCCGATGGACTCCCACCTGCTGTTCGACCTGACGTTCCTCATCCCGCCCGTGCTGGGACTCATCTCCTACACGGTGTTCCGGGCGATGCAGGAGGGCTACATGTACAGCCTGAACCGCCGGTACTACCGCCTCCGGCCGCCGAAGTAAACCACCCTATCTCCTCTCATGGACGACGTAGACACCGAAGAGCCGCACGAATCAGCAGCGTCCGAGGAGTCGTCGGGCGGCCGCGGCCGCGAGGTCGAGGTCCCGATGCGGCTGTACAAGACCGTCACGGTGTTCGCGACGATGCTCGCGATGACGGGGGTCATCCTCGGGTTCATCGTGCTCGACACCGCGACGAACAACGCGAGCGCGGCGCTCTCGGAGGTGAACCTGCTGCTTGCGCTGCTCGGGCTCGGGCTCATCGTCGCAGGCGCGGCCATCTACGCGTTCTCGACGCGCTTTCGGACCGCGGGAATGGGAAAGTCTAAAGACGACACCGACGAAGAATCCGATAATGGCTGACGAATTCATGAAGGGCCTGGCCATCGCGACGGCCTCCGGCCTCATCTGGATGGTGCTCGCCGGCTGGTACAACACCCCCGGCTTCGAGGACACCCAGCTCCTCGGTGCGGACCCGGCTGACCCGAGCGCACTGGAGGCAATCGCCCTCATCGTCAAGGAGGGTCTCTTCTGGTTCATGATCCTGGGCGCGGTGACGTTCTGGATCGTCCTGCCGGCCGCACGTGAAGCACGCGCCCGACTCGCGAACTGACCACGAACGACTGCCGCTGTCGGAGCCGTCTCGCCACGAGACCCTCTTTCTGTCACCGCCACAGCCACGAGCCGAAGCGATACAGCACGTGTCACGAGCGGCGTGCAGGTGACGACCCGGGATACCAGTCGCGGGGGTGCCAGCGGGCCCGCGGATTCGAGCAGGTGAGACCACGGCCGTAGTGCGGAGCCTGGACGGGACAAATCCACTGCCAGGCTGGACCGGGCGGCACAGCGCGCGACTCACGCCGGCTGCGGCGACAGTGTCACGAGCGAGCGGCCGTCGTCATCGCCGCTGGCATTCCGCGTCGGTGACGGCTCGGCGGACGAGCCAGCGGCTGGTGGGCAGTGAAGAACGAACGACGGGGCCGCCTCAGACGATGGCGCCCCAGTAGTCCGAGACGAGGAAGAACAGGGACTGGAAGCCGGCGTAGGCCAGCGTGAACGCGGAGATGCCGAGCGCGCCCTTCGGCGCTCGGAGCTTGTCGTCCTTGCGGAGGTCCACGCTGCGGACCTCGTGTTCGAAGACGTCGGCGATGACGAGGCCGACGACGAACATCGAGAGGACGATGCCGCCGTGGGGAGCGACGGTCGTGTAGTAGAACGTCCCGAGCAGGAGCAACACGTTGGTCGCCTCGTGCAGCGGGTGGCGGCTCAGCGACTCCACGTCCTCCTCGGCTGCTTCCGCGACGTTGCGGCGGTACGCGAGGAGACGGGTCAGCATGTTGGCGACGACGAGTCCGAGCAGGACGAACTCGATCACCAACACGCCTGAGACGACTTCGCGCCCGAGCTGGTCGACCGGGCCGAGCATCACGTTAGGGTCCATACTCCAACCTCGGACGTTAGGACATTAGAGTTTTTCCAAAGCTGGCTACCACGGTGGCTCGCTCTGTGGCGGGCAGAGAATCTCCAGCTCGTGCCCGGGCGACAGGCGAACCGGGACCGCGGGGTCGACCGTGCTGGCGGGCCGGTCGTCGACGAGCAACGAGACGCTCCCCTCGTCGCGCTCGACGGACAGGACCACGTCCTCCTGGGGAACGACCCAGTGGTCGGTGTCGATGGCGAAGGGCCCGATCGGCACGACGGTGGCGACCCCCGTTGCGCCGGCGACGACCGGTGCGCCGGCCGCGCGGGCGTAGCCGCGGGTTCCGGCTGGGGTGGCGACGACGACGCCGTCCGCGCGGAACTGGCTGACCTCCTCGCCGTCGGCAGCGACGCGGTATTCCGAGATACGCGCGGGTTCGGTCGTCACGAGCGTCACGTCGAAGACGGCGTCGTGGCGCTCGTCGCCGACGCGGACCGCGAGCGCGCGCCGCGTGGTCCGTGCGACATCGTCCTCGATGACGGCCCTGATGGCTGTCGTCGCCGCATCGGCTGCGACCGACCGAACGCCGGCGCCGGCAGCGACGGGCAGCACCGGGACGTCGACCGCTGCGCTCGCGAGGTCCCCGAGCGCCCGCTCGCCCACCGCGACGACGAACGCGGCGTCACCGACGCTGGCGGGGTCGCCGGCCAGCGGGACCGCGTTCGCCTCCGAGACGGCGGTCCTGATGCGTTCGACCGTCTCCTCCTGCGTCCCGACGACGCCGACGGTCGGCGGCTCGTCGCTGTCGCGGGCGGCACTCTCCATGCGGAGTACTCGCGCCCGCGCCGACAAAAAGGCTACAACTCACTCCTGCCAGCAGCGGCGTTGGTGGTCGGCGAGAACACCGGCAGTTCGAGTGGTCAGGTAGCCCGCCGACCGTGGAACACGTCGACTGTTCGGACGAACTCCAATGGCGGGCTCACGCTTCGTCGTAGGGCCAGTCGCCGGTGATCTTCATGCCCTCGGCGAGGTCCTCGTCTTCGAGTGCCGCCGCGATCTCTTCGGGCTCCTTGTGCGGAATCTCGACGGCCTCGGCCGCGACGTGGACCGTGAGCGCGCCCAGCAGGATGGCCTGCTCGCGGAGGTCCCGGACCTCGAGCTTGTCGAGGGTGTCGGCGTGGGTGTGGCCCCAGCCGCGGCCCGAGCCCTCGCTCTTGCCGTAGGCGTGGTAGCCGGGGACGCCCCACTGGGTGAACGGCCAGTGGTCGCTGTGGGGGCCCAGCTTCGGGACGGTCTCGACGGGGTGTTCGAAGCGGTCGGCGACGGTCTCGACGGCGTCCTCGAGTGCGTCGAAGCCGTGGGTGTAGAGCGCGAGGTCACGGCCCTGGGCGACGCCGTCGGCGTTGACGACGGCCGTCACGTCGTCGAGGTCGACCCGGTCCGCCTCGTGCGCGGAGCCGACGAGGCCGACCTCCTCGGCACCGAAGGCGACGAAGCGGACGCGGGTCTCGAGGTCGGACTCGAGCTCCGCGAGGATGCGGGCGAGCTCGACGACCATCGCGGTGCCGGCACCGTTGTCCATCGCGCCGGTCGAGATGTCGTGGGCGTCGACGTGGCTGGTGACGTAGACCACGTCGTCGGTCTCGGGGCCGAGTTCGGCGTGGACGTTCTGGCTGGTCGCGTCGGGCGTCTCCGCGGTGACGGAGACGGTGAGCTCGTCGCCCTCGTGACGGCGGACCAGCTGGGCACCGGTCTCGGCGGAGACGCCGACCGCGGGGATGTCGCCGACAGGTGATTCGTCGGTCCCCACGGAGCCGGTGGGCGGGAGACAGCCCTCGACGTGGTTGCGGTAGACGAAGGCGGCCGCGCCGGCCTCGACGGCGTGGTAGTACTTCTCCCGGCGGTGGAGGTAGCGGTCGTAGTGGTCGGGCACGTCGCTGCGGGCGACGACGACCTTCCCGTCGCAGTCCGCCTCCTCGAAGTCGGCTGGGAGGCCGTAGCCGAGGTCGACGAGGGCCCCAGAGACCTCGGCGGCGGGACTGCGCGGCAGCGCGATGCACTCGTGGGCCTCGGCGTACGTCGCGCCGTCGGCACGGACCGCGCTGTCGCCGCGCTCCCAGCCCTGTATCTCGAACTCGTCGAGGTGTGCGTCGCGTGCGCCCACCGCTGCGAGTGCGTCCCGTGTCGCCGCCGCGGCGGCCCGTTCGCCCTCGCTTCCGGCCATCCGATTGCCGATGTCGACCAGCGTCGCGAGGTGCTCCCACCCGGTGTCGCTCGTGAAGGTACGACCGATCCAGTTGCTCATATCCGCCACTCGCTGCGGCCCCGCGTAAGGATTGTGACTCCGGCACACGAGTTACGATTCGTCAGATTCCTGCCGAGGTTCACCGACGAATCCTGGCGAGAATCCGGATAGTATATAAATAAGGCAATAAATTCCACACCGAAGCGGCAGTGGGGCGATGTTTTATTACGTATAGGGCCGATTGTCCGATAGACTCTCAGGTGAACTACAATGTCAAGTGAGGCTGAAAACCTGGTCCGTGTGATGTCGCCGGGCGGCTCCGCCGTCGGAGATCGCCAGCTCGGGGAGACAGAAGCGAAAGCGCTCTACGAGTCCATGGTGCTCGCACGGACATTCGACGAGAAGGCGATCAGCCTCCACCGGCAGGGCCGTATCGGCACGTACGCGCCGATGCGCGGGCAGGAGGCGGCACAGGTCGGCGCGGCCGCCGCCATGGCCGACCCGGACTACCTGTTCCCGACTTACAGGGACCACGCGATGTTCGTCGAGCGCGGCATCGACCTTCGCGAAGTCCTGCTCCACCTCCTCGGCGACGGCCAGTACGTCGACCGCGAGGACGGCGACGACCTCACCACGTTCACCAGTTCCATCCCCATCGCGACCCAGCTACCCCACGCCGTCGGCGTCGGTATGGCGGCGAAGTACAAGGGCGACGACGTCGCCTCCCTGGTCTCCTTCGGCGACGGTGCGACCTCCGAGGGCGACTTCCACGAGGGGATGAACTTCGCCGGCGTCTTCGACACCCCGACCGTGTTCTTCTGTCAGAACAACGGCTACGCCATCTCGGTGCCGCGCGAGCGCCAGACCGCCAGCGCCACCATCGCCCAGAAGGCTCAGGCGTACGGCTTCGAGGGCGTCCGCGTCGACGGCAACGACGTGTTCGCCGTCCACGACGTCGTGACCGAGGCGCTGGAGAAGGCGAAAAACGGCGGCGGCCCGACGCTCATCGAGGCCGTCACGTATCGCCGCGGCGCGCACACCACGACTGACGACCCGTCCGTCTACCGCGACGAGGACGACGCTGCCGACTGGCTCCAGGAGGACCCGCTCGACCGCTCGCGCACGTACCTCGAGGAGGAGTTCGGCTGGTCCGACGAGGACCAGGAGGCCGTCGAGCAGTGGGCCACCGAGGAGGTCGCCCGGGCCGTCGAGGCCGCCGAGGAGCACACCGGCTACGAGCCCGAGGAGATGTTCGAGCACGTCTACGAGGAGATGCCCCGCCAACTGCGCGAGCAGCGCCGGCAGCTCCCCGAGGACCCCCAGGTCGGCCACTGACCGGGCCGTTCCTCGGTCGACCCGAACCGCGCCAGGTTTCTCAGTCGTCCGTGAACTCGGACAGTAGCGTCTCCATGCTGTAGCTCTCGAGCCCGCGAGCGTCGTCCCAGAGCGTGTCGATGACGTACGTCGAGTTCGTGCGCTCGATCTCGGGCACCTCCTCGAACGAGCGCATCAAGTCGCCGACCATGTCGGCGTCCCCGACGCGTGCGATGGCGATGAAGTCCGTCTCGCCCATTGTCGAGAACAGCTGTGTCACGCCCTCTATCTCGCGGATGCCGTCGGCCACGTCGGAGTGCGTACCGCTGTAATCCGCGAGCACCTCGACGATGACCGTGACGCTCAGCCCGAACGCGTCCAGGTCGAGGTCGTAGAGGTCGTTCTCGACGATGCCGTCCTCCCGCAGGTTGTTCAGCCGATAGTGGATCGTCGACACCGGAATCCCGGTCTCCTCGTGGAGCTTGTCCGGACTCCCGGTTCCCAGCTCGGCGATCGCCTTCAGGAGCCTGATGTCGCGCTCGTCCATGGTTCCTCCGTGCAGGGGCGTGCTAAAGAAGGTTTGCCACAGAGAATTTTAGATACGAAATTCATTCCAAGCCCGAATTTTGAACCCAGTTCTATTATATTCGCATCCATACAATAGAATTGGCAGGTTAGAGCGTCTGACCCGATTCCTTTTTATCCGCCCACATTTGCAGATTTCACTATGCTAGATGCGATTCAGTCGAAGGCAGTCCCGGATACGAGTGGACTGTTCGTACTGTTGGCCACCCTCTGGGGGGCGTCGTTCGTCGCTATCGAGATCGGACTCCACCACTTCCCCCCGCTCCTGTTCGCCGCGCTCCGGTACGACGTGGCCGGTGTACTCGTCCTCGCGTACGCGGTCTGGTCGGTCGACCGCTGGCGGCCCCGGGGGCGGACGGAGTGGCTCCAGACCGGCGTCACGGCGCTGTTCGTCTTCGCCGCGTACCACGCACTCCTCTACCTCGGCGAACAGCACGTCTCCGGCGCGGTCGCCGCCGTCGTCATCAGTCTCTCGCCCATCCTCACCGCGGGCTTCGGGAGCGCGCTGGACGTCGACGACCCGCTCCAGCCGCTCGGCGCGGTCGGCTTCCTCGTCGGCATCGCGGGCGTCTTCGTCGTGGTCCAGCCCGAGCCCGGGACCGCGTTGTCGTCCAGCTTCGTCGGCGTACTCCTCGTGTTCTGCGCCGGAACGAGCTTCGCCCTCGGCTCGGTACTGACGCGCCCGCTCGACACCGGCCTCCCGGTACAGACGAAGCAGGCCTGGGCGATGCTCGTCGGGGCGGCCATGCTCCACGTCGGCAGCGCTGTCCGCGGCGAGTCCGTCCTCGCCATCGAGTGGACCGGCACCGCCGTCGCGTCGCTCGCCTACCTCGCGCTCGCGTCCGGCGTCGTCGCCTTCCTGCTCTACTTCGAGCTGCTGGAGCGACTCGGGCCCACGGAACTCAACCTCGTCGGCTACCTCGAACCCGTCGTCGCGACCGTCGTCGCCTGGGTCGTCCTCGGGAGCGTGGTCGACGGGACCACGCTGCTCGGCTTCGTCGTCATCTTCGCCGGCTTCGCGCTCATCAAGCGCGACCTGCTCCACCGGCTCTCCGTCGGCCGATTGGCACGGCTCCGTCGCTGACGGCCAGCGGCAAGCTACCCCGCGCCTCCCGGACGGCCGCTTCCGACTCGTTTTTGTCCCCCCGACCGTGACTCGATGGCATGTATCCGTACGACTTCGACTACGAACTCCTCGTCGAACTCACAGAGACCCACGGCCCGCCCGGCTACGAGGGCAACGTCCGCGACATCGTCCGGCGCGAGCTCGAGGACGAGGTCGACAGCCTCGAGAGCGACGCGATGGGCAACGTCGTCGGTACCGTCGAGGGCGAGGCCGACCGCGAGGTCGTCGTCGCCGCCCACATGGACGAGATCGGCTTCATGGTGCGCCGGGTCGACGAGAAGGGGTTCCTCGCCATCGACGCCCTCGGCGGCTGGGACCCCGAGGTCCTCCGGGCCCAGCGCGTCGTGGTCCAGACGGAACAGGGGAAACTGCCGGGCGTCATCGGCTCCGTACCGCCCCACGCCGGGGGCAGCGACGACGGCGAGGAGCGCGACGTCCACGACGTGCGCGTCGACGTCGGCCTCCCGACGGACGAGGTCGAGGAGCGCGTCGACGTCGGTGACCTGGTCACCATGGACCAGCGCACCCAGCCACTCGGTGACTGCATCTCCGGCAAATCCATCGACAACCGCGTCTCCGTCTTCGCGCTGCTCGAACTCGCGCGCCGCATCGAGGACCCGACCGCGACGATCCACTTCGTCGCCACCGTCCAGGAGGAGGTCGGCCTCCGCGGCGCGCAGACCATCGGCGTCGACCTCGACCCGGACCTCGCGCTGGCGCTCGACACGACCGTCGCGAACGACCTCAGCGACTTCGACGAGTACGACCACGTGACCGACCTCGGTGCCGGGACCGCTATCAAGCTCAAGGACTCCTCGGTGATCACGAACCGGAAGGTCCACCGCCGGCTCCGCGAGGTTGCCGAGCAGGAGGGGATCGACCACCAGTTCGAGGTGCTCCCAACCGGTGGCACCGACACCGGTGGCCTCCAGCGCGCACACGGCTCGGTTCCGGTCGGCGCGGTCTCCATCCCGACGCGGTACCTCCACACGCCCACCGAGGTCGCACACGCCGACGACATCTCGGGTACCATCGAGCTCACCGCCGCGTTCCTCGAGGACGAGGACGGGTCGCACGACTACACGCTGTGACCCGTATCGAAGAATTCAGTACGGGGCATCCCTAACCTCCGGCTATGAACTCAGACACACCGGTCTCGCGTCGGCGATTCCTGCAGGGAGCGGCCGGCGCGACGGCGGCCGCCGCATCCGCTGGCGTCGCAACCGCACAGGAGGGCGAAGACGGCGGTGGCGGCGGCAGCGCGACGGTCGCGGTCGGCCCGAACGGCGACTACGTCTACACGCCGGGGACGGAGGACCCGCTCTACATCAGTCCGGGGACGACGGTGACGTTCGAGTGGGAGTCTGACAACCACAACATCAACCCGACGTCGGTGCCCGAGGGCTCGGACTGGGAGGGCCACATGCCCACCGAGAACACCGGGTTCAGCTACGAGTACACGTTCGAGACGATGGGCACCTACGAGTACCAGTGCGACCCCCACGCTGGCCTCGGCATGAAGGGCACCATCATCGTCAACGAGTCCGGTCAGGCACCGGGCGGTGAGGGTGGCGGCGGCCCGAGCCTGCCGGACAGCGCGATGTCCCTCGCCGTAGGTACCGTCGCGGCCATGCTGACGACCCTCTCGCTCGCGTATCTGTTCCTCCGCTACGGCGGCGACTACGAGACCCCGCAGTAGCGACCGAACGGTAGGTTTTCTTTCGTCCCGCAGGAAGCGAGCAGTCATGTACGTCATCATCGTCGGCGCGGGGAACATCGGGACCCCGTTGATCGAGATCGCCACGGGCGACCGGAACGAAGTCGTCGTAGTCGAGAGGAACTCCGAGAAGGCCGAGGCGGCCGCCACTCGCTACGACTGTCTCGTCCTCAACGCCGACGCGACCGTCTCCGAGACGCTTGACGAGGCCGGTATCGAGCGCGCGGACGCCCTCATCTCGACGACCGACCAGGACGCGACGAACATCATGGTCTCCCTGCTCGCGATGGAACGCGACGTTCCCGCCATCGTCAGCGTCGTCCACAACCCCGAACACATGAAGCTGTTCGAGCGAATCGGCGTCTCCACGATGGAGAACCCACAGAGCCTCATCGCGGAGTACCTCTACCGGGCGGTGAAGCGGCCATCCATCAAGGACTACATGAAGGTCGGGGACACGGCCGAGGTGTTCGAGATCACGGTCGATACTGACGCACCCATCGACGGCAAGACGCTCCGTGAGGCGAACGAGAGCGACCTGCTGACGGACGACTTCCTCATCGTCGCCATCGAGCGCGACGGTGTCGACGACCGCTCGCCCATCACGCCGCGGGGCGACACCCGCATCGAGGCCGGCGACCTGCTGACCGTCTACGCCGCCGAGGGGGCGACGCCGGACGTGACGGACGTGTTCGGACACTACGAGGACCACGAGCTGAAATAGATGCCACGGAATCAACGGGTTGCGGGCGTGCCGGCCGACCTCGCCGTCATCCTCCGTGACGTTGGAACCCTGCTGTTGATGCAGGCCGGGCTGCTGTCGCTGACGGTCGTCGTCGCCCTCGTCTTCGGCGAGTTCGCGCCCGCGCTCGGCTTCCTGCTCGCGGGCGGTGTCGCCGCCGGCGTCGGCGAGAGCTGGCGTCGGCTGTTCGCGGACGCACCCGACCCGAAGATGAAACACGGGATGGTTATCGCGGCGAGCGGCTGGTTCGCGACGGCCGTCTTCGGCGGACTCGCGTTCTTCCTGGTCGCCTGGTTGACACCGGTGGCGACGATGGCGGGCTACGTGCCGGCGGGCGCGAGCTGGGACCCGGTAGCCGTCGCCGGTGCGACGAGCCGGTCGAGCTTGCTCTACTTCCGGAACCCGCTGCACGCGATGTTCGAGTCGATGAGCGGCTGGACGGGTAGCGGCCTGACGATGGCGGCCCACGAGCCGTCGCTGCCGCGCTCGGTACAGTGGTGGCGCTCGCTCATCCAGTACGTCGGCGGCGTGGGTGTCATCGTCCTCACCGTCACCATCCTCTCACGACCGGGCAGCGGGAGCTACGCGCTCTACCGTTCGGAGGCCCGCGAGGAGAAGATCCACCCATCGGTCGTATCGACGGTCCGGACGGTGTGGAAGATATTCGTCGGCTACACGCTGCTCTCCATCGGCGTCCTCTTCCTGGCGCTCTGGTGGACCCAGGACCTGCCGCTCTTCGAGACGTTCTGGCAGGCGCTCAACCACGCCATGACCGGGCTCTCCACGGGTGGGTTCTCCGTCACCGACGACTCGATGGAGACGTACAACTCACCGCTGGTCGAGACGGTGCTACTGCCGATGATGACCCTCGGCGCTATCGCGTTCCCTATCCACTACGGCCTGCTCCACGACAGGGAGTACTCGGAACTGTACGAGGACGTCCAGACGCGCTGGCTGCTGTTGCTCCTCGCGGCGGGGGTCGTGGCGCTCTCGGCGCAGAACCTGCTGGTCGAGCTCCCGGTCGAGGGCTACCGTGCGACGGTCCCCTCGCCGGTTCCGACCCTCTCGACCGCCGAGTTCGACGCCATCCGCGACGGCACCTTCCAGTGGATAAGCGCACTGACGTGTACCGGCTTCCAGTCCTCACCAATCGGGCAGTGGTCGGACGGGGGGAAGCTGCTGATCTCCGTCGGGATGACGATCGGCGGTGCTGCCGGGTCGACCGTGGGCGGCATCAAGATCATCCGTGGCTACACCGTCTCGAAGGGCATCCAGTGGCAGTTCTCCCGCGTGTTCCTGCCGAAGAGCGCGGTCGTCAGCACAGAGCTCGACGGCCGGAGGCTCGACGCCGACGACATGAACCGGGAGTTCGCGGAGGCGGCCATCGTCAGCCTCCTGTGGGTCATCCTCCTGCTGGGGTCGAGCCTGATGCTCGTGAACGTCACCGGGGCGAGCTACGCCGACGCGCTGTTCGAGGTGGCCAGCGCACAGGGCAACGTCGGCCTCTCGGCGGGCATCACGGGCCCGGAGATGCCCGTGGTCGCCGAGGTGATGTTCCTGTTCAACATGTGGGTCGGCAGACTGGAGATCATCCCGGTGCTGGTGCTCGCGCGGTCGGCACTCAAGGGGCTGAATCCGTAGGGGCGAACAGGCGGCACGGTCGCCCGTCCGTCGGGGTGCCACGCACCCGCGGAACCGACGGACGGCGGTTCGTCAGGACACGCCGTCGTTGGCCGCGGCCCGGTACTTGAACCTTCGTCCCCGTCAGGACTGCCAGTAGGCCCGCGTCAGCAGGACGAGGACGGGGAAGATCTCGAGGCGGCCGACCCACATCAGCCCGACCATGAACAGCTTCGACTGCGGCGTGAAGTCGATGTAGCTCCCCATCGGGCCGATGGCCCCCAGTCCCGGCCCGATGTTCCCGAGCGTCGCGGCGGAGGCCGTGATGGCCTCGTCAACCGCGAGGTTCCCCGCGCCGAAGAACGCAGCGTCCGCGGCGAGCACCAGCGCGCCGACGAAGAAGATGACGATGTACAGCAACGTGAACCCGTAGATACCTCGAATCGCGCGTTCGTCGAGCGAGCGGCCGCCGAGACGAACCGGCTTGACCGCCGACGGGTGGACGGTGCTGAACAGCTCTCGGCGCAGCGATTTGAGGATGACCAGCCAGCGGACGACCTTGATGCCCCCACCGGTCGAGCCGGCGGAGCCGCCGATGAACATCGCGAACACGAGCGCGTACTTCGCCGGGCCGGACCAGGTGTTGAAGTCCATCGTCGCGTAGCCCGTCGAGGTCGTGAGCGAGACGGCCTGGAACGTCGCCTGCCTGAGCGCGGCCTCGACGTCACCGGCGATGGGGAACGTATGGGGGAGGAAATTCTCGTTGACGCCCTCGTAGGCCGCGCGGGTCGCCTCGGTCGCCGCGTCGGTCAGCCCCACGTCGACGAAGAGGAAGCCGGCGACGAGTGCGGACAGGGCACCCATGACGCCGGTGTAGAGGCGGAACTCGGGATCATCGACGAGCTTGCGGACGTTCCCACGCGAGACGTGCCAGAACAGGGGGAAGCTCGTGCCGGCGGCGACCATGAACGGAACGATGAGCCACTGGACCGCGGCGCCGAACGCCTCGATGCTGCGGGCCTCCGGGGAGAAGCCGCCGGTCGACATCGTCGTGAAGCCGTGGGAGATGGCGTTGTACGGCGTCATGTTCGGGGCCATGCCGGCCTCGTTGAGCCCGTAGAGCAGTAGTATCTCGACGAGCGTGATACCGGCGTAGATGACCCACAGCGCCCGTGCCGTCTCCGCGATACGCGGAGTCAGCTTCTCGATGCCGGGGCCGGGAGCCTCGGCGTCCATCAGCTGTGCACCACCGACGGACAGTTCGGGGAGGATGGCGACCGCGAGGACGACGATTCCCATGCCACCGAGCCACTGGGTCATCTGTCGCCAGAGCATCAGTCCCCGTGAGTGGTAGGTGGGGTCGATGGTCCCCATCACCGTCGCGCCGGTCGTCGTGAACCCGCTCATCGACTCGAACAGGGCGTTCTCGGGGTGGTGCAGCGTCGAGTCGATGAGGTAGACGAGCTGTCCGTTCTGGTAGGTGAGTCCTTCGAGGACGTACGGGACGACACCGACGATGGAGACCACGAGCCAGGTGAGGGATACCATCAGCAGGCCCTCACGGGCACCGATGTCAGGGTCTGGGTCGAGTCGTTCCATCGCCGCACCCAGCCCGACGGCAATCGCGGCGGTCACGAAGAACGGGAGGATGTACGGGACGAACGCGTCGCCGTAGACGAGCCCCGTGACGATGGGGACGACCATCGTGACGGCGAGGTACTTGAGGACGGTGCCGACGAGGCTGACGCCCGCCCGCCAGTCGACCCGCAGTTTCATAATCGACTCGCGACGTCGTCGAGCACGTTCGTGTCCACGAACACGACCGCGTGGTCGCCGACCTCGACGACCGTGTTCCCGCGGGGGGTGATGAACTGTCCGTTACGGGTCACCGCACCGACGACGACGCCCTCGGGGAGGTCGGCGGCGGCGTCGGCGATCGTCCGGTTCGCGAGGAGGCTCTCGCCGTCGACCTCGACCTCCAGCACCTCCGCGCGGTCGGATTCGATGATGGCGATGTTCTCGGTATGCTCCTCGCGGGTGAACCGCGTTATCTCCTCCGCGGTCACCTCGCGCGGGTTGACGGCCACGTCGACGCCGACCGTCTCGAAGAGGTCGACGTAGCGGCCGTTCTCGACGACGGTGACCGTGCGTGTGGCACCGACGCGCTTGGCCAGCAGCGAGACGAGCAGGTTCTTCTCGTCGGACTCGAGCGTGGTGACGACGAGGTCGGCCTCGTCGACGTGCTCCTCGTGGAGGAACTCCACGTCCGTCGCGTCGTTCTCGAATACGATACTCCGAGTGAGTTCTTCGGCGAGGTCGCGAGCGCGCCCCGGGTCCGCCTCGACGATGTGGGGCCTGATGCCCCGTTCCTCGAACAGGCGGGCGGTCTGGAAGCCGATCTCGCTCCCGCCGATGATGTACACGTCTTCGATTTCACCGAGGTCTTCGGCTGGCGTGAGCGACCGAGCGAACTGCCGGACGCTCTCGGGGTTGCCGATGACGATGACCTTGTCGCCGACCTCGATGACGGAGTCACCGCGGGGGATGGTCACGTCGCCGTTCCGGAGGATGGCCGCGAAGGTGAGCGACTCGAAGCGGTCGGCGTCGGCGACGGTCTCGTCCGCGATGGGCGAGCCCTCGCTCACCTCGAACTCCGCCATGCGGACGCAGCCGTCGGCGAACGAGTCCACGTCGCGCGCGCCGGGCAGACCGGCGATGCGGACGATGCTCTGTGCGGTCAGCAGGTCCGTACAGACCATGAAATCGACGCCGAAGGCCCCCTCGACCCCGCTCCAGGTGTCGAGGAACTCGGTGCGCTTCACCCGGGCGATGGTGAACGCGTCGCTGACGGTCTTCGCCGTCGCACACGCGACGATGTTCGTCTCGTCGCCGTCCGTGCAGGCGATGACCATGTCCGCCTGGGCGATGCCGGCCTCCTCCAGCGTGTCCAGGGAGGTGCCGTCGCCCTCCAGCGGGAGCACGTCGAGTTCGTACGTGAGCGAGTCCACCACGTCCCCGTCGCGGTCTATGAGGACCACCTCGTGGGAGTCCGCGAGGCTCGCCGCGATGTTGCTTCCGACTTCGCCGGCTCCGATTACGATTACGTACATCCGACCTCAGTCCAGTTGCACGCGTCTACCGCTGGGGGTGACAAGAGGGTTCGGGTTTCAATCCCCACTGGTGTCGATGGTTACCTCGACATCGCGATAGCGTCCCTCGACGTCTCTGACGACCCGCTCGACGATGCGTTTCGCCTCGCTGCGGATCTTCGGTTTGACCTTGTCGATGACCCACGAGATGGAGACGAATCGCGGTATCCTGATGTCGCCGGCGCGCGCCGAGTCCGGATCGTATTTGACCACGAAGTGGACCCTGCAGGCGTGCTCCTCGCCCTCCGGAGCTGCGTCCGGGTCGGGCTCGACGCGCCACTGTCCGACGGCGTCGATGTCCTTGAGGATGCGCCACTCGATGCTCTCCGGGCGGTCGATGGCCGTGACCTCGGAGTGGGCGGTGTAGGTCAGCTTCCACCAGGCGAACTCGAGCTGGTACCGGGTCCCGGCACCTCCGTCACCGTTCTGCCGCACGTCCTTGAGATACTCGGAGTAGCGCGCGTAGCCCGGGAAGTCCACGAGGAACTCGAAGACACGCTCTGGCGGGGCGTAGATGACCGTCGTGACCTCGACGCGTTCCACACTAGTTCTACCGATAGTTCGAACGTAAGCCTTTCCGTCAGCGAAGTCGGCGATGACGCCCGCGCGACAAAAAGATATAAACACAACCACGGCTTAAAATTTCGAATAACAGATGGTAAAGAAACGCTGGGTGACGGCGCTGCTGCTGGTCGTCGTCGCATGCACGCTCCCGCTCGCACCGGTGGCGACCGCGAGTGAATCGGGCGAACGGGGCAACGAGACGGCCGTTACCTTCGACATCGCTGTCGAGGGTGGGACCGTGGAGCCCGGCGGAACCGTCACGGTCTCGTTCACTGCGACGAACGAGGGCGACGAAGCTGCGAGCGACGTGCAGGTCGAGGCACAGACCCCCCGGAACTGGTCCATCACGGGACACAGCGACGACGGCGGCCAGTTCTCCGGCCGGGGCGTCGGCTGGGCGTGGGAATCGCTCGAGGCTGGACAGTCGGTATCGCCGACGGTCACCCTGTCAGTCCCCGAGGACGCAACGACGGGCGAGGTGACGATCCAGGCGTTCGTGGGCGACGCCGACCGGAACACCGCGACGAACGAGACAACCGTCACCGTCGGAAGTGCCGGCGGTGGCGGCGGTGACGAGGGTGACGATAGCGACGATGGTGACGGTGGCGGTGGCGACGACGGCGGTGATGGTGGCGACGGTGGCAGCGGTGGCGACGACGGCGACGATAGCGGCGACGGTGGCAGCGGTGGCGATGGTGGTGACGGCGGCGATGGTCGCGACGGTGGTGACAGCGGCGGTGAGATAGGGGGCGGCGACGACGGGAGTTCCGGCGGTGACAACGGCAGTGACGATGGGAGTTCCGGCGGTGACAACGGCAGTGACGATGGGAGTTCCGGCGGTGACAACGGCAGTGACGATGGGAGTTCCGGCGGTGACGACGGAACTGACGACGAGAGTAGCGGCGACGACGGGAGTTCCGACGGCAGCGACGGTGATGGCACCACGGACGAGAACACCGAAGACGGGAGTATCGGCGACGACGCGGACGAGGGAAGCGGCGGTGAGAGCGGCGACGGCGGGGACGACGCAGGGGAGAACACTGGCGAGAACGCCACGGACGAGAGTGTCACGGGGAACGAGAGCAGCAGTGGCGGGGACGACGGCGTGGCTGGGAACGAGTCGAGCGACGACGCGGGTGCCAACGAGTCGGAGGGAACCGACTCGGGAGGACCGGAGAGCGAGGACGGCGGGCAGTCCACCGACGGGAGCCAGCAGTCCGGCGACCAACAGCAGGTCAGCGACGAGCCCGGAAGCGACCCCGCCTCGGCTGCGAACGGGGGCAGCAGCGGGTCCAGCGACGCCGCAGCCGGCGACACTGGCAATCCGCTTCTGGACCAGTCAAGCGGCGGCGATGGCGGTGACGGTGGTAGTAGCGGTGGTGTCCTCGGCGCGGTCGGTGCGATGAGCTCCCCGGTCGATGACCCGACGATGCGCACGGCGAACCCCGCGTTCTGGGTAGTCGCCGGTTTCGCCGTCGTCTCGCTCCTACGGCGGCGGGTCCGATAACTCTCGACCGCTTTATCTTCTCTCGCATCCGACCCGCACGTATGGACGTAGACGTCTGCATCGTCGGCGGCGGGGTCGCTGGGCTGGCCGCGGGCATCTTCACCGCTCGTGCTGACCTGGCGACCGTAGTCGTCGACGACGAGGAGTCGATACTGCGACGGAACGCCCATCTGGAGAACTACCCGGGGTTCCCGCTCGGGGTCGACGCGCGCCGCCTGCTGGAACGGACACGCGAGCAGGCCCGCATCGGGGGCTGTTCGTTCCGCGACGGGCTGGTCACCGACGTCGAGGGCGGACCGGGCGGCGGCTTCACCGTCACCGTCGACGACGACGCGTCCTTCCCGACCGACCGGGTCGTCGCCGCATCGTGGTCCGACGCGTCGTACCTCGACGGACTCGGCGTGGAGACGGAGACACGCGGGAGCAAGACGTTCGTGCAGGTCGACCGCGAGGGGCGGACGGACGTCGACGGCATCTACGCCGCGGGTCGCCTCGCCGACCAGTACCACCAGGCTATCGTCTGTGCGGGCCACGGGGCGACGGTCGGGCGGACCATCGTCCACGACTCCGACGTGAACTTCTACCACGACTGGGTGACGCCGGAGGGGTACTTCACCGAGCGCGGGCGCGAGGTGCCGCCGGGCTGTGAGGAGATCGCCGATGCGCAGCGGCTGGAGCGCGACGAGCGCGCCCGCGACGCGCTCCGGGCGTACACGGAGCCGCTCGACGACGACCCGACGATGCATCCGAGCGTCGCGGCCGACCGGGAGGGCACCGAACACACATGAGCCAGGGCCACGAAGCCGGGGCTATGCTCGACGGAGTGAACGTCGCCCTTGGGGTCACCGGGTCGATAGCCGCCGTCAAGACGGTCGAGTTGGCACACGAGCTGCGCCGCCGCGGGGCGTCCGTCCGTGCCGTGATGACGGACAGTGCGACGGGAATCATCCACCCGTGGGCGGTCGAGTTCGCCACCGAGAACGACGTGGTCGGCGAGATAACCGGACGGGTCGAACACGTCGAGCTCTGCGGCCGCGAGGGCTGGGCCGATGTCCTCCTGCTCGCGCCGGCGACGGCGAACACGGTCGGGAAGGTAGCGTCGGCGGTCGACGACACGCCCGTCACGACCTGTGCGACGACCGCGCTCGGGGCCGACGTGCCGGTCGTCGTGGCGCCGGCGATGCACGAGCCGATGTACGACCACCCGGGCGTGCTGGAGGCGATGGACACCCTGCGCTCGTGGGGCGTCGACTTCGTCGACCCGCGCGTCGAGGAGGGGAAGGCGAAGATAGCGACCGAGGACGCCATCGCGCTCGGCGTCGCCAGAGCTGCCGGCGACGCACCCCTGGCCGACCGGCACGTCGTCGTCACGAGCGGCGCGACGGTGGCGGCCATCGACCCGGTGCGCGTGCTGACGAACCGTTCCTCGGGGCGGACGGGGCGTGCGGTCGCCCGGGCCTGCTACGTCCTCGGTGCGGATGTGACGCTGATTCACGGGGCGGTCGGCCCGCACGCGCTGACCACCGGCGAGGCCGTCGAGACGGTCCGCTTCGCCGAACTCGTCCCGGTCGAGAGCGCTGCGGAGATGACGGCAGCCGCGCTCTCCGCAGTCGAGAGCGACGGGGCGGACGGCGACGGCGGGACCGCGGCCGACGCACTGGTCTCGGTCGCGGCCATCGGCGACTACACGGTCGAACCCGCCGAGGAGAAGATCCGCTCCGGGCAGGACGAGCTCTCCCTGTCGCTGTCGCCGACGCCGAAGCTGCTCGACAGCGTTCGCGCCGAGCACTCCGACCTGCGGATGGTCGGGTTCAAGACGGAGACGAGCGGCGACGACGAGGCGATGGTCGCGGCGGCGAGGGAGACGGCCTCGCGCGCCGGGCTCGCGTTCGTCGTCGCCAACGACGCGAGCGTCATGGGCAGCGAGTCGAGCCGCGCGTTGCTCGTCCACGAGGAGGGGTACTCCGAGTTCAGCGGCGAGAAGTCCGCGCTCGGGCTGGAGGTCGCGCGGGCGCTCGCAGCGACGTTCTGACGAGGGATTGTCCGGTCAGTGTACGCTTTCGAGGCAGCGACGACCGAGAGCCGCTGGTTCGAGAGGCACAGCTCGCTGGGGCCCGGCCCCTCAGTCCTCCGTCTCCTCGGGTTCCTCGCGCTCGATGCCCGCACCGTGGATCGGCCACTCGACGTCGTCGGTGAAGTCGACGCCCATCTTCCGCGCGGAGCGGGAGATGAGGTGGCCGCCGGTCGGCGCGGTGAGGAAGAGGAAGACGATCGCGACGAGCGCCTCCAGAGCGACCCCCTGCCCGCCGAAGTAGATGAAGCCGGCGACGAACATCGACGCCGCGCCCAGCGTCGCCGCCTTGCTCGTCGCGTGCAGGCGGTTGTAGACGTTCGGGAAGCGGATGAGCCCGATGGTCCCGACGAGCAGGAAGAAGCTTCCCACGAGCACGAACCCGGCGACTGCGGCGTACTGGATGGTCTCGAGTAGCGTCATTCGACGATGTCACCCTCCGTGACGTAGCGTGCGACGGCGATGGTGCTGACGAAGCCGATGATGGCGAGCACGAGGGCCACGTCGACGAACAGACCCCGTCCGCGGATCATCGCCCAGAGCACGGCGATGGCGACGACGTTGGTGCCGATGGTGTCGAGCGCGACGACCCGGTCGGGCGTCGTCGGGCCCCGGACGACCCGGTAAGCGCAGAGCAGCGTGACGGCGCTTGCGACGAACAGCCCGAGGTTCAGGAACGGGACGAGCCAGTCAGGGCCGCTTGGGCCGGCCGTCAGCGCGACGACGGACAACCAGTCTCCGACGGCCGCGTCAAGCATCGTCCGCACCCCCCTCGGGCTCCGGCACCGGCGAGCCGGGGGAGAGGCGCTCGTCGAAGATGACGAGCGCGTAGTCCTCCCAGCGGCGGATCGGTTCGACGACCGACTCCTCGTCGGTCGCGGCGAGCGCGTGGACGAACAGCGAGTTGCGTTCTTCGTCGTAGTCCATGGTGAGTGTGCCAGGCGTGAGCGTGATCGAGTTCGCGATGGTCGTGATGGCGACGTCCGACTCGACGCGCAGCGGCACCTCGACGACGTTCGGCTCGATGGGCATCGAGGGCGAGAGCACCCGACGTGCGACGTCGACGTTCGCCGTCACCAGCTCCCAGAGGAACAGGCTGAGGTAGATGCCGGCGGCCGGGAGCACCGACAGCGAGCGTCGCAGCCCGTACGTCGGCGCGTAGATGCCGCGGATGCCGTAGGCGATGGGGAGCCCCACCGCGAGCCCGATGACGAACTCGCCGGCAGCGAGGCCGGGCTTGTCTATGAAGTGGACGCCCCGGACGAACAGCCAGAGGACCGCCAGTGCGACGCCGATGGCGGGCCACTTCCGCGCCCGCTCGGCCTGGTTCTCTTCGATGTCGTACGTCTCCGTGTCGGTCTCCTCGACGCTCGTCGTCTCGTCTTGGGACATCAGTGACCACCTCCGTCGCTCGTGAGGCTGTCCTCCAGCCCGACCGCCTCGATGTAGTCGCCGGTCTCGAGTGCGGCGTTCGCTGCGTCGATTGCCGCCTCGACGACCGGGTCGAACGCGACGCCGACCCCGAGGGCGACCACCGCGAGCACGAGCACCGTCGCGAACAGCCCGTACTGCGGCGTCGCCTGCTCGACAGCCTCGCTACGCTCGCCCCAGAACCCGCGGTTCCAGGCGCGGGTGACGTAGGCGATGGTCAGGATGGCCCCGAGCAGCGCCAGCCCGATGCCGAGGTTCGAGCCGGCGTTGACCGCCGCGTCGAAGACGAGGAACTTCCCGAAGAAGCCCACCAGCGGCGGGATACCGACGAGGCTGAGCGCGGCGACGAAGAAGCCGGCCGAGAGCAGCGGCATGCGGCCGGCGATGCCGCCGAGGTCCTCGAACTCGATGGAGCCGACCGACTCGTACACCGCGCCGCTGGCCAGGAACAGCGCGGCCTTGGCCAGGGCGTGGTTCAGCGAGTAGACCAGTGCGGCCGCCAGCCCGAGCACCGCGACGCTCCCGTACGGCTCGGGTGCCTGCCAGCCGGCGACGACGCCGCCGGCGGCGAACGCCAGCGCGATGACGATGAAGCCGACCTGGCCGATGCTGGAGTACGCGAGCAGGTCGTCGACGTTGTCGCGGTTCACCGCGGCGACCCCACCGAGGATGATGCTCGCCGCACCCATGATGAACAGCACCGGGCCGAAGAACGCGAGCGTGGACTCGCCGACGACACCGGGCAGTGCGAGGTCCATCGGCGCGGCGTTGGCGAACACGGTGAAGTAGAGCCGGATGATGGCGTAGATGCCGACCTTCTTGACGACGCCCGCGAGCATCGCCGAGACAGGGGCGGGGGCGGCACGGTACGCCGCGGGCACCCACCACTGGAACGGGACGATACCGGCCTTGAGCGCGAACACGACGAACAGCACCGCGGAGAGGCCGAGCACGGGCGCGAGGGTGATTCCGAAGCTCGCGGGGTCGGCCAGCCGGCGCGCCATATCGGCCATGTTCAGCGTGCCGGTCGTCGAGTAGAGGCCGCCGATGGCGAGCAGCATGAACGCGCTCCCGACGAGGTTGAGCACGACGTACTGGAGCGCCGCCTTCGTGTGTCGCGGGCCGGAGTAGAAGACGACGAGGACGTAGCTCGACATCAGCATCACCTCGAACCAGACGAACAGGTTGAAGATGTCGGCTGTGAGGAACGACCCCGTCACCCCGACCAGCATGAAGTGGTACAGCGGGTGGTACGAGACGCGCTGACCCGCCTCGTCGACGTACAGGATGGAGAACGCGAGCGCGAGCAGGCTCACGACGGCCGTCAGGCCGAGCATGAACGCCGAGAGGTCGTCGGCGACGAGCGTGATGCCGAAGGGCGCGCCCCAGTTGGAGAGCTGGTAGGTGAGGACGCCCTCGACGCCGTGCGAGCCGGCACCGGAGCGCACTCGCTGAATCAGCATCGCGACCGCACCGACGTACGCGACTCCGCCGAGTGCACTGACGGCCTTCTGGGCACGGACGTACCGGTGGACGACGAGCGTCAGGATGGCCGTCACGAGCGCGACGAGCAGCGGCGCGACGACGAGCTGTTCAGTTGCCATCGGTCTCACCTCCGAGTTCGAGCAGGTCGATGGTGCCGTGCTCCTCGTACACCCGATAGGTGAGCACGAGCGCGAACGCGGTCGTCCCGAAGCCGATGACGATGGCCGTCAGGACGAGCGCCTGCACGAGCGGGTCCGTCACGGCCCCTGCACCCTCGCCGTGGCCCTCGAGCACGGGAACCGACCCGTCGAGCAGCCCCATCGTCACCAGGTAGACGTTCGCGGCCTGCGAGATGATGGAGACGCCCCAGACGACCCGGACCACGTCGCGCCGCAGGACGAGGAACGTCCCGAGCGCGAACAGCAGGCCGAGCACGAGGGCGAGGACGAACTCGGTCATTCGCCCCCCACCACCGCGAGAATCGCGAGGAGCCCACCGACGACGACGAAGTAGACGCCGATGTCGAACAGGAACGCCGTCGCCCAGTGGAACTTGAACAGCGTCCCGAAGATGAAGTCGGCGCCCGGAATCCAGGCGACGTACTCGGTGGACGGCTTCACCACCTCGTCCGTGTGGGTCAGGAACGGCTTCCCGAACGCCATCGCACCGAGGCCGGTGCCGGCGGCGACCGCGAGTCCGACGCCGAACAGCGTCCGGTAGCGGTCGACGACCGCCGGGCCGGCGACGCTACCGTCGGGCTCGTACTCGTCGCCGAAGATGGTCTCCTGGACGTACTCCATCCCGAACACGATGTACACCAGCGCGAACGCCGCCGCTGTGAGGACGCCAGCGATGAACCCGCCGCCCGGCAGGTTGTGCCCCTGGAACAGCAGCGAGATGGCGACCACGAGCACGAGTGGCAGCGTGATGCGGGCAACGGTTCGTGCGATGACCGTCGTGTCGTCGCCGTAGCTCATCTCGTCTCACCTCGTTCCCGGAGGGCGATGAGCGTGACGATAGAGAGCGCGGCCATCGAGACGACCGCGATCTCGCCCATCGTGTCGAACGCCCGGAAGTCGACGAGGATGACGTTCACGATGTTGTTCCCGCCGGCTTCGGGGTACGAGGCCTCGGCGAGGCCGCGTGCGATGACGGACTCCTCGTTCGGACTGGCCGCAGTCGTGACGAGTACGGTCGTCGTGACGACCGCGCCGACAGCGAGCGAGAGCACGCCGTCTCTGGCCATCCGCCCCCGGTCCCAGCCGCCGTAGAACGCGGGGAGCTTGTCGAGCACGAGCAGGAATATCACGAGCACGAGCGTCTCGACGACCAGCTGGGTCAGCGCGAGGTCCGGTGCGTCGCGCAGGATGTAGAAGATTGCGACCATGAACCCGAGGATGGAGAGCGTCAGTACGCCGGCGATGTGTGACGGGGCACGCGAGACTGCGATGCCCGCGACGGCCGCCAGCGCGAGCACGAACACGACCGGCGGCTGGGTCGCGAGTTCGGCTGGCGTCAGGCCGAGGCCGAAGATGGCCCAGGCGAAGATTCCGAGCGCGAGCACGGAGAGCACGCCGGCCACCGTGGTCGCGACACGCAGTGAGAGGTCTCCGAACACGGTCACCGATGCGACGAGCACGACAGCCGTGAGCGCGAGCGGCAGGTAGGTCGCGGGCTCCTGTGGGACCGGGACGTCGACGCTGGCCCCCACGTAGCCCGCGAACGTGAGAACGGCGAAGGCGGCGGCGACCCACGTCGCGTACGTCCGCAGCAACCCGTTCTGGACGCGGTCGCGGACGGCCGTGCTCGTCGGGTTCAGCTCCTCCGTGGCAGTGTCGTACCACCAGTTCGCGCGGACCGGACCACGCAGCAGCGACCGGATGCCGTCGTGGAGCCGGCCGTACTGCGGGTACAGCGCCGCCCCGAACGCGATGGTGAGCGCGCTCATGATCGCCCAGGGCGTCACCGTGGTCGGCAGGTAGTAGTGGAACGAGGTCTCCTCCGCGCCCGCGGGTTCGACCGCGTGCATGACGCTCCCGACGAACTCCTCGAGCGGGCCGAGCGGCACGTCGAACGTCCCTGTGATACCACCGATACCGACCACGGCCGCGAGCGCCGCCAGAAGCGCTGGCGGTGCCAGCATCGCCACCGGCGGCGAGTGGACGTGTCCGAGCTCGTCCGGCTTTTCGCCGAAGAACAGCATCAGGAACCGGATGGAGTAGAGGAACGTGAACACGCTCCCGAAGACGGCGACGACCGGAATCAGGTAGTAGAGCCCACCCGATGCCGCGCCCGTCTCCCACGCCGCGTGGAAGAGGAACTCCTTGGAGTAGAAGCCGTTGAACGGCGGGACGCCGGCCATCCCGAGCGACGCGATGGCCGCGATACCCGCCGTGATGGGCAGGTCCTCGCGCAGCCCGCCCAGCTCCGATATCTTCCGTGTACCGGCCTCGTGCGCGACGATGCCGGCGACGAGGAACAGCGTCGCCTTGAACAACGCGTGGTTCAGGATGTGGAACGCACCGGTCTCCGCGCCGAGGTGGCCCGCGAAGCCGAAGCCCGCGATGATGAGGCCCAGGTGGGACGCCGTCGAGTACGCGAGCAGCTCCTTGATGTCGGTCGCGGCGACCGCGAGGATGGCCGTGACGGTCATCGTCAGCAGACCGAGCGCGGCGAAGCCGAGCGTCCACAGTTCGAGGCTCCCCGGGTGGGCGTCGGCCGGCAGGAACAGCGGCCGCATGCGGCCGACGAGGTAGACGCCGGCCTTCACCATCGTCGCGGAGTGGAGGAACGCCGAGACCGGGGTCGGTGCCTCCATGGCGTTCGGCAGCCAGATGTGCAGCGGGACCTGTGCGGACTTCGCGGCCGCGCCGATACCCAGCAGGGCGAGCACGACGACGAACAGGCCTTCGGACTCGAGCGCTTCCCGCATCGCCCCGGCGTTCTCGAGCATCGACCCCTCGCCGGCGAGCGCCCAGGTCGCCGACCCGAGCGCGTCGGCGCTCACCGCGTGCAGGAGGACGAAGCCGACGAGCATGAACAGCCCCCCGGCGACCGTGATGAGCATCGACTTCCGGGCGGCGTACTGCGACGACGACTCCGTCGTGTAGTGGCCGATGAGCAGGAACGAGGTCAGGCTGGTCAGCTCCCAGAACAGGAACAGCGTGATGAGGTCGGCCGCCAGCGCGACGCCGAGCATCGAGCCCATGAACGCCAGCAGCGTCGCGTAGTACTTCGGCTGGCCCGGCTCGCCGTGCATGTAGCCGCCCGAGTAGGTGAGAATACAGACGCCGACGCCGCTCGCGAGCGTGGCGATGAGCAGCGCGAGTCCGTCGACGTAGAAGCGCAGCTCGATGCCGAGCGCCGGTACCCAGTCGACCGACTGTGCCCCCTCGGTGCCGTACAGCAACCCGACGAGGCCCAGACAGGCGAGTGCGACCAGCGCCGCGAAGTACGCCGTGCGCTCCCCGAGGATGCGATAGACGAGGGGCACCGCCGCGGCCCCGAGGAACGGCAGTCCCACGAGGGCGAGGAGGACCCAGAGGTCCGGTGTCATTGCTAGTCGAGTAGAACGAAATGCGGACCTTAAGAGTTCTCAAATGGGTTAGACGGGGTGGTAACGGCGTCGCCAGCGACCCGTCTTTCAGAGTCTGCGAGGACACGGGAACGTGGTACTTCCTGCTAGAGACCATCATCCAGCATCGACTTCGATGCGTTGGTCGGACCGCAGTACGAAACGTTATGTACACTCCGGGTGCACGGTAGGATAGAATGTACGGCGGAGGCAACAACGTACGACCGCTCCAAGCCCCGACACGAGGTCCGCACACCAATGCCCGAGGATTCCGCCGACGCTGATACCTCCACAGCTCTGCCCGACGGCGGCCTGTCGAAGGGCGAGATATTCGACGTCCTCCGGAACCAGCGACGTCGGTACGTCCTCCAGTACCTCAAGCGAAAGGGCGAGCCCGTCGAACTCGGGGACCTCGCCACACGAGTAGCGTCCTGGGAGTACCGGACCCCCTGCGAGGAGGTGAGCTCCGAGCAGCGAAAGCGGGTGTACACGACGCTCCAGCAGACGCACCTCCCGCGGATGGCGGAGGCACAGATCATCGACTACGACTCCGATTCGGGGCTCATCGAGCCGACCGCACGGACCCAGGACCTCTCCATCTACCTCGAGATCGTCCCCGGCAGCGAGCTCCCGTGGCGCGAGTACTACCTCTCCCTCGGCGCGGTCAGCACGGCGCTCTGTGCGGCTATCTGGGGCGGAGTCTACCCCTTCACGCTCCTCCCCGACGTCGCCTGGGCGACGCTCATCGCGCTGACGCTGACGGTCTCCGCCTCGGTCCACATCTACTACGAACGCAACATGCGCCTCGGCGACCTGGAGGTCCCGTCCGAGCTGGACTTCGAGTGACCACGGCGTCGACTACCGCAACGACACGGCTGCGACGGGCGACATGCTGGAACCGGGGTGGGAATCCGCTTCGAGCGGCCAGTCCCGGACCAGCAGCAGCGTCGGCCCGTAGCGAGTGCAATCGACGACGCCTCTCTTCCTCCGAACTACCCGACAGCGCCGGCGTCGCGACCACGCGTCTACCACAGTTGGCCACTTGTCTTATCATGCCTCACCGACAACTCCGGACCGATGAACTTCAGGGGGATGCTGGCGGACGAGGACGCACTGTCGCCGGTCATCGGCGTGGTCCTCATGGTCGCGCTGACGGTCGTGCTGTCCGCGTCTGTCGGCGTGTTCGTGCTGGGCATCGGGTCGCAGGTGACCCAGCAGACGCCGAACGCGGTCGTCCAGTACGAGTTCGCGGTCGACGGGAGCGGTAACGAGACGCTGACGCTGACACAGGAGGGCGGGAACCCCGTCGACGCGCAGTACGTCACCGTGTACGTCGAGGGCGATGTCGCCTGGGAGGGTGGCAGCACCGGCTCGAACTACGTGCTGGGCGGGGCCGACGAGTGGGCGGACGGGCTCGAGGGGGGCGACAGCCTCGCGCTGGAGACGAACTCGAGCAACGTCGCCGTCGGTGATACGATCCGGATCGTCTGGGAGAAGGACGGGCAGTCCGCCATCCTCGGCGAGCGTCAGATCGGGTGAACGGGCGCAACGGCGGTCACAATCGCCAGCTTTTATTACTGCTTCGTGTAGCTACGACATGGACAGACTCAGCCAGTCCCTGCGCGATGCGCCCATCATCGAGAAAGACGGCTACCACTACTTCGTCCACCCGATAAGCGACGGCGTGCCGCAGTTGGACCCCGGACTCCTCCGTGAGATCGTCATCCGAATCATCCGGAAGGCGGACCTGGAGAACGTCGACAAGATAGTCACACCGGCGGCGATGGGTATCCACATCTCGACGGCGGTGTCGCTGATGACTGACATCCCGCTGACGGTCATCCGGAAGCGCGAGTACGGACTGGACGGTGAGGTGTCGCTGGCCCAGCAGACCGGCTACTCGGAGAACGAGATGTTCATCAACGACGTCGATGCGGGCGACCGCGTGCTCGTGCTCGACGACGTGCTCTCGACGGGCGGCACGCTGGCGGCGGTGCTCGGCGCCCTCGACGAGATCGGCGCGGACGTCGTTGACTCCGTCGCGGTCATCAAGAAGGTCGGCGGCGAGAACAAGGTCGAGTCGTCGCCGTACAGCGTGAAGACGCTCATCAACGTCGACGTGGTCGACGGCGAGGTCGTCATCGTCGACGACGACGGGGACGACTAGTCGGTTTCGCTCCCGACGCGCGGGTCGAGTACGGTGTAGGCCACGTCCTGCAGGAAGTTCCCGACGATGCCGATGAACGCGACGACCATCGTCACCCCGATGATGAGCGGCATGTCGCGGGCACCGACCGCCTGGAGCATCAGACTGCCGAAGCCGGGGATGTTGAACACCTCCTCGATGACCAGGACGCCGAGGACGAGCACGCTGAGCATCTCCGTGAGGAACAGCGAGAGCAGCGGGATGGCGGCGTTCCGCAGGACGTGTCGCGCGACACGGAACGGCCCAGCACCCTTCGCGCGGGCGATTTTCACGAACTCCATGTCGATGTACTCCAGCGACTCCGAGCGCGTGTAGCGAAGCTGCCCGGCGAGGAGCGCGGTCGTGAGTGTGATGACCGGGAGCACGAAGAATCCCTGAGTCGTGTTCGGGTCCAGCCACGGGATGAACCCGTACAGCAGCGTGAAGTCGAACGAGTAGAGCGCCGCCGAGGTGATGGGGAGCTCGGGGAACGCGATGATCTGGTGCTGTGCGACTGCGGCACTGAACAGCACGGTCGCCAGCCAGAAGTTCGGGATGCCGAGACCGAGGTAGGCGGCGGCAGTCACGATGCGGTCGCTGAACGAGTGCTGTCTGAACGCGGAGAACAGCCCGAAGCTGATCCCCATCACGGTCGCGACGAAGACCGAGGGGACGAGGTAGAACAGCGTGTACTTCATCCGGCTCCAGATGACGTCGAGGACGGGCTGGCCGGTGGAGTAGGAGAGCCCCCAGTCGCCGGTCGTGATGCCGACGAGCCACGACACCCAGCGCTGGAAGATGGGGTCGTTCAGGTTCCGCGCCTCCCGGTAGGCCTGGACGGCCTCGGTGATGTTACGCCCCGTGTTCGACGCCTCCCACGCGACCTGGCCGACGTTCGGGTCGTTCGTGAACGCGATGACCGCGAACGCCGCCGTCATGACGATGTAGGCGGAGACGACCGCGAACACCCCACGCCGCACCAGCCGCCAGATCATGCTCACGGTCGCACCACCGACCCGTGACCCTGTCGTAGCATTCGACCCAGACTGTCGGAGCAGAGCTAATAAATACGGGGGGCGTCGCCGGTAGAACCGGTCGGAATCGCAAGACGCGGACGTGAGGATATGTCAAGCCCGGATTTGAGCCTCTATTAGCTTTTTTATCCACCTCTGTGAACGAACTGAGCAGCATGGAATCTGGGTGTCGTGAACATGGCGGTCATCAGGTGGTGTGTCGGATAGATGGCGACAAGTGACGCCGACGAACGGGCACGGTTCGAGCAGGTTGACTGGGACGCCGTCGAACCGTCGGGTGGTGGGTTCGGCCGGCGCTCGGCGCTGTTCCTCGCCAGTCTGGCTGTCGTCCTCGCGGCGTTCTGGTACGACTTCGCCGTCGCGTCGCCGGACCCACTGTTCTACAACGTGGGGCTCGCGGAGGGTCTCGAGGCGCCGTTCACCTGGGACGTCCGCGGTATCGACTGGCTGTTCAGCGTGTCGCTCCTCGTCTTCGTCTTCTACGTGCTGTATCCGATGTACGAGAACCTCGACCGGACGAAGGCGTACTTCGCCGAGCTGACGAACAACCGGCCGGCGACCTTCGCGCTCGGCTACGTGACGCTGTTCTTCTTCGGTGGCGTGTTCGGGCCGTTGCTGGCCGGGCAGCCGAGTCCCGACATCCCGGCGACGTCACGACCGCCGGTGTCCGCCGCGACGCCGCTCGGGCGGGTGGACCTGTTCTCGCTGCTGGTCGTGGGCTCGCTCTGTGCGCTCGCGACGTGGGGGCTCCTCGACAGGCTCGACCGCGAGCGGGAACTCGGCAGCTTCGGGGACGTGGCTCGCGTGCTCCTCCGCGTCGGGCTCGGTTTCCTCGCGACGTTCACGCTGGTCGGGACGGTGTTCAACGTGTTCTCCCTGTCGAGCTTCCGGACCGCCGCCGGTATCGCTGCGGTGGTTGGTGTCGCGTGGGGCCTTCGCTGGGCGGTCCTCTCCGGCCGCTCGTTCGGATTCGAGCAGCTTCGCGCGACCGCGTTGGTGCTGGCGGCGTTCGGCCTCGTGCTGGTCGTCGGTATCGAACTGCTCCAGGTCGTTGTCTACGACCTGCTGCAGTTCGACCCGATCGCCGGCGGGGCCAGTTCGACCTCCTGCCCGGCGTACGCCGAGGCACCCGGCCGTGGAACCACCTGTTACGGCACCTGGGACTACCCGCTCGGCACGGCCCGCTACGGGCAGGGGCTCATCCCCCTCGTGTTCACCGGGATGCGCGTCTCGCTCCAGGTGGCGCTCATCTGCTCGATGCTCATCGTCCCGCTTGCGACGTTCGTCGGGACGGTCGCGGGCTACGTCGGCGGCGTCGTCGACGACCTGCTGATGAGCTACACGGACATCCAGCAGACGGTGCCGGCGATCATCGTCTACATGATCACCATCCACGTGTACGGCCGGAGCCTGTTCGTCCTCGTCGTCGTCTTCGGGCTGTTCTCGTGGGCCGGCGCGGCACGGCTCGTCCGCTCGGAGGTCATCCAGCGACGCGAGGAGGACTTCGTGACGGCCGCACGGAGCGCCGGCGCGGGGCACTGGCGCATCATGGGCCGGCACATCCTCCCGAACGTGTCGAACACGGTCCTCACCTCGGTCACGCGGCAGATACCGAACCTCATCCTGGCCGAGGCGGCCATCGCGTTCCTCGCGCTGAACAACATCATGCTCCCCTCGTGGGGGGAGACCATCTCGAGCCAGCTGAAGTACATCCCCGACGGCTGGTGGATGTCGACCATCCCGGTCATCGTGCTCTCGGTGACGGTGCTCTCGTTCAGCGTGCTCGGTGACGCCCTCAGAGACGTCCTCGACCCACGGAGTGATTCATAATGTCGCTACTCGAAGTGCGTGACCTCGAGGTCACGTTCGACACCGATTCGGGCACGGTCCACGCGGTCGACGGCGTCTCGTTCGACGTCGACCGGGGCGAAACAGTCTGTATCGTCGGGGAGTCCGGCTCCGGCAAGACCGTCACCAGCGAGTCCATCACCCGACTGGTGAAGGAACCGCCGGGGCGGGTCACCGCCGACAGGGTCACCTTCGACGAGCGCGACCTCATGCAGCTCTCGAAGCGCCGCCTGCGGAATATCCGGGGCGACCGCATCGGACACGTCTTCCAGAACCCGCAGGGCTCGCTGAACCCGGTCTACACCGTCGGCAGGCAGGTCGCGGAAGCCATCCGTCTGCACGAGGATGTCTCGAAAGCCACGGCGCGGGAACGGGCGGTCGACCTGCTCGACCGCGTCGGCATCCCCAAGGCGGGCGAGCGGTACGACGACTACCCCCACGAGTTCTCCGGCGGGCAGAAACAGCGCGTCGTCGTCGCGATGGCCATCGCGGCCAACCCCGACCTGCTCATCGCCGACGAGCCGACGACCGCACTCGACGTGACCATCCAGGCGCAGATCCTCCGCCTGCTGCGGGAGCTGCAGGACGACCTCGACATGGGCATCCTGCTCATCACCCACGACCTCGGCGTCGTCGCCGAGGTTGCCGACCGCGTGGTCGTCATGTACGCCGGGAAGGTGATGGAGTCCGGCGACGTGTTCGAGGTGTTCGAGAACCCCTCGCATCCTTACACGCAGGGGCTCCTCGACTGCCTGCCCGGCCGTGGTGGCGGTTCGGACGGTATCCCGGGGTCGCTCCCCGACCCGAAGGAGCCGCCTGCTGGCTGTCGGTTCGCCGACCGGTGCCCGCACGCCATCGACGACTGTCGCACGGGCGACCATCCGACGCTCGTGCCCGTCTCCGGCGGCGACCACGAGGCCGCCTGTCTCTTCTATCAGGCGGGCTACGACGCGTCGGTGGTGCGCTCGCCGGCCGACCGCGACGCCGACCCGGACGCCGGCGGTGAGACCTTCGCCGACGGTGGACCGGTCGACGGTGCCGAAACTGATTCGGGCGACGCGGACGGAGGTACGAGACGATGAGCGACGACCGAGAGCCAGTGCTCTCCGTGCGGGGGCTGAAGAAGCACTACCCCGTCACGAAGGGCATCCTCCGCCGGGAGGTCGGCCGCGTGAAGGCCGTCGACGGCATCGACTTCACGCTCTACGAGGGCGAGACGCTCGGGCTCGTCGGCGAGTCCGGCTGCGGGAAGTCGACCGCCGCGACCTCGCTGCTCCGACTCGAGGAGCCGACCGACGGCGAGGTCATCTACCACGGCGAGGTCCCGGAGGACACGAACCGCAAGACGCCGATGGAGAAGCTCCGAGCCATCCGGGGCGAGGAGGAGGCGCGCGAGCCGAACGACATCGTCGGCTTCTCGCGGTCCCAGCTGAAGCGGTTCCGCCGGAAGGCCCAGATGATATTCCAGAACCCGACCGGCTCGTTCGACCCGCGGATGTCCGTCGGCGAGAGCGTCGCCGAGCCGCTACTCATCCACGGGCTCGACGACACCGCGGAGCGCCGGGAGATCGCCGAGGACCTGCTCGACCGCGTCGGCCTCGACGCCGACGACTACGACCGCTACCCCCACGAGTTCTCCGGCGGGCAGAAACAGCGCGTGGCGCTCGCCAGGGCGCTCGTGGTCAACCCCGAGTTCGTCGTCGCCGACGAGCCGGTCTCGGCGCTCGACGTCTCCATCCAGTCCGAGATCCTCTCGCTGATGCGGGACCTGCAGGACCGCTTCGGTCTGTCGATGCTGTTCATCAGCCACGACATGGGCGTCATCCGGGAGATCTGCGACCGGGTCGCCGTGATGTACCTCGGCGAGATCGTCGAGGTCGCACCCACCGAGGAGCTGTTCCGGAACCCGCAGCATCCCTACACCCAGGCGCTCCTGGCGTCCATCCCGACGCCGGACCCGCGCCAGCGCGGCCTCGGAATCGAGCTCACCGGCGACGTGCCCAGCCCCGACAACCCGCCGTCGGGCTGTCGGTTCCACACGCGCTGTCCCAAGGTCATCCAGCCGGACGACCTCGACCTGCCACAGGAGCAGTTCCGCCGCGCGCTCGACTTCCGCCACCAGGTCGAGGGTGGGGACGTGGACGCCGACGGCGCGGCCGAACTCGCCCGTGCCCGCCGGAGCGACGCGGCGACCGGCGACATCACCCGCGACGACCGCCGGCGTGCGCTCCGCGCGGAGTTCGACCTCCCCGACGAACTCGACGACCCCACTGCGGAGGAGAGCGTCGCCGCCGCCGTCGATAGCGTGCTCGACGACGACCTCGAATCGGCAGCCGACCGTCTCTCGGACACGTTCTCCACGGTCTGCGAGCGCGAGAAGCCGGCGCTCGAACGGACCGACGAGGACCACGTCGCGGCCTGCCACCTCGTCGACGGTACCGAGACGGTCGAGACCGCGACGAGCGAGGTCGCCGACGACTAGCGAACCCGCCTCTCTCGTCTCCAGCTATTCTCGAATCAGGTCCAGCAGTCGCGCGGCGAACTCCCGCTCAAGCGTCTCGTCGGGTAACTCGTCGAACCAGTCCGCTCGCTCGATTGCCTCGTCGTCCTCGCCGAGGACCTTCCCCACTTCGGTCGTCACCGTTGTAGACCAGCAGCACACGTCCGTCGTCGTCTAAGGCGATATCGATAGTCACCCAGCCTGCCGTGTACGCCTCGTTGTCGTCCATGGCGGCGGACGTCTCCGCGTCGACCGCCCACGTGCGCCGCTCGGTCAGGAGGTCGTCGTAGCGCTCTCGTGGGTTCCTGACGTCCATACTCGGGTGTCGTGGACGCCGGCGAAAAGTCGTCCGGAGACCCCTGGCCGCTCCGTGCGACGGGCACCACACGCGTCGCTTCACTACGTAACTGGTCCACGTCAGAAACCAGCGGGAGGTAGATTTGAACTACGCCGACTTCGAATCTCCTCGAACTATCTTCCGACGAACGGACCCGTCGCTACGCTCCTCGTCGTTGTGCGTCGGAAAATAGCGGGAGGTAGATTTGAACTACCGATCTGCGGGTTATGAGCCCGCCGGAATCTCCTGGCTATCCCATCCCGCTACCATCACGTAACCCGGTCCACTAGTTAAGGGTTGTGTTTGGGTCGCCGTATGCGGGTTCGTCCCACCAGGCATCGGGACCGACAGCCTCTTTATTCCGCGTGGACGCGCCAGGTGAACAGGCTCTCCGCGACGTAGTTGACCAGCATGCCGACGCCGATGCCCGTGACCTTCGCGACGACGAACCAGCCGTCGAGCCCGACGACGGCGACCTCCACGAAGAAGACCCGGTAGAGAAGCCGGAACGTCAGCAACTGGACGGTGATGCCGCCGACGCGTACGAGGTTCGACCGGGCGAGCCGGCGCAGCGTCGGCACGAGCCCGCCGTGGCCCTGCCTGGAGAACGTCCAGTTGTCGTTCAGGAGGAACATGACCAGCACCGAGACCTCGATGCCGACGAACACCGCGAGCTCGGGGAAGATGCCGAACTCCCTGAGTGCGGTTGCGGTGGTCACGTCGAACAGCGCGCCCACGGCACCGACGGAGGCGAACTGGCCGAACCGGGTGCCGGAGACGAGCGCCGAGAGGCGGTTGCCGAGCGTGTCGACGCTGGCGTCGTCGGAGTCCGCCGGCCCGGCGACCGAATCGTCCTCACTCATCGGTCTCGGCTCCGAGGCGGTCGACGAGGGAGAGGCGGGTGCTCCGGCGGGACGCGACGAAGCGGTGGAGGCCGCTCCCCTGGAGACGCTTCACGCGGTGGCGTGACTTCAGCAGCGAGACGCCGAGTTCGAGCGTCGTCCCGACCGGGGAGACCGTCGACTCGGGCTGGTCCTCCCAGGTGACCGGCACCTCGACGGGCTCGTAGCCGAGCGCGCCCGCCATGGCGACGAGTTCGATGTCCCAGGCGAAGCCGGGTTCGTAGAGGTGGTCGCGGACGCTGGCCCAGGCCTCGGCGTCGATGGCCTTCGCGCCGCACTGGAAGTCGTAGAGCGGGACGGAGAGAAGCGTCCGCGCGAGGAAGGCGAACCCGTCGCCGAGATAGCGCCGGGCGACCGTCTGGTGGGAGAGGACGTTCGCGTCTGGGTGCCGGCGCGAACCGACGGAGAGCTTCGTGGAGCCGTCGACGACGGGCTGGACGACGTCGACGATGGACTCGGCGGGCGTCGCGCCGTCGGCGTCGGCGAACGCGAGCACGTCGGTGTCGAGCGCCTCGAACCCGCAGGTGATTGCAGCACCCTTGCCCCGACGCCGGTCGACCGCGTGGACGGTACACGGCTCGTCCTCGAGTGCGGCGACCGTCGCCGCGTCGGGGGCGTCGAGCTCGACACGCACCGTCGCCGGGTCGAGGTGGTCGTGGAGGGCGTGCAGGTAGTCGACGAGACTGTCGACCACCGGTTCGTACGCGGGGATGACGACGCCGACGGACCGGCTCATCTGTTCGGAACGCGTCCCCCAGGGGAGTAAAACCATTCGTTTCCGGCCGGGACGACGGGACAGCCATCGGGCGACGGCGGTGTCGTCCGGCCACCGACACCGCGAAGGGAAAAGTCCTTACCCGCCGCCGCCTCCGTTCTCGAACATGGAGTACGGGCTGGTCCTGCTGTGGTTCCTCACCGTGGCCGGGCTGGCCGCCATCGCCGCACCCCTCGCGTCGCTGGTCTTCGCGCCCCTCTCCGACCGGGGCGGGACCCTCGCCCTCCCCTTCGCGCTGGCCGTCGTCGGCGTCGTCAGCTACCTCGTCGGACAGGTGGCGTTCGGCTGGCCGGCGCTCGGCGCGTCGCTGCTGGTGCTCGGTGGCGGTTCGGCGTTCGCACTGACTCGCGACCACGAACCGGACTGGTCGTCGGTCGGCCTCGGCCTGGCGGCGGTCGCCGTCGGCTTCGGGCTGGTCGTCGCCATCCGCAACGCCGAGCCTGGCATCTACGCCGGCGGCGGGGAGAAGTTCCTCGACTTCGGCCTGCTGAAGACGCTCGTCCGGGCCGACAGCCTCCCGCCGGAGGACTTCTGGTTCGCGGGCGACCGGGTGCAGTACTACTACGGCGGCCACCTCATCGCCGCACAGCTGACCCGCCTGACCGGCATCGCGCCGCGGTACGCGTACAACCTCGCGCTGGCGACCTTCTACGGCGCGCTCGTCGGTGCTGCGTTCGGCCTCGCGCGGAACCTCGCGGCCGAGCGCGACCTTCCCCGGACCATCGCCGGCGCGCTCGCGCTGTTCTTCGTCGGCTTTGCGAGCAACCTCGCGCCGGTCGCACGGCTCGTCGTCTGGCTGCTGCCCGAGAGCTTGAAGACGTACGTCGACAGGAACCCCGCGGCACAGGACGGCCCGGAGGCGGTCCGGGCGTTCGGCCACACGTGGGCTGACCTCGCGCTCGGCCCGGACCAGTTCAACTACTGGCCGGCGAGCCGGGTCATCCCGAACACCATCAACGAGTTCCCGCTGTTCGCGTTCATCAACGGGGACCTCCACGCGCACATGATGAGCACGCCGCTGCTGCTGCTGACCGCCGCGGTCGGCTTCGCCTACTGGCTGACGCCCGCCGCGCAGGTCCGGCGTCGTCGCCTGTACGTGTTCGTGTGTGCGCCCCTGCTCGCGGGCCTGCTCGCGGTGGTGAATACGTGGAGCTACCCCTCCGTCGCCGGGCTGACGACGCTCGCGGTGCTCTTCGCGGGGGCACACCCCGTCTCGCTCCTGCCGGCGTCGGTCCGGGAGCGAGTCGAGCCGGCGACCGACAGCCCCGTCGTCTCGGAGATACTGCGGATGCTCGGAGCGGGCGTCGCCGGCATCGCCGTCGGCCTGCTCGGCGCGCTCGTCGCGTTCCCCTTCTTCACCGGCGCGACGAGCGGCCAGTCGCTCGCGTTACTGCCCGACCGCAGCGGCGCGGCGGGCCTGCTGCTCGTCCACGGCGCGTTCCTGGCCGTCTCCGTCGCCTTCCTCGCACCGAGGGTCGACCCGGACCTCGAACCCGACCTCGGGATGGTCGCGCCACTCGTGGTCCTCGCTACGGTCGCCGTCGCCAACGCCCTCGGCGGCTGGATACCGGTGCCGGTCCCGCTCGTCGGCGCGGTCGGGGTGCTCGCGGTCACGCAGGTCGAGCCCGACGAACGCGGCCCCGCCGCGCTGCTGTTCGTCCTCGCACTCGGCGTCACCGTCGCCGCGACGGGCGCGCTCGGCTCGCCCTTCGGCACGCTGGGCGTCTACGGCGCGACCATCGTCGTCGCCGTCGGCGCGGCCGTCTCCGGCTTCGACTCGGACACGCAGGTCGTCGCACTCGCTGCGGCAGTGTTCCTCGTGCTTGCGGCGGCAGCCATCGTCGTCGACCTCGCAGTGCTCGCCGTCGTCGCGCCCGTGCTGGCGCTCGGCTGGGTGACGCTCCGACTCGGCCGCGACCTCGGTTACGAGACGGTGCTGCTCGTCGCCGCCGTCGGCCTCGTGACGATGGTCGAGTTCGTCTTCGTCTCCGAGCGGGCCGGCAGCGGGCGCTACAACACCGTCTTCAAGTTCTACATGCAGGTGTGGGTGCTCTGGGGCACCGCCGCCGGCGTGATGCTCGTCGACGTGGTCGCCCGCCAGTGGCCCGACTGGGGCATCGGCGAGCGCCTCGCGGCGCGACGGGCCCCGAGCGGCCGGCGCGTCGGACAGGTCGCGTCGGTCGGCATCGCCGTCCTCCTCGTCGTCTCGCTCTCCGTGTACGGCGGGCTGGCGCTCGGCGGCCACTTCGAAGGCCGGGGCGCGGACACGCTCGACAGCACGGCGTGGACCGAGGGCACCTACCCGAACCAGTCGGCGGCCATCGAGTGGCTGGACGACCGCGAGGGCCGGCCCGTGGTCGTCGAACAGCCGACCCGAGAGCACGTCTACGGCGTCAACTCCCCCGCCACACAGCTGGTCAGCGGTGTCTCCTCGATGACCGGACTACCGACGGTCGCCGGCTGGACCCACGCCTCGAACTATCATACGGAGGCGGGCTGGCGGGCACGTGTCGCCGATGTCCGGACGGTGTACACCGGCAACAGCACCGCCAGAGCCGACGTGTTGGCCCGGTACGACGTGCAGTACGTATACGTCGGCCCGCACGAGCGGCAGCACCAGCCCGTCGACGACCTCGCCGACGAGCCCTACATCTCCGTGGCGGAGCGCTTCGGGGACGTGGTGATCTACGAGGTCGACCAGTCGGCACTCGCGACGGCGAACAGCAGTCGATGAGAAGGGGACTCAGACCGAGAGCTCGCCCTTGCCCTTGATGACGTCGACCGCCTCGGCCTCGATGCGGTCGACGTCCAGGTGGTGCGGGATGAAGTTCCGCCGCATGAAGTCGTCGTGCTCGTCTTCGCTCCCCACGATGCACCAGAGCTGGACGCGCTCGGGGCCGTGCCAGTCGCCGTTGCGCGTCACCGAGAAACAGTGGACCTCGTCGCCGTCGTAGTCGATGATGGCGTCCTTCCGGATGCCGGGGTCCCCGTCGATGATGAGCCGCTTCATGCGCGCCGATTCGGACAGCCCCACATTAAGCGTGTCGAAGGAGCCGACCGACTCGCCGCCACGCGATATGATTGATAGGTGAACTGCCGTGAAATTAATGATGGTGGGGTGTGTACATCGGGAGAACGGAGGGGTGGCCATGCAATCGACGGACTCACTGAACAACACGAAATCGACCACCAAGGAGGGGATTCGGGTAGCAAAGGGCATCCAGCCAGGGGACGAGGCGATGACGGTGAAGTACCAGATCACGTCGGAGCGGCCCGACACCGCCGCCGTCCGTCTCGAGGAGCCCCTGGGCAGGGCGTTCCCGGTCGAGGCGCTCGACCTGGACTCGGCTGGGCACGGCGACTGGCTGCTCGAGGACGGCGAGGCCACGCTCGTCCTCGTCGACATCCTTCCAGCTGGGGACAGCGTGACGACGGGGTACGTCGTCGCGTCCGCCGACCTCGAACGCGTCCAGCCGGTGTTCGGCGAACCACACATCGACATGGTCGACCCGGTCGACTCGGCGGGGTCACGCTCGCGGTCGGGTGGCGGAACGACAGACGCGGACGTCGACCGCACCGAAGCGGCCGTGCCCGACGCACCGGCACCCGAGGCGGTCGCGGACGCTCTCTCGGAGGAGGCGGTCGCGGACGCCCTCTCGGCCGAGGCCGTGGTCTCGGCGCTCCCGCCGGCGGCCGTCGTCGAAGCGCTGGTCGATGCCTTCGAGTCCGGGGCGGTCAGCGAGCACCAGGCCGAGCGGCTGCGCGAGCACGTCGCGCCCGGCAGGGCGCGCAGCGAGGAGGTCCACCGCCAACACCTGGAGGCCCGCCTCGAGGAGTTCGCCGCGTACGCCGACGGTCTCGCGGAGCTCATCGACGAGCACGGCACCGCGACCGAGATCGTCGACGACATGCAGGCCGAGGTCGCTGCGGCCCGCGCGTCGGTCGCCGACGTCGAGGCGCGACTCGACGCCGACGCCGGCGAGTACGACGCACTCGGAGAGCGGCTGGCGGCCGTGGACGAACGACTGGCGGGCCTCGACGCCCGCCTCGACGAGGTCGACGACCGCTTCGCCGCCATCGACGACCGTTTCGCCACGGTCGAAGACCGGTTCGAGGCGGTCGAGGCTCGGCTCGACGGCCGGGTTGCGGACGTGGCCGACGAGGTGAGGGCGCTCGAGGAGGGGCTCGACCGGACGAACGCGCGCCTGGACCGTGTCGGCGGCCGCACGGACGAGGTCGACGCCCGCGCGGACACGCTCGCGGACGACCTCGGGGAGCTCCGGACGGAGCTCTCGGCCATCGAGGAGCGGCACGGCGAGTCGATGACCGAACTCGCCGACCACGTCGCCGAGCTGGAGTCCGACCTCGCGGCGACCGAGGAGTGGCGCGAGCAGCTCGGCGAGGCGTTCCAGGGCGACGTACCGGATGCGTCCGCGGAGGGCGGTCCGGACGACGGCGACACCGGTGAGAGGACGGACGGAGCGGCCGACGCGGTGCAGTAGCGGCGCTCGCGGACGGCTCGCGGCGAACCAAACGGGTTTTAAAGTGCCGGAGACAAGGTGGGTCCAAGAGGCCGATATCTATGCAGATGCCACGACGTTTCAACACGTACTGTCCACACTGCAACGAGCACCACGAGCACGAAGTGGAGAAGGTCCGCACGGGCCGGAGCTCGGGCATGAAGAAAGACCAGCGCAAGCAGCGCGAGGGGAAGAAGGTCATCGGGAACGCCGGTCGTTTCTCGAAGGTCCCCGGTGGGGACAAGCCCACGAAGAAGACCGACCTCAAGTACCGCTGCGGTGAGTGCGGCAAGGCGCACCTCCGTCCGGGATGGCGTGCCGGCCGACTGGAGCTTCAGGAGTGAGACCCATGGCAGGAGATTTCATCCGAGTCAAGTGTAACGACTGCGAGAACGAACAGATCGTGTTCGGGAACGCTTCGACCACCGTCAACTGCGCGGTGTGTGGCACCACGCTCGCCACCCCCACTGGCGGTCAGGCGGAGATTCCCCACGACATCGTGGAGACGGTCGACGCACGATGAAGTACAGCGGCTGGCCCGAAAAGGGCGAACTCGTCGTCGGCGACGTCGACGAGATCGAGGACTTCGGCGTCTTCGTCGACCTCAAGGAGTACGAGGACAAGCGCGGCCTCGTCCACATCAGCGAGGTCGCCAGCGGATGGATCAAGAACGTCCGCGACCACGTCGGAGAGGGCCAGACCGTCGTCTGTAAGGTACTCGACGTCGACGAAGACTCCCAGCAGATCGACCTCTCCATCAAGGACGTCAACGACCATCAGCGGTCGGACAAGATTCAGGAGTGGAAGAACGAGCAGAAGGCCGACAACTGGATGCTGCTCGCGTTCGGCGAGGACGTCAGCGACGAGCAGTACGCCTCCGTCGCCAACGAGCTGCTCGCCGAGTTCGGTAGCCTCTACGAGGGCTTCGAACAGGCGGCAATCCACGGCCCCGAGGCGCTCTCGGACGGCGACCTCTCCGGCGAGGAGGTCGAACAGCTGGTGGACACCGCGCGCGACAACGTCTCGGTGCCGTACGTCACGGTCACCGGCTACGTCGACCTGCGCAGCCCGAACCCGAGCGGCGTCGACGACGTGCAGGAGGCACTGCAGGCGGCAGAGGGCAACGGCGAGGTGCCCGACGAGGTCGAACTCGACGTGACCTACGTCGGGTCGCCGGAGTACCGCATCCGCGTGAAGGCACCGAACTACAAGACCGCGGAGTCCGAGCTCGAGGCGGCCGCAGGGCGGGCCGAAGTCGCCATCGAGGAGCACGGTGGGACCGGCGAGTACCACCGCGAGCGTCGTTCGGACGACGAATGAAGTCGGACATCCGGGTGTGCTCGGCGTGGCGCGGCCGCCACGAACGCCCGGTGTACACCCTTTCTGACAGCTGTCCCGACTGTGGCGCCGACGCGATAAACAGCGCGCCGGCTCCGGTCGACCCCGAGGACAGCTACGGCGGCTACCGACGCGCTCTTAAGCGCGCCGACCGCGAGTAGCGGGTATGGAGCCACTCGACATCGAGACCGTCGATTCGGCCGAACTCTCCGACCCGGCGTTCATCGAAGGCCTGCCTGGCGTCGGCCACGTCGGCAAGCTGACGGCTGAGCACATCCTCGACCAGTACGACGGAACGCTCGTCCGGCGGCTCTACTCACACGACCTGCCGCCGCAGGTCGACGTGGGCGACGACGGTGTCGCCGAGCTCACCCATCTGGAGTTCCACGCCGTCGAGACCGAGGGGCGCGACCTCCTGGTGCTGACCGGCGACCATCAGGCGCAGACGAACGAGGGGCACTACCGCCTCGCGAGCGCGGTGCTCGACGTGGCCGACGAGTTCGGCTGCGAGGAGCTGTACGCGCTCGGCGGCGTTCCGACCGGCGAGCTCATCGAGGAGTACGCGGTACTGGGGGCGGCGACCCAGTCGTCCATCGTCGAGGCGCTCGAGGACGAGGGCGTCGAGTTCCGCGAGGACGAGCCGGCGGGCGGCATCGTCGGTGTCTCCGGCCTGCTGCTCGGCCTGGGCGCTCGCCGCGACGTCGAGGCGGCCTGCCTGATGGGCGAGACCTCGGGCTACCTCGTCGACCCCAAGAGCGCCCGCGCGGTCCTCGAGGTGCTCGAGGGGATGCTCGGGATGGACGTGGACTACGCCTCGCTCGAGGAGCGCGCGGACGAGATGGAGGAGGTCATCGGGAAGATACAGGAGATGGAGCAACAGCAGCAGGCGAACGTACCGAGCGACGACGACCTGCGCTACATCGGCTGAGTAGCGTCGGACCGAACGTCTTCGGTCCGCTGTTTTCTTTACCGCCCAACCCCTAGTCGCCGTCGTGGCACTGCAACCCCTCGCCCTCTGGCTCGCGTTGGGCACGGCACTCCCGTCGTGGGTGCTGGCGGGGCTATCGCTCGGCGTCGTCTTCGCCGCGTTCTCGGCGGCGATGTTCGTCGTCGGGGAGCAGCTGTTCCCGAGCCCGCCGGGTCGTCGGAGCGACGAGGACGGTCAGGGGCAGGTCCGTCGTCACGAGGAGATCCGTCACTACCTCGACGATATCGGCGAGCGGTACGCCGAGAACCATCCCGTGGGCGGTCATTCCGTGGCGTTCTACCTGCCCGAACGCGACGTCGCGGTGACGTTCGACGCGCAGGCGTTCTTCGACATCCAGGGTGCGGGCATCGACGCGGTGCTGTGCGAGCACGAGATGCCGGGTCACCACCTCGGGCGGCGGCTCCCGTTCGAGGTGCCGGAGCTGGAGTGGGAGCCGGCGAGCGAGCCCGACGCTGTCGAACGTGCGTTCCGGGCGCTCGACCTCTCGCCCGCCGCCTCGACCGACGAGGTCCGCGACGCCTACCGCGAGCGGGTGATGGAGGTCCACCCGGACCACGGCGGCGACGAGGAGGCGTTCCGGGAGGTCCGCGACGCGTACACGACGGCGAAGGAGCACGCCGACTGAGTTCCGGGACCGCCAGCCGTCTGCGGTCGGTTACCCGGCGGTAAGCCCATCGTAGGATGGCGTTAGGACTTTAACCGAGAACCACCTTGCGGTCGATATGAACTTCCTCCCTGCCGTCGTCGGACCGACGGTACTCGGGATGACCGCGACCGACCTGTTCGCGTGGGTCATGATCGCGGCGTTCCTCGTCGGCTCGCTGGTCGACGTCTACGACAGGGACACCGCCCGGTACGTCCTCGCGGTGACGTGGGGGCTGTTCGGCCTGTTCTGGCTGGCGGTCTTCCCGCACTTCGCGTTCGAGGTCAAGAGCTTCGTCGAGGGCGGGCTCGCACTCTTTGCCGTCCCCGCCAGCATCTACACCGGCTACCTCATCCTCGGGGGCCGCGAGCGGCTGCACGTGCTCTCGCGCGCGGTCGGCGTGATGGGCCTCGTCTACTTCCCGACGCAGGCCGTTCCCGCGATCCGCAAGCTCCTCATCGAGCAGGTAGCCCGCCAGACGCTCTGGGGCATCAACCTGCTCGGCTACGACCCGGTGTTCCGGGAGGGCCCCATCCACGGCTACATGAACTACTTCTACTTCGGGCCGGACGCGTTCAGCACGTACATCGTCTACGCCTGCACCGGCATCGGCTCGATGGCCATCTTCGCGGGGCTCATCGTCGCCGTCGAGGCACCGCTCCGCCGGAAGCTCAAGTCACTCGCCATCGCCATCCCCGTCATCTGGGTGCTGAACATCGTTCGGAACGTGTTCGTCGCGGTCGCCGCGGGTTCGGGCTGGTTCGCGATGGAGCCGGTGGTCACCGTCGCCGGCTACGCCGGTGTCGAGCCCATCGAGGCCTCGTTCTGGTTCGCCCACAGCGTCGTCTCCCAGCTTGCGTCCGTCGTCGCGCTCGTGGGCATCACCTGGCTGGTCGTGAAGGTCGTCCCCGAGCTGCTCGCCGTCCTCGAGGAGGTGCTGTTCGTCGCGACCGGCACCGAGTACGACCTCGAGGACGCACTGGGGGTCTCGGCCGACGTGCGGACCGACGGCGGCGATGTCCGCGAGTGAGTTCGTCGTCGGAGACAGGGGTGTCTACCTCCCTGCCGACGACGCACTCGTCGTCGCCGATGTCCACCTCGGTCGTGCTCACGCCTCGAACGTCGAGTTTCCACTGAACGAGCGACGGGACACGCTCGACCGCCTCGGTACCCTCCTCGACCGGTTCGACCCCGAGACGGTCGTGTTCGCGGGGGACGTGCTCCATCGGTTCGACGCGGTCCCGGTGCCGGTGCGCGAGTCGCTCGACGCCCTCGTCACGTCCGTCCGTGACGCCGACGCGGAGCCGATTCTCGTCCGCGGCAACCACGACCGCCAGCTCGACCGTGTCGCGAGCGCACCCGTCCACGACGCCTACCGACTCGACTCGGGGACCGTGGTCTGTCACGGCCACGAGGAGCCACCAGCGGGTGGCGAGCGCTACATCGTCGGTCACGACCACCCGGTCCTGGCGGTCGAAGGGAGACGCCACCCCTGTCTGCTGTACGGACCCGGGGCGTACGACGGCCACCCGGTGCTGATGCTTCCGCCCTTCACCACGCTCGCCGCCGGTGTCGTCGTCAACGAGATGCGCGCGAAGGACTTCGACTCGCCACTCGTCGGCCGGGCGGGAACGTTCCACCCGGTCGTCCGCGACCCGGACGCGGGCGAGACGCTCCGGTTCCCGCCACTCGGGGAGCTACGACGGGTCCTGTAGCGACGGCTGCTCGACGCGCTCGGTCCAGAACGCTTCGGCTTCGAACCGCTCGTACGTCGCCTCGTAGCCGAGCGCGTTCGCGACGGGACCGACGAGCCGGGCGAGCGGCTGCGCGACTGCAGGCGGCGGCGACGTGAACACCGTATCGTCGGACATCGCCGCCGCGAGCGCCATCGCCTGCAGCAGTCCGGGCTGGCCGTCGTCGTCGAGCGCACCCTCGTGAGCGAGTCCGTAGAGCGTGCGCACCACGTCGATCGTCCGGGCCGCCGGACGGGTCGTCGTCAGCGTCGCGGCCAGGTCGTCGCCGCCGACCGCGAAGCCGTGGGGCGTCTCCGGCGGGACGGTGATCTCGTCGCCGGGCGAGAGGTGGTGCGTCTCGCCGTCGACGTCGACGACGAGCTCGCCGCGGAGGACCGTGAACGACTCCTCGTAGCCGACGTGGTAGTGCTCGGGGGGCCCATCGTTGCCGGGCGCGAACACGCCGAGCCCGGTGACGGACGCACCGTCGGTCTCGGCCGGCGACACGAGTCCCGTCGTCCACTCGCCGGCGACAGGGTTGGAGAACAGCGGTGTGACCCGGTCGTGGAGGCGGTCGGCGAGCGGGCCGTCGGTGTCGTACTCGAATCCGGTGCCTTGAATCGGGTCGCCGATGTCGTCGAGTCGTCTGCCGGTCTGCGAGGACATGTCGGTATCGACACACGCTGCCCGGGATAAACCTCCGGTGGGTGTCAGCTCGCGGGAATCGGCGGTCGGGCTACCCGAGGTCCTGGCGAACCGCCGTCGCGGCGTCCCGCCCGCTGGCCATCGCGCCCTGTATCGAGGACCAGCGCGTGTAGTCAGCCGCGAGGTACACCGGTCCCATCGGGTCCCGCGTGTCCGGCAGCGAGTCCGAGAAGCCGGCCGGCTGCTGGAACTGCGCGAACTGGATGCGGTCGGTGTGCTCGAGGGAGAAGTCGCCGAACCGCCGCTCGGGGTACCACGATTCGAGGGTCTCCCTCGCCAGCGCGGCGAGCTCGTCGTCGCTCTCCTCGCGCTCGCCGAGGAACGTCGCGCTGAGGAGCCTGACCCCCTCGGGGGCGTACTCGGGCGCGGCGGCGGTGTGGTCTGCGATCTGGTTCGGCCCCGTCTCGGTGGCGTTGAGCATGAGGCGCGTGCCGGCGTCGAGTTCGTCGCGCCCCGAGAGCGAGAACCACTGCGTGACGCAGGCGTGGGCGTCGGTCGGAATCGCCGAGACCGCCGTCAGCTCCCGTGCCGCCTTGGGGTCCGTGGCGACGACGACGGCGTCGGCCTCGACGGACGACCCGTCGACGGCGACCGTCACGTCACCCTCGTCGGCGTCGACCTCGGTGACGGTCGCACCCGTCCGCACGTCCACGCCGGCCGCCTCGGCCCGCTCGCGGAGCTGTGCGGTGATAGCGCCCATGCCGCCGGCCGGCACCGCCGTCTTGCCCTCCGAGAGCATCTTGAACGTGTACTCGAACACGCGCTTGGAGGTCGAGAGCGACCGGTCGAGCGTGATACCGCCGTAGAACGGCGCGGCGAAGTTGTCGATGTACTTCCGCGAGAAGCCACGCGACCCGAGGTAGGACTCGATGTCGGAGTCCGGTCCCTGGAAGATGGTCTCCGTCGAACGGCCCGAGAGCTCTCGCTTGAGCTTCAGCGTCCGCAGCTTGTCGGCGACGGTGACGTCCCGGTTGAGCACCGACTCCGTCAGCGCCGAGGGGTCGCGGAACGGGTCCGAGAGGATGGAGCGATGCCCCGGCCGGCAGATGCACGCGCCCGGCGCGAACGTCCGGAGGTCCAGCGCGTCGAGGTCGAGCTCCGTCTCGACCGCGGGATACCCGGTGAACATGACCTGGAACCCACGGTCGAAGGTGAACCCGTCCTCGTGGGTCGACCGGACGCGCCCACCGACCATGTCCTCGCGCTCGAACAGCCGCACGTCCGCCCCCTCGTCGGCGATTCGGCGGGCGGCGACCAGCCCGGCCAGCCCCCCACCGACGACGATGACGTCTGCGTCCATACCCTCCCTTCGGCCACCGGGCTGAAAACCGCGGTGGTCGCGGTGTCGACGACCGGCTCTCCCCCGGCGCCGGCGACATGGACAGGGCTTAGGACACCCCGGCCCAACCCCCGAACATGGAGACGACCGAGGCCTTCGTCGGACTGGACTGCGTCGACTGCGGCGAGCGCTTCGACGCCGCCGAGGCGACACACGGCTGTCCCGACTGCGGGGGTATCCTCGACCCCGCGTACGAGTACGACGACGTGTCGCTGTCGAGAGAGGCGCTCGCCGACCGTCCGTTCGAGTCGATGTGGCGCTACGCCGAACTGCTGCCGTTCACCCGCGAGTCGGCGGTGTCGATGGGCGAGGGCGCGACGGCGCTGGTCGAGTGCCCGACCCTGGCCGACGAGCTGGGCGTCGGCGAGGTGTACATCAAGGACGAGGGGCGCAACCCGACGGGGACGTTCAAGGACCGCGGGCAGACCGTCGCGGTGACCGCGGCAGCCCAGCACGGCGCGACGGACGTGGCGCTCGCCTCGGCGGGCAACGCCGGCCAGGCCGCCTCGGCGTACGCCGCGCGTGCCGGCATGGATGCCCACGTGTTCCTGCCGGCGCGCTCCGGCTTCACGAACAAGGCGATGGTGAACGTCCACGGCGGCGACATGAGCGTCGTCGGGGGCCGCATCACCGACGCGGGCGAGGCGTTCGCCGACGCCATGGACGACCCGGAGAACGACCACTGGTACTCGGTGAAGACGTTCGAGACGCCGTACCGCCACGAGGGCAAGAAGACGATGTACTACGAGATCGCCGAGCAGCTGGACTGGGAGACGCCCGACGCGGTCGTCTACCCGACCGGCGGCGGCGTCGGCCTCGTCGGGATGCACAAGGCCGCCGAGGAGTTCGCATCGCTCGGGCTGACCGACGACGTGCCCGGGTTCTACGCGGCCCAGGCGACCGGCTGTGCGCCCATCGTCGCCGCCTTCGAGGAGGGGAAGGACGTCCACGAGGCGTGGGAGCATCCCGACACTATCTGCGGCGGCATCGAGATCCCGGACCCCGGTGCGAGCCCCTGGATACTCGACGTGCTCCGCGAGTCCGACGGCGGCGCGGTCGCGACGGACGACCCGGACATCCTCGACGCCGCGATCACGGTCGCCCAGCACGAGGGCCTGGAGATGGGCGCGACCTGCGCTGCGGCCGCCTCGGGCGCGTGGAAGCTCGCCGACGAGGGCGAGTTCGACGAGGACGACACCGTCGTGCTCGTCAACACCGGCACGGGCAACAAGGACGACGACATCCTCCGCAGCCACCTGATGGGCCAGGGTATCTGACCGCGGCCTCGCGGCCGTTCCCGACACGATGCGCGACTGTCGACCGTGTAACTTTTACTTTAGACACGTCTAATCCGGGGCAAGGATGCTTTCCGACGTGATGGAGGACTATCTGAAGGGCATCTACATCCTTCAGGAGCGCGCGGAGCCGCCCATCTCGACCTCCCAGATCGCGGACTACCTGGACGTCACCCCACCGACGGTGACGAGCATGGTCGAGAAGCTCGACGACCGGGGGCTCGTCGAGCGCGAGAAGTACAAGGGCGTCGAGCTGACCGACGAGGGAGTCACCGTCGCACTCGAGGTGCTCCGGCACCACCGGCTCCTCGAGGCCTACCTCACCGAGCACCTCGACTACGACTGGTCCGAGGTCCACGAGGAGGCCGACGTGCTCGAACACCACATCTCCGAGGAGTTCGAGCGCCGCGTCGCCGAGGCGCTGGACGACCCCACCGTCGACCCCCACGGCGACCCGATCCCGAACGCCGACCTCTCGCCGCCGGACGACGCCGAACACACCCGGCTGTCGGAGCACGAGCCCGGCACGACGGTCGAGATATCCCGCGTCAGCGACCGCGAGGAGGAGGAGCTCCGGTACCTGAAGGACGCGAACATCACGCCCGGCACTGTCGTCCGCATCGTCGACGTGGCCCCCTTCGGGATGGTCACCGTCGCCGTCAGCGACGGCGGCCGACAGAGCCTCCCGGAGGAGATCGCCGACTCCATCCGCGTCAAGCGGGTCGAGACCGACGCCGTCTCCGCCGAGGAGGTGCCCGAGGCGTGACCGGCTTCGCGGAGGTCGTCGTCGTCGCGTTCGTCGCCCAGCTGGCGGTGCTGCCCGGCGAGAAGGTCCAGTTCATCATCGCCGGGCTGTCGACGCGCTACCATCCCCTCGTCGTCGTCTCCGCCGCAGCGACCGCGTTCGCCGGCTGGACCGCACTGGAGATCCTCCTCGGTGAGTTCCTCCTCCGGGTGCTCCCGGGCGTCTACCTCGACATCTTCACCGGCACCCTCTTCCTCGTCTTCGCCGGGCTGCTCCTGCGCTCGATGCCGACGGACGGCGACCGCAGCTTCGACAGCGTCGAGACCGACGGTGGGTTTCTCGCGTCCGTCGAGGGTGCCACCGAGACACGAACGGTGTTCGGCCGCGAACTCCCCGCCAGCCTCGCCGCGTGGTTCCCCATCTTCGGGATGATGGCCGCGGGCGAGTTCGGCGACAAGACCCAGATGGTCACCATCGGGCTCGCGGCCCAGTACGGCGCGACGCCGGCCATCTGGACGGGCGAGATGCTCGCCATCGTCCCGGTGAGCCTCGCGAACGCCTACTTCTTCCACCGGTTCGCGGGCCGGGTGAACCTCCGGACGGCCCACATCGCCTCCGCCGCGCTCTTCGGCTTCTTCGGACTGGACACGTTCCTCGCACTCCTGACAGGGTTCTCGTTCTGGGAGACGTTCGTCGGGGCGGCCACGGACGCCGTCTTCGCCGTCACGGACTGGCTGGCCAACGTCCTCCCGCTCGCCGTCGACAGCGTGGCGACGCTCCCGTAGTCGGCCGCCACTTCGCCGGCTGACTTTCACAACGTCCTTCGCCGCCTCCGGTCGCCTTTTGTATCCCACTCGCGTACGGCCGCCGATGGCATCGACTGTCGCCTCGCTCTTCGCCGGCCTCCTCTTCGGCTTCGCACTCGCTTCCCCACCGGGGCCGATGAACGCGATCATCGCCGAGGAGAGCGTGCTCGGCGGCTGGCTCTCCGGCGTGCGAGCGGGCCTCGGTGCCTTTACCGCCGACGCCTGCTTCTTCGTGCTCGCGTGGCTCGGCGTCGTCGCGTTCGTCGAGACCGTCCCAGCGGTCAAGGGCGTCATGGTCGCCGCCGGCGGCGTCCTCATGCTCTACTTCGCCTACGGGGCCGCCCGCGACGCGATGACCGCGACTGACTTCGTCGAGGTCGACCCCGAGGACGACCGGAAGGGGTTCACCAAGGCGTTCGTGCTCGCGCTCACGAACCCGTACCAGATCGTCTTCTGGCTCACCGTCGGCGTCCACATGCTCGACGACCGCACCATCGACGTGTTCACCCACGTCCCCTACGTGAGCGAGTCGCTCGCCGGCACCGTCGTCGTGCAGGCAGGGTCGCCGGCGCTCGTCGTCGGCTTCTTCGGCGGTATCCTCGTCTGGGTTACGGGCTTCCCGGCCACGCTCGTCGCCGTCGGCAAACGCGTCGACAGGTTCGCCCCGGTCGTCGCGGGCGCGAGTGCGGTGGTGCTCGCGCTGTTCGGCGGCTTCTTCCTCGTCGACGCGGTACGGACGTTCGCGCCGGTGTAGCCGTCGCTCCGGCACAGAAACAGCGGTTCGACCGCCTCAGAGAGGGGAATCGACGTCGCCGAGGTCCATCTCGGCGACCTCCAGTTCCAGCCACTCGCGGAACCACTTCACGCGCTTGAGCCGCTGGTGTGCGATGCCCTCGGCGGTGTCGCTCTCGATGCGCTCCGCGGCGTCGTGACCGCGCTCTAGCACCCGGTCGACCATCTCGGCGGCGTCCATGTGCGTCCGGGCCTCGTAGCCCATCCGGAGCAGCATCAGCGCCGTGCCGTTCGCGCCGACCTTGTCGAGCACGTCGCCCTCGATGAGACACTGCGTCTCCAGCGAGAGGTCGCCGAGCTCGCCCTGGTACGAGTGGTTCTCGACGGCACGACACACCTCGTCGACGAACGACGCGGGGAACTCACCGCGGGTCTCGAGGTACTGTCGGGCGACGCGAGCGCCCTCCTCGGCGTGGACGTCCTGGTCGGCGTCGAGCTTCGCGATGTCGTGGAACAGCGCGGCGACGCGGGTCACGTCCACGTCGGCGCCCTCCTGCTTCGCGATCTTCGTCGCGAGGGCGACGACGTTGAGGATGTGGTTGAACCGGTACTCGGCGGAGTGCCAGGGGTACCACCGCATCCGGCCGCCCTCCTCCTCGTTCTCCACGCTGGCGAGGAGGTAGTCGTGCACGAACGATTGCATCTCCTCGAACTCCTCGTCGGTGACCCGTGATTCCTTTATCTCGACACCCATAGAGAATCCCACCAGATTAGACGGTCCGTAGTCATTGTTATCGGTACAAACGGCTCTACAACTCTTAGGCGTTACGACAGTGCGGATTAAGTGTACGCAGAGCCTCGCTCCGGACGTGACAGAAGTGCTCTACCTGACAGATTCGTCCACCCGTCGCTTCGAGGCGACCGTCGAGCGCGTCGCCGGTGACCGGGTCGTGTTGGACCGTACCTGCTTCTACCCGGCCGGCGGCGGCCAGCCCGCCGACGCCGGGACGCTGACCGCCGACGGCACCGAGTGGGCCGTCACCGATGTCGCGAAGAAGGACACCATCTACCACATGCTCGACGACGACCCGCCGGAGCCGGGCACCGCCGTCGTCGGCGAGCTCGACTGGGACCGCCGCCACGCCCACATGCGCTACCACACCGCCCAGCATCTCCTCTCGGGGCTGTTGCTCGACGAGTTCGCCGCCCAGACGACCGGCAACCAGGTGTACGCGGACCGCGCCCGCCTCGACTGCGACTACGACCGATTCGACGACGGGGACCTCGCCACCATCGAGGACGGGCTGAACGAACTCGTCGACGACGAGCTGCCCGTCCGCTGGTACGAGATGGACCGCGAGACGGCGGAGGCCGAGCTCGACACGGACCGCACCCGCATCGACCTGCTGCCCGACTCCATCACCGAACTTCGAATCGTCGAGATCGGTGGGGTGGGGCCGGCGGGAGCGTGCGACCGTGCCGACGCCGCCGCCGACCCCTACGACCGCACCGCCTGCGCCGGCACGCACGTCGAGTCCACGGGCGACATCGGGACCGTCACCGTCACCGGCCGGGAGACCCGCGGCTCGGACGGCGAGCGCGTCCGGTTCGAGCTTGCGTAGGCCGGGGAGCTGGACTGCATCGACCCCGCTACACACCCGATTCCTTATATCGCAGTCGGACGCACCTGCGGACGTGAACGTCAGGAACGTCCTCCCGCGCGACGCGATTCCGAGCGTCGACGACCCGACCTACGACCCCGTCGCCGAGTACGATGGCGACGGCGACGACGAGGTCGTCGTCGTCGACGGCGAGCAAGCCCGTGCCTACCCCGTCCGGTACCTGCACTACCACGAGATCGTCAACGCAGAGGCCTCTGACGGCAGTCCAGTCGCCGTCACGTGGTGTCCCCTCTGCGGGAGCGCCGTCGTCTACGAGCGCACCGTGGCCACGGACGACGGCGCGGACCCCCGGACCCTCACCTTCGGCGTGTCCGGCAAGCTGGCAGACGACGACCTGGTGATGTACGACCGCGAGACGGAGAGCGAGTAGAAGCAGAGCCGCGGCGTCGCCATCGACGGCCCGCTCTCCGGCGTCGAACTCACCGTCGTCCCGGCCGCGATGACGACCGTCGACCGCTTCCGCGACGCGAATCCCGGCGGCGAGGTGCTCGTCCCGCCGGGCGGCGAGAGCGAGGCCGCCGGCGAAGGCGACGAGCCCGAACCCATCGACTACGACGTGGCCCCGTACGAGCACTACTTCGAGATGGACGGCTTCGGCCTCGCCGCCCACCGTGGCACCGGCGACGAACGCGACTGGGACCGCAGAGACCTCGACCCGAAGGCCGTCGTCCTCGGCCTCACCGTCGGCGACGACGCCCTCGGGTTCCCGCTCTCGCGCGTCGAGGCGAACGGGAGCGTCGCGCAGACGACCGTCGGCCACCGCGACGTGGTCGTCTTCGCCACCGAGGACGGCATCCACGCCTTCGAGAACCCGGGACTCGCGTTCGAACGCACCGTCGAACCCGGGACGTTCGTCGCCGACGGTGCCCGCTGGGACGGCGCGACCGGCGAGAGCGACGACGGCCGGTCCCTGGAGCGACTGCCGAGCCGTCGGCTGTTCGCGTTCGCCTGGCAGGACGACCACGGTGCCGACGCCTTCCACGAGAACGAGTAGTCCGCGACCGCGAGCGTTCGACGAGCCGTTACTCGTCGTCGTCTTTCATCTGCTTGAGCTGCCCGACGAGGTCCTCGTTCGACATGTCCCCCTGGTCGAACGAGACCTCACCCTCGTGGTCGTGCTCGTGGACGGTGACCGCGTCGTCCTCGTCGATGTCGCTGTCCTGGTCCTGTTGTTCGGATTCGTCGTAGCTCCCAAAGCCCATTGGATTCGAAACGAGGGGCGGCAGCTATGAAAAAGGTCCGTTCTCGGATTGCCGGAAAATGTAAAAAATTCTATAGTAGCCCTGAACGGATTCGAACCGTTGTCATGGGCTCCAAAGGCCCATATGATTGGCCACTACACCACAGGGCTAAGCAGTCGAGGGTTGCGCATGGACCGATTTATGCGTTGTTATTCCTACGGGACCGGTGTCGGTATCCGTCCGATCTCGGCTAATCGATGACAGCTCCGACAGAGGCAGATTACGTTTTCTATCGTGTGAGCGTCCTGCGGGTCATCGAACTCTCGAACTGGGACGATGTGGTGAACATCCGGCTCCCGCCCCATATCGGTCCTCGTACGTCCACATGACTGACATTCGTGGTCGTCACGTTCCAAGGCCGCTCGTTTCACCGGATACCAAGAACCGCTGTAGTCGCTCGGGTCCCACTCCTCGTCCGTTGACATCCAGGCTGAGAGACAATCCCGTGAACAGAACCGACCGACGCTACGCTCGCGGTCCGACTTGAGCACCGTCATCTCGACGCCGCATTCGTCACAGTTCCGGTCGACACGCTGTACGTCCCACACTTCCCAGGAGGCGTCGCCGAGAAACTCGTCACTCTCGTCTACACAGGTCGGACAGTACACCCCGTCCTTGTCCGACGGGTAGTACTCGAACGCATCTCCACACCGAGCACACGCCGCCCTCTCCGTCGCGTCCTGCCAGTTCCCGTTGTGCTCGCCGGCATTCGGGTTGCAATCGTCGCAGTACTCAAGTCGGGCTTTGGGGTCGTAGAATTCGGTTCCACAGCCCGAACACTTCCGATTCGGCAGCGAGACGCCGTGGACCTTGGTGTGGTGCTGGCGCATCCCCCGTTCGGTCGACAACACCTTCTCGCAGGTCGGGCACTCCATACTTCCAGCAGCCTCCTGGTCGTATTAAACCCACGCCAGCCGTGGTGAAAGTAAAACCAGGTTCAGTCCGCGCTCTCGCCGGCGGCGACCTCCAGATAGCAGCACTGGTCGGCCTCGGCGTCGAAGCAGTCGGGGCACTCCTCGCGTCGGTCGATGATGGTGTCGAGTCGCTCGGCGACAGTGTCGTCGATGACGGCCTCCAGGGCGCTGGCCTCCCCGCGGTAGTCCTCGACCTCCAGGACGTTCGCGAGGAAGCGCTCGATGATGCAGTAAGTCTGGAGGGCGTCCTCGGCGCGGACGATCCCGTCGTCGGTGAGTGTCGCACCCTTGTACTTCTCGTGGTCGACGAGCCCCCGGTCCTGGAGCTTGCCGACCATCTCGTTGACACTGGCCGGCGAGACGTCGAGCATGTCCGCCAGCGCGCCCGTCGCTGCCGGCCCGTCTTCCATCCGTTGCACCAGGTAGATCGCCTTGAGATACTGGTCTGCGGTGTTCATCGGTTGGTCCTCACGCTCGTCGCTCCATGACTTCGGTGACCTCCTCGACGCCCTCCGCCTCCTCCTCGCGGATCTGGCGGAGTGTGTCGAGTACCAGTTCGCGGTCGATGCTGAACTCGCTCTCGCTCGCCTCGATGGCCTCGACGAGGTCGTCGTAGAACTTGTACGCGGTCTCCTCGTTGCAGAGCTGGTCGTACAGCAGCCCGTCGAAGTCCTCCGGCTTGGTCTGGGCGTACTGGGCCTCGACCAGCTTGTTTATCTCCTCGTAGGGGACCGTCTCGGCGTCCAGGTCCTCGATGAGTGCCTCGAGTCGGCTGCGGTGCTCTGCTGACTCCTCGGCGGCGTGTTCGAGGAGGTCGCGAACGTCCTCGTCGACGCCCTCCTCGTCCTCGAAGGAGTCCAGGTGATGGTACGCGCGGGATTCGACGACTTCCTCCAGCACCGCCCCGATCTGCAGGAGACGGGCGAGCTGGTGGTCGGTCGCGACGCGCTGCCCCAGGCTCATGAGGGAACGGTAGAGAGCCGGTCACTTAACGCTCTCCCTCTCCACTCGACGCGCTCCCGGGCCGACCGGTGGCGTCGACGAGCCGCGCGCTCAGTCGTCGTCGAGGGCGGCTGTGACGGCGTCGAAGGCGTCGCGCCTCGCGATGCCGTAGTCACCGCTGTCGGGCAACAGGTCCGGGTCGCCGTCGTGGCGTCCGACGAGGTGCAGATGGAGGTGTGGAACGGACTGGTAGTCGGTGCTGTCGTTGAGGACGGCCACGCCGTCGAACCCTCGTTCGTCGCTCCCACCGCCACGCATCCGGGTCGCGAGGTCCTGCACGTGCGCCATCACGTCCCCGAGGACGTCCGGCGGGACATCGAACAGCGATTCGTGGTGGGGTTTCGGAATCACGAGCACGTGCCCTGGCGCGACCGGGTCCAGCGGCGAGAAGGCGAGCGTCCCCGCCCCCTCCTCGCCACCGTCGCGTTCCTCGACGACGAGCGCGTCCGCCTCGCCCGCGACGATGTCGCAGAACACGCAGTCGGTATCGGTCATACGCTGGTCGACGAGAAGGACCCACCTCAAGCTGCCGGCAGTGTGCGAAAGAACCGCAAAGAAACGAGCGCGGCGGCCGGACGCGGCGAGCGCGTCACTCGCGCAGCCGTTCGGCGACGAGCTCCTCGATGTCGTCGCGGAGTTCGTCGACGGCGACCTCCTCGAGGACCGGGACGAAGAAGCCCTCGACGAGCATGTTGCGGGCGCTGCGCGGGTCGACACCGCGGCTGGTCATGTAGAACAGGTCCTGTTCGTCGACCTGCCCGACCGTGGCGGAGTGGCTGGCCTCGGTGTCGTGGTTGTTGATGATGAGCTTCGGGGAGGCGTCGGCCTCGCTGTCGTCGGAGAGCATCAGCGTGTTCTCCCGCTGGTAGCTGCTGGTGTTCCAGGCGTCGCGGCCGACGTCCTGTACGCCCTCGTACACGGAGCGGGCGCTGTCGTCGAGCACGCCGCGGGTGACGAGGTCGGCGGTGGTGTGCTCGGCGCGGTGCCAGACCCGACTGTTGATGTCGAAGTGCTGGTCGTCGTGGCCGAAGAACGCGCCGACGATGTGGCTCTCGGAGCCGTCGCCGTCGAGCGTCGTCTCGACCTCGCTCTTGGTCAGGCGCGAGCCCATGTTGGCCTCGATCCAGTTGACGTTGGCGTAGGTGTCGGCGGTGCCGCGCTTGAGCGTGTAGTTGTACGTCTCGTCGTCGAGGTTCTGGAGGCTCCCGTACTGGACGTGGGAGTTCTCGCCGGCCGCAACCTCGACGATGCCGCTGTAGTAGCGCTCGCCGTCGACGCTCGCATCCGAGGCGCTTCCCGCCTCGCGGTCCCCGGTGGACTGGCGCTCCAGGATGGTGACGGAGGCGTTCTGCTCGGTGACGACGAGCGTGTAGTTGAACAGCGACTGGCTGTTCATCGTCGTCCGGATCTTCACGTCTTCGGCGTCGACGCCCTCGGGCACGTAGACGACGGTGCCGTCGGTGAACAGCGCGGTCGAGAGCGCGGTGAGGTAGTTCTCTTCCGGGTCGACGATACTGCCGAACTGCTCCTCGAGGAGGTCACCGTGCTTGGCGACGGCGTCGCTCCACTCGAGGACCTCGATGCCCTCGGCGCTCTCGCGCTCCTTGTCCTGGGCGGCGTTGAGCGGGTCGACGAAGCCCTCGAAGTCGAGGGCGTCGAGGTTCGTCCAGTCCCGCCCCGGCGTCCGGATGACGTCCGGCATCTCGAGGTCGTCGAGCGCCTCGAGCGCCTCGAGCCGGGTCTCGAGGAGCCACTCGGGCTCGCCGAGCTGCTCGGAGATCTGCTCCACCTGGTCTCGTGTGAGGTTGGCGTGTACCTGTGTGCTCATGATTATCCGAGGCTCCCCTCCATCTCGAGCTCGATGAGGCGGTTGAGTTCGACCGCGTACTCGATGGGCAGCTCCTCCGTGATGGGCTCGATGAAGCCAGCGACGATCATCTGCTTTGCGTCGTCGTCGTCCAGTCCGCGGGACTGGAGGTAGAAGACGTCCTCGTCGCCGATCTTGCCGACGGTCGCCTCGTGGGCGACGTCGACCTTCGACTCCTGTATCTCCATGTACGGCATCGTGTCCGAGGTGGACTCGTTGTCGAACATGAGCGCGTCACACTCGACGGACGTGGAGGAGTTCTCCGCGCCGTCGGCGATGTGGACGAGGCCGCGGTAGTTCGTCCGGCCGCCGTCCTTCGAGACGGACTTGGACTCGATGGTCGACTTCGTGTCCGGCGCGTTGTGGTACACCTTCGCGCCGGTGTCGATGTTCTGGCCCTCGCCGGCGAACGCGATGGTGATGTGGTTGTCCGTCGCGCCGCGGCCCTTCAGGATGGTCGCCGGGTAGAGCATGGTGGCCTTCGAGCCCATGCTGCCGGAGACCCACTCCATCGTGCCCTCCTCCTCGACGATGGCACGCTTCGTGTTCAGGTTGTACGTGTTCTTCGACCAGTTCTGTACGGTCGAGTACTGGACGTGGGCGTTCTCGCCGACGAACACCTCGACGCCGCCGGAGTGCAGGTTGAACGCGGAGTACTTCGGGGCGGAACAGCCCTCGATGTAGTGCACCTCCGAGTTCTCCTCGGCGATGATGAGCGTGTGCTCGAACTGGCCCATGCCCTCGGAGTTCATCCGGAAGTACGCCTGGACGGGCATGTTGACGGTCGTGTCCTCGGGGACGTAGACGAACGACCCGCCGGACCAGATGGCGCCGTGGAGCGCGGCGAACTTGTTGTCGCTCGGGGGGACGCACTTCGTCATGAAGTACTCCTTGACGATCTCTTCGTGCTCCTGGACGGCCTTGTCCATGTCACAGAAGATGACGCCCTTCTCCTCCCACTGCTCCTGCATGTTCTGGTAGACGATCTCGGACTCGTACTGCGCACCGACGCCCGAGAGCGCGTTCTTCTCGGCCTCCGGGATGCCCAGCTTGTCGAAGGTGTCCTGGATCTCGTCCGGGAGGTCCTCCCAGTTCTCCGCGCCGCCGCGCGTCTCGATGTCCGGCCGGATGTACGGGACGATCTCGTTCAGGTCGACCTCGCTCAGGTCGGGCTGGCCGGGCCAGTCGGTCGGCATCGGCATCTGCTGGAACTGCTTCAGTGCACGCAGACGGCGGTCGAGCATCCACTGCGGCTCGTCCTTGTCCTCCGAGATGAGACGGATGGTCTCCTCGGTCAGGCCCTTCTCGGTCTGGAAGGCGGAGCTCTCCTCCTTCTTGAACTCGAAGCGGGCTTCGGTGTCGGTCTCTTTGAGGTGGTCTTGATCGGAACTCATGGTTGTGGTGTAGTGGTGTCGGGGTGGTTTACGCGGTGCCGTAGACCTCGTCGCGGACCCAGTCGTAGCCCTCGTCCTCGAGCTGCTCTGCGAGCTCGGGGCCGCCGGACTTCGCGATGCGGCCGTCGATCATGACGTGGACGTGGTCGGGTTCGACGTAGTCGAGGATGCGCTGGTAGTGGGTGATCTGCAGGACACCCGTGCCCTGCTCGTCGCGGAGCGCGTTGATGCCGTGGGAAACGTCCTGCAGGCGGTCGATGTCCAGTCCGGAGTCTATCTCGTCGAGCACCGCGATGCTCGGCTCGAGGATGGCCGCCTGGAGCACCTCGTTCTGCTTCTTCTCGCCGCCGGAGAAGCCGGCGTTGAGGTAGCGCTGGGCGAACTTCTCGTCCATGTCCAGCTGCTCCATCTTCGCCTGGAGGAGCTTCTGGAACTCTGCGACGCCGACCTCGCCCTCGTCCGCGGGACCCTCCATCGGGGAGGTGTCGTAGCCGTCCTCCTCGTCTTCCGGCTCCTCTTCGTCGTCCTCGAAGAGCTCCTCGCGCTCCTCGAGCTTCGCGTTGAGAGCGGTGCGGAGGAAGTTCGTCATCGTGACGCCCTCGATCTCGGCCGGGTACTGGAAGCCGAGGAAGATGCCGAGGGCGGCGCGCTCGTTGGGTTCGAGGTCGAGCAGGTCCCAGGTGCGCTTGTCCTCGGGAATCTCGAAGTCCTCGCCGAAGTCACCCGGCTCGAGGTGGAGTAGTACCTCGCCCTCTGTCACTTCGTAGGCCGGGTGGCCGGCGACGATCTTCGCCGTCGTGGACTTCCCGGAGCCGTTCGGTCCCATCAGGGCGTGGATCTCGCCGGATTCGACCTCGAGGTCGACGCCGTCGAGAATCTTCTCGCCATCGTCTTCTGCAACGCTCGCGTGGAGATTGTTGAGTTCGAGTTTTGCCATGCTGGCTACCTCTTAGTGTTCTAGTGATAGGGTGTCGGCCCCATAATCCTTGCGTATTCCCGTGCCTCTGATTCGCATATCGAAAAAAATTGTTCACGATTTTAGAATCGGGTGTGGCGGCGGTGTGGGAGCCCGACACTCCGATTCCGGGCCTACATGAAGCTGCCCAGCCCAGTCTGCTCCTGTCCGGTCTTGACCTCCTCCCAGGAGATACCGAGCGCCTCGATGACGCGAGCGATGGGGCCTTTCAGGGTCTTGTCGAGCATCTTGTCGTAGTCGACCTCGAACTCCGCCGGAATCTGGTCTGCGTAGTCGAAGCAGATGACGTCCTGTTCGCGCTTGAACTCGCCGTAGCGGTGGTCCCGCTGCGGGTCGAACTCGCCCGCGTCCTCGAGCTCCTTGAAGTAGTCCGGGTGGACCTTCTCGAGGTAGAGCCGTTTGGGCTTCGAGCCGCGGTCGAAGTTCGTCCCGAACAGCAGGTTCGCGTACTTCGCACCGCGGACGTGGGCCGTGTCCGTGTCGTAGTTGTCGATGCGCTTGCCGATGCCGCCCGGGATGGCGATCTCGTCGTAGCTGTACTCGCCCGCCAGGAACCGCTCGATGACGTCGTGGATGTACTCCGTTATCTCGGACTCCTCGGCACCGCGGACCACCTTGTCGATGACCTCGTGCTGGACCTCCTTCGTGATGGGCGCGATGTCCGAGCGCTTGTACTCGAAGCCGGTGATGTCGATATCGTCGACGTGTTTGCCCTCCTTCCAGATGATGTGGCCCGCGTAGCGCTTCTTCTTGCCCGCCTGGAAGAACCGCCGGTAGAGCTTCTCGAACTCGATCTGGAAGCGGTGCTCCTCGCCGCCCTCGATGTCGACGTTCAGCTCCTCCGCGGCGAAGGCGTCGTAGGAGTCGTTGATGTGCTCCTCTATCTCGAAGGACTGCTCGATGGCTCCCTCGGGAGTCACGTCCTGTCCGAGTTCCAACATTACAGAATCAGTGTCACCATAAGCAACCTGGTAGTTTATCTCGTTCGCGGCCTGTTCGGTGAACCGGATTACCTCTCTCCCTGTAGCGGTTACGGCGGCACCCATCTCCTTGTCGTAGAGACGGAACCGGTCCCACCCAAGAACGCCGTAGAGAGAATTCATAATTACTTTGACAGCTGCCTGCTGCTGGTCGTACCGCTCGTAGTCCTGGCTGCCGGGGTCGTGCTGGTTCCGCAACTCCTTCTTGGCCTCGCGCTCCGCCAGCAGTTCGTCGACCATCGCCCGGATCATCCCGTCCTCGTCCTTGCGGAAGTGGGTGCCGTTGGGGGCGCGGTACGTGTCGCCGTCGAAGGATTCGGGGTCGACCTTCGTCTCGGGGCTGGCGTTGATGGTCACCATGCACATCGGGTAGAGCGATTTCAGGTCGAGTACCGTCACCATCTCCTTGACGCCCGTGATGGGGTCGAACACCGCGCCGCCCTCGTAGTCCTCGGACTCCTGCTTGCCCTTCGAGGGGAGCGCGAACTCGCCGTGGACCTTCTGGAGGACGTACATGTCGACGGCGTCGCCGGCGGTCGGGGCGTCCTCGAGCTTGCAGCCGACGAACGTGCGCACCTCGTCGTAGAACGAGATGATGTCCTGCTTCGCGTCGATCTCGACGCAGAGCTCCACGTCGCGGAGGTTGTACTCCAGCAGCCGGCCGGGGTCGTTCTCCCAGAGGTCGCCGATGTCGCCGGTGTAGCGCTCCTTGCCGGCGTCGAGCTCGGTCTCGCCGACGGCGTCGAGCCGGTAGGAGTCGAGCTCGGTGAACTGCCGGCTCTTGTAGGCGTACAGCAGGTCGAAGACGACCCGCCCCTTCACGTTCGGGCCGCCCCAGCCCGAGCGCCAGACCTCGTTCACCCGGGAGAGCCGGTTCGGGTCGATGTCCTGGTCGTGCATCGTCGAGTCGAGCACCTCCAGCCGGTCGAGGAAGTACGGGGCGTCGAAGTCGTCACAGTTGTGGACCAGACAGCTCTCGGCAACGAAGTTGTGGGTAGTGGTTTCGATGTCGTACGTCGTCTCGGTACCGGTCACGCTGACGTCGGTAACTTCGACGAACACGTACTCCTCCCAGTCATCGTTCACCGACTCGTGTCGTTTGAGGTTGATTCCACGTCGGTGCTTGTCCTCTCCAACACGCCTGACTTCGGAGTCCGAGTCGGGGTCGAAGAGGGCGTACGAGATGTTCTCGGTCTGTCCACTTCTCCCACCCTCGAACGCCCGGAGGGACTCCACTTTGGCCGGATGGTTCATCTCCGGGAGCACTCGCCGCTTGAGACGGCCGATATCTCGTTGTGAATCGGGAATCCTGACAACGTTCCGATTCTGCTGCGCATAGATGCCGAGGCGTTTGAAGAGTTTGACGTACCACTCACCGATGCTCTCGTTCTCTGCTGCGACAGTAATCCCGGTCTTTCCGATACTCCCGTCACCATCGATAACTCCGGCAAGGAACGAGCTGACGTACTCTTCCGGCATCCGGAACACTGGTGATAGGTCCACGTCAGTTTCGTTCTTATCACCCAACGGGATCCCGAGTCCGTTGAACGCGTACATCGTCGCGTAATCGAGAACGTTCTGCTTGTAACAGCCCTTCCCGTCGGGTGTCTGCGTGTTGCTGCCGGGGAACTGGTCGTGGAGTTCGGGCTTCGTGTTGTAGAACCGGACGCCACTGTCGGTCGACATCGTTCCGTCGGTCAAGACCAGTCCAGCAAGGTAGAGCTCGTCCTCCGTCATCTCCCGGTCCAGTTCCGCCCCCGTCTCTTTGTGTACACGCCCGCCGTCCGGAACGGGAACATCGTAGTTGGCTGCAGCTTCCCGACACCGTTCTACACTCCAGACCGTGGGGGATGGGTGGTAGAGCGTCTCTTTTTCCACATCAAATCGTTCGGCGAGTTCGGTGACTGCACCGTACGGTAACTCCCCCTTGAACCGGCTAATCGTCTCTTGTGAGGCGTACCGTTGCCTGTCAACCGGGACGAGTTCGCTGAACGTTGGCAGCCGTTCTTCGGCTACCGGGAGCCGTCTCGGTTTGAGGACGTAGTCCCCGACCTCGATGTCGCCTCCCTCCTTCCAGTCGACGTCCGCATCGTCACCGACCATGATACGATGGTCTGCTGACGATTCGAGCGTCGTTCCGTCGTCGAGCGTGAATTCGAGGATTTCCTTCTCGCTCGACCACTTGTTCGTCACTTCGGCAACTGCCGTCTCCTGTCCCTCCGAACCAACGACAGCATCTCCGACCGAGACGTCTTTGATCTCAGTTGTCGTCCCGTCCGCCATCTGGACCTCCGAGTCCTCCGGAAGACAGTTCCAGCCGGTCATCACGTCGGGGTCGGTCTCGTCGATGTAGTCGAGGAACGCCTCGAGCATCTTCCGCTCGGCCTCGAGCTGGTCCTCTCCGTCGAAGATCTCGACGCGGAGGTCCAGCTCGCCCTCGATGGGGTCGTAGTCCGGCAGTGCGTCCGGGGCATCGCCGTCGTACTCGTCGGCGATGGCGAGCCAGACGACGTACTCGTCGTCGTAGGAGTCGTGCGAGGTGAGACAGATGATGGGCTCGTCGCCGTCCTCGGGGAAGCCGTTGCGGTCGTCGACCTCGATGTCGAACGTGTTGACCCGCGGGTCGGCCGTCAGCTCGGTCGCCTCGACCTCCTCGTGTGGGACCCGAATCGAGCCGCTCTCGCCGCGGCGAGCCGGGACCGTGATACCGCTGTTGATGCCCTTGTCGACGAGGAACCGGTTCGGGAACAGCACGTCGGCCTCGTAGTGGTCGAATCGGTCGCGGATGTTCCCCACGTCGCGCGGCGTGCGGCCGAAGATCTTCGTCAGGCGCTCCCCCCGGATGCTCTCGTAGGGCTCGCCGTCCACGTCGGTCGCCTCCCAGTCGACGATGACGTTCTCGTCCTCGAGTTCGGACTCGTCGAGCGAGTCGGTCGGCGCGTAGAAGTACGGCTGGAAACCGAACACCATGACGTGCTCGGCGGTCCCTTCGGCGGTCCGGCCGAAGACGTGCATCACGGGCTGTTCGTGCTCGCCCGACCCCTCGACGGTGTAGTCCACCTGCATGACGGAGAGCGAGACGGTGCCGTCGGGGTCGGGGAACAGGGCCTCGTCGGCTTCGACGAAGTCGGCGTTCTCGAGACCAGGCGTGGTGACGGCCTCGGCCTCGGCGACGAGGTCGGACTCGCTGAGTCCGTCGTCCTCGCTGTCGGCCGACCCGCCGTCACCGAACGCGCCCCCGAGCGTCAGCTGTTCGGAATCCCCTGCGTCGGTCATTGGAGGCGGTTCGGGGGCAGCAGTAAAAACAGCCGTGGTTCACACCCCGCAATCGCAACGTTCGCCCTCGGTAAGCGACCGTTACCATCGGTTGCTGTCGGTCGGGTCTGATTTCCCCGCGGCAACAAGACATATACCTTGGTACTGTCTACCAGCCTCTGAGGTGACCGGCTTGTCCGACCACGCAACGCAATCCGACGGACGCACGGCCGATAGAGACGAGACTGACGGCGTCGAGTCTATCGAGACATACGAGACCGACGACGGGACGGTGTTCTACGACGCCGAGAACCCGCTTGCGTGGCTAGAGGCCGGAGAGACGTTCTCCCTCCGAGAGCACGCCTGAGCCACCTGCAACGGACCACGCGAACGAGCAACCCTTTTGCTGCCGCCGCCCCAACAGCGAAGCGTGCTCGACGACCTACTGGAGGGGAACGAGGAGAAAGGCCCCGGCGAGCCCGACCCGGAGGCCGACCTCCGCGACTACGAGGCGGAGCTCACACCCTCCGTGCAGATTCCGGAGGCACCCTCGCCGTCGTCGCCCGCCGACGTCGACGCACCGGCGGAGCTCCAGCGGAAGTTCTGGGTGCTCGTCCTCGCGTTCAACGGCGCGCTGCTCGCCGGGAGCCTGGGTGGGCTGTACGTCGTCTTCCGGAACGACTGGTACCTCGGGGGACGGCTGCTGGCCGCCGGGCTGGTCTGTTTCCTCTACGGCGCGTACCGCCTCCGGACGTGGGACCTCCCGAGGGGCGATGGCACCAAGGCGGTCTCGGCGTCCACACCTGCCGAGTCCACCGACGCCGACGGACCCACGGGCGGGGACGAGGAGACCGCTCCGGCTGCGACGACGGACGGCACGGGCGACGACAAGGACTAACCCTTCGCGCTCGAAGCCCGACGCATGCGAACGGTCCGCGACGAGCACGGCCGCACGTTTCTGGTGGTCAAGGAGTCCGGCGAGTCCACGCTGGTCCGTGACCCCGAGACCGGTGCCGAGGAGTTCCGCCCGAACGAGCGCCTGACCACGGTCGACGACGGGTCCGGGCTCGCGGTCGCCGCCGGTGCCGTCCCGCCGGCGGTCCGCCGAATCCTCAGCGCCACCCACGACGACCGCTCGCTCGGCCTCCTCGTCGAGCTCGTCGACCGCGAGGCGGTTGCCGTGCGCGACCTCCTCGCAGACTACGACCTCTGCGAGAGCGACCTGCTCGGCCTGCTGACCGAGTTCCGTGCGGCAGGGCTCGTCGAGGAGGCCCGCATCGCCGGCGAGCGTGGCTACGCCGCGACGGCGCTGGCGGCGGAGGGTATCGAGCTACTCAGAGCTGAGTAGCGTCAGTCCAGCCCGGGAATCGGCCGTTTCCCGCGCGTGACCGTCGACCGGTTGGTCGTCGGGTCCTTCTCGACGTGGACCAGCGAGTCCGCCGCGCCGACGAGCTCCTCGTCGTGACTCACCAGGATGATCTGCTCGACGCCGTACTCCGTTCGCATCGTCTCGACGAGCGTGAGCAGCTGCGACACGTGACCCGAGTCGAGGAAGACGGTAGGCTCGTCGAGGATGAGCGGCGGCATCGGTGCCGCCCCCTCGACACCCTCGGAGAGCAGCCGGTAGATGGCACAGCGAAGGCTGAGGTTGAACAGCGCGCGCTCGCCGCCCGAGAGCTGTTCGGGGTCGAGGGTCTCGCCGTCCTTCTGGTACACCGTCAGCTCGTAGTCGCCCGAGAGCTCGATATGCGAGTACGAGTCGTTCTGGTAGACGAGGTCGAACGTCTCGTTGAGCATCCGTTCGAGCGTCTCGACGTTCCGCCGGCGGAGCTCCGCGCGCAGGTCGCTGTACATCTCCTGGAGGTCCTGGGCCTCGTCGTACAGCGATTCGAGTGCATCGACGCGTTTCGCGAGTGCGTCGCGCTTGGTCCGGAGCGACTCCAGTTCCTCGATCTCGTTGCGGACGCCGCCGATGCGGTCCCGGAGGTCCGCCTCCTCCGATTCGAGCGTCTCGAGCGCCTCGGTCGCCTCCTCGAGGTACTCCTCGGCGCGCTGTTTCTCGCTGCGGGCGGTCTCGACCCGCTCCTCGTCGACCGCCGACTCGAGCTCCCGTTTCCGCTCGCGTTTCTCCGCGAGGCGCTCCCGACGCTCCTCGTTGAGTTCGGCCTTGCTCGCGCGCTCGTCACGCAGTCGCTCGGCCTCAGCCTCGACCGAGTCGACCTCGCCGAACAGCTCCGAGAGCCGGTCCAGCGTCTCGATGGTGGCCTTCACGTCGGCGCGCTCGCCGTTGGCCTCGCCGAGGTCGCTCCGCAGGTCGTCCGCCGCCTCGCGGGTCGAATCGGCCTCCTCGCGCCGCTCCGCGGCCTCTGACTCGAGCTCGTCGGCCTCCTCGCGCAGGTCGGCGGCACGCTCGCGCTTCTCCGAGACGTTCTCGGCCTTCTGCTCGCGGAGCTGCGCCATGTTGTCGCGGTTCTCGCGCAGGCTCTCGACCTCGCGCTCGGCGTCGCGGAGGCTCTCGGCGCGGTCGATGCGTTCGTCGAGCGCCTCGATGTCCGCCTCGAGCGCCTCGAGTTCGGCTTCCTTCGACGCCAACTCCTCGCGGTCGTCGGCCAGCGAGTCGACGTGGGGCGAGCCGTCGACGGGCTGGCCGCACTCCGGGCACTTGCCCTCCTCGAGCAGCGCCTCGGCCTCCTCGATGCGGTTCCGGAGCGTCTGTACCCCGGTTCGCAGGTCGCTGGCCTCGTCCCGCAGTTCCTCGCGCTCGTCGCGGCGGGCCGCGAGGTGCGACTCCGCATCGCCGAACTCAACGGGTGCGTCGTCGAACGCCTCGCGGTGCGCCTCGATGTCGTCGTCGAAGCCGTCGAGCTTCTCGCGCAGGTCGTCGAGGTCGGCGTCGGCCTCGTCGGCCTCGGCTTCGAGGTCGGCCGCCTCCTCGCGCCGCCGCTCGGCCTCGTTCTCCAGCTCGGCCGCGCGCTCGGCCAGCCGGTCGGCCTCGTCGGATTTCGTGCTGATCTCGACCGAGAGCTCGTTGATCCGCTCCTGCAGCGCTTCGGCTTCGCTCTCGAGTTCGCCGAGCCGGTGCTCGACGAGTCCGGCCGTCTCGTCCGGCGCGAGTCCCGTATCGTCGGACAGGTCGCTCGCGTCGGGCAGGTCGACCGCCTCGAGGAGGTCGTCGCGCTCGGCGCGCAGGTCGTCGAGGTCGTCGGTCCGGTCGGCGATGCGGGCCTTCAGCTCCTCCCGCTCGCGCTCGGTCGCCGCGATGGCGTCCTGCAGTTCGCTCACGTCGGACTCGACCGACGCCAGCTCCTCGCGCTTTTCCTCGTGGTCGTCGAGCACGGCCCGGGCCTCGTCGCGTGTCGACTCGGCCTCCGCCACGTTGTCCTCCAGTCGCTCGATCTCCGCGCCGGTCTCGTTCAGTTCGCTCTGGAGCTCGTTGAGCTGGTCGTGCAGGCCCTTCGCCTCCTTCGCCGCAACCTGCTCGTCGAGGCTCTCCTTCCGGCCGCGGGCGTTGTCGAGCACGTCGTTCACGCCCAGCCGGGCCTCGCTGGCGCGCTCCCGGTACTCCTCCAGCTTGCCGAGCTGCAGGAGGTCGTCGATGATGTCCTGACGGGTGCTCGGGCTGGCGTGGATGAGCTTGTTCACCTCGCCCTGGCGGACGTACGCGCAGTTGACGAACGCGTCGGCGTCCATCCGGAGCAGGTTCGTGATGGCCGCGTCGACCGAGCTCGGCCCCTCCCAGGATGCGTCGCCGCCCTCCAGCAGGCAGTCGTGCGACACGCGGTCGCCGTAGTCCTTCAGGCTGCGCTCGAGGCGGTAGTCGACGCCGTCGTGGCGGAACCACAGCTCGACCTCGCACTCCTCCTCGCCGGTCCGGATGACGTCCTCCCGGGTCCCCGGAATCGCGGCCGAGCCGTACAGCGCGAAGAAGCACCCCTCCAGCAGGCTCGACTTCCCGCTGCCGTTGACGCCGTGGACGACGGTGACCCCGCGGTCGAGCCGCAGGTCGGCGTCGCCGTAGCACTTGAAGTTCGAGAGGCGGACGCGGTCGACCCTCACAGGAACTCCTCCATGGACGCCTGCGAGTCGCTCCCGGCGGCCTGTTCGTCTGCGTCATCGGTCGGTTCGTCCGGTGGCTCGTCGAGTGCGGGGTCGGTCTCGGGGGCCTCGTCGTGTCCGGCGTGCACCGCGTCGCCACCGTCGGTCGACGCGGGCTCCGACTCCGGTGGTTCGTCCTGGCCGTCTCCGTCCGTCGGCTCGGCCGGGACCGTGTCGTCGGTTGCGTCGTCGTCTGCCTCCTCGGCGGCGTCGCCGCCGGGGTCGTCGGGGTCGTCCCCGGCCGTCGGCTCCGCGCCCTCGAAGGCATCGAGGTCGCCGCCGTCCACGAGCGATTCGACCCGGTCCTTCACCGAGTCGCGGACGTTCGAGTCGGCGACCTTCGAGGCGCGGACTGTCTCGTCCACGTCGCGGGCGGCCTGGCTCAGCCCGAGGTCGCGGACGCGCTCGCGAACTGCCTCGTCGGGGTCCGCGAATGTCACGTCGACCGCCTGCTCCTCGTCGAACTCCCGGCGGTCGTTCACCCGGGCGACCAGCGCGCCGCGGTCGATGGCCAGCTCCTCGACGGGGGCCGGGGAGACCGCCTCGCCGTCGCCCGTGACCGTGACGACGACGACGGCGTCCTCGCAGTCGTGCTCGCGCACCGCCTCGCGGACGCGCTCGACGCCCTCGCCCGGCTTCAGTTCGACGTCGACGAACCGGAACGACCGGGTGTCGGGGATGCCACGGCGGCTGATGGCCACCGTCTCCTCCTCCGTGGCGACGATGTTGTACCCCCGGTCGTCCCGCTCGCTCGCGCTCGCCCGCTCGGTCGACCCGCAGTAGGTGACCCAGGTGTCGTCGACCTCCTCGACGCCCGGCGCGTGGTTGTCCCCCAGCAGCAGCGCGTCGAACTCGACCGACGACTCCGCGAGGAGCCGCTCCGTGTCCCAGTCGGCGTGTGCGAACGGCTCGAACAGTCCGTGGCTCACCAGCATCGCGTAGTCGGCGTCGTGCGCGCCGAACTCGTAGTCGAGGTCATCCCGGCGTGACCGCGGGACGAAGTCCAGCCCGTAGAACGCCGTGTCGCCGACGACGTGCGGCTCGCTGTCGAGACGGGTGGCGAGCCCGAGGTCCTCGAACAGGTCCAGCCACTGCCCGTCCCGTTTCCCCTCGTGGTTGCCGACCACGGCGAGGAACGGAATCCCGGCGTCGGCGAGGTCCCGGAGCGCCGCGACCGTCCCCTGGAGGTCCCTGAGTCCGGGGCGTCGGTCGTGGAACAGGTCGCCCGCGTGGACCACGGCGTCCACGTCGTCCTCGACGGCGTCGGCGACCACCCGCTCGAACGCCCGGAGGAAGTCCCGCTGGCGCTCGGGCGAGTGGTACTGCCGGTATCCGAGGTGGGTGTCGGCGGTGTGAAGCACCCGTGTCATATGACTGCCTCTATCGCGTGATACCGTAAAGACGTTCCGCGATTACCAGTCCGTGTTCGAGTCCGGGGTCGTGCTGGCATCTCCGTTGATATCCCGGTTTTGGCTGTGTCAGGAACGACCGTGACTGCGAACAACCAGAAAGCCCCTTTCAGTCCCGCCCCGCAATCACACCGCACCGCGCGCACCCCGGCTGGATGGGAAGCGTCGCCGTGAGGGGTTCCACGACTGCAGGGCCGGCCCTCTCAGAATCGAAACGACACGCGACCGAACACTCACGTTCGGTTCCACGAATCGCGGCCGGCACACCAACATTCAAGACCGGTGCTGGCGAGAACAACAGTGACGGATGGGCACGAACGACGGTAGCGAGGAGCTGGTAGCCGACGCCGAGATGCTGGCCGGGCTGGACGGCGTCACACCGGTCGCGGCGGCCCAGCTGACCGACGCGGGCGTCACGGCGGGCGACGTGACCGAGAAACGGGTGACGTACACGGACCTGGTCGAGGCGGGCGTCGAGCAGCGCGTGGCGACGGCCCTGCGCCGGGAGTACTCGCTCTCGTGGTCGTCGACGCTGGGCGACGGCCTCGACGAGCGGGCCGAGTCGATGGGCGGGCTGCAGGACGACGAGCGCGACTGGGTCGCGGCCTCGACGAGCGACTGGGAGGAACTCGGCGTCCGGGAGTACGACCCGGTCGAGCGCGACCCCGTCGACATCTGGGCCGACCGGGAGCGCCCGACACCGGTCGAGACGGTCGTCGACGGCTGGGTGGCCGACCAGCTCGCAGCGGCGGGCATCACCTCGGTGCGCCAGCTCGCGTGGGTCGACGCGGCGGCGCTCGCGGAGGCGCTCGACGTGAACGTGATGCAGGCGAGAACGTGGCGGTTCTCGGCGCGCGAGGCGTTCCAGCGGGCGTAACGAACCGACCCGAATATTTACTACCGGTGTAGTGTGTTTTCATCGACTCGCGAGCGCCGCTGAGACGCCGGTAGCGTTCCGCTCCAGCTCGCTCGTGCGTTCGTCCGATGCCCCGTTCCGAACACCACGCTTTAATAGGCGGTTCGTGGAACTTGGAACCGAATGCGACCCATCGACGACTCACCCATCGTCCGCGACGGAAAGGTACTGATTCTCGCGATGGACCACGGGCTGGAGCACGGCCCCGTGGACTTCGAGCCAGTTCCCGAGACCATCGACCCCTCGACGGTGTTCGACGTCGGCACACACGACGCCGTCACCGCGATGGCCGTCCAGAAGGGCGTCGCCGAGGCGTACTACCCCTCCTACGAGGACGACGTGAACCTCCTCATGAAGCTCAACGGCACGTCGAACCTCTGGATGGGCGAACCGGACTCGGCCGTGAACTGCTCGGTGGACTACGCCGTCGAGGAGGTCGGTGCCGACGCGCTCGGGTTCACCCTCTACGGCGGCTCCAACAACGAGATAGAGATGGCCGAGGAGTTCCGGAAGGCCCAGGAGAACGCCCGGAAGCACGACGTCCCGATGGTCATGTGGTCCTACCCGCGCGGCCAGGGCCTGAAGAACGACCGCGACCCGGAGACCATCGCGTACGCGGCCCGGCAGGCGCTCGAGCTCGGTGCGGACATCGCGAAGGTCAAGTACCCCGGCTCGCCGGAGAACATGGAGTGGGCGGTCGACGCTGCGGGGAAGGTCAAGGTCGTCATGTCCGGCGGCTCGAAGACCGACGACTACGCGTTCCTCAAGCAGGTCGAAGGCTGCATGGCGGCCGGCGGCAAGGGCCTCGCGGTCGGCCGGAACGTCTGGCAGCGCGAGAACCCCACCGAGATCCTCGACGCCCTCGAAGCGGTCATCTACGAGGGTGCCTCCGCCGAGGAAGCGCTGGACCGATGATGCAGGAGAGCGCCCACGACGCGACCGTCGACGCGGTCGTCGACGTCATCGCCGAGACCGCACCGGAGATCCGCACGGGTCTCGTCGGCCGACGCGGCACCGTCGACGAGGAGAACCCGAGCGGCGACGAGCAGGTCGAGGCCGACGTGTGGGCCGACGGCCTGCTCGAGGACCGCCTCTCGCGCATCGACGGCGTCGGACAGTACGCCAGCGAGGAGCGCCCGGAGGTCGTCGACTGCGGCGAGGGCGTCGCGGTCGCGGTCGACCCGCTCGACGGCTCCTCGAACCTCAAGTCGAACAACGCGATGGGCACCATCTTCGGCGTGTACGACGCCGAGCTGCCGGCCCGCGGCGAGGACCTCGTCGCCGCCGGCTACGTGCTGTACGGCCCGGTCACGACGATGCTCGTCGCCCGCGGCGACACCGTCGTCGAGTACGAGCTGAGCGGCGACGAGCGCGGCGTCATCGAGCGCGACGTGACCATCCCCGACGACCCCGTCGTCTACGGCTTCGGCGGCCGCGTCCCCGACTGGCCCGACGACTTCGCGGCCTACGTGGACGAGGTCGAGGACGAGCTGAAGCTTCGCTACGGCGGCGCGATGATCGCCGACGTGAACCAGGTCGTCACCTACGGCGGCGTCTTCGCGTACCCGGCGCTCGACTCCGCGCCGAACGGGAAGCTCCGCCTGCAGTTCGAGGGCATCCCCATCGGCTACGTCATCGAGACCGCCGGCGGCGCGTCCTCCGACGGGAGCCAGTCGCTCCTGTCTGTCGAACCCACCGAGCTACACCAGCGCGTCCCCGTCCACGTCGGGAGCGAGGAGTACGTCGACCGGCTGGAAGCGGCGCTGGACTGACCTCGGCGACTCCGCGCCGCCACCGCTCGTTCCGCCGTCGCTCGCACACTGAGTATCTGTGGCCGCTTCTCGACGTTCCACTCGTCGTTCGCCAGCGGCAGGTACGACTCGGGGCCTCGGGTTCCAGTGCGCGGTCCAGCCGGAAGCCAGCGTCGGCGAGTTCGTCGTCGCCCTCCCAGGGCCCCGTCGATGCGTCGGAGTCGGAGTTCGCGGGGTCCCCGGATGGTAACGTGTGGCCGTCGTCGGCCAGCCGTGGTATATCTTCTCCCGGTTCGTCACAGGCCCTCGTCGACGAGGTCGCGCCGGTACGTCACGTCGATGGTGAAGCCACCGTCACGCAGCTGGAAGCACACCTCATCGAGGTTCGTCGCGTAGGTCTTGAAGTGGTTGCCGTCCTCGTCGACGCGGTCGTGTTCCACGACGAGGTCGTGGTCCTGCAGCACGTCGAGCCGGCGGTAGATGGTCGCCTCGGAGGTGTTACATCGGTCGGCGAGCGCCTGTGCGGACAGCTCCTCGACGGAGGTGAGCGCGAGGATGCGCCGGGCGTCGGCGCGCTCGAACACGTCGAACAGGGTCTCCGCGTCCCACTCGTTGGACACGCGAGAAGCGAACGGCCCCAGACGCAAAAATCGTGTGCGTTCCCCCGGCAGCTTCACTGCGTGAGAACGCGACCGGAGTGGCCCACGACGAGCCCGCAGACCGTCCGGACGGAGATACCGGGGTAATGCGAGGGATTCGACGGGTGAGTTCGGCGTGTCGACGTGGGCGCGAAATTCCACCCCCTTATTCGTCGGTATCGACCCCCTCGAGCTTCACGAAGCCAGAACAGGCGCCACTCCCTTTTCCCTGAAACCGGCCATTCGTGAGTGAACGATGTCCCAGAGCTTCCACGGACAGGCCGGCACGGAAACGAAGGAGAGCATCGAGCTCACGCTGGAGACGGAGACGTTCTTCCAACTGGTGCGCCGATACAAGTGGACCAGCCGCTGGCTGGCGCTCCAGCTGTTCCTGCTCGCGATGACCGCGACGGTCCCGTTCCTCTGGCCCAACGGCAAGGAACTGGCCGGGGTCGTCTTCGGCGTCGGCCTCACGATGACCATCTTCGTCGCCATCACCGGGCTCGTCGTCGGCACCGTCAACGCGGCCAGGCGGCTGTACAGCGCGGTCCGCAACAGCGACGCCGTCGCGACGTGACCGCCGGTCCGCGACCAGCGTCGGCCTCCTCCACGTCCTGCCACGGCCCACCTCGGCAATCGTCGCGGGAACCCAAAGGGAAACCTTTCTCACGAAACCCCGCGCACGACCTGACATGAAGGTGCGCATCAGCGAGGGCGCGTCGGCCGAGGAGGCGTCGGCAATCGCGGCCGCACTCGCCGAACACGTCGGGGACGACGTCGAGGTGTACGTCGGACAGGACGACGAACCGGCGGCCACGCACGACGCTCCGGAGGGCGAGAGGGACCAGTCCGACGTTCCGGAGGAGTACGCCGACCTCGGCCCGACCGAGCGCGAGGAACTGCTACTCGAACAGATCGAGGAGATCATGGAGGGTGGGCCCGCGAAGTACAAGGACACGCTCCACGAGGAGAACAAGCTGTTCGTCCGCGACCGCCTCGACCTCTGGTTCGATGCCGAGCGCAGCTCGCCAGGCAGCCAGACGCAGTCTGGCGACGACGACGACGATGACGGCGAGAACGCCTTCCTGTTCGAGGACGGCAAGTTCGCGGAGTTCGACGCCGACGACAAGCTCCCCGCCGACGGGCTCATCACGGGCGGGGCGACGTTCGACGGCCGCGACGTCCACTTCATGGCCAACGACTACACGGTCAAGCGCGGCTCGATGGCCGCCAAGGGCGTCGAGAAGTTCCTGCGGATGCAACAGCGCGCGCTGAAGACCGGCCGTCCCGTCCTCTACCTGATGGACTCCTCGGGCGGCCGCATCGACCAGCAGACCGGGTTCTTCGCCAACCGCGAGGGCATCGGAAAGTACTACTACAACCACTCGATGCTCTCCGGGCGGGTCCCGCAGGTCTGTGTCCTGTACGGTCCGTGCATCGCCGGCGCGGCGTACACGCCCGTCTTCGCCGACTTCACCGTGATGGTCGAGGGGATGTCCGCGATGGCCATCGCCTCGCCGAGGATGGTCCAGATGGTCACCGGCGAAGATATCTCGATGCAGGAGCTCGGCGGCGCGCGGATGCACGCCGAGGAGTCCGGCAGCGCCGACCTCGTCGCCGAGAGCGAGGAGCACGCCCGCGAGCTCGTCTCCCAGCTCGTCACCTACCTGCCCGACAACAGCGACGAGGACCCGCCGCGGACGGAGCCGAAGCCCCCCGCCCGTTCGCCCGAGGGCATCGACTCGGTCATCCCGCAGGAGCCGAACAAGGGCTACGACATGGAGCGGGTCATCCAGCGCATCGTCGACGAGGGGAGCTACTTCGAGCTCAGACCCGACTACGGCAAGGAGATACTCACCGCCTACGCACGCATCGACGGTCGGCCGGTCGGCATCGTCGCCAACCAGCCCGCCCAGCGCGCCGGGGCCATCTTCCCCGACGCCGCCGAGAAGGCCGCGGAGTTCATCTGGAAGTCCGACGCGTTCAACATCCCGCTGCTGTACCTGGCTGACACGCCCGGCTTCATGGCCGGCTCGGGGGTCGAGAAGGACGCCATCCTGGAGAAGGGCAAGAAGATGATCTACGCCACCTCCTCGGCGACGGTGCCGAAGCAGTGCGTCGTCGTCCGGAAGGCCTACGGCGCGGGCATCTACGCCATGTCCGGGCCCGCGTACGACCCCGAGTCGACCATCGCGCTCCCCTCCGGCGAGATCGGTATCATGGGGCCCGAGGCGGCCATCAACGCGGTCTACGCGCGGAAGCTCAACGAGATCGACGACCCCGAGGAGCGCGCCCAGCGCGAGCAGGAACTCCGCGAGGAGTACCGCGAGGACATCGACGTGCGCCGGATGGCGAGCGAGGTCGTCATCGACGACGTCGTCCCGCCGTCGTCGCTCCGCACCGAGCTGGAGAACCGGTTCCGGTTCTACGAGACCGTCGAGAAGGACCTCCCCGACAAGAAGCACGGCACCGTACTGTAGCCCGAACGGGCCGTTCGAGTCGGCAGGGATCTGTTACCGACGGCCCGAACTCGTCCATCTGCTGGTGGTACCGGAGTCATACATAGGTAGCGACCGTCCGTAGTGGGCTTGCCCGAGGACCGTGACGTTTCGTGGACCACGACCGTTCCGGCCATCGGGACAGGTTACGCGGCGGACCGTCGATCCGCCGGTTCCTCCCCTTCACGGCGGGAACATTCATCGTCCCCAACGGCGGTGCCGTCGGCGCCGCACGGTCGACGCTGCGGGCTGCCCGACACCATCACACCACCCAGTCGTCCCTCGGGCAGCCAGCACAACGGTATCGACCGTGGGGTCGTTCCGTTTCGACCGGCCTGCCGGTCACCGAGACGACTGTTCGTAGCCTTCTGCTGCTCGTCTGAGCCGTCGGACCTCCGCGAGCACCGCCTGCCACTGCTCGACGGTGCCCGGAAGCTCGTCGTCGCCGTCGTCGAAGGCCGCCCGCTGGTCGAGCACGAGGTTCTGCACCGACCGCGGGTCCTCGACGTTCCAGAACGCGAGCTCGGTCCCCAGTCCGCCGGCCGTGTCCACCGAGACGGTACCGTGACCGAACAGCCTGCCGAAGAACCCCTGTTCGTAGGAGCTGTTCTGGACGCTCTCGAAGCCGACCGCGAGGACGTCCCGCGAGAGCACCCCCTGTTTGCGGTAACACCGCCGACTCGTCACGACGAACTCGACGTTGCGGATCCAGACGTACGCGAGCACCGGTGGGACGACGCCGAGCAGAGCCAACGGCCACACCGGCACTGGGAACGCGTCACCAGCGGTCAGCTGGAGCCCGACCGGGACGACGGCGACGACCAGGCCGACGAACACCGCCGGGATGACGCTCTGGACGCGTGGCGAGGCCGCCCAGAGCACCTCCTCGCCGTCCTCGAGCGTGAGCCAGTCCCGGCTCATCGTCCGCGCGGGCCGGAACCGTCGTCGTCCCTGGCGCTGGGCGTCCCGTCCGGCGGCTGACCGGCGCCGTCAGCCGACCGGCCCTCGCGAGCCTCGATGCGCTCGAAGGTCTCGCGCATCGTCCGCAGCTCGGCGAGTATCTCGTCGAGCACGGCCTCCTTCGGGGGTGCGTCCTCGCCACGACGGTCGCCCCCGCGGCGGTTCTCCTTGATGAGCCGGTTGATGCGCTCCTGGACGGCCTTCGGGTCGGCGACGGACTGGAACTGCATCTCGACGCCGGAGCCGCCCGCGGTCGAGATGTCGACGTTACCGTAGCCGAAGTAGTTCCCGACGACGCCCTGGCTGAACGAGATGTTCTGGACCTTGTCGAAGTCGACGCGCTGGACATCCCGGGAGAACACGCCCGACTTCGTGTACAGGCCGTCGGTCGTGACGACGTAGTCGGTGTTCTCGCGCCAGAGGTACGCGCCGACGATGATGAAGATACCCACCAGCAGGATGACGAGCGGCACGCCGAAGACGAGCGCTGGGACGATACTCATCGGGTGGGGGTTGCCCGACCAGACGATCTCCTCGTCGTCGTCGAGGCTCAGCCAGTCGAACTCGGAGCCCCCCGTGTCGGGTGAATCGGTGGCTGTCATACTGCCGACTTCTCCTGCCCGGAAGAAATAGTTACTGCAGTCGCTCCGACTCCTGTCTGGTGGTCACCATTCCCTGCGCTCCGTCTCGGGCACATCTGTGCGCTCTGTCAGTTCGTCCCGCAGGCAGGAGCTCCACCGACACGTGTCGGCCTGTTTCCTTCCACGAAGGCTGAACACTAATATAGGATGAATCCCTTTGACTCATTCGATGGCTGTGGTCGAACGACACGCCTGTGAAGGCTGTGACCGCGAGTTCTCCCTCGACAACCTCCACGCGGTCACGATGCCGGGTGGGTCACGAGCCGTCTGCTGCCCCGAATGCCGGGAGTACGCAGAGACGGTCACCGACAACGGGTCGGACATCGACCAGCGACGACGCGAGTGCGACGGCTGCACCGAGGAGTACCTCGTCTCCGAACTCGAGGAGGTAATCCTCTCGGACGGAACGAGCGTCCTCTGCTGTGACTCCTGTGCCGAACACGCGCCGTCGAACGACGGCGAGACGGACCCCCGCAGGCAGGAGGAGTCCGAAGCCGAGACGGCGGCCGAGCTCGAGTCCAAGGAGCCCTCGAAGGCGAGCCGCCAGCGTAACCTCTGCCAGCAGTGCAACGACTGGTACTCCATCGAACTCTACCGCGTCGTGACGGTCGACGACCGTACCGAGAAGTTCTGCCCGGACTGTATGGAACAGGCCCGCGACGACGGAATCATCAAGGACGTCCGGATGCGCCGTGCCGAAGCCTACGAGGTGCTCGGTGCGGCCGGCTTCGAGGACGCCGACGACCTCAGGGACGCCTACATCGCGCAGGTCAAGGCAGTCCACCCCGACCGGGCCGACGGCTCGCGTGCGGAGTTCAAACGCGTGCAGGCCGCCTACGACCGGCTGCAGGACGAGTTCTAGACCGGGTCCTCCCGACGCACGTAGCCGAGGGTCGCCGGGTTGAAGAAGTACTGCGCGTCGCACTCCTCGCAGCCCGCCACCAGCGCCTGGTTGTGTTCGAACATCTGCCAGAGCTTCTTCTGGATCTCCTCGACGTCGAGGGTGACCGTCGTCCCGCAGTTCTCGAAGTTGCAGGGGAAACGGACGAACCAGTTCGGCGTCGACAGCGTGCCCAGCGGTGCGAGCTCCGAACGGAGCCGGGCGAGGAGGTTGAACACCGTCACCTCCATCTCGTCGGGGTCGAGCGAGACCTCCTCGTGTCGCTGGAGATAGCCCCCGAGCTCGACGCCGTCGGCGGACAGCGGGAGGATGGGGATTCCCTTCGCGACCGCGTAGCCGATCTCCTGGTTCACCCAGCGGTTCGTCGCGCTCGCCTCGGTGAGAACGACGACGAGCAGGTCGCTGTTGGTGAGTCTGCCCTCGAGGTCCTGCCGGTTCCGGCCGGGTTCGATCTGCTCGAGCGCGATGTGGATGTCGAGGTGCAGGTTCTGGACCGTCGAGAACAGCTCCTGGACGAGGTCGAGGTCCGACGGTGCGTGGGAGACGAACACCTGCTCTTCGGCCATGCCGGAACCTCGCCGGTCGGCTACTAAATGCTTACCCACTGTCGTGGACGCGTTCGTGGCAGATGGGACAGAGGGCGACCACGTTGTGGACGTGTCGGTGGCCGCTCGCTGCGGTGGAGACGACGGCGTGGAGGTGCAACACGTCACCGACGACGAGCGCCTCCCGGACCCCACAGCCCCGGCAGCGGGCGTCGTCGCGCTCGACCACGGCCGCACGGTCCACCGGGAGACCGTCGCAGTCGGCCCGGGAGCCACCGGTTGTCCGGTCGGCCGTACAGCCCTCACAGAGGCTGATGGCGTTCCGCTCGCCGTCACCGCCCGTGACGACGGCTCGCTCGCGGGCCCCATCGTCCCCGCAGTTCCGGCAGGTTCCCGGCGACAGTGCCGGTTCGTGTCTGCGTCCGATACCGCCCGCTTCGGCGACCGCTCGGGCCGCCGAGTCGACGTTCAGCGACGCGAGCTTCGTTACTCGTTCTCTCGCACCCATCGAGTTTTATTCCATCACCTACTGACTTAATTATTTCCATGAATAACGTAACGAAGGGAAGCCCGGTTCCGGGTTCAGAGCGGCGCGACGAGGTCGTCGAGCGCGGCTCGTGGGTCGTCGGCCTTCGCGACACCCGAAGCGAGCAGGACGCCGGTCGCGCCGAGGTCGGACGCCGCCACGAGGTCCTCGCCGGTCGAGATGCCCGCACCGCAGAACACGTCGACGGCGGGGTCGACCGCCGCCGCGGCCGCGACGGCGTCCTCGACGATGTCCGGGTCGGCCTGGCTGACGGGTGTCCCGGTGCCGATGAGCTCCGGCGGCTCTACCGCGACGGCGTCGGGACCCAGCGCCGCGGCCGCGCCGACCTGCGCCGGGTTGTTGGCACAGACGACCGTCTCCAGCCCGGCGCGCTCGGCCGCGCGGACGGAGCCGTCGAGGTCGGCGAGCTTCACGCGGTACTCGGAGTGATTGACGAGGGTGCCCGCCGCGCCTGCGTCCGCGACGGTCTCGGCGAGCGTGTGGCCGGTCTGGCTCCCGGGCTCGACGGGGTCGACGTGCTGGCTCCAGGTCTCGACGCCGGTCTCCGAGACCGCTTCGAGGTGGGCCGCCTGCGGTGCGACGGCGATACGGACGCCGCTGTCGTCGGCCGCGTTCGCCGCCGCGGTCGCGACCGCCACGGGGTCACACGGGTACGCCTTCAGGTTGACGAGGACGAACATACCGAAACCGGGTTCCGCTGCCACCAAAAGCGTGTCTCTTCGTGTAACGCTGCTGTTGGGGGCCGTCACAGTCCTCGCTCACACGAGACCGCGACGCCGGGAGAAGAACGCCAGTTCAGTCGTTACAGCAGCCACTCGCCTCCTCGGCGAAGTCGAGGCCGAGCTCGGACGAGATGGTGCTGTTGACACGCTCCAGACGGGCGTCGAGCTCGTTCTGGGCCTCGAGGTACTCCGCCATGACGGGGATGTCGTGGAGCTCCTCCTGGGTCTCCTGGAGCTCTTCGAGGTCCTCCTGGGAGGCCTGTCCGGTCTGGCGCGCGAGCATGAACTCCTGCCGCACCTGCTCGAACTCCTCGATCTTCGCCTGGGCCTCCTCGCTGCCCTCCACGGCCGCCTGTGCCTCGTCGAACCGCTCGTACTCCGGCAGGTCACGCAGCGCGCGACCGAGCTCGCGGGCTCGCTGCTCGACGGAAGCCGTCTCCTCGGTGCTCTCACCGCTTGTCTCGACGCTCATGCCCGTCGCTTGGGAACGGACGTGTTTCAACCTGCCGGAGCACCGACGTTCTCGCAGGATTCCGTGTCTCAAACCCCGTAACCGCAATTTGAACGGTCTGAACGGACGTTGAACGGACTGAGTGGTTGATGTGTTTTCGGACCCGAGTGAAAGCTACGATGTCACGCCGGACCCCGACGGTACTCGTCGTCGCCGAGGAGGAACTGACCCGTGAGCGGTATCGGTCGGCGCTCGAGAACAGCCAGTACGACGTCGTCGCGACGGGCGTGCCCGACGAGGTACTGGCGACCGCGAAACGGGCGTCCGTCGCGGCCGTCGCCGGTCCAGTCGGGAACTGGGCCCAGCGGACGCTGCTCCAGACGCTCACCGAGCGCGCGCCGGGCTGTGCGCTCGTCTCGCTCGGCCGGGAGCACCCTCCGACGGGCCCGCACGACGCCCATCTCGAGGCGCCGGTCGCCCCGGACGACCTCCGCGCGACGGTAGAGCACCTCGCGACGCGTGCTGCCTACTTCGAGCAACTCGACGCATTCGTCGCCGCAGCGCGGCGGGCCGCGGGCACGGACCCCGGTCGGCTCAGGCGGCTCCGCGACGAGGCGCGCCAGCTCCAGGGCTCGTTCGACTCGACGGACTTCGAGGCCGCGTTCCGGCTCGTCGACGCCGTCTGACCGCTTCCCGCCGGTTCTCGCCGCAATCCAGAACCGTCGAAGTTAACCGTCCGTGCCGGCTAATCCGGCCCAATGAGCCAGGAATCGTACTCCGAGGGCGACCTCCGGAACACCGGAATGTCCCTCAAGCACGACCGCGAGTGGGACTACGAACTCGACCGCATCGTCGACGCGGTCGAGGAGCGCGATGCAGACAAGGTCGGCCTCCAGTTCCCAGAGGGCCTGAAACGACGGGGGCCACGGGTCGCCGACGACCTCCGTGAGATCCTTCCGGAGGACGTCACCGTCTGCATCTCCGGGCAGCCCTGCTACGGCGCCTGTGACCTCGACACCTACCTGATGCGCCGGACCGACGTGTTCGTCCACTTCGGGCACTCCCCGATGAAGGAGTCGGACAAGATCATCTACGTCCCGCTGTTCTCCAACGTCGAGGTCCTCCCGAGCGTCGACCGCGCCATCGACGAGGAGCTAGAGGGCGAGGACGTCGGCCTCGTGACCACCGCCCAGCACATGAACCGCTTCGAGGAGATGCGCGAGCACCTCGAGGACGCCGGCTACACCGTCCATACGCGCAAGGGCGACGACCGCCTCACCCACGAGGGGCAGGTGCTCGGTTGCAACTACGCCTCCGCGGACATCGACGCCGACCAGATCCTCTACGTCGGCGGCGGCAAGTTCCACCCGCTCGGGCTCGCGATGGAGCACCCCGACAAGAAGGTCGTCATCGCCGACCCCGTCAACAACGTCCTCACCGTCGCCGACACGGAGAAGTTCATGAAGCAGCGCTACGCCTCCGTCCACAAGGCGATGGACGCCGAGAAGTTCGGCGTCATCTTCTGTACCAAGATCGGCCAGGGTCGCTGGGACCAGGCCGAGGAGATCGTCGACAACAACGACAACGCCTACCTCATCACCATGGACGAGGTCACCCCGGACCGCCTCCGGAACTTCGACATGGACGCCTTCGTCAACACCGGCTGCCCGCGCATCACGACCGACGACGGCCCGCAGTTCCACAAGCCGATGCTCACGCCCCAGGAGTACCGCATCGCCATCGGCGAGGAACCGCTGGACGCCCTGGAGTTCGACACGTTCCACGGGACGTGGTAACGGTAGAAAGTCTTACAGTAGCGCCTCGTGTTGTCGTAGGTGATGGCCAGTAAACGACGTGGGGTTCTCTATCTCATTGGCGGCTCCTTTGTTGCCCTGGCGTCCGGGACAGACGAAGCCGCTCGACTGCTCGCGAGAGGGACTGACGAGTACCTCGCTGCCTCCAAAGGAGCAGACGAGGCTGCTGGTGGCGGAGACGAAGCCGCTTCCGCGGACTCCAGTATCGATGAAGGGATTGAAATCGCGAGACGAGCAGTCAGGAGACAACGGATCGCGCAGGCGCTACGCGACGAGGAGAGTACTGCGTCGTTCACACTACCAGCGGGCTACTTCGCAGGGTTCGAACTCGAACCGGGCGTACAGCACGATCTGGAGTACGAGGTTTCATCACCGTTCGGCCAGGTGGACGTGTTCCTTTTTTCGGAGGCAGCGTTCCAGGCATACGAATCGGGTGGTAACTTCGATAGCCAGACGACCCACCGATTCGTTAGAACTGTCGAAGAGACAGTGAAGCTCGGGGATCGGGAGCGATACTACCTCATTGTGGACAACACATCACTCGGATGGACCGAACCCTCAGAAACCGACCTCGCCGTCGACATAACTGTTCGACTCGGCCACGTACAGTAACGAGTAGCGGCCGTCAAACGAACCATTCCGAAACCTGTAAACGCGCCGGACGACCACGAAGGCACATGGAACTCACCGTCACGGAGAACCTCGAACAGGAACTCCGCGTCGAGATCGCAGGCGAGGACCACACGTTCATGAACGTCCTCAAGGGCGCGCTGCTGGAGACGGAGGGCGTCGCCGCCGCGACCTACGACGTGAACCCCGAGCAGTCGGGTGGACAGACAGAGCCGATCCTCACGGTCAAGACCGAGGACGGCGTCGACCCCATCGACGCGCTCAAGACGGCGGCCCAGCGCGTACAGGAGAAGACCGACGCGTTCCGTAGCGCGTTCGAGCAGGCGGCGTAGTTCTCGCGAGCCGCTGTTCCGTTCTCGCCGCTCGCCACTAGCAGACAGCGTACGCGGCGTAGATTCGCCCGTCCGGGGCGACGTGGATGTCGGTCGCGTGGGCGTCGGTCGCGTCCGCGAGCGTCGCCGAGCCCTCGGTGTTCGAGACGAGGACGTCGAACAGCGCCTGGGCTGCAGCCGACTCTCTCTCGAAGTCGTCGACGGTCGCGCCCTCACTGTCGGTCGAGCCCAGCAGGTAGATCGCGGGCTGGCAGTCCGGCGAGAAGTCACGGAGCCCGCCTCGCACGGAGCCGCCGTCGTAGCTGGTGGCGACCTGACGCTGGTTCGCGAACGTCACCATGTCGGCGAGGGTGTCGTCACGCGAGAGGGCGTCGCCGCCACGCTCTGCCCGGTAGTCGTCGACGCGGTCCAGAATCCCAGACTCCACGTCGGAGAGGTTCAGCCCGCCCGCCTGGTCGGCCGAGCCGGGGGCGTCGACGACGCGCGGGCCGTTCAGCGCCACGTCGAGGTCCTCGGGGAGCGGGACGACGCCCGTCGCGAACAGGGCGACCACGACCGCGACGACGAGGAAGAGCGGGACCAGCGGCTTCGCGAGCTGTGCGTAGCCCGGCACCGCCGTCTCGGCATCGATGTCGCTGTAGTCCGGCCTGCGCTGTTCGAGGTCCATCCCGCCACAGCGGGGACAGGGCGGGTTGTTCTTCGTGGACTGGCGGCCGCACTCCGGGCACACCCAGACGAAGCCGGTGTACTCGCCGTGCTCGCTCCCGCACTCGTCACAGGGGGGTGAGGTCGACCGTGTCCCACACTCGTCGCACTCCCACGCCATCTACCAGTACGTTCGGTCGCGGGGGAAAGTAACTGCCGGTGGGCGAAGCGGAATCAGACCTCGCTGCGCTTGACCAGCGCGTAGACGACGAGGCCGCCGAGGACGACACTGAGATGCACCTCCAGCCCAGCGCGGACGCTCGCAAGACGGCCGCCGGGGAGGACGCCGCCGTAGCCGGTGGTGAGGGTGGTCGCGCCTCCGGTGACGGGTCGGGCCGCGACGGTGTCGGCCGCAACGGCGAGGCCGGGGACCGACCCCCAGCGGGTCACAGTTCGTCGACATGTATCCATACGCCAGGGCGTGGATGAAGGTAGTCACCGGTCGGTACGGGGGGTGTTCGCGGGACGGGTCAGCGCCGCACCGGGACGCCGTGCTCGTCCAGGTACGCCTTGGTCTCCGCGATGGAGTACTCGTCGAAGTGGAAGATGGAGGCGGCGAGCGCGGCGTCCGCCCCGGCGTCGGTGAACACCTCCTCCATGTCCTCGGGGCCGCCACAGCCCGAGGAGGCGATGACGGGCGTGTCGACGGTGTCACAGACGGCCTTCGTCAGCGGGATGTCGTAGCCGTCCTTCGTCCCGTCGGCGTCGATGGAGTTGACGAACAGCTCGCCGGCTCCCCGTTCTGCGGCCTCCTGCGCCCACTCGACCACGTCGCGGCCGGTGCCCTCGCGGCCACCCTTGACGGTGCACTCGAACCAGCACGACTCGCCGTCGACCTGCGCGTAGTGCTCGCCCTGCTCGTCGTAGCGCCGCCGGGCGTCCACGCTGATGACGATGCACTGGTTGCCGAACGAGCGCGCCCCGGCGTTCACCAGCTCGGGGTTCGCCAGCGCGCCGGAGTTGATGGACACCTTGTCCGCGCCCGCCCGCAGCGTCTCCTTGATGTCGTCAGTGGTGCGGATGCCGCCGCCCACGGTCAGCGGGATGAACACCTCGTCGGCGACCGCGCTCACCGTGTCGAGCATCGTCTCGCGGCCCTCCGCAGAGGCCGTGATGTCGAGGAAGACGAACTCGTCCGCGCCCGACTCGTTGTACCGGCGAGCCATCTCGACCGGGTCGCCCGTGTACGCGAGGTCCTCGAAGTTGACGCCCGTGTACACCGCCGCGTTGCCGTCCTCGTCCAGATCCACGTCGATGCAGGGGATGATGCGCTTCGTGAGTCCCATTTCCTACCTCCGGGTTCGTGCGTGGCGGGTTTGACGGTTTCGACGGCGACATCGGTCGTGCTCGTGGTGCCGGCCCGCGCCGTGACCGGTTCGGGAGGTTCGATAGTTTCAGGTAGGACCTCGTACAATCCCCTCGCATGAGCGAGGACACCGACAGCGTCGACGCGGAGCACGACGAGGCCGGACACGACGACCACGGCCACGGCACCGACCACAGCGACGAGGCGCACGCGGGCCGCGTCACCTCGCCGATGCAGGACTTCGAGATGAACCAGGTCACCTTCGGCGCGGTCGTGATGCTCGTCGGCGTCATCGTCACCATCGGGCTGCCGGTGCTGCTGGGCTGAGTCGGTCGCCACCCCCTTCTCGCCCCGCCACGGAGCAACCGTTACGGTCCGGGCCGTCCGACGGTGACGTATGGAAATCGACGGCCTTCACCATCTCGTCCTGCTCGTCGACGACCTCCCCGTCGCCGAGGACTACTACCGCGAGCTGTTCGACCTCGAGAGACGCTTCCGAGAGGGGTACCGCGACGGCGAGCCGGGCACCGTCCCGGACCACCTGACCTGGCCCGAGGCCATCGCGGCGGGTATCGACCCCTCGATGTCGTTCCTCGGGCGCGACGGGTTCTTCCTCGCCGTGGCGGAACCCGACGCCGCGCCGGACGATGGGACCGGCCGGGTGGACCACGTCGCGCTATCGGTCTCCCCCGCGACGTTCGAGGCGGTCGCGGCGCGGGCCGAGGACGCGGGTGCCACCGTCGAGCACAACGCCCACCACCACTGCGCGTTCACCGGCCGCTACGACGTCGAGTGGGAGCTGAACGCGAAGCCACGGCCGCCCGGACGCGCGTTCGCGGAGTTCGACGTTCAGTAGTGCCAGTCGAACTCCGAGAAGTCGGGGTCGCGCTTCTCGACGAACGCGTCGCGGCCCTCCTGGGCCTCGTCGGTCATGTACGCCAGCCGGGTCGCCTCGCCCGCGAACGTCTGCTGGCCGACCATGCCGTCGTCGGTCATGTTGAACGCGTACTTGAGCATCCGCATCGCGGTGGGTGACTTCGAGTTCATCTCCTCGGCCCATTCCAGGGCGACCTCCTCCAGTTCGTCGTGGGGCACCACCTCGTTCACCATGCCCATGTCGGCCGCTTCCTGTGCGTCGTAGGTCTTCCCGAGGAAGAAGATCTCGCGGGCCTTCTTCTGGCCCACCTGCTTGGCGAGGTAGGCGGAGCCGAAGCCGCCGTCGAAGCTCGCCACGTCCGGGTCCGTCTGCTTGAACCGCCCGTGCTCCTCGCTCGCGATGGTCATGTCACAGACCACGTGCAGGGAGTGCCCGCCGCCGACGGCCCAGCCCGGCACCACGCAGAGCACCGGCTTCGGGATGTGCCGGATGAGGCGCTGCACCTCCAGAATGTGCAGGCGGCCACCCGTCGCCGCGCTCTCCCGGTCGGCGTCCTCGTCGCGGTACTCGTAGCCCTCGCCGCCGCGCACCGTCTGGTCCCCGCCCGAACAGAACGCCCAGCCGCCGTCCTTCGAGGACGGGCCGTTCCCGGTGAGGAGAACACAGCCAACGTCCGTCTGTCGCTTCGCGTGGTCCAGCGCGTCGTACAGCTCGTCCACCGTCCCGGGCCGGAAGGCGTTTCGCACGTCCGGGCGGTCGAACGCGATGCGGACCGTGCCGGACTCCGTCGCCCGGTGGTAGGTGATGTCGCGATAGTCGCGGTCGATAGCCTCCCACCGCGCGGGGTCGAACAGTTCCGAAACCATGCACGGGGGTGGGGTCGGCCCCCGGAAATAGATTCGCTTCCGTGGTCGTCCGTATCGAAGTCGGCGGTAGCTGGGGTCAGTTCCTGTGAGACGGAGGGCGACCCTGTCGAGGGAAAACCGCCGGCGACAGTCGGAACCGGAACGTCCCACCGACCCCACCCCCACCGCGACCCTCCCCAGCCGATTCGCTCACCGCTGCAGCGCTCCGGGTCGCTCAGCCACCGCGAGAGCAGGCGATCGGCCGCTTCGTCGCCGACGAGGGTCGCAACGACCCTACCCACCCGAGTCGGACCGTGCGGCCGGCACGTTCCTCCCCCACGGAACCCCCGACAGCAGGAACTGTTTTGGGCGTGCCGACCCAACGTGCACCAACTTCGGGTCCCCAAGACCGCATGACGGAGACGTTCTACGACGTCCTCGGCGTCGGCACCGACGCCACGCAGGACGAGATAACGGCGGCCTATCGCGAGCGGGTCAAGGAGACGCATCCGGACCTGAACGACAGCGCGGACGCGGCCGACGAGTTCCAGCGCGTCGCCGAGGCGGAGGAGGTGCTCTCGGACCCGGACGAGCGCGCCCGCTACGACCGGCTGGGCCACGGCACGTACCAGCGGATGTTCGGCGACGCGGCCGGCTGGGGACGGCCGCGAGACGAGGACGGGACCGACGAGGAGCAGGGCCGGGAACGGGCGACTGACGACGACCGGCGGAGCTGGGCCGGCGACAGGTACGGGAACCGGAACCGCCGGCAGGAGTACCCCGGCTCGGACCGCGAGGCCGCGAGCGAGGGGAACCGGACGAGTCGGAGCTACTACGTCGGCGACAACTCGGGCGGCGGGTCGGGCACGGGCAGCGGCGGGGGGACCACCTCCGCGTCGACCGACGGCGGCGCGAACGCGGCCTCGTCGTTCGAGGGCGCGGCCCGACGGACGACGCGCGGCCAGGGCGAGCACGTCGCCGCCGACGAGGACGACGAGTGGGACGGGTTCTCCGTCCACGACTGGGACGAGGAGGAGCTCGAACAGGAGCCGGTGCGGGTCAGCCTCTCCCAGCAGTCGATGGTGCTCGCCGCACTGACGTTCCTGATGTACCCGTTCCTGGCGTACGTCACCGTCTCGCCACAGCTGAACCTGTTCGTCAACGTGATAATCGGCGGATGCACGCTGTTGCTGCTGGGCTACCTGCTGACGATTCCGCGCGTCGCCGTGGTTGGCTTCGGCGCGCTGAGCGTCGGGCTCCCGCTCGTGCTCGCGTTCGTCGGCGTGAACCTGCTCGCGCCGATGAGCGTGTTCCTCGTCGGCGCGTGCGTCGTCCCGTTCTGGTACGCGATGGCGTTCAAGCACGTCGTCGGCTGAGCGTCAGAGCCGGTCGGCGACCGAGTCCGCGAACCGCTCGCGAGCCCGGTGGCTGGCGTCGGCGTCGAACGGCACCTCGATGACCTGCGTGCCGTCCATCGCGAGCGACGCCCGGTAGGCGTCCCCGAACTCGTCGGCCGGGACCCGCTGGAAGGAGAGGTCGTACAGCTCGCCGGTCGCCGCGAAGTCCAGCCCGTGGGGCGTGACGAACTGGTCGGTGAAGGGTGGGTCGAACGCCTCGATGGGGAGCAGGTGGAAGATGCCGCCCCCGTCGTTGTTCACGCAGACGATGGTGGCGTCGACGCCACAGCGCGCCAGCGCGAGCAGCCCGTTCATGTCGTGGTAGTACGCGAGATCGCCGGTCAGGAGGACGAGCTGCTCGTCGGTCGCACTCCCGGCGCCGAACGCCGTCGAGAGCACGCCGTCGATGCCGCTCGCGCCCCGGTTCGCCAGCACCGTGAGGTCGGCCGCTCGCGGTTCGCCGAAGCGGTCGGCGTCCCGCACCGCCATCGAGTTCGAGACGAAGACGGTCGCCGGGTCCGGTGCCTCGGCGAGCACGCGGTGGGCGACCGCCCCCTCCGGCGTCTCGTCGGTGAGGAACTCCTCGACGTGCGCCCAGTACCGGGCCTCGGCGTCGGCCAGGCGGTCGGCGAACCGAGAATCTCCGGGCCCCGCCACGGCCGCCGCCAGCGAGCGCGCCGTCCCCGTCGGGTCGGCGACGACGAGGTCCGAGCAGACGAACTCGGCGTCGCGCCACTCGCCCATCGGGTCGACGAGCACCTGCCGCGCGTCGGTGTCCGCGAGTGCCCTCCGGAGTGGCTTCGAGGTCGCCGACGCGCCGAACCGGAGGACGATGTCGGGGTCGAGGTCGAGGTCGAGCGCGTGGACGTAGCCGTCGTAGCCGCCGAGCACGGTCGCGTCCCCCGGGCGCTCGCCGAAGCGGACCCCCGAGAGCGGGTCCGCGAGCACCGGGAAGTTCGTCGCGGCCGCGAGCTCCCCGACGGCCGCGGGCCAGTCGTCGTCCGCGAGCGTCGTCGGGTCGGCGGGCCCCGCGAGTATCAGGCCCGTGTCGGCCGCCTCGATTGCGCTCGCGAGGTCCGCCAGCGCCGCGTCGGCGAGTGCGGGACGGCCCTGCTGCCGACGGACGTAGGGTCCGTCGCCCCGGCCGGCCGCCGCCTGCTCGTCGCCCGCGTGCCAGTCCGCGGGCACGTCGCCGGCGACCGGCGTCGGCTCAAGCGGCTTGCGGAACGGGCAGTTCAGGTGGACCGGTCCGGCGTCGCTCCCCGTCGCCTCGGCGAGCGCCCGGGCCGCGTCCGTGCGGAGGCGACGGAGCTTCCGTGGCGTCGGCTCCGGCTCGGGCAGGTCGCGGTACCAGCGCACCGCACTCCCGTAGAGCTTCTCCTGGTCGACTGTCTGGTTCGCCCCGGAATCTCGCAGCTCCGGTGGGCGGTCGGCGGTCAGCGCGAGCAGCGGCACGCGCGCCTGGTTCGCCTCGATGACGGCGGGATGGAAGTTCGCCGCCGCAGTGCCGGAGGTACAGACGAGCGCGGTCGGTTCGCCCGTCCGGCGGCCACGGCCGAGCGCGAAGAAGGCGGCCGAGCGCTCGTCGAGATGGGAGAACGTCTCCACGTCGTCGTGGGCGTCGAAGGCGACGGTGAGGGGGGTCGAGCGGCTCCCGGGCGCGATGCACGCCGTGGTGAGCCCGCCGGCGGCGAGCTCGTCGACGAGCGTCTCGGCCCAGAGGACGTTCCGGTTCGGGTACTCAGACACGGCCTGGTCACTCGAGTTCGTCGAGGAGCGGTCGGTACTTCAGCTGGACCTCGTCCCACTCCTCCTGCGGGTCGGAGTCCGCGACGATACCGTTGCCGGCGAACAGCGTGGCGCTGCGACCGCCAGCCAGCCCGGAGCGGATGCCGACGAGGAACTCCCCGTCGCCGTCCGCGTCGAACCAGCCGATGGGGGCGGCGTACCAGCCGCGCTCGAACGTCTCGACGTCGCGGATGGTCTCCGCCGCCACGTCGGGCGGGAGCCCGCCCACGGCTGGGGTCGGGTGCAGCGAGCCGACGATGTCGAGCACGTGCGTCTCGCGGTCGAGGTCGGCCGTGATGGGCGTCCGCAGGTGCTGGATGTTCGCCAGCTTCCGCACCGTCTGCTCGCCCTCGGAGACCTCGCCGAGTGGCGCGAGCTGCTCGCAGATGGCGTCGACGACGAGGCGCTGCTCGTGCTGAATCTTCTCCGACTCGACGAGGTCGGCGGCGAGGTCGGCGTCGGCCTCCGGCGTGCCCCCGCGACCGACCGACCCCGCCAGCGCCTCGGTCTCCATCCGTCGGCCGGTGCGCTTGACCAGGCGCTCCGGCGGTGCGCCCAGGAAGCCCGCCTCCTCGGTCGGCTGGAAGAGGAAGCGATAGCAGTTCGGGTAGGTCCGTCGCAGCCGTTCGAGCACGTCCGGGAGGTCGACCTCGCCCGCGAGGTCCACCTCCAGCGCGCATGCGAGCACAACCTTCTGCAGGTCGCCGGCCTCGATTCGCTCGACGGCGTCGGCGACCTGTGCGGTCCAGTCCTCCTTGGGGGTCGGGCGGCGCACCTCCGTCACGCCCGGCTGACTCCCCGCGGGGCGCATCTTCGGCAGGTCGGCGACGGCCTCGACCGCGCGGTCGAGGTCGCTCGCGACGTCGTCCGGGTCCGCACCCGGCTCGTAGCGGTTCACGGTCAGCCACGTCCCGTCGTCGGTCCGCGTCAACTGGACCTCGGGGAGGACGAACTCCGCGGCGGGGAAGCCGGTCCACGGCGGGTCGGGCTCGTGGTCGTCGAGGAACGCGAACCCTCCGACGAGTCTGGGACGTGGCGCGTCCGAGTTGGTGCAGTCGGCGTCGGCGAACAGCCCCTCGGCGGCGCTCCGGACCGACTCGAACCGGTCGGACCCGCTCGCCGTGAGCCGGGCGGCGACGCCCGCGCCGGCCAGCTCCAGCCCCTCGTGGCTGGCCCACTGGAGGCGCGGCGGGTCGCGGGCCGCGAGGAACGCCCGAAAGGAGACGTCCGGGATGGGACGGCTCCGACTCACGAGTGTCGCGTCCTCGCGCGTCGCCGGTGGGACGCTCGGCTCGCTACCCACTCGTTCCATTGCCCCCATCTCAGGGGTCGGTCGTATAAAGGGTGTTCATTGCAACGCAGCTAGCTGTACCGCTCCTCGTTCCAGGGGTTCGCGGTGTTCGAGTAGCCCCGACGCTCCCAGTAGCCGCGCTCGGGTTCGGTGAGGAACTCGACGCCGCAGACCCACTTCGCGCCCTTGTAGGCGTACTTGTGGGGCGTGACGACCCGGAGGGGGCCGCCGTGGTCCGGCGGGAGGTCCCCGCCGTCGAACTGCCAGGTGAACAGCACCTCGTCGCGCATGCACTCCGAAAGCGGCAGGTTCGTCGTGTAGTCGTCCAGCGCGGAGAACATGACGTGGGTGGCGTCGTCGTGGACGCCGGCGCGCTCGGCGAGTTCGGTGAAGGGGACGCCGGTGAACTCGCAGTCGAACTTCGACCAGCCGGTGACGCAGTGGAAGTCCTGGCGCTGTGTCTCGCTCGGGAGGGCGCGGAACTCGTCGTAGTCGAAGGTGAGCTCGTTCTCGACCGCGCCGGTGACGCGGAACTCCCACGTGTCGGGGTCGAACTTCGGGGTGTTCCCCTTCGAGAGCACGGGGAACTTCGAGGTCTCGCGCTGACCCGGTGGGAGGCGGTCCTCGCCGAACTCCTCGTAGAGGTCCGTGACGTCGGTGACGCTCATACCACTCCCTCGGTGGCGCGAAACCGTAGGGGTGACGGAACGGCCTCGGCGACGACCCGGCGGCACCGACACGGCGGCGGAACCGCCCGACAGCTGTCCCGTCACCCACCCTCGAAACGACCGGTCGTGCACCGGATTCGTCGTCCCCGTCAGGCTTAAATACCACATCACCGAAGCCCCTACCACTGATGCCAAAGGTCGAAATCAACATCCCCGAACACCTCGAGATGCAGATCACACAGATGGTAGAGCGCGGGGAGTTCGTGAACCGCGAGGAGGCCATCGAGGATCTCATCTCGACCGGGATCAAGGCCTACAAGACCAGTGGGCCGATCGACGACGACGAGCCCGGTGGTGGCGGCGGCTACGAGGACGACGGGATGATGGGCCACGAAGACGAGTACGTCTTCTGACCGAGCCGCGGGTGTGTTGAACGGGGGTCGTTGTTCGACAGTCACCCCGAGCGACCGCGCTCGCCGGAAGTCGGCGGACTTTTAGGCCGTGCCTCGACACTCCGTCTCGATGAGCGACGGGGCTCACGCACGCACGCTCGCCCTCGTAGCGACTGGCGGGTTCGCCGGGGCAAACGCCCGGTGGGGCGTCGACGTCGCGCTCGCGGGTCTTCCGACCGGGCTCGCCGGCACCCTCGTCGCCAACGTGGCCGGCTGTGTGCTGCTCGGCTTCCTCGTCTCGCTCGACCGCGACCGGGTCCCGCGCCGGGTCCGCCTCGCCGTCGGCACCGGCTTCCTCTCCTCGTTCACCACGTACAGCACCTTCGTCGTCGGGACCGCGACCAGCGTCCCGACCGTCGCCGTCGGCTACGTCGTCGCGACGTACGCGTTCGGGTTCGCGGGTGTCGGCGTCGGCCGGCTGGCGGCGGGCCGGGTCGAGTCACGGAGGGCGTCTGCGTGACCCTCCCGGCACCGCTGCTCGTCGGCGTCGGCGGCGCGGTCGGCGCGGTCGGTCGCCAGCTCGTCTCGGTCGCCCTCACGCGACGCCAGGAGGCGGTGCCACGCGGCACGTTCGTGGTGAACGTCGTCGGGAGCTTCGTCCTCGCCGCCCTCACCGCCAGCGCTCCGGGCGGCGACATCGCTCTGCTCGTCGGGACGGGGGCCTGCGGCGCGTTCACCACGTTCTCGTCGTTCGGCGTCGCGACGGTGGACCGGCTCGAACGCGGACGCTGGCTGGCGGCGGCGCTCAACGGCGTCGGGACGCTCGCGGCCTGTCTGCTCGCGGTCGCGGTCGGCTGGGGCGTCGGCCTCGCGCTCTAGAGGAACACGAACGCGACGCCGAACACGCCCATCGTCACGAGCAGGCGGCCGACGCTACCGGCGAACGTCGCCAGCGCGAACTTCTTGTAGTCACGTTCGAGCACCGCGAAGGCGTAGATGGAGATGGTGTCCGGGAAGAACGGCACCGAAAGCGCCATCGCCAGCCCGACGTAGCCGTACTTCCGGGCGAGTTCGACGGACGTCTTCTCGGACCACTCGACGATGTTGAACCGTGAGCGACGGAGGAACCGGACGATTGGCCCGGCCTCCTTCGCCTCCTGGCCGATGTGGAACGCGAACACGCTGCCGGCGGCCTTTCCGAGGCCGCTGACGACGATGACGACGGCGTACTCCAGCGAGGTCGGCAGCCCGAGCGCGAGCGTCCCGGTCTGGACGGGTGCGAGGACGACCTCGCTCGGGAGCGGGAGCACGAACGCGATGAGGAAGGAGTAGACGGCGATGATTGCGAGCCCGATGACACCCGACGCGTTCCGGACCGCGTCAGCGAGCCCGGCGAACTCGGGGAGGACCGACGAGAACGGGAGCCAGAGGTCGACCGACACGAGCACGTCGAGGAGGGCGAGCGACGGGGTCGAGACGGGGGTCACTACCAGCGCCTGGGCCGTCCGCGAACCTAAGTGTTGATGTTCGCAGTGGCCTGCAGCCGGTCGACGTCCGCGACGAACGAATCGAGTATCTCGCGGGTGACGTGGGGCATGCAGACGACGCGGAGCTTGCCGTCCGCGGTGCGGGAGACCCGCCAGCCCGCCTCGCGGAGCGACGCGAACAGCTCCTCCGACACCGGGACGGCGACCAGCGGGAGCTCCGGCTCGACCACGTCGAACCCGCGCTCCGCGAGGGCGTCGGCGACCCACTCGGCGTTGCCCTGTGCGCGCTCGTACTGCTCGCGGTAGCCGTCGGGCCAGCACTCCGCCATCACCGCCGCCGCGCTCGCGACACCCGCGCCGGAGCGGGTGCCCGTGAGCGTCGCCTGTTTCGCGGACTCGAGGTACGGCGTGTCGACGGCGAGTGCGTCGAACAGCTCGCCGTCGCGGGCGACCAGCCCGCCCGCCGGGATGGCCGCCGCGCCCATCTTGTGCGGGTCGATGGTCATCGTGTCGACGTCCGCGTGGCCGAAGTGCCACTCGTGGTCGGTGAACGGGAGGATGAACCCGCCCCAGGCCGCGTCGACGTGGCACAGCGCGCCGACGTCGTTCGCGAGGTCGGCGAGCTCGGGGATGGGGTCGACCCGGCCGTACTCCGTCGTCCCGGCCACCCCGACGACGAGTGCGGTGTCCTCGTCGCAGAACCGACGCATAGCACCCACGTCGGCGGTCCAGTCGTCCGTGAGCGGGGCGACCCGGAGCTCCACCGAGAGCACGTCCGCAGCCTTCTGGAAGGAGAAGTGCGCGCTCTCCGGGACGACCACGTTCGGGGTGCTCGACACCGCGCGGTTCCTGGCGATGCGCACCGCCTGGATGTTCGCCTCGGTGCCGCCGCTCGCGATGTAGCCCGCGGGGTCGTCGAGGCCGACGATCTCGCCGAGCCCGGCGATGGCCTCGTCCTCCAGTTCGGCGACGGACTGGTACGTCGCGGGGTCGCCGGGGTTCGTCGCGAGGAAGCGTTCTGCGGCCTCGCGCGCGACCGGGTGTGGCTCCGTGCACATCGAGGAGAGAACCCGGTCGAACTCCTGTGGCTGGCCGCGCATGCCTCTATCTTCGGGTTGTGGAATTTAGGGGTTGCGTTCCCGGGCGATTTCCGGCGGCCGCACCGGTCGTCCGATAGATTCAATGATAGCAACCCGGAACTCGGACTGAGACGATGAGTCCATTCGACAGCGTCCTGCGCCGCTTCGAGGCCGTCGAGGCAGCCTGCAACGAGCGACTGCCGGAGTCACTGAAAGTCGGGTTCCTCACGCTGTACGCGTTCACGACGCGCGGTGAACCGCTCGTCGACCGGGTCGCCGAACGGGGGCCGTGGCGGCGGTGGCACGACCTCGGCGTCGGCGTGCTCGTCGCCTGCGGCCTCGGCGCGGTCGGCGCGGTCGGCTGGGTCGCCGTCGTTGCGCTGACGACCGACGTGGAGTCCACCGCCGCGAACGACCCGAACAACATGGTCGCCATCCCCGGCGTTAACGAGTTCATGCCGCTCGCGGCAGCGGGCTACGTCGTCCTCGGTCTGCTCGTCGCCACGCTCGTCCACGAGGGCGGCCACGCGATATCGCTCCGCGTCGACGACCTCCCCATCGACGAGATGGGCGTCGCGCTGCTGTTCGGGGTGCTGCCCCTCGCGGCGTACGTCAAGCCGACGGCGGCGGTCGAGGACGCACCAGCTCGTGCCAGGCTCCGGCTGTTCGCCGCCGGTGTCGCCAACAACGTCGCCGTCACACTGCTCGTGCTGCTCGGATTCGTCGTCGTCGGCCCCGACACCATCGTCGACGCCTACCTCGTCTACTTCGGCTGGCTGTACACACCCGCCGCGCCGCCGACGGCCGCCGACGTGGCGACGCTCGGTGTCGTCGGCAACACGCTGTTCTGGGTGGGCTTCCTGAACGCGAACCTCGCACTGTTCAACGCGCTGCCGATCTGGCCGCTCGACGGCGGGAAGGTGTTCAGAATCGTCGTCGCGGAGACGGTCGGCGACGGGGCGGATGCGCCCCGGTCGGTGGTGGTCACCGCGAGCGCCCTGACCGCCGCCGTCGTCCTGCTCGCGCTGTTCGGCCCCTCGCTCTAGCGGACGGAGTCGAGGATGAGCTTCTGCTCGGTGCGCTTGACCTCGTGTTGCACATCACGGACGGCGTCGATGTTCGCCGAGATGCTGGAGATGCCGGTGTTGACGAGGTGCTGGACCATCTGGGGCTTGGAGCCGGCCTGCCCGCAGATGCTCGTCGCCACGTCGTGCTCGCGGCAGGTCTCGATGGTCTGGCTGATGAGTTCGAGGATGGCCGGGTGGAGCTCGTCGAACCGGTCGGCGACGTTCTCGTTGTTCCGGTCCACCGCGAGGGTGTACTGCGTGAGGTCGTTCGTCCCGAAGGAGGCGAAGTCGATGCCCGCCTCGGCCATCTCGCCCACGGAGAGTGCGGCCGCCGGCGTCTCGACCATCACGCCCCACCGGCGCTTCGTCGGGTCGACGCCCGCCTCCTCCATCAGCGAGCGGACCTGGAGTACGTCCTCGGCGTCGTTGACGAGCGGGATCATGATCTCGACGTTGTCGTACCCCATCGAGAACAGGCGACGGAACGCCTCCAGTTCGTGCTTGAACAGCTCCGGCCGGTCGAGGCTCCGGCGGACGCCGCGGTAGCCGAGCATCGGGTTGTGCTCCTCGGGCTCGTCCTCGCCGCCGTCGAGCTGTCGGAACTCGTCGGTCGGCGCGTCGAGCGTGCGCACCCGGACCGGGCGCGGGTAGAACTCCTCGGCGACGCGCTGGACGCCGTCGATTATCTCGTCGATGTACGCCTCCTCGCCGTGGTCCTCGATGTAGCGCTCGGGGGTCTTGTTCGTCGAGAGGATCATGTGCTCCATGCGGAGCAGGCCGACGCCGTCGGCACCGGTCGCGGCTGCGCGTTCGGCGGCCTCCGGGATGGAGACGTTGACCTTCACCTCGGTCGCGGTCATCGGCTTCACCGGGGCCTGCGGGCGCACCTCCTCGACGGGTTCGCGCTCCTCGTCGGTCTGGGTCTCGCCCTCGCGGATGGTCCCCTTGTCGCCGTCGAGTGTTATCGTCTGGCCGTCCTCGAGCGTCGTTGTGGCATCGCCCGCGCCGACGACCGCCGGGACGCCGAGCTCGCGCGAGACGATGGCGGCGTGGCTCGTCATCCCACCCTCGTCGGTGACGATGGCGGCGGCACGGCGCATCGCGGGCACCATGTCCGGCGTCGTCATCTCGGTGACGATGATGTCGCCCTCCTCGACCTTGTCGAGCTGGTCGAGCTTCTTGACGATTCGGGCGCGGCCGGAGGCGATACCGGGGCTCGAACCCAGGCCGCGGACGAGCACGTCGTCGCTCCCGCCGCCGTCGGTCGCGCTCGCCTCGCCCGGCGTGTCGCTGCCGATGTCGGGGTCGACGCGCGTCTCGTCGGCCTCGCCGACGTCGCCCTCCGCGATGGTGGTGATGGGGCGGGACTGGAGCATGTACACGTCGCCGTCGACGATGGCCCACTCCACGTCCTGGGGCGTCTCGTAGTGGTCCTCGACGGTGGTTCCGAGCTCGCGGAGAGCCGCGAGTTCGTCGTCCGAGAGGACCCGCGCCTCGCGCTGGTCGTCCTGCACGTCGACCTCGGTCGTCTTCCCGGTCTCGGGGTCCTTGATCATCTTGACCTTCTTGTCGGCGACAGTCACCTCCTCGACCTCGCCGGACTCGCGGTCGAGGTGGTAGTTGTCGGGGGAGACGCTGCCGGAGACGACGGCCTCGCCGAGTCCCCACGCGGCCTCGATTATCATCGTCGCCGCACCCGTCGAGGGGTGGCTGGTGAACATCACGCCGGACTTCTCGGCGTCGACCATCTGCTGGACGACGACCGCGATGTTCACGTCGTCGTGGGCGAACCCCTGCTGGGTCCGGTAGTAGATGGCGCGCTGGGTGAACAGCGACGCCCAGCACTCGCGGACGCGCTCGAGCAGGTCCTCCTCGGTGATGTTGAGGAACGTCTCCTGCTGGCCCGCGAAGGAGGCGTCGGGGAGGTCCTCCGCGGTCGCCGAGGAGCGCACCGCGACGAACGCGTCGCCGTCGCCCACCTCGCTGTAGGCCTCGAGGATCTCCTCGCGCAGTTCGTCGGGGAACTCGCTCCCCAGGATGAGTTCGCTCGCGCGCGCCTCCGCTTCGGCGAGCGCCTCGCTGTCGTCGACGTCGACGTCGACCGCCTCGAACAGTTCCTCGTCGATGCCAGCCGCCTCGATGAACTCCCGGTACGTCTCAGCCGTGACGACGAACCCGGGTGGGACGGGGAGCCCTGCACCTGTGAGTTCGCCCAGGGACGCCCCTTTGCCACCGACCGATTCCAGGTCGTCGGCGCGGATGTCGTCCAGCCAGAGTACTGCCATTCGTATGCGGAGACACCTTGGCACCGGTAAAGAAGATTCCGGGAACAGGCGGCCGATTCTGACTCGGTGTCGAGTGAACGTTCGGCTGGGCGGGCAAGTGTTGCCAGCCCCGCCTCGACTGCGACGGCCGGGCCGTGCGGGCCCACCCGAGCCGAACGGCGGGTGCCGGGCCGAACGCCTGACGGAACCGACAACACCCGGCGCGTGCACTCCCCGCCGACGCCGGAAAGAGCCGTCCGGACCCGAAAGAAATAGCCACCCGGGCGTCGACTGCCCGACCATGGAGTACGAGAAGCCGCTGTTCTTCGAGATCATGTCGTACGCGGTCCACGCCGACCGCGACGTGGTCGACATGGTCAGCGGGAACCCCGACTGGGAGCCCCCGCAGTCGCTCCGGGACGGCCTGCGCGAGTACGCCGACTTCGACCAGTCCGAGTTCCAGTACGCGCCCTCGGAGGGGCTGCGCGACCTGCGCGAGGAGATCGCCGCGCGCCGGGGCGTCGACGAGTCACAGATCGTCGTCACGAACGGGGGCGGCGAGGCGAACTACCTCGCGATGGCCCGCGCGCTCGAACGCGGTGCCGGCGACGAGATCATCCTCACCGATCCGGTCTACCCCTACTACCCCGGGAAGACCTCGATGCTCGGCGGCACGCAGCGGTTCGTCCCGACCGACGACGACGGCACGCTCGACCCCGCTGCCGTCCGCGCGGCCGCCAGCGACGACACCGCCTGCATCGTCGTCAACTCGCCGAACAACCCGACCGGCGCGGTGTATCCCGAGGAGACGGTCCGCGAGCTCGTCGCCATCGCGGAGGCCCACGACGCCATCCTCGTCAGCGACGAGGTGTACGACCACTACGACCGCTCCGGCCGCTTCTCGAGCGCGCTGTCGGTCGACTCCGACCACCGCATCGTCACGAACTCCTTCTCGAAGACGTTCGCCATCACCGGCTTCCGGGTCGGCTACGCCGTCTTCCCCGAGCAGCACGTCGAGGCCGCGAAGGCACGGCACATGCTCGTCAACGTCGCAACCACGCGCCCCGGCCAGCACGCCGTCCTCCACGCGCTCCGGAACACCGACCCGGCGTACCACGAGGCCAACCGCCAGCTGCTCGCCGAGCGGGTCGACACCTTCACCGACGCGCTCGACGAGGCCGGCGCGGAGTACACCGACCCCGACGGCGCGTTCTACGTCATGGCCCGGTTCGACGGCTACCCCGGCACCGTCGCCAACACGAAGGCACTCATCGACGACGCCGGCGTCGCGGGCATGCCCGGCGAGGCCTTCGGCGACGCGTTCGACGACTGGTTCCGGTTCGCGCTCGTCACGCCACGGGTCGAGGCGGCCGCCGACCGGCTCGCCGAACGGTTCGGGTGAGTCTCCCCCGGCCGGCTGGAGTGAGGAGGCTATTGTCGTGTTCTACCCACAGTTCGCCTCGGAGTAGAACGACGACAGCCGACCGTCCTCCTCCACGAACGCGTAGTAGTTCTTCGAACAGTCGGACGCCGTGAAATCCGGTGAGAGCCGTTCCTCGCCGCCATCTTCCAACGCCGCCTCGATCGTGTACTCCGCGGGCTCGGTTTCGAAGTCGTCGTACGAGAACCGACTTTCGGAGCCGTTCCCCGCTGGTGCCAGCGTCGCTTCCGTATCGAGGACCATCTCGTCGTTCCGTTCGACGGTGACACTGACGACGTGTTCGTCGGCGTCTTCGTTGGTGAGGCCGACCGAGGAGACGACGCCGAGCTGGTCGGGGTCCGGAGAACGATTGGACGACAGGCAGCCAGCGAGAGACAACGTGGTACTGGCACAGACGAACTGGAGGTAGGCCCGACGTTGCATGCTCATCTGTCCAGAACGGTTATCGACAGATATTATTTCTGATAGACCCGCCGATGGTATTTCGAAGGTCGTGCAATCCACTCTGAAAGCGGGGGTCCACTGGAGTGGAACCGTCCCGGGCGTCTCGTGAGGCCCCTTCATCTCTCTGCCGCCGACCCACAACCGATAGCGGGACCGATTAGTACACAAGTCGTCGGGCGATATCCCCGGCCATGAGCGACATCAGCGTCGACCCGGTCGACGAGGTCGAGGACGCCGACGACGCACCGGACCCCCAGGACGAGTCCCAGCACCCGGCCGACGGCATCGCGGTCGACGCGGTGGACGAGAATCTCGACGAGGCGACGACGGACGCGCTGGACGGCGTCGACGCCCCCGAGTACGTCCTCTACGGCGGGAAGGGCGGCGTCGGGAAGACGACGATGGCGGCCGCGACGGGCCTCGCGAGCGCGGCCGACGGCACCCGGACGCTCGTCGTGTCGACGGACCCGGCGCACTCGCTGTCGGACACGTTCGAGACCGACATCCCGTCCGAGCCGACGCGCATCCGCGAGGACATCCCGCTGTTCGCCGCCGAGATCGACCCCGAGCAGGCGATGGAGGAGGGCGCGGCACTGTTCGGCGGTGCGGGCGGCGACGGCACCGACCCCTTCGCTGACGACTCCGGGACCGGCGGGGCTGGTCCCATGGCCGGCGACGACGCGATGGGCCAGGGCCCGATGGGCGGCCTCGGCGACATGCTCGGCGACGACGGCGAGGACCCGATGAGCTCGATGCTGGGCGGCGCGATGCCCGGGGCGGACGAGGCCGCCGCCATGCAGCTCTTCCTGGAGTACCTCGACGACCCGCGCTTCGACCGCGTCGTCGTCGACACCGCGCCGACGGGCCACACGCTCCGGCTGCTCGAACTCCCGGAGGTCATGGACACGATGGTCGGCCGCATCGCCAAGATGCGGGAGCGGCTCAGTGGCCTGATGGGCGGGCTCGGCGGGATGTTCGGTGGCGACGACGGCGCGGACCAGCAGTCGCCGGACCTCGACGAGCTGGCCGACCGCATCGAGCGCCTGCGTGCCGTGCTGCAGGACCCCGCACAGACCGACTTCCGCATCGTCATGGTGCCCGAGGAGATGAGCGTCTTCGAGTCCCGCCGGCTGCGCGCCCAGCTCGAGGAGTTCGAGATTCCCGTCGGGACCGTCGTCGTCAACCGGGTGATGGAGGACCTCGCAGACGTGACCGATTCCGTCGAGGCCGACGAGTTCGTGAAGCCGAACCTCGCCGACTGCGAGTTCTGCCAGCGCCGCTGGGACGTCCAGCAGTCCGCGCTGGCGGAGGCACAGGAGCTGTTCCGGGGAACCGACGTGCGCCGGGTCCCGCTGTTCGCGGACGAGGTCAGGGGCGAACGGATGCTCCGGATCGTGGCCGCCTGTCTCGACTGACAGGGCGCTTCGACCGGCTCGGCTATCGCTCCCGTTCGAGGACCACGACCCGCAGGTCGTTCACGTTCGTGCCCGTCGCCCCTGTTCTCAGCACCGCGTCCAGTCCGTCCAGGTACCCCCGGCTGTCGTTGGCTGCGAGCGCGTCCCGAGCTTGCTCCGGGTTCGGAACGGTCTCACCGTCGACGAGCGCACCCGCAGCGGCCGTCGAGCCGTCGCGCCCGTCCGTGTCGACCGCCGCGACCGCCACGTCGTCGGTACCCCGCAGGTCCAGCGCCGCCGCGAGGCCGAACTCCAGGTTCGGGCCGCCAGCGCCGTCGCCACGGACGGTGACGGTGCATTCGCCGCCGGAGAGGAGCACCGCCGGCGGGTCGACTGGCCGCCCGGTCGCGCGCACCTCGCGAGCGACGGCCGCGTGGAACCGGCCGGCCTCGCGCGCCTCGCCTTCGACACCCGTCGAGAGCACGAGCGGTTCGTACCCCCGCTCGCGGGCGACCGTCGCCGCCGCCGAGAGCGCCGTCTCCCCGTTCGCCAGCACGTGGTAGTCGGCGCGGTCGAACGCGGGGGCGTCGGCGCGTGGCGTCTCCGGCACCGACCCGTCGACACCGCACCGGAGGTGCGTCCGCACGGCCGGCGCCGCCACGTCGTACCGGTCGAGGGTCGCGACCGCGTCGGCGTACGTCGTGTCGTCGGGGGCGGTCGGTCCACTGCCGATGACGGCGGGGTCGTCGCCGACGACGTCCGAGACGGCGAGCGTGACGAGCCGTGCGGGTGCCGCCGCATCGGCCACCCACCCACCCTTCACCGCCGAGCAGTGCTTCCGGACCGCGTTGAGCTCGGCGATGGCGGCGCCGGCGTCGAGCAGTTCGCGGGTCACGCCCGCGAGGTCCTCGACCGAGAGGTCGCCGGCCGGGAGTGCCAGCAGGGCGCTCGCGCCGCCGGTGAGCGCGACCAGCACGAGCGCGTCCTCGGGGGTATCGGCGACGCAGTCCTGAACCCGGCGGGCGGCCACGACGTTCCGGTGGGTGGGGACGGGGTGGTCGCCGACGAGCACCTCGACCGGCCCCGCATCGGCCGGTTCGTCGGTGACCACGACACCGCCGTCCACGCGGCCGTCGAGCGCGTCGACCAGCGCCGCTGCCACCCGGCCAGCGCCCTTGCCCGCGCCGACGAGCCGTATCGGGGAGTCGAGGTCGTATCGCGTGTCGTCGACCGTCAGAACAGTGTCCGCGACCGCAACGCCGTCCGCGACGACGCGCTCCGGCAGTGCCGCCTCGATGCCGGCAGTGACGCAGGCGAGCGCCGTGTCGCGGGCGGGTGTCGACGCGAGTTCGTCGCGGTTCTCGACGGGCACGACTCTCCCCCTACGTGGCGAAGCGCCGGACCAGCCCGACGACCACATCGCGGATCCGGTCCGGCAGGTAGCGGGCGAGCAGGCCGTACTTCGCGACGGCTCCAACGGGATATCTGGTCGCGGGGTCGGTGCTGCTGGCGGCGTTCAGGATGACTCCGGCGACCTGGTTCGGCGTGACGGAGAGCGGCCCGTCGCCCGCGACCAGACTGGCGTCCTCGAACAGCTCGTAGAGGTCGTCGTACGCCTCCGAACGGGGCAGGTCGTCGACCTCGCTGTCGGCGCGGTCCGTGAACTGCGTGGCGACGGGACCGGGCTCGACGACGACGACCTCGACGTCGAACTCGCGGAGCTCGCTCCGGAGCGCGTCGCTCATCGCCTCGACGGCGAACTTCGAGGCGGAGTAGACGCCCGTGCCGGCGACGGAGAGCTTGCCCGAGACGCTGGAGACGTTGACGAACGTGCCGTCCTCCGCCTCGCGCATGTGCGGCGCGGTGGCGCGGACCAGCCGGTGCGGACCGTAGACGTTCACGTCGAACTGCTCGTGGACCTTCTCGGTCGGGACGTCCTCGATGGGACCCATCTGCGCGTAGCCGGCGTTGTTGACGACGCAGTCGATGTGACCGGCCTCGTCGACGATGCGGTCGACGACGCGCTCGACCTGCCCGCGGTCGGTCACGTCGAGCTCGGCGGTCTCGCAGCCCATGTCGGCGAGGTCCGCGAGGTCGTCCTCGTCGCGGGCCGTCGCGTACACCAGCCAGCCCTCCGACCGGAACGCCGTCGCCGTCGCACGCCCGATGCCGGAGGAGCAGCCGGTGATGAGTACGGTCTCCAGTGTCGGTTCCGGTGCCGACGGCGACTCCTCGTCGTCCGTCGTCGCGCTCGCCTCCTCGGGCGAGTCGTCGTCCTCGTCTGCGGTCATGTCCCGGCGTTCACCCGGGAGGTACCTAAGTGTCGATGGTTCGTTTCACGTCGGCGGCGTGCGCGTCGGCCAGCCGCGTCGGCTCGGGGAGCTTGTAGCCCGCCGCGGTGGCGAGCGTCCAGTCCGCCGCCGTCTCGGCGCTCACGCGGTGGCCGGGACTGACGTACAGCGGGTTGACGTGCCGGTTCGGCGACTCGTACTGCTTCGTCTGGACGGCGTAGCCGATTCGCGTGCCGGCGGGTGCGTCGACGTCCTCGTCGGCGTCGATGCCGACGCGCTCGCCCGCCGCGAGGCCCTCCGTCGAGGCTTCGGGCGCGCCGCAGAGCAGGTTCTTCGCGACGCCGACGCTCGGCACGTCGAGCACGACGCCGATGTGGGTGGCGAGCCCGGCCTGCCGGAAGTGGATGCGCCCGCTCCCGTCGAACAGCACGCAGTCGGGCTCGGTCGAAAGCTCCTCGAACGCGGCGAGGATGGGGTTGCCCTCGCGGAACGAGAGCAGCCCCGGGATGTACGGGATGGAGAGCGGCGAGACGGCGTGGGCGCGCTCGACGACGCTGTCGCCTCTGGTGACGACGACGGCGCTCACCGCGCGGTCGTCGAGGAACGCCTGGTCGACGCCCGCGACGAGCGGGCCGGTGTCGCTGCCGACGGCGTCGCTGTCGAACTCGAAGTCGTCGATGAAGGTCGCAGCCGCCGCAATGTCGCGCTGCTGGGCCTCCATCTCCGCGCGGGAGGCCCCGGGGTCCGGGACGAACTCCCTGCGCATCTCAGAACGGGCCCCTGCCGCCACCGCCGCCGCGACGGCCACCGCCGAGGCTCGTCTCCCTGGGGAGGCTCACCTTGTCCTTGACGTACTGGCCGTACAGCAGGCCGAGCACGAGCCCGAACAGGTGGGCCGCGTGGGCGACGTTCGCCCCGCCGAGGGTGACGTTCCCGCCGATGATGCCGGTCACGCTGACGAGCGCGTACAGCCCGGTGAGCACCCAGATGGGCGTCGGGATGATGAAGTAGATGAGCACGGTGAGGTTCGGGCGGATGACCGTCAGCACGCCCATCAGGGCCAGGGCCGCGCCGGAGGCCCCGTACAGCGCCGTCGGCTCGCCGGTCACCAGCGCGAGGCCGATGTGGCCCAGCCCCGCGAGCACGCCGCTCCCGAGGAAGAGGAAGATGTAGTCGCGGCTGCCGACGTACTCCTCGACCAGCCGGCCGAAGAAGAATATCACGATGCTGTTGCCGGCGATGTGGTAGAGGTCCTGCGCGTGCGAGAAGATGGAGGTGAACCACGCCCAGACGTACTCGGGGTGCTGGCTCTGGAGCGTGAAGATGTCGTACCAGAGCTGCTGTTGTTCCGCGAGCCGGCTCGGACCGATGGTCGTGAACGTCGGGAGGATGAAGTACTGTATCCCCCACGTGATCCACATCAGCCCGAGGAACACGTACGTCATGTTCCCGCGGAAGTACGCCAGCGGGCCGCCGCGCCGGAAGGGGTCTGCCGTGAGGCCGCTCAGCACGCCACCGTCGCTGTCGTCGCTTGCTGTCGTCGTCTCTTCGGCCCAGACGCCCTCGGGGTCGTTCCACTGCAGCCCGGGACAGTCGTGGTTCTCCGGCAGCCGGTGGGTGCCACAGAACTTCCCCCCGCACCGGTTGCACGTGTACGGCATGTTCGTCTCCTCGCCGCACTCGTCGCAGTTGGCCATTGGTCGCCCGTACGAACACGGACGGCAAAGGGGTTGGGATTCCGAAACAGAGCAGACAAGTACCGTTGGTGAGGACTCTCGGCAAGTGGACCTACCCAAATTCGACCTTCGGCAGGAACTGTACGGAACTGCCTACGAGAGCATTCTGTTTTTCGGCATCCTGATAGTGTTCACGGGTACGTTCATCGTCTACCTCCTGTACCAGTCCCTCGTCGGCACCAGTCGGTTCCTCGAACGACTGTTCCTCTTCGTCCTCGTTCCGCTGGTTGCGACGATGCACGTCCGGACCGCACTCAGGACCGCACCCCGGGAATCGGACCACTGGCTGCCACCGGCATCGTACTCACTCGCAATCGTCGCCCACGTCGAATACGGCGTGGTCTGGCCCGTCCCGTTCCTCAGGGAAATGCTCCCGAAAGTGTTCGTCCTCCTCGGACTCGTGACTACGCTGGGACTCATCGCGTCCTGCGATACGGAGACGACAGCGTAGTGGGACCCATCTGTCAGTAGTGATTTCGCCAGTTCGGAGCGTCGTGGCGTGACGCAGGACGCGGTCGCTCTCGGTCGTGTGGTGCGTCGGGAAAGGGGTGAATCGTAGCCGGCGATGCTGTGGACGTCGCCGGCCGACGAACGGTCTCTGGAACCGTTCCGGGATTGGATCAGTCTAAGTCCGGTCGAAGTGCCTGATCGACCGCCATGTCGTTCTCGATGGCGGGCGGTGCCGGGGCGAAGCTGCGTTCCAGACGGTCGCCAACCGTCCGTGCGACTGCCGCGTCCCCGTCCGGGGTGGACAGGTCGGCGGCGTACGCGAGCAGTTCGACCCGAAGCCGCCAGCCCTCGAACTGTGTGAACGAGCGCACGCCAGCTTCGAGTTTCTGCGCGGTCTCGAGTGCCCACCACGGCTGGGGCGCGTGCGACGACTCACCGTCGTCCGTCAGCGCGGACAGCGCGACGTGGTGGACCACCCACGCCTCGGCTCGCGAGAGGTCGAGGCAGGTGGGTCCGGTCTGGCTGCGGGGTCGGTTCGTGGTCGACATGGCGTGACTGGGGAGTTCGTATCCCCTACATTCTGGATTACCCCGTACCCACATGAAGGTATCAACGAGTTCTGATGTCGTTTCGAGTCTCGATTCGGCTATCGAACTTGGCCGGAGGAGCAGTTGTCTGTGTCTTCTCCGTGGGAATTACTCGAAACAAGTACAGCCAGAAAGCCCCGCCGAACGTGGAAATCACTTGTACCGCGAACAGCCAGAAAGCCGCGGCTCGCTCGACTCCCGCGACTCGTTGCGGTCCTCGTTCCTGCGGTCCTCACGTCGTCGGGGTTCGTCGACCGAGCAGCCCCTTTCAGTCCCGCCCACCGCGACTGCACCGCACCTCAGCCTCCCCAGCCGACTGCGATGCTCGCTGCGCTGCGCTTCTCGCCCCTCGCACGAGCGTCGGCGAGCGGCCTTCGGCACGCTCGCCCGGCCGCGCGCCAGCCGGCTGATTCTTCGACGTCGTCGCCGGGCGTTTACAATATTTGTAAACCCTCGATGTTCAGACGACCCTATGTGCCGATACTGGAACCTCCCCAGCGTGAGAGTTTTTGGTCCCACGGGCCCGACGCTGGGGTGTGAAAGCGTACGAACAGAAGCAACTGCTCGCGCGCATCGACCGCGAGGGGGCCACCGTGGGCGCGGACATCCCCGAGCGCATCGACGTGCAGGGCGAGCCCATCGACCTGCAGTCGTTCGTCTTCGAGATCAAGCGTCGGGACACCGTCCCGGCGGGCGAGCGAGAGCGTGTGCAGCAGGCGAAGAAGAACCTGCGGCGCGAGCGCCTCCAGCGCAGACAGCGCCTCGAGAACGAGTGGGCCGAGATGACGTGGGCTGAGGGCGAGGAGCTGGTCGAGGCCATCATCGGGCTCGACCGGGCGTTGAACGCACTGGAGAGCCTCGGCCCGACGAACATCGAGGCCGAGGCCGACGCGAAGGAGGCCGCGGACAAGAAGCGCTGGATGAACTTCCTGAAGAAGGCCCTCGGCCGCGAGGGCAGTGGACCACGAACATGACCCTACAGGACGATGTCGCGGACCGGCTGGAGGAGATGGCGAACCTGCTCGAAGCAGACGACGTGGAGTACAAACCGAACGCCTACCGTCGCGCCGCCGAGAGCATCCGCGACTACCAGGGCTCGTTCGACGACCTCGTCGCGGAGGGTGCCGACGCCGTCGGCGAGCTCGACCACGTCGGCGACGCCATCTCCTCGAAGGTGGTAGAGTACGCCGAAACGGGCGATATCGAGGAGCTCGAGGAGCTCCGAGAGCGCTACCCGGTCGCGCTCGACGCGCTGCTCCGGGTGGAGGGCGTCGGGCCGAAGACGGTCGGCACGCTGTACGACGAGCTCGACGTCCGGAGCCTCGAGGACCTCGAGTCGGCCGCACGCGGGGAGCGGATCCGCGAGCTGCACGGCTTCGGTCCGAAGACCGAGGAGAACATCCTCGAGAACATCGAGTTCGCCAAATCCGCCGGCGAGCGCACGCTGCTGGGGGACGCCCGGCCGCTCGCTGACGACCTCGTGGACTACCTGTCCGACGCATCGCCGGTCGAACACGTCGAGGTGGCGGGCTCGTTGCGGCGCTGGCGCGCGACCATCGGCGACGTCGACGTGCTCGTCGGGACCGACGACGGGGCTGGGGCCATCGACGCGCTCCTCGACTGGCCCGCGGCCGACGACGTCATCGAGGCCGGCACTGAGAAGGCGAGCGTGCGCAGCGACGGGATGCGCGTCGACCTCCGGGTCGTCGTCCCCGACGAGTTCGGCTCCGCGCTCCAGTACTTCACCGGGAGCAAGGCGCACAACGTCGCCCTCCGCAACTACGCCATCGACCGCGGCCTGAAGCTCAACGAGTACGGCGCGTTCGACGTGAGCGAGGTCGACGATCCCGACGCGGGCCAGCGTGTCGGCGACCGCGTCGCCGGAACCGACGAGGCATCGATGTACGACGCGCTCGGCCTGCCCTGGATTCCGCCCGAGATACGGGAGGACCGCGGGGAGATCGCGGCCGCCGCGGCCGACGACCTCCCCGACCTCGTGACCGAGGACGACGTCCGGGGCGACCTCCACACCCACACCGACTGGTCCGACGGCGCGGAGTCCATCGAGTCGCTCCTCGACGGGGCGGCCGCCTTCGGGCACGACTACATCGCCGTCACCGACCACGCGACCGGCCCGGGGGTCGTCGGCGGCGTCGGCGTCCCCGACGAGGAACTGCTGGCGCAGGCGGACCGGATTCGGGACGTCGCCGAGGGCTACGACCTCGAGGTGTTCACGGGCGTCGAGGCGAACATCACCGCCGACGGCGAGCTCTCCGTCGATGACGACGTGCTCGCCGAGCTCGACGTGGTCGTCGCGTCGCCACACGCCGCGCTCGACGGCGACGGCACCGACCGACTCGTCCGTGCGATGGAGCACCCCGCTGTCGACATCCTCGGCCACCCGACCGGCCGGTTGCTGAACCAGCGGTCCGGACTCGACATCGACGCCGGGGCGCTCGCCCAGGCCGCCGCGCGGGAGGGCGTCGCCTTGGAGATCAACAGCGACCCGCACCGTCTCGACCTCTCCGGCGGCCCCGTGAAGGTCGCCGTCGACGCCGGCGCGACAATCGCCATCGACACCGACGCCCACCGCACGCCGTCGTTCGGATACGCCCGCTTCGGCGTCCACACCGCCCGGCGCGGCTGGGTCGAGGCCGCCGACGTGCTGAACGCGCGCGGTGCCGACGGCGTCCGGGAGTTCCTGCACTGATGCGGTACCTCCTCGACGCGATGCTCGGCAACCTCGCGACGTACCTGCGGCTCTGCGGCCACGACACGCTCTACGCGCTGGACCGGGACGTGGAGGCCGACGACGCGGTGCTCGAACTCGCAACCGAGGAGGACCGCAGCCTCATCACCCGTGACGAACAGCTCGCCGCGCACGCCGAGCAGTCGGTTCTACTCGGGCATCGCGAGACGGAGCCGCAGCTCCGCGAACTCGACGCCGCAGGGGTCGACCTCGCTCCCGTGGCGGAACCGGTCCACTGCGGGCGATGCAACGGTCGGCTCGCGAGGATCGAGACCGGCGATTCGGACGACGGCCCCGAGTACGTCCCAGACGACGCCGCCCCGGTCTGGCGCTGTCGGGACTGCGGCCAGCGGTTCTGGAAGGGGAGTCACTGGGACCGGATGGCCGCGACGCTCGCGGACGTGCGCGGGTCGTCAGGAGAGACGGCGACCGACCGCTAGTTGTTCGGCTCCCACTGCTGGCACGCCTCCATGTCGTCCATGACCTCGCCGTCCGCGCCGCAGTAGGGCTGCATCCCGTGGTTCGTCCGGACGTACTCGAAGTGCTGGCAGTTGCCGCAGTAGCGGTCCGCGAGGCTCTTCTCCCGTCGGCCGGCCCCGGACTGGAGCACCTCGCCGTCGTCGTAGCCGTCCATCGGCGACCGGATGTCCCGCGTCGACGCGCCGCCGTCGCTCGTCGTCGTCCCCCCACCACCGAGTCCGGGCGAGGACGCACCGGGAGACGCCCGGGATGCGGTGTTCGGGGACCCACTGGCCCCACCTGCCGACGAGTCGGGCCCCGAGCCGGCCCCGTTCGTCTGCGTCTCGACCGAGCCGTCGGGGTCCGCGCCGAACATCCCGACGCCACCGTGCGCCGCCTGTTCGGCGTGCTCGACCGGCACCTCGACGACGCGCGTCTCCCCCTCGCGGGTGACCTCCATCGTGACGGTACCGCCCGGGTCGTTACGCGTCTTGAACGTCACGACGGCACTGAACAGGCAGCCGATGGAGGCGAAGACGCCGAAGGAGTACACCGCCGCGACGAGCAGGGTGAGCCCGGTCCGTTCCTGCGGGCCCGTCACCCAGTACGTCGGGTAGGCGTACCAGAACAGCGCGACGCCGAGCACGCAGAGGCTCGCCCCGATGGCTGCGGCGGCCCGGATGCGCTTGCTCGCCGGCAGGACGGTGAACACGCCCACGAGCACCGCCGGGACGCCGAGCCCGCCGAGCAGCCCGGCGACCTTCCGGGCGTCGTAGACGCCCACGCCGACCGCACCGAGCAGGTCGGTTCCCCCGACGAGGATGCCCACCACCGTGAGCAACGCCCCGGCCGCGAACAGCGCCACCCCCAGGTAGAAGCGCCGGAGGTCGTCGACCTCTCCGACGTTGTCCTCGTACACGTCCGCGAGACTGGTCATGGACCCGTGTTGGTCCTCCCACCACAAAACAGTACGTCAGACATCGGGGTCGGAAGCGAAAGGTTGAATCGACGCGGTTGCAAAGCCCCGTCCATGGCTGACGAGGAGGAAGCAGACGCAGAACCCGCCGTCGAGCTCGGGGAGGGCGAGCCCGTCGAGGGCGCACCGCTCGCACGAGTCACGTCCCGCCTGACCTGGCCCATCAAGAAGAGCCGACTGGAGACACTCGAGGGCGACGCCGTCATCCGGACGCCCGACGGGCCGACCGAACTCTCCGCGGCGCTCGAAGACGTGGACATCACGTACTTCGAGAAGCGCCAGGAGTTCGAGGAAGCCGTCCGCGACGTCGTCGGTCGCGGCCCCGTCGCGACCGTGGACGAGTAGAGCCGTGTCGAGCCAGGACGCCGGCATCGTCACCACGGCCGTCGACTGGCTCCGTCCCAGACTGGCGTCCCTGCGCTGGTCGCGTCTCTCCTGGACCGCGAAGTCGCTCGTCGTCGGTGCGGCCCTCTCGCTACTCTGGATGGCGTTCCACCAGCCCGGGCTGGACCAGCGGCTCGTCATCGACGGCCTCATCTTCTTCTGCGGGCCGATGGCCCTCGCGGCGTACTACGGCGAGGACATCGGCTACCGTATCGACCGCACCGCGGTCAGGAACGCCGCGTTGCTCGCGCTGTTCGTCTTCCCGTTCTACCTCGTCGGGTCGTCGCTGCCGTCGATCCGTGCCTACTACCCGATGTGGGCGACGGCCGCCGAGCTGCGCGAGCCCGGGGCGTTCACCGTCCACGCCGCCAAGCAGTTCACGCTCGTCGTCGCCGTCGAGACGTACTACCGTGGCCTGCTCTGTGTCGGCGTCGGCGAACGGTTCGGCATCAAGGCCGCGTTCATCAGCCCCGTCGTCTACGCGCTGCACCACATCGCCAAACCCCCGATAGAGCTGCTGCTCTCCGGGCCGACGGACGTGCTGTTCGGGGCGGTCGACTACAAGAGCGGCTCCATCCTGCCCTCGGTCGTCGCCCACGGTGCCGGGCTGGTGCTGCTCGACTGGCTGGTCATCCACGACCCGGTCCTCCCGCCGGAGACGGTGTACGGCTGGCTGGAGTGGCTGCCCATCCCGCTGTAGCATACGTTTTTGTCCGTCCGCCCCACCTGTTGCAGTATGGCACTCGAATCCAACGACGACAGCGACGTCGAACTACCGACGCCGAGCGACGACGAGATCGGCAAGAAGCAGGCCACACTGGAGATGGCGCACGAGGAGGCCATCGAGCACGTGCGCGAGGCGTTCGCCGAGGCCGGCTTCGGCGTCGCCGTCGAGTTCTCCGTCTCCGACATGCTCGCCGAGAAGATCGGTGCCGACCGCGACCCGTACTACGTCCTCGGGGCCTGCAACCCGGAGATGGCCGACCGCGGCCTCGACATGAGCCCGGAGCTCGGCGGGCTGATGCCGTGTAACGTCGTCGTCTGGGAGGAGGAGCCCGGCCGACAGCACGTCTACCACGTCTCCATCATGAAGATCGCGCCGCTGCTCGGGATGGCGCCGAACGACGAGGACTGGGAGGAGCTGATCGCCGACACCGGCGAGCTCGTCGAGGCCGCGTTCGAGAACCTCGACACCGCCTGAATCCTCGCGGAACGTTCTCGGCTCAGAAGTCACCCAGCGAGCGCTGCACGCCGGCGACGAGGTCGGACTTCCGGCGGAGCCGCTCGTCGGAGACGGGCAGCCGCTGTGCGATGGTTCGGACGGCGCCGTGGAACGTCTCCGCCTCGCCGTGCTCGCCGGCGAGGGAGTCGTCCACGGCGTCCTCCTCGACGCTGTGCCACGGCGTCCCGTCGAAGGCGTTGCGGACGCTCTCGCGCACCTGCCAGACGCCGACGGGTGCCCAGTAGTCGTCGCTGACCTCCCGCAGCACCAGACACTTCGCCTGCCGGCCGCGGTCGGCGAGGTGTTCGAGGACGCCGAGTCGGCTGGCGTAGTACGCACCCGCGGTCTCGTCGACGTAGCCGGTGCGGCCCTCGTACCCCTCCGAGGCGCTCCCCATCCAGATGTCGCCGGTCGGGTCGGGGTTCCACACGCTACCCGGTGCCTTCATCTCCACGAGCTCGAACTCCCACTGCCCGGGTGCGAGGACGACCCAGAAGCGGTTGCCCATGTACTCGTTCATCCGGACCTCGACGCTGTCGACGCTCGGTGCGTGCCGGAGCTGGCCGCGGAGGTACTGGCCGATGGTGTCGTCGACGGCGGTGATGGACCAACGCGTCGGGACGAGCCGGCGGTTCTCGCCCTGACCGAGCGCGCCCGCGGAGAGCACGCGGTTGATGTCGTACACGTCGAGGCCACGTCGGTAGAGGTACGTCATCGCGCCCTGTGCCTGCCAGTCGTCGTCCTCCAGCGTCTTCTTCACCGGACGGGGGACGTGCGGGTTCTCGGTGAGGTCGACCGAGGTGGCGCTGGCGCTCGGGCCGGTCGGCGTCGCCACGCCCTCCCCCACGTCGAGGTCGAGGTCGAGCGTCCCGTCGAGGCCGATCTCGACGTCCACGGGGTCGCCCGCGATGGCGACCTCCCGCTGGACGCCGACGAAGCCGTCCCAGACGTCCTCGACGTTGACGTTCGCGCGCCGGCGGGAGTTGAGCAGGCCGGTGCGCCGCTCGACGACGTCGCCGACGCCGAGGCCCTGCTGGTACCACTGGCCGTCGGTGACGAAGTCGGTCGGGTCGCCGTCCGCGACGGGCGAGAGCAGCCCGGTCGAGACGTTGGGGTAGTTCGTCCGGCCGACGAAGATGGAGGGTGCCGTCGCTCCGTACAGCGAGTCGCCCTGGACAGTCTCCTCGAAGCGCGACTGGAAGTCCTCCAGGTACTCGGTGATGGCGTAGGACTTCTCCGCGGCGAGCTGTCGACGGCGGGCCGACTCGTCGGGTTCCAGCCCCTCGATGTAGTCGTCGAGCCGCATTCGAGGGAGGTAGGGCGACGACGCGCTTCAATCTGGCGGACAGGCGACACCGGAAACCACCCGGCTGCGACGTGTCGCACAGCCGCTGCCCGCATTCGGTCCACCGTCAGGGCACGCCGGGGCTGCCCCCGGCATCCTACTTAAATCGTCGCGAGGGTCCGCGCTCCCGCGGGAACCGTTCCGGACTCGAACCAGCCGCGCTCCTCCCGGCGGAGGATGCGGGCCGGTTCGTACTGACCGAAGCCGTCGCGCACGTCCATCGTGCCGGCGTACACTGTCCCATCCTGGACGGCCCACGAGACGACGAACGACTCGTTCTCGCCGGGGTACGGGTACCGCTCGACGACCCCGTCTTCGGTCACCTCGAACAGCGCGCCAGCAGGGGTTGCCGGCCCCCGGCCGTTGGCAGCCGCGTAAAGCGTGTCCTCGTGCGTGAGGCTCTCTCGGAAGTAGTTGAACCAGAAGTCGCGGAAGTCGGTGTCCTGTCTGAGCCACGTGCGACCGGCGTCGTCCGTCCGGTAGAGCCCGTTGCCACAGGCGGCGACGTACTCGTCTGCCCCGAGCGCGAGCAGGTGGTGGACGTCGTCGTGGACACCCGCGGAACGGGCGGACCAGGTCTCGCCGCCGTCGACGCTCAGGTAGACGCCCCCGGGCTCGATACCGACGGCGAGCCGCTCGGGTGCGTCCTGGTGGACCGCCATCGTCCGGACGCTCGCGTCGTCACCGGGCGCACGGTCGCGCCAGCGCTCGCGGTCGGGGAGCGACTGGAGGGCGTCGAGCTCGCGCCAGCTGGCGCCATCGTCGGTGGAGCAGTGGACGGCAGCGGGGTCGGTACCAACGTACCAGCGGTCACCGTCCGGACTGACTGTCGCCGAGACCACGGCACCCGGAAACTCGGCGACGTGGTCCCACGCACGACCGTCCGTGGTCCGGTAGAGCCCGCTCTCGGTGGCCGCGATGCAGCCGTCTTCGACCGCGTGGAGCCGATGCACGGTCGCGTCCAGCCGTCGCTCCGCGCCGGAACCATCCTCACGGAGGGCGAAGAGACCGTCGAACGTTCCGACGAGTAGCACCATCTTCGAGAACGAAGGTCGCCCACCCGGTAAGCGTTGTGTCGCACGGTCCGTCCAGTCGAGACTGCCAGCGTGGTGGCCGAAAGAACGGGCGGGTGGCGGCGTGGGCCTAGCTGTGGATGCCCATCGCTTCGATCTGCTCCTGGTAGCGGTTCCGGATTGTGACCTCCGTCACCTGTGCCACGTCGGCGACTTCGCGCTGTGTCTTCTTCTCGTTGCACAGGAGCGAGGCCGCGTAGATCGCGGCGGCGGCGTAGCCGGTCGGCGACTTGCCGGAGAGCAGACCCTTCTCGGCGGTCGTCTCGATTATCTCGTTGGCCTTGGTCTGTACCTCCTCGGAGAGTTCGAGTTCGGAGCAGAAACGGGGAACGTACTTCTTCGGGTCGACGGGCCGCATCTCCAGACCGAGCTCCTGGGAGATGTATCGATACGTGCGCCCGATCTCCTTCCGCTCGACCCGGGAGACCTCCGAGATCTCTTCGAGGCTGCGCGGGATTCCCTCCTTGCGACAGGCGGCGTAGAGAGCGCTCGTCGCGACACCCTCGATGGACCGGCCGCGGATCAGGTCCTCCTTGAGCGCGCGCCGGTAGATGACCGACGCGACCTCACGGACCGAGCGCGGGACGCCCAGTGCGCTGGCCATCCGGTCGATCTCACTGAGCGCGAACTGCAGGTTCCGCTCCCCCGCGTCCTTGGTTCTGATGCGCTCCTGCCACTTGCGGAGCCGGTGCATCTGACTCCGCTTCTTCGAGGAGATAGACCGACCGTACGCGTCCTTGTCTTTCCAGTCGATAGTCGTCGTCAACCCCTTGTCGTGCATCGTCTGCGTTGTCGGGGCTCCGACGCGAGACTTCTCCTGGCGCTCCTGGTGGTTGAACGCTCGCCACTCCGGACCGGGGTCGATCTTCTCCTCCTCGACGACGAGCCCGCAGTCGTCGCAGACGAGTTCGCCCCTGTCGGAACTCTTGACCAGGTTCTCGGAACTGCATTCGGGACACTCCCTGACTCCCTCCTGCTCGTCCGACGCCTCGGTCTCGGTTTCTCGCTCCCGCTGGCGGGTGGACCGTGTCATCGCACTTTTATAGTAGTATATCCCAATCACTTAAACCCTCGGTGGAGATCTGTCGGCTGTTACGGGGACACAACCCGGTGGAACGAAGGCAATCGCACGAAAGCGCGATGTAATTTTATCTGACACCAAATCGGAATCAGAACCGTTATACCCGAGGTTCGGTGACCTTCGGTCAATGCCGGTCATCGAGTGCGACGTCGAGGCGGCCCGCGAGACCCTCGAGGCAGCCGGGGCGACGGTCTCCGAGGGGAACACCGACCACGAACGCTGGCGAGCGGAGTACGGGGACGCCTCCGCCGTCGCGTACGACGAGAAGGTCGTCGTCCAGGGCGCGCGTCCGGCCGACATCGAGGCGCTCCTCAGGGACGGAAGCGGCCGCGCCCACTGCTACTTCGACGGCGCGTCGCGTGGGAACCCCGGTCCGGCCGCCGTCGGCTGGGTGGTCGTGACGAGCGACGGCATCGTCGCCGAGGGTGGCGAGCGCATCGGGAACGCGACGAACAACCAGGCCGAGTACGAGGCGCTCCTGCGGGTGCTCGAGGTCGCCGTGGACTACGGCTACGACGAGGTCGAGATCCGCGGGGACTCGGAGCTCATCGTCAAGCAGGTGCGCGGAGAGTACAACGCGAACGACCCGACGCTCCGCGAGAAGCGGGTCTCGGTCCACGAACTGCTGTCGAACTTCGACTCCTGGACCATCAGCCACGTCCCCCGTGAGATTAACGACCGCGCGGACGAACTGGCCAACGAGGCTCTCGACGAAGCCTGAGAAGACGTGCCAATGTCAGAGAAAGATAACACCCCGAGTGGTGACATAGCGGCGGACGCGCAGGACGGAACCGAACTCCCCCAGTCGGTCGTCGACCAGGCCGAGCGGCTGTCCCGCCTCGCGCGAGAGGCCGTCGACGACGCGGAGGCGGAGGCGTACCGCGAACGGCGGGCCGGGCTCGTGGACGAGTACGACTACGCAGCGCGGGTCCGTCACGACGACGAGGCGACGCTCGTCTGCTATCCCCAGGAGTGGCTGGCGGACGGCGTCGTGCAGATGGACCGGATCGAGGACACCGACCGTGCGGTAGAGGTCTCGCTCTCCGGACCCGGCGACCCCGACGAGTGGCGCGCGGTCGACCGGCACAACCGCGAGCTCGTCGAGCAGGTCCGCGAGGAACACGGCGAGGTGCACGCGCGGAACGCGACCGCGTTCGCCGACTTCGCGGGGAACCACTACGCGAAACCCGTCGAGTCGCTCACCGAGACGGAGATGGCGGAGTTCCTCGAGGAGTACTTCCCGCGCAACGCGTGGCCCAGCGAGGAGCAGAGGGACGTCGTAGAGCGGTCGCTCGAACTGGTGTACGAGACGGCAGGAGAGCGGGTGCCCGGTTCGTAGTCCGCCTCCGGCGTCGACCGCAGGAGCCGCAGTTCGGTCGTTACTCGAGGATGGCCCGGATGTCGTCCGCGCGCTCCTCTTCGGTCGCGATGTTCTCGAGTGTCCACTCGACCTGGTCCATGACCGCGTCGTAGCCGTCCTCGGTCAGTTCGTACTGGTTCGTGCGCTTGTCCAGTTCGCTCTTGTCGATGAGCCCGAGCCCGACGAGCTCGTCCAGGTTGGGGTACAGGCGGCCGTGGTTGACCTCGGTGCCGTAGTACTCCTCCAGCTCCCGCTTGATCGCGAGCCCGTACATCGGCTCCTTCGCCAGAATCACGAGGATATTGTGCTGGAACGCGGTGAGTTCGCGTGCAATGCCCTGCTGACCGGTGACTGTTTGTGCCTCTGACATGGTTACATAAATGTCATCGAGCTATTTAACACTTCTCAACTATTCGTTGTATCCGCCTCTGCATACATTTGTTTTCACTGGGTAAAAAATTAGACGGTGTCCAGTTCGGACCGAATGTGCGAACGGTGATTAGCAGGTCGCGGAGAGTCCCACGTTCCGGCCGAGAGCGTGTGAAACCGACCCACGAAACCGAGACGAAAGGACTTTGCCCCGGCCAGTCCCACGCCGGAACGTATGACGAACCTCTGGGAAGACCTCGAGACCGGTCCGAACCCGCCCGAAGAGATCTACGCGGTCGTCGAGTGCCTGAAGGGCGAGCGGAACAAGTACGAGTACGACAAGGATGTCCCCGGCGTCGTCCTCGACCGAGTCCTCCACAGCAACGTCCACTACCCCTCCGACTACGGCTTCATCCCGCAGTCGTACTACGACGACGAGGACCCCTTCGACGTGCTCGTCCTCGTCGAGGACCAGACGTTCCCCGGCTGCATCATCGAGGCACGCCCCGTCGCCCTGATGAAGATGGACGACGACGGCGAGCAGGACGACAAGGTCATCGCGGTCCCGACGGAGGACCCGCGCTACGACCACATCGAGGACCTCGAGGACATCCCGCAGCAGCAGCTCGACGAGATCGACGAGTTCTTCGCGACCTACAAGAACCTCGAGGAGGGCAAGGAAGTCGAGACGCTGGGCTGGGAGGACAAGGCCGCCGCGAAGGAGGCCATCGAGCACGCGATGGACCTCTACGAGGACGAGTTCCAGTAACGACACCGAAGCGACGCGCTTCTCCGTTTCGACGGACGCATCGGACGACCAGGGACCGGTGCGACCCCCGCGGGATACACACCGGTTATGCGAGGCTCTCGCACGATGAATTATGAGCATGGGTAATCTTATCCGGGTTCCGGCCGTAACTCCAGCCGTGATGGCTACCAACACCACGACTCCCACGACCGACCACCACGAGGACGACGACGGCGAGCACGCGACGGTCGGGCTCTCGCACGTCACAGTCGTCCCGACGAACTTCGAGCGGGACGACCGGTAGCCGTTCTTGCCGCCATCGAGGAGGGCCGGCGGCGCTGCAGGTGAAAAGAAGCTTCTTGTATCCTTCTCCAGTACGGTGGGGTATGGGTCTCTTCGATAGGTTGCGCGGTGACGACGCCCCACGCGTCGCTTTCTTCGGTATCGACGGCGTGCCGTACAGCCTCGTCGCCGACAACGAGGACGTGTTCCCGAACCTCAACCGGATCGCTCGCGAGGGCGGCGCCGCTGCCATCGAGAGCATCGTTCCGCCGGAGTCGAGCGCGTGCTGGCCGTCGCTGACCACCGGGGTCAACCCCGGTGAGACGGGTGTCTACGGCTTCCAGGACCGTGAGACTGGCACCTACGACACGTACGTGCCGATGGGCGACGACGTGCAGGCCAAGCGGCTCTGGGACCGCGTGCAGGAGGACGGCCGCGACGCGACCGTCCTGAACGTCCCCGTCACGTTCCCACCGCAACGCAACGTCCAGCGGCAGGTCTCCGGCTTCCTCTCCGTCGACGACATGACGAAGGCGGCACAGCCCGAGGAGCTACAGGGGTACCTCGACTCCATCGACTACAACCTCGACGTGAACGCCAAGCTCGGCCACGACGACGACAAGACGGCGTTCATCGAGAACGCCCACGAGACGCTCGAGAAGCGCTTCGAGGCGTTCGAACACTACGTCGAGCAGGACGACTGGGACCTCTTCTTCGGCGTGTTCATGACCACCGACCGGGTCAACCACTTCCTCTTCGAGCACTACGAGCGCGACGGCGAGTACAGGGAGGAGTTCCTCGAGTTCTACCGCACTGTCGACGAGTATATCGGGAAGCTCCGCGACGCGCTCCCCGACGACGTGACGATGCTCGTCGCCTCCGACCACGGCTTCACCACCCTCGACCACGAGGTCCACCTCAACGAGTGGCTCCGCCGCGAGGGCTGGCTCTCCTTCGACACCGACGAGCCCGGCGAACTCGGCGACATCAGCGACGAGACGCGCGCCTACTCGTTCATCCCCGGCCGCGTCTATCTCAACCTCGAAGGACGCGAACCGCGCGGTGGCGTCCCCGAAGCGGAGTACGAGGCGGTCCGCGACGAGCTCAAGGCCGAGCTCGAAGCCCTGGAGGGGCCGAACGGCGAGCCGGTCGCCGAGCGCGTCGTCGAGAAGGAGCAGGCGTTCCGCGGCGACCACGACGCCATCGCCCCCGACCTCGTCGTCATCCCGAACCACGGCTTCGACCTCAAGGCCGGCTTCAAGGGGCACGACGACGTGTTCGGCAAGGAGGCGCGCAACGGCATGCACAGCTTCGACAACGCCGCGCTGTTCGTCGACGACGACGACGTGAGCATCACGGATGCAGACCTCTACGACATCACCCCGACCATCCTCGACCTGATGGAGATCGACTACGAGCGCAGCGAGTTCGACGGCGGCTCGCTCGCCTGAGTCCTGTCGGAACGTTTTTGCGACGATTCCGCCAACGAACAGTCATGACGCCGGGCGACGACAGTGACTCCCAGGGAACCGCCTCCGCCATCACCTCGCTGCTCGTCCTCGGAGCGGGGCTGCTCGGCCTCTTCCTCGGCGTGCCGAACTGGTGGCTCATCTTCGTTATCGGCTACGCCGTCGTGCTCCCCATCGTCGCCACCCTCTTCGACGAGGACGACGACGGCGAGGTGCTCGACGAGGCCGGCCGCGGGAGGGAGGACGCGCTGAACGGACGGACTGACGAGCGGGTTCCCGACTCGAAGCGCGACGCGCTCGAGACGCTCCGGGAGCGCTACGCGCAGGGTGAACTCTCCGAGGAGCAGTTCGAGAACAAGCTCGAGAACCTGCTTGAGACGGAGACGCTGGAGGACGCCCGTGCCCGGATCGACCGCTCGGCCACGGGCGAGGCGCGACCGGCCGACGACCGCGAGCTGGAACGCGAGTAGCTCAGAACAGGTCGTCGAGCTCGTCGTTCTGGAAGGCCGCCGTGTGGTCGACCTGCTCCTGCTGCTCCTGTGCCTCCCGGGCGCGCTCCATGAACTCGTCGATGCGGGGGGAGCGTTCGACGCCGCCGAGCAGGACCAGCGCGGCGATGCGGTCGGAGTCGAGCGGGAAGTCGCCGCCCCGGACCTGGAGGCTGCCGGTCTGGTCCTCGACCCAGCTCCGGGCGCGCTCGACCCCCTTGCGCGGGATGGCGTCCGGCCGACCAGCGACGACGAGGAGGGCCGCGTCCGCCGTCACCGCGTCTGGGAGGCTCGTCCCGGTGAACAGTGCCGAGCGCGTGATGCTCGTGACCGCGTTGATGTTGTCCTCGGCGTCCTCGCCGCCAGCCGCGCTGGCGTAGCCGACGCAGGCGATGCCGCCCTCGCGCAGCGTGTTGATGATCTCCGAGGAGTCGACGACGGACTCGCCGACGCCCTCGACGTTCTCCCCGGAGGCGAACAGCAGGCCGATCCGCTGGGCGATGTTCCGGTTGATGGTGTCGAAGGCGGCCTCGACGGACTCGCCGGCGTCGTGCCAGGCGTCGTTGTCGACGAGGATGGTCGAGTCGGCCTCCCGGACGATGGTCTTCAGCGAACGGCCGGCGTTGGCCTGGTACATCGAGCCCTCGCCGCGCCCGGGGAGGATGCCGAGCGCGTAGACGGGGACGTCGTAGACACGTTTGAGCTCGCGGACGAGCACGGGCGCGCCGCCGGAGCCGGTGCCGCCACCGAGGCCGGCGACGACGAAGATCGCCTCGGCCTCCGCCGTGATCTTGCCGTCGAGGCCGTCCATCACCTCGATGGCGTCCTCCTGCATCACCTCGGCGCCGAGCTCGTTGTCGCCGCCGACGCCGTGGCCGCGCACGCGGTCCTGGCCGATGAGCTGTGTCTCGATGTCGAGGGTCTGGAGGTCGGTCTCCGCCGTGTTCACCGCGAGCGCACCGCGGACGGCGTCGAAGTCCATCTCGTAGTCGAACTCGGCCATGGCCTGTGTGAGCTTCCCGCCGGCCTGGCCGACACCAATCAGGACGACTTTCATGTCGGCAACGTCCGTGGAGGACGGGCGTAAACGTTCCGACAAATCGTTTTTGTGTGATGCCGCGGCCAGAGCGGTCATGCCCGACGCCCTCGACGACAGGCTCCGCGCCGTCGAACGCGCGCTGGACGGCTCGGACGACCGTGCCGCGAGCGTGACGACGACACCCGACGAGACGAGCACCGCTCGGCAGTCGGCACCAGCACACGCGAGAGACGGCGACCAGCTCGACGACCTCGAGTCGCGCCTCGACGCCGCCGAGACGGCCACCGCGGACCTCGAAGGCGCCGTCCAGGCGCTGCGTGGCTACGCCGGCAAGGTCCGGTCGGTCGACGAGCGGGTCGAGGAGCGTGCCGACGCTGCGCTCGCCGCGGTCGAGACGCTGGAGGACCGCGTCGACGAGTTGGAGTCACAGTCGACGCCGGTGCCCGAACGCCAGGGCCCCGGTCGCGACGAACACTGCCCGCACTGTGCCGGCCGCCGCGACGACGGTCGCCCGTCCGACGAGCCGCCAGCCGGGGGTCGACGCGAGCGGACGCTCGACGCCGGCTGGCCGACCTCGCCCGCGCCGCGCTTCGAACACGAGGACGGCGGCGACGCGAGCCGCGGGGTGCTCGCCCGGCTGCGGGACCGGCTGTGATGCGAGTCGTCCTCGCCGTCGCCGTCACGCTCGCCCTGTTCGCCGTCGCCGCGCCCGCCGCTGCCGAGGCCCGCGAGTACCGGAGTGACCGCGTCGTCGCCGCTGACCTGACGACCCTCGAACGCGCAGGGACGGTACTGCTCGACAGGGAGGACCGGACGCCGGAGCCAGCGACCGGCGCACGTCGCTTCGTCACGCTCCGGGTGCCCGGCGAGAGCTGGACGACGGCGCGCGTCGACTGGGTCGCTCTCGGCGGCCGGCCCGGGGCCGCGACCCCCGACCCGAACGTCGTCGCGTACGCGCTCGCCGGCGGCGAGCCTCGAACTATCGAACTCCCGTTCCCGCTCCGCACCGACGGCGACGGGCCGCTCGTGCTCGAGGGTGGGGGCCGCTACGAGCTCCGACTGTCGCTCGCGCCGAACGGAGTCCATGTCCGGCGAGCCGGAGTTTAAACCGGAACGGGCGGGCAGGGTCGGCATGGGAGCACTCCGTTCGCTGCTGACCGACGACGACGAGCGCTGTGGCTGCCAGCCCGCGTTCGAGACCGACCGGCTGCTGGTCGACGCGGGCGACTGCGCCGGTCGCGGGAACCTCGCGGCCGAGCCGGGCTGCCGCGCCACCGTCGTCGCCGCGCTCGCCTCGCGCACCGCCGACCGCGTGGTCTGTCGCGCCGACGGCCTGGACCGCGCCTACGAGGACGACGCCGCGGCGCTGCTCGTCGCCGCCGGGCGCTTCGCCGAGACCGTCGCACACCGCGACCCGGCGCTGGCCGAGCGCGCGGAACGGGACCCCCTCCGGGCGGCGGCCGACGCGGAGGCCCGCGCCGACCAGGTCGCCGATGCGGCCGCCGAGACGGGTCTCGCGCTCGCCGCAGAGCGTGCCCGGGAGGTCGCGTCGACCGACGCCACGGCTTCGGAGCGCGTCCCGTACGAGGCAGTGCTCCGCCCGTACGTCGGCCCGTCGCTGGCCCGTGCGAGGGTCGCCGCGACGCCACCGCCGGGGGCGACGCTGCTCGACGCCCGCGAGACGGACACCGACGCAGCGGTCCGCGAGTACGAGGACGCAGTCGGGCGACGGCGCTACCACGTCGAGCCCGTCGAGCACCGGCTGGGCGCGGCGAGCCTCCGGACGCTGGACACCGCGTACGAACGACTCGCGTCGGGCACCGGCGAGACGGCCGGCGGCGGCCGACGCGCGCCGGGCCGGGCCGTTCGAGCCGTCGCGGGCGACGACGACCCGGTCGAGACGCTCTCGGCGGTCCTCCGGAAGCACACCCGCGGCCACGGCGTGCTGACGGACTGCTTCGCCGACGAGGCGGTCTCGGACGTGTTCGCCTCCGCGCCGGTCACCGGGACCCCGCTCCGGGTGACCGCTGACGGGCACACCATGCCGACGAACGTGCGGCTGACGGCCGACGGGGCGGCGGCGCTCGCCTCGCGCTTCCGTCGCGAGAGCGGCCGCGCGTTCTCCAGAGCAAGCCCGACGCTCGACGCGACGGCAACGGTCGCCGGCACGCAGGTCAGGGTCGCGGGGGTCACCGAGCCGGTGAGCGACGGCTACGGCTTCGCCTTCCGGCGCTCGGGCACCGAGGCGTGGACGCTCCCACGGCTCGTCGCGGTCGACTCCGTGACGCCACGAGCCGCCGCCTTGCTCTCGCTGGCTGTCGAGCGTGCTGCCGCCACGCTCGTCGCCGGGACCCGCGGCGCGGGCAAGACCACGACGCTCGGCGCGCTCCTGTGGGAGCTACCCCCCGAGACGCGGACCGTCGTCATCGAGGACACGCCCGAACTCCCCGTCGCGAGCCTCCAGACCCACGGTCGGGACGTGCAGGCGCTCCGGACCGCGACGGACGACGGGCCGAGCGTCGCCCCCGACGAGGCGCTCCGGACGGCGCTCCGGCTGGGAGAGGGCGCCCTCGTCGTCGGCGAGGTCCGCGGCGAGGAGGCCCAGGTGCTGTACGAGGCGATGCGCGTCGGCGCGAGCGGGAGTGCGGTGCTGGGAACAATCCACGGCGACGGCGGCGCGGACGTCGAGGAGCGCGTCGTCTCCGACCTCGGCGTGCCGGTCTCCTCGTTCGCCGTCACCGACCTCGTCGTCACGCTCCGGCCGCTCGACACCCCGGATGGGAGCGTTCGGCGCGTCTGCCGCATCGAGGAGGTCCGCGCCGCCGACGACGGCGTCACCTTCGCGCCGCTGTTCGAACTCGACGGTCGCTCGCTCGAACCGACGGGGCGGATCGACCGCGGCGAGAGCGAACTCGTCGCGACGCTGGCCCGTCCCGGCGAGAGCTACGCCGAGGTGCGCGAGACGCTGACTGAGCGGGCCGACGCCATCGCCTCGCTGGCCGACGACGGGCGGACCGGCCCCGAAGCGGTGGCACCCGTGCCGGGTGGACAGCCGTGAGCACGGTGGGAGCCGTAGCCGTTCGAGCCCTGGCCCGTGGCTACCCGTGGCCGGTCGAGTCGAGCGACGACCTCGCCCGGGCACTCGGCTTCGTCGGGAGCGAGCTTGACGCCGCGACGGTCGTCCGAGCGGGCTACGTCGCCGGCGCGCTGGCTGCTCTCGTCGGCACCGCCGCCGCAGTCGTGCTCTCGCTCGCGCCGACGACCGTCCCGCTCGTGGCTGCCGCGCTCGGCCTCGCGGCGACACACGCCGTCCACGCTACCCCGGGGGCACTGGCCAGGGCTCGCCGGACAGCGGCCCTCGGTGACGCACCGGGGCTCGTCGGCCGCGCCGTCCTGCGGATGCACGTCGAACCGGCGGCCGAGCGTGCCGCCGCCTTCGCCGCCGAGACCGACGACGGGCCGCTGGCGCGGAGCCTCGCGACCCACGTTCGCCGTTCCCGTGGCGCGCCCGGCTCCGGACTCGGCGGCTTCGCCGACGAGTGGGGCGAGGAGTTCCCCGCGCTCCGCCGAGCCCTCCACCTCGTCGACGCGGCCGCCGACGCGCCGTCGGGCGAGCGAGGGCGCAGCCTCGACCGGGCGATGACGGCCGTCACGCGCGGGACCCGCGACCGGATGGCCGAGTTCGGTGCCCGCATCCAGGGGCCGGCGACCGGGCTCTACGCCTTCGGCGTGCTCCTTCCGCTCGCGCTCGTCGCCGTGCTCCCCGCCGCACGGGTCGCCGGCGTCCCGGTCACCGTCGGCGCGCTGGTACTGGTCTACGACGTGGCGCTCCCCGGGTGCCTGCTCGCCGCGAGCGGCTGGCTCTTCACACGGCGTCCCGTCGCGTTCCCCCCACCGTCGGTGCCGCGCTCGCATCCCGACGTGCCCGACCAGCCCTGGCGCGCGGTCGCAGCCGGACTCGGTGCCGCCGTCGCGAGCGCGGCGCTGGCAGGTGTCGTCGCACCGGCGTGGACGGCACCACTGGTCGGCGTCGCGATGGGTGCCGGCGTCGCACTCCTCGTCCGCTATCGCCCCATCGCGGCGGTCCGGGACCACGCACGGGCCGTCGAGGCGGGCCTCGTCGACGCCCTCTACCTCGTCGGCCGGCGCGTGAGCGAGGGCACCGCCGTCGAGACGGCCGTCGAACGCGCCGCCGCGGAGGTCGAGGGCGAGACAGGCGAGACGTTCGCCGCGGCCGCCGACCGCCAGCGCCAGCTCCGCGTCGGCGTCGAGCGCGCGTTCCTCGGCGACCACGGCGCGCTCGCGGACGTGCCGAGTCCACGAGCGAGAGGGACCGCCACCCTGCTCGGCCTCGCCAGCGAGGAGGGCGCGCCGGCGGGGCGGGCGCTCGTCTCGATGGCCGACCACCTCGCCGACCTGCAGGCGCTCGAACGGGAGTGCCGGAACGACCTCGCCCGCGTGACGGGGACGCTCGCCAGTACGGCGACGACGTTCGGCCCGCTCGTCGCCGGTGCGACGGTCGCCCTGGCGGCGGGGATGGGGGGCGGGGCCGGAGGCACAGCGGCGACGGGCCTCACCGACGGTTCGACAGGGACCGGTTCCAGCGCGACCGGCGTCCCGCCGCTCCCGACGGCCGAGCTCGGCCTGGTCGTCGGGATCTACGTCTGTCTGCTGGCGGTCGTCCTCACCGTTCTCTCGACCGGGCTCCGCCACGGTCTCGACCGCGCCCTCGTCGGCCACCACGTCGGCCGGGCGCTCCCGACCGCCGTCTGCGTCTACGTCGGGAGCGTCGTCGCTGCGGGCGTGGTCGTCTGAGGGTTCAAGTACGAACCCGCGGCCAGAGTCGGCATGTTCGACGCACCACCCGACGCCTGGTACATCTGGGTCAGCGTGGCACTCGCCAGCGTCGCCGTCGCCGGCGTCGCGACCGAGCTGCCAAGCCGCCCCGCGCCCGACGCCGCCGCCGCCGCGGACACCGTCGACGCCGTCGCGGGCTCGACCTACGCGAGCGCCGGCGAGCACCCGCTCGACGCGGACCGGGTCCGGCTCCGCCCGCACCGGCTCGCGCTCCGGACCGACGGCGAGACGAGCCACGCGACGTTCGCGTTCGGCCCCGTCGTGCCCGTCGGCGACGACCCCGCGCTCGCTCGGGTCGCACGCGGCGTCCCACCGGGGCGGGCGTTCGGCTCGGTGACCGCCTTCGAGGCGGCAATCGAGGCCGCCAGAGAGCGCGCGAGCGACGCCGGCTGGCGTCCCGTGACTGACCGACTCGTCGTCAGACATCTCGAATGGGGTGAGGTGGATGTCACGCTGGTCGACGCGTAGGGGGCAGGTCGAGCCGACGGCCGCACTCGTCGCCGTCTTCGCCGTCGCGGTCGGGCTCACGCTGTACGCCGGCGCCCTCGACTCGCTCCCCGCCGCCGAGGACTCGCGCAGTGTCGCGGAGCCGACCCTCTCGCGTGTCCACGAGTCGCTGACCGCGACCGGTGTCGCCAACCCCGCCGACCTGCACGACACGCTCGCGGCCGGCCCGGACGGCTACCACGTCGCGGTGACGCTCGCAGCCGACGGCGAACGCTGGCGCGTCGGGCCGGCAGCCCCGCCGACCGCTGCGACCGCCGCGCGCCCGGTCAGCGTCCGTATCGCGGCGGGCGTTGTCGTCTCGGGGCGGCTCCGCGTGGAGGTGTGGGCGTGAGTCCAGCCGCCGGGAACGGCGATGGTCGTGCCGTCAGCACGGTGCTCGACGTGGCTGTCTGCCTGCTGTTCGTCACCGCGGCCGTCGGAGTGCTCGCGACCGCAGACCGACCGGCCCCGGACGACTCGAACAGCGCCGACCGCGCGGCTTCCTTGCTCGGAACGACGACCGCGACGGTGCACTACGCCACGGCCGGCGGGGGCGGTACCGCGCCCGAGCGCGCGACCGTCGCGTGTCGACCGGCCACCGGCGAGACGCGGCCCGACGGCTGTCGAACCGCCCACGGGACGGTCGCGGACCTCCTCGCCCGTGCCGCAGTCGCCGACGTGGCCGACAACGAGAGCACGGGTCCCTCGCGGTTCGAGCAGGGCGTGCGGAACGCAACCCGGCAGCGACTCGCGGGAATCCAGGCCTCCTGGCAGGTCGTCGTCACGTGGCGGGGGTACCCCGACGCACCGCTCGGGGGACGCGTCGCGGTCGGGGGCGGCCCGCCACCGGGCATCGACGTCCACACCGCGACGCTCCGGGTGCCCGTTGCCGACGGGCCCGCCCGTGCTGGCACCGACGGGGACGCGATGACCGTCGATGCAGTCGGGCGGCGGGCCGCGAGCGCGACGGTTACACGCCTGTTCCCACCCGAGCCGACCCGACTCGCACTCGTGGCCGGCTCGCCGGCAGACCGACGAACGGCCGGGCGGTACCGCCGAACTGCCGCCACACTCGGCGTGGGACTCGACGGTGCTCTCGCGGACGGCTCGGTCAGGCGGGCCAACGACATCCTCGTCGGGGCGCTCGCGGCACGGTACGCCCGCGACCTCGACGCGAGAACGGGTACCGCCAGCGACGCCGCGGCGCTCGTCTCGGTGGAGACTGCGACGGTCACCGTCAGGACGTGGTCGGCGTGAGACTCGCGGACGACGAACGGGCTCGCGTCCCGTTCGCCATCGTCGGCGTGCTGCTGCTCGTGAGCAGCGCGACGCTCGCGACGACGTTCCTCACGCGTCCGTCCGGTGGTGCCGAGGCCGACGGCGACGCCGCGATGGAGCGCGCCGACGCCGCTGTGACGACCGCGCTTCGGGCGGCGGTCGACCGCGCGGCCCGGAACGCGGCCGCCGATCCGGTCGTCACCCCCGCGAACACGACGTACGGACGGGTATTGAACGAGTCGCGAGCGTTCCGTGACGCGCTCGAACTCAGGGTGTACCTGCAGGCACGCCGGGCGCTGGCCGGCATCGAGGCCAGCGCCGGGGAGGCACGGGTGACCGCCGACCTCCCGCCCATCGACGGGCCAGCCGACGCGCGTGCCGCCATCGAACGCGTCTCGCTCGCGCGGACGGGCAACGGGACGGTCTCCGTGGCCATCGCGAACGTCTCGGCGACGCTCTGGCGACACGACCGCTTCGTCGACCGCCGCACGACGACGGTCCGGTTCACGAGTGCGACGCCGGTGCTGGTCGCCCACGACCGGGTAGCCGAGTACGAGCGACGACTGAACCGCGGTCCGACCGAGGGCCGAGGGCTGGGCCGGCAGTTCGCCTCGCGGCTGTACGCCTGGACGTGGGCCCGTGGCTACGCGCAGTTCGGCGGCCTCCCGGTCGACAACGTCCTCGGGAACCGTCACGTCTCGCTGTCGGCGAACGAGGCCGCGCTCGCCACCCAGCGCGGCGTCTTCGGGACGAGCGACGACGCCGGCCGGCGGGCACTCGGTCGGGCCCGCGGCCGGCTGCTGGCACAGGAGGCCGTCGACCAGACACCGGGCGAGACCGGTATCAGTCCGGCCCAGTGGACCGACCTCGTCCTCGGCGAGCCGGACGGCTCGTTCGCCGACGCGACCCCGGACGTGGCCCCGGTCCCCGAGACGGGCACCCCACCGACGACGCACGACGACCCGGTGACAGTCGGGGTGAACGAGAGTGCGGCCGAGGCCTTCCGCCGGCTGCTCGACGGCGACGGCGGCCCGACGCTCGAACGGCTCGTCCGACGGACCTACAGCGCGTCGGTCCGGGTCCACGCGACCTCGAGGCAGGTCGCAGCGGAGCCGGCGCTGCCCGCACGGCCCCCCGGACCAGGCTGGGAACGACGGGGGCGTCGTACCACCCGGACGGTGACAGTCGACTCCGGCTCCGCCCCGGTCCCAACGCGGGCGCCGGGTTCGACGCGGTTCCTGACCTTCGAGCGAGTGGTCACCGTCACCGAGACCACGACCACGGCCTGGGCCCGGGGCGGGAACCGGACCGAGACCGAGCGCACGTCGAACCGGACGTACCGGGTCGGCGTCGCGGTCGACGCGGCACCCGCCGCGCTCGCACCGGGCTCCGATGGCCGCGTCGCGGGTGCGTTCCAGCCAGGTGGCGTGCTCGGTGGGGAGACACCGTCAGCGGTCCGCCAGCCCGTGCGGTCGGTCCTCGCCGACCGCGGCGGGCCGGACGCCGTCGCCGCCGCCGCAGCGAGGGGGCAACTCGACGAGTCGCCGACGGTGGTCTTCGGCCCGCCGCCAGAAGACGCGACGGACACGGCGTATCTCGCTGCCGCTGCACTGCGGGACCGGACGCGGAACCGCTCGGTGACGACGACGCGCGGCGACCTCGTGACGACGGCGACGCCGGCCGCCTCGTTGGCCGACGGCATCGCAGCCGACCGTCCCGAGCTCGTTTCGGCGGGCGACCCCTACCCGAGTGTCTCGGCCCGGCTTCGGGCCGCCGCCCGGGCCGCCTACCTCGACCGCCTCCTCGACGAACTCGGGTCGCGTGCCGACGCGACCGCCCGGAGCCGCGACGGGGCAGACGAGGCCCTCTCGGACCACGGCCACTCGCTCGCCGAGGCCGACGCGACGATGAACGCGAGTGCGAACACCACCAGACGGGCGGCCCCGCCCGTGGGGACCGCGGGGCCGGCGGGCCAGGTCTCGTTCGAGGTGGCCGCTGCCCCGTCGTACCTCGTCACGAGCGAGCTCGATACCGACCGTGCGCGAGCGGTACGAGCGGACGGCTTCGCACCCCTTGCCGCACGCAACGTGAACCTGTTCACCGTGCCCTACGGCGCGGCCGCCGACACCGTGACCCGACAGGTCGACCGGGGAGCCAGCGGCGACCGCGTCGCGCTCGCGACCGGGAGTCCGGCACTCGCCGCGATGGAGCACGCCGGCCGTGTCGCCGAGAACGCCAGTGCGCGCCAGCGCCGGGCGCGACTCCGTGATGCGGTCGGCAGTTCGCTGGCGAGCGTCAGAGCACAGGTCGCGACCGACCTCGCGACCACCACGACGCTCGCCCACTCCGAGGCGAACGCCGCCGTCGCAGCCGCGTACGAGCAGTATCCGACGGACGCAGCGAGAGCGGCGGCAGTCGTGAACGGGTCGCTGGTGCCGCACATCGCCCACGAGGCAGCGGACCGAATAGCGACAGACGGCGACGGTGGCGCGGCACCGAGCGCCCGACAGCGCGACGAACTCCGTCTCAGGGCACGGACCGCGCTCCGAACCGCCAGGCAGTCCGAAGCCGCCCGGCTGCCGCAGGGTCCGGTCGGGGACGCGAGCAGCTTCCTCCGCGACCGACAGCGGAGCCTCGTGTCCGCCGGTGCCCGGTCGGCCCTCCAGAACGGCGTCGAGGGGTATCTGAACGGCAGCAGCGACGAGGAGGTGCCACACACCTTCTCTGGCGTCCCGCTGGTCCCGATGTACTCGTGGGTCGTCACGACGAACGTCTGGGTAGTCGAGGTTCGCGGGACCTACCCGCGGTTCGCCGTGCGAGCGGACCGGGGGACGCCAGCGGCACCGGGCGGGTTCGACTACAGCCGCGACGGCGCGCCGGTCGCGTTCGACGTGAACGGCGACGGCACCGCCGAGCGAGTCGGCCACGCCGACCGCGTCGCGTTCGAGAACAGCGTCGCCGTCGTCATCGCGGTGCCAGCCGGCAAACAGGGTGTCGGAGACCGGAACGGCGTCGCGGACGAGCACACCAGTGGCTGGCCCTGTCCCAGTCCCGGCCGCTGGCCGGACCCGACCGGACCCGGCACGGACGCGGGAGCCGAAAACGCGTCCGATTGCAGCACTGACTTGTACACGTCGGGCCGAACGGACGACCATGTTCCACGAACACCGGACCGACGTGTCGGGACAGTCGCCACCCGAGCTGGAAGCCGAGTACGCCGCAGACCTCGCCGCCATCGTCGAGGACCACGGCGTGGACGCCGTCGTTGAGGAGACGGGACTGGACCGGGCGCTCGTCGAGTCCCTCGCGAACGAGGAGGTTCCGGCCGAGCTGACACTGGCGCAGGCCGCGGCGGTCCAGGCGCTGGCCGACGGCGTCGCCGACGCCGACACCGTCCGCGAGATGGCCTGCGAGCACCTCCTGCTCGGGATGACGACCGGCGTCCTCGACATCGACGCCGTGACCGCGGAGCTGCCGCTGAACCTGGAGGCCACGGAGGTCCAGCAGAAGATCGAGCGCCGCGCCCCGATGACGTTCCGCGAGTTCGTCCACATCCAGCACGTCATCGCGACGCACCAGCCGTAGCTGGGTCGGCTGCAGACGACAGTTCCCGACACCGAACCGCCTAACCGCTCGCCCACCCTACCGACGGGCATGCGCGTCGCGATTCTCGGCTGCGGCTACGTCGGTATCGAACTGGGACGACAGCTGACCGAGGCGGGACACGACGCGGTCGGGGTCAGGCGCTCGGCCGACGGGCTGGCGGCCATCGAGGCGGCGGGGTTCGAGGCGGTCGAAGCCGACCTCACCGACGACGAGAGCCTCACGACCGTCCCGGACGTGGACGCCGTCGTCTTCGCCGCGAGCACCGGCGGGCGCGGTGCCGACGCCGCGCGCCGCATCTACGTCGACGGGCTGCGGACCGTCCTCGACCACTTCGCCGCCCGCGAGTCGCCTCCCGACCGTCTGGTCTACACCTCCAGCACGGGCGTCCACGGCGACCACGACGGCGACTGGGTGGACGAGTCGACGCCGCTCGACCCGACGACGCCGAAGACCGAGGTGCTCGTCGCGGCCGAGGACCTGGCGCTGGACGCGGGGGAGACCCACGGTATCGACGGCACCGTCGCGCGCTTCGCCGGGCTGTACGGCCCCGACCGCTACCGGCTGGAGCGCTACCTGTCCGGGCCGGTCACGGAGGGCTACCTCAACATGGTCCATCGGGACGACGCGGCCGGGTCGGTCCGATTCCTGCTGGCGGACGACCTCGCCCGTGGTGCGGTCGTGCAGGTCGTCGACGACGAACCCGTCTCGAAGTGGGCGTTCGCCGACTGGCTCGCGGAGCAGTGCGACGTCCCGGAGCCGCCGAAGCAGACCAAGGCGGACCGGCTCGCCGACCCCGGACTCTCCGACGCGGCGAAACGACGCATCCGGACGTCGAAGCGCTGCTCGAACGAGCGGCTCCGCGAGCTCGGCTACGAGCTCCGGTATCCGACGTTCCGGGCCGGCTATCGCGCCGCTGTCGGGGAGTATCGGGTGGAGTGACCGAGTGGGAACCTTCTTACTCGTCCGATGTGAGACGTGGGGTATGGGGTTCGCTGTCACCCCGGCCTCGATAACCGCCGCCAACGCCGTTGACGCAGCCACGAACGACCCGATGATGGCTGCCGGTGTACTGCTCGCGGTGGTTCTGGGGGCCGGCGCGGGACTGGCCGGCGTCCAGCGGCTTCGTCGGTCGCCAGGCGAGCGATTCGAGCGAGCCATCCGTGGTGTCGACGAGGTTTCGATACTGCTGCACCCGAACCCGGACCCGGACGCGATGGCCGCCGGGATGGCCGCCGCAGACCTCTGTGAACACGCGGGCGCAGACGCCTACCTCCAGTATCCCGGCGAGATTCGCCATCAGGAGAACCGCGCGTTCCGCACCGTGCTCGACCTCGACCTCGAACAGATCGAGACCGCAGGCGACCTCGCATCGGACACGGTCGTTCTCGTGGACCACAACACGGCACGTGGGTTCCAGGGTGCCCAGGGCGTCGAGCCGTACGCGGTCGTCGACCACCACCCCGGCAACGGCACCGGCACCGACCACACCGACATCCGGACCGACTACGGCGCGTGTGCGACCATCTTCGCGGAGTACTTCGAGGACCTCGACGCCAGCCACGGCAACGGCGACGAGGGCCTCGCACTCGACTCGAAGACCGCCACCGGGCTCGTCTACGGCATCCTCTCCGACACGAACGACCTGACGAAGGGCTGCTCGGCGGCCGAGTTCGACGCCAGCGCGTACCTCTACCCGGCCGTCAACGAGGACCTGCTCGACCGCATCGCCAATCCGCAGGTCCCCGACGAGGTGCTCAAGACGAAGGCGAAGGCCATCGTCGAGAAGGACGTGGACGGCCCCTTCGCCGTCTGTGACCTCGGCGCCATCCCGAACGTCGACGCCATCCCGCAGGCCGCCGACGAGCTGATGCACCTCGAAGGCGTGAGCGCGGTCGTCGTGTTCGGCGAACAGGACGACACTGTCCACATGTCAGGCCGGTCGCGCGACGACCGCATCCACATGGGCGAGGCGCTGCGCGCTGTCGTCGCGGACATCCCGATGGCGGACGCCGGCGGCCACGCCCGCATGGGCGGCGGCCAGCTCTCGAAGGAGCACATGGAGGGCCTCGGCCCCTCCGACGGCGTCTCCCGTGACGACTTCAAGCGCCGGCTGTTCGACGCGATGGCCGGGTCGAGAGGGTAGTCGGCTGGCTCAGACGGCACGACCCCGACCGACGACACGCGGCCTCGAACGCGCTCCTTTTCACCACCACACGACAACGTCCACGCATGGTCACCAGCAATGCGTCGTGGGCCTACCGCGACGAGTTCCACGAGGCCTTCGCGCGGACGTTCTACCGACGATTCGGTGACGGCCTGGTGTCGAGCATCGGCGTCGGCACGTACCTCGGCGAGCCGACCGACGAGGTCGACGAGCGGTACCACGACGCCATCACGGAGGCGCTGGCGACGGGCGTGAACGTCGTCGACACGGCCATCAACTACCGGTGTCAGCGCTCGGAGCGGGTGGTCGGGCGGGCGCTCGCGGACTCGGACGTGGACCGCGACGCCGTCCTCGTGTCGACGAAGGGCGGGTTCGTCCCGTTCGACGGCTCGCGGCCGGCTGACCCGGGGGCGTACATCCAGTCCGAGTACGTCGACACCGGCATCGTCGACCCGGACGAGCTGGTCCGGGGAAGCCACTGCATGGCGCCGGCGTTCCTCGACGACCAGCTGGACCGGTCGCTGGCGAACCTGGACCTCGACACCATCGACCTCTACTACGTCCACAACCCGGAGACACAGCTCGCTGAGCACGACCGCGAGACGGTGTACGACCGGCTGGAGGCGGCGTTCGAGCGGCTGGAGGAGCGTGCGGCGGCGGGCGACATCGACCACTACGGGGTGGCCTCGTGGGAGTGCTTCCGGGTGCCGGCGGACCACGAGTCGTACCTCTCGCTGGCAGAAGTTATCGCACGGGCGCGGTCGGCGGCGGAGGCAGCGGGGAACGCGGCGACGCACTTCCGCGCGGTACAGCTCCCGTTCAACGTCCACATGGCCGACGGGTTCACCGTGGAGTCACAGCCCGCCGCGGACGGCCCGGTGAGCACGCTCCGGCTGGCACACGAGGCGGACCTCGACGTGTTCACGAGCGCGTCGATACTGCAGGGCGACCTCGCGGACGGGCTCCCCGAAGACGTGGATGCACGCGTCGCTGGCGAGACGTCGGTACAGCGCGCGATAAACTTCGCTCGGTCGGCGCCAGGCGTGACCTCCTCGCTGGTCGGCGCGAGCCGAACCGAACACGTTGCCGAGAACGTGGACGCGGGACGGTTCGAGCCGCTGGGTGCGGACGCGTTCGACGCGACGTTCGAGTGACTACCTGATCTCCTTCCACTCGCCACCGCAGTCTGGACAGACCCGCACCGTGCCCACCTCGTCCGGGTCGTTCTTCGTCTTGAGCGTCTTCTTGCACTCGGCGCAGTTGAGCCGCTCGTACGTGTCCTTCTCCAGTGTGCCGTCCCTGAGGGCCTTCCTGACCGATTTCATGTCCCGACGGTACGAGGGGGGGCGGGAAAAAGGCCGGGGTGTCTTCGCACCACATCGCTGGCAAGAGCGGGGACGCGACGGGTGTAGGCTGTCGGCCAGCCCCCGGTTGCACGCCCCCTCGAACGGCCGGCAATTCTGTTTCGGTTCGAAAGGTTTGAACGGGGGCCGGGAGTACCACCGTTCGTGACGGAACAGCCACGGAACGAGTCCGAGAACCGGCGAGACGGGCGCCTCGGCGTGTTCGGCTCGCTCTGTACGATGGTGTTCCTCGTGAACTTCGCGCGGGTCGTCTTCGCGCCGCTGCTCGACCCCTTCCGTCTGCAGTTCGGTATCGGCACCGAGGGGGCGGTCGGGCTCATCGCGACGCTCGCCTGGGTCGGCAGCGCCCTCCCGCGCATCCCGACGGGCTACGTGCTGACCCGCGTCCCCCGGCACCGCGTCGTCGGCTGGACCGGACTCGTGTTGACGGCGTCGGCCACGTTCACCGCCGCGGCGACCTCGCTGACGATGGTCTACGTCGGCGCGCTCTGCATGGGGCTCGCCAGCGGCGCGTACTTCATCGCAGCGAACCCGCTGGTGAGCGAGCTGTTCCCCCGACGGGTCGGCCGCGCGATCGGCGTCCACGGCATGTCGAGCCAGCTCGCGGCGGTCGCCGCGCCGTCGTTCGTCGGGCTGGTGCTCATCCGCGACGCGTGGTGGGTGCCGGTGCTCGGGCAGACGGAGGCGTGGCGGGTCGTCTTCGTCGCCATCGCGGCGGTCACGGCGGTCACGACGGCCGTCTTCTACGTCGTCGCGCGGCGGACGACGATGCCGGTGGCGGGTGCGGAGGACCGCGACCTGCTCTCGGCGCTCCGGCGGCAGTGGAAGATCATCCTCACCGGGCTGGCCATCCTCGGCGCGACGGGGTTCGTCTGGAACGGCGTGTTCAACTTCTACGTGCGGTACATGACCGTCACCAAGGGCCTGTCGGCGGCGCAGGGGCGCACCCTGCTGACGCTGGTCTTCCTCGCGGGCGTCCCGGCGTTCCTGCTCACCGGCGACCTCGCGGACCGGGTGTCCCACGTCCCGCTGCTGCTCGCGCTTCTCGGCGGCTTCGTCGTCTCGCTGCTCGGGCTCACGGTCGTCGGCGGCTTCCTCCCGCTCGTCGGGGTGACGCTCGCCCTCGGCTACATCGTCCACAGCACGTTCCCCGCCATGGACACGTTCATGCTGGACTCGCTCCCCGACGAGAACCGGGCGTCGGCGTACGCGCTCTACTCCGGGTCGATGATGCTCGTGCAGGCGACCGGCAGCGTCGCCGTCGGCCTGCTCGTCGACGCCGGCATCGGGTACGACGCCGCGTTCCGGGGGTTCGCGGCGGTGCTCGTGCTCGTGCTGGCCGGACTCGTCGGGCTGTTCCTGCTCGACCGGCTCCCCTCGGGTGCCGAACCGTGAGCCCGGGCCACGGTCGCGGTCGGAGCCGGCGCGGCCCCGGGCCGCGGTAACCCGTTCCCCAGTCGGGGCCGTTTTAGGACTGTGGACCTGACCCTCGGTCGATGGAGTACGTCCAGGAGCGGGTCGCCACGCTGCACGACCTCGCCGACCCGACGCCGGACGCGCCGACCGACCGCGCGGCCGTCGTCGTCCCGATGACCGAACGGGAGTACGCCGGGCTGGCCGCCGAGCGCGTGCTGACGACGCTCGCCGAGGTCGACCCCGCCGCGGTCGTCGTGCCGTTGCGCGCGCCACCCGAGCGCGTGTCTGACTTCCACGAGTGGCTCGACTCGTTCGACCTCGAGGTGGAGCTGCTGTGGTGCTCGGCGGACCGCGTCACCGACCTGCTGGCGGACCATGGCCTCGACAACGGCTTCGGGAAGGGCCGCGACGTCTGGCTCGCGCTCGGCGTCGCCGCCGAGGCCGCGGACTACGTCGTCGTCCACGACGCCGACGCGAAGACCTACTCCGAGCGCCACGTCCCCCGGCTGCTCGCGCCGGTCGCCGGCGAGTTCGAGTTCTCGAAGGGCTACTACGCCCGCGTCGAGAACAACCAGCTCTACGGCCGGCTGTTCCGGCTGTTCTTCACGCCGCTGGTGCGCGCGCTCGACGACGCACACGACCACCCGTTCCTCGACTACCTCGACGCCTTCCGCTACGCGCTCGCCGGTGAGTTCGCCATGACCGCCGACCTCGCCAGCGAGGTGCGCGCCCAGCGCGCCTTCGGGCTGGAGGTGGGGATGCTCTCGGACGCCTACGAGCACGCCGGCTTCGCCGGCACGGCGCAGGTCGACCTCGGGAAGCACGAGCACGACCACCGGTCGGTGTCGGGGCCGACGGGCCTCTCGGACATGGCCGACCAGGTCGGTCAGGCGCTGTTCAACGCGCTCGACGACCACGGACTGGAACCCGACTTCGAGACGCTGCCCGACCGTTACCGCGAGACCGCCGACGGGCTGGTCCGCCAGTACGCCGCCGACGCGCGCTTCAACGGTCTCGACTACGACGCCGCCGGCGAGCGCGAGCAGGTCGCGGCCTACGCCGGCTCCGTGCATGCTCCCCACACCGACACCCGACTCCCGGCCTGGACCGACGTGTCGTTCGAGCCGGCTGACGTTGCCGCGGCCGCACGCGAGGCCAGCGACGAGCTGGTCGAATGAGTCTTTACCCCGTCGCCCGTGGCACCCGACATGCGCCTGAGTGAGGACGAGCTCGCCGGCGTCGTGGACACCTTCGGCGGCCTGACCCGCGCGGAGCTGCGGCGGGCGGTCGAGGAGGTCGCGTTCCGCGCCGGCGAAGACGTCGACGCCGAGACCGTCCAGGGCTGGGTCGACGACGCCACCGAAGCGTACCACATCGTCGCCTACGACGACGGCGAGCGCACGCTGTACGTCGCAGGGCCTCGGGCGTTCCCCGAGGAGCCACCTCACGGCGATGACCTCCCGCACATCATGGACGTCGAGCCGCGGGAGGTCGACCGCGCGGCACTCGGCGAACAGGTCCGCGAGCGGCTTGCCGAGGAGGCGACCGCCGCACTCGCCGGCGCAAACGAGGCGCGCGCCCACGAGCTACTCGACGTGACCTACGACCTGGAGGCGTGGGCGCCAGTCGACTGCACGGCCGTCCGGAGCCGGCTGGACGCGCGACTGTAGCCACGTCCGACGGTCGGTTCGCGGGGGAGCTGGCACACTTTTGGGCGTCACGACCGTCGTTCCGGTATGGAGCTCCGAGTCGAACGGCTGTTCACGTGGCGGACAGGCGGACTGTTCGTCGTCGGACTGCTCGCCGGCGTGGTCACCGCGACCGTCACCGACGGCGTCGTTCCGACGGCGGCGGTCCTCGCCGCGACACTCGTCGCGCTGCTCGTCGCCGACTACCTGCAGTGGTAGGGCGGCGGGGAGTCCGTCGGTGCAAAGCCGACGCGGAGAGTGAACGCTTTAGGGCCGCAGGCCGTAGCCGCTGGCGATGGACCTGCGTCGTGTCGCCGAGTTCAGCCCCCGTTCCGTGGACGACGAGCCGCGGGACGCCGGCGTGCTCATTCCGGTCGTCGAGCGCGACGACCGGCTGTTCCTCATTTTCACCAAGCGCTCCGAGGACCTCGGCAAGCACGCCGGACAGATGAGCTTCCCCGGCGGGGGCTACGAGCCCGGCGACGCCGACATCGAGGAGACCGCGCTGCGCGAGGCCTACGAGGAGATCGGCCTGCTCCCCGAGGAGGTCGAACTCGTCGGCCGCGTCGACGACATCCGAACGATCACGGAGTACGCCGTCACGCCGTTCGTCGGCTACGTCCCGGACCGCGAGTACCACCCCGACGAGCGGGAGGTCGCCGAGGTCGCCCTGCTGGCGGTCGACGCGCTGCTCGACCCCGAGAACTACCGCTACGAGCGGCGCGACCACCCGTACTACGGCGACATCGTCATCCACTACTTCACCGTCGACGGCTTCACCGTCTGGGGCGCGACCGCCCGCATCCTCGTCCAACTGCTCGAACTGACGACGGACTGGCGCGCGCCCGAACGGGTCGACCGACGGGTGTGAGGCCTGACCACTCTTCCCGGCGGCGGCCGTGGAGCCAGCTATGTCCACGCCATGTGTGTACTGCGAGAGCACCGTCGAGCGTCACGACCCGGTGTACGCCCGGGAGGAGGGCAGTGAGGAGCGCGCGTTCTGCAACTACGCCTGTCTCGCCGCCTACATCGACGACGAGGGGCTGACGACGGGGACCTGCTGCGAGTGGTCCCCCGCCTGAACCGGCGTCTCCCGCGACCCACCAGCCGGCAGGTCTTCGCGCTGTCCGACACGTTTATACTGCATCGAGACCTGGACACGAGTACATGGTCCACAAGACGATGGGTCGCGTTCCATTCGACCGATAGCCTACTTCTCCTGAGCCGCATCGACGCCGTTCGAGGTGATCGCCGATGTTGACCAGCGGCGCGACCGTCGCCCGCACGGGGCTCGACGGCATCGCGCTCAAGCCCGCCGAGGTCGACATCGCCGACGCCGTCGACCTCGACGCCGACCTGCTCGTCGTCGACTACGAGGGTCGAGACCACCTGCCGGACGCGAACGTCCTGCGCGAACTCGCCGACGAGTCCGCGGTCCGGGTGACGACGCCCGTGCGCGCCGACGGGTTCGACCCCCTCGGCGACGACTCGCTGGCGCGAGAGCTGCCCGACGATGTCGGGCGCGTGCTGGTCGCCGGTCACGGCGCGTACCTGACCGAGCGCGAGGCCGGCCGTGCCATCGCGCCCCGACTCGGGGCCGCCCGGACGGTCGCTGACGACGCCTGGGTCGGCACCGAGGGCGTCGAGCGCGTCGCCCTCGCGGCCGGCGGCACGCAGTTCGACCTGCTCTCGCGGTCGACCGACCGCGACCTGAAGTCGCTGCGCGCGGCCGGCTACGACGGCGAGATAGCCGTCTACGCGCCCACGGTGCTCGCCAGCGACGACGACGCCATCCTCGACGGGGTCGGCGGCTACATCAGCCGGCGCGGCAGCGTCGCCCGCGCGCTCCCCGACGACTGCGCGACCGACGCCTCGGCGACCGGCCGCGCTCGCGAGGTGCTGCTGAAGGCGAGCCGCGACTTCGCGCTCGTCGGCGACGCGGCGACGGTTCGCGACCGGGTCGACGAGCTCCACGAGCTCGGTGCCGACTACGTCGTCGGCTACCCCGCCCGCGGGCTGGACGAGTTCTTTAACTGAGCGCCGGGCGCACTCCCGGCTATGCGCCTCGCAGACCAGACGACGGCGAGCCTCGGTGACACGCCCGAGGTCGCCGTCCTCCCAGTCGGAAGCGTCGAACAGCACGGGCCGGCACTGCCGCTCGGCACGGACTTCATGGCCGCCGAGGCGGTGGCCGACACCCTCGCGGACCGCGACGACACGCTCGTCCTCCCCACCCTGCCGGTCGGCGTGAGCGAGCACCATCGCCAGTTCGACGGCACGCTCTGGACCGCCCCGGAGACGTTCGAGGACTACGTGGCCGACACGCTCGCGAGCGTCGCCAGCCACGGCGTCCGGAAGGCAGTCGTCGTCAACGGCCACGGCGGGAACACGGACGCGATCACCCGCGCGGCGCGCCGACTCCGCCGGGAGGAGCTGGCCTTCGCCGCACCGTGGGCCTGGTGGTCGAACCTCGACGGCCTCGACGAGGAGCTGTTCGGCGAGGCCGGCATCGGCCACGCGGACGAGCTGGAGACGAGCATGGTCGCCCACGTCGCCCCCGACCTCGTCCGCGAGGAGCGCCTGGCGGAGGCCGAGGCGGGCGCGGCCGACTCGTGGGGGCGGTCAGTCCACGGCGCGAGCGTCGGCTTCGACACCGCCGACTTCTCGGACTCCGGTGCCGTGGGCCGGCCCACCCGCGGCTCGGCCGAGGCGGGCGCTCGGCTGTTCGAGCAGGCGACGGACGAGCTGGACGCGCTGGTGGACTGGCTGGTGGCCCAGCCCTTCGAGGCGTTGCTGCCGGAGGAGCACCGATGAGTCTCCCCGCGGACCGGGACCTCCAGACCGACGGTGCGCCCGAGACCGTCGCCGTCGTCGGTGGCGGTGCGGTCGGCGCGACGGCCGCCTACGACCTCTCGCGCCACGGCGTCGCCGTCACGCTGTTCGAGGCCGGGCACGTCGCCGGCGGCAGCAGCGGCCGCGCCGCGGGCATCTGCTACGACGCCTTCGCGGAGGACCGGGACGCCCGGGTGGCGGCCCGCGCAATCGAGCGGTTCCGCGAATTCGACGGGCGCGGCGACTTCGCCTTCGAGGGGACGCCGTACGTCTGGCTCGCCCGCGAGGGCGACGACCGCCGCGCGGACGCCATCCGCGAGCAGGTGCCCCGGATGCGTGCCAACGACCGCGACGTGACGCTGCTCGACCCCGACGGCCTCGCGGCGGCGTTCCCCACCCTCCGGACTGACGACGTGGCGGTCGCCGCAGTGGCGCGGGACGCGGGCGTGGTCGACCCCGCGACCTACCCGCCGCTGCTCGCGTCGCTGGCCGCCGAGGAGGGCGCGACGATTCGGGAGGCGACGCCGGTTCGGGTGGCGACGAACGATGACGGCGACGACGGGCCGGCGGTCGTCTCCGACGACGGCGAGCGGGAGGCGTTCGACGCCGTGCTCGTCGCGGCCGGCGCGCACACGAAGCGGCTGCTCGCCGACGCCGGGGTCCCCATCGCGATGAAGCCCTACCGCGTGCAGGCACTCACCGCGGGCTTCGACCGGGACGTGCCCGTCTGCTACGACGCGACCGCCGGCGTCTACCTCCGCCCGCATCCCGACGGCCTGCTCGTCGGCGACGGCACCGAGGAGCGCGAGGCCGACCCAGACGACTGGCGACGGGCGGCCGACGACTGGTTCGTCGACGGCGCGGTCGCGGCGGTCGCCGGGCGCACCGGCCGGGAGGCCTCGGTCGAGCGCGCCTGGGCCGGCCTCTGCACGGCGACGCCCGACCGCGACCCGCTGCTCGGCGAGCTCCGTGATGGGCTGTTCGTCGCGACCGGCTTCCAGGGGCACGGCTTCATGCGCGCTCCGGCGCTGGGCGAGGCGGTCGCTGCGGAGCTGCTGGGTGGCGAGGGTATCGAAGCCTTCGCGCCCACGAGGTTCGACGGCGACGAGTCGTTCGAGGTCGTCGAGGGGATGGTCGTCGAGGAGTAGCGTCGACGTCAGGTGTTTAGGTCACTCGTGGGGTCGGAACCGAACGGTGCCGCCTCGGTCCGCATCGACAGGTCGACGAGCGTGTACACGTCGTGGTCCGTCGAACAGCCCGTCGCCAGGCCGCCGGTCGCGGAAGCGCCAGCCAGCCGCAGGAACTGCCGTCGCTGCAGGTATATATACGAATTCCGATAATTTTGGGGTCTTTCCGGTGATTGCCACCCGTCACCGGAGTCCGAAGTTCGACAGCGGGTCCACGCCGAAGGGAGCCTGCGCGGTGGCGAACTTGAGGTCAAGCAGCACGCGCTCGGCGTCGTACTCGACCGACGCGGACCGCAGGCGGTCGACCGACGACTGGACCTGGTCGAGGTACGAGGTGAGTTCCTCCCCGCGGGCCTCGTCGACGCCGGGGACCCTGAGCGCCCGGGCGGTCGTGGTCCCGCCGTCGACCCGGTAGGCGTGACCGTGCAGCGTCGGCGTCCCATCGTCGTCGGTGCTCAGCCGGAACCCGGCGTTCGCGCCGACGCCGACGGTGTCGAAGAAGCTCGCGAGGCGGTCGTCGTCGCTGGCGAACGAGCGCGACCCCGTCACGTACGACTCGGCGTCGGCGCGCGAGAGGCCGCGGACGAACACCAGCTCGCCGTCGGCGACGACAGCGAAGGCGTCCGTTCCGTCGCCGTACAGGGGCCTGTCGCCGAGGGTGCCGACGCGCTCGAACTCCGCCGTCAGGGAGTCACGGACCGTCTCGGCGTCGAACGAGCCCCGCGAGACGAGCACGTACGGGAGCCCGCCCGAGTCGCTCGCGCCGCCGAGCTCGACCGTGAACTCGACATTCTCGGGCGCGGCGGCGTGGTAGCGCTGGACCCGGCCGGCGCTCTCCCTGAGGGCGTCCTGGCTGGCTGCGAACGTCGCTGGCTCCCAGTAGCCGACGACGTAGTCGGTCACGTCCTCGCGGTAGCTCGCGGGGTCGTAGAGCCAGGGCTGGAGGCTCCCCTCGCGGCCGGCATCCCACGTGTCGCCACCGGAGCCGCCGAGGCAGCCGGCGGTCGAGGCGAGGCTCCCGAGGAGCGCCGTGCCGGCAGCTCGTCGCATCGTTGCCCGTCGCGTCTGCAGAAACGACCGGTTCCCCGAAGCCTCGTCACCCGCGGGGGTCACGTCTCGCCGGCGTCGTCCGCACTCGTCTCCGGGTCGTCGTCACTGCCGTCGTCCGTGCCGTCGTCGGGTTCGGCGATGGTCACGGTGTCGGTGTCGCCGGCATCGCTGGCCTCGTCTCCGTCGGGGACGGCCTTGGGGACCTCGACCTCCAGCGTGCCGTTCTTGCGGAGCGTCGCGGTGGCGGACTCGGCGTCGACCAGCGCGTCGGCCGGGAGCTTGACCTGGCCGTCGAGCGCCATCCCCCGGCCGGGGATGCGCATGTCGAAACCCTCGTGGAACTCCCGGAAGCGGTCGAGGCGGACCTTCACCGCGCCGTCGTCGTAGCGGACCTGGACGTCGGCGTGGGTCGCTCCCGGGGCGTCGAAGACGGCGAGGTAGGCGTCGTCGCTCTCCAGCAGGTCCGTCGGGAGCGGGCGGTTCTCCTGGACCTGCGAGGCCGCCCGGCCGATCTGGCGCAGGACGCTGTTGCTGACCGAGCGCCCGAACTCGCGGATCGTCATAGCTCGATCTCCTCCAGACCGGCGGTGGTCCCACAGTACGGGCAGGTGAACTCCTCGACGGTCACGTCGTCCGGCATGTCGTAGGTGTAGTGCAACTCGAACATGTCGAGCTCGCAGTCCGAGTCCGTACACCTGACCTCCATCGTCGCGGGCATGCCCCGACCTTGGGCCGTCAGGGGAAAACAGTTTTCGGAGGGCGGAACCCTTTTCTCCCGCTGCTCGAAGACGAATACAATGCAGACCCCGCCACGGACCGCCGCACTGGCCATCGTCGCGCTCCTCGTCCTGAGCGCAGTTCCGGTCGGCGCGGTCGGTGACGGCCCAGCAGCGGCCGCCGGCACCGAGGGGGTAGCAGCGAACGGTCCGGGACCGTCGCCGAACGGCAGCGTCGGCGTCACCCGGCTCGTAGACGTTGAACTGACACCGGACCGCCCCGGGACGGTCCGGGTCACGGTCACCTTCGAGGTCAGCTCCGACGTCAGCACGTTGGGCGTGAGCATCCCCGAGAACGCGACGCTGCTCTCGCGCGACGGTATCGTCGACGCCCCCACCATCGCCTGGGACCATCGCTGGGACGAGGAGACGGACCGGCCATCGATGACCGTCCGCATCCCGAGCGACGTGGAGAACGACCGCTTCGGCGGCTACGACTTCGCCGAGGGCGACGGGTGGGCACTCGTCCACTACGGCGTCACCGCGGGCTACTACAGCGACGCGACCGACAGCTGGCACCGCACCTGGGAGCGCGAGGGGCTGTTCGACACCGAGACGCGCGTCGCGGACGAGGCAGTCCTCGGCACGCAACTGGCGTACCTCGGCCCACACCAGCGCTACGAACACACGGCGAACGGACGGAACCTCACGCTCGTCGTCCCCGAGACGGCGACAGTACAGGAGGGGCCGGCGACCGTCTTCGAGTCGGTGTCGTTCGCGATGTCGGAGCTGTACGTCACCGACAGCGAACGCGACGTTCGCCTGTTCGTCGCGCCCGGCCCCATCCGCCGCGGCGGCATCCAGGCCGGGCCCACCGACCTCTGGGTCCACGAGGACATGCAGGCCGAGAACGCGGACAACGTCTGGGTCCACGAGTACCTCCACACCCGCCAGCGCTTCCGGCCGAACGCCGAGATGCGGTGGTTCACCGAGGCCAGCGCGGAGTACTACGCCGCCCTCCTGACCTACCGCGAGGGCCGCATCGGCTTCGACGCCTTCCACGATGCGGTCTCGACCGACCGCGACGCAGAGTCAGTCCTCGTCAACGACATCCACTGGACCTCGGAGTACGCGCCGTACTCGAAGGGCAGCCGCGTGCTCGCGGGGCTCGACGCCCAGATCCGCCGCGGCTCCGGCGGCAACTACAGCCTCGCCGACGTGTTCTACCTCGTGAACGTCCACCGCGGCGTGGTCACCTACTACGACCTCCGCGAGTACGTCGTCGCCGCCGGCGGCGAGGCCGCCGGGGCGTGGCTCGACGAGTACGCCCGCACCGAGGCCGTCCCCGACGTACCCGAGAACGCGTCACTGTACGACTCACCGACGGGGCCCGACCGGGACGCCGACGGCGACGGGCTGACCGACGCCGAGGAGAAGCGCGCCGGGAGCAACATGTTCGCCACCGACACCGACGACGACGGCCTGAACGACAGCCGCGAGGTCCGCGTCGTCGGCTCGGACCCCAACGACCCCGACACCGACGGCGACGGGCTCCCGGACGCGGCCGAGCTGAGCCGCGACGCGGACCCGACCGACGTGGACACCGACGACGACGGCCTCGACGACGGCACCGAAGTCAACGAGCACCGGTCGGACCCGACCGACCCGGATACGGACGGTGATGGGGTGTCGGATGGCGAGGCGGTTGAACGGGGCATGGACCCGACGGGTGAGGAGACCGAACCCGCGACCGAGACATCGACCCCGACCGCAGTGGAGACGACTGCGCCGACCGGCACGCCCGTGATGGCGACCGGCACATCTTCCACGGCGTCCGGGGGGTCGCCGGGGTTCGGCGTGGCTTCGGGACTGGTCGCGCTCGTCGGCTATGTGGTCCTGTCCATGCGCTCCCGTCGGCTGTCCTGATGGACGAACAGCACCCTCGACATCGGGGTACCAGGGGGAGCTGGCCAGAACGTTTTTGTCCGGGTTATGAAAGCTTGAACCAATGGAAGGAACACGGGTGTGCATCGCATTCCTCGTCTTCGTCGCTACACTCTCCGGGACGGTGACCGCCGTCCCCACGGACCGAACCGGGAGCACGAACCACCTTGGAGCGGCGTCGCCAGCGCCCTACGACGAGCAAGTCGGTGTCGTCGCCTCGGTCGCCGTCGACCGCACGCCCGCGGACCTGGGTGCGGTCAGGGTCACGCTCACGTTCGAATTCGGACGGGACCTGGGTCGTCTCCGGATCAGCACCCACGGCGAGCCGACCGTCGTCGACCGCTCCGGCATCGTCCAAGGCTACGGCGAGGAGACGCTCTACCGGTGGGACGGGGAGACGCCTGACCCGAGCATCACCGTCGAGATCCCGACCAACGAGACGAACGAGCAGTTCGGCGGCCTGGACTTCGTCGAGACGGCGGACTGGGCACTGTTCGAATACTTCGCCACGGCCCGGTACTACAGCACCGAGACACAGAGCTGGCACGAGATGTACGAGAGCGGCGACCGGTTCCGGACGCGGACCAGCTTCGCGCCCGACTTCGCCGTCGGCGACACCATCGCGTTCGCTGGCGCGTACGAACACTACAACGCGAGTGTGGGCGGCAGGACGGTGACGCTCATCGTCCCGAACGACGCCGACCTCGCCGCCGATCCCGAACGGATTACGGGCAGCATCACCCACGCGATGCGGGCACTGGACGTCGGCGGCGACACGGGGGACGTCCACGCGTTCGCCGCACCGGAACCGATTCGCGGCGGCGGCCTCCACCCCGGTGGGAGCGACATCTGGGCGTCACGCGGCTCGACGGTCGACGGCCCGGGCAACACCTGGGTGCACGAGTACGTCCACGTCCAACAGGGCTACACGACCACGCCGGAGACGAGCTGGTTCACCGAGGCCAGCGCGGACTACTACGCCTCGCTGCTCGCCTATCGACGGGGGGCCACTGATTTCTCGTCGTTCCACAGCTCGGTCTCCCTCGACCAGGACGCCGATGCCGTGCTGGCCGAGAGCCACGAGGAGGGCGTCGGCTACACCAAGGGTGCGCGGGTGCTGGCCGCACTCGACGCCGAGATACGCGAGCGGTCCGACGACCGGTACTCGCTCGCCGACGTGTTCTACCTTATGAACAGCCAACCGGAGCGGGTCGACTACGAGACGTTCCGGTCGTACGTCCAGCTCGTCGGTGGGGCAGAACTCGGGAGCTGGCTCGACGAGTACGTCCTGACGAGCGCGGTCCCGACGGTTCCCCGGGAGCCCGCACTGTTCACGACGCCGGCCCCGACCACGCTGGACTCCGACGACGACGGGCTGACAGACGCCGAGGAGCACGCCGCCCGCACGGACCCGTTCTCCAACGACAGCGACGAGGACGGGCTCACCGACGAGCGCGAGGTCGAGGGTCTCGGGACGGACCCGACCGCCGCCGACACCGACGGGGACGGACTCACCGACGACGAGGAACTGGCGGGACGGTCGGACCCCACGCTCGTCGACACGGACGACGACGGTCTCAGCGACAGGTCCGAGGCGCGCGTCGGCTCGGACCCGACCGCCGCCGACACCGACGGGGACGGACTCACCGACGAAACCGAGGCCCACGAGTCGGACACCGACCCGACCGCCGTGGACACGGACGACGACGGACTCTCGGACGGAACGGAGTTCGACGGCGCGACCGACCCGCAGGAGGCAGACACCGATGGCGACGGCCTCGACGACGGCGCCGAGGTGAACCAGCACGGCACCGACCCGACCGCTGTCGATACGGACGGCGACGGCCTCGACGACGGCACCGAAGTGAACCAGCACGGTACCGACCCCACCGCCGTGGACACGGACGGCGACGGCGTCGACGACCCGACCGAACTCGACGAGGGAACCGACCCAGTAGTCGCGGAGACGGCAACCCAGACCCGGGCCACCGACACCTCGACGGCCGACGACAGCGGAGCTTCGACGCCGGGCTTCGGAGTGGCTGGCGCACTGGTCGCGCTCGTCGCGTGCCTGGTCGTATTCGGCCGAGGTGGCCGATGACGGGACTGGCGTCGACCGTGTACGGGGTGGACTTCGGAGCTGGAGAACGGAATGCCGGGCGGAAGACGTGGATCGCACGCGGAGCGGTCGACGACGGCGGGGTACGCGTGACCCACTGCGAGACGGTCGAGTCGGCGTTCGACGGCGACCCGAAACGCAGGAACGAGGCTCTGGCCGCACTGGTCGGATTCCTCTCCGGGGAGGGTGCATGGGAGACCGGCGACGGCGACAAGTACCGGGTCGAAGACGACACCGCGGTCGGACTCGATTTCCCGTTCGGCCTGCCTGCGGCGGTCCTCGGAGACGAGTTCGAGAACTGGCGGGCGTTCGTCGAGGTGTTTCCCGACGGCCTACCGCCTGCCGATGACTGGGACGGGAACGTGGTCGACGACCCCCGGTCGCTGAGCGCGTGGGGCAGCCACCGTGCCCGGGAGAACGACGAGACGGACTGCGTCCACTGCAAGCGCGAGACGGATGCGACCGTCGGCGCACAGCCCCCGTACGGTATCGTCGGGAAGTACATCACCTACCATGGTATCGTGTCGGTGCTCTCCGAGGTTCGGGACGCGGTGACAGTCGCTCCGATGGAGACGGACGGGCACACCGCTCCCGAGGACGGCCCGTTCGTCCTGGAGGCCTATCCGGCTGGCACGCTGGGCCGACTTGGGCTCTACCGCACCGGCTACAAAGGGACCGGCGAGACCGAAGGCCGTCGACGAGAGCGGAATCTCTGCGGACTGGAACAGAGCGTCGATGCCCTCGAGATAGAGCGGTCGGTCGTCGAAACGGCAACGGGGAACCCCGGCGGTGACGCCCTCGACGCCGTCGTCGCCGCGGTTGCGACGTACGAGGCGACGCGCTCTGCCGACACACTCGCCCCCGACGAGGCCCACTACGACGACCGCGAGGGCTACATCTACGTCTGACCGCGACGCCGTGTAGTCAACTTCTTCCCCGTCGAGACGCAATCTCGGTCCATGACTGACCCCGCTACGCTCGACGTGACCATCGTCGACGGCTACGTCGACGAGCCGGCACATTTCGGGGTACCGCCGTACATCTCGACGTACCCCCGGTACACCGCCGGGGCACTCGTCGACGCTGGGGTCCCCGAGGAGCGCATCACGTACCACACCATCGACGAGCTGCGCGACGACCGGATGCTGTGGGCCGACGTAGCCGACGCGGACCTCGTCTGCTACCTGGGTGGGATGACCGTCCCGGGGAGCTACGTCGGGGGGAAGCCCGCCGAGCCGGACGAGGTGCGCGAGATCGCCTGGACCGCCGACGGGACGACGCTGATGGGCGGCCCGGTGAAGTTCGGCGTCGGCGACGAGAACGCCGGCGCGACCGAGACCGAGCGCGACGACCTCGACTACGACTTCGTGGCGAAGGGCGACGTCGAGGCGGCGGCGTACGACCTCGTCGAATCGGGGCTTGAGGGGTTCAACAACCGGATGCGGGACAACCGGGAGATCGACCGCTGGGGGTCGAAGGGCGCGTTCGTCGTCGAGCAGCACCCGAACCACCCCGAGTACCTCATCTGCGAGATGGAGACCTCGCGTGGCTGTCCGTACCGCTGCTCCTTCTGCACGGAGCCGCTGTACGGCGACCCGTCGTTCCGGCCCCCCGAGTCCGTCGTGCGCGAGGTCGGGGAGCTGTACGACCGCGGCGCGCGCCACTTCCGGCTCGGTCGGCAGGCCGACATCCTCGCCTACGGCGGCGACGGCGAGAAGCCGAAGCCGGACGCCCTCCGCGAGCTGTACGGGGGCATCCGCGAGGTCGCGCCCGACCTGGGAACCCTCCACCTCGACAACATGAATCCCATCACGGTGGTCGAGTGGCCGGAGCTATCGCGGGAGGGCATTCGCGTCATCGCCAAGCACAACACGCCCGGCGACACCGCGGCGTTCGGGCTCGAATCCGCCGACCCGGTCGTCCAGGAGGCGAACAACCTGAACGTCACCGCCGAGGAGTGCTTCGAAGCTGTCCGCATCGTCAACGAGGAGGGCGGCTGGCGACCCGGCGACGAGCCCGGCACCGGCCCGTCGACCGGTCCCGACGCGCCACGGCGACTGCCCAAGCTACTGCCGGGTATCAACCTCCTGCACGGCCTGAAGGACGAGCGCGAGGAGACGTACGAGCTGAACCAGCAGTTCCTCCAGCGCGTCTACGACGAGGGGCTGATGCTCCGTCGCGTGAACATCCGGCAGGTGATGACGTTCGCGGGGACGGAGATGAACAGCGAGGGTGCACACATCGCCCACGAGCACAAGTCGCTGTTCAAGCGCTACAAGAAACAGGTGCGCGAGGAGATCGACAACCCGATGCTCCAGCGGCTCGCCCCGCCGGGGACCGTGCTCCCGAACGTCCACCTCGAGTACCACGAGGACGGCACGACGTTCGGCCGGCAGCTCGGCACCTACCCGCTGCTCGTGGGCCTGCCGGGCGAGCGCGAGCTCGGTCGCACCATCGACGTGGCCGTCGTGGGCCACGGCTACCGGTCCGTGACGGGCGTACCGTACCCGCTCGACTTCAACGAGGCGTCGCTGCAGGAGCTGACCGCCATCCCCGGCATCGGCAAGGGGACCGCGGGCGACATCGTCGTCAACCGACCCTACGGCTCCCCCGACGAGGTGTCCGCCGACGTGGACCTGCGGAAGTACGCGGGCACCGTCTCCGGCTCCGACGCTGATTGAGAGCGGTACCCACCGTTTGATTCCGTGCGGCAACGGTAATTCTAATACCCACCCGTTCCAGTACTCTGGTGGAGGCTCACTGTGGAAATATCTGATAAGCTACTGTGTCTGTTCAGTGCGGAAGTCGAGGTCGAGGACGGTTCCTACGTCGTCGAAGTACCGCGCCAGGAGGTGGACACCGGGTCGGTGGAGCCCGGGGAGACGTATCGTGTCGCCCTCATCGAACGGGAACGAGAGGAGACCACCCAAGAGACCGAGAGCCGCGATACGGCCCCCTCGGAGCCGCAACCGCCGGTCGAGATCGGCGAGACGCGCTACGTCGAGATCGAGGACATCGGCAAGCAGGGCGACGGCATCGCTCGCGTCGAGCGCGGCTACGTCATCATCGTCCCGGGTGCGGAGGTCGGCGAGCGCGTGAAGATAGAGGTCACAGAGGTCAAGTCCAACTTCGCGGTCGGCGAGATAATCGAGGACACCTTCTAGCGCTCGTAGGCCGACCCGTCCGGCCGTTTTGCACCCTCGCTGTCGTGGACGACCACCGCGCCCGAGCGCGGGTTGGCGGGTTCGTACTCGTCGCGGACGCCGATAGCTTCTTCGAGCTCTCGAATCGCCCGTTCCTTCAGCGTCGCCGCCATCGCCTCGGCGTCGTCGCGCGAGATGTCGCGCCCGAGTCCCTCGCACTCGTGGGCGCGGACCAGTCCGGCCTCGTCGACCGCCTCACCCATCGGCTGGCTCGTGCCGGCGAGCGCGACGCTGAACGGGTAGGTCTGGCAGACGAGCGGCCGGTCCTCGTGGACGGTACAGGCACCGACGCCGTCGTCGTCCTCCGCGTAGAAGCTGCAGTCGCCGCACGAATCGGTCTGGAGCGCCCACTCGAACGTCTCGCCCTCGACGCCGCCGTCGTCGGTCTCCGTGAGGCCGTACGGCATCGGTCGGGCCACGTCGCGGAAGTCGTAGTCGGTGGCGGCCTGGAGCTCGCGAACCTCGTCCGGGAACACCGTGGCGGTGTGGGGGTCGTCGTCCTCGGCGGTGCAGCAGGCCCCACAGCGCGTGCACTCGAAGCCGATCTCGGCGATGGCGTCGGCGAGGTCGGCGACCGAGAGGTCGCGGGCGCGGTCGAGTTCCGATTCGAGGGAGTCCATCGGGTCGTCGTGAGGTGAGCACCGCAGGCGGGAAACGCTTGCGCTCGGGGTCGCCGCGGCGGGTGGGGAGAAGTGAGTCCGGGCGGTCAGTAGTTCGTCCCGTGGTGGGCCGCACTGTCGATACGGAACGTTCCGCTCGATCGGTGCTACATCGGCAGCGGTTACCCGTCGTCGGTGCCACGCGGCTCGATCTCCCTGCCGTCCCACCGGATTCGGTCCTCGACGACGAGCTTCCGGAGGTGGCACTCGACGGTCCGGAGCGCGAGGTCGCGGACGCCGGTGAGGTCCTTATCGTAGGCGGCGTCGAGGACGGATTCGAGGCGAGCCGCCTCGTTCTCGACGGCCGCCAGCACGCGCTCCTCGCGGTCGAGTCGGTGCTGGATGAGTCGCTGGCAGGTCGCCGACGGGTCGTCGATGGTGGGGCCGTGCCCCGGGAAGAGTCGGTCCGGTTCGCGCGCGTACACCCGGCGGAGGCTCCCGAGGTAGGCGCGGAGGTCCCCTTCAGGCCGCCCGACGACGACGCTCCCTTCGTCGACGGCGAGGTCGCCACAGACCAGGCCCGCACCGCTCTCGAAGGCGAGATGTTCGGGTGCGTGGCCGGGCGTCTCGACGGCGGTCACGGCGGTGTTCGGGAGCGTTTCCCCGTCGCGGAGCGTGCCGTCGGGCGTGACGCCGGTCGCCTCGACGAACCGGTCCGTGCGGCCGTGTCGTGCCCACACCGTCGCGTCCGTCTCGGCTGCGTAGTCACCGACTGCGCCGACGTGATCGCGGTGCGTGTGCGTGACGACGATGTGTCCGACCGAGCGCTCCGCGACGGCCGCGTCGAGTTCGTCGCTCCGTGCAGCGGGGTCGACGAGGACTGCAGGGTCGTCCCCGACGAGATAGGTGTTCGTCCGGCCGGAGGGGGCCCGCGTCGACACCTCGACCGGGATGGTGACGATATCGCTCACGTCGGGGGGGAAGGGTCGCAGTCGACAAAAGCAGTCGGCCTCAGCAGTTAAGGAAGTAGACCTGCTTCCGTGCGTCCTGGAAGCTGTACCGCGAGCTGACGAGACCGGCCTCCTCGAGCCGGTTGAGCGCGTACCGGACCGTGCGGTCGGGGAGCAGGGACTCCTCGGCGAGCTGGCCCTGCGAGAGCGGCGACTCCGTCTCCAGCACCTTGGAGACGAGCTTCGCGCTCGGGGGGAGCTCGCGGAGCCGCTCCCGGTACTCCGCGTCGGAGAGGAGTTCTTCGGAATCGTCTGCACGGTCGTCGGCGGTACTCATGCTCATACACACCGAAAGCGGGAACCACGTGTTAAGGGTTGGCTATAGGTGAGTAGGTATTGTTGAGAGAATATTAAGTGATAATATGTCATGGTTGCCTGTGTCACAGTTTCTTTTCCACTGGCACGACGAACGTGGGGTATGGCCGAGATACCGTCCTCCCATCGCGACCTGTTCGAGAAGAAGACGTTCGCACATTTCGCGACGCTGCTGCCCGAGGGCACACCGCAGGTGACGCCGGTCTGGGTCGACTACGACCCCGAGACGAACCACGTGCTCGTCAACACGGCGCGCGGTCGACAGAAGGAGCGGAACGTGACCCGGAATCCGAAGGTCGGCATCGAGATGACCGACCCGGACGACCCGTACCGGTACCTCTCCGTGCAGGGTGAGGTAGCGTCGGTGTCGGCCGAGGGTGCGGACGCACACGCCGACGAGCTCGCGGGCCGCTACATGGACCTGGACGAGTACCCGAACCGCGGCGAGGAGGTCGGCGAGCGCGTGGTCATCCGCATCAGGCCGGACACGGTCATCGCGAACTGAGCCTGCAAGCGCGAACGACAGCCCGTCGGTCGGCGGCCGCAGTGCTCAGCGCGAGCGCAGGCTCGGGTCGCGGTACCGGCCGAGCACGCAGTTGCAGTCGGGGCAGTGAACGACGACGCCCGTCTCGTGCTCGTGCCTGACGACGTCTTCGAGCGGCGTCTCCTGGCCGCAGTGTCCACAGGTGGGCATATCGTGTGTCGCGTTCACAAATATCAAAATATTTGTGCTGTCGGACGACTCCAATACCGTTTTATCCCACCGAGGGAGTAGCAACGGACAGTGTGAAGGGCCAGGAGTGGTACCAGACCGCCGAGGTCGCCGAGGAGTACGAGGAGAAGCGCTTCTCCGGCGGCGGTCGTCTCATCGACCGCCGCGAGAAGCGCGCCGTGCTCGAAGCTATCGGCCCGGTCGATGGGAAGGACGTGCTCGAGATCGCCTGCGGGACCGGCCGGTTCACCGTCATGCTGGCCGAACGCGGGGCCGACATCGTCGGCCTCGATATCTCCGCCGAGATGTTACAGCAGGGTCGAAAGAAGGCCCAGGCCGCCGGGGTCGCGGACCACCTGGAGTTCATGCGCGGCGACGCCGCGCGCCTCCCGTTCCCCGACGACCACTTCGACGCCGTGATGGCGATGCGGTTCTTCCATCTCGCAGATACACCCGCGTCGTTCCTCGCCGAGATGCAGCGCGTCTCGAAGGACCTGGTGTTCTTCGACACGTTCAACCGCTTCTCGACGCGGAGCATCTACAACTGGGCGCTGCCGATGGGCTCGCGGCTCTACTCCCGTGGCGAGGTCGAGTCACTGCTGGACAGCGCGGGGCTCCGGCTCGCACAGGACGACCACGACTTCGTGCTCCCGTACGGCTTCTACCGCCAGATCCCCGGCAGCGTCGCCAGAACGTTCCGTTCCGCGGACACGAGTCTCCTGGGCGCACCGGGTGTCGAACGACTCGCGTCCGTTTCCTACTGGAAGTCGAAGGTCGAATGAAAGACAGATTGGCTGGGCGTCATACCGGTTTTTAACTATCGGTGCGGTAAGGGTCGAACATGGACCTCTCGGTGGTCGTTCCGACCCTGAACGGTCGGGACCGGCTCCATAGCTCGCTCGACGCGCTCTCGAGCGTCGCCCCATCGGCCGAGGTCGTGGTCGTCAACGGCCCCTCGTCCGACGGGACGACCGGGATGGTCAGGGCACGGACCGACGTCGACACGCTCGTCGAGATCAGCGAGCGCAACGTCAACGTCGCACGGAACGCGGGTTTCGAGGTCGCGACCGGCGACGTCGTCGCGTTCGTCAGCTACGACCTCGCCGTCGAGGAGTCGTGGCACGACGGGCTCGTCGCGGCGTTCGACGACGGTGCCGACGTCGTCACCGGCCCGACCCACCGGACCGTCCCCGCCGGCATGACCACCGAGACCGAGGAGCGACGCAGCATCGCCGGCCGCTCCGTCACCTACTTCAACGGCGACAACGCCGCCTTCCGGCGCGGTGCGCTCACCGCACTCGACGGCTTCGACGAGTACCTCCAGACCGGCGGTGCCCGCGACGCCGCCCACCGAATCGCGGTGATGCGGTACGACGTGGACTGGCACAGCGACATGTGCGTCCGCGGCGAGTACGAGACCGACGGCGGGCGCGAACCCGAGGACTGGCAGTGGAAGTACCGGGCGCTCGCCTATCGCATGGTGAAGAACTACGGTATCCGCCCCACGGTGGCGCGTCGAACCCTCACCGACGCGCTGGGTGACGGGGTCTCGTCGCTCCGCGACGTCGTCACCGGGGCCCGACGACCGTCCGAGTGGCTGGGCAGCGGCCGCGCCGTCGCGAAGGGGCTCGTCGTCGGCGCGAAGGACGGCCTCGCCGCGCGGAAGGCCGACCGTTCGCCCCGGCGGAACCCGAACGGAGTCTCCACGCGGGCGGACCGGGCGGTCTGTCGGTACGACATCGCCAGCACCGCCGACTAATCCGCCGCCTCGGGCGCGAGCCCGTCGACAACGCGGACCGCGTTCTTCGAGAACGCACGGCGCATCTTGTCCTCCGAGACATCCAGAGTCAGCAGTTCCATCACGCCCACGTTCGGGTGAACTCCGGGCGCACCGGAGCCGAACAGCACGCGGTCGGGGTGTTCCAGCAGCGCGCGTTCCATCGGCTCGCGGAACCGGACGAAGCTCGTGTCGACGTACAGGTCGTCGTGGCTCGCGAGCAGCTCGATGGTCCGCTCGGTCGCCTCACGGTCCAGCGGGTAGCCGCCGAAGTGTGCGAGGATGACCGGGAAGCCGCGCCCGAGGAGCGTCCTGGCCACCGCGTCCGGTGGGAACCCCGTGCCGGCCCGGACCAGCACGGGCAGTCCGACCTCGCCGAGCACGTCGACGACCGCCTCGTCGGGCAGTCCGTCGTGCAGCGGGTCGACGACGAACCCGTGGAACCGGTCGTCGTACGCGTACTGCTCGACCGCTTCCGGGCCCGCGTGGTACTCCTTGCGCGACGCCGTCAGGTTCCGTAGCCGGCTGGACGCGCTCGACCCCGGGTCACGTGGCCCCGCCAGCCGTGCGAACGCGAGGAACGGCCGCTCGACGCTGTGGCGCGCCACGGCGTTGTTCGCGGTCAGGTACGGCCCCTCCTCCGGTCGCGGCTCCGGGAACGTCACCGAGCGCACGACACCGGCCTGCTGCATCTCGCGCTCGACGGTCTCCGGCGCGGTGTGTGGCCCCGTCGAGCCGTGCTCGTCAGTCGGCAGCTGGACGTGGACGTCGACCACGCGAAAGCGGTGCTCCAGCTCCAGCATCTACCGTCCGTTGCGGCCCCTCGTATTTCTCGATACCGGTCAAACTGTGGGTCGCTGGCACGGTTCGGGCTGTGGAACGAGTCCCTGGGAGCCGCGGGTCCTCGCCGGTGACGGCAACCGCCGAAGGCGCGGCCGACCCGATGGGACGTAGGGATGCCGTCTGGCAGATCCGTGCTAATCGCAAGCAAGCGCCGCCATACCTACACAACAATTATATAGAAGAAGAAACAATCTACTGGCGAGGTTTCACAGCATGTCATCAGCAGATTTCGCACAGCGGGGCATGGGCAACCGACCGATGTTCATCCTGGCCGAGGACTCCCGACGCACACAGGGCCGGGACGCCCAGTCCTCGAACATCACCGCCGGCAAGGCGGTCGCCGAAGCCGTCCGGACCACACTCGGGCCGCGCGGCATGGACAAGATGCTCGTCGACTCGACCGGCGACGTCGTCATCACGAACGACGGCGCGACCATCCTGACCGAGATGGACATCGAGCACCCGGCGGCGGAGATGCTCGTCGAGGTCGCCGAGACTCAGGAGGACGCCGTCGGTGACGGCACCACGACCGCGGCCGTCCTCGCGGGCCGACTCCTCGCACAGGCTGAGGACCTGCTGGAGAACGACGTCCACCCGACGACCATCGTCGAGGGCTACCACGAGGCCGCACGCTTCGCCCGGGAGGCCATCGACGACGAGGTGCTCGATGCGGCGGTCGACGACGACACGCTCCGCAAGGTCGCCGAGTCCAGCATGACCGGGAAGGGCACCGGCGGCCTGACGGCCGACCAGCTCGCCGAGACGGTCGTCTCGGCCGTCCGGCACGTCGAGAGCGACGACGGTACCGTGAGCCGTGACGACGTGCGCGTGACCACGAAGGTCGGCGCGTCCTCGAACGCGACAGAACTCGTGGAGGGCATCATCGTCGACGAGGAGCCGGTCCACGACGAGATGTCCAAACACGTCACCGACGCGAACGTGCTCGTCCTCGACCTCGAACTCGACGTCCGCACGGCCGACATCGACGCCGAGTACCAGGTCACCTCCGTCGACCAGCTCACCGCCGCGATGGACGCCGAGGAGACCGAGCTCCGCGAGTACGCGAAGACCATCGCCGACGCCGACGTCGACGTCGTCTTCTCGACCGACGACATCGACGGGCGCGTCGCCTCGTTCCTCGCCGAGGAGGGCGTCCTCGCCTTCGAGGGCCTCTCGGACAGCGACGCCCGCGCCATCGCGACCGCGACGGGCGCCCGCCGCGTCGGCGCGCTCGACGACCTCGAAGACGACGACTTCGGGCACGTCGAGTCCATCGACGTCCGGCGCGTCGGCGACGACCAGCTCACCTTCGTCGAGGGGGGCGCGGCCGCCAGCTCCGTGACCGTCTTCGTCCGCGGCGGCACCGAGCACGTCGTCGACGAGCTCGAGCGGACGCTCGAGGACGCACTCGACGTGGTCAGCGTCGCCGTCGAGTCCGGCGAAGTCCTGCCCGGTGCAGGAGCGTCCGAACTCGCCATCGCCGCCGCGGTCCGCGACGCGGCCGCCAGCATCGAGGGCCGCAAGCAACTCGCCGTCGAGGCGTTCGCCGACGCCGTCGACACCATCCCGCGCACGCTCGCCGAGAACGCCGGCATGGACCCTATCGACGCGCTCGTCTCGCTGCGCGCCCGCCGCGAAGAGGGCGAGGTCGTCGGCCTCATCAGCGACGGTGAGACCGGCCGCGTCGACGACCCGCTCGCCTCCGGTATCATCGACCCCGCCGACGTCAAGCGCGAGGCCGTCGAGTCCGCCACCGAGGCCGCGACGATGATCCTCCGCATCGACGACGTCATCGCCGCGAACTGAGCCGACGGACCACCGTGGTCGAGCCCCACGAGTCCTCGCCCGCCGCGAGACGGACGTTCGTTGCCGCTCTCAGGGTTCGGAGACGACGTCCCCGAGCGCTGCACCGACGGCCATCACGACGGCGGTGAGTCCCGTCGCGCTCGTCGCCACCCAGGGCGTCGCCCAGTCGGCGCGGCCCCAGGCAGTCATCAGAACGACCGACGTCATCGTGGCGATGCCGAGCACCCCGAGCAGCCGGGCGGGGACGAGCCCGAACAGCCGGTCCGCCTCGACGTCCTCGAACCCGGCCGCATGGAGGATACCGAGCACCAGTGCGACGCCGACGAGGAGCGTCAGGCCGAGCACCGGCAGCCGGCTCGAGAGGTGTTCGGCGATCTCGAGGGTCCCGCCCTCGACGATCATCGGGATGCCGAAGACGAAGCTCCCGACCAGCGCCTCGCCAGCGTCCTGCAGACTGAACGAGGAGCGGAACCGGCCGAACACTCGCGGCTGTCGCGCGCGGCGGAGCGTCCGCATCGTCTGCCTCACCTGCTCGCGTTCCGCCTCCGTGTCGACGATCTCCTCCAGTTCCTCCAGCTCCTCGAACACCGACTCGATCTCCGGTTGGTCGGTGGTCGTCCCGGTCGAGCCACGGCTCTCTTCCTTCGCGTTCATACTGGGCCGTACGGTGCCAGAGAGTTAACTCCGGGCGCCGACCCGGCGTGCCTCCGCCGTGGCTGTAACCGCGACAGCGTGGTAGCAGCCCCTGTCATGTCGCAACCGCCAGCTCCGACGCATCGGGGGTCGCCATGGCGCTCGGGCCGCACCGTCGACTCCTCGGTAGGTCCGTCAGGCCACGGCCGGGAGCGACCAGCCCCGCCGCATCGCCAGCAGGCGGAGGCCGAGTGCGAGACCGACGCAGGCAGCGGTCGGGACCGGCGGCGCGACGCCGAGGGTCCAGAACAGCCAGAACACGGTGCCGCCCGCGATGGCACACGTCGCGTAGAAGTCCTCGTGGAGGACGAACGGCACCTCCTGGGCGAGCAGGTCACGGATCGCGCCACCACCGACGCCGGTCAGCGTCGCACAGATGACGACGCCGAACGGCGACAGGCCGCTCTCGACGCCGACGATGGCCCCGGTCGCCGCGAACGCGGCCAGCCCGACGGCGTCCGGAATCGTCAGCAGCGGCGAGTCCGCGATGGCCCCGCGTTCGGCCCGGACGAGCGCGATTGCGAGCGCGACGCCCGCGAGCGCGAGCAGCACGTCCGTCTCCGCGGTCAGCGCCGACGGGACGCGCCCGACGAGCAGGTCCCGGGTGATACCGCCACCGAGCGCCGTCACGACGCCCAGCACGGTCACCCCGAGGTAGTCGAGGTCGGCGTCGACGCCCTTCGACGCGCCGGCGACGCCGAAGGCGACCGTGCCGATGGCGTTCATCGCCGCGAACGGCGTCAGCATCGCTCGAGGGTCACCTCGTCGGCCGGTCCGAGCCCGAACGCCTCGTCGCCGCGCCCGCGGTTCACGTCGCACTCGACGTTGCCGTGGCTCCCGACCGTGACCAGCTGCTCGCCCTCTGGAACGGCCGCGAACGTCTCGCCGACCGGGACGCGCTCGCCGTTGACCGTCGCTGCCTCTGCGTCCGCGAGGAAGCCACCGGGGACGTTCGTCACGGCGTTGCCGAAGTCGTCCACGACCAGCACCTCCCCCTCGGCGCGGTCGCCCTCGACCGTCGCGGCTGGGAGCGTGCAGTCCACGAGCGCGTCGCGGTCGGTCGCCTCGACGCCCTCCATCCCGCCGACCGCGGCGACCCCGACCTCGTGGACCCGCGCCGCCGCCGGCGCGAACACGTCCCGCCCGTGGAACGTACTCGACGCCGCGTCGGCGTCGTCGACGACGTACGCCTCGACCGTCTGGTGCGTCGCGTCCGCGAGCGACTCACCGGGGTCGAGGCCGGCGAGCGCCCGCGCCACGGGCAGCACGACCCCGTTGTCCGGCGCGACGAGGGCGTGCCGGCCCACCCGGACGACGATGGCGTCGCGGTCGGTGCCGACCCCGGGATCGACAACGACGCAGTGGACCGCCGGCGGGAAGTAGGGAAGCGTCTCGCGCAGCCAGAACGCAGTCGCGCGCACGTCGTGCCGGGGGAACTCGTGGCTCACGTCGACCAGCCGCGCGTCGCAACGGTCGAGGATGACGCCACGCATCGCCGCGGGGTACGGCGAGCCGAAGTCCGACGAGAGCGTAATCATTGCTCAACCCTGGCAGATGCGGGAGAATAACTGTGGTGGTGTCGGAGACGGGGACAGCTCGGTGTCGGGGAGTTCCGCCCAAAGAATTCGGACTGCGACGGGGAACCACAGCCAGGGCACCGGGTTCCCGCCCTACTCCTCGTCATCGACCCGGGAACCGACGAACGCTGTCGAACTGATGGCCCGAATACGGCCAGCCGAGAACGAGTCCGTAACTTCAGCATCGCGAGCGAGCGGCTCGGCCTGCCGTGACCGTTCAGTCCCCGTTCGTGTCCGAGTCCGCGACCATCTGGATGCGCTCGACGCCGTCGATCTCGCGGATGACCTCCACGCAGGCGTCGGGGACGAGCGACTCCCAGTCGCCGCCCTCGACCATCCGTTCGCGGACCTCCGAGCCCTCCAGCACGTCGCGGTTGAACATCGGGGACTGGCGGACCTCGATGCCGGCCTCCTCGAACAGCCGGATGACGAGCGGGTTGTTCGAGTACGCCACGTCGAACGTCGGAGACATGCTCTGGACGTGGCTCACCCAGACGGAGTTGCGCTCCAGGTCCTCGATGGGGACGGCGTAGGTGACGAGGTCCGAGTCGACGAGCGACTTCCTGAGCATCATGATGCGTTCGCCCGCGGTGAACGGGTCGTGCTGGGAGTGGGAGTCGCCCGCGCTCCCGATGCCGAGGACGAGCTCGTCGACCTCGTCGGCGATGGTCTCGACCATGCTGTGGTGGCCGTTGTGGTACGGCTGGAACCGGCCGATGTAGAATCCCCGCGCCATGGCGAACCCGTCGCCCCGTTTGTTTATAAGGGTGACGAGACATTCCTGACGACGTATCAGCACCCCTCGGGGGCTGAGTCTGCTGTTTTCGGTCGTGCGTCGGCGACTTCAGAAGGGAGAAAGTATATCAGTACAAAACACCAGAATTCAGGTAGCAACTCGTTTCATGAGCAACGATAGTGACCCCAACGACGGCCCCCCGCCGACGGTCGAAGAGACGGTCGGCGAGCGGGAGCCCGAAAGTGACGATTCCCCCGCCCCCGACGACGAAGAGGGGTTCGAGCCGGTGGCCCCGGATGACGACGGGTCGCCGGACGACGGTGGCCTCCGCGACGTGACCATCGAGGACGGCACCGGCGACGACGGGACACTCGACGACGAGGGTCCCGACATCGACCGCCTCGGTAGCGACGTCGAGGTCGACCTGGGCGCAGAGATAGACGAGGATATCGCCGAAGACGACCTCCTCGGCGGTCTGAAGGTCGACGCCACGGACGAGATCGAGGTGCCGGACCGCCTCGTCGACCAGGTCATCGGGCAGGACGACGCCCGCGACATCGTCAAGAAGGCGGCCAAGCAGCGCCGCCACGTGATGATGATCGGCTCCCCGGGTACCGGGAAGTCGATGCTCGCGAAGGCGATGTCCCAGCTCCTCCCGAAGGAGGACCTCCAGGACATCCTCGTCTACCACAACCCGGACGACGGCAACGAGCCGAAGGTCCGCACGGTCCCCGCCGGCAAGGGCGACCAGATAATCGAGGCGTACAAGGACGAGGCCAGAAAGCGCAACCAGATGCGCTCGTTCCTGATGCTCATCATCATGGCCGTGGTGCTCGTCTACGCGGTCGTGACCCGCAGCCTCCTGCTGGGCATCCTCGCGGCCGGTGTCGTCTATCTCGCGTTCCGCTACTCCGGCCGCTCGACGGACTCGATGATACCGAACCTCGTCGTGAACAACGCCGAGCAGCAGACCGCGCCGTTCGAGGACGCGACCGGCGCACACGCCGGCGCGCTGCTGGGCGACGTCCGCCACGACCCGTTCCAGTCCGGCGGGATGGAGACGCCGAGCCACGACCGCGTCGAGCCCGGGGCCATCCACAAGGCCAACAAGGGCGTGCTGTTCGTCGACGAGATCAACACGCTCGACATCCGCAGCCAGCAGAAGCTGATGACGGCCATCCAGGAGGGCGAGTTCGGCATCACGGGCCAGTCCGAGCGCTCCTCGGGCGCGATGGTCCAGACCGAGCCCGTCCCCTGTGACTTCGTGATGGTCGCGGCCGGGAACCTCGACGCGATGGAGAACATGCACCCCGCGCTCCGCAGCCGTATCAAGGGCTACGGGTACGAGGTGTACATGGACGACACCATCGAGGACACGCCCGAGATGCGCCGGAAGTACGCCCGCTTCATCGCCCAGGAGGTCGAGAACGACGGGCGGCTCCCGCACTTCACCCGCGACGCCGCGGAGGAGGTCATCCTCGAGGCGAAGCGCCGCTCCGGCCGGAAGGGCCACCTCACCCTCGAGCTGCGGAGCCTCGGTGGGCTGGTCCGCGTCGCCGGCGACATCGCCCGCGGCGAGAACCGGGAGGAGACCACGCGCGACGACGTCATCCAGGCAAAGCGTCGCTCCCGTGGCATCGAGCAGCAGCTCGCCGACAACTACATCGAGCGCCGCAAGGACTACGAGATGACCGTCTCCGAGGGCGACGTGGTCGGCCGCGTCAACGGCCTCGCGGTCATGGGCGAGGACTCCGGTATCGTCCTCCCCGTCATGGCCGAGGTCGCCCCCTCGCAGGGCCCCGGACAGGTCATCGCCACCGGGAAGCTGCAGGAGATGGCCGAGGAGGCGGTGCAGAACGTCTCCGCCATCATCAAGAAGTTCTCCGACGAGGACATCTCGGAGAAGGACATCCACATCCAGTTCGTGCAGGCGGGCCAGCAGGGCGTCGACGGCGACTCCGCGTCCATCACGGTCGCGACCGCCGTCATCTCCGCGCTGGAGGACATGCCCGTCGCGCAGGACCTCGCCATGACCGGCTCGCTGTCGGTCCGCGGCGACGTGTTGCCCGTCGGCGGCGTGACCCACAAGATCGAGGCGGCCGCGAAGTCCGGTCTCGACCGGGTCATCATCCCGAAGGCGAACGAGCAGGACGTGATGATCGAGGACGAGTACAAGGACCAGATCGAGATCATCCCGGTCAGCCACATCAGCGAGGTCCTGGACGTGGCACTGGCCGGTGAGCCCGACAAGGACTCGCTGGTCGACCGGCTGAAGTCCATCACGGGCTCCGCGCTCGAGCACGACATCGGCCGCAGCGGTGGCTCTCCGAGCCCGCAGTAACCGCCGATGCCCGGCCTGACGGCAGCCGCCGTCGGCCTTCTTCCGTCGTTCACGCCGACAGCCGCCGGCTCGTCGTTCGACGCGATGTCGTTCACGGCCGCTCTCGCACTGGTCACGGGGCTGATGCTCGTGCTGTCGTACTCGACGACGCAGGCGATGACGGGCGGGTCGGTCGAGGGCGGGGTCGCTGAGCGACAGCGGGAGTCGGGCAATGGAGCGGCGGACGACCCGGCCGAGAGTCACGGCCGGAGCGAACGGCCCGCCGAACCGGACGAGGCGGCGGGCCTCGACCCCGCTGTCGGCCCGCCGGAGAACTACCCCCCGTGGCTGGAGGACGGCGAGACGGACCCGCTGGCGACGATGACGACGGGCCTGTTGCTCGCGAACGTCGCCATCACGCAGGGCGTGTTCCTCGTCGCCGTCGTCGGAGCCGCGGTGCTCACTGGCGTCCCGAGGGCCGCGATGGGCCTCGCGCCGGCCGCGGTCGGCCCCGCGCCGCTGCTCGTCGGCGTCGGACTCGGCGTCGGGCTCTACGTCGCCAACGAGGTCGGCGCGGCGGTCGCCGAGGGCGCGGGTATCGAGTACGACGAGCGGCTGCGGAGCGTGCTCGCACCCGACAGCGCGCAGGGGTGGGCGGCACTGCTGGGGTTCGTGCTACCACTCGTCGCCGTCTTCGAGGAGGTGCTGTTCCGGGCGGCGATGGTCGGCGTGCTCGCCGCCGGCTTCGGGCTCTCGCCGTGGCTGCTCGCCGTCGGCTCCTCGCTGCTGTTCGCGGCGGGCCACGGCCTCCAGGGCCCGGCGGGCGTCGCCGTCACCGGCGCGCTCGGCTTCGTGCTGGCGGCGGCGTTCGTGCTGACGGGGAGTCTCGTGACGGTCGTCGTCGCGCACTACCTCGTGAACGCGCTGGAGTTCGGGGTGCACGAGGGGCTGGGCGTGGAGTGGGTCTGAGCAGGGGGATTCACAAACCTATTTGTCGACCCTTGGATAAGAACGGGGAGATGACAACCGGCTCCAGCTTCAGCCTCGGTATCGCGGCACTGTTCATCAACGCGACGACGACTGCCGTCATCCTCGTCCGGATGTACCGGACTCCGGAGGTTTACGACGAGGTCTTCGAGACGTTCCGCGCGACCGCGAAGCAGGCTGCGACGCGCGCGGTCACGCTGGCGTTTCTCGTCGCCGTTCTGTTCGCCGTCGTCGGCGGACCGCTGTCGACGGTCGGCATCGGTGCCCAGCAGTTCACCCCGGCGTCCGTCGTGGGTGGTCTCTTCGTAGGGCTGGCGTTCGTCCTCGCGTCGTTCGCATCCGGAATGGTCGCCGACCGGTTCGACTGGGAGACCGACTCGGCCGCGTGGACGACGCTCTGGCCGGATTCGACGCTCGAGTGGGTGGTGTATCTACCGACGGCGTGGCTCTCCACGACGGTCGACGCAACACTCTACGTCGCGTTCGTCGTCGGTGGGCTGACGATGGGGACGACCCCGGCGGCGTTCGGCCTCGCTGGCGTCTCGGCTGTCCTCGCGGGAGCGAAAGGTGCCTGGGAGGGGCCGGGCATCGTCTTCAGAACCACGACAGCCTTCCTCGTCCTCGGCGTCGCGTTCGTCCTGACGCGGTCATGGCTGGTGCTCGCGGTCGCGATACTCGTGAACAGCGTGGTTCACGGACTGCAGGACAACGCCGAGGCCCGATACGGAACCGCCGCCGGTGCGGATTAGAGCCCCTCGATCGACCGGAGCTTCTGCTCGACGTGCGGCTCGGCCGCGCTCGGGCCGTCGCGCACGCGGTGGTCGGGGACGAGCAGCGGCACCGGGTTGGCGTCGAGCGCGGTGCGGACGAGGACGAGGTCGTCGTCGTCCTCGGCGTCGAGGCCTGGGGTCAGCCGGGCGAGCTGTGCGACGGAGACGTCCTCGCCGTAGGGAACCTGCTCGCGCAGCGTCTCGAGGACGGTGCGCTGGTCGGTCGGCAGCGTCAGCGCCGCCTCCACGTCGTCGAACGCGACCGATGCGACGCCGTCGAGGTACTCGTCGATGCGGTCGAGCACCGGGTGGTCGGCACCCGCGTCGGCGTCGGCCCCCTCGGGGAAGGAGACGGAGATGACCCGTCCGCTCGCGACCCCGATCTGTACGTCCCGGTCGAGGAACGGGGAGTGTCGTGCGTAGATACCGGCGACGCCGGCGTCGTCAGCGTCCATAGGGGCATCGAGGGTGGAGACAGCCTTCAAGGTTCCCGTACCGTCGGCGGTCCCCGCCGGCCCGCCGATGACGCAAAACTTATGTACAGATTAGCACATTGATGTACGATGATGAACGCCACTGAGGAGTTCGACCCCGCTGTCCGCTCCATCCTGGACGCCGCGGCGCGACGGCCGGTGCACGAGCGCCGGGTCAGCGTCGACGGTGCGTCGCTCTCCGGCGCGCTCGCGGCGGCCGACGCGGACGGTCGGGTCCCACTCATCGCGGAGGTGAAACCGACGAGTCCCACGACAGCGGGCACACGGACCGAGGACCCGGTCGACCTCGCTCGGGCGATGGTCGACGGCGGCGCGGCCGCGCTCTCGGTGCTGACCGAGCCTGAGCACTTCGGCGGCAGCGTCGAGAACCTCGAACGGATTCGCGCGGCCGTCGACGTGCCCGTGCTGCGCAAGGATTTCCTGCTGGAACCGGGCCACCTCGACGCCGTCAAGGCGGACGCCGCGCTGGTCATCGCCCGCTTCGTCGACGACGTAGGAGAGATGGTGACTGCCGCCCGCGAGCGTGGCTTCGAGCCGCTCGTCGAGGTCCACAGCGGGGCCGAACTCGAGACCGCGCTCGACGCCGGTGCGACGCTCGTCGGCGTGAACAACCGCGACCTCGCCAGCCTGGATGTCGACCTGTCGACGTTCGAGCGCGTCGCACCCGGGGCCCCCGCCGACGTGGCGCTCGTCGCGGAGTCCGGCATCGCGACGCCCGCGGACGCCCGCCGGATGCGCGAGGCCGGTGCCGACGGCCTGCTGGTCGGCAGTGCGATTATGGCCGGCGAGCCCCGAGAGGCGACCGAGGAGTTGGTGTACGCGTGAGCCACGAGACACAGCGAGGAGCCGACGAGACCGAGGACCGAGACGGGACGTTCGGCCGCTACGGCGGCCAGTACGTGCCCGAAGCCCTGATGCCCGCGGTACAGGAGCTGGAGGACGCCTACGAGCGCTACGTCCTGAACAACGTGGACGGCTTCGTGGACGAGTTCCGGCGGCGGCTCCGGGACTTCGGCGGCCGCCCGACGCCGCTGCAGCGCGCGGACCGGCTGAGCGACCGGCTCGACCGCGAGGTGTACCTCAAGCGGGAGGACCTCCTCCACGGCGGCGCGCACAAGCTGAACAACGCCCTCGGGCAGGTGCTCCTCGCGAAGTACATGGGCAAGGAGCGCATCGTCGCCGAGACCGGCGCGGGCCAGCACGGCACCGCGACGGCGATGGCGGCTGCACACCTCGACATGCCCTGCGAGGTGTACATGGGCACCCGCGACATCCAGCGCCAGCGCCCCAACGTCTTCCGGATGCGGCTGAACGGGAGCGAGGTGAACCCCGTCTCGGCCGGCCGCGGCACGCTGAAGGAGGCCATCAACGAGACGATGCGCGACTGGGCGACGAACGTCGAGGACACCCACTACGTCATCGGCAGCGTCGTCGGCCCCCACCCGTTCCCCGAGATGGTCCGCACGTTCCAGTCCGTCATCAGCGAGGAGGCTCGCGCACAGGTGCAGGAACAGGCCGGGCAGCTCCCGGACTCGGTCGTCGCCTGCGCAGGCGGCGGCTCGAACACGATGGGCACCTTCCACGAGTTCGTCGGCGACGAGTCGGTCGACCTGTTCGCCGTCGAGGCGGGCGGCTCGTCGCTCGCGGTCGACGAGGAGACCGGCGTCGCGCCGAACTCGGCGTCGCTCTCGACCGGCACCGAGGGCGTGCTCCACGGGGCACGGACGAAGCTGCTGCAGGATTCGGACGGCAACGTCGTCGAGAGCCACAGCGTCTCCTCCGGGCTGGACTACGCCGGCGTCGGGCCGGAGCTGGCCCACCTCGTCGACACCGAGCGGGTGACGCCGGTCAACGTCGACGACGACGAGGCACTGGAGGCGTTCCACCTGCTCTCCCAGGAGGAGGGCATCATCCCGGCGCTGGAGTCGGCCCACGCGGTCGCGTTCGCGCGGGCCAACCCCGAGCAGCTGGGCGGACTGACCGTCATCAACGTCTCCGGGCGCGGCGACAAGGACCTCGAGTCCGTCATCGAGGAGACGGAGAACCGCGAGCTGGAGAACGCCCCCGGCATGGACATCTTCGAGCGTGCGGCCGGCGGCTCGGGGGGCGGACTATGAACCTCGCGGACGCCTTCGACGAGCCGGCGTTCGTCCCGTACCTCTGCGTCGGCGACCCGAGCGTCGAGCGCACCCGAGAGTACGTGCAGGCGCTCGTCCGCGGCGGCGCTGACGTGCTCGAACTCGGCCTCCCGTTCTCCGAGCCGATCGCGGAGGGGCCGACCATCCAGGGTTCGGTCGTCCGTGCGCTGGAAGCTGGGACGACACCCGAGCAGTACTTCGAGTTCGTCGACTCCCTCGACGTGGACGTGCCGGTCGTCTGCATGACGTACTACAACCTGCTCTACCAGTACGGGGACAGCGAGGCGCAACGCGCCTCGGATGCGAGCGGCGAAGCCGCCAGCGACGGCCCCGAGTCGTTCGTCGAACGCGCCGCCGAGGTCGGCATCTCGGGGTTCGTCATCCCCGACCTGCCCGCCGAGGAGGCCGGCCCCCTCAGGGCGGCCTGCGACGACCACGGCCTCGACCTCGTCTTCATCGTCGCGCCGACCACCGAGGGCGACCGCCTCGAACGGATGGTCGAGCTGTCCTCCGGCTACCTCTACGTGCAGGCGCGCCTCGGTGTCACCGGGGCGAAGGCCGACGTGAGCGACCAGACCGAGGCGTCGCTCGCGAAGGTCAGTCAGTACGACATTCCTAAGGCGGTCGGCTTCGGCGTGTCGAGTGGTGACCAGGCGCGGCACATCGTCGAAGCCGGTGCGGACGGCGTCATCGTCGGCAGTGCGCTCGTCGACGTCGTCGCCGAGCACGGCGACCCCGACGGGGACGACGTCCCCGAGCGACTCGAAGCGAAGGCCCGCGAACTCAGCGAGGGCGTCGCGGCCGGCGCGGAAAATATGGCGAAACCGGAAGGCCAATAAATGCGATATGCTAACTACTGACAACCAATGACGACACCAGGAACACACGCACGCCTCGGTCGCGTCGGGACAGCGGGGAAGTACCTCGTCGTCCCGATGGACCACGGTATCACACTCGGTGCGGTACAGGGGCTGAAGGACATCGAATCGACCATCGACGCGGTGACGCGGGCCGGCGCGGACGCCGTCCTCACCCAGAAGGGCATCGCGCCACGTGTCCACGACAACAAGAACGACGCGGGCTACGTCGTCCACCTCAACGCCTCGACGACCATCGGCCCGGACACGAACGACAAGCGCCTCACCGGCACCGTCGAGGAGGCGATCCGCGCCGGCGCTGACGCCGTCTCCTTCCACATCAACGTCGGCAGCGACCACGAGCCGGCGCAGATCGAGGACCTCTCGGACGTCACCGACGTCGCCTCCCGCTTCGGCATCCCCGTCCTCGCGATGGCGTACGCCCGCGGCCCCGGCGTCGACAGCACCGACCCCGAGTCGCTCGGCCACGCGGTCCGCCTCGCCGAGGAGCTCGGCGCGGACCTCGTGAAGACCGGCTACTCCGGCGACGGCGAGTCCTTCGAGCACGTCTGCGAGTCGACCCGCCTGCCGGTGCTCATCGCCGGCGGCGCGAAGGGCACCGACCGCGAGACCGTCGGGATGGTCCGCGGCGCGATGGACGGCGGCGCGGCCGGCGTCTCGATGGGCCGGTCCATCTTCCAGCACGACGACCCTGCCGCCATCACGGCCGCCGTCTCCGCGGTCGTCCACGACGACGCGAGCGTCGACGAGGCGCTCGAGCGTGGCGGTTTCGTCGTCGAAGCCTGAACGCTTTTGCACCAGTCCTCCGAGACTCCACCGTGGCCAGCGACAGCACCGGCACACCGGAGCCCGACAGCCCCGAGGAGCTGCTCGCGTGGGCCCGCACCTACGCGCGCACGGTCGACATCGACGTGGACCTCGACGCGGTCGGCTGGGACGTCTCGAAGCACGCGCGTCGCCGGGCCGGCGCCTGCCGCTACGACCACGACGACGGCGTGACCATCGTCCTCTCCTGGCACTCGTATCGGGCCCACGGCTGGGCCGAGGTCGCCGACACGGTCCGGCACGAGCTCGTCCACGCCTGGGAGTTCCAGCAGTTCGGCGAGTCGGGGCACGGGCCGCGGTTCGAGCGCCAGGCCGACGCGGTCGACGCACCGCGGCACTGCGAGCCGTTCGCCGACCCGCGGTACGTCCTCCGGTGCCGTACCGACGGCTGCAGCTGGCGCGCCCGCCGCTACCGCGCCTCGAAGACCGTCACCGAGCCAGCCCGCTACCGCTGTGGCGACTGCGGGGCGCGGTACGTCGTCGAGCACGCGGGCTCGGGTCGGACGTGGGACGACGGCGCGGGGTACGAGCGGGTGCGTGCCGAACTCGGCGACGACTGGTGACGGGAGAAGCGACAAGATGCCTGGTTTCGTATATTCGCATATGCGACGCAGAACGGTCCTCGCGGGCGGCGGTGCCACCTTCACCACCCTCCTCGGCGGCTGTTTCAGCGCCGACACGCTCGTCGACGACTCGCCATCGCTGCCACCGGGGCTCTCGGTGACCACGGAGCACGTCGTCTGGGACGTGCTTCCAGACTCACGTGACCGACGGGAGCGGCTCTACGACGGTGGGACGGTCCACCGACTGTTCACCGAGCGCGAGAACGCGACGAGAGCCATCTCGGCGCCGAATCTACCGGCCAGCTTCCTCGACGAGACCGACTTCGACGAGTCGTTCGTCGTCGTGGTCCAGTACGGCAGACAGAGCGCGACGTGGCTCGAGCTCGACCGCATCGAGCGCACGGACGACGGCCTCGATATCGTCGCCCGGGTGGCGGAGCCCTCGGGTGGGTACGGCGACGACCTCGCCATCCACTCGCTGTTGCTGCGGGTCACCGACCCGGCTGGCGGCGTTCCGGAGAGCCTCCGGGCCACCGTCGTCGACGACCCGTGACAATCATCGCGAGACCAGGGGACAACAGTGAAATACCGGACTCGCGTACATCCGGCCAACCGATGCCCTGGGAATGTGGAATCGACGGCTGCGGCGAGCGGTTCGGCACGCCCGAAGACCTCGTCGTCCATCAGAGTTCGGACCACGAACGCCGCGAGTGCAAGGTCTGTGGCGTCGTCGTCCCCGACGGTTACCTCGCCATCCGCCACGCGTTCAACGAACACTCCCGCGCGGAGTACGTCCGTGCCTACGGCGCGAGCTCCGAGGAGGTCCGCGAACGCGAGGAGATCAAGGACCTCGTCGAGGACGAGGCCGACCTCCAGACGGTGGTCGAACGTCTCGGCGGCGAGGCCGTGCAGTCCTAGGCGCACGTGGGGACAGCCCGCTGCGAGCGGCTCGGTCGAGAACTCGATGAACCACTCTAACTAGTTGGGTGCGGTTCCTTTGTGTGCTCGGACGGTGCTACACAGTACCTAAGTCGTGATCCGGGGGGAGCTACGACTTAGGGGGGTCCGGACCCGTCGTACTCCAGTACCGATTTTCGCTGGGCTGGACGGTGTCTCTCGCAGGGAGAACTACCGTTCTTCGCTGTCCAGCACCCGGATCTGGTCGCCGCGCACCGTGACCGGAATCGGGACCGTCGCCTCGTACAGCTCGACGGTGACCTGGTCCTTGCCCTCGTCGATGCGCTGGACCTGTGCCTTCTCGCCCTTGAACGGGCCGGCGATGAGCTCGACGATGTCGCCCTCCGCGATGCCCTCCACGTCCGGCTTCGGGGAGAGGAAGTGCTCGACCTCGGTGATGTCGGACTCCCCGGGGATGACGCTGCGGGCGTGCGGGATGTCGTCGAGCACGCGCTCGATGATGTTGTAGTCGTCCGCCTCGACCATCACGTAGCTCGTCAGCGAGTCGGGTGCGAGCGCTGCGTGGATGGCCTCCTCTTCGCGATTCATTATCATATCGGCGACCGTTCGCTCCTGGCTCGCGGTCGTCTTGACTGCGTAGATGGGCATGGTTCAGGCGGGGAGGAACCCCATGACGAGTGCGATGATGAAGCCCATGACGCCGACGAGCAGAATCCCTGCACCGGCGATTTTGGCGATCTGTGAGAACTCCTCGCGCGAGGGTGTGCTCGCCATCTTGAGCACACGCACGTAGGAGTTGAGGTCCTTTGGAACGTTCATGGGCGACGCTTCGGTATCAGCGCTTTTCTATCTATTGATGCGAGCTAACCGACCGCGGTCGGAGAATTACTCGACGAAGTCGATGTCCTGCTGGGCCGAGGGGTCGGGGTCGGCCGTCTCGTCGCCCGGCTGGCCGTAGATCTGCGGCGAGTCGACGCCGGTGACGACGATCATCGTGCGCATGCTCCCCTCGAGCGTCTCGTCGATGGACGTGCCCCAGATGATGCGGGCGTCGGGGTCGATGCGGTCGTAGATCTCCTCGACGACGCCCTCGGCCTCCTCGATGCTCATGTCCGAGCCACCGGTGACGTTGACCAGCGCCGAGGACGCCCCGGAGATGTCGACATCGAGCAGCGGCGAGCGGAGTGCGGCCTTCACGGAGTCGGTCGATTTCGCGTCGGAGTCGGATTCGCCGAGGCCGATCATCGCGACGCCGCCGCGCTCCATGACGGTGCGGACGTCGGCGAAGTCCAGGTTGACGAGGCCGGGCTTCGTGATGAGTTCGGTGATTCCCTTCACGGAACGCATGAGCACCTCGTCGCTGACCTTGAACGCCTGCCGGACCGGGAGCTTGCCGACGGAGTCGAGCAGCCGGTCGTTCGGCACGACGATGACCGTGTCGCTCACGTCTCGAAGCCGTTCGAGGCCAGCTTCCGCGTTCGTGCGGCGGACCTCGCCCTCCGCCGTGAACGGCGTCGTGACGATGGCGATGGTCAGTGCGCCCGACTCGCGGGCGGCCTTGGCGACGACCGGCGCGGAGCCGGTGCCCGTACCGCCGCCGAGGCCGGCCGTGACGAACACCATGTCGGAGCCCTCGATGGACTCGTAGATCTCCTCCTGGGACTCGAGGGCGGCCTCCTCGCCGACCTGCGGCAGCGACCCCGCGCCGCGCCCGCCCGTCTTCTGCTCGCCCATCAGGATCTTCTCGTCGGACCCGATCTCGACGAGGTGCTGGACGTCGGTGTTCGCGGCGACGAGCTTCGCGCCGTGGATTCCCTCCTCGTGCATCCGGTTGATGGTGTTGCCACCGGCGCCACCGCAGCCGACGACGGTGATGTTCGTCTGGAGGTCCTCGAGTACGTCCTCCAGCTCGTCGTCGGTCATCTTGCCCGTTCGGTGCGCCGGTTCCTCCCGGTTGGTGGCTCCCGGGGGCCCACCCTCGTCGGGGGCCTCGGCCTCCCCCTCGGCCTCGTCGATAGCGTCTTCAACGATCGAATCCATCCTTAGCCCTCCTTTATATTATGCAGGTTAATTACCTTTCCCCTGGTGTCTGACGACCGTCTGACGAAATTTTCGAAATATCTAACGAACGATTACCCTGTCGCCTTCCCTGGTGAAATTATCCCAGTTCGAACCGGTCGGTTCGCTCGGTCCGGACCGCCGCGGGCTCGACCGTTCGGCCCTCGACCTCGACCGGCTGTCCGCCGGCGAGTTCGCCGAACTTGGGCCCCTCCGGCACGCCCGCCTCGTGGGCGAGCGCCGGGTCGAACGCCCGTTCCTCCGCGACGACCGCGCCGTCCTCCCGCCGGACCGTCTCGTACTTCTCGGCCAGCACCGCACAGAGGTCGTCGACGAGCGCGTCGAACCCGCCGGGCGGGAACGCCGCCCGGTCGCCGACCCGACTGCCGGCGTTCTCCGTCTCGAGCGCCACCGCGCGGGACGCGACGAGGTCGTACGTCGTCTCGCGGTCGATGGCCTGCGCCGCCGCGAACAGGTCCTCGGGGAGCGTCCGGACGGACCACTCCTCGACGGCGAACCTCGCCCCGAACCGGAGGCCGTCGTCGACCCGGACGAGCGCGTCCTCGAGCGCCGCGACCCGGTCGAGGTCACGGCCGTCGACCTCGCGCAGCCAGGTCTCGCTCACGACCCTGTAGCCGAGGTCCGCGATGGTCTCGACCAGCTGTGGCTGCTCGCCCTCGACGAGCGCGAGCGACGCGCCGCTGGCGGTGAACGCACGGTCGACGACCTCGCGGTGCTCCTCGGGGTGGCCCATCGCGTCGAGCGACCAGTCGCCGGCGACGTGTCCGACGGCCCAGTCGGTCTCGCGGACGACGCGCTCGAACCGCGGGACGTAGTGGCCGCCGCCGAAGCCGACGACGCTCCGTTCGCGGGTCGGGTCGACGCCCTCGACGTCGAGGATCGCCCGGGCGACGGCGCGGGCACCCGCCGGGTCCGCCCACTCGGCCTCGTCGCTGCCGAGCTCGACGAACATCGACGGGACGCCGACGTCGCTCGGGCCGTGGTGGGTACACTCCATGCCGACCTCGTAGCCGTCGGGGGCGTGCCGGTCGAACGCGGACAGGAGTGCCGCCTGTGCGTTCGGGCAGGCCGCCGCCAGTGCGTCGTCGTCGCCGCCGTACTCCGCGGGGCCGAAGTTCCCGGTGAAGTGTGCCGTCAGCAGCGGGCCGGTGTCCCCGGAGTGTCGCGACGCGAACAGCACCAGGTCGGGGTCGTCGAACGCCGCCGCAACGCCGTCGAGGTGGAGGTGCAACTCGTCGAAGGTGCGGAGCTCGAACCCGTCGGTCCGGTGGACGGTCCCGCCGCCGACGGCGTCGCGGCGGCCGTCGTCGACCGTCGCGTCCCAGTCGGCGAGGCCGAGCAGGTGCTCACCGATATGCTCCGAGGCCGAGTCCGCACGGCTGACGACGATGCCGATCATGGCTCGGGGTTACGGGGGCGAGAACAAGTCGGTGTCGGGTCCCGGTCAGTCCGAGTGCTCGGCCGGGGACGTGCCGGTCACGGACTCCCGGGCGGTTGCCGCCGTCGTCCGGAAGATGTCGACGAGCGCCTCGCGCCGCCGGTAGAACAGGACGGCCGAGATTGCGACGTACAGCACCGTGTAGGCGTGGAGCATGAAGATGCTGAACTCCTCCGCCCCGCTCTGGCTCATCGTCACGATGGCACCGAACTCGATGGCCACCTGCGAGGCGAACAGCAGGAGCAGTACCACCGCCTCACGCACCGAGATGTCGAAGTTCGTGATGATGGCGATGGCGAAGAGGCTCTGGGCCGCCGTAATCCAGATCTCCGCGGTCTGTTTCTCGTCGAACGGGAGCGTGCCGACGCTACCGAGCGCGAGGCTGTAGACGACCGCGAGCGTCCCGATGAGCAGCGTCCACTGGTTGAGCTTCGAGGAGATGAGCGCGTTGAAGCCCGCCGTCGACCGCGCCTTGTTGACGAGGTAGGCGACGACGATGAGCTCCGGGCTCTCCGATGCCAGGGGGGCGAGCCACTGGATCATGAAGAACTCGGGGATGCCCAGCGAGAGCCCGATCTCCTCCAGCCCGTGTGCGAAGGGATGGACGGCAGTGTAGATCATCAGGCCGGAGTAGAGGAACAACGTGATAGAGGAGAGCGTCCGGTAGGCGAAGGGCAGTTGCTGCAGGTACGCCGGGACACCGACCTGCTCCTCGTGTTCGTCGACGTCACCGCGGATGATGATCGCGATGTAGGCGATGTAGATGCCGACGAGGACGAGCGTGTCCGCGATTCCGATGCCGCCGTTCAGCGGGACGAAGAACGCGACGAGGGTCGCCGCGAGCAGGAAGACTATCTCCAGTCCGAGGTCGCGGTCGAGCCTGACGTGGTTCGCGAGGAACCCGTCCTCCTCCTGGACGGCCGGGTCACTGGCGCTCCCGGCGCGGTAGACCGTGAACAGGGCGATACCGGCCCAGCCCAGCCCGATGAGGATGCGGTTCGCGCCGGTCATGTTCGCCACGGCGAGGTTGGCGTCGTGACAGGCAGCCGCGACGGTCCCGTCGTCGGCGGTCTCTATCTGTTGGGTCGTGAAGTCCGCACACGCCTGGGCCGTCGCGCCGCCGTCACCGGCGCCGAAGGCGTACAGGGCGTCGACCGCGTACTCCGGTGCGACGGCGAGCACCGCCAGCACCGCGATTGCGAACGCACGGGGAACGTCCTTCTCGGCGGTCTCGGCACCCCATGCGAGCATGAACGAGGCACCGAGTACGGAGAGTCCACTCACCGCGACTGTTCCGATATGAGAGAGTCCCACGGCCTCCGGGCCCCCGAGCAGCACCACTCCGACCCACGGAACGGTGAGCAGGGCGGCGAAGACAAGGGCGGCCAGCGGGTGCTGGATCCGGTCCTTCAACATACCTCAACGGTTCACTATGGCGTAGGTAACGCTTGTGGTTTCAGGAGCAAGACGTGCTGGCAGCCGTTTCCACACCCCACGGTGGACAGCCGCCCCAACGACGGGACGGCGACGCATCACTTTTGTACCGAGTCTTCGAATCCACGACCAGAGACATGTTCGAGCGACTTCTCATCGCGGTCGACGGTAGCGACTGTGCGACACGGGCCGCCCGTGTGGGCGTGGCAGTAGCCGCGAAGTACGGCGGGACGGTCGACGCCGTCGCCGCGGCTCACGACGAACTCGACGAGGACGACGCCCAGCGCGTTCTCGCCGACGTCGAAGCCATCGGGGAGGAGGCCGGTGTCACGGTCGAGTCCCGCGTCGTGACCGGCCGACCAGCCCGGTCCGTCGTCTCCCTCGCCGACGAGGTGGACGCGGGCGCCATCGTGGTCGGCCGCCACGGCCACTCGGGCTTCCGCGAGCGGCTCCTCGGGAGCACCACCGAGCGCGTGCTCCGCAACACCGACCGCCACGTCCTGACCGTCCCGGCCGGCGACGAGCCGGCCGACGACTACACCGACGTCCTCCTCCCGACCGACGGGAGCGAGGACGCCGCCGCAGCCGCCGCCCCGGCGATCGACCTCGCCAGCACCTACGGCGCGACGCTGCACGTCCTCGGCGTCGTCGACGTGGTCCGCGAGTCCGGGCCGTTCAGCGCCGGCGGGGTCGACCAGGCGTACGTCGACCGGCTCCTCGACGCGGAGCGCGAGGGCGTCGACGCGCTCGCCGACGACTGTGCCGACCGTGCCGGTGGCGACCTGGCGACGGAGCGCGCGGCCGTGACGGGGACCCCGAGCGAATCTATCGTGGAGTACGTCGCGGAGGAGGGTGTCGACATCGTCGTCATGAGTTCCAGCGGCCAGTCGAGCCTGACCGGGCAGCTGCTCGGGAGCACGACCGACCGCGTGCTGCGCACCGTCGACGAGCCCGTCCTCGTCGTCCATCCCTGAGCCAGGCGGCGACGGCCACCGACCGGCACCGGCACGCGAACACTGCCACCCCCGGACGACTTTTCACGCACGGCCGCCTCGCCTCCAGCCATGCAGGTGTTCGGACTCGTCGGCAACCCCGTCGGCCACTCGCTGTCGCCGCCGATGCACGAGGCGGCGTACGAGACCCGCGATATCGACGCCCGGTACGTCACCTTCGAGCCCGCGGCGGCGGACCTCCCGGCTGCCATCGACGGCGCCCGGGCGCTCGGCGTCAGCGGACTGAACGTCACCGTCCCGTACAAGGAACGCGTCTTCGACCTCGTCGCGGTCGACGACCTCGCCGCACGCATCGGCGCGGTCAACACCGTCGACTTCGGCGGCGACGAGCCGACCGGTCACAACACCGACGCGGCCGGTGCCCGTCGCGCCCTGGAGGCACAGGGCGACGCAGCCCTCGACGGTGCCGAGGCCGTCGTCGTCGGCGCGGGCGGTGCCGGCCGTGCCGTCGCCCACGGACTCGCCGACGCGGGCGCGACCGTCGCCATCGCGAACCGAACCGAGGAGCGGGCCGTGGACCTCGCCGCCGACGTCCCGAGTGCGACAGGGCACGGACTGGATGCGCTCCCGGGCCTGCTCGGCGACGCCACCGTCCTCGTGAACGCGACCAGCGTCGGCATGGAGACCGACGAGACACCGGTCCCCGCCGATGCGCTCCACGCCGACCTCGTCGTCCTCGATGCGGTCTACGCGCCACTCCAGACGAGACTCCTTCGCGACGCCGCCGCCGTCGGTGCGACGACGGTCGACGGCGCGTGGATGCTGCTGTATCAGGGAGCGGAGGCGTTCGAGCTGTGGACGGGACGGGCGGCACCCGTTGCGGCCATGGACGACGCCCTGCGGACACACCTCCGAGACGACAGGTAGCGGGTTTAAGTGGCACCGACAGCTACGTACCGCCAATGGCACTGCTCAAGAAGTTGAAGTCGCTCTTCGGACTCGACGACGGGTCACAGTCGGAGTCCTCCCGTGACGTCGGCGTCACGGTCGAGAAGGAACGGCAGGCCGGAGCGACGGCCGAGGGCGACGACGGCGGTTCGACCGCGGAGCACACGACCGACGAGCCGACGGACGAGGCGGCCGACGAGACGACCGAACCGGAGCCCGAAACCGACGAGACGACCGAACCGGACGAGGAGGAGTCCGACCCCGTGCAGGAGATCAAGGGCATCGGCCCCGCGTACGCCGACCGCCTCGGCGCCGTCGGCATCGAGACCATCGCCGACCTCGCCGACGCCGACCCGGAGCACGTCGCCGCGGAGACCGACATCTCGGAGACCCGTGTCACCGAGTGGGTCAAGCGCGCGAAGGCCCGCAGCTGAGGACCGGAAGACGATTAGTCGGCCGCTGCTATCCTCCTCTCATGACCACGCCCCACGTCGTGACGGACCGGGAATCGTTCGTCGCGACTGCCGCCGACGCGCCCGCCGACGCGCGGGTCCCCGTCGAGGCGACCGTCACCGTGGCAGATCCGTTCGACGCCTACCGACGGGCACGGACGGGCGAGTGGGACGCCTACCTCGAGACCACCGGCGGTCAGTCCGGCTGGGGTCACCTCGCGGTCGACCCGGTCGACCGGCTCACCGTCGCGCCCGACGCCCGCTCGCTCGACGGTCCGTCGCCGTCTCTCGACGCGCTCGACGGCCTGCTCGCCGGTGAGTCGCTGCGACGCGGCGACTGCGACGTGCCGTACCCGTGCGGGGCCATCGGCTGGCTCTCCTACGACATCGCCCGCGAACTCGAATCGTTGCCTGGAGACGCCGCCGACGACCGGGGGCTGCCACGGCTCCAGGTCGGGGTCTACGACCGGCTGGCCACCTGGCGCGAACCGCGGGAAGACGGGGAAACGACGCTCCACATCACGGCCTGCCCCCGGGTCGGTAACGACCCTGAAGCCGCCTTCGAGCGCGGCCGCGAGCGAGCGTTCGACCTCGCACGCCGCGCGACCGAAGGCAACCCGACGGTCCCGGAGCCGCCGGTAGAAGCGGACCGCGTGACCTTCGAGAGCGACTGCGGCCAGCGCGCCTACGCCGACCGCGTCAGGGCCGTCCAGCGCTACGTCCACGATGGCGACACGTTCCAGGCGAACATCTCCCAGCGACTCGTCGCACCGGCGGCCGTCCATCCGGTCCGCGCCTACGGCGCACTCCGGCGCGTGAACCCGGCCCCCTACTCCGGACTCCTCGAGTTCCCGGGCCTCGACCTCGTCAGCGCGAGCCCCGAACTGCTCCTGGAGCGCGACGGCGATGCCGTCCGGACCGAACCCATCGCCGGCACCAGACCGCGCGGTGCGACCGACGACGAGGACGCCGGCCTGGAAGCCGACCTGACGGCCGACGAGAAGGAGCGCGCCGAGCACGCGATGCTGGTCGACCTCGAACGGAACGACCTCGGCAAGGTGTGTCGCTACGGCAGCGTCGACGTCGCCGAGTACCGTCGAGTCGACCGCTACGCCGAGGTGATGCACCTCGTCTCGAACGTCGTCGGCGAGCTCCGGCCGGATGCGTCGCTCGCCGACGCCGTCGCGGCGGTCTTCCCCGGCGGCACCATCACCGGCGCCCCGAAGCCGCGGACCATGGCCATCATCGACGAGCTCGAACCGACCCGCCGCGGGCCGTACACCGGCAGTATCGGCCTGTTCGGCTTCGACGGCCGCGCGACGCTCAACATCGTCATCCGGACGCTCGTCCGTCACGGCGACGAGTACCACCTGCGGGTCGGTGCCGGCGTCGTCCACGACTCCGTCCCCCAGCGAGAGTACGCCGAGACGCTTGCCAAGGCCAGGGCGCTCGTGACCGCCGTCGACGACGCGCTCGGTGACAGGGCGGCCATGACCGTCGCCGACCAGGAGGTGGCCGATGACTGAGGTGCTCGTCGTCGATAACTACGACTCCTTCGCGTACAACCTCGTCCAGTACGTCGGCGAGCTCGCGGACGACGTGGTCGTGCGCCGGAACGACGCCATCGACGTGGCCGACATTCGGGAGCGCGACCCGGACGGCATCGTCGTCTCGCCGGGTCCTGGGACGCCAGCCGGGGCGGGCGTCTCCGTCCCCATCTTCGCCGAACTCACGTACCCGACACTCGGCGTCTGTCTCGGCCATCAGGCGCTCTGTGCGGCCAACGGCGCGCCGGTGGTGAACGCGCCCGAGGTCGTCCACGGGAAGCCGTCCATCGTCCGACACGACGGCGCCGGTATCTTCGCCGAGCTGCCCGAGCGCATCCGGGTCGGGCGGTACCACTCGCTCGCGGTCGAGCGTGACGACCTGCCCGACGAGTTGGTCGAGACTGCGGCAACGGACGACGAGCGGAACGTACCGATGGCGGTCCGTCACCGTGACCGACCACACGTCGGCGTGCAGTTCCACCCGGAGAGCATCCTCACCGGTGCAGCGACCGAACGCGAGACGGGGCAGGCGCTCTCGCTCCGGATCGGGAAACAGCTCGTTGCCAACTTCCTCGACACATGCAGTACCACGTAGACGGTGACCTCGTCCCGGCCGAATCGGCGACCGTGAGCGTCCGCGACCGCGGCTTCCAGTACGGCGACGCCGCGTTCGAGACGATGCGGGCCTACGGCGGCTCGGTCTTCGAGCTGGACGCACACCTCGACCGGTTGGCCGCGACCTGCGACGAGCTCTCGCTGGACCACGGGCTGACCGACGACGACCTGCGCGGGCGCATCGAGGAGACGCTCGCCGTGAACGACCTCGGCGACGCCTACGTCAAGCTCTCCGTGACCCGCGGCAGCCAGCCCGGGACCCTGACCGCGAGCCCCGAGGTGGACCCGACGGTGGTCGTCGTCGTGAAGCCGCTGCCGCGAGGTGGGGTCGGGAGCGAGTCGGTCTGGGACGCCCCGGCGGTCCTCCAGACCGCGAAGACGCGCAAACCGCCGTCGAACACGCTCCCGCCGGCTGCGAAGACCCACAACTACCTCAACGGCATCCTCGCACGGAACGAACTCGTCGACGAGTCGGACGAGGCGCTGCTCCGGGACAGCGACGGGTTCGTCGCGGAGGGCGCGGCGAGCAACCTGTTCTTCGTGGACGACAGCGGTCTGCACACGCCGACGGCGGAGCTGCCGCTGCTCCCGGGTATCACGCGCTCGGTCGTGATCGAGCTCGCACGGGAGGAGAGCATCCCGGTGCTCCAGGGCCGGTACGAGCCGAGCGAGGTCCGCGAGGCCGACGAGGTGTTCCTCACGAACACCACCTGGGAACTGCGGCCGGTCGCCACCGTCGACGGCATCGACATCGGGGGCGGGCCGGTGACGGCGCTGTTACGGCGGCGGTTCGACGCGCTGGTCGAGCGCCGCCACTACGGCGGTGAACGGCTGCCTACCGACGCGGGGAGAGACGGTGAGCACTCGGGCGACGCCGCTCCCGAGTAGGGCGAACAGGCGACGCGGTCGCTCGCGCGGCGGGTCGTCACACACCCGCCTCGGCCGCCGCGCGTCGAGTGGTCAGAACACGCTGCCCCTGGCCCCGGCTTCGGACTTAAACGCCGCCAACGTCGGTTCGCTCGACACCCGACACCTCGAGGACGAGGTCGGCACCGTACGCCGTCGAGGGCGTCTGGAATCCGGCCGGCGCGTCGCCACCGAGTGCACGTCTCGCGGTGAGCAGTGCCGTGTCGCGGGTCAAGGCGTACGGGTTCGGTGTCCGGAGTCGCGAGACGACACGGTCCGCCCCGTCGGTCGCTTCGCCCCAGAGCTCGCCCGACCCCTCCTCGAGCTGTTGCTCGTCGGGGCCGTCGATGCGACGGTCGATTAGCCACGTGAGCAGCTTCTGGACCGGTGCGGAGGACAGGAGCGGGAGGAGTCTGCGGAACCGGCGGAGCCGGGCGACCGTCTTCGGGTGGGTCTCGGAGTAGACCGTCACGTTCGGGATGCCGGTCGAGTGGTAGGCGGTCACCACGTCGCCCCAGGGGATCGCCATCGCGGTGCGGTCGCCGTAGCTGAACGGTATCTCGCGGTCGTCGTGGGCGGTCGGCACCCGGACCAGCTCGCCGTCGCGGCGGACCACACCGTCCTCGCCGATGTTCTCGACCATCGTCTTCGCCGTCCCGCAGGAGGTACCGCCCAGGCCGCCGAGGGCGAGCGAGAGTACCGTCGCGGACGGAAGGCGGTCGTGGAGGTGGGCCGCGAGACAGTCCGAGGGAACCACGTCGAAGCCGACGCCGGGCAGGAGCATCACGCCGGACTCGGTCGCGCGGTCGTCGTGTTCGGCGACGTCGCGGAACACCTGCCACTCGCCGGTGATGTCGAGGTAGTGCGTGCCCGTCGTCAGACAGGCCTCGACGAACGGTTCGGCGGTGTGGACGAACGGCCCGGCGCAGTTCAACACCACGTCGACCCCCTCCAGGTAGTCCGCGACGGTCGCGGGGTCCTCGGTCGTGAAGACGCGTCCGCGGCAGTCGAGCGCCGCGGCCTGTTCCTCGACTGCCTCGCGCGACCGCCCGGCGAGGATCGGGTCCAGCCCGCCCGCGACCGCCTGCTCCGCGACGAGCGTGCCGGTGTAGCCGTACGAGCCGTAGACGAGGAGTTCGCTCATAGCTAGCACGCCGGGGGCCGAGAGCATAAAGGTCGGCAGAGACCGTGGCGTTCAAAGCGTCCGCGCCGGTACGGCAGTGCGATGGACGAAACACGCTGCATCGCACCGATCGAGGATGTCCCCACCGAGTCGACCCTCCTGTTCACCGTCCGGAACAGGGAGGGCGAGGAGCGGGAAGCCATCCTCCACCGCCGCGACGACGGCATCGTCGCCTGGCTCAACTACTGCCAGCACCTCACCCACATCAAGCTCGACAAGGGGTCGGGTGCACCGATGCGGGACGACGAACTCATCTGCGCGAACCACGGTGCGATGTTCGAATCTGACACGGGCCAGTGTACGTACGGACCGTGCGAGGGTGCATACCTCAACGCACTCGACATCGCCGTCGCCGACGGGACGGTGTACCTCGACGAGGACGGACACGAGTTCGTCGGCCTCGGCGGCGTCGAGGCGGACGGGCCCGCCGACCTGACCTCGACCTCGAACGTCGAGTTCTGACCGGGCTATCCGCCGGTGTCCGTCGGTCGTCCCCGGCCACAAGAATCTTTACTCGTACTCCACACTGTGTGGGTGCGGTCGTGGTCTCGACCTTTCGAACTCCCCCCTTTCCCCCCTTTCGAACCGCACCACCAGACCCGACAGCCGCACTACCGGACGGTGAACGTCGGTTCCGCGACGGCCTCGCTCTTGCACTCGGGGCAGCGCGACGGTCGGTTGAGCAGGTCGTCGAAGTCGGTGAACCCGCAGTCGCGACACTCCGGCGGGGCGACGAGCAGCTGTTCGTCGGTCGGGCCGAGCGACTGCGAGATGTGCTCGACGTGCCGGAGTGCCGCGCCGGCGGTCACGTCGAACTCCGTCGCCAGAACGCTCGGCGTGGCTGCCTCCGTACGGAGCCTGTCGGTGATGCGCTGTCGCGTCGTCTCGTCTGCTTCACGCATACCGGCCATTCGGACCTGCCTCGATAAACGTCTTTTCGGGCGAACCTCTCACAGAGAAAGACAAAGGACTTACTACCGGCTGCAGAAGCCGGGGGTATGAAAGCAGTCGTCCTTGCTGGCGGGTACGCGACGCGTCTCTGGCCGATCACGAAACATCGACCGAAGATGTTCCTCCCGGTCGGTGACTCGACCGTCATCGACCAGATCTTCGAGGAGCTCGAACGGGACGACCGCGTGGACGAGGTGTTCGTCAGCACGAACGAGCGCTTCGCCGGTGAGTTCGAGACACACCTCGAGGAGAGCGCGTTCGAGAAGCCGACGCTCTCGGTCGAGGACACCACCGAGGAGGACGAGAAGTTCGGCGTCATCGGCGCGCTCGCCCAGCTCGTCGACCGCGAGGGCGTCGACGACGACCTGCTGGTCATCGCCGGTGACAACCTCATCAGTTTCGACGTGAGCGAGTTCGTCGACTTCTTCGAGGCGAAGGCGGCCCCGACAATCGCCGCCTACGACGTCGGCTCGAAGGAACGGGCGAAGTCCTACGGTCTCGTCGACCTCGAGGACGACCGCGTCGTCGACTTCCAGGAGAAACCCGACGACCCCAAGAGCACGCTCGTCTCCATCGCCTGCTACGGCTTCACCGCCGAGTCCGTCGGCCTGTTGGATGAGTACCTCACCGGCGACAACAACCCGGACGAGCCGGGCTGGTTCGTCCAGTGGCTCCAGAACCGCCAGCCCACCTACGCGTTCACGTTCGAGGGCGCGTGGTTCGACATCGGCACGCCCGAGTCATACCTCGACGCCGTCGCCTGGTACCTCGACGGCGAGAACCACATCGCCGACTCCGCGGCGCTCTCCGACACCACCCTCGGCGAGAACGTCCACGTGATGGGCGACGCCGAACTCGTCGACAGCCACGTCGACAACTCCGTCGTCTTCCCCGACGCGACCATCGTCGAATCCGACATCCGCAACTCCATCATCGACGAGGAGACCCACCTCGACAACCTGGACCTCGCCGGCGCGCTCATCGGTGCGCACACGAAGATCACGAACGGTCACTGAATTCGACGACGGGAGACGGTTGCCGGGTCTATTGCTCCGCGCGTCCGTGTACAGCGAAACCCAGTCGAACAGACAGTACTGCCGACCGGCGTGAGCTACCTCAGCCGCGCGTCCGTAACCTCGATGTAGCCCCTCGTCCCCTCCCACACCGTCTCGTACTCAAGTTCGATGGCGCGCTCCATGTGCGGCGCGTCGGTCACGAACGTCTCGAACTCGCCCCCCTCGCCGAGGACGTGGACGCCGTGCTCGTCGTTCAGTTCCTGTAACTCGGCGAACGCCTCGGCGTCGAGCGTGCGCCCGAGCCAGGACTCGTCGAGGCCGCCCGCGGCGACCTGCAGGATGGTGATCTCGAAGCCCGCATCGAGCATCGCCTCGGCGAGTTCGACGGGGTCCTCCTGCCAGAGCGGCGCGAACACCTCGCAGCCGAGCCGGTCGGCCATCGCCTGGATGCGCGAGGTCTGGAACTCGCTCTCGACGGCTCCGGCGGTGACGCCGGCGAGCCCGCCGTCGAGGTCGGCCGCGAGGTCGGTCAGCGCCGCCTCGAGCGGTTCGAGCTCGGTGTCGCCCTGTTCGCCGGCGTCCTCGGCGCTGGCGGCGTCGAAGTCGTCGGGCGAGACGTTCACGTGTTCGAGGCCGATGCTCTCGGCGGCCAGCGCGGTGAGCTCGGTCGCCGGGACGTGGTACATGTACGAGTCACCCTCGGGGTGGACCGTCAGGAGGTGCGAGACCGGCAGGCCCTCCGCCAGCGCCCGGTAGAGCGCCCAGGAGGAGTCCTTCCCGCCGGAGAACAGCCCCACCCACGAACCGGTGTCGGTCATACCTGCCGTAGCGGCCGGGTGGGTAAACCAGCTACGAACCGTGTTCGAGCTCGGCCTCCGCTTCGGCCTCGTCGACGGCGTTGGACGACAGCACCGAGGCGACGCGGACGCCGACCAGTGCGAGCAGGACGGCCACGATGACGAACGCGGCGAGGCGCTCGCCGGCGTTGAGGACGAACGGGCCCAGCGAGCTCGCACCGACGGTCACCTCGGGCACCCGCACGGGGCCGATGAACGCCGCGCGCTCGAGGAAGTACGCCGCGAACCCGCGGACGACCAGCCCGACAGAGACGAGGAGGAAGGGGATGTTGACGGTCGCCCGTGGCACCTCCTCGGAGCCGATGGCCTCGTCGAGCAGGCGGCCGACGCTCGCGGTGACGCCCGCCATCGCCAGCCACGGAACGGCGTCGAAGACGAACTGCATCGCCGGGATGACGACGCCCTCCGCGTCGTTCAGGTTCGAGACTCCGAGCGCACCGACGAACAGGCCGACCATCGTCAGGCCGGCCGCGACGACGTAGGTGACGACGGAGACGTTCCCGGAGTAGAGGGCGGTCTGGGTCCGCTGAGCGGCGTCCTTCATCACGTCGTCGACGCCGAACCCCTTGTACAGCAGGAACAGGCCGACGACGGCGGTGATGGTCGCCGCACCGACCGCCGGCCCTCGCCAGAGCGCGAGCACCGGGAACGCGACCAGCGCGACGCCCAGCGGCACGAGCACGGTCTGTCTGAGCTCCTCGTCGGCGAGGAACTGCTTCAGCAGGTAGTACGTCGACTCGAGGTCCCGGGCCTGCCTGACGACGACGCGGTCGACGCTGTCCACGCGGAGTCGGGACTCGACGACCGGGACGAGCCGTTCGTCCTCCGCGCTGTCGATGACGACGACCGCGGAGTCGATGTCGTGGGCCTCCAGCAGTTCGTCGAGCTGTTGCCCGACGGCGCGGTCGGCACCGACCACGGAGTCGCTCGCCCCCGAGACGACCGCCACGATGGCCTCCTCGTCGGCGTCGCGGAGGTCCCGGGCCACGCGGAGGGTCTCCAGCAGCGTGTTGACGCTGGAATCTTCGGGGTCGGCGAGCCCCACGTCGGTGACCAGCGACCGAACGGCCTCCCAGCCGACGACCGGCGTCTTCAGCCCCGTCTTCCGTCCGATGTCGTCGGTACGGTCGACGCAGACGACCAGGGTAGCCACTACGTGTAGCGACACACGACGGGAATAAAAATCTGCCTCCCGCTACAGCCGCAGTTCCACCTCGTCGTCGCGGCCGAGGACGCTCGCGACGCCGGCTCCGGCGGCGTACGCGACCCGCGTGGCACCGAGCATCGTCCGCGCCCGCAGCCGTCGCTGCGGCCGGAACTCCTCGGTGCGGACCGACTCGCCGAGCAGTGACTCGACCCGGGCCTCCACGTCGTCTCGCGTCCCGAGGTCGTCCACGAGCCCGAGCTCGGCCGCCTCCTCGCCGAGGTAGACCCGCGCCTCGGTGTCGCGGACGGTCTCGTCGTCCAGCCCGCGCCCCTCGGCGACCACGTCGACGAACTCGTCGTACCAGCTGTCGACGAGGTTCTGGAGGTACTCGCGGTCGTCCTCGGTGAACTCCTCGAACGGCGAGCCGGCGTTCTTGTACTCGCCGGCGGTCAGCTCGTTGTACGAGACGCCGACCCGGTCGCCCAGCTCCCGGAGGTTCAGGTTGCCCAGTCGGACGCCGATGCTCCCGACCAGCGTGCCGTCGCGCGCCCACAGCTCGTCGCAGCCGCTCGCGATCCAGTAGCCACCGCTGGCACAGAGGTCGTTCGTGTAGGCCACGGTCGGCCCGTCGAAGCGCTCCGCGGCCAGCCGGATGTCGTCGCTCGGCACCACCTCGCCGCCGGGGGTGTTCAGCTTCACGAGCAGCGCCTCGACCGCACCGTCGTCGTCCGCGCGGTCGATCTGTTCGACGACCTCGTCGGCCATCGCACCCGTCGGCGGGCTCACCAGCGAGCCGCCGCCGTCGCGGGTGATCGGCCCCTCCACCGCGACCTCCGCGACGTTGTACGCCGGGAACGCGTTCCGGGCGAACCGCCCCGACAGGACCGCGAACAGCATCGTGGTCGCCAGCGTCAGCAGCACTTCGACGGTCCCGAAGGCGGTGCCGGGGAGTCGTCTGAACAGGAACAGGCCCACCAGCACCCCGAACACCGTTCCGAGGACCGTCACGACGAGCCGCCCGAGCCGCGTCGGTGCGTTCATGCACCCACCTTGGGCCAATCGGGACAAAGCCGTTGTGCCGAGAGCCGTCCCCTGACTGGGTGCGAGAGTACACCGCCTGTCTCCGACGCGTCGCTCGAACCGGAGGCGAGCCAGCGCTGCGGCTACGGACCCGGAAAATAACGCGAAAGTAGACCGCAGAACTACCGGACCGGAATCAGAGACGACCCGCCTTCTGCAGCTTCATCAGGTCCTCGGTGTCGAGGGTCTCGCCCTCCTTGAAGCGCTGGTAGATCTCCTCGGCCTCTTCCTCGGCCTCCTTGCGCTTCTGGTCGCGGCTGGACTGCTTCTCCTCTTCCTCCTGCTTGTCCAGCTCGCGCAGGCGCTTCTGGACGCGGACGAAGTCCTCGTGGTGGCGGTCGGCCGCTTCCTGGGCATCGACGAACTTCTCGTGCATCTCGTCGGCCTCGTCACGGATGTCGTCGGCCTCGCGGTAGGCCTCGATCATCTGGTTGTGGTGTTCCTGGGCCTTGTCCGCGAGCTCCGTGACCTTCTGGTGGTGGGTCGACGCCTCGGAACGGACCTCCTCGGCCTCCTCGACGAGCCCGTCGAGGTCGTCGTTCTGGCCCACCTTCTCCTTGCGCGACTGGTACTCCTCGCGCTTGGACTCGATCTTCTCGATGAGCTCCTTCTCCTCCTCGGAGGAGAGCACCTCGGTCTGCTGCTTGAACTCGAGGTCCTCGATCTCGGACTCGAGCTGCTCGAGGTCCTTGCCGTCGTCGAGCTCGAGGTCGGACTTCATCTCCTCGACCTTGTCGAAGAGCTCGTTGGCCTCGGCGTTCAGCTCGTTGCGCTTCTGCTTGTGCTCCTGAACCAGCTCGTTGAGCTCGTCGCGCTTCTCGCGGTGCTCCTGTGCTTCGTCGACCTTCTCGCGAGTCTTCGCGTTGAGGTCGTCGCGCTCGGAAGCGCGCTCAGAAGCCATCTGGTTGAGGTCGTTACGTCGGTCCCGAAGCTGCCCTGCGAGCTTGATTAGCTGTCCTTTGGATTTGTTCTGCAGGTCGTCTTCGGTGAGTTCTACGTTCTTGGATGTCTCTATCGATTCTGCCATGGTTGTATTCGTACCTCGATTCCGTCCCGCGCCGGAGGGTAGGCATCGCTGTCGACTGCTGACGTCGCGGTGATAAGGTTCCGTGTCATTCTGGTCGGCGTGCGATGCTACCGGAACACCGGCGGCGTTCTGGTATCAACTACTACCACCTTGGGTAATTTAAATCTGCCGGTTGCGAGAACTGCGGAAATCGAGAGACGTGACGGGGGACACCCGTGTAAAGGACTAGCAAACCACCTGTTCGGAGGTTATAAACCGTATCGATTCACTACTGCCGTAGTTCCCGTTTCGAGCGACAGCTCCAGCGCCGTCGCGTCGGCGGGCACCGACACCTCGCCGGCGGCGACGTTCTCGAACGGCGGGGCCGTGACCGACGACGACCCACCGGCATCGGAGTCACCCTCCTGTCGGCCATCGAAGGTCCAGCGAACCGTGCCCTGGACCGCCGCTGGCGCGTCGTTGAGCAGCCTGGCCTCCACCCGGCTCCCGGGGGTGGGTACCTCGCGAAGCACCGGCACGACGGGCCGCAGCGAGGTCGCCAGCGCGTCGTACGCCGGCTTGGACTCCCCGTCCACGTCCAGCACACCCATCCCGCCGCCGGCCCCGGCGTCTCTGAGGCAGAAGCCCGCGAGTACGTCCGCACCCTGGAGACGGAGCGTCTCAGCCACGCGCTTGAGAGTCCGGGCCTGGGTCGCCTGCGAGGCAACCGGGTCGGCGCTCCCCACGACGTCGTCGTGAATCTCGCGGTCGAGCCCCGGCGGTTCCGCGCCGGACTCCGTCAGCGACCCCGCACCGAACTCGGTGACGACCCGCGTCAGCGCCGGCACGGTCGCACAGAGCCAGTCCACCGCGGCGGCGTCACCGAACGTCCAGCCCGGGTAGAGGTGGGCGGCGTCCGGCTCCGTACCGGGCTGCCCGCACACCGGGAACACCGGGCGGTCGGCGGGGAGTGCGTCGGCGATGCGCTCGGCCGACGCTCGTGCGTCAGTGCCCGTGCCGACCCGCCGCCGGAAACGCAGCCTGTCCATCCGCCCGCCGCGCAGCCGTGAGCCGAACGGCGTCTCCGGGTCGTCGTGGACGCCGAACAGCGCGACGGACGGGTGGTGGTCGACCGTGCTCGCGACCGCCCGCGCGACCGTCCGTCCACGTTCCGGATCCACGCGTACGTCGCCGGAGAGCGGGCAGTCCTGCCAGACGAGTACGCCGGCCTCGTCAGCGGCCTCGTACAGCTCCGGTCGGGCGACGTGGGCGTGCAGTCGGGCGAGCGTGAAGCCGGCCTCGTCGACGTGCTCGAAGTTCGCCAGCGGGTCGTCGCTCGGGAGCAGGTTCACCCCGCGCGCCCGGACCCGCTTGCCGTTCACGCGGAGGCCGTCGTCGGCGCTGTACTCGACCGTCCGGAGCGCCGTCGTCGTCGTTATCTCGTGGTCCCGGAACTTCGCGCGGACGACGTACCGGTGCTGGTCGCCGTGGTTCCGCGGCCACCACAGCGACGGCTCGCGCAGCGTCAACGTCCGCGTCACCGTGATTCGGTCGCCCGGGCCGGCTTCGACCTGTTCGCGCTCCATCGCGCCGCCCCCGCGGAACCCCTCCGGCCGAAGCGACAGCGTCACCGGCTCGGCGACCGGCTCCGCCGCGTCGACCGACACCGCCACGTCGATGGCTCCGCCGTCGTCCGTGAGCCGTGGGTTCACCACGAGGTCCCGCAGGAACGCCGGCGGCCGGAGCCTGAGGTGGACGCCCCACCAGATGCCTGGCACCGCGAGCGCCTCGCGCACGTGGTCGGTCTCGTACACCCCGCCGAACCCGTCTTCCGGCCGGTGGCACTCCACGACCAGCTCGTTCTCCGCCGCCGGCTCGAACTCGAGCCTGGCGGGCGCGAAGTACTCCCGGTGCGTCCCGAGCAGTTCGCCGTTCAGCCACACCCGTGAGTGGCCGTACAGGCCCCGGAACTCGAGGAGGGCTCGCTGCGCCGGCGTCGACCGCGGGTCCGCGAACCGGAGGCGATAGGCCACTGCGCCCGCGCCCGCGAAGCGCTCGGGTCGCCCCGGCACCGACACCGGCTCCCACGACTGCACCGCGGGTGGGCCACCCCCGACCGTGTCGTCGAGAATGCGACCGCCCTCCCACTGACTCGTCATACGGGCGCAATCACCGACCGCTACGACGAAAGGTCTTCGGCCGGTTCGGCCGAGTCGCGGCGCTCCGGCTGGCCCTGGCCCGGCTCCGTCCGACGACGGTCCGGTCCGAGAGCGAACCTGAACGACACCGACCCCGCCCCCGTCGGCCATCCGTTTCACTTTCACTTTCACCGCGCGGTTGGCTGCGGTTCATATGGGATGCGGACACAGTACCGTGTATGCTCGACCAGCTCACGGCCGCCTGCGAAGGCTGCGACCGCCCGCTCGACGGCGACCAGTTGATGCTCACCATGCGGACCGACGCGGGAACCCGTCGCGCCTACGAGTGCGGCTGCGGCGCTGTCACCGTCACCGTCGTTCGCGAGGATTAAGGCCACCCGTCGGATACGGCGGCGCATGAGAGAAGTCATCCGCGCCCGCGGCCACGAGAACGTCACCGCCGAGCACGCCAGCACGTTCGAGGTGACGACCGACGACTACCTCACCCCGGCGGGCGACTGCATCCTCGCCGTCGACGCCGACCGCGCCCCCGCGGACTTCGACGACGAGTTCGTGGCGGCTTGCCGCGAGCCCGGCGCGACCATCACCTGCACCCTCCGGGCCGACGGCCACGAGGAGACCGCCGTTGGCGTCGGCCACCCCGACCTCGCGTTCGACAGCGAGCGCAGCATGGTCGGACGCACCTCCGACTACGTCGACGAGCGCACGGTCATGCTCGCGAGCAGCATCTCGGCCGCGGGGTTCGACCGCGACCTCGTCGCCGCGCTGGCCGACGGTGCCGACGTGACCGTGACGCTGGCCGTGGAGTGACTCACGTCCCGGGGAGGATGTCCCCCAGCGCCGCGCCGATGGCCATCGGCACCCAGGCCACGGCGACCGCAGCGAGTGCGAGTGTGGGCTCACTCCACGAGACGCGCCCCCACACAGTCATCGACGCGACCGCGAACAGGAACGAGCCGCCGAGCACGCCGACGAGTCGTCGGGGGACCACCCCGAAGAACGCCTGCGTGACCCGCACGTCCTGAATGTTGCTCACGTAGAGGATGCCGATGACCATGACGACGGTGAAGGCGAACGTCCCCGCGACCGAGAGCGGGTGCGTCGCGATGTACGCCCCGACCTCTGCCGTCCCCCCCTTCGACGAGCATGGGGATGCCAAAGAGGGCGCTGCCGAGCAGCACCTCGGCGAGGTCGCCGCGCCCGAACCCCTTCACGACGCGCCCGAACACGCCCACCGGCTCGACCGCGGCGGCGGTCCGCATCGCCGACGCGACCCGCTCCTGTTCCTCCGGGTCGTCCACCGTCGCCGCGAGCGCCTCCAGTTCGTCGTACAGGTCGCCCATGCCCGGCGGTTCGTCCCCGCCGTCTCTCTCCGCCACCGGCTGCGCGTCTGACTCGTTCATATCCGCTCCCTGACGAGGCAGCCCCGTAACAGCGTCGCCGTCGGCACCGCGGGCGAACCGTACTTGGGCGCGTCGTCCCAACTGGCACCCATGAGCGACGACGACCTGGAACCCGCCGAGAACATCTCCGGTGGCGACGACGGCGGCGGCATCGCCGCCGAGTTCGCCCCCGACGAGGCCGCGACCCGCGCCGAGGCCGTCGTCGACCGCCTCGGCGAGCGGTACTGGCAGAAGACCTACGGCGGGAAGGACGGCTTCGAGTGCCTCGTGCGCACCATCCTCAGCCAGAACACCAGCGACGTGGCGAGCCAGCCCGCCCACGACGACCTGCTGGCCCGGTACGGCCCCGTCGCGGACCTCGCCGCCAATCTCGCCGACGCCGACCACGACGAACTCGCCGAGACCATCTCCGCGGCCGGCCTCTACAACCAGAAGTCGGAGGTCATCCGCGACGCCGCCGCGTGGGTGCTCTCCGAGTTCGGCTCGACCGGGGCCTTCGACGAGTTCGTCGCCGAGGGCGACCCCGGCGAGGTTCGCGAGACGCTGCTGTCGGTCTCCGGCGTCGGCCCGAAGACGGCGGACTGCGTGCTCCTGTTCGCTGGCGGGCAGGGCGGCGTCTTCCCGGTCGACACGCACGTCCACCGCATCGCGCGTCGGATGGGCCTCGCGCCCGCCGACGCCGACCACGAAGAGGTCCGGGAGGCGCTGGAGGCCGCGGTGCCCGCCGAGAAGTGCGGCTTCGGTCACACGGCGATGATACAGTTCGGCCGCGAGTACTGCTCGGCACGCAAGCCGGCGTGTCTGGACGACCCCGAGGCCTGCCCGCTCGCCGACCAGTGCGACCAGGTCGGCGTCTACCCGGAGACGGGCGAACTCGTGGACCCAGCGGACGCGGCCGAGTGACCGCCAGGGAGGAACCGAATATAGCACGTCCAGTCCGATACGGTCCCAGGCCGCACAGGTGATGGTGCTCTTCTCAGCTATAACTGAGCGTATTACCCGATACGTTAGGGGTGCTGCAGATCACCGCCGCTCCGAGAGCCACGAAGCCACGACGAGGAGACCGACCATCATCGCAGCGGCTACGGCCACGACCGGTTTGAGACGTTCGCGCCAGATCTCCTCGTTCTTCGCCTTCACCGTCGCGTTCTGATACTGATACGCCTCGACGTCCCGGTTCGCGTAGTCGATCTGGATCGGGACGAACTCCCGGTCCCAAACCTCCGTCTCGCCGTCGACCGTCCCTTCGAACTCGACCTGGTCCGCGATTCTGGACTCGTTGTGAACCCAGCCAGTGAACAGTCGGACCTCTCCGGCGACAATAAACTCGGGTTCCTCGTTCAGTGGAATGAAGATTGTACTGGTGTTCTCCGCCATCGGGACGCGCGCAGAGTGTGACCGTGAATGAGTTTCGAACGTCGTCACCCTAATGTTCGGGACATACTGCCGCCGTGCCTCATTTCGGACAGTGATACGAAGACCGAGGGTCTCTTCATCGTCGACCGTCTCATGGGCAACCACGACGTCCTCAATTTGTGGGAGGGGGACGCCGTTCGGGTCGGACGAGTTCACCGTGAGATTGAAACGTATCTCTTTGTGATCGCCAAACGTACCTATCTTGATCACGTGGTTTGTTCGTCTAGCGGAGAGATATCGAGAGATATTATACTCCTGTCTCACTGTTCCACCGACGGGGACCTCCGGAAAGGTATCTTCAACCCCTAGGTACCCCATCGAAATACTCAGTGCTGTGAATCTCGGTGGGGTCCCAGTGTTGTTGGCAACAACAACCAGACGGCTCTATTGAATCCACGGACGGCGTAGGGACGAGCCGTCAGAACGTTGGAAGTGAAGCGGGAGAGTACAGTTGTGCAAAAGGTCCTCTTCCGCTTCGTTAAACAAGCTGTCTCGATAGCACGAAAACTTACTGATGCTGCGCTAATGCAGATCAGCCATCCAGCCGGCAACGGGGTTGCCGGCTGGAAGCACGCCGTCCTGCACTTTCTCCGGCTTCACATGGACGCAACGCTCCAAGAAGTCCTCGACTGGGCCGAGGAGATGGAGCGGGTACGAGCCGCGCTCGTTCTCGAGCGCGGCGAGTTCCCCGGCCCATCCGCGCTCTGCAAGTCGTT
>NZ_FNIA01000021.1 GCF_900103505.1 Haloarchaeobius iranensis
TCAAACGACTTGCAGAGCGCGGATGGGCCGGGGAACTCGCCGCGCTCGAGAACGAGCGCGGCTCGTACCCGCTCCATCTCCTCGGCCCAGTCGAGGACTTCTTGGAGCGTTGCGTCCATGTGAAGCCGGAGAAAGTGCAGGACGGCGTGCTTCCAGCCGGCAACCCCGTTGCCGGCTGGATGGCTGATCTGCATTAGCGCAGCATCAGTAAGTTTTCGTGCTATCGAGACAGCTTGTTTAACGAAGCGGAAGAGGACCTTTTGCACAACTGTACTCTCCCGCTTCACTTCCAACGTTCTGACGGCTCGTCCCTACGCCGTCCGTGGATTCAATAGAGCCGTCCACCCCAAAACATCTGGATGTCATGCTCTCGGCAGTAATCGACCGTGTCGAAGAGCGACTGGACCGAGCCGAATCGGGATGGCTTGATGTTGAGCCAGTCCGGTTCCCATGGAAGGTTTTCGACCGTCTCGACGCCTCGAATCGGGTAATCCCACGTCACGCGGGCTTCCTCACCTTCGAACAGCGGTCGCGTCTCCTCGTTCAGTTCCGGATCTTCGATGAGCGCCTCGGGGAACCCCTCGATGATTCGCTCGTAAAGCGCTGGGTCGGCAGGCTGGTCCACTGTCGTCCCGTGGTATTGACCTTTGAGGTCGAGTGTTCGAACGGCATCAGTTGCCGAGAGCCGTTCGACAACCTCGGTAGTCCAATCCGATGTCGGGTCCAGTTTGAACTCCAACTCCGGGTTGCGGTCGAGCCAGTCGAGCACGACGTCGCCGGTCGGCGGGTCCTCCAGACGCGTACTCATGACGAATCGAACGGGGTCGTACGTACGGCCGAGACAATCGGCAAGGTTGGTGTTGGACTGTTTCAATGCGAGATCGAGCGCGGCGCTCTCGAACGCCCACTGTCGATAATTACGGAAGATAGACTGGTTCGGTTCAGTCCCGTGAAAGAGATCGATCTCAGATACCTGGGCCGAAAACTCGTCGAGGGTGTAGTCGCCCGTTACGGGAAAGTCCCCTGCGGAACCGTCGAGGGCCTCGTGTGCGTCGTTGTCGTACGTGACGTCCTCTCCACGCCCAGTTTCGCCATCGCCATGCAACGAGACGATGGTCGTCGCTCGGCTGAAACCACTGGACGTGTCCCGCTCGCGTTGTTCGAGCTCGCAATCCTCCACTTCCAGTTCCAGTTCGGAAACGTGACCGTACAGCATCGTGAACCCCCTTTGTCCCGCCGCCATTAATAAGTGAGAGAGACAATCGTAGAACCTGGTAACACTCCTGTCATCTGCTCCGCGTTTCAGGCTCGTAGAGGAGTGACCTTCTGAGTCAATAACTGTCCAGTCAGTCAACCCACTGCCCGCGTCGATCCCGTCCGGGGACTCGGAGCGCTGGCCGCTACTGTGGCACCCACGATGAGATGACGGGTTGGGAATTGGCATCGTTGTCACCTGGTGTTGTTCCTGTCCGCAGGCACTTACTCCGGTTCGCGAACGAATTTGGATCGCTTCCCATGGGAACGTTGCTGCTACTCCGAGCGATCAGTTGCTCGCGCCCCAGAACTGTGCGATCACACTCATCGACCACCAGCCCGAGATGGCACTCGGCGTCAACACCATCGGAACCGGGGAACTCCGGAACAACGTCGCTGGGTTGGCAAAGCCCAGCGACGTGTACGACATCCCAGCCGTACTCACGAGCATCGGCAGGGAGTACAATGGCCCCCTCTTCGAGGAGATCACACTGTCTATGAATACCATCCTGTCCCGGCTGAGCTAACTGGAGTAGTTTTTGTATCAATCCCCGCTGCTGTTGACTTGCTCAACCCTCGGAACTGGGAAAACCCCCAGGCCCTGGTCGGAGGATTGAATAGCGACTCCGGGAAATGGGCACCAACATGCCACTCGACTGGTCGGCGGTCTCCCACGTGACGAAGGTCGACCCGGCCGAGGACCTCCCGGCCGACCTCGGGATTCTCGGCGGAACAGACCTGGTCATCGTCGGCGGTTCCGACGGCGTCACACAGGAGAATTCGCTGGACGTGATCCGGCGTATCAAGTCCCGGTTCCCCGACCTCCCGGTGTTCCAGGAGCCGTACAGCTCCAGTCACGTCTCGACGGAAACCGTCGAGGCCGCGGACTACCTCTCCGTGCCGGCCGTGTACAACGGCGACCAGCAGAACTTCGTCTCGAAGCATCTCGAGTTCTTCACCGAGATCGGGAACAAGCCGGAGGAGATCGTCGGGTCGAGCCTGCCGGTCGTGGGCGGACTGATCGCCTCACGTGGCCGGGACGCCATCGCGGAGCTCTCGGAGAAGGTTGTCGGCGAAGGCTACGTTATCCAGAACCTCGGCTCGAAGGCGGCAGGCGTGTCGGGCGTCGAGAGGGAGTTCACCACCGAGGAGGTCGCTGGCGCGGCCCTGGCGACGGAGTCGTTCTACGGCTTCCCCATCTTCTACGTCGAGTACTCCGGCACCTACGGCGGTCCAGCCGATGTCGAGGCCGCGGCGCAGTACCTCGACGACACGGTGCTCCTCTACGGTGGGGGCATCGAGCGCAACGAGCAGACCCACGAGATCCTCGACGCCGGTGCCGACGCGGTCGTCGTCGGTGACTGTTTCCACGACGAGCCCGAACAGTTCCGGGAGACTCTCCCCTAGTCAGTCCCAGCGTTTGGACCGCGATGCGGTTACGTCGACGCCGGGGCTGTAGTATCGGACCGGCTCGGTGTCCGGCGTGTCGAAACCGTCCGCGGCGAACAGCGTGTTCGTCCGCTCGTCGACGCTCGCCGGATAGAGCGTCCACGGCTCGTGGTCGACGTTCGAGTACCGCACGGTCCCGTCGGGAGCTTCGGTGTAGAACCGGTACCGCTCGAGGAGGAACCGTGCGAGGGGGTCCTCGCGGGCTTCGAACGCTTCACCGCTGGGCCAGTACGTCGCCTCGTACTGGGCCGGCCGGGCGCCGGGGTGGAGCCGCCGGCTCAGGAACCGGACCTTGCCGTCGACCCCTTCCAGCGAGATACGGGCGTAGTAGTAGGGGAGGTGCTGGAACAGTCGTGCACCTGTCACGCCGAGGATCCCCTGCGCGTCGAGACTGAAGAAGTAGACCCCGGGTTCGTCGTCGCAGGTGACGTAGGTGCGGAGGTTCAGCTCGGGGAGCGGCATGCCCCGCCCTTCTGGGACACCAATCGGACGGACGTCGACGTTCGTGAAGGGCACGACGGAGAGCCAGGCGTCCCCGTCGAACGTGTCCACGTCGAGTGCATCTGGCAGGTGCGCGTCGACGGTATCGGGCTCGACCGGGTAGTTGTCGAAGAGGAGGTGCCGCCAGCCCATCGCCAGTGGTAGCATACCCGAACCTGGGGGCCCGGCGTGCAAAACTCCTCGGCCACGGCGTCGGCCTGGCGTCCGTCCGTGAGATACTTTTATTGGCCGACCCTCCCGAGGTGAGGCCATGACGACGGGAGCGACACCCCGGCGGCGCGCGGTTCTCGCCGGGGTGGCGGGCGCGACGGCCGGCCTGGCTGGCTGCAGCGGCGTCTTCGGCGGTGGGGCCGCGGTGTCGGTGCTCGCGGCCGGCAGTCTGAACGACGCACTGGAGAACGGCCTGCGAGAGCGGGTCGACCAGCGCGTCGCGGTCGAGGCCCACGGCTCTGCGCGGGTCGCCCGTCTCGTCGCCGACGGACAGAAGGACCCCGACATCGTCGCCGTCGCGGACCCCGCGCTGTTCGAGTCGACCCTCACGCCCGAGTGGTACGCCGAGTTCGCGACGAACTCCCTCGTCCTCGCATACGACGCCGAGAGCCCGGGCGGCCGTCGGGTCGCCGAAGCGGGCGTGGACGGCTGGTGGCGGCCGCTCCTCGACGAGGGGGTCGCCCTGGGACGGACGGACCCGGACCTGGACCCGCTCGGCTACCGGACGCTGTTCGCACTCGAACTCGCGACCGAACACTACGACACCGACACCAACCTCAGAGCGGCGGTTCCCGCTCCGGGACAGCTGTTCCCCGAGACGCAGCTCGTGAGCCAGTTCGAGACCGGCGCCATCGACGCCGCGTTCACCTACCGGAGCATGGCCGTCGACCGGGGCTACGACTTCGTCGACCTCCCGGCGGCCATCGACCTCGGCGACCCTGCACTCGCCGTCCGGTACGAGACCACGAGCTACGAGCTGCCCGGGGGAACAGTGGTGCAGGGCGCCCCGATAAGTTACGCGGCGACACTCCCTCGAGAGACGGCAGCGACGACCGCGGTGTTCGAGGCACTGACCGGTGACGGCTACCTGACCGACTTCGGGTTCACCGTCCCCGAGCCGTACCCCCGATACACGGGCCAGCCACCGGATGGCCTCGCGAGCTGAGCCGCACCGGGGGCCGGACTGGCTCGCGGTCGCCACGGTCCTCGGGGCGCTGCTGCTCTGTTACTACCTGCTGCCCGTGCTCTCGCTCGTCGCGAGCCAGTCGCCGACGGCGGTGCTGGCTCGGCTCGACGACCCGGCCGTCGTCGGAGCGATGACCACCTCGGTCGTGGCGTCGACGGTGAGTACGCTGGTGGGGGTCGCGTTCGGGCTGCCACTCGCCTACTGGCTGGCCAGGACCGACGGCAGGGTGAAGACGCTGGTGACCGCACTCGTGGTCCTGCCGCTCGTCCTGCCACCCATCGTCAGCGGCATGGTGCTGCTGACGGTCGTCGGTCCGGACACGCTGGTCGGAGAGCTCGCGTCGGCGAGCGGACTCCCGCTCACCCGGTCCATCGCGGGCGTGGTGCTCGCACAGACGTTCGTCGCATCGCCGTTCGTCGTGGTCACAGCCAAGGCCGCGTTCGAGGGGGTCGACGACCGGCTCGAAGCCGCCTCCCGGTCCCTCGGAAAGAGTCGGGCGACGACCGTCCGGCGGGTGACGCTACCCCTCGCATGGCCCGGCATCCTGGCGGGCGTCACGCTCGCGTTCGCCCGTGCAATCGGCGAGTTCGGCGCGACCATCATGCTCGCGTACTACCCCCGGACGATGCCGGTCCAGATCTGGGTGGCGTTCAGCACGGAGGGCCTGTCCGAAGCGTTCCCCGTCGCTGTCGTCCTCCTCGGAGTGTCGGTCGTCAGCCTCGTCGTCCTGAACGCCCTCGGTACGAACCCACTCGACTGACAATGCTCGAACTCGACGCACTGGAGACCCGCTACGACGACTTCACGTTCGGACCACTCGACCTGACGGTCGAGGACGAGGTGCTGGCGGTGCTCGGGCCGTCGGGCAGCGGGAAGACAACGCTCCTCTCGACCGTCGCAGGCATCGTCTCCAGTGCGGGCGGCTCGGTCCGCCTCGACGGCCGAGAGCTCACGGGCAGGCCACCCGAAGCCCGTGGCACCGGCGTCGTGTTCCAGGACGGTGCGCTGTTTCCGCACATGACGGCCCGCGAGAACCTCTCCTACGCCGCGACCGACGCGGGGCGGGTCGGGGAGCTGGCGAACCTGCTCGAGATCGACGACGTGCTGGGCCGTCGTCCGGGGGCGCTCTCCGGGGGCGAACGACAGCGGGTCGCGCTGGCCCGCACGCTCGCCGCCGACCCCGACGCACTCCTGCTCGACGAGCCGCTGTCGAGCCTGGACGCCCCAATCAGGCGACGGCTCCGCTTGGAGCTCCACGACCTGTTCGGCTCGCTCGACATCCCGGTCGTCTGCGTCACCCACGACCAGCGGACGGCGAGTGCCCTGGGCGACCGTCTCGCGGTGCTCCGGGACGGGCAGCTCGAACAGGCGGGGCCGTGTTCGGCAGTGCTGGAGCGGCCGGCCACTCCGTTCGTCGCCCGTTTCACCGGGAGCGAGAACGTCCTTACGGCCCGTGTACTCGAGCGAACGGTCGAAGCGGTGCTACTGGGGCTGGCTCCGGGGCGACCCCTCGCTGCGCTCGACGGCACGAGGGTCACGGCCGACGTGGGGGAGACGGTCACCGTCAGTGTCCACCCGGCACGGTTCGAGTTCGGGCGAGAGACGACGGCGGAACTGCACGGAGTGGCACCGCTTCAGGGGTGCGTCCAGCGGCTGGTGAACGAGGGGGACCAGTACCGTCTCGTGGTCGAGACACGGCCCGGTGGCGACAGCTCGACGGCAGGACTGGCGCTGGCTGTGACGGCGGCGCCGACGACGGTCTCCCGCCTCGGCCTGGCAGCCGGCGAGCAGGTCTCGCTGTCCGTGGACCCGGCAGACGTCAACGTCATCGGCTGAGGACGACACCGGGACGGCCCCCACAGTTCGGCACCGGGTTCGACGAACTCGCCGAGGTAGCGGCCTTCAGTATCGCCGCCCCGTTCGACAGTACAGTGCTGCCGATGCTGGTGGCTCGGGGACGGGCAAGGTCGTGGGGCCGTCGAGAAGGTCGTCACCCTCGAACCAGTCGTCCGCTCGGTGCCGTTGACCGGGCGGACACGCCGGAAGAGCGCCATCGAGAGGCAGGCGGGTAGCTCAGCTCTCGACCGTCTGTACGTCGCCGTCGGCGTACTTCTCGCTGAACTCGCCGATGAGGTTCCCCATCTTCGCGTACCAGTCGTTGAGCATCCGCTGCATCTCCTGGGCGATCTCCTCGGCGTCGCGCGGCCGGTACACGTGGTAGTAGCCGCCCTGGTCGTAGTTCACCTGCTCCTTCTGGAGGAACCCAGCCGAGAGGAGCCGCTGAACCGCCCGGTACGCGGTCGAGCGTTCACGGTCGATCTCCTCGGCGATCTCGTCGACGGTGAGGGCCTCCTCCCCGTCGTTCAGCAGCCGGAAGATCTCCTTGTCGATTCCCTTCAGGTCGTGGAAGCACTCCAGCAGGCCCTCACAGCGCATGTCCGACCGGAGCATCTCGTTCATCGAGTCAGCCATTTCCGTAACGTACGCAGTGGCCACGGAAAAGTGTTTGCAAAATCCGCACAATACTGTTTGCGCGCCGGTTACGGCACTCTCAGTCCTGCGAACTGGGTCGTTCGGCACTCTGGCTGGCACTGTCGTCGGCGCGACTGGAGCGCCAGTAGCCCTGGGCGTACGCACCGAGGAACATTCCGGCGATGGCCCAGAGGATGGGGTAGTTGCCGACACCGAAGCTGGCGTAGGCAGCCCCGGGACAGATGCCGGAGAGCCCCCAGCCGACACCGAAGATGGAGCCACCGATGACGACGTTGCGGTCGAAGGACTTCACCCGGCGCTTGTACTCGTCGCCGGTGATCGGCGCACGGTCGAGGAACGTCGTCGCCACGAAGAACGTGATGCCGGTGACGACCGCCGCGCCGCCCATCACGAACAGCAGCCCGAAGTCCTGGAACTGGAGGAAGTCAAGCACCACCTCAGGGCGTGCCATCCCGCTGATGGCGAGGCCGAGTCCGAACACCAGCCCGCCGAGGTAGATGGCGGGCAGGAACAGTGGGCTCCGCTCGGTCGTGCTCATGGCGACACCCCCAGTGCGGCGACGACCTGTGCCGTCCCGATGGCGAAGGCCATGAACGTCGCGACGTTCACGATCGAGGTGTTCGACAGGGAGCCCACGCCACAGACACCGTGTCCGGACGTACAGCCCTTCCCCAGTCGGGTACCGATACCGACGAGGAAGCCGCCGCCGAGAAGCCGCCACCACTGGACCTCGGTGGTCCAGATGCCGGGGTCGAGCACGAGTCCCCAGACTGCGGCTCCACTGACGATACCCGCGGTGAACGCGAACCGCCACCCGCGGGACTGGAGGTAGGTGAAGCGATTGAACCGGTCGATGTCTGAGACGTACGAGAGCGTGCTCTCGAGGAACGTACTCGCCCCTGCGATGACGCCGGTCGAGAGGTAGATTATCGATGCTCCGAGGCCGACGAGTAGGCCGCCGATTGCGTACGGGAGTACCCCACGCGGGAAGAGGTCGGCCACCGCCAGCAACGGGGTGAGTTCGGCCGTCACCTGCACACACCCCCACGTCGGCTACCGATGTCGATTCGCCGGTCGGTGCCGTCGGCGGTGCCGGGACCGTCGTCACGGGTGCCCGTGCGTCCGGTGTACCGTCCGTCTGTCATTGTCGGTTCCAACTATAGGGGTCGCACGGATAAGGGTTTGCATAGTAATTCTACTTCTAGGCAATACTAACGGAAGAGTACGACATCTCAGACACCACTCGGGCAGTTTTAGTGGGTATTGAACGTTGCAGTAGTGTCGCACGACCGAATTGCTACCGACACGCTTTTTACTGGGCCTCCAGTATTGAGTGGTGAAGTCAATACAATGACTGAGTACGAGACAACCGAGACGCTCGACGTGAAGGGACAGAACTGCCCGATGCCGGTCGTCAAGACGAAACAGAGCATCGACGGCCTCACCAGTGGGGAAGTGCTCGAGGTGCTCGCGACCGACTCCGGCAGCATGAGCGACATCGCCGGCTGGGCCGACTCGACACCGGGAGTCGAACTCGTCGACCAGGTCGAAGGCGACGGTCTCTACACCCACTACGTCCGCAAGACGGAGTAATCATGTCGACCGAGACACCAAACGCTGGCGGCACAGAGGGCGAGGAACCGAGCCGCGCCGAGCTGGCGGCTCGCGTCGGGGAACTCGAGGACCGACTGGCGGACTTCGAGGCCGACACGGCTGACGACAACCCGAAGATGTCCATCATCGCGACGAAGGGTACCCTCGACATGGCGTACCCGCCGCTCATCCTCGCGAGCACCGCTGCTGCGTTCGGATACGAGGTCACCGTGTTCCACACGTTCTGGGGCCTCGACATCCTGCACGAGGAGAAGTCGAAGAGCCTCCAGCTCAGTTCCGTCGGTAACCCCAGTATGCCCGTCCCGAACGTCATCGGGGCGCTACCGGGGATGGACCGGATGACCACCCGGATGATGGAGAAGCAGATCGCCGACAACGACACGGCGACCATCGAGGAGCTCATCGACACCTCGCTCGACATGGGCGTCGAGTTCCAGGCCTGTCAGATGACCATCGACCTCATGGACTACGACGAGGACGACTTCTTCGATGGCGTCACCACGGGCGTCGGCGCAGCGACGGCCATCCAGGACATGGCCGAGGCGGACATCCAGCTCCTGGTCTGACCGACCACTTCCTTCATGACACAGGACTCACCCGAGGAGCGGACGCAGCAGGCCGAGACCGACAGCCAGGCCGCCCCCGACCCGCTCGTCGGTGAGGGCCTGCTGGACGAGGAGATGGGCCCGAGTTCGTCGATGGCCCACCTGTACCGTGGCGAGATACACCGGATGAAGTTCTGGCGCGAGCGGCTGGACCGGACCACGAACTGGGCGGTCGTCGTCATCTCCGCACTGCTGACGTGGTCGTTCTCGTCGACGGGCACGCCCCACTACGTCATCCTCATCGGCATCGCGACCCTGACAGTCTTCCTTATCGTCGAAGCGCGCCGGTATCGGGGCTACGACATCTGGCGCACCCGGGTCCGCTCGCTCCAGCAGAACGTGTTCGCGAAGGGGCTCGACCCGAGCCTGGAGCTCCGTAATCCGGACTGGCGGAGGGAACTGGCGTCGGACTACCGCCAGCCGACGCTGAAGATCACGACTGAGGAGGCCATCGCACATCGGCTGCGACGCATCTATCTCCCGCTGTTCGGGCTGCTCTTCGTCGCCTGGGTGGTGCGGATCACCGCGTTCGCGACGGACTCGTGGCTCGCAACTGCGCGGGTGGGTGCGATTCCGGGAACGGTCGTGACACTCACCGTCGCCGCGTTCTACGTCGCGGCGTTGGTCGTCGCCTTCCGACCACGGACGTGGCACGCGCGCGGCGAACTCAGGTTCGAGGACCTCCGCAGATGACCGGCATCCACGGCGCACCCATACTCCGTAGAGTCTGACCGTTCTGCCCCCGGACCATTTCTCTGACCGCGGGACTGATACTACGTCTTTATAGTATCACTTCGAGTATGTTAAACCATGAGCTCCACTTCCTCGCGGAGATTCCCGTCCATCCAGGTACTGTTCGGTGGCCTCGTCGTCGTCCTCGGGGCGCTGCTCCTGCTGGACACCACCGGCGTGTTCCCCACCTCGGAGCTGTTGCTGTACACCCCGTCACTGTTCGTCGTGATCGGCATCTTCGCGCTGTACCAGAGCCGCCTCCGGAGCATCGTTGGCCCTGTCGTGCTGATCAGCATCGGCGTTGCCTGGCAGGCCGTCGCACTCGGGCTCACGACCGTCGACGACGTCGTCGTGTTCTGGCCGGTGCTCGTCATCGCGTTCGGTCTCTCGGTGGTCCTCGGGACCTACCGGGCGAAGGCTGTCCCGACCGACGACGGCTTCACCTCGATGTTCGCGGCCTTCGGCGGCGCCGAACGACGGAACACCTCGAAGGCGTTCACCGGCGCAGACCTCACCGCCGTGTTCGGCGGCGTCGAGATAGACCTCCGCGACGCCGAGGTCGTCGACCGACCTGCCCGTATCAACGCCGTGGCGCTGTTCGGTTCGGCCGAGGTCGTCGTCCCGCGCGACTGGAACGTGCAGCTGGACGTTCTCCCGGTCCTCGGTGCGGCCGAGGACTCCCGCCGCCGGTACGAGACTGTCAACGACGAGGTCGACCTCGTCGTCGGCGGGTTCACCGCCTTCGGTGGCATCGAAGTCAAGAACTGATGCGCTCCCCCCGGCTGATTGGTCCGAGGTATCGGACCGGCTAGCGCCAGCTCGTCCAGCCACCGTCCACGACCAGTGACTCGCCCGTCACGTAGCTCGCGAGGTCGCTCGCGAGGAACGTGGCCGCGCCACCGATCTCCTCGGGCTGTCCGTAGCGCCCGAGCGGGACCTGCTGGGCGAACGCCTCGGCCTCCTCCTCGCTGGTCTCCTCGTCGCCGCCGATCATCGTCTCGATGCCGCCCGGGTGGACGGCGTTCACCCGGATGTCGTGCTCCGCGAGCTTGTGCGCGAGCGAGTACGTGAGCATCGTGAGTCCACCCTTCGACGCCGAGTACGTCGGCCAGTTGCCGTTGCCGAACAGCCCCGCGACGATGGAGATGTTGATGATGCTCCCGCCGTCGCCCTCGGCCATCCGTTCGGCGGCGACCTGCGACCCGAAGAACGCACCGTAGAGGTTGATGTCCATCAGCCAGCGGTACTCCTCCTCCGAGACGTCGAAGAAATCCTCGGCGCGCCAGACGCCCGCGTTGTTCACCATGATGGAGACGCCACCGAACTCGTCGGCGGCGTCCATGGCGGCCGTGAGGTCATCGCGGTCCGTCACGTCGCAGTGGACGAAGGCCGCGTCGGCGTCGGTCTCCGTCTCGACCTTCTCGTGGGTGGGGGTTCCCTCGCCCTTCGGGTCCTCGCGGATGTCGGCGATGACCACGGCCCTCGCGCCGTGTTCGGCGAACGCGAGTGCGATTCCCCGTCCGATACCCGAGCTGCCGCCCGTGATGACCGCGATTTCGTCGTCAAGTAGTGGCACGCGTGAACACCAGCCGAAATTCGGCGCGAGAGATGATAAAACGAGACGATAGTTCCAGTTCGCTGAGACTCTGGCTGTGGGCCTGCGGCAGCTACTCCGAGCCGGCCTCCGCTGTTCGAACTGTCAGCACCGGTACGGGAGACGTTCGGACGAGCTTCTCGGTGACGCTCCCGAGCAGGTAGCGCTCCAGTCCCGTCCGGCCGTGGGTGCCCATCACCACGAGGTCGACATCGTTCTCCTCGACGTACCGGCGCAGTTTCTTGTACGGGCTCCCGTACGCGACGGCGGTTTCGACCCCACCGACGGCACCGCCGGCCCGTTCGGCGATCCCGTCGACGGCCTCCCGAGCGGACGCCTCGAGCGCGTCGGTCATCAGCTCGGAGCGGACGTCCACCCCCATCGAGAGCGCATCGACGATGGAGACGACGTGCAGTTCGGAGCCGTATCGTGTCGCCAGGTCGAGGCCAACGTCGGCGGCAGCCCCGGCGGCGGCGCTTCCGTCGGTCGGGACCAGCACCGACTCGTACGGGTAGTGCACCGACCCGTCCTCGGCGTCTCGGATCGTCAGCACGGGCACGTCGGAGCGGCGGAGTACCTTCTCCGTGACGCTCCCGAGCAGGTAGCGCTCGACGCCCGTCCGGCCGTGGGTACCCATCACCACGAGGTCGATACCCGCCTCGTCGACGTATTCGAGGATGACCTCGTAGGGAACCCCGGTGCGGACGGTGCGTTCGACCCCGAGGCCGGCGTCGACCATCTCCTCGGTGACCTCATCGACGACCGCCTCGGCACGGGTGCCATCCCGGGCCTGGTGCTCGGCGTTCTCCTGGCTGCGCGAGTCGAGGACGCTGAGAACGTGGACGGTGGCGCCGTAGTGGCTCGCGATGTCCACCGCGTTCCCTACGGCAGCCGCTGCACAATCGCTCCCGTCGGTCGGAACGAGTACCTCGTCGAACATTGTCTGTACGTTGACGGGGAACGAACAAATATCACGGGGGCACAGTGGGCCGACGCCCGCCGGTCGCCCTCCGGCCAGTCTCACGGTCGCCAGCCACGCAGAAAGCCGGTCGAGATGCCACCGACCGCCAGGGCGGAGCCGATGCTGAACGTACGGACCGCGAAGACGGCCGCGGCGGCATCCGCCTGTGAGGCGACGGTGAGCAGCCCCAGAACCGCCCCGAGTAACACGTCGTAGGCCCCGAGACTGGCCGGGACCGGGACGACGCTCGCGGCCTGCGGGAGCGGGATGACCGCGACGATGGGGAGCAACGCGACGGGGGCACCGATGCCCCCGAGGGCGAGCCAGAGCGCGCCGGCCGTGAGCACCTGCTCGACGATGCCCCCGACGGCGATGAGCGCGACGAGCCCGGGAGCGTCCCGGAACGCCGCCGCACGCATCCAGAAGCGGTCGACTGCAGCCGCCACGTCCGCCCGGTCGTGCGGGTCGGACCGGTAGAGCGAGGAGACGAGTCCGACCGGGATCGCGAGGATGGCGACGACGACGCCACGCAGCTGTCCACGGATGACGACCAGGAGGAGACCGACCACGACGAGGAGTGCCACTGCACCGCCCAGCGTGTAGATGAGGAACGGCGGCGTCGGTCCGAGGAGAACCAGCGCGACGACGAGCAGCGTCGAGACGAGCAGCTGGGCGCCCGACTTCACGTACTTCGCGACGCCCCGCACTCCGAGTGCCTCGCTGTAGCTCGTGTCGGTCTCGACGGCGAAGAACCGGGCCATGATGGGCTCCGACGTCACCGGCCCCGCAGGACTGAGTGTATCGAAGAAGTCGCCCGCGAACGCGAACTGAACGCTCTTCGGCGGTGAGATACCGCCGTTGAGCGGACGGACCGAGGCCCAGACACCGATACCGTCCGCGGCGCCCTCGGCGAGCACGAGCCCGAGGACGAGGACGGCGACGACTGGTGCCAGCGTGGTCGCCCGGTCCAGCACCGTCGTCACCCCGACGACCGAGAGGTACACGGCTACCGCAGCCAGCCCGAGCGTCGCGCCGACGATGAACCGCACGAACGGACGCACGTCACGGACTCCGAGGGGGACCTAATTAAACCCGCCGTCGTCGCGTGGGGGACCGGACACTGGATGTGTCGGCCTCCACGCCTGTATGCGCGGTCACGTGTCTCCCCGCGGCAGTGTACCCTGGCGGACGTTGCCAGCGAACCGGGCGGGACAGGTCGACTGCCAGTCTCACGCTCCGGCGGGCGACCCAACAGGTCGTCGAACGGTTTCTCGTCGGGCCGCACTGAGAAGGGCGCGAAACGGTCGCCGGCGAGCCGAGTCGGCGTTAGCTGTGCTGCTCGATGAGGCTCCGCAGCGTGCCCTCGTCCTCGAAGCCGACCATCTGCTCGACCGGCTCACCGTCGGCGAACAGCACCATCGTCGGGACGCCCTGCACGCCGAACTGTGCGGCGAGCTGCTGGTTCGCGTCGACGTCGACCTTCGCGACTGCCGCGTCCGTGCTCTCCGCGAGAGACTCGACGACGGGCTCGAGCATCTGGCAGGGGCCACACCAGTCCGCGTAGAAGTCGACGAGGACGACGTCGTACTCCGACGTGGTCGACGTCAGCTCGTCGACGCCGTTCACGTACACCGGCTCCGCCGGCGCGCCGGCCTCGCCCGCTGTGGCGTCCTCGGTCTGGTTCTTCATCTCGTCGATCTTCTGCTCGCGAATGTCCTCGATTGAACTATCTCCACTCATCACCAGTTGGTTGACGCTCCTCGAACTTAGGTGTTGTGCTCTTTTTGCACAATACAGCCAGTGGCGCTAGGAACGAGAACACGATCAGGAGAACACAGGTGGCTCACGTACCCCATATCGACGTGTTCTCTAGCACAGCCATCCCATCTAATTGTGTATCGAACACGAAATACTATATGGCCGCACCGCGTACTGTCCACCATGACCCGACACGTTGTAGTCCTCGACGCGTCGCTCGGCGAGACCCCAGCAGAGCGCAACCTCGTCCGCGAGCTCGAGGCGGCGTCGCCGGACGTGGACATCGACGTCTACAAGCTGCCGGCAGGGGAGCTCCCGCCGACCGTCGCCAGTCCGGAGTGGCGCTACGACGGGGTCGTCGTCAGCGGGTCGCAGACCGCGGTCTACGAGGACCGGGACTGGATACACGAGGCCACGGCCTGGGTGCGCCGTGTCCACGCGGCGGACGTCCCGATCCTCGGCATCTGCTGGGGCCACCAGTTCATCGCGCAGGCCCTCGGCGGCCGTGTGGTCGATATGGGCGAGTACGAGCTGGGCTACCGGGAGGCCTCGCGCGTCGGCGAGGACCCGCTCTTCGACGGGATTCCGGCCCAGTTCGTCAGTTTCGAGACCCACTCCGACCGCGTGGCGGAGCTCCCACAGGGCGCGACAGTCCTGGCGCGAAACGACAACGGCGTCCAGGCCTACAGAGTCGGCAGCAGCTACGGCCTGCAGTTCCACCCGGAGTACGACCGGCAGACCGCGGTCTGGGTCACCGAGGGGAAGGACCTCCCCGAGGAGCGCATCGAGCAGGTCCGCGACGGAATCACCGACGAGTCCGTGGCCGCAGCCGAGGCGGCGAAGGCCGTCTTCGCGAACTTCCTCGAACTGACCGCGTCACATCAACCGGGCACGAGCCCTGCATACGGCCATCCGTACTGACTCACTCGTTCCCTCCGTCGACAGCGTCCTCCCACGACTCCGCACCGAAGAACTCCTGGAGCGCCATCAGTACGCCGACGTACGTGCCGAACGCGACGAGGACCACCGGAACGACGAACCCGATGACGAGCCAGGCCAGTGAACTCCTGGCCAGCACCTGGATCATCGCCACCACGCCTCCCCGGGGACCACGAGTGAACCGTGAGCGTTCATGGCTACACTCACCCGCGACCCGACAATCAATCTTGTGGCTCTAGTACAATATAGCTCTATCAAAGCGTCTACCCGCACCGACTTGATACTTCAGTAAGCCCATTTCTAGGTGATTCACCGGGTCAAGCACCCGGTTGCCCGTACGTAGAAGACACACTTATGCACAATACTGATTAGCGAGCTCCCCGTAGCGGTACGTATGCGCGCAGTACTTGCAACCGACCTGTCCGACGCCATCGAGACCGCTATCGAGTCACGAACCTGTCTCGAGTGCCTGCAGCGGTACGGAATCGACGAGATCGACCTCGTCACCGTCACGAGCCCGAACGTGACCGCCGGGATGCCGGGAAGCGACATCGGTGGCCGCACGAAGCGAGGCCTCGAACGCCAGCGCGGGAAACTCGAAGCCGAGGGGTTCGGCGTCCGGACGCACGTGATGCGGGGCACGCCACACCGTCGGATCAACGGGCTCGCCGAGCGTATCGACGCCGACCTCCTTATCGTGGGGTCACGCGGGCAGAGTCCCCTGGAACAGCGGTTCATCGGGGGCACCGCGCGGAACGTCGCCCGAACCGCGGCGCGGCCACTGCTCGTGCAGCGTATCCTCGAACACGGCGAGGAGGACCACGAGGTCGCCGCCGAGCACCTCTTCCAGCGGATACTGTACGCGACGGACTTCTCGGAGAACGCCGAGCGGGCGTTCGAGCAGTTCGACCACCTCGAGACCGCCGCCCAGGAGGTGACCCTCCTCCACGTCGCACCGCCGGGCCGCCGGGCAAACGGTGACCCCGACGCCGTCTCGGACGCGGAGGCCCGGCTGGGCGAACTCGCCGATCAGCTCGAGGAGCGCGGTATCGAGACGCGAGTCGTCGTTCGAGAGGGAGCGGCCGTCGAGGAGATACTAGCGGCGGAGCAGCAGTTCCAGCCGACCAGCGTTCTCATGGGCTCGCGCGGTCGAAGCCGGATGCGGCGGCTCCTCCTGGGCAGCGTCTCCGAGGAGGTCACTGCACGTGCCGACTGCAACGTCCTGCTCGTGCCGCCGGCGGGGAGCCGGTGATCACAGCTCCTCGGTGACGTGCTCCCAGATGCTGCACCAGTCCTCGACCGCCACGTAGCCCTCGACCTTCGCACAGGCTCCCCACCCGTCTCCGTTCTTGTCCGGGACGAACTCCGCGCAGTTGCCACAAGACTGACCGGGCTGTCCCAGCCCGTCGGCGATGGCCTCGACCGACTCCATCAGCTGAACCGCCTCCTGGGCGTTGAGTTCGTCCGGGTCGCGCTCCTCCCCACCTTGTGAGCTGGCTGTCCGGTACTCCGCTGGCACCTGCGCAGTCGGGAGCTCTGACTCCGTCAGCCCCTCCGGGACACTGGGCTCGGGCAGTTCCTCCCAGACGCTACACCAATCCGCACCGTCGATGTACCCCTGGACCGCCGAACACGCGCCGAAGGCGTCCCCGTTCCTGTCGGGAACGAAATCGTCGCAGTTCGCACAACAGCGGCCCGGCTGGTGGGCGTCGTTCTCCAGAGCCTCGTCGTACTCGGAGAACTGCACGTCGCCCTTGGCGAACAGCTCGTCCGCGTTCCGCTGCTCGCCGCCGAGGGAGACGGCCGTACGATACGGTTCGGGGACGGGCCCGTTCTCGAACTCCTCAGCCGAAACGCCGTCCGGGAGTTCCTCCCCGTCGTCGGCCATCGTGGTCGGGGTGGCTCCGGCAGTGGTCGTCCCACCGCCATCAGTGCTTTCGCCGTCACCACCGAGGCAGCCACTCAGTGCTGCGATTCCCCCCGTCGCGACCAGGTAGTGTCGCCGGCTCCAGTAGTGGTAGGCGGCGCCAGCACCGGATTTCGGTTCCTCCATACGTGCACGTCAGTTACTATCATATAAAATTATGAACTTTGTACTCGTCCTAACTCCAGCTTATAGCTGTTCGAAAACGTCGTGTTGGCCCACGGCGAAACGGAAGGAGAACACGGCAGCCCACGGTCAGGCCGCTATGGAACCGCTCAGTCGCCGGTCAGGGCGTCCTGACTGGCAGCACAGTTGTTCGGGCCGAGTTCGAGCTCGAACGCCTCCTCGTCGTCGGCGCTCTGCTGGCCGAGGTTCGTCGCGATGATGTCCTCGTAGTTCGCGGGACGCGGGGGCATGTCGTCGAGCACGACGTCGACGAAGTCCTCCTCGTCCATCGTGAGTGCGTCCATCTCCTCGCGGAGCTGGCCGATGGGAGCGGTGTAGGTCCCGTCCTCGGCGGGCTCGGCTGCGTCGCTGAAGTGCGCACCCCCGACGAGGACCTCGTCGTCGAGCGTCAGGACCTTCGTCTGAAGCGACTCGTAGAGCTGGCGCGCCGCGTCTGGCGCACCCTCGTCACCCTCCTCGAGGTCGGGACGGGCGACGCTCTCGACGAACAGCCCGTCTCCCGTCGCGAGCAGGCTGCCCCCGAGAAGGTAGGAGGTCATGCCGCTGGTGTGGCCCGGCGTGTACACCGTCTCGACGGTCGCGTCGCCGACGGCGAACTCGTCGCCACTCTCGGCGGAGACGAGCTCGTCGATGTAGGTGACGTTGCGCTGGCGCGCGGCCTCAGGGATGACGCCGGTGACGCCCTCCTCGTCCAGCTCGCGGACGCCGGAGATGTGGTCGGCGTGGATGTGCGTGTCGAACGCGTAGGTCAGTTCGGCGTCGAGCGCGGCCGCGTCATCGAGGTAGCGGTCGGTGAACGCGCGGAGGGGGTCGACCACTGCCGCCTCGCCGCCGGAGACGAGGAGGTAGCCCAGACAGCCACTCGACGGGCGCTGGTACTGGTAGAGCGTCCCGGGCCCATCGTAGCGCGCCACCTCGACGCGCTCGTAGATGCGTGCCCAACCGTTCATGCCTTCGTCCAGGTGGACGACGTCGCGGCCGTTCTCCGCGAGCTTGCCCGCGACGTACGCGCTGGCCCCGCCCTTCGCACAGAGCACCACGAGCGGTTCCCCCTCGGGAACCTGTTCGAGGATGCTGTCCTCGACCTCGTCCTCGAGGAAGTGGAAGTACGGGACGTTGGCGATCTCGACGTTTGCACCCTCGATGTGCCACTCGTCGAAGTCACCGTTCATCCGAGCGTCGAGGATGGTCACGTCCTCGCCGTCGTCGATCCGCTGCTTCAGTTCGTCCGGTTCGATCTCGTCGACCTCGACATCGGGTGTCGGGAAGTCGTCTGCATCCATGTTACACTCACCGTTTGGGGATGGGTCACCTTATATCTTGTGAGATTTGTGCAATACAACGAATATTGGATAGCGGAATTCAGAGACAAAACACCCTACAGGGCGCTTATATGGGTCTGGAAGGGTGAGTATAGGAGAATAGAAGTGCAAATTAGAAGCAATACAGTCCTGCCGTCAGTCGCTGAACGACGCCGCAGGCGCGGACTCGGACTCGTCACGGCGCAGCTCCTGGATGGCGCTGTAGGTGACTGCGCCACTGACGAGCAGTGCGGCTCCGAGGATGATGACGAGGCTGACGGTGTCGAGGATGGGCATCTCGAGGACCCCACCGATCTCGCGGACGGCGACCGCGATGGCACCGAGCAGCAGCATCACACCGAAGTACACCTTGATGTCGTCCTCTTCGACCAGGCTCGTCGCGGCCGCACCGAGGCGCGCCCCCAGTGCGCTACCCGCGAGCAGCGGGACGACGATGCTGAGGTCCACCGCGCCGGACTGCGCGTAGAGGAAGCTGCCCAGACCGCCGGAGAAGACGATCTCGAACAGGTCCGTCCCGACCGCGACAGGAACCGGCACGCCGATGAGGTAGAACAGCGCGGGCATCCGGATGAACCCGCCGCCCACGCCGAGGAACCCCGAGAGCAGCCCGGTCGCGAACGCGACCAGGAGGATGAGCCAGAGCGAGACCCTGACCCCACCACGGAGCTTCATCATCGGTGGGAACCGATACGACTGGATCTTCTTGGCGATGTCGGGGATGTCGTCGGCGTCGATTTCGCCCTCGGCGTCGTGGTCGATGCCGCCACCGTCACCGCCTTTGAGCGCTTCACGCGTGACGAACACACCGATGCCGCCAAGCAGGAGGACGTACGCGACGCTGACGATCGTGCCGGCGAGCCCGATGTGTTGCAGGTACTCGAGCCCGAGCTTGCCGACCTCGATGCCGGCCGTGGTCCCGGCGATCATCAGGATGCCGAGCTTGTAGTCGACCTGGCCGAGGTCACGGTGTTTGAGCGTCGCGATGACGGAGGTACCGAACACGAAGGCCAGTCCGGAACCGACCGCGACGTTCGGCTCGTACCCCATCACGAGTAGCGCGGGCGTGACGAGGAAAGAGCCGCCCATCCCGAAGAACCCGAACAGGATGCCGATGAGCAGGCCGAAGCCGGTGAAGAGTAGCAACAGGTCCACACCGACCCCCATCAGCTCCATCATTTGTCGGCACCTCCGGTCGCCGTCGAGCAACGCCGAAGTAGTACGTCTGCGACCTTGCACTCACCTTCGAGGACACGACGGACTGAGGCCCCGACCACGGACTCCAGCGCCCCGTAGCCGACGTACAGGAGGAGCGCCTCGAAGAGCACGATTCCGACCAGTGCCGCCGCGAGAGCGTTCCCGCTCAGCGCCTCAATACCTAACATCGATACTCACCCATCCGAACGGTCTTGCGTGGATATTGGAATTCTGCACGGTAGACCGTAATCGAGGAGGGTAGATAACAGTTTTGGGATTATCGTACAATACTATATCGCCATAACAGACGCGTACGGATGCATAAGTTACGTGTAGCTACACCTGTCGGCGAACCTGATTTTCAGCTCGCACAGGAACAGCGCCTGGCGCGGCCCCGGCCTACGCGGTCAGAACCGTCGCCAGAGCGTCCAGCACACGGTCGACCTTCTCGACCTCTGCATTGTATCCCATGTGACCGACCCGGAGGATGTCGCCCGCCAGCTCACCGAGGCCGGTCGAGAGCACGACGTCGTGCTCGGACGCGAGCTCCCCCTGCGCTGCTTCGGCTCGTCCGGGCAGGTGGAACGCGGTGACGGTCGGTGCGCTGCGCTCCGCCGGCGGATACAGCTCGAGCCCCAGCTCCGCCCCCCGCTCGCGACAGTGCGTTGCTGCCCGCTCGTGTCGCTCGTACACCGACTCCAACCCCTCCTCGAGCAACAGCGAGAGCGACTCGTCGAGCGCGGCGACGTTTGCGGCCAGATGGGTGTACGGGAACCGCTCGGCCGTGTCGCGCCACGGGAGCAGGTTCGTGTAGAGCGAGTCGGGGTCCCGCTCCGTGGCTACCTCCCACGCCCTGTCGCTGACCGCGGCGGTCGTCAGCCCCGGCGGGGAGCTGAACGCCTTCTGGGACGCCCCGAGGTTGATGTCGATGTACTCGTCAGGGACCGGCGTCCCGCCGAGGGAGGAGACCGCATCCACGATGGTCAGTACACCGTAGTCGTCGAGCAGTTCCAACACTGGCTCGATGTCGTTCAGCGTTCCCGTCGGGGTCTCGCAGTGGACCATCGTGGCGAGCTCGTAGTCGCCCCGTTCAAGCTCGGCCTCGACCCCGCCCACGTCCAGTGGCTCAGTGTACTCGGCCCCGACCACCGTCGGCTCGCCGCCGTAGCTCTCGACGAAGTCCGCGAAGCCGTCGCCGTACAGCCCGTTCGAGACGCACAGCACCTCGTCGCCCGGACCGACCGTGGACGCGATAGCGGCCTCCAGGCCGAGGATTCCCTCGCCACCCATCACGACGACGTCGTCGTCGGTCCCGTAGACACGCTGGAGCTTCCCGCAGACGTCGTCGTAGAGCTCGAAGAAGGACTGCTCGACGTCAGGGTTCGGCATCGGCTCGCTCATGCGCTCGCGGACCCGCGGCGGCACGGCCGTCGGGCCGGGTGTCATCTGCATGGGTCGACGTTGCGGGCCACGAGGCTTAGCCGTGGGGGATGCTCGGACGGACCGCCCGCGACGAGAAAGCACAAGGAGACACCACACCCACAGGTGGCCATGAGCAAACTCTCGCCCGCGGACCTCGAGCAGTACATCTTCTCGCGCACGGGCGCAGCAAACGACGACTTGCTCGTCGGCGCCGGCTACGGCGAGGACGCCGCCGCCATCGCGGCCGACGGCTCGACACTCGTCGTCAGCACCGACCCGATCTCGCTCGCCGCCGAACGAATCGGTACCCTCGGCGTCGCCATCGCGAGCAACGACGTGGCTGCCTGTGGTGGCATCCCCGAGTGGCTGGTGAGCACCATCTTCCTGCCCGACGAGGACGAGGGACATCTCGACACCGTGACCGGGCAACTCGACGCGGAGGCTCGTCGACTCGGTATCACGATCGTCAGCGGCCACACCGAGACACTCGCCGCACTCGACAGGCCGCTCCTCTCGCTCACCTGTATGGGTCCGACCGACCGCTACGTGCCGACCTCGGGCGCGAACCCAGGGGACGTCGTGCTACTCACGAAGTGGGCCGGTATCGAGGGGAGCGCGGTCCTGGCGACGGATTTCCGCGACACCCTACTCGACGCTGGCGTCGAGTCGGCCACTGTCGACCGCGCGGCGGCGTTCTTCGACGACGTGAGCGTGCTCCCCGAGTCAGCCGTGCTCGCTCCGGTCGCGACCGCGATGCACGACCCCACCGAGGGGGGCGTGCTCAACGGACTCGTCGAGCTCGCCTGTGCCTCCGATGTCTCCATCGAACTCGACAGTGAAGCCGTCCCCATCAGGGACGAGACCCGTCGACTCTGTGCCGCGATGGGCGTCGACCCGCTTCGAATCCTCGGCTCTGGTGCGATGCTCGCCACCGTTCCGGCAGGGAAGTCGGAGCGCGTGGTCTCGTCGCTCGAATCCGAGGGGCTCGATGCGACGGTCATCGCGTCCGTCTCGGCCGCCGACGACCCAGCAGCCATCGGAGTCCACACCGATGGCCGACAGTACCGGGACAGCGTGCGCGACGACATGTACGACCTCTGGGAGTGAGCGCCGTCCGCCAGTGCGTTCCCGAGTCCGTCACGCAGGGTTTAATTCCCAGTTCCGGTAACTTCCACGAACGATGGGTTCTCCAGTGCTCACAGCTGTGTCCGGGATCGAGCTCCCACTATACACCGTGCCCGTCCTCGGTATCGAACTGGCACAGACACAAATCACCCTCGTCGGTGTCGTCCTGATAGGGCTGCTGCTCGTCGGCTCGGGCTTCTTCTCCTCCTCGGAGATCGCACTGTTCTCCCTGCCGACCCACCAGATCGACGCGATGGTCGAAGAGGGCAAGCGCGGAGCGAACGCGGTCAAGTCCCTCAAGGAGGACCCCCACCGGCTGCTCGTGACCATCCTCGTCGGGAACAACATGGTCAACATCACGATGTCCTCCGTCTCGACCACGCTGGTCGGCTTCTACTTCGACCCGGGGACGGCGGTCATCGTCTCGTCGCTCGGTATCACCTCGATGGTGCTGATATTCGGCGAGAGCGCACCCAAGTCCTACGCGGTCGAGAACACGGAACTCCACGCCCGGCGCGTCGCACGGGGGCTGAAAGTCGTAGAGAAGGTGCTCTGGCCGCTCATCTTCCTGTTCTACCATCTGACGGGCGTCGTGAACAGACTCACCGGCGGCAGCTCCTCGATAGAGTCGACGTACGTCTCCCGCGACGAGATCCGGAACATGATCAAGACGGGCGAGCGCGAGGGGGTCCTCAACGAGGAGGAACGCCAGATGCTCCAGCGCACGTTGCGGTTCACCGACGCGAGTGCGAAGGAGGTGATGACCCCACGCCTCGACATGGCCGCCGTCTCGGTCCACGCGTCGGTCGACGAGGCCATCGAGAGCTGTATCAAGTCGGGGCACGCCCGCCTCCCGGCCTACGACGGTTCGCTGGACAACGTGACCGGTGTCTTCGACATCCGGGAGCTCGAGGACTCCGACTACGATAGCTTCTCCGAGCTCGAGGTCGCCGACGTCGTCAGGCCGACGCTCCACGTGCCCGAGTCCAAGAGCGTCGACGAACTGCTCACGGAGATGCGCGAGAACCGGCTGCACATGGTTATCGTCATGGACGAGTTCGGCGCGACCCAGGGGCTCATCACGATGGAGGACGTCCTCGAGGAGATCGTCGGCGAGATACTGGTCGGCGACGAGGAGCACCCGATGGAGTTCGTCCACGACAACGAGGTGCTGGTTCGCGGCGAGGTCAATATCGACGAGGTGAACGAGGCCCTCGGTATAGAGCTCCCCGAGGGCGAGGAGTTCGAGACCATCGCCGGCTTCATCTTCAACCGCGCCGGCCGCCTCGTCGAACAGGGAGAGGAGTTCGAGTACGAAAACGTGACCCTGCGGGCCGAACAGGTCGAGGACACCCGGATTCAGAAGGCACGGGTGACCGTCGAACCCGCTGTCGAGGACCGGGCAGACGGCGAACCGTCGGTCGACGAGGGCGACCAAGACTGACGGCCTTTCGGTAGAGGTCCAAACGATTAGGGACCGGGCCGACGTACCGTCTCCCAACGAGAGATGTACGACAACATCCTGTTCCCCTTCGACGGCAGCGACGGAGCCGCTGCAGCACTCCACCACACGAGCGAGCTCGCTCACTGGGCCGACGCGACAATCCAGGTGCTCTACGTTGCCGACACGACCCGCGACAGCATCACCGTCGTCGACGGCGAAACCGTCGACGCGCTCGTACAACAGGGCGAGGAGGTAGTCGAGGAGGCTGCAAAGACGCTCGACACCCTCGGCGCTGCGTACGACACCGACATCGTACAGGGCAACCCCGCCCCGACGATCGTCGACTACGCCGAGCGGTACGACCAGGACCTGGTCGTCATGCCAACCCACGGCCGCGAAGGGGTCTCGAGATACCTGGCTGGGAGTGTCTCCGAGAAGGTGGTCCGACTCTCCCCGGTTCCAGTTCTTACAGTTCGCATGCAGCCCGACGAGACGTTCGCGTTCCCCTACGAGAACATCCTCGTCCCGACGGACGGGAGCGCCGCGGCGACCGCTGCTGCGGACCAGCTGGTCGAGTTCGCGGCACAGCTGGATGCGACGCTCCACGTCCTCTCGGTCGTGGACGACGCTGCACTCGGGCTCGATGTCCGGTCAGTGACGTCCGGGAAGGACAGCGAAGCCGCCGCGACCGACGCCGTCGAGACTGTGGTCTCGACAGCCGAGGAGCGTGGGGTCAAGAACACCGTCACCCACATCGAACACGGAACGCCGGTCGAGGGGATACTCGACTGTATCGAGTCGAACGAGATACACGCAGTCGGGATGGGGACGACGGGGCGACGGGGCACGGACCGTATCCTGCTTGGGAGTGTCGCCGAGAACACCGTCCGCTCCGCACCGGTTCCCGTGATGACACTCGCGGAGCCGAGTGAGTGACACAGAGGAGACCCTGCTACTGGGACGTTACCGGCCGCGTTTCACCGCCACTCCGCCAGGCGGCGAAGGTGGGGCCCTCGACGCGTACGCCAGCCACCCTGGACGGACTTCCTCACGACCGCCCGGCATCTTCCTGTACGTGAGACCCCGCTGGGAGGCAGGGCGGCGAAAGCAGGGTTGGAAACCCGAGCGACGTACAAAGGTAAAGTAGCTTTGCCGCAGACACACGGATATGACCGACGATGAGATCGACGATGTCGACAGAGCCATCCTCTATGCACTCCAGGAAGACGCTCGGAACATGGCGTCCGGAGACATCGCGGAGCGGACCGGGACCTCCGACAGCACTGTCCGCAAGCGCATCCAGCGTCTCGAATCGAACGGCGTAATCAAAGGATACAGCGCCAGCGTCGACTATCAGCGGTCAGGCTATCCGCTCCGAATGCTGCTCTACTGTACCGCTACGATCCCCGAACGTGGCGACCTCGTTCCGGATATCTTAGACATCGATGGCGTCGTATCGGTCCAGGAGCTGGTCACTGGTGAACAGAACCTCCTGGTCACTGCAGTCGGCGAGACGGACGGCGATATCACACCCGTCGCACAGGAGCTCCTCGACATGGGGCTCACCGTCGCCGACGAGGTTCTCGTACGGAGCCACGAGACGACGCCCTTCGGCAAGTTCGACTCCGAGACCCAGCGAGGAGACGGCACCTAGACGAGGACACGTTCGACGTCCAGCTCGGTCGCGCGTCGAACGACTGCCAGTACTGGGTCGACAGAGCCCGTCAGATTGTCCGAGTCACCGTCCAGGACGAGGCGTGCTTCGCGCGGGGACTGACTACCACCGGGACCGACTCGTCGAGCACAACGGCCGCCGGCAGGTCCGATGTCTCCAGCAGGCACTCCCCACGTCGGTGTCGGTCGCTGCCTAGGTTCGCGACCAGGACGGCAGTGACTACCCGTTCCCGGGCAGGCGGAATCTGGTCGCTTTCGACGGCGCGACCGATACGGGCCCGTCTCCCGGCGATACGTCGGGTCGTTTCGCGAGCATCCTCCCTGACCCGCGCTACCGGGCCTCTCCGCACGTCGCTGTAGAATCATAACGTTCTTTAATTCTATTTTTGCGAACATATTGGGAACATAGATAGATTTAACAAACGTTCTGTTCAAGATGTCCTCGAACTCGACCAGAAGCGGACCAGCCGGGTCGTCTCGGGTGCCGCGATGCGTGGTCGGATGGAATGGACGATGTCAGGACACAGCTCGAACCAAACGGTCGGAGCGCTCCCGGACACGGCGGTGGATTCGCCGTTCGTGCCCGTTGCACTAACGAGGGTCGTGTGGTCGCTGTTCGTGGTGAGTCTGGCCGTCCTCGTCGCCAGAATTCGGTTCGGTGAAGTGTGGGAGCTCCCAGGGTTGGTCGTCATCGACGGTCTGACCGTTCTCATGTGGGTGGTGGTCGCCTTCTTCAGTGGTATCGTTCACAGCTACTCGCGCCGCTACATGGCCGGTCGCACCCACAAAACGAGGTTCTTCCTCGCCACGTTCGGGTTCACCGCGGTCGTGATGGCCCTCGTCGCGGCCGACCACGTCGCACTGTTCGGGTTCCTGTGGGTGGCGATGGGTCTGTTGATGGCCGAGCTCATCGGTACCAACGAGGGCTGGGAACAGGCACAGGCCGCCGCGGCGGTCGCTCGCAGGTACTTCATCGCCAGTAGCGCGCTGCTCGGGGTTGCGCTGGCGGCGTTGTGGTGGGCGACCGGCACCACGACGGTCTCCGGAATCGGCACGGCCGCCGACGCGCTCGGTGGTCCGATGTGGCTGCTCGCCGCCGGCGCGCTCGTGCTCGCGGCGATGATCCAGTCGGCCCTCATCCCGTTCCACAGCTGGCTGCTCTCCTCGATGACCGCACCGACGCCCGCGTCCGCGCTGATGCACGCCGGATTCGTCAACGCGGGTGGCATCCTGCTGACCCGCTTCGCCCCGGTCATCACGGTCGACTCCAGGTTCATGCTCGCAGTGGTCGCCGTCGGCGCGGCGAGTGCGGGCGGCGGGAAGCTCCTGAAGTCGGTCCAGACGGACATCAAGGGCAAGCTCGGCTGCTCCACGGTCGGCCAGATGGGCTTTATGATAATGCAGGCCGGCCTCGGGTTCTTCGGGGCCGCGATCACCCACCTCATCCTGCACGGGTTCTACAAGGCCTATCAGTTCCTCAGCTCCGGCGAACGCGTCGAACACGCGAGCCCGAGCGAGACCACCGAGCACACGCTCGGGGGTGCGACGAGTGCCGTCGGCTTCGTCGTGGCGGTGCTGACCGGACTCGGCGGCGGCGCGGTGTTCACGGTGCTGACGGGGAAGGGGGCGAACGTCGACAGCGGTCTCCTGCTGACCTTCTTCGTCGTCTTCACCACGCTGCACGCGGCCCGCAGCACGGTCCAGCACACCTCGCTCCCGACGCTCGCCCGCTACGGGGCCGTCCCGCTGGTGTTCTTCCCGGCAATCGTCGTCTACGCCGTTGTCTACGAGGGCGTCTCGGGCCTGCTGGCTGTCAGTGCGGCAACGACCGAACTGACCCTGCTTCACGGCATCGTCGCCGTCGCCTTCGTCGGTATCTACGTCGCGATCGAGACCGGCATCCACGAGCACAGCCAACGTCTCTACGTGGCGCTGCTGAATGCCACCCAACCGTCATCTGACACCCTACTGACAGCCAGGGAGGACTACGATGAGTACTGAATCCGCCATCCGCGACAGCATCGACGAAGCAGCGACCACCGTCGGCTCGCGCTGGCCCGTTCACTCGTTCGTGACGGCGAACCCGCTCTCGGGCTTCGAGCACCGGCCGTTCGGCGAGGCTGTCGAGGAGGCAGCCACCCTCCTGGGCGGCCGTGGCCTCCCGAGTGCCCGGACGCTCGCAACGGCGCTGGAACGCGGCCAGATCGACCGGGAGATACTCGCAGACGAACTCGCCGAAGCAGGCTACGATGACAGTCCGGAGGCGATACTCGACCGTATGCGCGACGGGGGCGACGCGGAGAACGGTGACGCGGACACCGCCACGGACCGCGTCGACAGGGTGCTGACGAAGTGGCTGTCGGCCTTCCTCGACGAGGGGAGTGCCCACTGGTCGATGCCGAACCGCGAGGCGGGCTTCTACGCTGCCTTCCGTGGAATGGCGGAATACGACGGCGACATCCCCAGCGAGGGGGTCGTCGCCGACCTGCCCGAATCGCCGTTCGAGGCTATCGAGTCGGTCCTGTCCTCGTACCCGGACGCCCAGTGGGTGCCCATCCTCGAGGAGCAACTGGCGGCGCTCCCGGGCTGGACCGGGTTCATCAAGCGGCGCGCCGAGGACGGGGGCGTGTGGCAGTCGACGTATCCGATTTCGCTGGAAGGGTACCTCGCGGTCCGTCTGGCACTGCTGGATGCCATCGACGCCGACATCGAGCCGGACCCCGACATCACAGCCGATAACCCGGCGGATGACCCCGCACAGGTGTTCCTGCGTGCGTGGGAGGCGACCTACCGCGACGACCTCGTCGGGACCGTCGCGGCTCGGAGCCGGTCGATGGACGACAGCGAGAAGACTGGCCGCCCGGACATCCAGTTGGTCTTCTGTATCGACACCCGCTCCGAGATCATCCGCCGCCACATCGAGGCCACGGGCGACTACGAGACCCACGGGTACGCTGGGTTCTTCGGCATCCCGATGGAGTATCGGGGATACGATGCCGACGTGTCGGTCGATGCCTGTCCGCCGATCCTCGACCCACAGCATCACGTCGTCGACTATCCGACCGATGACGACACACACGCACGTCACGACCGCTGGTCGGGAATCCGTGCGGCCGCCGATGAGGTCATAGAGATACTGGAGGCCAACGCCGCCACCGCTTACGGGTACGTCGAGACCGCCGGGAGCGGCTACGGGCTCTCACTCGCGGCCAGGACGCTCGTCCCCGGGCGCGTCCACGACGTGGTCGACGCCGCGGCCGAACTGGTGCCGGACGAGCGCGAGTTCTGTGAGCCGCTGGTGCACCACCAGCACACCTACGCCGGCGACCTGCCGGTGGGGCTGACCCACGAGGAGAAGGTCGAGTACGCTGGGACTGCCTTCGAGTTGATGGGGTTCGAGGAGTTCGGTCGCCTCGTCGTCTTCACGGGCCACGCCAGCGAGACGGCGAACAACCCCTACGACGCGAGCCTGGACTGCGGTGCCTGCGCGGGCAACCCCGGCGGGCCGAGTGCGCGCGTCCTGGCGAATATCTGTAACGACGAGGCCGTCAAGGCCGACCTCCGCGAGAGAGGGTTCGAGATCCCCGATGACACGATCTTCGTGGCCGGACAGCACAACACGACGACCGACGAGGTGGAACTGTTCGCGGGCGACGTGCCCGAGAGCCACGCGGACGACCTGGACAGGTTGCGGGCGGACCTCACGGTTGCTCGCGAGGACGCGACCGCCGAGCGCGCCGAGGCGCTGGGCGCCGACGGCTCGAGCGGCGTTTCCGAGACGGAACGCCGTGCCGCCGACTGGGCCGAGACGCGTCCCGAGTGGGGGCTGGCCGGCAACGCCGGCTTCGTCATCGGTCCCCGCGAGTTGACGAGCGGCTGTGACCTCGACGGGCGCGCGTTCCTCCACTCGTACGACTGGTCGACTGACCCCCACGGAGACGCGCTGGAGGCCATCCTCACTGGTCCCATGGTCGTCACCCAGTGGATCAACGCCCAGTACTACTTCTCGACGGTCGACAACGCCGTCTACGGCAGCGGGTCGAAGGCGACACAGAACCCGGTCGGCAACGTCGGCGTCTATCAGGGCAACGGCGGCGACCTGCTGACGGGGCTCCCGCTCCAGTCGCTGATGACCGCGGACGACGAACCGTACCACCAACCGCTCCGTCTCTCGACGGTGGTCCACGCGCCGGTCGAGCGGGTCACCGAGGTCCTGGCCGACCACGAGAACCTGACCCAACTGCTGGACAACGACTGGCTCTCGCTGACGGTCGTCGACCCGACTCGGGAACACCGCGTCTTCCACTACGAGGAGTCCTTGGAGTGGGTGCCAGAGCCCGAACGGACCGAAGCGGCTCCGGAGATTCCGAGCGCGCAGGCTGTCGCAGACGACTAGCCGAACCCGAATCTGCCCCGGGTGGACTCGGTGGGGTGCTCTGGCTCTCCTCCAGGCCTGCGACTCCGCCCTGTCCGAGAAGGGAAGTGTAACGACCTCTCCTATTCCATGGCGACGACCGAATCAACGGTGACTGCAGCACCGCCGAGCAGTTCGCAGACGCCGACGGTTGTCCGGGCTGGGTACGCCTCATCGAAGTAGTGCTCGTAGGTGTCGTTCACCCGCTGGTATGCATCCATCTCGGCGAGATACAGGGTGAGCTGTAGAACGTCGCTCATCTCTTTCCCGTGCTGTTCAAGCTGGGCTTCGAGGTTCCCCCAAACACAATTCGAGCTGACGCACGGGGGATGCATCGTTCGCGATCCGGTCCCCATCCTCCGGCAGTTGGCCTTCGATGAAGAGGAGGTCCGACTCTCCCGTTTTCTTCCCATAGCCGCCGATGAATCCCGTTCCGTCACGCTGCTTGCGGCTGCTCGCACTGGCACGACTTGGCTGTGCCTGGGTCACCGAGTTCGCCCTCATAAAACGATTGATGGAGTTTTCAACTAAATTCCTCGTCCGCCCCTGCTCAGTGGAACTAACGCAGTGCAAAGAGGTTTTTTGGTCGGTGCAGCCGCGCGCATCACAACTATTAATTGAAGATATACTCAATTCAGTTCCGATGGCAGAAGCAACAGAACGACTTCGCCGCTATCTCGATGACGAACTCGGGGAGTGCCGCAGCGAGGATGTCGTGGCCCGACTCGACGAACTCGGCACGCTCGAAGCCGCAATCGGGACGGCGCAGGTGGACGCTGAACTCGACGTGCTGTCGGCGCTCTCGAACGAGACGCGGTATACGCTCGTCCGTGTTCTCGTCGCCGCGCGGGAGGAGCTCTGCGTCTGTGAGCTGAACGCGGTCGTCGACGTGAGCGAGAGCGGGCTCAGCCACGGGCTCTCGAAGCTCGTCGAGGCGGGACTCGTCGACGGCCGAAAGGACGGTCGGTGGAAGAAGTACCGTGCGACGAACCGGGCCGTCGCGCTCGTCACCGTCCTCGAGGGGAGCGTGAGCGATGAGTGACGTCGACAGCCACGAGCACGACCCGAACTGCGACTGTGAGAGCTGTGGCGACCCGCGGTCGATGGACTTCCTCGACAAGTACCTCACCGTCTGGATTCTCGGTGCGATGGCCATCGGCGTCGGCCTCGGCTTCGTCGTCCCAGCTGTAACCCAACCCATCCAGGAGTTCCATCTCGTCGAGATCGGCCTCGTCCTGATGATGTACCCGCCGCTGGCGAAGGCGAACTACTCGCAGCTCCGGGCCGTCTTCAGCAACTGGCGCGTTCTCGGGTTGAGCCTCGTCCAGAACTGGCTGATCGGGCCGACGCTCATGTTCGGACTTGCCGTGATCTTCTTCAGTGGACTCGTGCCCGGCCTGCCAGCCCGCCCCGAGTTCTTCCTCGGGCTCGTGTTCATCGGGATGGCCCGCTGTGTCGCGATGGTGCTCGTCTGGAACGAACTCGCAGAGGGCTCGACTGAGTACGTGACCGGTCTGGTCGCATTCAACAGCCTCTTCCAGATCGTCACCTACGGGGTGTACGTCTGGTTCTTCGGGCTGTTCCTCCCGCCACTTCTCGGGATGGAGACGCTCGTCGCGGGCATCGAGACGTTCAACGTGACGCCGATGCAGGTGTTCGAAGCCATCGTCGTCTTCCTCGGAATCCCCTTCCTCGGCGGGTTCCTTACCCGGTACGTCGGCACGCGAGCCAAGAGCGAGGAGTGGTACGACGAGGAGGTGGTTCCGAAGATCGACCCACTCACGCTCGTCGCCTTGCTGTTCACGGTCATCGTGATGTTCGCCACGCAGGGCGAGAATATCGTCGCCTCGCCCGGTGACGTGCTCCTCATCGCCGTCCCGCTGACCATCTACTTCGTCGTGATGTTCCTCGTGAGCTTCGGGATGGGCAAAGGCATCGGGGCGGACTATTCGACCACGACGGCCATCGGCTTCACTGCCGCCTCCAACAACTTCGAACTCGCGATCGCGGTGGCCGTTGCGGTGTTCGGGGTCGGCTCCGGCGTCGCATTCACGACCGTCGTCGGCCCGCTCATCGAGGTTCCCGTCCTGCTCGCACTGGTCAACGTCGCCCTGTACTTCCAGCGCAAGTTCGACTGGAGTGGTGCCACGACCGGAGAACTCGGGACATCTCACTCGGGCTCACCAGCCGAAGACGACTGACGAGGGGCGAGGGCAGCCGGTCGGTTCTTGCGGCGACTGACCCCGCCGACGAGAACCATCCGACCACCGTAGCGGTGATAGTCGAGGGGGCCTGCGAGCTGAGCCGGAATCCGCTACCGAGTGGCGTTTCGTTTGCACTGGAGAACGCCGACTTCCCCGGTTTCGGCCGGTTCTTCGGCAACGTCGCCTCTCCTGGCCGCGAACTGAAGGAAGTGTGACTCGGAGAGCGTGCGATTGGGATGGCCCAGACTTCGACGAGGGTGTACAATCTAGATTTTCCTAAAACAACCATAATTGTTTTACGGGTCAGTGCAGTTGTATTCGGCGATGGCAAACGTATCGCTCCCACACGATGCGAAGGCCGGTCCGACGAAGCCGGAGGTCAGGGCCGTCCTTCTCAGCAAACTCGACCTCGGGCCGACCGACCACTTCGCGGAGGTCGGCTCGTGTACCGGTGCCGTGACCATCGAGGCGGCACGGCGCGCGGGCCGGGTCACTGCACTCGAACGAAACGCAGAACGGGTCGAAACCACCAGGAAGAATCTCGCTGCCAACGACCTGACCGGGGACGTCGAACTCCGGAGAGCCGAAGCTCCCGAAGGGTTACCCGACGACGCAGACGCCCTGTTCCTCGGCGGTAGCCGGAACTACGAGGCGGTCCTCGACCACGCAGTCGAGACCGCGGTCGACCGCATCGTCATGAACGTTTCCCGGCTCGAAGTCGCCGGGGCCGCCACCGAGGCGTTCCGCGAGCGGGGCCTCCTCGAAGCAGTCGTGCAGTTCCAGGTGAGTCACGGGTACGAACTCGCCGGCGCGACGAGTTTCGATTCCGACAACCCGGTGTACATGCTGGTCGGCGGGACCGATGCCGTCGCGGCAGACGGGGGGCGGCGATGACCCTCTACGGCATCGGCCTCGGGCCCGGCAGCGCCGACCTCGTGACCGTCCGCGGACGGCGCGTCCTCGAAGCGGCGGACGTCGTCTACTCGCCGGGACGCCTCTCCCGGTCGGTCGCGGTCGAACACGTCCCCGAGGACCGAATCGGTGACGTCGACTTCCCGATGACTCGCGACGAGGACGAACTCCGGCAGGCGTGGCGCGAGGCCGCCGAAGAGATTGCACCCCGCGCTCGCGACGGAACTGCAGCGTTCGTCACGCTCGGCGACCCGAACGTCTATTCGACGTTCGGCCACCTGCGGCGTACGCTCTCCGCGTTCCACGCCGATGTCGAGGTCGAGGTCGTTCCCGGAGTGAGCGCCGTGACGGCCTTCACTACCGCTCTCGGCGTCGAGATTTCCGCCGGGGCGAGTCTCACCCTTCACGAGGCCCCTCGTGGTGCGGCACCGACCGGACCGGACCGGATGCTCCTGTTCAAGGTCACCGATGTCCCGACGACCCACGAACGGCTCGTCGACGCAGGCTACGACGTGCTGTACGGCCGCCGACTCTGCATGGAGCAGGGCGAGACAGTCGTGACGCGCGACCCCAGCACGCTGGACGACCGTGACTACTACACGCTGGCGTACGCGGAGAAACACGACCTCGATTCGGAGCCAGCGACTGCGGCCTTCCAGGAGAGCGAGTCGGAGCGCGGCTCCGGCACCCGACCGAGGGCGGAGACCGATGGCGGGACACAGCCTGCTTCAGAACCCCGGTCCGGGGATGAGTGTCAGCGTGGGTCCGTGTCGATGGAGCGAGCCGAAGGTGAGGCCTGCGGCGACGAAGTACCGGAGGGTCCGCCACGATGACCGACCCGCAGGACGCCATCGACGCGGAGTCCACCAGCCGAGCGGCAGAGCGGGACCCCCGGATTCGGGAGCGAACTGCGGGCGAGAGACAGGAGGGAATCCCGTTCATCGGCGCCGGTCCCGGCGACCCAGGGCTCCTCACGGTCACCGGTAAGGAGCTGGTCGAGGCGGCAGACCTCGTCGTCCACGCGGGTTCGCTGGTCAACAGCGAACTCCTCGAGGAATACTGTGCGGACGCCGAGCAGGTCTCGAGCATCGGCAAGGACCTGGAGGAGTTGGTGCCGCTGATGCGGGACGCCTACGAGGCGGGGCGGACTGTCGTTCGTCTCCACAGCGGCGACCCGGCGATCTACGGCGCAGCATTAGAGCAGATGGACGCACTGGAACACGAGGGCGTTCCGACCTACATCGTCCCCGGCGTGACCGCGGCGTTCGCAGCAAGCGCGACGCTCCGGACCCAGCTCACGCTGAACGGCGTGGCCAACCACGTCGCGTTCACTCGCCCTCGCGGGAAGACCCTCGACCCCGAGGACGATCACGTCGGTGAGTTCGTCGAGATGGGCGACGTGACGACCTGCATCTACCTCGGCACCCACGCGGTCGCCGAAACGATGGACCGCCTCCTCGACGACGGTCACGACCCGGAGACGCCGGTGACGGTGGTCTATCACGCCTCGTGGCCGGACGAGGCGGTCATCGAGGGGACCATCGGGACGATCGGCGAGCGTCTGGAGGCAGCCGGCTACCGTGCGTCCGCGCTCGTCATCATCGGCGACGCGGCGCGAAAAGCGGGCTACGAGCGCTCCTACCTGTACGGTGACTGGGCGAACCGCGATTCCACCGAGAGCGAAGCAGACGACTGACTCATGACTACAGACACGAACGAACCGGCGGCAGAGGAATCGGGCGGCCACTGTTCGACACCGGACTCGGACGGCGAGGTGGCCGAGGAAATCGCGATCATCAGCTTCGAACGAAAACTCGACACCGCTCGCGAAATCGAGGCGGAGATCGGCGACGGCTACGAGCGCGTGGACATCGTCGAATACCACGGTGACGTGTTCGCGGAACACTGGGGCGAGTACGACTGCTTCGTCGGGCTGATGGCCTCGGGTATCGCGATGCGCAAGACCGCACCGCTCCTCGATGACAAGTGGGACGACCCCGCTATCGTCGTCGTCGACGAGGAACTCACGTGGGCGATCCCGATCACGGGCGGCCACCACGGTGCGAATCAGGTCGCCAACGACCTCTCACGGCTGGGCGCGGTCCCGGCGATGACGACCGCGAGCGAGGCTGCGGGCAAGCAGGGCGTCGAGAGCAAGGCGAAGGCGCTGGACACCCACGTCGTCAACGGCGATTCGACGGTCGCGACGAACCTCGCCGTATTGAACGACGAACTCGGTCCGGTGGCCCGTCTCGACGGCCCCAGAGCGGTCCTCGTCGGCGACGACGTGACCGTTCTCAAGCGCAACACCGATGACGGCGTCGTCCTCGGGACCGGCACCGTCTCGGGAGTGACCAAAGCGCAGGTACTCGACGCCTGGGAGGCTGTCCTCGACGACCTGGGGCTGGCGTTCTCCGACGTGGAGTTCGTCGCGACCGGCACCCGAAAGGCGGGCGAAGACGGGCTGTACGAGGCAGCCCAGGCGGTCGGTGCGGGCGTCGTGCTCTTCGAGAAGGCGACGCTGACCGAGTTCGAGGGCCCCTCGCCCTCGCGGTCGAAGGAACTCATCGGCTGGCCAGGTATCGCTGAAGCGTCGGCTATCGCCGGCGGCCGCGAGCACGAGCTCGCGCGGAAGAAAGAGCGGTTCGACGACGCCGTGACCGTCGCGGTGGGGCGGTAACATGGATGGCGGAGATGCCACCGCCGACGCGATGGGGACCCTCTTCGTCGTCGGCATCGGACCTGGACTGCCCCACGCGATGACCCAGCGGGCCAAGGACGTCATCACCACCGCCGATTGCGTCATCGCGTCGAACCTCTACCAGGAGTTCCTCCGTCGCGACGGGACGCTCCCCCCGGAAAACGCCGAGGTGGAAGCCGCACCTGACGGGGGGACGGCGGCGGGAGACGAGTCCGGGACGGTCTTCGAACGGCCGGGAGGGGCCCGACAGACACTCGTCCGCTCGACGATGGGGAAACAGATAGAACTGGCCCGTGAGGCGTTTCGGCGCGTCAGGGCGGGCGAGGATGTCGCCCACGTTTCCGGCGGCGACCCGAACGTCTACGGCAAGAGCGACCTCCTGTACACGATGGCCGAGTCGGACGGGGCGTACGACGTTCCTATCGAGGTGGTCCCCGGTGTGACAGCGGCGCTCGGGGGCGCGGCGAACCTCGGCGCACCGCTGTCGAACGACTTCTGTACGGTCTCGCTGTCGGACAAGTGGCGCGGGTGGGACGAGATCGAAGAGAAACTGCGAGCCGCGGCGATCAGTGGGTTCGTCATCGTCCTCTACAACTGCTGGCGTGACTATCAGCGCGCCATCGACGTGGTCCGCGAGGAGCGAGCCGACGATGTCCCGGTCGGTATCTTCAACGACGCGGGCCGCGGCGACGCCGGTCGAAATCTGGACGACGAGACACACACCATCACCACCCTCGGCGAGGCGAACGAGCACGACGACGAGGTCGGCGGGATGGGAACGTCCATTCTGGTCGGCACACACGAGACGACGGTCTGGGAGAACGACTACGGCAAACACCTCGTCACCCCGCGCGGCGGGCGTGACATCGACGACTTCTGACAATGAGCACCGACGACACCACCACTGAGACGAGCACAGACACCGATACCGGCTGTGGCGCGAGCGAGGCTTCAGACGCTGCTGAAGATGCGACCGCCACCGAACCGGCTTCGAGATGCGGCGCTTCGAGCAACGAGTCCGAGTCCGACGGAGGCGTCACGAACGAAACCGGAGCGGCGTCAGACGCCGATGAGAGCACGTCGGCGTGTGGAGGGGCCACGTCGTCGTCCACTTCCGGCTGTGGTAGCTCGAAGGGGTCGACGACCGAGGAGACGGTCGGGTCGACCGTCGACGACTTCGAGGCAGACCCCGGCCGACTCGTCGCAGTTGGCCTGGGTCCCGGACAGCCGGAGGGGATGACCCAGCGTGCCCGCGGGGCGCTGCTCGACGCGGAGCATATCGTCGGGTACACTACCTACGTCGAACTCCTGCCGGAGGCGGTCAGGGAGTCGGCGGCGGAGCTGTACGACACGCCGATGTGTGGCGAGGTTTCCCGCACGGAGGAAGCGATCGACCGCACGCTCGCAGGGAACGACGTCGCCATCATCGGAAGCGGCGATCCGAACGTCTACGCGCTGGCCGGTCTGGCACTGGAGATACTCGAGTCGAAGGGCGCGACCGCGAGCATGGTCGACTTCGAGGTCGTCCCGGGCGTCCCCGCGGCCCAGTCCTGTGGCGCGCGGTTGGGCGCGCCGCTCGTGAACGACACGGTCAGTATCTCCCTGTCGGACCACCTGACGTCGATGCCGACCATCGAGTCCCGGCTCCACGCGGCAGCCAAGGAGGGCTTCACCATCGCCATCTACAACCCCTGGAGCCGCAAGCGCCGGGAGAACTTCCAGAAGTGCTGTGAGATACTGCTTGAGCACCGCGAACCGGAGACGCCCGTCGGAGTCGTCCACGGGGCGGGCCGGGACGACGAGGCGGTCGAGATCGTCGAACTCGGCGAGCTCGAGGAGCTCGGCGAGACGGACCTCATCGACATGACGACGACGATACTCGTCGGCAACGAGGAGACGTACGTCTGGGACGACCGGATGGTGACGCCGCGGGGCTACGAGTCCAAGTATGACTACTGAGTATCAGGTGCGGCTCGACCGTAGCGCCTGTGACGGCGTCTTCGCCTGTCTCGTTCGAGACGACCGCTTCGTCGAGGATTCGGACGGGTTGGCGACCATCGACGCGGGCGACGACGGTCGTCATCGAGACCCCAACGCGAACGGCGAAGAGCTCGTGACGTTCACCGACGAGCGGCTGCCGGCGGCCGAACAGGCGGCCCGTGCCTGCCCGGTCGACGCGATAGAGGTACTGGTGGAGGGTGACGATGAGTGATGCGAACGGACGGTCCGCGACACCTGAGCCGGTCGAGGATCTGCTTGCCGCGACACCGGCCACGGCGTACTTCTGGGGACGCGTAGCCGGTGACGGCGAGCTGACCCAGGACTGCGTGACCGTTCGGACGGCAGACGAGACGTCGGCCGACGCGCTCGCGGCGGTCGCCGGCACCGGTCGGACGGACCACGACCATCGAATCGCCGCCAGGGAGTCGGCACACGACGCCTCGATAGCCCGGTTCGAAGACGAGTACGAGCTACAGGTGTTCGGGATGCTGGCCGACCGCGCGAGTGCGGCGCTCGGCCTTCCCATCGACGGACAGCCCGGCGGATACCGCTTCGAGACGTTCTCGGAGTACCGACCACAGCTCGTCCGTGGCCTACTCGAGGCCTGTGGCACCGTCTGTTTCCGCGAGTCCGCGGGGTCGGTCGGCGTCTCGTTCGTCCACGACGACGAAGCGCTGCTTCGGACGGTTCAGTCGCTCGTCGACGCCGCCGAGCCCCACGTTCCGACCGAGGACCTCTCCGAGACATCCTCGGGCGGGTACTGGTTCGGGCTGGGCGACGATGCGGACACGGCGGCGTTCGCCCGGTGGGTGTACGCCGGCAGCGACGGGTCGGGACTGTACTCGGCGGAGCGGCGCCAGAAGCTCCAGCGGAGCGTCGAACGTGCGACGGGTAGCGAGGTGGGCGAACTCTCCCGATGACCACGAACGCGAACGCGACCTCCATCGGGCTCGACGACGAAGCGGTGCTGCTGGTCGGTCACGGCTCTCGTCGCGAGAAGTCGAACGAACAGGTTCGCAGGCTCGCCGCCGACCTGGAAGGACGACTCGGGGTCCCGGTGGACGCCGGGTTCCTCGAACTCGCGAAGCCGTCGATTCCCGACGCCATCGCGGGCCTCGCCGCGAGTGTCTCGCGCATCACCGTCGTCCAGCTATCGCTCTTTGCGGCCAGTCACGTCAAGAACGACGTGCCACTGGCAGTCCAGAACGCCCGCGCTGAACACCAGGAGGTCACCATCCACAACGGCGCACATCTCGGGGTCCATCCGGCACTCGTAGACCTCCTCGACGAACGGGCCGCGGCTGTGGAAGCGGAGCTCGGTATCGAACGTGACGAAGCGGACGTCGCGGTCGTCCTCTGTGCCCGTGGCTCCAGCGACCCGGACGCGAACAGTGACGCGCACAAACTCGCCCGGTTACTGTACGAGGGCCGCGCCTTCGACCGTGTCGAAGCGTCGTTCATCGGGGTCACCGAGCCCCGGCTCGAGGAGACGCTACACACAGTGGCGAAGAACCGTCCGGACGCCGTGGTTGTCCTCCCGTACATGCTCGGCGACGGCGTACTCACCGGCCGTATCCGCGACGGCGCCGCCGAGTTCGACGACCGGTATCCGTACGTCGACGCGGGTGCGGGGGACCCGCTCGGGACCGACAGCCGGCTCCTGGACGTACTCGGTGACCGCTGGCAGGAAGCTCGGACCGACAGCGTCGACATGTCCTGTGACACCTGCAAGTACAAGGTGGAACTCGACGGGTACGAGGAGGACGTCGGCGGCGCGAGAGCGATGCTCCGGGCGCTGACCCACCAGGAATCCCACTCGGATCGTGACGACGTTTCCCCCCAGCCCCACGCGCACGACGCGCCGGAGAAACACGTGGCGGTCTGTACGAATCAGACCTGTGCCGCCGACGGTTCGCCGGCCGTTCTGGAACGGTTGCGACAGGCGGCCCGTGACTCGGACGCCTGTGACGCCCGAATCACGCGGTCGTCGTGTCTCGGGCGCTGTGGCGACGGCCCCATGGTCGCCGTCTATCCCGACGGTGTCTGGTACGGGGATGTCGACCGAGCCGACGCGGAGCGAATCGTCTCGTCCCACCTCGACCGGGACCGTATCGTCTCGAATCTCGTCGACCAAACACTGTAACCACGAACATGAGCTGCTACGAAATCGAAGCCCTACGACTCGGACTGATGAACGTGCTCGGGACCGAAGACCGGAGCGCGCGTGAACACGCAGAGACAGAACTGGAGGGGCAACTGGACGGACCGATCGAGGCACTGGCAGACGCCGAGAGCCTTTCGGAGATCGAGCGCCACCTCGACGCGGCCCTCGTCGACCTCGAGGAGGAGATCGCCGCCACCGACGCAGACGACCCGGAGTACGACTACATGCGTGGCCGACTGGTGGCTGTCCGCGATGCGGAGCGCGCCGTCCATCGACTGACCGACCAAGGCGAGAGCGTCCTCGGCGGGTTGGGTGACGCACACGACGTCCTCCACGAGACCTTCCCCGTCGATGAGTGACGCCCTGCAACAGCGAGCTACCGGACTCGGCGACGTGCCGCCCGCTCGGTCTCGGCACGCGGGTAAACGGTCGGCAGTCGCGTTGTTCGAGGAGCTAGTGGTCACTGGAACGGCCACCGGGGACGTGGTCGCTCACGACCGTGCGACCCTCGACGAACGGTGGCGCGGGGAAGCGGAAACTGAGAAGACGGCCGTCGTCGCAGCGGAGCCGTTCGGCGACGGAGTCGCGGTCGGCGAGCGCAGCTCGGCGGGGAGGATCCGGGTCTACGACCAGCAGACCGGCGACCCCCGGTGGCAGTACGCCACAGCGACCGACCTCGGGGCTCCACAGAGACCGTCCCGGTTCTTCCTCCCCTTCGTCGCAGATATCGAGGCAGACGAGGATCGACTGTACGTCGCGGCCCGTCGCTACGAGCGCGACGGTGAGTGTCGTTCGTTCACTAGTGTCGTCTACGCGTTCGACGAGGCGGGCGACATCGTCTGGACCCACGATACCGACGCCTCTCCCATCGGTCTCGATGTCGGAGACCGTCGCCTGGCCGTCGCGTACAACCGTTGTCCCGGCAGCCACCAGCACGGGGTGGTCGTCCTCGATGCTGAAACGGGTGCCGTGCGATACCAGTGGGACCCTGGTACCGACAGCCAGCGACGGGTCGGTGACGTCTCGCTCGTCGAGGACGGTGTCGTCGTCGCCAGCCACGGCGACCACTGCGGCTACCGCCTCCGCGACGGGGGTGCCGAGCAGTGGTGTGTCGACCTTGCGACACCAACGGTGGTCGGCGACGAAACGGTGTACGCCTATCCGAACCACGTGCACGCGACGGCGACCGGTGCGGTCTTCGTCACGGGGAACACGTATCCGATGGATGGCCGCGAGACTACGTCGTTGCATCCCCGGGAGCACACTGCCCTCGGATATGCGCCGGACGGCGAGTGTGTCTGGACGGCTTCGGTCGGCGGCTTCGCGAGTGAACTCGGTGTCGACGGGGACCGCGTGGCTGTTCCGGGGGCCCAGCACTTCCGGACGCGGGATGCCGAGGCCCACGGGCTGCGAGTATTCGGGACCGAATCTGGCCCCGAGGCGACCCTGGAGACCGACGGCATCGTCACGGCGGTCGCTCTGGACGCTGAGTCGGCCGTCGCCGTGACGGAGCCGGTGGTGTATCACGACGAGGGGGAGAAACGGGGAACGTATCGGTTATTGACGGCTGAGAGCCGCCAGTAGGTTCGGGAGACCGAGGTCACCGGCTCGCGGGCACGGTCCCTTCGGCGCTACTCTCCTAATCGCGACGCGTCGGCACCGAATTCGTCTTCGAGCAGTGCCGGCACGTCCTCCGGGAGCACGTCCGAGTACCACCGATTGCGGGGATGGATGGCAATCGCGGTGCCCTCGGCGCTACAGAGTCCGAGACAGCTCGTCTCTGCGACGTGGACCCGTGACCAGAAGAGGTCTCGCTCACGCAGCCACGACTTCACCGCCGCGTACACCTCGTCACCCGACGCCTCTGCACAGCAGGCGTACTCCGAGTCTCTGTCGTTCGTACAGACCAATACGTGGTCGGAGAACCCGTTCTCGAGGACGTCCTCTGTGCGCGATTTCATCAGTCTGCAGTGGGGGCTCTGTCGGCAGGGGCGGTTGCGCCCTCAGGTGATCTCGTGTCCACCGAACGGCGGCGAAGTCGGGCGTGTGTGCCTGCGAGAAGCAGCCAGAGCACCGCCTGACCGAACACTATCATGCCCGTCAGCCCGGACGCCAGTTCCGATGGGAGGGAGCTCTCCACCGCGTTCGCCGGCGAGAGGACGGCCGGAATCGCGAGCAGACAGAACGGGAGCATCGCGACGATGGCGGCGGTCGTCCGTCCGTGGGTGTCCCGGAGCCGACCATGGACGAACCCGGCGAGCGAACAGACGAGCGCACCGACCACCATCATCCCCCCGTAGAGTCCCATGCGCAGGTCCGTCGGGAGCGATTGTTCGACCCCCGGCGGCTGTGGCGGGAGCACGAGCCACGGTGCCCCGGAGACGGTGACGAAACCGGCGACGGCCAGGAGATAGCTCTTCGTCCCGCCGGTTCCCGGGATTGCGGGTTCGAGGAAGTAGTAGGCGATGCCGAACACGGCTCCGCCCAGGAGAACACCCCAGAGAACCCCGGAGACGATACTCACGCCGTTCGTGACCGTCATCGAGACGGCGCTATCGTGCTGTTCTCCACCGCTTCCCTCGTGGTGTTCCTCGGCTGCGTGTTGGTCACCGACAGCGTGGCCATCCCCGTGGCCGAGTTCATCGGCGAACGCGACGAGCGGATTTGCGACGAGTGCCACGAGGAGACCGAACACCAGCCCGGCGACCACCCCTGCTTTCACCCCCCGCTTCAGGTAGGCAGCGAGCATAGTCAGTGGCAGGTAATTCCCGCCGCGTGCCGGAAGTTGTGCATCGAGTCGTGCACCATCGGCTCCTGAACGAACAGGAGGGCGAACCCGAGTGCCGCGACGAGAGCGAGTCCGACGGCCAGTTGCGTCGGCGTTAGTTCCACGCGTGCCTGTTCGACTCTATCGTGAACGGTGTTGTTGGCAGTCGCCATTCTAAACTACAGTTGAACAAGAACAAACCAGTTTGTAAAACTTCCGGACGAACGGAACCTACCGTTCCTGCGCGGCAGCGACGGCGGCCTCGATCCGTTCGGCTGACAGTGCGGAGAGTGGGACAGACTCGCCGTCCGTCTCGTCGACGACCAGCCCCGTCACACCGGACCGGTCACCGTCACTCGCGTCGACGACGACCACGTGGGGGTCGAGTTCGCTCAACCTCCTCGCGGCCTCACGGGTCTCGCGGACGGGACTCTCGACAGCAACGTTCGCCCGCCCATCAGTGACCAACACAACGACGCTTGCACTTGGGTCGGCCCGGTCGAGTACGTCGCCAGCCGTGCGGAGACCTGACGGAAGTGGCGTCCGGTCGCCGGTCGGCAGGTCCTTGAGATGCCGAGCGGCGAGGGTGACGCTGTCTGTCGGCGGGAGGAGCACGTCAGCTTCCTCGCCGGCGAATGCGACGAACGCGACTTCGTCGCGCTTTTGGTAGGCGTCCTTCAGAAGTTCGAGGACTGTGCCCTTCGCCGCACGCATCGCCGGTGACATCGACGCACTCGCGTCCACGACGAACACCACCAGCGCGGCGGACTCGCTCTGGCGGACAGATTGACGGAGGTCGCGCGACTCGACGGACGAAGCGCCGCGGGCGGAGGCCGCCCGAACCGACGCCGCGACGTCGATTCGACGGGTCGAATCCGCCTGCTGACTCCGTACCCGTGCTCCCTCGGTGTCCACGTGTGGCTGCGTCCGCGACCGAGACCCGCTACCTGCTCTCCCGTTCTCGACGGCTTCGGGCGCGGTCAGTTCGGGAGCGCGGCCGGCCCCGATGTCGGCACACGACTCGCCAGGGACGATCGGTGTCCCCTCCGTCGTGTCGCCGGTCTCGTCCGCCCTCCTCTCGTCGGTCGCCGTCGGTTCGACGTCGCCGGCCCCGCCCTCGTCGCTCCGTTCCGGGAACGACGTGCCGGACTCGGTCCCGTCGCGGTTGCCGTTCTCTTCGGGCGCTCCGGGGTCGGGCGAGTCCGGCGCGTCCGTCCCCTCGGCGTCACCTGTGTCGTCCGCTCCCTCAGAACGCTCCTCGTCCGCGTCGGAGGGCTCCTCGTCGTGGTGGTCCGTTCTGTCCTCCTCCTCGCTGTCGGTATCCTCACCATCGAAGTGGTCCTCGATGAGCTCACCCGGGTCGGGCGTCTCTTCGAACGGCCGCGACCGGAGGCGGTGAGGGAGCGCGAGTGCTGCCGCCCGCTGCACGTCGGCTTCGATGACCTTCGTGCGCCCGTCGAGAGCGGCGAACGTCCTGGCTGCGCGGGCTGTCGCGATGTCTCCGCGGTGCCCGTCGACACCGGAGTCACGACACAGCTCCGCGATATCCCGGGCGAACTGGGTCGAAAGCTCGACATCGGAGAGCCGTCCGCGGGCCTGCAAGAGCTGGTCCCGATACTCCCCGTTCTCGACACGCTCGTTGGTCGAACGGCTCGCAGCGTCTCCATCTCCTCGTCCGAGCGCCCGGTCGATGATACCGACTCGTTTGTCAACGTCTTCGCAGGCGGTGACCGTCGCCTGAAGTGCGAAACGGTCGCGGAGCTGCGGTCTGAGGTCTCCCTCCTCCGGATTCATCGTTCCCACGAGCGTGAACCGAGCTGGGTGGGTGACGCTCATACCGTCACGTTCGATCCTGTTGACCCCGTTCGCCGCCGCATCGAGCAACACGTCGACGAGATGGTCGTCGAGGAGATTCACCTCGTCGACGTAGAGGATGCCCCGGTTCGCGCGCGCGAGCAGTCCGGGGTCGAACTCGTATTCGCCGCCGAGTGCGTCCGCCACGGAGAGTGTTCCGACGACCCGCTCGCGTGTCGCCCCCAGCGGGAGCGTCACGAGCGGAACCGACCGTTCGGTCGTCGGCGGGTCGGTCCGCCCACGGCAGTCCTCGCACTGATATGCCGGCGCGGACGGCGGGCAGCCGTACGGGCAGTCCTCGATGACATCCTGTGTGGGAAGGAGGTCAGTTAGCGCCCGCACCGCCGTGGACTTCGCCGTTCCCTTCTCGCCCTGTACGAGGAGGCCATCCAGGTCGTCGTTCGCCGCGATTGCCAGGAGAGCGCTCTTGAGCTCCGCCTGACCGACGATCTCTGAGAAGGACAGGGACGCCCCCCGACCGTGCGAAGCTTTTTTGCCTCCGCCGTAATCAACCATACTTGAATTAGTGAAATGGAGGTTTAACAACGTTATGCCAAAAATCGGCCTATACACCGCGACCGAGAACGAACTGGGTGCTGTCCAGCAGGCGGCGGCGCGAACCGACATCGACCTCGTCGTTCGCTCGGAGAGCGACTTCGACGACCAGACCGACGTCGACGCGTTCCTCGACGAGCTCGAAGATGCGGCGGCGGCAATCTTCTGGCTGCACGGCGCCGAGGAGAGCATGCCAGGGTACGACCACGCGGTCAGTCGTCTGGCGGCGGCCGGCGTCCCGCTGGTCGTCAAATCGACCGGTGACGCCTACGCACTCGAGGACACGTCCGTCACTGCGACGGACCGCGACCGAGTCTACGAATATCTGGAGAGAGGTGGGACGAGCAACGTCGCGAACTGCGTCCGATTCCTCGTCGACGAGTACGGGACCGTAGAGCGCGAGTACGACGAACCGGTGACGCTTCCGACGGAGGGTGTCTACCATCCGGACCGTCCGGGGGCATCGTACGAGGAACTGGTCGGGACCCTGGACCCGGACACCCCGACCGTCGCCATCTGGTTCTACGAATCCCATTGGACCCACGAGAACACGCGGTACGTCGACGGCCAGATACGCGCCGTCGAGGCCCGCGGTGTGGATGCACTCCCGGTCTTCTGTAATCCCGCCACCGACAGCGACGAACAGTGGGACGCAGAGCGCGTGACGGACGCGTGGCTCCTGGACGATGGGGAGCCAATCGTCGACGCCGTGCTCTCGTCGTTCATGTTCTCGCTGTCGATGGACGAACGAGGCCGGGCGGCCGACGACGAGGGTGACGGTGCGGCGGACGTCTTCCTCGACCGGCTGGGCGTGCCCGTCATCCAGACCGTGACGACGATGCGGTCTCGCTCGCGGTACGAGAAGAGCGACACGGGCGTCATGGGGTTCGAACTCGCGCTGTCGGTCGCTCTCCCGGAGTTCGACGGCAACGTCATCACGCATCCGATCAGCGGCAAGGAACGGACCGACGACGAGGCGGGTATCGGCAGCGCACCGAAACAGCACTTCCCCATCGACGACCGGGTGGACCACGCCGCTCGGCTCGCGGTCAACTGGGCGACGCTCCGGCATACCTCGAACGAGGACAAGCACGTCGCCGTCGTCCTGCACAACTACCCACCGAGCAACGATGGCATCGGCACTGCCTTCGGGCTCGATAGCCCCGAGAGTACCGTCAACCTGCTCCGGGAACTTCGCGATAGGGGCTACGACCTCGGCGGACGGACACCGACGGACGGTCAGGCCCTGATAGATCAGTTGACCGCACAGCTGACCCTCGACGACCGGTGGGTCGCCCCGGCGGACGTGCGCGACCTGAGCGTCGACGTCGTCCCAACCGACCAGTACCGCGAGTGGTTCGCGGCCACGGACGAACGCTTCCAGTCGAACGTCGTGGACGAGTGGGGCGAAGTGCCCGACCGTCCGTTCGCGATCCCCGGTGTCGAGTTCGGGAACGTCCTCGTCACCGTCCAACCACCGCGTGGGTTCGGGATGGACCCGACCAAGGTGTACCACGACTCCGACCTCCAGCCCCCGCACGACTACGTGGCGTTCTACGGCTGGCTCCGGAACACGTTCGAGGCCGACGCCGTCGTCCACCTCGGCACGCACGGGAGTCTGGAGTGGCTCCCCGGCAAGACGGTCGGGCTGAACGGCGAGAGCGCCCCGGACCAGCTCGTCGACGACATCCCGAACGTCTACCCGTACATCATCAACAATCCGGGCGAGGGGACCCAGGCGAAACGGCGCTCGTACGCGGCCATCGTCGACTACCTGACGCCAGTGATGCGCAACGCCGGGACCTACGACGAGCTGGCCGAACTCGAGGAGCTCGCGGACCAGTATCGCGAAGCCGGGATGGAGGACGCACGCGCCGACGACGGCGACCACCTCGAACGGCTCCTCCGGGAGAGGGTCGACGAGCTCGACCTCGCGGTCGAACTCGGTATCGCAGGCGATATCGACGAGCGTGTCGACGTCCGCGGTCCAGCAGAGGCCGGGACGACGCTCGCGGAGGGGAGCGTCGACGGTGACGCGGTCGACGTCGACGAGCTCGTCGAACGCATCCACGGGTACCTCACCGACGTGAAGACGACGCAGATTCGGATGGGGCTGCACACGATGAGCGAGCCACCGGAGGCGGACCGTCTCGTCGAGTACCTCGTCGCGCTCACGCGCCTGGAGAACCCTGGCGGGCCAAGTCTCCGGGAGAGCGTGGCCGGCGTGCTCGGCGTCGACTACCAGCGGATGCTCGACGAACCGGGGGTGTACGACGACGAACTGGGCATGACACTCTCGGAGGCTGCCGACGAAGTGTACGAGACGAGTATCGACCTCGTGGAGACGCTGGCCGACCACGACTTCGACATCCCGGCTTCGGAGGGAGAAGCGGGGCCGGATGACGAGGTCAACATGAACCTCCTCGTGGTGGACATCGACCCGCTCGGGGACGCACGTGCGAGTTCCGGCGCACACGACGACCTCCGGGACGCGCTGGCGTTCATCTGTCGAGAGGTCGCTCCCCGTGTCCGGGGTGCGGCGGACGAGATTCCGAGAACGGCAGACGCCCTGGCCGGTGAGTACGTCCCGCCCGGCGGAAGCGGTGCGCCGACGCGGGGCGGGGTCGACCTGCTGCCGACAGCACGGAACTTCTACACGCTGGACCCGCGGAAGGTCCCCGCGAAGAGTGCGTGGCGCGTCGGGAAGGAGGTCGCGGACGGAATCGCAGCGCGCCACCACGAGGCCGAAGGCGCGTATCCCGAGGAGATCGGCGTCGTCGCATGGGGGACCCCGACCGTTCGAACCCGGGGCGAGACCATCGCCCAGGTCCTTGCACTGCTGGGCGTCGAACCCGAATGGACCGACGCCGGCCGTATCGACGGCGTCACTCCAGTTCCCCTGGACGAGCTGGGCCGCCCCAGAATCGACGTCACCACTCGGGTTTCGGGGCTGTTCCGCGACGCCTTCCCGCAGGCCGCAGGTGTCGTTCACGACGCCGTCGACGCGGTCGTCGACCTCGACGAACCACACGAGATGAACTACGTCAAAAAACACGTCGAGGAGGAAGCCGAGCGGCTCGACGACCAGGGTGTCGAAGAGCCCGAACAGGCCGCCAAACATCGGGTATTCACGACCCGACCCGGTGGGTACGGTGCGGGTACGAACAAAGCAGTCGACGAGGGGAACTGGGACGACCGGTCCGACCTCGCCGACGTGTACGTCCAGTGGGGCGGATACGCCCTCGGGAAGCGGGGCCGCGTCACGGAGGCGCACGAGGCCTTCGAGCGACGCCTCGGAAGCGTCGACGCCACGGTCAAGATAGAGGACACCGCCGAACAGGACGAGTTCGACAGCTCCGACTGGTACGCGTTCCACGGCGGGTTCATCACCGCGGTTTCGGAGATAGCCGGCGCGGAGCCGGCCTCCTACGTCGGCGACTCCAGCGACCCCGACAACGTCTCGGTCTACACCAACGAGGAGAAGGTCCGCAAGGCCATGCGCGCCCGCGTCCTCAATCCCGACTGGCTCGACAGCATGGCGGAACACGACTACAAGGGCGCCGGCGACCTGTCCAGTACCGTAGACGTCGTTCTCGGCTGGGACGCGACCACGGGCGTCGTCAGTGACACGCTCTGGACCGACGTCGCAGAGAAGTACGCGTTCGACGAGGACCGACAGGAGTGGATGCGCGACGTGAACCCGTGGGCTCTGGAGAGCATCAGTGACACGCTACTCGAGGCGATCGACCGTGGACTCTGGGACGCCGACGAAGAGACCGCCGACCGGCTCCGTGACATCAATCTGCGGGTCGACGGTGACATCGAAGCGCGTGCCGGAAGCTCGAACGCATCGGGGGTGTCCAGCGATGACGACTGAGGCCGTCGAGGAAATCGCTCGGAGCGTCGGTACCGGCGCTGGCCCGCTGCTCGAACAGTCCGAGTGCCGGCACGCCGAGGCCGTCGCCACGGCGATATACGAAGACGCGGAGCGCAGCAAGCGAGCGGAAGTCGAGGAAGCGCTGGGCAAACTCGACCCAGGCGGTGAGCGCAACGATGCTCAGCGCGATGTCATCGAGGGGATGGCCGACGCCATCGTCGAGCGGCTCCTGGCAGCACCGCTATCGTCTATCCGGAGAGGAGGCGACGAGCCCGCTCTCGACACCGTCGTTCGGCTGTTCGATATCGAAGTCGTGGAGGCGGACGACGACGGAATGGACGGGCGTAGGTCGCATCGAGAGGAGGTGACGGGCGTTGACAGCTGACGACATTCGCCCAGACGACGACAGCGAGGTCGGGAACGCCGGTGACTTCGAGCAGTACGCCGACCTCGGTGCGACGACGGAGAACGCGATGGAGATCGCCGAGACGAGCATGGACCGCGTTCGCGAACTCGTCCCCGACGAGACGTTGGCCGACCGCATCCGGCAGAAGAGTGTCCACGCCACCGGCGATCCCGAGTTCCAGCACCTCGTGCGGTTCACCGGTGCCACCGAGGACGAACCGGTCGTCGCTGGCACGCGGGCGGTCCTCGACGAGCGACCGATCGTGACCGACATCACGATGGTCGAGGCCGGTATCACCGGTCGGGGCCACGACTGCCCTGTTCAGAAGGCCATCGGGAACGGTGCCGACCTCGCGGCGCGGACCGGCATGACGCGGACGGCTGCGTCGGTGCTCGAACTCGACAGACAGGGGGTTTACGACGGTGCCATCGCCGTTATCGGGAACGCCCCCACTGCGGCACTCGCCCTCGCAGACTGTATCGAAGGCGGCACGCGTCCGGCCGTCGTGGTTGCCACCCCGGTCGGCTTCGTCAAAGCCGCGGAGAGCCGGAAGCGCCTGCGGAGAGTCACGGACTCCCACGACGTCCCCGCGATCACGAACGTCGGCCGTCGCGGCGGCAGCGGGTTGGCAGCCGGCCTGACGAACGAACTCGTCCACGTGGCGAGCGACGTCCGTAGTGGAGAGGTCGAGCTCCCGTGAGCGACACCTACGACCTCGACTCCGGCCCGGACCCAGCGGCACTGGCGGCGTCGGCCCCTGAATCCGAGTCCGCAACTGTGGAGAATCCAGTGTATGCAGTCGGTATCGGTCCGGGGAACCTGGAGTATCTGACCCCTCGCGCCGAGCGCGCGATACGCGCTGCCGATGTCGTCGTGGGCTTCGAAACCGTCGTCGAGTTCGTCCGCGGGAAGACGAGCGCCGACGCCCTTACGTGCGGGTATCGCGACGAGGCAGAGACGCTCGCGACGTTCGCTGACCGCGTCGCCGACGGGGAGACCGGAACGGCCGTCTTGATGGGTGATCCAAACCACTCGGGCTACCAGTTCGTCGGCAAGGTGCAGGCCGCTGTCGAACGGCCCGTCCGGGTCATCCCCGGCATCTCGTCACTGCAGGTGGCCGCCAGCAGAGCACGAACACCGATGGAGGAGACGGTCTTCGTGACACTCCACAGGAGTGGGGACATCACACCCGGACTCCGTCGCCTTCGCGACGAGGTCGGCGACCGACACCTGCTCGTGCTCCCCCGGCCCTACGACTGGATGCCGGAAGATGTCGCCGCCGAGCTACTCGATGCCGGTGCATCCCCCTCGCTCGAGGCCCTCGTCCTGGAACGGCTGACCCACGAGGACGAAGGAGTGACGACGACGACGCTGGGGAGGCTCGAGGCACTCACGGAAGAGTCGGATGGTGATACCTCACCGTTCTCCGACCTTTCGGTGCTTGCTGTCCGGTCCAACTAGCTCAGAGAGATCCGGTCCCCTCCGAGTCTTCGTTCGTATCGCGGTCACCACCATCGACGAGCTTCCCGTCCATCATGTGTCACTCGCGCTACGCTCTCGCTGGACGAGCTCCGTGTCACCAAAACTTATTTCCCAGTCCGCATCGACCGGTTAGACAACCCAAATTGGGCTAGCACAAATATAATTGTGCAAGTGGACGACCCATGACAACCGAATCAATCCTGCTCATCGGCCGTGATACGAGAAACGCCCCCGAAGTGCTCGAAGCACACGCCAGCCGTCTCAGCCAGCGGTCCATAGTCGACGATGTCGAGATAGCGACCTACGAGAGCGAGCCGGTCCGCGAACTCAAAGAGGAGTTCGAGCGGCTCGCCGCGGATACAGTGTATGCGGTCCCCATGTGTACCGCACACAGCCACGAGACCATCGATGGTCTCCCCGCCGCGCTCTCCTATCTTCCCGGGGACGTCCACTACTGCGAACCACTCGGTCAGAGCCCGGCAGTCACGGAGGTGATAGCGGAGAGAGGAGCGAGCCTCCTCCCCGCATCCGACGACGCCGCGCTCATTCTCGTCGGGTTCGGGAGCAGCGCGAAACCGTACCACAGGCAAACGACCGACTACCACGCAGCTCGACTGCGGGAGCAATCGGGCTACGGGGAGGTCCTGACCTGCTATCTCCTCCAGAATCCCACAGTCGATTGTGTCCGGTACAACATTAGCAAGAGCCGGTCGGTGGCTGTCCCGCTCTTCCTGACACGAACCGAGGCGACCGAGAGCAGGATTCCCGACGCGCTCGAACTCGCACGGGGTGGCATCCAGTACGCCGACCCGCTCGGCGCACATCCACGGATAACGGACGCCGTTCAGGCAGAGGTAGAAAAGCAGCGCGCACTCGCCGGCAACGGCGGTGCGTCGACAGCCTCGTTCGAGGCCCAATTGACCCGGACGCGACGCCCGGTCGCAACCGACGGAGAAGGAGTCCAGCGGTGACGAGTCGGATAGTGCGACGAGGTCCGGTCTCCATGGGGGCGACACCGATACGGCCCGTTTCGATGAGAGCAGCACAGCAGGGGCCGGCCCCGACGCGATGGTTCAGACGACCAGGACGGCCGTCGAAATCGTCGAGTACGGTCATCCAGACCGGGGTCCGTTCGCTCCGGGTAGCCCGACCGCCCGTCCGACGCCCGCGGTCATCACCCGCGCCGTTCGCGAACTCCTCGGGGTCGACCTGCTCGCCGTCGACGCCGGGGTCCCCAGCCCTGCTGTCACGAACGGCGACGAGGGCGGACCCGGTGTTCGAGCCCCTGATTCTATCGCGTCGGCGTCGGACGCGCTCGACGCCGCTCGTCCGCGACGAGGTCACTGCAGACGCATGAAGGGTATCGTCATCGGTGGCACCCGTTCCGGCATCGGGAAGACAGTGACCACACTCGCCATCATTCGAGCGCTCCAGGAGCGCGGGTACACGGTCCAACCCGCAAAGGCGGGCCCTGATTTCATCGACCCCAGTCATCACGAGCGCGTGGCGGGCCGGCCGTCGCGAACGCTCGACCGTTGGCTCCAGGGCGAAGACGGCCTTCGACGGAACTACCATCGAGGCGACGGCGACATCTGTGTCGTCGAGGGCGTGATGGGGTTGTACGACGGCGACGCCTCCAGTACCGCCATGGTCGCCGAGTCACTCGGTCTTCCCGTCGTTCTCGTCGTCGATGCGAAAGCCGGGATGGAGAGCGTCGCCGCGACAGCGCTCGGCTTTCAGCGATACGACGAACAGACCGACGTCGACGTCGCGGGAGTCGTTGCACAACGCGCTCACGGGGGCCGCCACGAACGAGGAATCCGCGATGCACTGCCGGACGAGTTGACGTACTTGGGTCGAATCCCCCCTCGCGAGGGGTTCGAGATCCCCGACCGTCACCTCGGACTGCACATGGGTGACGAATCTCCACTCGCCCCCGAGGTCCTCGACGATGCCGCCGAACACATCCGGACTGAACGACTGCTCGACGTCGCGCGAACACCGCCGAATCCAGACCGGGAACCGGTCCGGCCGGCGGTGGACAAGCGAGTTGCGGTCGCCCGTGACGATGCGTTCCGCTTCTACTATCCCGCGACTATCGAACGCCTCCGCGAGCGGGCGGACGTGGTCACGTTCGCGCCGACCGCGGGAGACGAACTTCCCGACTGTGACGGGGTCTATCTCCCCGGAGGGTATCCCGAACTACACGCTTCCACACTGGAGGACAGTCCTGCGATACGACAACTCCGCAACGCAGCGGCTGACGGGCGTCCAATCGTCGGTGAGTGCGGCGGGCTGATGGCGCTCGCCGAGACGCTGACCACCACCGACGGCGACACCCACCGAATGGCGGGAGTCCTCCCTGCGGACGTGCAGATGCACGACCGGTATCAGGCGCTCGATCACGTCGAACTGCGCGCCCGGGAAGGGACACTTACCGCCGGCTGCGGACAGTCCCTGCGGGGCCACGAGTTCCACTATTCCAGTGCTGATGTCGACAGTGACGGTCGATTCGCGTTCGATGTCATACGGGGTGCCGGTATCGAAGACGAGCGGGACGGTCTCTACGAGTACACGACGCTCGGAACGTACTGCCACGTCCACCCTGCCAGTGGGGCCTTCGACGCGTTTCTCGAGGCGATGTGAAATGAGAACCACCCCTTCCAGCCGGGGCATCGAACGCGGAAGGGAGGAACACTGGTTACACGAACGGGGCGCGGCGCAGGAACGACGAGTTGTGTGCCCAAGCGGACGCCGTTTCCGGGCTGTGTCGACGAGTTATTCCACGTGAGCGGCCCACCTCATTGCGCGTAGCGACAGGTGGGGAATCGAGAGTGGTCGCAGGTGGATAACGCAGCTCATGCAGGCGACGTCGAAGGAAGTCCAGCTTCGGTTCTTCCAGGTTGCGTTTGCGTGTCCTCTGAGTTCGATTTGGCGAGCGGTCGTTCTGCTGGTACAGGTCGAATTGACCGGCGAGAGCGGGCACGCGCCGGTCCTGACGGCCGATAACACGCTGGCGCTCTTGAAGGAGGGGACCGGGTAGTGAAGCGCTCGGTCTGGGTAGCACGGCGTCGAAGTGACAGCGCCGCTGGAAGTTGCCGAACGTTGGCGATATCAGTAGGTGTACACCACGAATTCCCGTTTGGAGAGCAATCTGAATCAGTCCTGTCCACTGAAACGTCGGATACTACGCATCACAGCCCCGCTAAACCTGTTGTAGCCTCAACTCCCCGACTCAATCAGAAGTTGAGCCCGGCCTTCTCAATGCATACGGTATTCTGGCGCAGTTCATAGATAGTATGAAAGCGTAGTCTCGGATAGAACGATGACACGAATTACCGGCTCCTATCCAGATGACCTTGACCTCATCATCGAGGGGACTGTCGAGGCTGGTGTGTTTGGGGCAAGAGCGATGCGTTGCGAGAATTCGTGCGTGAATACTTCGAAGACCACGAGAACGAACGTATTGCAGCTGCCGTCGCCCTCTACGAACGCGAGCGTATCACGCTCGGTGATGCCGCGAGACTTGCTGATGTCGATCGGTGGACGATGCGTGACATCCTCCGTGAGCACGGTGTTGAGCTCCGCCTCGGAGTTGTTGACGAAGACGACGCAGCGTACGAGGTGGAGGCAGCAAGCGAACTCGAATTCGATGATGAGGACTCGGGCAACGAGAGATCGTCTGCGAAATGACCGGTGGTGATAGTCCAGCGAATCCGAGCGTCTTGAACACGACTGTCCTCTCGAATTTTGCGTACATCGATCAGCTGTGGGTAGTTGCTGGCCTCTCTGGAATCTGTACGGTACCAGTCGTGCGCGAGGAGCCCGAACACGGCATCGATAATCATCCATATCTCCAGGAAGCACTCGATACGCTTGATGACGAAATCCCAGTCGCGACGATTTCGGATACTGTCGCAAACGGCTCTATTGAATCCACGGACGGCGTAGGGACGAGCCGTCAGAACGTTGGAAGTGAAGCGGGAGAGTACAGTTGTGCAAAAGGTCCTCTTCCGCTTCGTTAAACAAGCTGTCTCGATAGCACGAAAACTTACTGATGCTGCGCTAATGCAGATCAGCCATCCAGCCGGCAACGGGGTTGC
>NZ_FNIA01000073.1 GCF_900103505.1 Haloarchaeobius iranensis
CTCGTCCCTACGCCGTCCGTGGATTCAATAGAGCCCTGTAGACTGCTCTATGAACGGTCGTTACTCCGACTTTGAGGAACTGCGGCCGACTGGCGAGGCGTCCCACATTCCGGACACGAGGCTGGATGACGGGTGTGAGGGTGCCCCCCGACGGCAACGCGTCGCGACGGGCTCTGGTGGTTACCCTGATGCGCCGACGGTAACCGACGGCGAGTGCCGGTCCTGTGGGGCGTCAGTCCCAGACAGCCAGACGAAATGCCGGTTCTGTCTCAGCAACCATCTCGGTAGTGACACCACTAGCACAGACGAGTCAGCTTCGACGACGTTCCTCGGCATCGTCCACTTAGTCGTCGATTCGACCACGTTCTACGGCGCCGTGGCGAAGGGCGGCGCCGCGGCGAACCTCCTCTCCGCCAATGAGGCGGAGCCGGCCGTCGACGACTACACGCTCATCTACGATCTCGACGAGGCGCCTGCCCGCCAGCTGGCCGAGCAATGGCCCTCACTCCCCGACGCGGTACAGGTGTCGTCAGAGGAGGGAGAGCGGCTTCTCAGTGCCGCCCGTGACCGGACTGGGTGGCACGGGCAGGAAGCGTCGAAGCGTCAGGAGCAGGCCCCGACGCGGCTCTACGACCAGCGTGGGGACGGCATCCGCGACGCGTCGCGTCTCGACGCGGTCCTCAACGACGCCGCCGACGCGGCGTGGCTGGTTCCAGCGATGGCGCTGACCGAATCCGCTGACGAAGGTGCGGCTGATCGCCAGGTGTCGTCGGTACCGACGACGCAGGAACTCGACTGTCAAAACTGTGGACGGGGGACCGACCATCGGTTCAAGACCCATGAATCAGTCCCAGATGAGGCGTGGACGGGCCAACCGATCTGGGAGTGCCGGGTGTGTGGCTCGGCTCGCTACGGACCCAGTCTCGAGTAGGGCCAGTGTTGGGCGTCGATTAACCAACATCTCTGCAGGTGGCTCCGGGTTTCGTTGGTTAACAGTAATCGCTCTTATGTAGAATTGCGGAAAACCCCGATAACGAGACAATCAACGATTGACTCGGTGGATTGGCCAGCCAGAGTGAGTGACCGAACGATGCC
>NZ_FNIA01000028.1 GCF_900103505.1 Haloarchaeobius iranensis
TCATCGTCGAGTTGGATCACGGTCTCGTCGACCGCGACGTGATCCGGCGAGTGACCGTCCTCGGGCTGTAGATCAGCCTTATGCACCCAGTTGTGGACGGTCGATTTGACGCGGTCAACACCGAACAGTTCGAGAATCGAAACAGTATTCGAAAGCGAGAGACCAGCAAGATGTAGTTGAATACTGAGCTTCATCAACAGTCGCGGTGTTGCTTCTCGCTCCACAAAACCTAACTCGATCTCGTCCAAAGAGTCGTTGAGGCGGGCATTTTCTGGCATAGAGCACTAGAAAACTGCTCCGCCTCACCTTTCAATCCTTATCTGAACACCGCCACGGCAGGTGGTCGACCGAGAGGGCGACGGCCACCCACCCGCGGTTGCCGCCTGTGCACGGAGCACATACCTCGTCCTCGCGCGTGTCAGAGCACGGATGGAACGCCCGGACGCTCCGTTCGCGAGCCCCGAACGAGACCGAGGATCGGCTTGGCGGGATGACAGCAAGGGGGCAGAGAGTCCGACAGACAGATACGGCACCCCGGAGAAGCACCGGCCATGCTCGTCACGCTGGAGGGACTCGACGGCAGCGGGAAGACGACGGTCTGGGAGGCCTTACACGACACCTACCCCGACGCGACGTTCACCCGCGAGCCGACCGAGTCCTGGTACGGCGAGGCTGTCGACCGCGCCATCGCGGACGGCGACGCCGACCCGCTCGCCGAACTGTTCCTCTTCATCGCCGACCACGCCGACCACCTCTCGCGGGTCGTCCGTCCCGCGCTGGCCGACGGCGACCTCGTCATCTCGGACCGGTACTCGGACTCGCGCTACGCCTATCAGGGGGCGACCCTGGAGGGCGAGGTCAAGCGCCCGATGGAGTACATCCGCGGCGTCCACCAGCCCTTCACCTACCCGCCGGACGTGACCATCTACCTCGACGTGGACCCCCGGACCGCGATGCAACGTTCGGGCGCGACGAACAAGTTCGAGCAGTCGAAGTACCTCACCCAGGTGCGCCAGAACTACGAGCAGCTGATGGAGTGGCAGCCCGAGCGGTTCGTCCGCATCGACGCGACGCAGTCGCCCGAGGGCGTCCTCGACGACGTGGAGGACGTCTTCGAGCGGATTCTTGACGGGGAGTGATCACTCCCGCATCGTGTCAGGGAGCTCGACCTCGTCAGGCGACGGCATCCAGAAGAAGTCGACGCTGACGCCGAGCACGAGCGGGAGCGCGATGGCCACCAGGAGCGCGAGGCTCTGTGAGCCCAGGTTCGCGCCGAGTCCGACCACGCCGGAGATGACGAGCGTCGTCGCGAGCAGCGCGACCGGTGTGACCAGCACGACGTAGATGACCGACCCCCAGTCGGTGTCGAGCCGTTGGCGGAAGAACCGGGTAGAGACGGCCGCGATAGCGGTGTTGGCGGTGACGAGGACCAGCAGGCCGATGACGCCGACCAGTGAGACCATATCCACCCTAGGGACGGCAGAACCTTTGACGTATCGGAACGGCTTTCAACCGCGCTGAGTTTGCAACCAACATGCATCGAGTCATCGGAGAACGGGACGTAGAAGAGACACCGTTCTCGCCCGAACAGGCCCGGACGCTCTACCGAGATATGGTCCGGGCTCGCCGTTTCGACGAGCGTGCGCTGGCGCTCCAGCGCCGCGGCTGGATGAGCGGATACCCGCCGTTCAAGGGACAGGAGGCGTCGCAGGTCGGCGCGTCCCACGCTATGGCGGAGTCGGACTGGCTGTTCCCGACGTACCGCTCGAACGCGATGCAGATCGCCCGCGGCGTGCCGATGAGCGACCTGCTGCTGTTCCGGCGCGGTCGAGCCGAGTTCGACTCCGGGCACACCCTCCCGGTGTTCCCGCAGGCGGTGCCCATCGCGACGCAGATACCCCATGCGACCGGTGCGGGGATGGCGATGAACTACCGCGACGACGACGGCGCGGTCGTCTGCTACTTCGGCGACGGCGCGACCTCGGAGGGCGACTTCCACGAGGGCCTGAACTTCGCCGGCGTCTTCGACACCCCGACGGTGTTCTTCTGCGAGAACAACAACTGGGCCATCTCGCTCCCCCGCGAGCGCCAGACAGCCGCGACCTCTATCGCCGACCGCGCCGAGGCCTACGGCTTCTCCGGCGGGCAGGTCGACGGGAACGACCCGCTCGCCGTGCTGGAGTTCGTCGGCAGCGCGCTGGAGACCGCCCGCGACGGCGAGCCGGTGCTCGTCGAGAGCATGACGTACCGGCAGGGCGCCCACACGACCAGCGACGACCCGTCGCGCTACCGCGAGGAGGAGTCGGACCTGCCGGAGTGGCGGACCCGCGACCCGCTGGAGCGCTACGAGGAGTACCTGCGGGAGCAGGACCTCATCAACGACACGTACGTCGAGACCATCCACGAGGAGGCCGACGAGGAACTGGCCGACGCCGTCGACCGTGCCGAGGCGAAGGAGCCCGCCGAGCCCGAGGAGGTGTTCGACCCGGTCTACGCCGACCTCCCGCCGCGGCTCCAGAAACAGCGCGAGGAGGCACTCACCTTCGCCGCGGAACACGACGTCCAGGAGCTGGACCACTAGCGGGCGGGCCGCGACGCCCCGTCACTGCAGCGAGATGTAGGTCTTCGTGTCGGCGACGCCCCCGAACTTCTGCATCTCTCCCGTCACCGTGTGCAACACGTCGTACACCTCGTCGGCGTCGACTTCGGTGATGATGTCGTAGTTTCCGGCGACGATGTGTGCCTCGGTCACCGCTTCGAGGCCACGGATCGAATCGAGGAGCTCCTCGGACTTTCCGGCTGCGGTCTTCACCATGATGAACGCGTGTACCATTCGTGCTGTGGTACTATGTCACATGGCAAAAACCTTCCCCCGGCACGGGGACCGCCGCCAGGGTAAGTTATTCAAGGTGGGTGAGCGTATGCTGTGATATGCGGTTCGTTATCATAGGCGCTGGTCGAGTTGGACTGCGCACGGCGCGCGTGCTCAGAGACGAAGGACACGACGTTACGCTCGTCGAGCGCGACGAACGGAAGATTGGACGCGCACGCGAACAGGAGTTCACCGTCGTCGAAGGTGATGGTTCTCACGAGGACGTACTGGAGGAGGCGGGAATCGCGGAGGCCGACGCCATCGGCGCGCTGACGGGTGACCTGAACACGAACTTCGCGGCGTGCATGATCGCCAACCACAACGGCGCACGCACCATCATGCGCATCGACGAGGACTACCGCGAGGACATCTACCGGAAGTACGCCGACGCGGTCGACGAGATCGTCTACCCCGAGCGGCTGGGCGCTATCGGCGCGAAGAACGCGCTGCTCGGCGGCGACATCCACGCCATCGCCGACATCGCACAGAACCTCCAGCTCGTCGAGCTCACCGCGACCGAGGAGTCACCGATGCGTGGCTACTCGCTCTCGGAGGTCGAGTTGCCCGCGAGCGCGACCATGATCGCGTTCGGGAAGGCCGAGGGCTCGCTCATGATTCCGGACGAGGACGAGTCGCTCGAACTCGGTGACCGCGTGGTCGTCCTCGCTGACTTCGACGTGCTCGCGGACGTGCGCCAGCTCATCGTCGGCGACGCTAGCCGGGCCGCGCCCGCAGGAGGTGTCTAATCGTGGTCACAGCCTACATCATGATCAAGGCGAACACGGGCGAGGCGGACAGGCTGAAGGAGAGCATCGAGGCGAGCGAGGGCGTCGACCACGCCTACATCGTCGCCGGCGACGTCGACGTCATCGCGAAGGTGACCGTCGACTCGCCGGGTGCGGTCAAGGACATCGCCGCCACGAAGATACAGAGCATCCGCGGCGTCGAGGACACACAGACCTACATCGCGATGGACTGAGCCGCGCTCAGAGGCCACCGCCACCGCCGTTCGTCGCGGTCGCGAGCAAGTCGCCGGCCGGTTCTTCGTAGTCGTAGCCCGGAATCAGCCCCTGCACGTACGTTCCCTCCACGAACTCGGCGAGCACCTTCGCGTCCTCGACGCCGGTCTTCGCCCGCCCGGAGCGGTAGCTGAACGTCACGGCGACGGTCCCGGCCCGGCGCTCGACCGCCGGTTCCTCGTGGTCGACGGTCTTCGTCGGGTCGAACGAGTCCGCCAGCCGCAGCGCCAGCGTGTCGTACCAGCCGTCCTCGACGACCGGCGGCACCGCCTCGTCGGCGACCACCGTGTCGAGCGTCGGCAGTCGCACCGTCACCTCGAAGGCCGCCCGGTCGTCATCGGTGGTCGTCGCGGTCGCCCGGACGTCGAACGGGGTGGTCGTCAGGTCGTAGCCGTCGTCCGCGGGCGTGAACGCGTCGTGGCGCTCGAACGCACGCTCGGCCGACTCGGATGTCATGCGCCGCCCTAGGCCGTCGAAAAGGATGGAAGTTGCGTTCCGCGATTCAGCCGAGCAGGTAGCGCAGCCACGGGTAGCGTTCGATCAGGGGCTGCCCGCCGACCTCGTACTGCTCGACCCTGGCGTCCAGCCCGAGGACGCGTCCCGCCCCGAAGGCGGCGACGGAGAGGAACACCAGCATGTACGCGAAGTCGCCGTTGATGTAGCCGTGGGTGACCTCCCAGTTCCCGAGGTAGAACAGGAGCATCATGAACGCACCCCAGAACGCGGCCAGTCGCGTCAGTAAGCCCACGATGAGCCCGAGTCCGATGAGTACCTCGCCCCACGGGACCGCGACGTTCACGAAGCTGACGAACCAGCCTGTCTCGCCCATCGTCACGAACAGGTCCGCGACGGGACTCCCGTTCGCCGGCGGTGCGTTCAGCAGGTAGCCAGACGCGCTGAAACTCCCCGACAGCACCTTGTCGATGCCGCTCTGGAAGAACGCGATGCCCATCATCAGCCTGAGCGCCAGGATGAACCAGACACTCAGCGAGTGCAGCTTGCCAGTCGCCGTGTAGCCCCCGACCGTACTCTGGAGCCGGATCTCTTGGGTTGCCATGTTACGTGAACTCGTACCACGGTGCCGGTATTAAAAATACCGCGTGAATAGCCCGTCTACGCCCCGGTCTCCTCGGTCTGGCTCTCCTCCTCCTCGGCGTTGAGCACACCTCGCACCGCCATCTCGACCTCGTCGAAGTTCGACAGTGTCAGCCCGTCGGTCGTGACGAACACGCCCTCCGTCTCGGTCGTGACCCGCACCAGGAACCCGTTCTCGAACACGCGGATGGTGTACTCGTACTCGCCCAGCTCGGACTGCTGGTACGCCGCCTGCGTCGTCTTGAAGCCGCGCCACTCGTGCCCCACGAACGTCGTCAGGTCCGCGTCCCGCTCCAGGTCGCTCCGGAGGTACAGCTGCTCGAAGTCGTCCCGCGTGAAGTACGTCACCGACCGCAGACTGTCGCCGATCGTCGTTCTGCACGCCGACACGATGCGGTCCGCTTCACGCTCGGTCACCAGGCTGGTCATGGTCGTTGTCGTCCATCCACAGACATAAGACCGCCGTTGTGCACAGGTCACCGCCCGAATCGACGACAGTGCGGTTCGATGACCTGTCACTGGCCGGAATGTTTACGTGCGAAAGCGCTGTAGTTCGGACTGGTTCCTGAGTATTCGGGGCCCGGCCGACGAGACATCTGTCATGACCACAGGTCGCGTTGGTCGCGGCGGCTACCTCCGCCATGCCCGGTAGCCGCCTTCTGGGTACCGCCATCCGAGACAGGCGTGACTCGTCGGTCCACACGAGGGCGGCGCGCTCAGGAAATGCACGTGACAGGTCGTTCGCGTCCCCCGTGGCCGGTTCCCGGGCGGCGAGCTGCCCCGCGCTCCCCGCGTACTCGTCGCTCACTGGCGGTCGAGAAGCAGTGCGAGGGGCAGGATTCGAACCCGCGAACTCCTACGAGAGCGGATCTTAAGTCCGCCGCCTTTGGCCGCTCGGCCACCCTCGCGCGGTCGAGGGTTCACCCGGGTCGTTCAAGACGATTTCGCTTACCAGTCCACGCTGAGGGTGCCGTCCCCCTGTGGGTTGGGTGCGATCTCCTCGTCCGTCCGGCGGTCGACGACGTGGATGATGCCCTGGTCCTTCTTCGCGGGACAGGCCTCGGCGGCGCGGACGTTGTGGTCGAGCTCGTCCTCGCCGAAGAAGTAGGTCTTCGGGCGAGCCAGCCCGGTGTCGATGTCGAGGTCCCAGTTGCCGGAGACCTCCGCGCACTTGCCCGCGCCGAAGCACTTGTTGGCCTCGAAGATTATCTTGTAGGGCTTCTCTTCGACCGGTGGGGCGTCGGACTCGCCGATCTCGCTCGGCGTGTGGGCGTCCTCGGCGTCGCTCATGTCTGGCGTTCGGGGGCGGGCGAACTTTCGTGTGTCGGTTCGGGCCACCGTCAGTACGACCACACCGCCGCGAGGATGCCCGCCGTCTGGCCGAGGCCGACGAGCGCGAACCCGAGCAGTGCGACCGGTCCCGAAGCCGAGAGCACGGGCGAGAGCAGGTACGCACCCGTCCCGACGGCGCTCAGGGCGGCACCGACCTGATAGACGCTGGATGCACGGTCGACGTTCTCGCCGGTGTAGATGTACGCGGCCGCCGGGACGAGCATCCAGCCCGCGACGGCCGCCCGCGCCAGTGTGGTGTTCACCGGGTCGGCGAAGACGGCGACCGTGCCGAGCGCGTTCAACCCGATACCGACGAGGAGGACGACCTTCCAGGCGAGCAGCACACCCTCGCGCATGTCCCGCCAGGAGAGGACGGTGAACGCGACGAGCAGCACGTCCATCACGACCATGCCGATTCTGACGGCCTCGAGTCCCGCGAACTCGACGTGGGCGGCGGCGGCGAACGTCCACGCGAGCGGGACCAGCAGTCCGGGGCCTGTCTCCCGGAGTCGTCGGAGCATGGTATCACATCGTGGGGGAGCGAAAAGAGCGTACCCCTCGGAGGCGCGGGTCGGCGGACGAACGTCGAGCGGTCGCGTTACTCGTGGATGTCGATGCCCTCGATGACGGCCTCCTCCTGGGGCTGGTCACGGGGGCCGGTCGGGAGCGAGCCGATGGTCTCGACGACGTCCATGCCGTCGCTGACCTTGCCGAAGACGGCGTGCTTGCCGTCGAGGTGCGGCTGGGCGTCGAGGGTGATGAAGAACTGGCTGCCGTTCGTGTTCGGGCCGGAGTTCGCCATCGAGAGCACGCCGGGGCCGTCGTGGCCCAGGTCGTCGTGGAACTCGTCCTCGAACTCGTAGCCGGGGCCGCCGCGGCCGGTGCCGGTCGGGTCGCCGCCCTGGATCATGAAGTCGCCGATGACGCGGTGGAACGGCACGCCGGCGTACAGCGAGTCGCCGCGTGTCTCGCCCGACTCGGGGTCCTCCCACGTCGGCGTCTCGACCGCCGGCTCGTCGTTCGCGGCCGGCTCGTGCTTCGCGAGGTTGACGAAGTTCTCGACGGTGTTCGGGACGCGCTCGTCGTACAGCTCGACCTCGATGTCGCCGTGGTTCGTGCGGATGGTTGCAGTCAGACTCATATCTCCACCGAGGAGCGCACTCGGGAAAACGTTGTGGATACGTCGACGGCGAGCCGTTGCGGCTGTGCCTGCGCCGTCCCGTCGGCGACTCGTCACCCCCATGGATTCAATAACGACCGGGCCGAAAACTTCGAACGAATGACCCGCTCGGCGCGTCACCGACGCGAGCGCGTGACACTGGCCAGACTCCCGTCCGGCGTCGAGGTCACGACGACCGTTCACAGCTACGAGGGCCCGGAGGACGGACCGACGGTGTACGTGCAGGCGGCCCAGCACGGCCGCGAGATAAACGGCACCGAGGTCCTCCGCCGGCTGCACGACGAGCTCCCGACGACCGACCTCGCCGGCGAGCTGGTCGCGGTACCGGTCGCGAACCCGCTCACGTTCGACCGCATCTCCTACACCACGCCGGAGGCGCTCGACTCGGTGAACCCGAACATGAACCGCGTGTGGCCGGGCGAGGCCGACGGGAGCCTCCACCAGCGAATGGCGGCGGCGCTCTGGACGTACGCGGGCGAGGCCGACGTCATCGTCGACCTCCACACCGGCAGCCCCTCGATGCTCACCCACACCGTGTTCACGCAGGGCGACGACCGCTCGCGCGGGCTCGCCGAGGCGTTCGGCACCGACCTGTTGCTCGCCGAGCCATCGGGCGAGGATGCCCCGGAGACCTGGCACCGGCGGGGGTTCGACGGCAAGCTCCGGGTCGCCGCCTCGGTCGAGGGCATCCCGGCCATCACGCCCGAACTCGCCCACAACAAGCAGATCGTCGAGGACGCGGTCACGACGGGTGTCCGCGGCATGCTGAACGTGCTCCGTCACCTCGGCGTGCTCGACGGGCAGGTCATCGCCGGCGAGTCGCCCCAGGTCGCCCGGAACCACCTCGGCCGCGTCGACGCGGAGGAGTCGGGGCTGTTCCGACCGAACCCGTCGCTGGAGCTCGGACAGCGTGTCGAGACCGGCGACCACCTCGGGCACGTCTACCACCCGTCGACGTACGAGGTGCTCCAGCGCGTCGAGTGCACCCGCGACGGCATCTGCTACGCCATCACCCGCGAGGCGACGGTGAAGGGCGGCGACCGGCTCGTCAGCGTCGCCATCCCGGTCGCGGAGTAGTGCTCAGGCTCGCGCGGGCAGCAGTTCGGAGAGCGCGACCTTCCGCAGCTCACCGTCCAGCCTGACGAGCACGTCGAGCGTCGGGCCGTAATCGTACAGCAGCTCCCGGCAGACCCCGCAGGCCGAGATGACGACCGGCTCGTTCGCCGGGTCGTTCTCCCGGAAGCGCACCGCGACCGAGCAGTCGAACGAGTCGTGGCCGTCGGCGAGCGCGTTCTCGAGCGTCACCGGCTCGCAGTGGACGGTCGCCTGGTCGACGCTCGATTCGAGGTTCACCGCGGTGTAGACGGTGCCGTCCTCGGTGCGGAGCGCGGACGCGACGCGGTGTCGGTCGGGGTCGAACCTCGCTTCCAGCGTCTCGACGGCGGCGTCGACGAACTCGTGGTCGGCGGCATACGGTGGGCGTGCGTCCATACCGTCGCTTCGACCGCCGGGGAGAAAAGCTCCCGTCAGACGGCGGGGAATCACAATCGTGATTACGGGCCGCCCACTCGGTCAGACCCCATGTCAGACGACGACACCGCGGCCTGGTGGGACGAGGCGTACGAGCGCGACACGGCTCCGTGGGACACGGGCGAACCACAGCCGGCGCTCGCTGGCGTCGCGGACCGCACGGAGCGCTGGCGCGTGCTCGACCCCGGCTGCGGGACCGGGACCCACGCCGTCCACTTCGCGAGCCACGGCCACGACGTGGTCGGCGTCGACGTCTCCGAGAACGCCGTCGGTCGTGCCCGGGCGAAGGCCGACGAGCACGATGTCGACGTGACCTTCCACGTCGACGACGTGCGCGAGCTCGACGCCGTCGACGGCCCGTTCGACGCGGTCGTCGACAGCGGGATGTTCCACGTGTACGCCGGTGAAGACCGCGAGCGGTACGTCGACGCCCTGGCCGACGTGCTCGCCGAGGGTGGCCGGGTCTTCCTCGTGGCTTTCGGGCCTGCCGCGCCCGACGATGCCGGGCCGACACCGGTCTCGCACGACGACGTCCGGACGGCGTTCGCCGACGGCTGGACGGTCCGGGAGGCCGGAGACACCGACTTCGAGACGCGACACGGCACCGTGCCCGGAACCGACGCCGTCGTCGAACGGACACCGGGGAACGGCTCGACGGAGTGAGAAGGGGAGCCGCGATCAGAACTCGCGGAGCTCCGCGAGCACGGCGGCGGCGTCGCCCGACGCGATGGTTTCGCGGGCGAGTTCGAGGCCGTCGTCCAGCGAGTCGACGTCGTCGCGGGCGTACATCCGGAACGCGGCGTTGAGCGCGACGGCGTCGGCGAACTGGTCGTCGCGCTCGCCGGCGATGACCGCCTCGGTGATGGCGGCCGAGTCGGCGGCCACGTCGTCGACTCCGAGGTCGTCCTCCTCGAAGTCCATGCCGTACTCGGCGGTCTCGATCTCGTAGTCGTCGACCGCGTCGTCACCCTCGTGCCACTCCGCGACCTTCGTGTAGCCGGGGCGGATGTCGTCGTAGCCCTCCATGCCCTGGAACATGACGACCTTCTCGACGTCGAGCTCCTCGCTCGCGGCGAACGTGTTGCAGGTCTTCTTCGCGAACGCGAGGTGATAGAACGAGCCGAGGTGGACCTCGGCGTTGGCCGGGTTCGCGAACGTCTCGACGGTGTTGACGAACGTCCGGACGCCCATCCGGTCGCGGCGGTCGAACAGCTCGTCGATGCCCGGGTTGAACGCGGGCTGGTAGTAGAAGCCGAAGCCGGTCTCGTCGACCATGTCAGCACTCTCTTCGGGCGAGAGCTCGGTGCGGACGCCGAGCTCGTCGAGCACGTGCTTGTAGGCGTCCTGCTTCTGCGTGGGGACGCGGTCGCCGCTGTGGGCGACGACCGGTGTGCCAGCGGCGGCGGCGACGATGCCCGCGGCGACGCCGAAGATGGCCGACCGGCCCTTGCCGTCGTAGTTCGCCCCGCAGTCGACGGGGTCGGCATCGGGTTCGGCCGTGACGACGCTCTCCTCGCGCATCACGTCGGTGTACGCCGCCAGCTCCTCGGGGTTGTTGCGCTTCCAGCGGTTCGCCAGCCAGAAGGCCCCAAGCGTGGTGGGGTCGGGCTCGCCGCCGAGGATGCGCTGGAACGCCTCGCGGGCCTGTCCGCGGTCCATGTCCTCCGCGGACTTGTGGCCGGAGCCGACGACTTCCGTCATCAGTCGCTTGAGGGGCCACTCGCCGTACTCGCGGGTCGCTTGTGCCATGTCCGGCCGTTAGAACGGTCCGAGGAAAAGTCGCCCGGTCCGTTCCCAGGCCCTGGGAGCCGGTCCGGCCGGAATCGGCGGCGACCGTCGGCGTTCGAAACACGTACCTTGCACAGGTCCCTAGCGCCGACGATGAACACGCAGTCGGGCGACTGGCGCGAGGAGGTAGACGAGGTCGACGCCCGCCTCATCGACGGCTACCAGTCGGGCTTTCCGGTTGCCGAACGCCCGTTCCGCGTCGTCGGCGAGGAGCTGGGTGTCACCGAGCACGAGGCGTTCGAGCGCGTGCAGCGACTCCGCGACGAGGGGGTGTTCCGGCGGTTCGGCGCGGTGCTGAACCCGCCGGTCATCGGGTCGTCGACGCTCGCGGCGGTCAAGGCACCCGCGGACCGCTTCGACGAGGTCGCCGAGATAATCAACGGCTACCGGCAGGTGAACCACAACTACCGGCGCGACCACGAGTGGAACATGTGGTTCGTCGTGACCGCGGGCTCGCGGGAGACGCGGAACCGCATCCTCGACGAGATCGAGAAGGGGACGGGCTGTGAAGTCCTCAACCTCCCGATGCTCACGGATTACTACATCGACCTGGAGTTCCCGGTCGTGAACACCGACCGGTTCGCCCGGGAGTCCGTCGAGTCCACTGAGGTCTCCGCGACGCGCATCTCCGAGAACGCGACGGGCGACCTCTCGCGGTTCGACGCGGAACTCCTGCTGGCCATCCAGTCGGGCTTCCCGCTCTCGGAGACGGCGTACCGCGACATCGCGGCCGAGATAGCCCCGAAACTGGACGATGACGTGACCGTCGAGATGGTGCTCGATGGGGTCGAGCGCCTCCGCGAGAACGGCTGCATCAAGCGCGTGGGCTGCATCGTCAACCACGTCGTCACCGGCTTCTCGAACAACTGCATGGTCGTCTGGGACGTGCCCGACGACGAACTCGACGAGCGCGGGCTGGCGGTGGGCGAACTCCCCTACGTCACGCTCTGCTACCACCGGCCCCGGCGGCCCGAACAGGACTGGCCGTACAACCTGTTCACGATGATCCACGGCCGCGACCCCGACGCCGTCGACGAGAAGGTCGACGAACTCGCCACGGAGTACCTCCCTGTCGACCACGAACGACTCTACTCCACGGAGACGCTGAAGCAGACGGGTGCGCAGTACGAGGAACTGGTGGGAGAGTAGCGCGGTTGCGATGCGGTGGCGGTGCGGTAGCGGTGCGGTAACACGGTTTCCTGTACGACCGCAAGCGCAGCGAGCGGTCGCCTTTTTCGCCCAGCTTTTTCGAGGAGTGGTGCGCCTCCGGCGCACCCGACGATGAAACAGGTGGTCGAGCCGCGCTGACGACCGACGACTATGAACCTTCTGCACTCGGGGTCTCTCCCCAACCCAAAGGCTATTTTACGCCCATCGCCTACCGACCGATAATTCATGTCCCGGAGTCCTTCGCTGCCCGACCGTCCGCGGTTAGACCTCGACCCGGACATGTCGGAGGAAGAGCGGCTCTCCGCGCTCCGCGAGCACTTCGCAGACGTCACCGAAGTGCACGCGAAGCTCTCCAGCCAGCTGGAGGCTGCACACGAGCGCCGCGACGAGCTGAAAGACGAGGTCGACCAGACGGAGCGGGAGAACGAGGCGCTGAAGACGTCCTCGCTCTACATCGCGACCGTCGAGGAGATCGACGAGGAGACACAGGAAGCCGTGGTCAAGCAACACGGCAACAACCAGGAGGTGCTCACCGACGTCTCTCGTCGGATGGGCGAGGAGCTGCAGGCCGGCGACCGCGTCGCGGTCAACGACTCGTTCTCGGTCCAGAGCATCCTCGCGAGCGAGACCGACGCCCGTGCGCAGGCGATGGAGGTCGACGAGAGTCCGGCGGTCGAGTACGCCGACATCGGCGGTATCGACGAGCAGGTCCGCGAGGTCCGTGAGGCCGTCGAGGAGCCGCTCGTCAACCCCGAGAAGTTCGACACCGTCGGCATCGACCCGCCGTCGGGCGTGCTGCTGCACGGCCCGCCGGGGACGGGGAAGACGATGCTCGCCAAGGCCGTCGCCAACGAGACCGACGCCACGTTCATCAAGATGGCCGGCTCCGAGCTGGTCCGCAAGTTCATCGGCGAGGGCTCCCGGCTGGTCCGTGACCTGTTCGAGCTCGCCTCCGAGCGCGAGCCCGCTATCATCTTCATCGACGAGATAGACGCCATCGCGGCCAAGCGGACCGAGTCCAAGACCTCCGGCGACGCCGAGGTCCAGCGGACGATGATGCAGCTGCTCTCCGAGATGGACGGCTTCGAGGCTCGCGGGAACATCCGCATCATCGCGGCCACCAACCGCTTCGACATGCTCGACCGCGCCATCCTCCGTCCGGGCCGGTTCGACCGCCTCATCGAGGTGCCCGAGCCGGACGCCGAGGGCCGCGAGCGCATCTTCGAGATACACACCGAGCAGATGAACATCGCGGACGACGTGACCTTCGCCGACCTCGCCGAGGAGACGGCGGGCTACTCCGGCGCGGAGATCGCGAGCGTCGCCACAGAGGCCGGCATGTTCGCCATCCGCGACGGCCGCACCGAGGTCCGCAAGCAGGACTTCGTCGAGGCCCTGGAGAAGATCGAGGCCGACGACGGCGGCGAGTTCGTGCCCTCGGCCGGTCACGCGACGTACCACTACTGAACGGCACGCCGACCCGCGGGCTCCGGGACCGCGAACCGCAACTTCCTTTCTCCCGCGCCGACTCGCTCGACCATGGAGCCAATCCGTATCGTCTGGGGCCACGCCACCGGCCCGACAGAGATGGCCGCCTACGATGCGGCCCTCGCGGACGCCGGCGTCGAGAACTACAACCTCGTCGGCGTCTCCTCCGTCGTCCCTGCCGAGGCGACCGTCGAACTCGCCGGCACCGCCCCCGACCTCGGCCCCGTCGGGAACCGCCTCACCGTCGTCGAAGCCTGCGCCACCGCGACAGAACCAGGCCACGTCTCCGCGGGCCTGGCGTGGGCAACCTCACCCGATGGTGGACTGTTCTACGAGGCCGCCGGCCCCACCGACGAGGGCGACATCTCCGAGCGCGTACGGCGCGGGCTGGCGGCCGGCGAGTCGCTGCGGGACTGGACGTTCGACGACCCGCACGTTCGAGTGGAGAGCGCGTCCGTAGAGCCGGGGACGTACACGACTGCGGTGGTGCTGGCGGTGTACGGGGAGTCCGAGCCGATTCTGTGACCGAACTGGGTGTCTATGGCTCTCGTTTCGAGGTACAGTATTACGTGAGCTAGTTCCGACGGTAGCCAGAAAGCCCCGAGCCGTTCGACTCGGGGGCCCCGCTGCGGTCCTCGTACCTGCGGTCCTTGCGTCGGCCGCTGCCGTCGAACGTCTCGCCAGCCGCGCGCCGTACGGGCCGGTTCTTCTACCGTTGCGGTCAGTCGCACACGGCAGCGATAGGAACGCCTTTCACTCGAACCGTCGACGCCACAGGTATGAACGTGGACCTGGGCAACGCGCTGGCCGCCGAGGCGTCGCCGGGCATCTCTCGAGAGAACCTGGAGCGCCTCGACGAGCGGGTCGCGGGGGCACACGAGCGAATCGAGGCGGGCATCGAGGCGCGGGAGCACGGCTACGCGGCGCTGGCGCTCCCGGAGACGGTCGACACGGACGCCATCGCGGCGGCGGTCGAGCCGTTCTCGGACAGCGAGGCGGTGCTGACCGTCGGCATCGGCGGGAGCGCGCTGGGTGCGGCGACCATCGCGGACGCGCTCGACTCGGATGTCGAGGCGTACTTCCTCGACAACGTCGACCCGGAGCAGGTGACGACCCTGCTCGCCGACCTGCCGCTCGCCTCGACGACGGTGAACGTGGTGTCGCGGTCGGGGACGACGGCGGAGACGCTGGCGAACTTCCTCGTGGTCCGGGACGCGATGGCGGACGCGGGCGTGGACTGGACCGACCGGACGTTCGTCACGACCGGCGAGTCCGGCCCCCTCCGCGAGCTGGCGGACAGACACGACCTGCCGTCGCTGCCCGTTCCGGACGGCGTTCCGGGGCGGTTCTCGGCGCTCTCGACGGTCGGGCTGGCGTGTGCGGCCATCCAGGGCCACGACCTCGATGCGCTCGTCGCGGGAGCGGCCGACCAGCGCGAGCGACTCTCGGACTCGCTGTTCGACTCGCCGGCCTACGCGTACGGTGCCATCTGCTACGCGCTGGACGTGCGCGGGGCGAGCGTGAACGCGATGCTGCCCTACGCGGAGTCGCTGGAGACGTTCGCGGAGTGGTTCGCCCAGCTCTGGGCCGAGAGCCTGGGCAAGGACGGGCTCGGCCAGACGCCGGCGCGGGCGCTCGGCGCGACGGACCAGCACTCCCAGCTCCAGCTCTACCGGGCGGGTCCCCGGGACAAGATGGTGACGTTCGTCCGGCCGCGCGAGCGCGCGGACCGCGCCATCCCGGAGACGGAGTTCGAGGCGCTGTCGTACCTCGGCGGGACGGGGCTGGGCGACCTCCTCGACGCGGAGTTCGAGGCGACGGAGGCCAGCCTCGCGGCGGCGGGCCGGCCGAACGTCCGGGTCGAGATCGACCGCGTGGACGAGCGCGGGCTCGGCGAGCTGCTGTACGCGATGGAGGCCGCCTGCGTGCTCGCCGGCGAGCTGTACGGCGTCGACACGTTCGTCCAGCCGGCCGTGGAGTGGGGGAAGAACGCGGCCCGTGGCCTGCTCGGCGGCGGCGACTTCCCGGAGGCGGACGCGGTCGACGCAAAGCGCACGCTCCGCATCGAGTAGCAGAGGGCCTATATCGCTCGCGCCGATAGCCACGGGCATGGACGAGAGCTACGTCGACCGTCGCGGGGGCTCGCCGCCACGGGACGACGCCTCCCCCGTCGACATCTTCAAAACGTTCGTCCGGTTCCTCCTGCTCGGCTTCGGCAGCCTCGCCCTGCTGTTCGTCATCCAGCTCGTCCTCTACGTCGCCACCATCGCCGTGCTCGGCCCGGTCCCGGAGGGCGGACTCGAGGTCCAGCTCATCTCGTTCCTGAGCCTCGGTCTGGGGACGCTCGCCGTCGCCACGGCGTACCTGCAGAACTCCGGCCGGGACTGGTCGTTCATCGACGTCGAACTACCGTCGCTGCGGGACGTCGCGTGGACGCTCGGCGGGTTCGTCATCCTCATCCTGGGCTTCCTCGCCGTCGTCTCGCTGTTCGACCTGCTCGGGCTCTCGCCGGCCGAACACAGCAGCACGGACTCCATCATCAACGCCACGCCGCAGGTGATACTGCTGGTGCTCGTCGCCCAGTTGCTCGTCGTCGGCCCCGGCGAGGAGCTGCTGTACCGTAACGTCATCCAGAAGTCGCTGTACGACTCCGTCGGGAAGCCGAGAGCGGTGGTGCTCGCAAGCGTCATCTTCTCGCTGGTGCACATCCCGGCGTACTCCGCCGGCGGTGCGAGCCTCGGCGGAGTCGCGACGACGCTCGCCGCCATCTTCGTCCTCTCGCTCGTGCTCGGTGGCGTGTACGCCCGCACCGAGAACGTGGTCGTGCCGGCGGTCATCCACGGGAGCTACAACGTGCTCTCGTTCTACTCCACGTACGCCGGCGGCGGGAGCGGTGGGACCGAGGCGCTGGCCTGGCTGTTCTGACGTGTCGTACGGGCGTCTGACGAAGGTTTTTCGACCTACCCGTGGTAGCACCGGGGGATGCCAAAGCGCTACGCGGTCGTCTGCGAGGACGACGTGAGCGAGCGCATCGAGCGACTCGCCCGCGAGTACGACCTCACCGAGCAGGCCGTCCTCAGGCAGCTGATCGAGCGCGGCCTCGAACAGACCGACGACTAGGAGTTCGAGGGGTTCTTGCGGGAGAGCGGGCTCCCGCAGATGGGGCAGCGGTCCTTCTGTTCGTCGAACTCGCGGCCACAGCCCTGGCACTGGAACAGCCAGTCACGGCGCTCGTCGATGCCGTCGCGGGCGATGACCTCGACGGCGACGTTGAGCTTCTCGGCGACGTTCTGCATCGCGTAGTCGTCGGTGACGAGCGTGCCGTCGAGCTCGAACGTGGCGGCGACGAGGCGGACGTCGGTGTCCGAGAGCACCGAGAGGTCGCCCGTCTCGCGGGCGGCGCGGCGCACCCGCTCGGTCGTCTCGGTGTCGGGGATGTGGATGTGCATGCCCGCGCCCTCCATGGCGTCGTAGCGGTAGACGCTCTCCCCTTCCAGTTCGTCCCGCACCATCGGGATGGTGGCGGTGTCGTTGGACGTGTGGTACTCGTTGATGAACGCGGAGGAATCGAGAACGTACATCTAGCGTTCGACGACGATGTAATCCTTCACGGCCTGGACGTGTCCGACGGGGATGCGGAACCGACCGCCCTCGTCTCGCTCGTAGGAGACGCTGCGCGTCGGTGTGTCCTCGTGCGGGTCGACGAGGAGATGGTGGAGTTCGCCGCTCTTCAGGTCCATCGTGATGTTGTACACGATGCCGAGTTCGGTGCCGTCTGAACCCATCACGTTCTTGTCCGACAGGTTCTCCGCGAGTACGTCTGGCATACTATGGCCTTTTCCCACGACCGGTAATAAACGCCACGGGGACGGTCCGACGGACGGCTGACGCTCCGGAACCGTGGGCCGGCCGTCACAGGAAGCGACGGAACTGCCAGTAGATACCGGTGAGTGCGTTGCGGAGGCCGGCGACGGGCTGGAAGCCGGCATCCGGGTCGGTCGCGACCTCGAACTCGGCGTCGAGCCGGTCCGCGGCCACGTGACGAAGGTCGCCGGTGCTCGTCCGTCGGCCCGCATCGTCGGTGACCCGGAGCAGCGCCACCTCGTCGGTGACGCCGACGACTCGGTAGACGGGGGCGTCCTCGCCGGCCGGTCGGTAGTGGTCGCCGAGACTGGGCATACCCGACGCTGGGTGCCCGGGGTACATGAACCATCCGTGTGAACCGTTCCTCCGGTCGCGGCGGAACGGTGGAGTTATACGCCGTCCTGCGAAGATTTAGACAACACTTCTTCAGGGTGGCACTCATGTCGGACTCGGATACAACCCCCACGGACACATCGGCGGACGCACTTCGAACCCCCATCGTCGCGGTGCTGGGCCACGTCGACCACGGCAAGACCAGCCTGCTCGACAAGATCCGCGGCTCGGCGGTCATCGAGGGCGAGGCGGGGGCCATCACCCAGCACATCGGCGCGACCGCCGTCCCGCTCGACGTGGTCTCCGACATGGCGGGCGAACTGGTCGACCCCGACGACTTCGACCTGCCCGGACTGCTGTTCATCGACACCCCCGGCCACCACTCCTTCACCACCCTGCGCTCCCGCGGCGGTGCCCTCGCCGACATCGCCGTCCTCGTCGTCGACGTCAACGACGGCTTCCAGCCCCAGACCCTGGAGGCCATCAACATCCTGCAGAACACCCAGACGCCGTTCATCGTCGCCGCCAACAAGGTCGACACCGTGCCGGGCTGGAACCCCAACGAGGACAGCCCCATCAAGCCGTCCTACGACGCCCAGTCCGACCGCGTCCGCGGCGACGTCGACGACCGGCTCTACTCCATCATCGGCGAGCTCTCCGACCAGGGCTTCTCCGCCGACATGTACTGGCGTGTCCAGGACTTCCAGAACAACATCGGTGTCGTCCCCGTCTCCGCGATGACCGGCGAGGGAGTCCCGGACCTCCTCGCTGTCATGATGGGGCTCTCCCAGCGGTACATGAAGGAGGAGATGGCCATCGACGTCGACGGCCCCGGCGTCGGGACCGTCCTCGAGGTGAAGGAGGAGCGCGGCTTCGGCACCACCGTCGACATCGTGCTCTACGACGGCACCATCCACGAGGACGACACCATCGTCGTCGGCGGGGAGAACAAGCCCATCGTCACCGACGTGCGCGCGCTGCTCCAGCCCCGTCCGCTCGCCGAGATCCGCACCGAGAGCCGCTTCGAGCAGGTCGACAGCGTCGGTGCCGCGGCCGGTATCAAGGTCGCCGCACCCGACCTCGACGAGGCGATGGCCGGCGCGCCAATCCGGGTCGTCGGCGACCGCGACCTCGACGCGGTCATCGAGGAGGTCCGCGCCGAACTCGCGGAGGTCGCCGTCGACACCGAGGAGGACGGCGTCGTCGTCAAGGCGGACACGCTCGGCTCGCTCGAGGCCATGGCCGACGCGCTCTCGGAGGCCGAGATACCGATCGTCCGCGCCGAGGTCGGCGACATCGCCCCGCGCGACGTGGCCGTCGCCTCCACCGCCGAGGACGAGCTCCACCGCGCCATCCTCGGCTTCAACGTCGACGTGCTCGGCGACGCGGAGGACCGCGCCGACGTCGAGGACGTGAAGATATACACCGACGACGTCATCTACCAGCTCGTCGAGGAGTACGACACGTTCGTCGAGGACCAGCGGCAGTCCCAGCAGGACACTGTCCTGGAGAACATCGCCCGCCCCGCCCGCTTCCAGATCCTCGACGACCACACGTTCCGCCAGAACGACCCCGCCGTCGTCGGCGTCGAGATACTCTCGGGCACCGTCAAGAAGAACCAGCACGTCGTGAAGTTCGACGGCAACGACGCCAAGCGCGTCGGCGAACTCAAGGGCATCCAGGAGCAGGGCGAGGACGTCGACGAGGCCCGCGCCGGCAACCGTGTCTCGGTCGCCATCGACGGCCCCACCGTCGGCCGGCAGATCGTGGAGGGCGACGAGCTCTGGATCGAGCTCCCCGAGAAGCACGCGAAGATACTGGAGCAGGAGCTCAAGGAGGAGATTCCGATGGACGAGCGCGAGGCGCTGTCGATGTACCTGGAGAAGCAGCGCAAGCGGGACCCCTTCTGGGGGAAGTGAGCCGGGGTCACACCACCCCAATCCTTTTTCTGTGACGGGCTGACGCCGTATCATGGCCATATCCGTCCTCGAACTCGAGGTCGACGGCGAGACGTACGACGCCCGCCTGAACACACCGGAGGACGGCGACACCCACACCTGCGTCGTCGTCCTCCCCGGGGGCGGCCACGGTCCCTTCGGCGATATCTTCGACATCACGGCGTACGAACTCGCACAGGAGCACGTCGCCACCTATCGCTTCGAGACGTGGACCGACGCCGACGAACTGCGCGCGAAGTCGTTCGCGGAGTTCCACGCCGAGCTCGACGCTGCAATCACCGACGTGCACGAGCGCGGCTACGACCGGCTGTTCCTGCTCGCGAAGAGCTTCGGCGGGCGCATCGGGCTCACGCGCGACCTGGACGCGTTCGAGCGCGTGCTCGGCTGGGCACCGGCGGTGCGGCTCGCCGAGGGGCCGAACTTCGCGGCGCACTACGACACGCCGCTCGGCGAGGTCGAGGACCTCCGCATCGGCGCCGGGGACGTGGCTGGCGTCGACGCACCCGTCCGGATCCTCCGCGGCGACGAGGACGAGGTCGTCTCGGCCGACGACGCCGACGCGCTGGTCGATGCGCTCGCGGACGCGGAGCTGCGGACGATTCCGGGCGAGGACCACTCGTTCAACGAGAACCGGACGACGGTCGTGGCGGAGACGCTCGACTATCTGGTGCCCGACGACCGTTGAGGCGGCTCAGGGCTCGGCGACGTGGCCCGCACCGTCGCCGTCGCCGTCAAGCAGGGTGACCAGTCCCTCGGGATACAGCGGTTCCGGTCCATCCTGCACCGATTCGAGGTCGAACCAGCCCGCGTCGTACTCGACTGCGCCGCCGTTGTCGACGCCGGAGAACGTCTCGCGCTCGTACAGCGACTCGTCAGCGAACTCCGCGGCGCGGAGCACGACGAGCTCGTGGTCGGGCTCGCCGTCCCAGCTGAACCGGTTCTCGATGGTGCCGAGCGTCGGGCCCGCGGTGATCTCGACGTCCAGCTCCTCGCGGAACTCGCGCTCCAGCGCCGCGCCGCTCTCCTCGCCGAACTCGATGCCGCCGCCGATGGGGCGGTAGAACGCGCCCTCGCCGGGGTCGGTGAGTCGCTGGAGGAGGTACTCGCCGTCGCGTTCGAGGATGCCGAGGACCGTCGTCTGGATGGGTGGCATGGACCGCCGACGAGTCGGCCGTCCGGAGTAAAACTGTCGCTTCGACCCGCTAGCGCGCCGTCTGCGACACGGAGTCGGAGATGGCGTGTTTCACCTGGAGCGCGGCCGAGGCCGCCAGTCCGCGGGCGACCTCCGCCTGGTCCTCGGGGTCGATGAGGTCCTCGTCACCGAACTCGTCGACGTCCGGCGTGAAGCCCGCGCTGATGGGGTTGCCGACCGGCGGCTGGACGGCGACGGTCGCCTGCGGGCCGCCGACGCCGTTGGAGATGTCGCCGTCGACGACGTACTCGTCGGGGAGGAACTCCCGGGTCAGAGCGGCGATGCGGGAGACGTCCGCGCGGAGCCGCCGCTTCTGTTCCGCCGTGAGCTCTGGCACGTCGGCGGACGCACGCTTCCCTGCCTGCGTGCTGCCCGGAAGACCAGCGTACGGAGTGTTTCCATTCATAAAAGCTCGCTACTCCGCCTATGGTCGGATAGGCTAAAAGTCGTTCGGCTACGGAAGTCGGGGCGGCGTCAACCGGGCCGGTCCGACCTCCGAGGCCGGCACGCGCGCTGTCCGTGCTGCGCTCCGGGGCCCGGTGCTCGGGCCTGTGACCGGGCGAACGGTCGCCGTGCCGACGAAAAGGCTCTTGTTCGGACACCCGATACGTCTACCCATGGCAGACGGCTCGGAGGAGAAGACCGTCGACAAGTCGACGGACGAGCTCCTCGCAGAGACGGACAACCTCCTCTCGGATCTCGACGGCGGGGGCGAGAGCGCCCCCGAGTCGGAGTCCGAGCAGTCCACCCGACGCGAGCCCGCTACGACCGACGACGACGGCGGGTTCGACCTCGGCTTCGGGTCCGATTCGTCGTCGACGCAGGCCGAGCAGTCCCAGCAGTCAGAATCCGAGGGCGAGGGCTGGCGGGGCTACTTCAACCCGAAGTCGTTCCTGCTGGCGACGCTCCTGTTGACGGTCGGCTACGTCGGCGGGGGGTTCGTCCCCGTCCTCGGTGGGCTCGCGAGCTGGGCGGGGCTCGTCGGCGCGGCGTTCCTGTACGGCCTCGGCACGTCGACGGGTCGGTACCCGGAGACGGCGCTGGCGGGCGCTGGTGTAGGACTGGTGACGACCGTGCTGACCAGCCTGCGGTTCATCGCGTTCGCGAACGGTCAGTTGCTGCTCGCGTTCGGCGCGGGCCTCGGGCTGGTCGGCGCGCTCGTCGGGTACTACTTCGGGTCCGACCTGCGGACGGGGCTCACGAGCGACCCCGACGAGTTCGAGGACGACCTGAGCTGGTAGTCAGTCGGCGAGCTGCCAGCCGTCGGTGCCGTAGCGGACGAGGTCGTTGTCCTGCAGGTCCGCGAGGACGTCCTCGACCATTCCCGGCGGTGCGTCGACGCTGTTCGCGATCTCGACCGCGGACCTGGGCTCGGAACGCACCGCGAGCAGCACGTCGGCGTAGAGCCGGCTGTCGCTGCCGGCACCGACCGTGTCCGTGATGCGGTCGAGCACGTCGGTCATGCGGCCCTGGACCCACCGCTGTGCCATCGAGAGCTCGTTCTCGAGCTCCTCCAGCCGGGAGAGGTCAGCGACGAGGTCGTTCGTGTCCTCGCCCTCTTCGGAGTACTGCACGTCGAGCTTGAGGTGCCGGCAGGTCGTCATATCGAGGCTCTTCGAGGCGGGGTAGGCGCTCTTGGTGGCGAAGGCGTAGGGGGAGACGTTGACTTCGAGTCTGAGGTTGCGGGCGATGTGGAAGTACTTCCGGCGCTGGTCGTCGGTGTGGCTCTCGATGAGCCCGGCGTCCTCGAGCTTCCGGAGGTGTTCGATGACCGCCTTCGGGCTGACCCCCAGGTACTCGCTGATTTCGGTGACGTAGCACGGTTTCCGAGCGAGCAGGCGCAGGATGCGCCGTCTGTTCTCGTTTCCGAGCAGGTCGAGCAACGCCGCTGAGTCCATCTAACTGTGCCTTGGCGATTAGCGCGTAAAAGCGTCACCCCTCCGGTCCGGCCGCCGTCGTTCAGGTCGGAGTCTGCCGAATCGGCTCGAGGAGGACGGTGTCGTCGCCGTAGATACCGTCGTCCGGGCCGCCGTTGCCGCCGTTGCCGCCGTTGCCGCCGTTGCCGCCGTTGCCGCCGTTGCCGCCAGGACCGGCGCCGGGGCCGTCGTCGGAGCCGTTCTCACCGCCGGGGCCGTCGTCAGGACCGCCAGGCCCGTTTCCCGGACCGTCGGAGGTGTTCCCGCGGTTCTCCTCGCCCTGACCGGGGCCGTCACCCGGGCTGCCCGCGCCGGGACCGGTCTCGTTCCCGCAGTTCGGCCGTTCCGCCTCGCAGTCGTCCCGGTCGAGGCCGGGCACGTCCTCGGGCGGGCCGCCCCCGCCGAGTTCGCGGGCCATCTCCGCGACTTCGGGGCCGGCGAGCTCGCTCGCGTTCCGGCGGATGTGGTCGAGCTCGGTGGTGTTCACGCCGACCTCGCGGGCGGCATCTTCGGTCTGGTTCACCGCGGAGCCGAGCGCGGCGAGCCGGCTGGTCAGCGACGCCAGCTGCGCGCGGTAGGCCACGCGGCTCATGTCGTCACGGCGCTCTTGCAGCCGTTGGCGCTGCTCCTGGAGTGCCTCGAGTCGTGCTTCGAGGGCGTTCGTGCGACCCTCGACGAGCTGGGTTCGGGTCGCGTTGTCGCCGGAGCCGTTCCAGGCGGCGGTCCACATGCCGCCCTCGACCTCGGCGTCGGCGTCGGCGGCAGCGGACTGCGTGAACGTGGAGAAGGCACCGCCCATCGACCGGTTCGAGGAGTTGTTGTTCCCCGGCTGGGTTGGCGTATCAGCGGTCGCTGCGTCGCCCACCGGCGCGGGGGCAGGGCGGTCCGCGACCGCCACGGGGAGGGCTGCGACGGTAAGCATGACGCAGGCCAGTACAGCGAGTGTACGCTTCATCACCGTGGCCTAGGACTGACTACCCTAAAAACCTCTACCACCGTTCGGACGGTTCACCCGCGGGAGCGCGACCGTTCAGAACCGTTTTCCCGGTTGCAGTCGGTCGATTTGTGGTCCAACATAAGTGCTGCCCGGTAGCCTTTTGCGTGTCAATGTCTTTCATACAAGTGCACAGTATGTTCGAAGAGTTCTCGACTAGCTACTACTTCGGGCGGTTGTACGTCACGCCGTCCGAGGGCGACGAGCCAGTGATGCAACGCGAGCAGCACGAGCGCGTCGCCGAACAACTCTACCACGACGGGAGCGGCGTCACCCGGGTCGACAGCCCGCTGGTGATGAAACTGGACACGGCCCACCTGGCCGTGCGAGGCGAGGACGGAGTCCCCGCGGACACACTCGCGGTACCGGCGTCGCTCCTCGAGCGGACCGACATCACCAACCCGCCGGAGCTCACCGAGGTGTTCCTCGCGAAGGCGGACCGCGCCTCGCAGCTGCTCCAGTTCACGGGGTACGACGCGGCCGAGCCGGCCGACAAGTTCGACGCGGGACCGAACACGGGCATCTGAGCCCCCACCGCCGCTTTTCTCCGACGGATGGCGCGACTGCGCAACCTAGAAGTGCGCGGCTCTCCCGGATGCGTACGATGCTCGACGAGCTGCTCGGCCGTGCGGCGCTGAAGGAGCGCATCGATGAGCTGGAGGCTGAGTGCGAGGACCTGTCGGCCCAGCTCGAGGCGGAGTCCGAGCGCCGCGTGGACGCCGTCAGCGCCAGACAGGACGCGGAGGAGCGCGTCAACCGGCTGGAGGACCGCATCGCCCAGCTGGAGGGCGAGCTCGACCGCCGCGAGGACGACGGCGACGACCTCGCCTTCCGCGACCGGACCGACCTCCGCGGCGAGCGACTCGACGCGGTGCTCGCACGGCTGGAATCCATCGAGACGGAGCCCGAGGGCGTCGTCTCGGCAGCCGTCGCGGACGGCGCGGACGCGCCCGACGCCGTCGCCGACCTGCTCGGCGACCGCGCCCGACTGGTCGAACGCGCAACGCCTTGCCTCGTCTACGCCGACGACGCCGGCCTCGTCTCCGCCGTCCTGGAGCCGCCGGTCCAGCCCGAGCCGTTCTGCGAGTGGGGCGATTCGGCCCGGCTCGACCGCTCGTGGTGCCAGCCGACGGGGGCGTTCGCCCTCGCCCTCGTCCGTGCCGACGTGTTCGCGATCGGCGAGTACGACGGCCGCGAGCGGCGGGCCGCGCGCTCGTTCGAGAGCGACGTGAAGAGCGACCACTCGAAGGGCGGCTTCTCGCAGGGTCGGTTCGAGCGCATCCGCGACGAGCAGATCCAGGACCACCTCGCGGAGTGCCGTGCGGCGATCTCCGAGCGGGACGCCGACCGGCTGTTCGTCGTCGGCGACCGACGGTTGGTCGACGAGTTCGGCGACGAGGCCGCGGCGACCGCGGCCGTGGACGTGAGCGAGCGCGGCGCGGGGGGGCTGGACGCCGCGCTGCACGAGTTCTTCACCACCCGGCTGTCGACGTTCTAGCGGCCCGGCAGACCTCGGGTGGGCCGTCCGGCGGGCAGCCGGAGGCTCCGACAGACCCGACCACTTTGCCGTCCCGAGAACGCTTTTCCCGTCACCGGGCGAAGCCGGAGTCATGCGAATCGCCATCCTCGCCCACGAGAAGTTCCCCGGCCGCGCGAAGACCGCGCTCGGGCTGTTGCGGTACAGCGACGACGAGGTGGTCGCGGTGCTCGACCGCGACACCGCCGGCAGTCGGGTCCGCGACTTCGTCGGTGACGTACAGGATGCCCCCATCGTCGCGTCGATGGCCGATGCGCCCGACTGTGACGCGCTGGTCGTCGGCATCGCGCCCATCGGCGGCGGTTTCGAGGAGTCCTGGCGCGACGACGTGCGGACGGCGCTCCGAAACGGCTGCGACCTCGTCGCCGGCCTGCACTACTTCCTCGAAGACGACGACGAGTTCAGCGAGCTGGCCGCGGCCCACGGCGGCGACATCTGGGACGTTCGCCGGCCGCCCGCGGACCTGACCGTCGCCGACGGGGTGGCGGGAGAGGTCGACGCCGAGGTCGTCTGCACCGTCGGGACCGACTGCTCCGTCGGGAAGATGACGGCGACGATGGAGCTCTGCGAGGCGGCCCGGGCGGCCGGCCACGACGCGGCCGTGGTTCCGACGGGCCAGACCGGCATCATGATCGAGAACTGGGGCGTGCCCGTCGACCGCGTGGTCAGTGACTTCACCGCGGGCGCGGTCGAGTCGATGATACTCGAGAAGGGCGACGAGTACGACTACCTGTTCGTCGAGGGCCAGGGCTCCATCACCCACCCGGCGTACTCGGCTGTCACCTGTGGTATCCTCCACGGCGCACAGCCGGACTCGCTGGTGCTCTGCCACGAGGCCGGGCGCGAGGCGGTTCACGGCTACGAGTCCTACCCGCTCCAGCCCGTCGAGACGTACGTCGACCTGTACGAGGAACTGGCCGCGCCGGTCCGCGAGACGGGCGTCGTCGCCGGCGCGCTGAACACCGTCTCCGTGGAGGACGACGCCGCGGCCCGCGACGCCGTCGACGAGTTCGCGGACACGCTTGGCACGCCCGCGACGGACCTCGTGCGCTTCGGTGCCGGCGACGTGCTGGAGGCGATACTGTGAACCTCTCCGTCGAGCGCGTCTCCCTCGAGCTCGCGGAGACGTTCACCATCTCGCGGGGCTCAACCGACCGGACCGACAACGTGGTCGTCCGCATCTCCGACGGCGGGCACGAGGGCATCGGCGCGGCCGCGCCATCCACGCACTACGGCGAGACCGCGGCCACCGTCGAGGCTGCCATCGAGCGCCTCCGTCCCACCGTCGAGGCCGTCGACGACCCGTTCCAGGTCGAGCGGGTCGAGCGCGAACTCGCCCACGAACTGGGGCGGAACCCGGCCGCGCGCTGTGCGGTCTCCATCGCGCTGCACGACCTCGTCGGCCGCCACACCGACCTCCCGCTCTGGCGCTACTGGGGGCTCGACCCCGACGCCGCCCCCGACACGTCCTACACCGTCGGCATCGGCGACCCGGAGACGATGGCCGACCGCGCCCGCCGCGCCGCCGACGCCGGCTACGGCACGCTGAAGGTGAAGGTCGGCACCGACGACGACCGCGCGAGGGTCGACGCCGTCGCCGAGGCCGTACCGGACGCCACGCTGCGGCTCGACGCCAACGAGGCCTGGACGCCGAAGGACGCAGTCAGGAACGCGGAGTGGCTCGCCGACTACGACGTGGAGTTCCTCGAACAGCCCGTGCCCGCCGCCGACCCCGAGGGACTGCGCTACGTCTACGAGCACTCCCCGCTCCCCGTCGCCGTCGACGAGTCCTGTGTCACGCTCCCTGACGTTCCCGCCGTCGCCGACCGAGCCGACGTGGCCGTCCTCAAGCTGATGAAGTGCGGGGGGCTCGTCGAGGCCCGCCGGATGGTCCACGCGGCCCGCGCCCACGGCCTCGACGTGATGCTCGGCTGCATGATCGAGACCGACGCGGCCATCTCGGCCGGTGCACAGCTCGCGCCGCTCTGTGACTACGTCGACCTCGACGGCTCGCTCCTGCTGGACGACGACTCCGACCCCTACGAGGGGCCGGTCCGGGCGGGCGGCCACATCGACCTCGACGACCAGCCCGGAATCGGACTGCGGTAACGACGACTCCTCGATTTTCCACGTGGCGCGCGGCTGGCGAGCGTGCCGAAGGCCGCGAGCCATCCGCGCGAGGGACGAGGAGCGCAGCGCAGCGAGCACCGCAGGAGGTTGGGGAGGTTAGAGGTGCGGTGCTGTCGGGTGGGACTGAAAGGGGCGAGGCGCTCGGCGAACCCCGGCGACGTGAGGACCGCAGAAACGAGGACCGCAACGAGCCGCGGGAGCCGAGCGCCTCGGAGCTTTCTGGCTGTTGTCGACACCCACGAATCCCACGACTGGCGGGGCTTTCTGGCTGTTTACAGAACAAGCTGTTCCCAGGACTAACTTCGGGAACACGAATCCAGCGACGACAGGCGATGATGGAAGCTTTCAAGCGCGCGCTGGCCGAATCCCGCTCCATGTACGAGGGACTCAAAGGGTTCCGTGACGTCTACCCCGCGGAGATGGCGGCCTACCGGGCCGTCATGGACACGGTCGAGGAGACGGCGCGGAGCTACGGTTTCCGAGAAATCTCCACGCCGGCACTGGAGCGCACCGAGATGTACGTCGACAAGTCGGGCGAGGAGATCGTCGAGGAACTGTACGCCTTCGAGGACAAGGGGGGGCGGGACGTCTCGCTCACCCCGGAACTGACACCGACGGTCGCGCGGATGGTCGTCGCGAAGCAGCAGGAGCTCTCCAAACCCATCAAGTGGTTCTCGACCCGGCCGTTCTGGCGCTACGAGCAGGTCCAGCAGGGGCGGTTCCGCGAGTTCTACCAGACGAACGTCGACATCTTCGGCTCCGCGGAGCCGGAGGCCGACGCCGAGGTGCTCTCGTTCGCGGCGGACATGCTGACGAACTTCGGGCTGACGGCCGACGAGTTCGAGTTCCGCGTCTCGCACCGCGACATCCTCGGGGGGCTGCTCCGGGAGTTCGACGCGGACGTCGACACCACGAACGCCATCCGCGCGGTGGACAAGCGGGCGAAGGTGGCCGAGAACGAGTACCTCGACCTGCTGTACGAGGCCGGGCTCACGTACGACCAGGCGCGGGAGTTCGACGACCTGCTGCTGGCGGGCGACGACGACCTGGACGCGCTGACCGAGTGGGCGGAGAGCGAGCAGGTCCACGACGCGGTCACGAACCTGCAGGCGGTGCTCGCCGCGGCCGAGGACTTCGGCGTGCGCGAGTTCTGTGACGTGTCGCTGACGACCGCGCGCGGGCTGGACTACTACACGGGCGTCGTCTTCGAGTGCTTCGACTCGACGGGCGAGGTCTCCCGCGCCGTCTTCGGCGGCGGGCGCTACGACGACCTCATCGAGTCCTTCGGCGGCCAGCCGACGCCCGCGGTCGGCGTCGCGCCGGGCGTGATGAACTCCACGCTCCCGCTGCTCCTCCAGCGTGCAGGGGTCTGGCCCGAGGAGGCGGTCGCCACGGACTACTACGTGCTCTCCGTCGGCGACACCCGGCCCGTCGCGGCACGGGTCGCCCGCGACCTGCGCGAGCGCGGCCACGTCGTCGAGACGGACGTGTCGTCCCGGAGCTTCGGCGCGCAGCTCGGCTACGCAGATTCGATAAACGCCGAGACGGTCGTCGTCGTCGGCGAGCAGGACCTCGCGAACGACGAGGTGACGGTGAAGGACATGGCGTCGGGCGACGAGACCACCGCACCGGTCGACGCGTTCCCGGGCGAGCACGACCGCCCGACGTACGACACGTTCGCGGAGTAGTCGGTCTTACGCGGTCTGTATCTTCCGGCGGGTGCGGTCGATGATGGCGGTCTGGACCATCGCGCCCGGCGTCTCGAACTCGGTCGTCCGCGAGAGGAACGTGCTGTTGGCCGCCGCCGGGTTCTCGCCGTCAGGCGTCTCCCCGGCGAACGCGGCCGTGATCTCCGTCTCGGTCCACGGGCTCGACTCGAGGAACGCCTCGAAGTCGTCGAACTCGCTGTGTGCGGCCATGAACTCGGGCGTAAAGAGCGTCGCGAGGTCTGCATCGCCGTCGGCCACCGACTCGGCGAGCTCGGCGCTCTCGCCCAGCACGTCCGTGATTCGAGCCACCTCGTCGGCCGTGTACTCGCCCTCGCCGACGCCGAGCTGTGCGGCCAGGTCAGCGCCGACCACCTCGGCGACCTCTGCACCCGTGAACGTCTCCATGGTCGTAGGTGCGTGCGGGGGCTCCTAACCCTGTTGGCGGCGGTCCGGGTCGCGACGACGAGGGGATTATACTCACCCGCGACGAACCGCCGGGCGTGCCACGCCGCGCCTTCCGCGTCGCCTACGACGGCCGGCCGTTCCACGGCTTCCAGCGCCAGCCGTCGGTCCCGACCGTCGAGGGCGCGCTGTTCGACGCGCTCCGGGAGCTGGGCGTGCTTGCCGACGATGCGCCCAAACCGCCGGGCTACGCGGCGGCCGGGCGGACGGACGCCGGCGTCTTCGGGCTCGGACAGACCGTCGCGTTCGACGCGCCGGAGTGGCTCACTCCGCGGGCGTTCAACGGCGAACTCCCGGCGACGGTGCGGACGTGGGCCCACGCCGATGCGCCGGCGGACTTCCACGCCACCCACGACGCGGCGAGCCGGGCGTACGAGTACCACCTGTACGCACCTGACGCCGACCTGGGACTGGCCCGCGCGGCCGTCGACCGCCTCCGCGGGACTCACGATTTCCGCGACCTTTCGGCGGTCTCGTCGGGGAACACGGCCCGCACGCTGACGGCCGCGACGGTCGAGCGCGACGGGGAGTTCCTGGTTCTCGGGGTCCGGGGCGACGGCTTCCTCCACGAGCTCGTCCGGCGGCTCGTCTCGCTGGTGCGGTCGGTCGCCGTCGGGAGCGTCCCGGTCGAACGCGTCGAGGGCGTCCTCGCGCCGGGGACGCTCCCGGACCACGAGATTCCGCCACCGGCACCGTCCGGTGGGCTCGTCTTCGTCGACGCTGCGTACCCCGGGCTGGCGTTCGCGCCCGACCACCGTGGGGCGGCGAGCGTCGCCGAGGTGTTCGGTGACCGGGCCGCCAAGGCGGCGACACGGGGCCGACTTTGCCGGCGGGTCGCCGACGGCGTCCGCGAGGATTAGGACTCCGGCCAGACCCCGGCGGCGCGCATCCCCGGCTCGTACTCCTGCTCGCGGAGGGCGTCGAGCAGGTCCGTCCGCGAGATGCGGCCGAGCTCGACTTCGGTCAGCCGGTGGACGAGCAGGCTCGCGAGCATCGCGTGGCTCCGGAGGTTCCTGGGGTCGGCCTTGTCCAGCGTGTCGGCCCGGGTGTGAGTGACACCGCGGCCACGTTCGCCGCTGTCGGAGTGCAACTGGAGAGCCGGCACGCCCGCCGTGAGGAACGGCCAGTGGTCGCTCCAGGGGTGCGGGTCGGGCCGCACCTGCACCGGGTGGTCGGTTTCCTCGGCCAGCGTCTCGGCGAGCCCCGCGAGCTCGTCGCTGCCGTGGCTGAACGCGACGAGGTCGCGGTGGCGGCCCGCGCCGTCGACGTTGACGACCGCCCGCACCGAAGCGGTGTCGAGCTCGCGAGCCAGTCCGTGGCTCCCGATGAGGCCGACCTCCTCGCCGCCGACGGCCGCGACCCGGACGCGACAGCCGAGGTCGAGTTCGGCGAGCGCCCGGGCGACGCCGACGACCACCGCGACGCCGCAGCCGTTGTCCAGTGCGCCCTCACCGACGTCGTGGGCGTCGAGGTGGGCGAGCACGACGACCTCCTCGTCGCTATCCGGCCCCAGAACGCCGTGGACGACAGGCGTCTCGCCCTCGTCGCTGGTCGCGTCGACGGACACGCGGACCGCGCCGTCGCGCGCGGCGTACCGGCGGAGCCACTCGCCGGTCTCGTGGGAGACGCCGATGCCGGGTACTGCGCCGCCCTCGTCGAACCGGAGCGAGCCCGTCGGCGGGAGCTGCCCGGAGACGTGGTTCGCGAAGACGAACGCCTCCGCGCCGGCGTCGACCGCGTGGCCGTACTTCTCCATCCGGTGGACCAGCCGGCGGTCCGGCGGGGTGTCCGTGCTCGCGACGACGACCGCCCCCTCGACGTCCGTCTCGTCTATCTCCTCGGGCGTGCCGTAGCCGACGTCGACGATGGGCGCACGCACCTCGCCCGCCGGCGAGTACGGCAGCGCGATGGCCTCGAAGCTCCGCGTGACGGGGTCGACGACGCCGAGCTCGGTCCGACCGCGCGTCCAGCGCGTCATCGGCACCGCGAACTCCGTGACGTTGCGAACCCCGGCGGTTTCGAACGCGCCCGCCACGAGGTCGGCGGCCCGCCCCTCGCCGTGATGGCCCGCGAGCCGGTCGTCCAGCTCGCAGAGCGATGTGAGCACATCCCACGGTTCGTCGTCGCGCCAGAGTCGGCCGAGGACCGCGTCTCTGTCTGTCATGGGTGGGTGTGCGGGCGGCGACGGGAAACGTGTTGTGTCAGATTGGGTGATTCAGGGACAGTTCAGATACAGCGTCACGTTATAAGTTTGATTTAACCATTAAAAATTCGATCTTGCAATAATCTTAACCCGGCGGACCCCGAGTGGGTAAACTCACAACGGGCCTCTTCTTTTTGAAATCACGTCTAAATCCTGCCCCTTCAGTTCATTTTTAAATCGAACCGTTTATACATATATTATTGGTTATGACCATTAGATGCAGTTCAGTAGACGAAAACTGATGTCGAGCATCGGTGCGAGTAGCGCGATTGGAATGGGACTACCGTCTGGTGTAGCTGGGGAGTCCCCACCGGAAGTCCAAACGGAAGAGCTGGACAGAGAAGAAGCGCGACGAATTTATTTCAACTCTCTGAGGGTGTCATAGAACTCTTCTCACACCGTGATGATCGTACTTCCCGGATTGTCTCCGCGTTCGTAGTTGGTGATAGCGACGACGAGGCGAAGGCACAGGGCGAGGAACACCTGCGCTCGTGCGTGGACGCGGCCTCGGGCGTGCGTTCGCCCGAGGCCGCAGTCCTTCACTGATTCGTTGGTTCGTTCGACTCCAGTACGGCGGTTGTACGTCTCATCCAACGTGGACTGCTTCAGCTGCACGTCCTCGCTGTGTTGTTCGATGCGGTCTTCAACCCTGTACTCGATGTCTTTCGGGTCGTCAGTGTTTCGC
>NZ_FNIA01000022.1 GCF_900103505.1 Haloarchaeobius iranensis
CTTCGCCTCGTCGTCGCTATCACCAACTACGAACGCGGAGACAATCCGGGAAGTACGATCATCACGGTGTGAGAAGAGTTCTATGACACCCTCTTAATTTTACCATTTCGGGAGCGCACTCTAGTCAGGAGGCCGGTACACTCGTTCAGTCACGGCCTACCGACGGGAGCGGAGCCAGGAAGGGCGGGCTCGTTTCGACGGCTGCCGAGACCGACCCCTGCTGTCGGTCCACCGGGTGGGTACGGCGATATATCCCCAGTTGGCTGCCGATTGTTCGACAACTGTCGTAGCGTAGCTTTATGCCCGTCGAAGTAGACTCCTCGCCCATGCTCGAACAGGTGAAACACGGCCGCACACGGCAGTGTCCGGAGTGCGAGACAGCCACGGTGAACGTCCAGGGCGTCGACGCCTGCCCACGGTGTGCCTGGGTCGACAAGTAGTCAGTCGGTGCGGTCGGCCCAGTCGAGCCCCTCCGCGTCGCGGGCGGCAGCCCGGGCTCGTTCCATCAGCAGTTCCTGGACGCTGACGACCGGCTCGCCGTCCTCGGGGCGGAGCTGCTCGTAGCGTCCGTCGGGGCGGAGTCGCCAGCGCTTGCGGTTGTCGGAGAGGTTCGCCTCGAGAACCGTCCACAGCTCGTTCTGCAGGCGTTCGTTCTCGACGGGTGCGACGCACTCGACCCGGTTGTCGAGGTTCCGGGCCATCCAGTCGGCCGAACCGATGTAGAAGCCGGGGTCGTCGTTCTCGAAGTACCAGATGCGGGCGTGTTCGAGGAAGCGGCCGACGATGCTGTAGACGTCCACGTTCTCGCTGACGCCCTCGACCCCTGGCACGAGCCGACAGATGTCCCGCACGACGAGGTCGATGTCGACGCCGGCCTGCGAGGCCTCGTACAGCTCTCGCACCATCGCCGGGTCCTCCAGTCGGTTCATCTTGGCGACGATGCGGGCGTCACCGCCGTTCCGGGCCACGTCGGCCTCGGTCCGGACGAGCTCGGTGAACTGTTCGCGCATGTTGCCCGGCGCGATGAGCAGCTTCCGGTACTCGTCGTGCCGTGAGTGGCCGGTGAAGAAGTTGAACAGCTTCACGAGGTCCTGCCCGATGTCGCGGTCGGCGGTGAGCAGTCCGAGGTCGACGTACGTCTTCGCCGTCTCGGAGTGGTAGTTCCCGGTGCCGACGTGTGAGTACAGTTCGACGTCGTCGCCCTCCTCGCGCACGACGAGCGTCGTCTTGGAGTGGGTCTTGTAGCCCGGCGTGCCGTAGGCGACGTGGATGCCCTCCTCCTCGAGACGTTTGACCCAGTGGAGGTTGTTCTCCTCGTCGAAGCGGGCCTTCAGCTCGACCATCACCGCGACCTGCTTGCCGTTCCGCGCCGCATCGATGAGGCTCTCGATGATGTTCGAGTCACGCGACGTGCGGTAGATAGCGGCCTTGATCGCGAGCACGTCGGGGTCGTGGGCCGCCTCGTCGATGAACCGGTGGACGGTCTTCGTGAACGAGTGGTACGGGTGGTGGACGAGCACGTCCTCCGCCTGCACCTCGTCGAAGACGCTGTGGCCCTCGGCGTCGAGGTGCGACTCGAGCAGTCGCGGGTGGGGCTTCGGCGTCCACGGCTCGAGCTTGCGGTCCGGCAGGTTCAGCTCCGTGAGCTGCATCAGGTCCCGGAAGTCGAGCGGGCCCTCGCGCACGAACGTCTCCGCCTCGCTCACGTCGAGGTGTTCCTGCAGCAGGTTCCGGACGCGTTCGGGCGTCCCGGACTCCAGTTCGAGCCGGACGACCGTCGCGAACCGGCGCTCGTGGAGCACGTCCTCGATGGCGTCGACGAGGTCCTCGGCGACCTCCTCGTTCCGCCGGACCTCCGCGTTGCGGGTGACCCGGAACGTCGAGTGGTCGAGCACCGCCACGTCGGGGAACAGCAGGTCGAGGTTCGCGGCGACGACCTGCTCGAGCGGGACGTACGTGTGGTCGTCGTCGACCGCGACGAGCCGGGGCCGGTTCCCCGGAATCTTCACGCGGGAGAACGTCACGTCCGCGTCGGGGTTGGACCGGGTCAGCACCGCGAGGGACAGGCTCAGGTTCGAGATGAACGGGAACGGGTGCGCCGGGTCGAACGTCAGCGGCGTCAGCGTCGGGAGCACGGAGCGCTCGAAGTAGTCCCGCAGACCGGACCGCTCCGCCGCGGTGAGCGTCTCGTAGTCGACGATATCGACGCCCGCCTCGGCGAGCGCCGGCAGGATGTCATCGTGGTAGCAGCGGGTCTGGCGGTCGAACAACGGCCGTTCCGTCTCGACGATATCCTCGATCTGCTCCTCGGGGGTCCGACCGTCGGGTGTCCGGTCGGTCACCTCGGCCGCGATCTGCTGTTTCAGCCCGCCGACCCGCTTCATGAAGAACTCGTCCATGTTCGAGGTGAAGATGGAGAGGAACTTCACGCGCTCCAGCAGCGGGTTCCGGTCGTCGAGCGCCTCGTGGAGCACGCGCCGCTGGAAGGCGAGCTCGCTCAGCTCGCGGTTCCGGTAGAGGTCGGGGTCGTCCAGCTCCACGTGCGGCGTAGCCGGGTGCTCGTCCGACATCCTAGGCGGTCCGGGTCCGGTTCGGGGTCACGATCTTCGACGCGTTGCGGTCACGGCCGGACCGGGTGAGCGGGACGGCGACGAACTCGTCGCCCGCGACGTCGTAGGCGGTCAGCTCGCCGCCGTAGACGCAGCCGGTGTCGAGGCCGACGGCGTACTCCCGGTAGACGGGCGATTCGAGGACGGTGTGCCCGAAGAACACCCGTGGGCCCTCGTCGCGCTCCTCGAACCAGAACGGGCCGTCGTAGCCGTCGGCCGGGTCGAGCGCCCGCATGTTCTGGACGTCGTCGACGCTGTGGTCGGCGAGGCGCTTCCGATGGTCGACGCCGCCGTGGACGACGAGGTGGTCGTCCCACGAGATGGCGACGGGCATCGACCGGACGTACTCCAGGTCGACCGGGCCGAGCCCGGGAAGCTCGGCGTCGCCGCGCAGGAGCTTCTCCTCGTTGTTGCCCCGCACCGAGAGCATGTTGGGGGCGTCCCGGACTCGCCGGAGCACGCCGCGACTGTTCGGGCCTTTCCTGACGAGGTCGCCGACGAAGACCACGAGGTCGTCCGCGGACGGGCCGAGCGTCGCGATGAGCCTGTCGAGCGCCGACAGACAGCCGTGGACGTCGCCCACGACGTAGATGTCGTTCCAGTCGTCGCGGTCGACCGTGCGGTGCCACGCCGCCTCCGTCTCGGGGAACGCGGGAGCCGGTGTTCGCATTGGGTGTGGAAGGACCGAGAAGCGGGTAAAGGGTTGCTAAGAGCGCTATATAGCCGACGGGTGAGATTTCCTGTCACGGGAGCCGGATGCGCAACCTCTTTTTCCGGCCTGCGCGAAGAGCGTGTATGAGCGAGCCCGAGGTCGATCTTGACGCCGAGAAGTACGAGAAGCACCGCGAGGCCGGCCGAATCCTCGCGCAGGTCCGCGACGAGGCAGCCGAACGGCTGGAGGTCGGGATGGGCTACCTGGAGATCTCGGAGTGGGCCGAGGACCGCATCCGCGAACTCGGCGGCACGCCCGCGTTCCCGGTCAACGTGAGCGTGGACGAGGAGGCCGCCCACGGCGCGGCGGGTCCGGGCGACGAGCGCACGGTCGGCGAGGAGATGGTGAAACTCGACATCGGCGTCCACATCGACGGCTGGCTCGCGGACACGGCGGTCACGGTGGACTTCAGCGGGAACCCGGAGCTCGTCGAGGCCGCCGAGGAGGCGCTCGATGCGGCACTCGAGACCGTCGAGCCTGGTGTCGAGACCGGTACCATCGGTGCGGCTATCGAGGAGGTCATCGACGGCTACGGCTACAACCCGGTCGTGAACCTCACCGGCCACGGGCTGGGCCACTGGGAACAGCACGTCAGCCCGAACATCCCGAACCGCGCGGTCAAACAGGGGACGACGCTCGAGGTCGGCGACGTGGTCGCCATCGAGCCCTTCGCGACCGACGGCTCCGGGAAGGTGTCGGAGGGCCAGCAGGAGGAGATATACTCGCTGGAGCGCGAGGCGTCCGTCCGCGACCGGAACGCCCGCAAGGCGCTCGAGCAGATCACCGAGGAGTTCCAGACGCTGCCGTTCGCGACGCGGTGGCTCGACGTCTCGCGACCGAACATGGCACTCCGGCGGCTCAAGTCACAGAACATCGTCCACGGCTACCCGGTGCTCAAGGAGGACGACGGCAAGCTGGTCAGTCAGAAGGAACACACGATAATCGTCACCGAGGATGGCTGTGAAGTGACGACGGCGTCACAGTAACGGCGTCGTCGGGGGGAGTTGTCCGCGGCCGTGTCACCGTCAGGCGTTGTTCATCCGCATGCTCTCGCGGGACCCACACTGCTGGCATTCGGTCACGCGGTAGGGTTCCCGGGAGAACTGGGAGTTCTCTTTCTTCGTGCTCTCCGTGACGAGCTGGACGGACACCTGGTGGATGGTGTCCGTTCCGCAGCTGTCACAGTGTTCGGTCCGCCCGTCGATCGAGTTGTCAGTCGTTGCCATCTACTTCGGTAGAGAAGCGGGAAGGGTATAAAAAGAGCCGACCGTTCAGGGGCAAAAACTAACCAAAACTGATGTCTATTAGTTTCTGAGTAAGGAGACACTAATTCTGGCGTAACCAGTCGTTTACCGGCTGAACTGCCAGTGCTTGTAGCCCCGCAACCGGGTCTTGAACCCGGTATTGCAGGCCTTTCATGACAGCTCGGCAGAGAGGAACCGGAGGTCGTGGGATTCAAACCGTCGCCGGCCCGACTCGGACCATGGACCAGGTGTTCGCGCCGTGGCGCATCGACTGGGTGGAACGCGACGGGAACGACGACATCGACGGCTGTGTCTTCTGCGAGCTGCCCGAGCGGGATGCCGACCGCGAGTCCCGCATCGTCGCCCGGAACGCGGGCGCGTTCGTCATCCTGAACAACTACCCGTACAACCCGGGTCACGCGATGGTGATCCCCGACAGCCACACCGGGGATTTCCGCGACCTCGACGACGAGACGCTGCTGGCACACGCGCACCTGAAACAGCGGACGTTCGACGCGCTCGACGACGCGATGGGGCCGGACGCCTACAACACCGGGCTGAACCTCGGGTGCGGGGCGGCCGGCGGTTCCATCGACGACCACCTCCACACGCACGTCGTCCCACGCTGGGAGGGGGACACGAACTTCATGCCCGTCGTCAGCGACACGACGGTCATCGTCGAGGCGGTTTCGGAGACGTACGAGCGGCTGCACGAGGCGTTCGCCGCACAGGACGGTGCGCTCGTCGAGGGGGACGACACGGCGGTGCGGTTCGACGATTAGAGCGTACTTCGCGCGCCGAGAGCACCAGTGAAGAACAGAATCACCCCGACGCCCGTGTAGAGGGCCGCGAAGAGGACTGCACTGCTCCGTGACCGGATATGGACCGTCGAGCCGTACGTACTGGTGAACGTGTCTCCCACCATCGCCCCGAGCTCGCGGAGCGTGGCGACTCCGCCACAGAGCAGGCTCGTCCCGCACAGCGTGACGGCGGTGAGGAGGATTACCGTGTGCTCGGACGACCGGATGGCCAGGAACGACACCAGGAACGTGCCCATTGTCGCGACGGCCAGCACTGTCGACGCCTTGTCCAGCACCGTCGTGACCGAGACCGAACTCTCGTTCGTACCCATGCGACGACCTGCTCCGGCCATAAGTAGTTTTTTACCGATATTTATGTGGTGGTCGTACCGGTGCGGGAGCGTCCCGACACGCCCATTGTCCCCCGGGTCGAAACCGCGACCGATGGACGACCGTCGTCGGACTGTCCGCCGGGTCGGGGCCGTGATCCTGCTCGCCAACGTCGCGCTGGCGCTGGCGAAGGGCGCGGTGTACGTCGAGAGCGGGAGCCTCGCGGTCGGCTCGGAGGCGGTCAACAGCCTCTCGGACTCCGTCTACAGCCTCGTCGTGCTGGTCGGGCTCTACCTGACGACCCAGCCGCCGGACTTCGAGCACCCCCACGGTCACGAGCGCATCGAGCCGTTCGTCTCGCTGTTCGTCGCCGCCGGCATCTTCGCGGCCGGTGTCATCGTGTTCTGGCAGTCGAGCACCACGCTGCTGTCCGGCGATATCGCCGTCAACTCGACGCCCGCGGGCATCGGCGTCCTCGCCGGCTCGGCGGTGATCAAGCTCGGACTCTATCGGTACTGTCTCACGCGTGGCGCGGACGCGAGCTCCCCCGCACTCGTCGCGACGGCTCTCGACAACCGCAACGACGTGCTCACCGCCGTCGCCGCGCTCGTCGGCGTCCTCGGCGCGGCGGCGGGCTACCCCGTGCTCGACCCGCTGGCCGCCGCCCTCGTCGCGCTCGGCATCCTCTGGACGGGCGTCGAGATCGTCCGTGACAACGTCAACTACCTCGTCGGCGGCGCGCCGCCCGACGACCTGCGCGCGGAGATCGTCGAGCGCGCCACCGCCCACCCCGAGGTCGAGGGCGTCCACGACGTCGTCGCCCACTACGTCGGCCCCGAGATCGACGTGAGCCTCCACATCGAGGTCGAGGGCGACCACACGCTGTTCGAGGCGCACGACATCGAGAGCGACGTGGTCCAGGCCATCCGGGAGCTCCCGGAGGTCGACGACGTGTTCGTCCACATCGACCCGAAGGAGCTCGGCGAGTGGAAGGACGACGAGGAGGCCGAACGGCTGGTCGGCGAGTGAGTCGGACGGATGGGAATCTTGCGTTCCTCCGGGCGGCAGATTTTACCGCGGTCGAGCCGCACTATATTCACAGGTTGTACCTCCGGGTTTCGGGCGGTCGTTCGCCCCGTTGTCCGCCGTCCTTGAGGGTGTTCTAGGCATAAGTGGCTGTTTGTACGGAACCACTAAGTCGTGCGAACCGTTGTCATGGGTGATGATAGAGATCCCAGTCCACGGCGCACTGACCGAGGACGCGGCGGTCGTCCGGCCGGACTGCTCGCTTCCGGCGGCGGCCGAGTACCTCCGCGACCCCGACGTCCCGGCGCTGGTCGTCCGCGACGAGCAGGACGGTGTGGCGGGGGTCGTCACCGAATCGGACGTCGTCGCCGCCGTCGCCGAGGAGGGCTTCACCCGCCCCGTGGGCGAGGTCATGTCCACCCCTGTCGTCACGGTCGGGCCGACGATGTCGGTCGGACTGGCCGCCGACCGGATGCGCAAGGCCGGCATCGCCGTCCTCCCCATCGTCGACGACGGGGAGTACCACGGCGTCGTCACCCGCGGGACGCTCGCCCCGTACGTCACCCGGTCGCGCCTCGACAGCACGTGGGACGCCGAACCGCTCCGGCTCGACCGGGTGTCGGAGGCCGACGCCGAGGCGACGGACCCCGCGTAGCGCCGTGTCGTCGCCAGCGTTCTCGCGGGCGAACAGTTAGACCCCCGCCCGTCCTCCCTCGCGTATGGCCGACCAGCTCTCGCTCGACGCGCGGACGCTCGTCGGGATCGCCAACGACGAATCGTGCGACGGCGGTGCCGTCACCCGGTTCCACTTCGAACAGGACGGCGACCGGACACTCCGTCGGTGAGGTGACGCTGCTCGACGAGGGCAGCGGCTCTGGCGTGCCTGGCGGAGGTCAGCTACCCGTCAGACCGGCACGTACGGCATCAAGAGGGCCTCGACCACGAGCGCGGCTCCACGGACCGCCGTCGCGGCCGGCTGTCGAGTCCCTACTCCGGCGGGTCGCACGTCTCGACGGTGTCACGGAGCCACGCGACTGCCCCGGCGACCGCGTCGGGGTCCGAGCCAGAGACGCGGATGCGGCCGGGCTCGTCGACCGGCGCGGGGTAGCTCCCGACGGCCACGCCGAACCGGTCGCGGACCTCGCCGAGCGCGCCGCCGAGTGCGCCCTCCGGCCTCGGCGTGTAGACGGTCTCGCTGGTCCGGTCGCCCGCGAACTCGTCGGCGACGAGGTCGAACATCGACTCCATCTCGTCCGGGATACCCGGGAGGACGTAGACGTTCGCCACCACGCAGCCGGGGGCCCAGCTCTCGTCTGTTACCAGGGCCCGGGCCCCCTCGGGCAGCGACGCCACCGCGTCGAGGTCCACGTCGAACTCGTAGTCCTCGGCGAGGGCCGGCTTCTCCTCGCGGAACGCTTCGGCCCGTCGCACCAGCCGCTCGCGCTGGTCCTCGCGGACGACCATCGGGCGGTCGAACGCCCGAGCGACGGCCTCGACGGTCACGTCGTCGTGGGTGCCGCCGATGCCGCCGGTGACGACGACGGCGTCGAACTGTTCCGAGAACTCCCGGACCCACTCGGCGATGACGGCCTCGTCGTCGGGAACCGTGAGAACCCGTGTGACGGTGACGCCGCGTCCGGTGAGTTCCTCGGCGAGCCACGAGGCGTTCGTGTTCGTCGTCTCGCCAGCGAGCACCTCATCGCCGACGGTCAGGAGTGCGACCTGCATCAGTCTTGACCCCGCATCAGACCGGCGTCCCGAAGGCGTAGACGGTGTTCTGCCCCGTCACCTCGAGGTCGACGAAGTCGCCGGGTTCGAGGCCGTGCTCCGTGGCGTTCCGGACGATTATCTGCCGGTACGCCGAGTCCCGGCACTTCACCGAGTCGCCGGTGCCCTCCTCGACGACGAGGCAGTCCGGCTTCGTCTCGCCGACCATCGCCGCGTAGGCGTCGCCGACGACGTCCATCTTCAGCTCCGACATCGCCTTCGACCGGTCCTTCTTCGTCTGGCCGCCGAGGCCCTTTATCTCCGCGGCGTCGGTGCCCGGCCGCTTCGAGAACCGTGTGACGTTGATCTTCTCGGGGCGGGTCTCGCGCAGCAGCGCCATGCTCTGTGCGTGGTCCTCGTCGGTCTCCGTGGGGAAGCCGACGATGAAGTCCGTCGAGAGCGTCCAGTAGTCGAGCGCGTCGTCGAACGCCTCGACGACCTCCAGGTACTCCGAGACCTGGTGCTGGCGGCGCATGTCGCCGAGCACGTCGTCGCTACCGGACTGCACCGGCGCGTGCAGGAAGTCGTACAGCTCGTCGTGCCTCGCGAAGACCTCGGCCAGTTCCTCGCGGATGCCGTGGACGCCCTTGGGGTTCGCCATGCCGACGCGAACGCGGAACTCGCCGTCTATCTCGGTGCAGATGCGGTCGAGCAGCCTGTGCAGCTTCCGCTCGCCCTCGTCCCAGCCGTAGACACCCGTGTCCTGGCCGGTGATGCGGAGTTCCTTCGCGCCCGCGTGGACCAGCGCGCGAGCCTTCTCGACGTTCTCCTCGACCGACGGCGACTCGATCTTGCCCGTCGCCTGCTTCGTGATGCAGTACGAGCAGTCGCTCATGCAGCCCCGGGCGATGGGGAGGATGCCGACGACGCCGTCGAGCACCGGCTCCACGCCGGGACCGGGCGTCGGGCACTCGCCGTTCGTCACCGCCGTCGGCACGTCGTCCCAGTGGAGTATCTGAGCGTCGACGGCCTCGTCGCGGAACTCCTCGCCCTGGGCCAGCGCCATACAGCCAGTGACGATGAGGTCCGCCGTCTCGGATTCGAGTTCTTTGGCCCGGCGGAGCATGTTCCGCTCCGTCTTCTCGACCACCGTACAGGTGTTCAGTATCGCGACGTCGGCCTGTTCGGGGCCGTCGACGCGGTAGTGTCCCGCGTCGCGGAGCGCCGACTCGATCTGTCGGCTCTCACCCCGGTTGGAGGTGCAGCCGTACGTCTCGATGTGGTATCGGGCCATTCCTATCCCCTGTTGCCGGTGCGCGTTCAAAAGCGCGACGATAGCCCCCTCCGTGTGTCGGGAGCGCGCTCGTGCCGCACCGCCGTCTATTCTTGCCGCAGTTTCTCACGCTGAAACCAAGCCGATGGGGTTTTTACCTCTCAACTTCAACACATGACTTGTGATGCGAACACAGACCCGCGCACTCCTGGCACTCGCGCTCGCCGCGTTGCTCGTCACGAGCAGCGTCGGCGCGGTTGCCGTGGGTGGCTCCTCCCTGTCCGCCCTGAACGGCACGCAGGAGCAAGACGATCTCGAATCGGCAGACGAAATCTACGTCGAGGACGACGGTGACGCCGTCCTCGTCTACCGCGAAGACACGAGTGGTACCGGCACCGGCCACTACGGTGCCGACCTCTCCGAGGGCCTGTTCCACGTGTTCCTCAACGACACGATGGACGAGGCTCCCGAGGACAACTTCTCCGGTGAGGCCTCGTTCGAACTCACGCCCGAGTCGATGACGGGCGACGGCGCGTTCTCCATGGACACGCCGGACTCCGTCGAGGACCTCTCCTTCGAGGCTTCGGGCGAGCAGACCCGCGAGAACGCCCAGGGCTCGGTCTCCCTCGACGGGACGTTCACCAGCGAGTCCGGCACCGCCTCGACTGGCACCTCGATGGTCGAGTCCGTCTCGACCGAGGGCTCGATGACGACGACCGGGAGCACGTTCTCGACTGACGGCTCCGTCAGCGCGACGTTCTCCGAGGACCCCGGCATGGACGAGATGCACTTCGCGTTCACGCTCGAGGAGCGCGAGGACAGCTACGTCCTCTCCGGCGAACAGGACTACGTCGTCGGCTCCTACAGCGCCGACTCGTGGAACACCCGCGAGAGCGCCCGTCGCAGCCTCGAGGCCCAGTTCGGCGTCGTCGCCCGCCAGCTCGACGGTGAGGTCTCCGTCACCGTCGACTCGCACTCGTTCGACAGCGACACCAACCGGGTCGACATGAGCTACACGGTCGAGTTCACCGGCGTCGACGAGGCCGTCTCCGAGCAGCTGACGACGGCACTCGCGTCCTCCCAGCAGATGGACCTCTCCGAGAGCGAGGCCGAGGACCTGGCCCAGCGCCTCCAGTCCGTCGAGCTGACCGAGCTCTCCACGACCGTCGACGTGACGAGCGAGGAGGCCAGCGCGAGCTGGTCGGTCCAGATCGACAACTACGACGAGGCCTCCCTGGCGATGCTCGACATCGCCGAGGCCTCGGAGATGAACAGTAGCCAGATGAACCTCGAAGACACCCGGGCCCGCATCGAGGCCCAGCAGGCGGCCGACCTCACCCAGGAGTACACCTGGAACGGCTCGGTCTCCTCGCCCGACCAGAGCACCGCGGAGGTCCAGTTCGCCGCAGACTACCGGACCGAGAACTGGGGCTCCTATGTCGAGGAGCTCGAGAGCCGGGGCGTCGAGTGGTCCGGCGACACCGAGTTCTCAGCGAGCGCCCGGACCGAGAACGGCGAGCTGACCGCCGAGATGTCCGCCACCTTCAGTCAGGAAGAGCTCGTGAGCGGAGCTATCGACAGCATGCTCCAGTCGAGCGAGGGCACGGGCAGCGACCAGTCCCGTGCCATGCTCGAGGCCTTCCAGCAGTCCGAGTTCGAGACGGCCAAGATGGACGTCTCGATGGAGGACCGCACCGTCTCCTTCGAGGCCGGTGCGAGCTTCGACAACGTCTCCGCCTTCCGTGACGTGATGCAGGACGAGTACGGAAAGGATCTGAGCGTCGAGAGCGCCTACGGCGAGCTCACCGGTGACGAGAGCGTCACCTACGTCCGGCTCTCCGGTGCCGTCTCCGGGGACGCCAGCGAGTCCGACGTGCGAGAGCTCGCGGTCGTCGGCGACGAGACCGATGTCCACATGCCCGGCGACTGGGACCCCGACGAGAAGGACTTCCCCGAGATGGACACCCAGGAGGCCCGTAACTACCTGAGCGTCGACGACGACGGCGGTGGCCTGCTCGGCGGCATGCCCGGCTTCGGGCCGGCCGTCGCGCTCGTCGCGCTCGTCGCACTCGCACTGTTCGGCCGCCGTCGCGCCGAATAAGGAACCGCCGCGCGCCGACTACTCGTTTTCTTCGTAGTCCGCGACGATAGCGACGCCGCTGGACGCGCCGATGCGGACCGCGCCGGCGTCGAACATCGCCTTCGCGTCGGCCCACGAGCCGACGCCGCCGCTCGCCTTCACGGGGAGGTACTCGCTCATCAGCTCGACGTCTTCGACCTCGGCCCCGCCGTCGGCGAAGCCGGTCGAGGTCTTCACCATGTCGGCGTCGGCGTCCGCGGCGGCCTTGCAGGCGGCGTGTTTCTCCTCGTCGGTGAGCAGCGCCGTCTCGATGATGACCTTCACCGGCACGGGCACCGCGGCGACCAGCTCCTCCAGCTCGTCGTGGACCGTGCCCGAGTCGCCCGCCTTCAGCCGGCCGACGTTGATGACCACGTCCAGCTCGTCGGCGCCGTCGTCCCACGCCGCGACGGCCTCGTCGCGCTTCATCTCGGGCGTGTTGTTGCCGTGCGGGAAGCCGATGACCGTCGCCAGCGTCACGTCGGGCGCGTAGTCGGCGGCCTCCTCGACGAAACACGGCGGGATGCAGGCGTTCATCCCGTGTTCGGCGGCCTCGTCGAGGACGCGTTCCACGTCGTCGAGCGTCGTCTCCGGACCGAGCACGGTGTGGTCGATGCTCGCGGCGAGTTCGTCGCGGTTCATGGCTCCCCGTTGTGGGGCAGGGGGTATAGTAGTCGCCGGTCGTCACCGATGGGCCAGTACTCCTCCGTAGCCCTCCCGAGACGCCGCCTCGCGCCGCGCCATTTTTGTGTCGTGGCGGCCGAGGTGAGAGGTATGACCGACGTACATCCGGACGTTGCCGACACCGCCGACGACATCGCGACGATGGAGATTCGCGGTGCGGCGACCATCGCGGACGCGGCCGCCGGGGCGCTCGCGACGGCGGCCCGCGAGTCCGACGCCGACTCGCCCGCGGCGTTCCGCGAGGACCTCCGGCGGGCGGCGAAGGCGCTGTACGAGACACGACCGACCGCGGTGAGCCTGCCGAACGCGCTCCGGTTCGTGATGGCCGACGTGACCGGCGACACCGTCGCTGAGCTGCGCGAGTCCGCCGTCGCCAGCGCCGAGGCGTTCCAGCGCGAGCTCGACCAGGCCCAGGCGCGACTCGGCGAGGTCGGCGCGAACCGGCTCCGGGACGGCGACGTGGTGATGACCCACTGCCACTCGACGGACGCGCTGTCGTGCGTGAAGGCCGCGGTCGACCAGGGCAAGCACATCGAGGCCATCGTCAAGGAGACCCGGCCGCGCAAGCAGGGCCACATCACCGCCGAGGAGCTGCGCGACTGGGGCGTCCCCGTCACCATGATCGTCGACAGCGCGGCCCGGCGGTACCTCGACCGGGTCGACCACGTGGTCGTCGGCGCGGACTCCATCGCGGCCGACGGGAGCGTCATCAACAAGATCGGCACGTCGGGGCTGGCGGTGAACGCCCGTGACCGGGGCGTGCCCATCATGGTCGCCGCACAGACCATCAAGCTGCACCCGGACACGCTGACCGGCCACACCGTCGAGATAGAGATGCGCGACGAAAGCGAGGTCATCGGCGACGCGGAGCGCGAGCGCATCCAGGGCGACCCCGACGGCTTCGCCGTCGAGAACCCGGCCTTCGACGTGACACCGCCGCGGTACGTCGACGCCATCGTCACCGAACGCGGACAGTTCCCGCCCGAGAGCATCGTCGTCCTGATGCGGGAGCTGTTCGGCCGTGACACCGCGCGCCCGTGGAAGGCATGAACGTACGGGGAACGGTCGGTCGTGTAACTTTCCGACGGTAGCCGACCGGAACCTTCTTTCCTGTTGCTCTCACGATATGCGACCATGGTACTTGCAGGGGCAGAGCTACCGCCGCTCGTCTACGCGGTGCCGCTCGTGCTCGCCTTCCTCGGGGTAGTGGCGTTACTCTGGGCGGTCCACCCGCCCGTCACGGACTGGACGGCCGTCGCGTTCGTCCCGTGGATGCTCACGGGGGCGATACTCCACGTCCTCTACGTGCTCGACGTCTACCCCGCCTCGGTCGAACCCCTGTTCGGTACGCTCACGGTCTACATCACGACGGCGACGGTGGCGGCTCTCGTCTGGATACTGATGACGTTCCTCGCCGCGGTCCGCCAGCACTTCGACGCCGACAGGGGCCTGGGAACCGTCGGCACCGGCTTCGGCGTGACGTTCGTCATGTTCGCCATCCTCACGTCGCTCGAGAACGGGACGTTCACCCCGTTCTGGTCGGTCATCGGCGCCGTCGTCGCGGCGGTCGTCGCGGCGGTCGCCTGGGTGCTGTTGAGCCTGCGCTACACGGAGGTCGCCGCCAAGACCGGCCGTACCGGCGCAGTCGTCGTCTTCGCCCACACGGTCGACGGTATCACGACCGCCATCGGCTACGACCAGCTCGGCGGGGGCGAGCGCGTCGTCCTCTCGAAGTACATCCTGCAGGCGGGCGAGCAGCTCCCGACGTACGACGCCATCGGCGCGGGCTGGCTGTTCGTCCTCGTGAAGGTGCTGCTGGCGCTCGTCGTCGTCGCGGCGTTCAAGGAGTACATCGACGAGCAGCCCCGATACGGCCGGCTCGCGCTGGCGTTCGTCGCGGCCGTCGGCTTCGGTCCCGGGCTGCACAACCTGCTGCTCTTTGCGGTGTCGAGCGACGTGACGGCCGCGGACGTGCCACTCGCCATCGCACACGTCGCGGGGGTGGCCTGAGTGCCGCGGGTGGTGACCGCGGGCCACGTCAACTGGGACGTGACCCTCCGCGTCGACCGGCTGCCCGAACCGGACGGCGAGTCACGGATCCGCTCGCAGCAGTCGTCCGGCGGGGGGAGCGCGGCTAACGTCGCCGTCGCGCTCTCGGGGCTGAACGTCGACGCCGGGCTCGTCGGGAGCGTCGGCGACGACGAGAACGGCCTGCTCGCCCGTCGCGAACTCGACGAGGCCGGCGTCGACCTCCGGGGCCTGCTGACCGTCTCGGACGGCCAGACCGCCGTGAAGTACCTGCTCGTCGACGAGCAGGGCGAGGTCGCGGTGCTCGGTAACGACGGCGCGAACGAGGCGGTCACCCCCGACGACGTGGACCCCGACTACGTCCGCGCGGCCGACCACGTCCACCTGACGAGCCAGCGCCCCGACACCGCGGCGGCCCTCGCCGAGACTGCCTCGGCGGCGGGCGTGCGCGTCAGCTTCGACCCGGGCCGGCGACTCGCCGACCGGGACTTCTCGCGGGCGCTCGACGCCGCCGACATCCTGTTCCTGAACGACCGCGAGGCGGAGAGCGTGCTCGAGGCGGAGTACCCCGGCTCCGCGTTCGCGGACCGCGTCCTCGTCATCAAGCACGGCAGCGAGGGGGCGGTCGTCCACACGCCGGACGCGACGTACGAGCACCCGGGGTTCGGCGTCGACCCCGTCGACACGACCGGCGCGGGCGACGCCTTCGCGGCGGGCTTCGTCGCGGCGCTGCTCGAGGTCGAGGACTACGAGCGGGCCGTCGAGCACGGGAACGCCTGCGGGGCGCTCGCGGCCGCCGCGGAGGGTGCCCGCGCCGCGCCGACGGAGAGCGAGCTCCAGGCGTTCCTCGACGAGCAGTACTGACTCACTGCCGGGCGGTCGACAGCGCGTCCCAGTTCAGCTGGCTGGCGAGGAACACCGCGACGAACGTCACCACTCCGAGCCCGACAGCCATCGGCAGGACCCGACGTCGGCGGAGCCGGGTGCGCCGGGGGCGAACGCGGTGAGCAGACTGATGACGACGCCCTGCGTCGACGCCCTGACCGCGTCCTCGCGGGGGTACCGTCTCCCATTGAAGCGAGGCGTGAGGCGCCTCCTCGAAAACGGCTTCGGCGGGGCGGCCCGGATGCCACGGGATTAAGGGCCGACCGGGCGAAGCCGGCGCCATGTCGACGGTCACGACGCTTGCGGTGTGTGCGGCCGCCGGACTGGCCGGCGCACTGGTGATGGACGTGCCGATGGCGCTCATGCCCGAAGGGTTCACGCCGGCCGCCGTCGCGGCCTCGAAGCTCCAGCGCCGTCCGGTCGGGGCGGTGTCGAGTCTCGCGACGCAGGTCGTCCACCACGGCACGGGGGTGGTCGGCGGGCTCGGTCTCGGCGTCGCCGTCGTCGCGCTCGAACCGCGGCTCGGCACGTGGGCGGCCGTCGTGCTCCCGGCGACGCTGTTCACGGTCTTCATCATGAACTTCTTCGGCTTCGTCGTGCTCCCGACGGCGGGTCTCGACGACGACCGGCGGGAGGCGACGTTCCTCCAGTGGCTGTTCTCGGCGGTCGTCTACGGCGTCGTGCTGACTGCCGTGGCGCTGTTCGGACTCGGCGCGTGACGAACGTTTTTTCTCGGACTCCGGCGAAACCGTGGGTATGACACAGCCGCACCTGCTCGTCGAGGAGGGAGACGTACACGACATCGCGCTCATCCCGGGCGACCCGGGCCGCGTGGACCGCATCGCCGGGCACTGCGACGAGCACGAGGTCGTCGCCGAGAACCGGGAGTACAAGCTCGTCAACGCCACCTACGAGGGTGTCGACCTGACCATCTGCTCGACCGGCATCGGCTGTCCCTCCGCCGCCATCGCCGTCGAGGAGCTCTCGAACGTCGGCGTCGAGACGTTCATCCGCGTCGGCACGACCGGCGCGCTCCAGCGCGACGTCGAGATCGGCGACATGATCGTCGCCACCGGCGCGGCGAAGAACGAGGGCACCTCGAAGCGGTACGAGGCCGTCGAGTACCCCGCCGTCCCGGACTTCGACGTGATGTCCGCGCTCGTCGACGGCGCGGAGGCGAACGACGAGGAGGTCCACGTCGGCCCCATCGCCAGCGACGACGCCTACTACGCCGAGACCGACGACTACGTCGTCGACTGGGAGGAGGCGGGCATCCTGAGCGTCGAGATGGAGGCCGCGACCGTGTTCACGCTCGCCCGTCGGAAGGGCCTCGCCGCGGGTGCCATCTGCACCGTCGACGGCAACCTCGTGAAGGGCACCCAGAAGGGCACCGACACCGAGGACGAGGAGCTGCCCGAGAAGGCCAAGAACAACGTCGGTCGGGCCATCGACATCTCGCTCGAAGCGGTGCGCGCGCTGCAGGAGTAGGCCGGGTCGAGCGGCCGTCCTGTCGACCTACCCCTCGAACTCGGCGAACTCGCCGAGCTTCAGCGACCAGTCGTAGTCTGCGTACGCGAGCGACGGGCTGGCATCAGCGGGGACGACGCCGTACCGTCGCAGGAACCGGACGACGCCCGATTTTCCGCCGAAGTCGCCGCGGTACCACGAGAACAGCTTCGGCACCCGGACGACGTTCGCCGTCGAATCGTGGTGGCACTCCGTCTCCAGGTACGACGCCGTCGCCAGGTCGAGCTCGTCGTCGACGCTGTCGCGGGTGTACACCGCGACCGGGGGACAGGAGCTGGCACCGCAGTTCAGCGCGAAGTGGAGCCTGGGGTCGAGCTCGTCGACGCGGTGGCGGCGCTCGAACCCGTCGACGCGGACCCGGGGCAGGTAGCCCAGACCGACGCCGGACTGCGAGCCGCGGAGGATACCGTGTTCGACGTCGTCGAGGCTCAGGTCGTGGCCGGCGACGGTGAACAGTCCGTCGGTGAAGACCGGCCGCGTCGGGGGGAGCCGACGCTTCCGCCAGAGGGCGGGGTCCGAGTCGAGCAGGTACTGCGCGAAGCCGTTGTACACGTCGAGCCAGAACGCGGTCCGGGGGGCGTCCCCGTCGAGTTCGCGGGCGAGCCGGCGGTCGTCGAGCCCGGCGAGGGCTCGGCGGTGCTCGCGGCTCTCGTCGCCCGCCTTCACCGCCCGAACGAAGCTGGCGGCGAGCGCGACGGGGTCGTCGTGGTCGACGGCGGCCATGACGGGGGGTTGGGACGGCGGCGGCAAAAGCGGTCGGCTACCGCCGGGTAACCAGCAGGGGCACGACAGAACGGTTTTCTCGCTGGCGGGGAAACGCCAGGCCATGCTCTCGGGTCTGCGGGCCCGCCTCCAGCGGCTCCTCGCCCGCGTCCGCCGCGTCGAACGCCGCGAGCTGCGTGACTTCCGTCGCTGGCTCGAGCACACCAACAACCTGCTGCACCTCTCCGTGCTGGTGTTCGTCCCGCTGCTCATCGCCCTGGTCACGTACGTCTCGAACGCGTCGCCGGCGCTGTCGTTCCTGCTGTTCCCGCCGCTGGCCTCGGGGACGTACACCCTGTTCTCGGACCCGGAGGGGAAGTACGCCTCGCCGCCGAAGTTCGTCGGCGGGATGACCGTCGGCGCGGTGTGTGGCTTCCTCGCCATCGAACTCTCCGGCGTGGCGGGTGTCAACGGCGGCACGGCTATCGGCATCCAGTCGGTGAGCGCGCTGGACGCCGGGCTCAGCATCTTCCTCACCGGCGCGGTGACGTGGACGCTCGACCTGGAGGAGCCGACGGCGTTCTCGACCGCACTGTTGACCCTGCTCACGGGCGGTTCGCGCGGCGAGTACGTCCTGAGCGTGATGCTCTCGACGGCGTTCGTCGCCACGGCGTTCTACGCCTGGCGCGAGCTGTTCTACGACCGGCGCGCGGAGTACCTCTACCGCACGACGCAGGGCGACGACCACGTGCTGGTGCCGGTCCGCGGCGACACCGCCGACGAGACGGCGATGTTCGGCGCACGCATCGCGGCGGCCCACGACGCCGGGAAGGTGGTGCTGCTCGACCTGGTGTCCGAGAGCGAGATCGCCGAGGCGGAGGCGGGTATCCGCCGGGACGAGGACGACGGGCCGGGACCGGAGGCCGACGCGGGCGAGACGGACCCGACGACGGAGGCGGAGGAGCAGGTCGCGGGACAGGCGGCGATGCGGCTGGAGCGCCTCGCCGGCCGTATCCAGACCAGGGTCGGCGTCCCCTGCGAGGTCGTCGTCGCGAGCGGGTCCGGCAGTCCCGCGAACGTGGTGCTCAGGACGGCACAGGAGGCGAACTGCGACCTCGTCGTGACGCCGTACGAGGAGCGCCACGGGAGCCTCTCCCCGTTCGTCAAGTCGCTGTTCGACGACCCCATCGACGTGGTTGCGTTCCGTTCGGTGTCCGGCCGGACCCGCTGGCGACGGGTGCTCGTCGCGGTGGCTCGGCCCGGGGACAACGCGCACGCCATGCTCGACTTCGCCCAGCGCGTCTCTCGTGCGACGGGGACGGTGAGCGTCTGCACCTGCATCGACAGCGAGAGCCACCGTCGGCGTGCGGAGTCGATGCTGGTGAACCTCGTCGAGCCGTTCGACGGCACGTTCGAGACGCGCGTCTCCCGGGACTCGATCCAGGGTTTCCTCAGCGCGAACGCGCCGTCGCACGATCTCGTCGTCGTCGGTGCGAGCACCGACCGGACCGCCGCCTCGCGCTTCCTCGCACCACCGACGTTCGAGAAGCTCCGCGACGTGGACTGCGACGTGGCCATCGTCCACCGGGGCGGGTGAACCGGCTTGGCGGTCCGTCGAACGGACCCACGACGACGCGCCGGCGGCTCCTCGCCGGCTAGTCCGACGGGCCCCCGCCCTTCAGTATCTTGTCGGCCACGTCCTCGGTGTCGCCCCGGCCGAGTGCCGATTCGACGAGCAGGTGGCCGCCGATGGCCGCCGGGCTGATGACGGTGTCCGCGCCGGCGCGCTTGAGCTTCTTGACGTTCTCGCGGTCGGTCGCCGCGGCGACGATGCGGACGTCCGGCCGGAGCTGGCGGGCGGTCAGCACCGCCAGTGCGTCCTCCGCGTCGTTGTTCGTCGCGGTGACGACTGCGGTCGCGTCCGACAGCTGCGCCCGCCGGAGCGGCTCCTCGTCGCTCGGGTCGGCGGTGATGACGTTCATCCCGCGGTCGGAGAGCTCGGCGGCGCGCGCCTGGTCCGGCACGATGACCACGAACGGGACGTCGCCGTCGGTGAGTTCGTTCAGTATCGGTTCGGTCAGGTCCCCGTAGCCGAGGACGATGACGTGGTCTTCGAGCAGGTCGAGCTGTGTTTCTGTCATTCTCCCAAGTGCGCGTTGGAACCGGGCTTCGAGCAGCGGTGCGAGCAGCGTCCCCAGCGCGACCGTGAAGCTCACGACGCCGAGGACGACGACCGAGAGGGCGAACAGCTTCCCGCGGGTCGAGGTCGGGCCGGGCGTCACGTCGCCGTAGCCGACCGTGCTGGCGGTGACGATGGTGTAGTAGAACGCGTCGACCAGCCCCGCCGAGCCGTCCCGGATGGCGGGGAACTCGTCGCGGAGCGCGTACGCGCCGACAGTGCCGTACACCTGGACGCTCGCGAGGATGATGCCGGCCGCCAGCTGCGAGGTCGACAGCGAGAGCTTCCGGTCGAAGCGGCGGCGGTTGACGAGCAGGCCGGGTATCGCCAGCAGCGACAGGCCGACGAGCGGGTACGCGTACGGGCTGGTCTGGATGACGCCCTGCAGTGCGGCCAGCGGGAGCAACAGCAGCGCGCTGTACCACGCGCCGCGTCGTCGCCGCCGGAGCGCGTAGGCGCTCAGCAGCAGCAGGAAGCCGGTCATCGTGCCGGTGAACCCCGCGGTCTGCTGGACCGCCTCGGGGATGTACGGCGAGAGCGGGCCGGCGCGGGCGGACCCGATGTTCGCGATGCCCGTCGCGATGGAGAGGACCGCGGAGAGACCGGTCAGCGCGACCGGCAGCCGTGCGCTCGTCAACCTGTCCAGCAGTCCCATACGCCGTCAGTGCGCCGCCATCGGTGAAAAGGGTCGCGGTGTCGGCACCGATTTCGGCCGCCAGCACCGGCGGCGACACCGATTTACCGTCGGCACCCGAGGGCAGGGACATGGCGTCGCTTCCCGTCGAGGTCCTCTACGGTATCTACCTCGGTCTCCTCACCGGTATCATCCCCGCGCTCGTGTCGGGCTCGCTCGGGTTCCTGTTCAAGTACGTGACCGGCGTCACGCTCCCCGGGCTCGGGGTCGTGGTGCTGTCGGTCGCTATCGCCGGCGTCAACGGCGGGCTGATGGGCCTGCTCGACCCGACGGTGTCGAGTTCGCCCCGGCTGCTCGTCGCGGTCGTCGTCATCATGATGCTCTCGCTGTGGGCGCACAGTCAGGGCGACAAACTCGGCGTGTCGATGCCCAAGCGGGTGACGTTCGCGTCGCTCCGCCGACGCAACATCTCGGCGGACGTGGTCGACATCGTCGGCGGCGTCGGAAAGGTCACGCTGCGGCCGTCCGGCCCCGTCCGCGACATGGAGGGCTATCCGCCGCTGCCCGCGGACCTGCGCGAGACCATCGCCGAGGGGTCGTGGTCGCTCCCGGCGGACCTGCCGCTCGCCGAACTTGAGAGCCGCCTCGTCGACCGGCTCCGAACGGAGTACGACCTCGCGGACGCCGCAGTGACGCTCGACACCCAGGGTCGGGCGACCATCGCGGCCGCCCCCCCGGCGAGTGGCCTCTCCCGGCGCATCCCGCCGGGCAAGCGCGCGGTGTCGGTCACGGCGCTGCTGCCGACCGGCGCAGCCCGCGGCGACTCGGTCGTCGTCCGGACGGGCGAGACACGTGTCGCGGGGACGCTGCTGAGTGCGAAGAGCGACGGCTCGCCCGCGCCCGCCCCGCCGACGCCGGACGCCGACGACGACGGCGGTGTGGCGACCGACGGAGGAACGGACGACGTCACGGTCCCGGCACCGACCGCGCCGACGACGACCGGTGGGGAGGGCCGGCTCACGGCCGCGGTCACCCGCGAGCAGGCCCGGACGCTGCTCGACGTGGACCGTGCGCAGGTCGCCGTGACCTCGCGTGGGACCCGCCGCGAGTTCGAACTCGTCTCGTTGCTCCGGCGCTCGGGGCGGCGCTTCCGGAAGGTGTCCGTCCGCGCCGAGGGCCCGCTCGACGGCGTCACCATCGGCGACGCGACCATCCGGGACAGCTACGACGTGACGGTCCTCGCGCTCCGCCACCCGCCAGAGGCCAACAGCGTCGACCGCTCGTGGGCGTTCTCGCCACGCGGTGACGCCGAGCTCTCGGCCGGTGACGAGCTGTTCGTCGTCGGGCGCCAGCCCGCCCTCGTGGCCTTCGCGGAGGCGGTCGCATGACGGGGCTCGTCGCCGCACAGGTGGACTTCGGTTCGTTCGACCCCGTCGCCGAGACGGCCCGCATCCTCGCGCTCACCGGGCTGGCGACGGTCGCGGCGCTCGTCGTCGCGGTCGTCTACCGGTGGTACACCCGCGAGCGGGTCCCCGAGGGGGTCTCCGTCCTGCTCGGCGTCAGCGCGGTCGCGCTCGTGCTCAACACGGAGGAGACGCTGAAGCTCGTCATGCAGGGCCGGGACGGGCTTCCGGCGGAGGCGACGGCGGTCGTCACCGTCGCGACGTTCGTCGCCGCGGCGCTCGGCACCGGGCTCGGACGACGACTCGGTGACGGGGTCGCGTCGAACGCCTTCGCGGTGACGGGTGCCGCGCGGCTCGACCGGGAGGTCTCCCAGCTGGTGCGGGCCGTCGGCCGCGTCGTCACCGTCACCCTCCCCGACGAGGTCGACGACATCGACGGTTACGACCCGGTCGACCCCGAGGTGAAGGCGGACCTCGCCGGGACGACGTTCGTCTTCCCGCGGCGCATCACCGTCGCGGACCTCCAGGACCGGGTCGTTACCCGGCTGAAGGACGACTACGGCGTCGGCCACGTCGACCTGGAGCTGGAGCCCGACGGCACCGTCGAGTACCTCGCCATCGGCTCGCGCGCGGCGGGACTCGGGCCGACGCTCGCGCCGGGCACCGTCGCGGTCGCGGTCCAGGCCGACCCGGCGAACGGGGCCAGCCCTGGTGACGTGGTACAGGTGTGGGAACGTACCGACGACGAGGGGCTCGTCCGGCACGCGACCGGCGAACTCCGCGCGACGACCGAGAAGGACGTGGTCACGCTCGCCGTCGACGAGACGGACGCCGAGGCGCTCTCGGACACGACGACGTACCGGCTCGTCACCCTGCCCACCGAGCCGTCGGCCGACAGGGAGTTCGCGTCGCTGCTTCGTGCCGCCGACGAGACGATGAGCGCGGTCGAACTCGCCGACACCAGCGAGCTGGTCGGCCGGAGCGTCGCCGACCTCGACGTGACGCTGGCCGCCATCCGCGGCCCCGATGGTGGTGTGACCGCTACGCCGCCCCGGGGCACCGAGCTCGTCGCGGGCTCGACGCTGTACATCGTCGAGCGACCCGCGGCACTCCGGCGGTTCGAGGCGCTCGCCCGTGGGGAGGAGGCGAAACCGCTTTCCTGACGGCGTCGTACGGTACGTTCATGCAGTGGAAGCTGTTCGCGGACATCGCAGAGCGCGCCGGCACCGACGCGGTCGCGGTCCGGCTCGACGGCGACGACCCGACCGTCGGCGACGCGCTCGACGCCCTCCTCGAGACATATCCGGCCCTCCGCGAGCGCGTGCTCGTCGACGGCGAGCCGGAGTCCCGTGACGGCATCGCACCCGACGTGAACGTCCTGCTCGACGGCGCGGACGTGTTCACGACGGCGGACGGGCTGGCGACCGAGGTCAGCGAGGGCGCGGAGCTGGCGCTGTTCCCGCCCGTGAGTGGCGGCTAGAACCGGGACGCTGAGCCGACTCGGCCGTGTCTCGTCGACAGAAGACTGAAACCACCTCGAAAGTCCCCGCAGTCTCGCCAGTCGCGCGCCTGCAGGCTGGGCAGAAGACGAAAGCCAGCGTCTAGCCGTGGGTCCCGCGGTAGTCGGCGGTCAGGTCCGCCGCCATCACGAAGTCGGGCTCGTCGGAGATGCCCGACCGGAGCAGCGAGCCGTCGCTGACGTAGTCGACGGTCTCCGGGATGAGCACGCGGACGCTGTCGGCCCCCAGCGCGGCGGCGTCGCGCTGGATGGCGGCGACGAGCGTCCTGGCGGCGTCGATGTCCTCCCACGCGCCGACGCCGTACTCGGCGAAGTGCTCGGTCTCGCCCTCGTCGTCCTCGCGCTCGTAGTCGCGGACACGGTAGGTGACGCCCCGGGTGCCGGCCCCGGAGGTGACGGCGGCGAGCATCGTCTCCTCGGCGGCACGCTCGAACAGGGTCGGGGTCAGCTCGACGACTGCCCACGATTCGTCCATCGCGAGGCCGACGCCCCTGAGGTGGTCGCGGGCATCGCAGTCGGTCCAGTAGGTCCACGCGGCGTTCGGGTCGTCGGTGACCTCGAGCGGACCCGTCGCGTCGGGGTCGGGCTCCGGTTCGAGCCAGCGGAACTCCGTCTCGGGGTCGAAGCCGACGCCCCGGGAGTGGCCCAGCCCCATGACGTTCCACGAGAACACCATGTTCCGGGCGACGGTCGCGCCCTGCTCGCGCGCCCAGTCCCACATCTCGTGGGTGAGTTCGAGGCCGATGCCGACGCCGCGGTAGTCGGGGTGGGTGCGCATCCCCTGGCACCAGGCCTCGCGGTCCGAGAGCAGGACGGTCTGGGCGATGGAGACGACCGTCCCGTCGACCGCGGCGACGCAGGTGAACTGCTCGTCGTACGCGGCCTCGTCCTCGATCCAGTCGTGGTATATGTCGGGGATGTAGTCGCTCCCGTCGCGGTCGGCCCAGGTGTCGCTGGTGAACGCGACCACGTCGTCGTAGTCCTCCGGCGTGGCGCGGCGGTAGGTGACGTCCGCGCGGCGGTCGATGTCCATGGTCACGCGTTCCACGGCCGGGACTGCTCGGTTATCTCGCCCGCCAGCGGCGTCCGCATCGTCGCCGCCACGTCGTCGGCGTTCGCGAGCGCCCACATCAGCTTCACCTTCGCGGTTCCGGGGAGCATGTCCTCGCCCTCGACGACGCCGGCGTCGAGCAGGTCGCGTCCGGTGTCGTACACGCGGTCGCAGACCCGGCCCTCGATGCACTGGCTGGTCATCACGACGGTCGTGCCGTCGTCGACGAGCTCCTCCAGCTGCTCGATGCGGTCGCTGTGGACGTGCCCGAGCCCGGTGCCCTCGACGACGAGCCCGGCCTTGTCCGCGCAGTGGTCGAAGAACGTGGGGTCCATCCCGGGCGTGAACTTCACGAGTTCGACGTCCTCGGCGAGGGCCGGCTGGATGTCGAGCTCCGACTCGCCGCGTTCCTCGTACTCGCCGTCGAACGTCACGGTCTCGGCGTCGTAGTCGACCGTCCCGAGCGGCGCCGCGCCGACCGTCTCGAACGCGTCTCTGCGCGAGGTGTGGTTCTTCCGGACGCGCGTGCCGCGGTGGAGCGCGCAGACGTCGTCGCTCTCGCTCGCGTGCATGCAGACCATGACCTCCGCGGCGTCGGCCTTCGCCGCCTCGACGGCACAGACCGCGTTCATCACGTTGTCCGAGGACGGCCGGTCGGCCGAGCGCTGGCTGCCCGTGAACACGATGGGGACCGGTGTGTCGAGCATGAACGAGAGCGCCGACGCAGAGAACTGCATCGTGTCGGTGCCGTGCATGACGACGACGCCGTCGGCACCCGATTCTATCTCCTCGTGGACGGCCTCCGCGAGCTCCTGCCAGATCGGCACCTCCATGTTCTCCGAGAGGATGTTCGCGACGACCCGACCCCGGTAGTTCGCCCGGCCCGCCAAGTCCGGCACCGCCCGCAGCACGTCCTCCGCGTCGAATCGCGCCGTCACCGCGCCGGTGCGGTAGTCCACCGTCGACGCGATGGTGCCGCCGGTCGAGATGAGCGCGATGGTCGGCAGGTCCTCGTCGAACTCGACCGACGACGACGCCGTCTCGTCCTGGGCCGCGTCGATCTGGTACACGTCCGACTCCAGCACCTCGGTCTCCGCTCCCTCGCGCTCGATGCCGACGTTGTAGCCGCCGTCCAGCTTCACGACGAGCTGGTCGGCCGTCGACGACGGGAGCAGCACGCCCTCGTACTCTCTGTCCGCGCGCTCGACGCGGACGCGGTCGCCTGGGTTCATGGCTCCGGGTTCGCCTCGGTCGGACGTAAAGCCATCCGTTCCGTCTCGACTTCGCGTGTCGACTCGCTTGAACGGGAACAGCCCGGATGCGGCGAATTCGCGCGTCCACGGTCTACAACCACTGTAAACCTTCAACCGTGGCGCGCGGCTGGCGAGACCGCGAGCGGTGCGCGGTTCGGAGCGAGCGCAGCGAGTGAGAACCGCGACTGCGAACGGGGAGCGAAGCGACCCGTGAGCGCAGTGAGCGTGTCGAGCCGTTCCGCGCGAGGGATGAGCGAGGGCGACTGAGCGAATCGGTTGGGGAGGCGTGAGGTGCGGGTGCGGTCGGGTGGGGCTGAAACGGGCTGCTCGCTCGACAGGCGAAACGACGCAAGGACCCAGGAACGAGGACCGGTCACGAGACGCGGAGCGTCTCGTGAGCATCTCGCAGAAGCGAAGCTTCTGCGGACTCGTCGAAAACCTCCGGTTTCCGAGACACCAGAAATCTCCGATTGCTGGGGACGCAACGAGCTGCAGTAGTCGAGCAGTCGGGGGCTTTCTGTCGTTCGCAGTCCAAGCTGTTCCTGTTGCGGGGACTACCATCCCAGCGGCACCGGTTCCAGAGGCTACACCTGGCGAACGAACCATTCATTGACCCATCCCACGACCCCACGCGTATGAAGACGGCACTCGTGATCCTCGACGGCTGGGGGCTGAACGACGACCCGGGCGACCATAGGGACGCCGTCGCGGCGGCCCACACGCCGGTGTTCGACCGCATCAGCCGGGAGGGCGCAACCGGCAGACTAGCCGTGACGGGCCGGCGCGTCGGGCTCCCGGACGGGCAGATGGGCAACTCGGAGGTCGGCCACCTGAACATCGGCGCGGGCCGGGTCGTGATGCAGGAGTACACCCGCATCGAGGACGCCATCGCGCGCTGGCGCGGGGACGAGGACGTCCCCGCGGACGACGCGGACGGCGCGTTCGACGAGAACGAGGCCATCGCGTCGGCGTTCGACCACGCGGACGAGCACGGGGGACGGGTGCACCTCATGGGCCTCGTGAGCGACGGGGGCGTCCACTCCTCCCAGAAGCACCTCCACGCGCTCATCGAACTGGCAGCCGAACGGGACACCCCGGCGGTCACGCACGCCTTCACCGACGGCCGTGACACCGACCCGAGGGGTGGCGCGGACTATCTGGCCGACCTCGAAGCCGTCGTCGATGAGTACGGCACGGGCGACGTTGCCAGCGTCACGGGCCGGTACTACGCGATGGACCGCGACCGGAACTGGGAGCGGACCCGCGAGGCGTACGACGCCATCGTGAACCGGGAGGCCGAGCACCACGCCGGGACGGCGGTCGAGGCCGTCGAGGCGAGCTACGAGCGCGGGGACACCGACGAGTTCGTCGAGGCGACGACGGTCGGCGAGCACGCCGGTCTCGAAGACGGCGACGCCGTGCTGTTCTTCAACTTCCGGTCGGACCGCGCGCGCCAGCTCACCAGACTGCTCGCGGACATCGAACCCGAGGACGAGACGGTCGGGCGGTGGCCCGAGCCGCCCGCGGTCCGGGTCGTGACGATGACGGAGTACGACAAGACGTTCGACCTGCCCGTGGCGTTCGCGCCGCGCCAGCCCGCGGACACCCTGGGCGAGGTCGTCTCCGCGGCCGGACTGACCCAGCTCCGCCTCGCCGAGTCGGAGAAGTACGCCCACGTCACCTACTTCCTCAACGGCGGGCGCGAGGTCGAGTTCCCGGGCGAGTCACGCGAGATCATCGAGAGCCCGGACGTGCCGACGTACGACGAGACGCCGGAGATGAGCGCCGAGGCGGTCACCGACACGGCCATCCGGTACGCCGAGCGCGACGACCCGGACGTGCTCGTGCTGAACTACGCGAACCCGGACATGGTGGGCCACACGGGCGACTACCGCGCGGCGGTCGAGGCCGTCGAGGCGGTCGACACACAGCTCGGCCGACTGCTCGCGGCTATCGAAGTGGCGGGCGGCCACGCAGTCGTGACCGCCGACCACGGCAACGCCGACGACATGGGCACCGAAGAACGTCCGCACACCGCCCACACGTACAACGACGTGCCGTTCGTCTATCTCTCGCCCGCGGGCGACGACGGCGGGAAGCGCGTCCACGAGGGCGGCTCGCTCTGTGACGTGGCACCGACACTGCTCGCGCTGGCCGGCGTGGACCAGCCCGCCGCGATGACGGGTCGGAGCCTGCTGGACGACGCCTGAGTCCACCCGCGACCGCTCAGACGCCCGTCGGGCTCTCCTCCCGGGCGCTCAGTTCGTCGGGGACCAGTCTGACGAACCGGAACGACACGTCGCCCGTCGGCGCGCCGAAGATGTCGACGAGCGGGATGTCGACGCGTTCGAGCGCAGCGAGGCTCTCCGTCGCGACCGCCTCGCGCTCGATATCGGTCAGCGTGCCGCTGGCGACGACGCTCTGCCAGTCGCCGTCCGCGGTCTCGCCCTCGCGACCGTACGCGACGAACGTGGCTGCCCGGCCGCCGAGCTCGCCCTTCGACCGGTCCCCACCGACCGCGAGCCGAAAGTAGAACGTCTCCACCGTGGTATCGTAGCCGTAGGAGACGGGAATCGCGTGCGGGGCGTTCCCGCCCTCGGTCGAGAGCGAGAGCACGCCGGTGCCGCCGCTGCCGAGGAACGCGTCCCGCTCCTCTGCCGACATCGTTACCGAGCTGTTGTCGTCCATACGTGAGAGCACGGCGGCCGGACCCATAAAACGCGCCACGGAATCGACAGCGTCCTGTCGGGACCGGTCCGTCCCTCGCCGTGGTCAGTACGCCGGCCTCGCGCCGGGCGCGGGGTCCGCGAGCCGCTCGTCGTCCTCCTCGCCACCGAACTCTCCCCCTTCCTCGTCATCCTCCTCGTCCTCGCCGGGGGCGAAACAGCCCGCGAGCGCCACGGTCGCCGCTGCACTCCCCCCGACGGCGACCAGGCGTCGCCGCGTCAGTTCAGTCTGCATGAGCGACACCTCTGTCGCCGGGGGCATTAATCCCGACGCTCGCCGACGCGTCGAGCCGCGGCCCCTCAGTCCGCCGGCCGTTGGTCGGCCGCCCCCGTCGCGACGAGGCCGCCGAGCGCGACCATGCCGACGAGCGCGAGCAGCACCGCGCCGATACCGGCCAGCGCGAGGTACGGCGACAGGTCGGCGACGGCACCGAGCGCGACGCCGAACGGGATGGCGACGACCGCGTTGACCATCGAGACGCCGGAGAGCGTCGTCGCGCGGCCGGCCGTCGCCACGCGGTCGTTGATGTACTCGTTGGCGAGCGTCTCCGTCGGTGTGCGGACCGCGCGGACGAGCACGAACGCCGGCAGGGCGACGACCGGCGCGAACCAGACCGCAGCGAGGAGACCGCCGACGACCGCCGGCCCGAGGACGAGCCAGCCGTCGAAGCCGAAGCGGTCCCGGAGCCACGCCGACCGGTCGCTGGCCACCGCGGCGAGCAGGGTGAACCCGGCGTAGAGCCAGCCGAGCCAGGCGGCCGGGACGCCGAGGTCGACCGCGACCGGCTGTGTGAGCCGTCCCGTCGCGCTCGCGACCGCGAGCACGACCGCGACCCAGAGCACGACACCTCGAAGCTCGACCGAGAGCAACCGCTCGCGCAGCACCGGCAGCGCCTCGAGCACGGTCAGCCGGTCGTCGTCGTCCACCGCGACCGCGGGCATCGTGGCGAGCACGACCGCGCCGACGGCCCACAGCACGCCCGTCACCAGGAACGGGAGCCGGAAGCTCACCGTGCCGAGGTAGCCGCCCGCGACCGCCGCCAGCGCCCCCGCGACGAGCGTCAGCGACTGTCCGCGACCCCGGCAGTGTGCGAACGTGTCGGCGTCGCCGCGCCGCTCGAGCGTCTCGTACAGCCAGGCGTCGGTGCTCCCCGACATGAGCGTCGACCCCAGCGCCCAGAGCAGGTAGACGCCGGCGAACGCGGCGAACGTCGAGACCAGGCCCATCGCCACGACGGCGGCGGCCCGGAGCGCGTTCCCAACCACCAGACTGTTCCGCCAGCCCAGCCGGTCGCCCACGTAGCCCGTCGGTATCTCGCCCGCGGTTAGCCCGACCCACCAGATGGCGTCCAGCAGCATGATCTCGGTGTAGCTGAGGTGCTGTGCCCGGAGGAACAGCACCCAGACGGGGACCGTGAGCCCGGCCGTCGCCGTGAGCTTGTACAGGTAGTACTTCGCCACGGGACCGCTGGGGAGGGCTGGCCGGCGCACACGTCCAGTTCGACGGTATCGCCCCATAGGCGTTCCCTGAAGCGCGATTTTGTACTCCCGGTGAAAGGTCGCGGACGGGGAGACGCCACGAGCGGGGCGGGTTCGCGGCGGGCAGGGGGCGACCGGTCGGTCCCCGGACCACTTTAGCCGCTACGTCCCGACTCGGGACACGAACCAGATGTCGACCGAGGACGACGATACCGACGAGCGGACCACGCTCCCGCCGACCGAGGCGTTCAGACTGCTGAGCGACGGCACCCGCCTCCAGACGCTTCAGGGGCTCGTCGAACTCACGGCCGCGGGGGGCTACGGGAGCGAGCCGGTGTCGTTCTCCGACCTCCACGCGCAGGTCGAGACCGACGACTCGGCGCACTTCAACTACCACCTCCAGGAGCTGCAGGACCAGTTCGTCGCGCACACCGAGGACGGCTATCGGGCGAGGTACCCAGCCCGGAAGGTCGTCCGCGCCATCAAGGCCGGGACGTTCACCGAGCGCGCCGAACTCGCGGACGGGCCCATCGACGGGACGTGTCCGCAGTGCGGGGAGTGCGACCTCCGGGCCAGTTACGCCGACGAGCGCCTCGCCGTCCGCTGTGCCGCCTGCGAGACCGACCTGACAGCGAACGACTTCCCGCCGGGCGGCTTCGAGGAGCGCTCGCTCGCCGACGTGCTCCACGCGTTCGACCGGCTGGTCCGCCACCGGGTCTCCTTCGCGGCCGACGGGGTCTGTCCGGAGTGCACCGCGACGATGGACGGGCACGTGACGACGGACATCCCGCCCGAGTGGGGCTACGAGGCGCTGCCGGCGTTCGACTGCGTGCGCTGTGACTTCTCGGTGCTCCCGTCGTTCGGGATGCTGTTGCTCGACCACCCCGACGTGGTCTCCTTCTATCGCGAGCAGGAAGCTGACCTGCGCGAGCCGCCGTTCTGGGAGCTAGCGCTCTGCGTGAGCGACCGGTTCACGACCATCGAGTCACGCGAGCCGTGGCGCGTGACCGTCCGGGTGCCGGGCGAGAACTCCGAACTCGTTGCCAGCATCGAGGGAGCCGACGTGGCCGAGGTCGTCCTCGAGTAACCGTCAGCGCGCGCCCGCCAGCCCGTCCCGGAACGCCGTGAGCGTCCGGACGGCGGCGACGGCGAACGCGACGAGGAACCCGAGCGGGATGACCGCGACGAACGGCGAGTAGCCGTGCCCGGGCACCGCGAGCAGCAACGCCACGGCGACGTCGAGCATCACGATGGCGGTGGCGAGGAGGACGCTCCAGACGGACAGCTGGCGGACCACCGACCAGCGGTCGTCGCTACGCACGCCGTCGGCACCGTCGAACGCCACGTCGACGGCGAGGCGGGGTCCGTTTCTCCGCAGACATGTCAACACGTACGACCGAACCCCGCTGTAACGGTTCCGGTCGCGAGGACACCAATCCGACGCTCCCGCGGCGCTCCGTCGGGGAGCCGTTCCAGTCCGAGGGGTAGCCGACGCCGCGGTCGGCCGAACCGGACTCACTCGCCAGTGCGGAAGGAGTAGTCCAGACTCGCCGCCGAGTGGGTCAGCGAGCCCATCGAGACGACGTCGACGCCGGTCGACGCGTAGGCCGGCACGGCGTCGACGGTGATGCCGCCCGAGGCTTCGGCCAGGGTGTCGTCGGGCAGCAGGTCGACGGCCTGCGTCGTGCGCTCGGGGCTCATGTTGTCCAGCAGCACCACGTCCGCGCCGGCCTCGGCGGCGCGCGGGGCGTCCTCGGGCGACTCCACCTCGACCTCGACCTTCGTCGCGAAGGAGACGCGGTCGCGGAAGTGCTGGACTGCCGACTCAAGTCCCATCTCGGCGACGTGGTTGTCCTTCACCATGACCATGTGCGAGAGGTCGAGCCGATGGGTGTCGCCACCGCCCGCGACGACCGCGCGCTTCTCCAGCTCGCGGAGCCCGGGCGTGGTCTTCCGCGTCGCGGCGATACGCACGTCGTCGTCGACCTCGCGGGCGGCGTCGACCGCGCGGCGGGTCCGCGTGGCGACGCCGGAGGCGTGGCCGGCGACGTTGACCGCGACGCGCTCGCCGCGGAGGACGGCCTTCGCCGGCCCCTCGGCGCGGAGCACGGTGTCGCCAGCGTCGATTCCCGCGCCCTCGTCGATGCGCTCGGTCACGTCCACGTCGAGGTAGTCGAACACGCGTGCAGCAGCGTCGAGCCCGGCGGCGACACCCGACTCCTTCGCGACGAGCCGGCCGGTCGTCTCGCCGGGCACCTCGTTGGTCACGTCGTGGTGGCCGAGGTCCTCGCGGAGCCACGCCTCGACCTGGCTGTCGTGCAGCATCAGTCCGCGTCGGCGGCCGCCGGCTGCTCGACGTAGTGGCAGCCGACGCTCTCGTCGTTCTCGGCTGCTGCCCGGGCGACGAGCAGCGCGGTGACGCTCGCGTTCCGCAGCTCGTAGAGGTCGCGCGCGGTCCGGGTCCGGACGTAGGCGTCGACCTCGCCCTTCAGTCGCCGGAGGACGGCCTGTGCCCGACCGAGGTCGTCGGGGGTCCGGCGCAGGCCGACGTACTCGTCCATCGTCCGGCGGAGCCGGTGGAACTTCTCGGCGGCGAACCGCTCGGGCAGGTCGGGGTCGCGGTCGAGCAGCTCCGGGGCCTCGACGGCCTCGGGCCGGACACCGACCGCGTCCTCGCCGGCGCGCAGTCCCCAGACGAGCCCCTCGAGCAGGCTCGTGCTGGCGAGCCGGTTCGCGCCGTGGACGCCGGTCCGGGCGCACTCGCCGACCGCGTACAGCCGGTCGAGGCTGGTGCTGCCGACGTGGTCGACGTCGACGCCGCCACAGAGGAAGTGCTCGCAGGGCGCGACGGGGATACCGGACTCCCAGTCGACGCCTCGCTCGGCGCACTTCGCGGCGAGGTCCGGGAACGCCTCGTCGAAGGGCTCCTCGAGCGTCGACACGTCGAGCGTGACCGCGCCGGTCGCGTCGATCTCGTCCTGTACGGCACGGGCGACCACGTCGCGGGGCGCGAGCTCGGCGTCCGCGTGGTAGTCGGGCATGAACCGCTCGCCGTCGCCGTTGCGCAGCAGCCCGCCCTCGCCGCGAATCGCCTCGGAGAGCAGGAACGGGTCGTCGCCGGCGTACGCCGTGGGGTGGAACTGCACGAACTCCATGTCCGCCACGTCCGCGCCCGCCAGCGCGGCCATCGCGATACCGTCGCCGGTCGAACCGGCGGGGTTCGTGCTCCGCTCGAACAGGTCGCCGATACCGCCCGTCGCGAGGATGGTCGTGCCCGCGTAGACGGGTTCGCCCGTCGTCTCCGTGTCGAGCATCGCGCCGTGGACCCGGCCCTCGTGGGTGACGAGTTCGAGCGCGGCGGTGTCCTCCAGTATCTCGACGGAGTCGTGGTCGGCGAGGAAGTTCAGGAACGGCCGGAGGATGTGCCGGCCGGTCGAGGCGTCCACGTGGAGGATGCGCTCCTCGGAGTGGGCCGCCTCGCGCGTGTAGTCGAACTCGTCCGTGTCGGCCTCGACATCGAAGTCGACGCCGAGCGTGTCGACGAGCACGTCCGCGACGGCCTCGTCGGCGTTCTCGACGAGCACGTCCACGGCGTCCTCGTCGGCGGTGCCGGCGCTGGCGTCGAGGATGTCCTGCGTGAACGTCTCCGGGTCGGTGCCCGTCGTCGAGATGCCGCCCTGCGCCCAGTCCGAGGAGGCGTCCTCCGGTTTCTCGGCCTTCGTGACGACGAGCACGTCGGCGCCCTCGCGCGCCGCGCCGAGCGCGGCCGCACAGCCCGCGATGCCGGTGCCGACGACGAGGACGTCAGTCTCTCGCATCGGTCAGACCTCCAGCATCCGGTCGAGGGCGACCTTCGCGAGCTCCTTCTCGCCGGGCGCGACCTCGATGACGTTGCGCTCGCGCCCCTCGACCAGCTCCTCCAGCACCCAGGTGAGGTAGTTCGGGTCGATCTGGCGCATCGCGTTGCAGTCCATGCAGGCGTCGCCACAGAGCGGGAGGACGTTCACCTCGGGGTGCCACCGGGAGAGGTGGTTCGTGAGGTGTATCTCGGTGCCGATGGCCCAGGTGTCGCCGGGGTCGGCGTCCTCGACGGTCTCCGTGATGGTCGCCGTGGAGCCGGCCTTGTCGGCGGCCTCGACGACCTCGCGGCGGCACTCGGGGTGGACGATGACCTTCGCGTCGGGGTGCTCGTCCCGGACCTGCTCGACGTGGTCGACGCGGAAGCGCTCGTGGACCTGGCAGTAGCCGTCCCAGAGGACGATGTCGGACTCGGCGACCTCGTCGGCGTCCTTCCCCTCGGGGTCCCACGGGTCCCACTCCGCGGTCTCGTCGGCCATCCCGAGCCGGTGGGCGGTGTTCTCGCCGAGGTGCTTGTCGGGCAGGAACAGCACCTTGTCCCCGCGCTCGAACGCCCACTCGAACGCGCGGTGAGCGTTCGAGGACGTACAGACGAGCCCACCCTGCTCGGCGCAGAACGCCTTCAGGTCGGCGTAGCTGTTCATGTACGTGATGGGGATGATGTCCGCGTCGGGCGCGGCCGTCGTGATCTCCTCCCAGGCGGCGTCGACCTGCAGCGCCTCGGCCATCCCGGCCATGGGACAGGAGGCCTCCATCGACGGGAGGATGACGGACTGCTCGTCGTCGGTGATGATGTCGGCGGACTCGGCCATGAACGTCACCCCGCCGAAGATGACGTAGGGCGCGTCGGCCGCGGCGGCCTCCTTGCTCAGCTGGTAGGAGTCGCCGATGAAGTCGGCGTGCTCGACGATCTCGCGGCGCTGGTAGTTGTGGCCGAGGATGACCACGTCGTCGCCGAGTGCCACCTTCGCGGCCTCGATGCGTTCGGTTCGTTCGGCCTCGTCGAGGTCGCGGTACTCCGGCGGAAGCTGTTCCAGATTGTCGTACTTGAAGAGACTGAGCTCCGTATCGAAGTCCGCAGTTTCCATTCTTGGCACGGTTTGTCCACCTGTGGGTGACTTGCATCTCTGTGCCGGCCATTGAATAATTTTTCTCTTCAAAGAAGGTGACCGGCGGCTCGGGACCCCTCTTAGCCCGCCTTCGTGGTACTCTTTCACACTGGCGGCTGGCTCGGCCGGACTGCCGGAACCACAACCGACACGAGCCCCACGGACGAGTGCGAGACGTGACCTCGACCGCGCGTTCGGCGTTCGTCGACGGTGCGCGTGCCGTCCTCCCCGCACTCCCGGCGAACGTCCCGTTCGGACTGGTCGTCGGCGTGGCGGCCGCGAACCTCGGCCTCCACCCCATCACCGCGCTCTGGACCGCCGGCCTGCTGTTCGCCGGCGCGGCACAGCTCGCGATGATAGAGCTGCTCGCCCGCGACGCACCCGTCGTCGTGGCCGTCCTCACCGCCATCGTCGTCAACCTGCGCTACGCGATGTACAGCGCCGGGCTCGCACCGTACGTCCGCTCGGTCTCCCGCCGCTGGCGGCTCGTCCTCTCCTTCTTCCTGCTCGACGTCACCTACGCGCTCTCCGTCCCGGCGTTCCGTGCCGACGAGACCGCCGACCGGCGCGCGTACTACCTCGGCATCGCCGCCCCGCTGTGGACGACCTGGACCCTGTCCGTCACCGCCGGCGCGTCCCTCGGGACCGAACTCCCGCCGGCCTGGCACCTCGAGTTCGCCATCCCGTTGCTGTTCCTCGCGCTACTCGTCCCGAACGTCCGGGACCGCGGGGGCCTCGTCGCGACGGTCGTCGGCGGCGTCGGCGCGGTCGCCGGGCTCGGCATCCCGTTCGACCTCGGGCTCGTCGTCGCCGCGCTCGCCGGCGTCGGCGTCGGGCTCGTCGCCGACCCAGAGGGTGCCGACGACGAGGACGGGGCCCACTCGGGCGGGAACGACCCTGACGGCCCCGACGCCGACCGGACGGAGGGCGAGCCGTGACCGCCGTCTCCGACCCCGTTCTCTGGGCGGCGTTCGTCGTCGCCGCCGTCGGGAGCTACCTCGTCAGAAGCTCCTTCCTCGTCCTGTTCCAGCGCGTCGACGAGGTGCCGCCACGGGTCGAACGCGCGCTCGAACTCGTGCCCGCGGCCGCGCTGGCGGCGCTGGTGCTGCCCGCGCTCGTCGCTCCCGAGGGGAGCCTCGCGCTCCTCACACCGAAGGTCGCCGCCGGCGGCGTCGCGACCGCCGTCGCCTGGCGCACCGAGAGCATGACGTGGACGCTGGCGGCCGGGATGGGGACGCTGTGGCTGCTGCTGGCGCTCTGAGACGCGCGGTGTTGCCGCCGTGGCCGTCACCCGGTGTCGGCCACGTCCTCGGCGTCGAGCATCGCGGCGTACTGCCCAAGCGTTCCCAGCGAGAAGATGGCGACCAGCGTCGCGACGCCGTCGACGAACGGCACCGTCTCCGAGACGAACGTCGTCGCGAGCAACAGCAACGAGAAGGTACGGACGAACGTCCGCCAGAAGCTCGACTGTTCGGGGAACTGCCCCCAGTAGTGGAGTACGTAGTACGTCGATCCACCGAGGCCGACGGTCAGGGCGAACAGCACGTCGACCCCGGCGGTCGTGAACGCTGCGCCGACGAGACCAGCGAGACTCCCGACGACGGTTCCGACGCCGAGCGCGAGCCGACGGCTGTCGCGGAGAGCGGCGAGGACCATGGCCGGACCGACGGACTCACGACGGAAAACAGTCGATGTTCGTCGCGGCAGGGCGGCGCACAGTCCCCGTCAGCGGGCGTCGTAGACGACCTCGCCGTCGACGAGCGTCATCGCCACGTCGATGTCGCGTATCGCCTCGGCGTCGGCGTCCCACGGCGACGCTCCGAGCACCGCGAAGTCGGCCCGCTTCCCGACCGCGACGGTACCCATCCGGTCCTCGTCGAAGCCGGCGTACGCCCCCCCGAGGGTGTACGCCCGGAGTGCCTCCGTCACCGAGAGCTGCTGGTGCTCGCTCGGCGCGCTGACGGCGTGACAGACGCCGAGCAGGGGGTCCATTGGCATCACGTCGCTGGAGAACGCGAGGTGCGCGCCGGCGTCGAGCAGGTCGCGGTAGCGGTTCGATCGGCGTCGTCGGTCCTCGCCGAGGCGCTGGTCGTACAGCCCGCCCTCGTCGGCCCACTGGAGGAAGTTCGGCTGGCAGGAGGCGACGATGCCGGTCTCGGCGAAGCGCTCGACGTGCTCGTCGGTCGCGAGTTCGACGTGCTCGACGCGGTGGCGGGCCGCGCCGGGGTCCTCGGTCGCCTCGAACACCGACAGGGTCTCCTCGACCGCCTCGTCGCCGATGGCGTGGACCGTGCACTGGAGTCCGGCGTCGTCCGCCTCGCCCACGATATCGCGGAGTTCGTCGGGGTCGACGACCCAGGTGCCGGTCTCGCCGGGGTCGTCGGCGTAGGGCTCGGACAGCTTCGCTGTCCGGCCGCCGAAGCTCCCGTCGGTGAACGACTTGATGGCCCCGACCTCGACGAACTCGCTGCCGTGGTTCGTCCGCAGCCCCGCCTCCTGTACGGCGTCGAGGTGGTCGCTCCAGTAGTTGATGCGCACCCGGAGGGCCAGCTCGTCGGCGAGGTCGAGCTCGCGATACACCCGGGGCGCGTGGGACTGGCGCACCATGTCGTGGACGCAGGTGATGCCGTGGCGGTGGGCGTAGTCTCGGGCGGCGGTGAGCAGCTCCCGGGTCTCCGCGGGGTCGGGGTCGATGGCGTCCCACACCGGCTCGACGGCGTCCTCGACGACGACGCCGGTCGGCTCGCCGGCCTCGGTGCGGACGTCCGCGTCGGGCATCGCGTCGGCGAGCCGCTCCAGCGCGACCGAGTTCAGCGCGGCCGTGTGCATGTCCACCCGGACCGCGGCGACCGGGCGCTCGTCACTGACGCGGTCGAGGTCCTCGCGCGTGAGGTAGCGCGCCTCGTCCCACTCCGATTCGTCCCAGCCGAAGCCGAGCAGCCAGTCGCCGTCGTCCTTCGCGTCGCTCGCGAGCGTCTCGACCGCTTCGTCGACCGAGCCCGCCTCGGAGAGGTCCGCGTGGACCTGGTACTGGCCGAGCTGCTGCATGTGCGTGTGTGCATCGACGAACCCCGGAACCACGGTCCGTCCCCCGCAGTCGACGACGTCGGTGTCGACGCCGACGAGGAACTCGATCTCGTACGCGCTGTCGAGCCGGACGACCTCGCCGTCGCGGATGGCGACGGCCTCGTACGTCTCGTCGGGGTCGGTGAGCGTGTGTACCTCCGCGTTCGTGAGGACGCGGTCGGCCGCTGTGGTCATGTTCCCAGCCCCGCCTGCCGGAGGCAAAACCGTTCCGGATGCGGTGGTCTCGCCCGACGAAACCGCCGCGTCGCCGTCGTCTCCTCGCTTTTCAGCGTCTGGGAACCGGAACCCCGCTTGAAGAGGTTTCCCCGACCACGTCCGGATGTAGAGGTGAGCGACCATGGCAACCAACGAACTCGAGACCGAGCTGTTCGGCCGTAACGCCCGGTTCAACTACTCGGCTACGTGGGTTGGCTACTCGCTGCTGGGGCTCCGGCTCATCATGGGCTGGACGCTGTTCTACGCGGGCATCACGAAGGTGCTCGACCCGAGCTGGTCGGCGAAGGGCTTCCTGCTGAACGCCATCCCGGAGGGCAACCCGTTCGGCGGGGTGTGGGCCACCATGGCCAACGACTACATCTGGCTCATCGACCCGCTGAACGCCTGGGGCCTCACGCTCGTCGGGCTCGCGCTCATCCTCGGCGCGTTCGTCCGCTTCAGCGCGTTCTGGGGCGCGGTGATGATGCTGTTCTACTGGGCGGCCAGCCTGCCCCTCGCGCACGGCATCGTCATCGACGACCACATGGTCTACGCGCTGTTGCTGTTCGGCCTCGGCGCGTTCGGGGCCGGGCGCATCCTCGGGCTCGACGCCTACATCGAGGACCTCGACCTGGTCCAGGAGTACCCGCCGCTGCAGTACCTGCTCGGGTGACCCGACCGAGGTCCCCGATGGTCTCCACGACACCCTTCGTCGTCCTCACGAACGCGGTCTCGGTCGCTCTCGGCGGCATCGTCACGCACGTCGCCTACCGGGCACACCGGCGGACCGGCTCGCGACCGCTCCGCTGGCTGGCGGTCGGGCTGGCAATGCTGACGGCCGTCGGTGCCGTCGGCGTCGCGGACGGGCTGGTGGGACTCGGCCCCGAGGTGACGCGGCTCGGACAGGCCGTCGGGCTGGCGGTCGGCTTCGGCATGGTCGCCGTGGCGCTGTACCAGCAGGTGGAGTGAGCCGCCGGGCGGCTCAGCGGTGCGTCAACGTCCCCCGGTCGTCGATATCGAAGGCGATGAAGTCGTCGCCGTCGTCGTGCGGGTAGTAGTGGAAGTGGTCCTGGTCGGTCCGGAACGTGTCGTTCTCGTACGCGTCGTAGCGTGCGATGTAGGACCGCTTCTCGACGACTGCTTCACGGGTCTCACCGCCGTCAGCAGGGACGTCAAAGCGAGCGTCGTAAACGACTGCCTCACTTCGCGACCAGTTCTCGCCCGGACGGACCAGCTCGACGTAGACCGTGTACGGACTGTCGTCGTGGTTGAAGACGGAGAGGTCGAGCGTCGTAGCTTCCGACGACAGCACGGAACATCCGGCCAGCGAGGCCAGCACGCCGGTCGTCGCGAGGAGAGCGCGGCGGCGTCGCATAGCCGACTGGTTCACGCACCAGTGGGAAGTATCTTTCTGGAGACCGAACCGTCGTCAGAAACTCAGCGGCTCCGCCTCGCGCCACGTCGGCTCGAACTCCGCGAACACCTCGCCCGCGAACTCGGGGTCCTTCAGGTCGATCATCGCGAACGTCTCCCGGGAGCCCAGCGGGTTGGGCACCTGGATGACGACCTCCATGTCGTCGATGAGGTTGAACGTGCCCGTGACGTCCTCGCTCGTGCGCACCTGGAAGGAGTCCTCGCCGGAGAGGCGCTCCCGGTAGCGGCGGCCGACCTCCTCGGAGAACGACGCGACCATCTCGCGCGTGAGCAGGACGTCCACCTCGACCCCGCGCTCGATGGCCTCCTCCAGCTCCTCGGTGATGCGGTCACCGAGCTCGGTCACGTCGAACTGCGGCGACGGCGTCGAGGAGACCATGATGATGCGCTCGTCGGCCGCGGTGAGCCGCTCGAGCAGCAGGTCTGTCGTCTCCTCCTCGCCGACTGAGGCGGTCCAGAACTGCTCCTCGACGGGTTCGGCGGCGTCGAGCTCGTCGGAGAGCTCGTCGACGATGTTCTCGTACTGCTCGGCCTTCTCCTCCAGCTCGCGTTTCTTGTCGTCGAGGAGCCGGTCGAGCGCGGTCGAGGGCTCGACCGCGACGTACTTCTTCGGACGGCTCGCGGTCTGTGACCGCACGAGGTTGTACTGCTCGATGCTGTTCAGGACGTCGTAGATGCGGCCCATCGGCACGTCGCTCGCCCGAGACAACTCCTTGGCCGTTGTCGGGCCAGTGTTCAAGAGCGCTCGGTAGGCTCTCGCCTCGTACTCCGACAGACCCAGGTCCCTCAAACTCGCCATAATAAACCCTCTCACAGTGGAGAACCATAAACACAACGGTAGTTGTTTCGGTGGTCGGCTCGCCGAACCGCACGCGGGCGTCGGGTCGGCGGTCGCCGGGGTGCGTCGCGACGGCTCAGCGCACCAGCTCGGAGACGCGCCGGCTGAGTTCCTCAGGCGTCGTGGCCGGTTCGCTCGTCTCGTCGCCGCGGACGGCGTACGCCGCGTCGGGCTCGTCGTAGCCCGTCGCGGCGGGCACGACGACCTTCTCGTGGTCGGCCATCCGGAGCGCGGCGCGGTGGAGGTCACTGCCCGCGTCGGCGGTCACGGCGATGACGAGCGGCTCGTTCAGCAGCCGCGACACCGCGCTGCCGTAGGCCGCGATACGCACGCCGAAGCGGTCCGCCGCGCCGGCGAACGCCGCGAGCGTCTCCCGTGCTACCTCGTGGTAGCGGTCCTCCCCGGTCAGCACCGCGAGGTCGAGCAGCGCGTCGGCGAGCTCGACGTTGCCGTCGAGCGGGCGGAGCGGCCGGTCGAGCAGGCCCACGCCCGCCGACGGACCGTCGACGAAGGAATCATCGGAGCGGAGCGTCTCGATGGCATGGTCGGCGACCGCCTGCGCCGTCCCGGTCAGGTCCACGTCGCCGTCAGCACCGGCGAGCGCGTCCGGCCCGAGCACCTGCCGCGCCTTCGTCAGCGCGCCGACGACCCGCGCGTGGTCGACGAGCAGGCCCGTCGCGCCCGCCTCCTCGTCCGTCCGGTAGTGGGTCACGACGCCGTCCTCGACGAGGTCGTCGACGACGTGGGTCAGTGCGCGCTCGGCGTACCGGCGCGCGCCCTCGTCGTCGGTGTAGCCGTGGTAGGTGAGCAGCGCGTCGACCGCGAGCGCGTTCCAGTCCGCGAAGACGGTGTCGTCGACCGGCGGCGCCGACATCGACTCGCGGTCGCTCGCCTCCGCCGCGTAGTAGTCCCGCCCCGCTCCGGCGGCCTGGCTGCCCGCGAACGCCTCGCCCGTCCAGAGCGTCGTCGTCAGGTAGTCCACCGTCGACGCCGCCGGCTGGCGCAGCTCCGCCTTCCCCGTCAGCAGGTAGGCGTTCGCGAACGCCCGGACCAGGGCGGCGTTCGTGTCCAGCACCTTCTCGTAGTGCACGTCGGTCCAGTCCGGGTTGCCCGCGAAGCGGAAGAACCCGCCCTCGTAGTCGTCCAGCAGGTTCGCGCTCACGGCGTTCAGGCTCCGCATCGCCTGCTCCTGCTCGCGCTTGAGCGCGAACTCGACCGTGCGGGGCATCGGGAACTTCTCCGCCTCGCCCCAGCCGCCCGCATGCTCGTCGTACGCCGCCCGGAGCTGGCCGACGAGGTTCGACTCGATGTCAGCCGTGAGCTCTCCCGCAGGGGTGTCGGTGCCCTGGAGTGCCCGGGGGACCCGCCCGGCGTCTGTCCCGCGGGAGTCCCACATCTCCCGCACCGAGTCGAGCACCTGCCGCATCCCGTCCACGCCGAGGTAGCCCGCGCCCGTGAGCACCTCGCCGGCGGGCGTCAGGAACACCGTCGACGGGAAGCCGCCCATGTTGTACCGGTCGCGAACCCTGGGATGACGGTCCACGTCGACCCTGACCGGGACGAACCCGTCGTTCACGTTCGCCGCGATCCTGGGCTCGTCGTACGTCTCGCGGTCCATCTCGTGGCAGTGCGAGCACCACGTCGCGGAGAGCGAGAGCAGGACCGGCTGGTTTCGAGCGTCTGCCGCGTCGAAGGCGTCCTGGCCCCACTCCCGCCACTCGACGCGCGTCTCGCGTGCGGAGTCGTCCATGTTTTGGGCTTCGAGTGTGCGTGCCTAAGGGTTGCGTGTTGTCGGTATTGATTGGTTGCTTGTGTGTCGGCATCGCGTTCGGTCCGACTGTCGAGAACAGCCAGAAAGCCTCGCCTGTCGTGGGAATACACCTTGACTCTAACAGCCAGAAAGCCCCGAGATGCTCGGCTCCCGCGACTCGCTGCGGTCCTCGTTCCTGCGGTCCTTGCTTCGTCGAGGTTCGCCGAGCACCTCGCCCCTTTCATTCCCACCGTCGGACCTGCGGTCCGACGAGCCCCCGTTCGCTCGCAGGCTCGCTCACGGGGACACCCGACAGCACCGCGACCGCACCGCACCTCACGCCTCCCCAGCCGATTGCGATGCTCGCTTCGCTGCGCTTCTCATCCCTCGCGTGGATGGCTCGCGGCCTCGCAGGGCTCGGCACGCTCGCCAGCCGCGCGCCAGTCGGAAAATCCAACTACGGCCGTCACCCGAGGACGGGCACCCGACGCACGCTCTCGTTGGTTGCCGGCGGTGTCACGGTGATACTCCCGTCGTCGCCGGTCACGGTCGCGCCGTCGACGAAGCCGGCGTCGCCCCAGAGCACGACGACGGTCTCGTCGCTGACGCGCAACAGGTCGAAGGCGTGCCCGTCGTGGGTCCACCGGCCGTTTGTCGCGTTCGCGCGCTGGTCGAGGAACTCCCGGAACGCGTTCTCGAACTCGGTGGCGTTGGCGGCGTCGTCCCACCGGAGTACCCAGGCGTGGCCCTGGTCGCTGTCCTGGAAGAACACGAGCTCGCGGTCCATCCCCCAGCCGGCGGCCGCCTCGGCGGCGCGGTCCGACCCGAGTGCGGGCCCGAGCAGGATGCGGGTGTACATCTCCCCGCGCACGTCCCGGCGACCGGTCTCCCACGCCGACGCGGAGACGTTCGCGGTCACGGTGAGGTTCCGGGGCGGTTCGTCGCCGCGCTCGGGGTGGAGGACCTGCTCGGTGGTCCGCGGCGGGTCGGCGTAGACCTCGTCGAGCTCCTGTGGCGAGTCGATTCGCTGGTGGAGGTAGGCCGCGCCGAGGTAGTGACCTGACCACATCACACGACGGACGATTCCGAAGTCGTCCCAGCGCGCAGCGACTTCCTCACTCAGGTTCGGCGATTCCGACAGGTTTTCGTCGGCGTAGGTGTCCGCCACGTAGGTGGGGCCGCCCTCGACGAGTGCTCTCTGGACGCCCCCTCCATCCGTCGTCTGGAGGTACTCGCGGCCGATCTCGTCGAGCAACACCTGTCGTCGACCGTCCGATTGGTACCGATGCGAGAGCTCGTGCGCCAGCACGTTCGCGATGACCGAATCCGACGCGTTCGGCCCGTACATGACGTTGACCGGGCCGCCACTGCCGATGAGAACTCCCCCACCAGCGGGGAACGTCGTCACTTCCGTGCGTCCGAATACGTAGTGAAGGCCAGAGGTGCCCCCTTCGGCGGCTACTGCGGACATATTCTCTCTCCGGTCCACGGTCACCGTCACCGAGGAGACGTTGCTCGGCTGGACACGCTGGACGTACTCGGCGACGGGCCGGGCCTCGACCGGGAGCTCGTCACCCCGGACGTCGACCGCCAGGCGAGGCTCGCTCGCGGTGTTGTTCGGCCGCGTCGTCGCTGTCGACGTATCCGGTGCTGTCGTCTGCGTGGTGGCTTCCGTCTCCGTCGCCGTCGGTTCGACGGTCGGAGCGGTCGTCCCTCCACCACTGAACCCGGAACAGCCGGCGAGCAGCGAGAGGAGTACCAGTGCGAGGACCAGTCGATTCATGGACAGTAATTACCGAACCAAAGTAAAAAACCGGTGCCTCGTCGGCCGTGGATAGAAAAAGGGCTTTGAGGGGTGGCCCGCAACACCCGTCCATGCGAACGCTCCGGGTCATCGGGCTGCTGTTGCTCATCCCCCTGCTCGATGCGATCCTGCTCGTGGCCATCGCGGCCTGGGGCTTCCTCGGCCCCATCGAGACGGTCGCGCTGGTCGTGCTGACCGGGCTCATCGGGATGTTCCTCGTCCGCGCCGAAGGGCGCAGGACCATCCGGAAGATACAGCGCAAGCTCGCCGAGGGCAAGCCCCCGACGGACGAGCTCATGGACGGCGGCCTGCTCATCGCGGCCGGGGCGTTCCTCCTCACGCCGGGGTTCGTCACCGACGCGCTCGGCGTCCTGCTCACCATCCCCGTCACCCGGGTGCCCATCCGCGTCGTCCTGAAGAAGTACGTCGTCACGCCGTACATCGACAAGCAGGTCGACGGGATGGCGACCGGCAACGTCTGGACCTACGGCTTCCCCGAGGACGAGGACCCGTTCGAGAACGTCGGCGGCGCGAGCGGCGGTGGCGGCAGCTTCGGCGGCCCCGGCGCTGGCTCGGGAGACGTTGGCGGGGGCAGTAGCGACGACGACGACGTGTACGACCTCGGCGACGACGCCTACGACATCGAGTTCGAGGAGAAGGAGTGAGCGTGCGACGGCCTGGCGATGGACTGCGAGAAAGAAACGTTTAAACGTTCCAGCACTCAACTCGAAATCGCAGACCTCGGGCCGATAGCTCAATCAGGTTGAGCGCCACTCTGATAAGGTGGAGGCTCTCGGTTCAAATCCGAGTCGGCCCACTTTTCGTGCAGCCACGACCCACCAGCGAGGCGTGACTGCCGAACGGTTTTGACTCCGGCGAGAGTCGCGGTAACTATGGCCGAACTCGTGCGCACACCCGAAGCGCGGTTCGAGGGGCTCCCGGGCTACGACTACGACGCCGAGTACGTCAGCGTCGGCGAGCCGGAGATGGCCTACGTCGACGAGGGAGACGGGGAGGAGACGTTCCTCTGTCTACACGGCGAGCCGACGTACTCCTACCTCTACCGCAAGATGGTGCCGCCGCTCGCCGAGCAGGGGCGCGTGCTCGCCCCGGATTTCGTCGGCTTCGGTCGCTCGGAGAAGTACACCGACGAGGACGCCTACTCCTTCGACCGGCACTTCGACTGGCTCGTGACGTTCCTCGAGGAACTCGACCTCGACGGGCTCACCCTCGTCTGCCAGGACTGGGGCGGCATCCTCGGGCTCGCGGCGGCGGCACACCACCCCGAGCGGTTCGACCGCATCGTCCCGATGAACACCGGCATCCCCGACGGGACCCAGGAGATGCCCGAGGTGTGGCACCAGTTCCGCGAGATGGTCGAGACCGCGGACCACCTGGACGTTGCCCCGCTGGTCGAGGCGGGCTGTGCGACGGAGCTTCCCGAGCCGGTGCTCGACGGCTACCGCGCGCCGTTCCACACCGAGGCGGTGAAGGCGAGCGTGCGAACCTGGCCGGGGATGGTACCGCTGTCGCCCGACGACGAGGGCGCGGCCGTGATGCGGGCGACCCGCGAGCGCCTCGCCGACTGGGAGAAGCCGGCGTTCGTGCTGTTCTCCGACTCGGACCCCATCACGCGGCCGAGCCGCGACCCGTTGCGCGAGTTCCTGCCGACGGCGGGCGAGCAGCCGGACGTGTGGGTCGAGGGAGCCGGGCACTTCCTGCAGGAGGACGCCGGCGAGGCGGTGGCCGAGCACATCGCCGGGTTCGTCGACCGGACGTAGCCCGGCCAGCCCGGCGGACAGAACTATGTGACCGCCGAGTCGTGTGAAGAGTATGAAGCGTCGGGGGCAGGCCGGCATCGGGACCCTCGTCATGTTCGTGGCACTCGTCGTCGTCGCCGCCATCGCGTCGGGCGCGCTGCTGGGCGGGGCGAACGCCATCCGGCTGCAGGCCCAGGAGGAGACGGAGTCCACCATCGCCGACATCGGGACCGGCGTGAACGTCGTCAACGAGGTCGGTCGCGTGGACGACGACGGCGAGAGCGTCCGGTACGTCCGCATCAGCGTCAAGCTCGGCCCGGGGACCAACGAGAGCGACCTGCGGAACGCGACAGTCCACTACACCGACGACGACACGACGGCGACGCTGAACTTCACGAACCGCACCGCGAACGCGACGAACTTCTCGGTCACAGCGCCGGTCGACAGCGACGACTCCGCACCGGTGCTGAACGACGACACCGACACGTTCCACGTCTTCGTCGCGGTGGAGGCCATCCGTGCTGGTGTCGAGGACGGCCCGGCCGGGATCACCTGGCTGTCGAACGCGGGACTGACCATCGTCACGGAGAACGGAATGCGGACGACGGTGACGCTTTCCCCACCGGCTGCGCTCGACGGCAGGGAGTGGGTCATCGTCTGAACGAGGGACGTGACGGGCAGCGGCGACCGGCCCGGTAGTCGGCGTGACGGCGGCCCGACCCCGTCGGGGGCCTACCAGTCGAGCCGTTCGACGCTGTAGCCGCCACAGTTCGGGCAGGTGTGGTACTGCACGTCGAAGCGCGACTCGCAGGACTGGCACGTGTACTCGCCCCCGGGCTCCCGTGTCGAAACGACGCCCTGGAGGCGGCGTTTGACTGCAGTCAGCGGTCCCATCCTACTCTCAAACTGGCACAAGACCATTTTAATCGTTCGGCCTAAACGGCGTGACCCGCCAGTGGCAACCGGCCCGCCCTCTAACGGTGACAAGGCCCTCGCAGCCGTCCACTTTCACTTTCACCGCGCTTGGCTGGCCGTTATGTGTGGGCTCCCCCTATCGGGCGTATGGCCACCCAGGACATCGGCGAGGCGCTCGACGCTGCCCGGCTCGCGGCCGCCAGCGACGACTACGACGCGCTGGAGTCCGCCGGGCTCCGGCTGGTCGCGCTCGCCCGTCGCCACCGCCAGGAGGCTCGCCGGGCCGACGCCGACTGAGCCGAATCGGCGGCGACCAGCCGCCCGGGCCGACCTGCGACCACGCTGGCGCGGGGCCGTCAGGACCTGCCGCACTCGCCACGTTTTACACCGCTGGCTGCCCCAGTCTCCGCCATGGCCAGCGACCCCGACGCCGTCGACCAGGACGCGCCCCGCGATGCGCGCGACGCGGCGGCGACCTACGACTACCGGAGCGACGACGTAACCCGGCCCGACATCCTCGACGCACTCTCGACCCGGGTGGACGGCGACGTGCGCTTCGACTCCTACTCCCGCCAGCTGTACGCGACGGACGCGAGTATCTACGAGCAGCTGCCCGTCGGCGTGGTCTTTCCGCAGTCGACCGACGACGTGGCCGCCGTCGTCGCCTACTGTGCCGACGAGGGCATCCCGGTGCTCCCGCGTGGCGGCGGCACCTCGCTGGCCGGACAGACCGTCAACGAGGCCGTCGTCCTCGACTTCACGCGGTACATGGACAGCGTCGAGTCGCTCGACCCCGACGCACGTCGTGCCCGCGTCCAACCCGGGGGACGCCTCGGCGACCTGAACGACCGGCTCGCCGACCACGGGCTGAAGTTCGCGCCCGACCCCGCCTGGGGCGACAAGAGCGCGCTGGGCGGCGCAATCGGCAACAACTCGACGGGCGCGCACTCGCTGCGCTACGGCAAGACCGACGCCTACGTCGAGTCCTGCGAGGTCGTCCTCGCGGACGGCACCGTGACCGAGTTCGGCGAGATATCGACCGAGGAGCTCCGCGAGCGCGCCGACCCGGACGGCGACCTCGAGGCCCGCATCCACGCCGAAGTCGCCCGGGTACTCGACGAGGAGGCCGACGAGATCCGCGAGCGGTACCCGGAGCTGAAGCGCAACGTCTCGGGCTACAACCTCGACTGGCTCGTCGAGGACGCGACGGGGGCGACCCGCGACGTGGGCGAACCCGACGCCGACGGCGGGACGGTCAACCTCGCCAAACTGCTCTGTGGGAGCGAGGGAACCCTCGCCGTCGTCACCGAGGCAACCGTGGCGCTCGAACCCGTGCCCGAGACGAAGTCGCTCGCGCTGCTGTGCTACGACGACCTCGTGACCGCAATGGCCGACGTGCCGGCCATCCTCGACCACGACCCCGCCGCGGTCGAACTCGTCGACGAGGTGCTGCTCGACCTCGCGCGCGACACCGCCGAGTTCGCCGACGTAGCCGGCCAGCTGCCCGAGGGGACACGGGCGACGCTGCTCGTGGAGTTCTACGCCGACGACGACGCCGCGGGCGAGCGGGCGGTCGCGGACCTGCTCGCGGACCGTGTGCCCGCGGCGGTCGAGGGCTCCGACGACGGTGCCGGCGGCGACGACCCCGCCCGCGCCTTCGACGCGGTCGAGGCCCACGACGACGCCGAGCGCGCGAAGATATGGAAGCTCCGCAAGTCCGGGCTCCCCATCCTCCTCTCGCGCACCAGCGACGCGAAGCACGTCTCGTTCATCGAGGACACCGCCGTCCCGCCCGACTCGCTGCCCGAGTTCGTCGAGGGGTTCCGCGAGATTCTCGACGACCACGACACGTTCGCGAGCTTCTACGCCCACGCCGGCCCCGGCGTGCTCCACGTGCGCCCGCTGGTGAACACGAAGACGGCCGAGGGCATCGAGGCCATGGAATCCATCGCCGACGCCGTCACCGACCTCGTGGTCGACCTCGGCGGCTCCGTCTCGGGCGAGCACGGCGACGGCCGCGCCCGGACCCAGTGGAACCGGAAGCTGTACGGCGACGGCCTCTGGGAGACGTTCCGCGACCTCAAGACCGCCTTCGACCCGGACTGGCTCCTGAACCCGGGCCAGGTCTGTGGCGACGTCTCGATGACCGAAGAGCTCCGCAGCGGGCCGGAGTACGAGTTCGATGCCGGCTTCGAGCCAGAACTGGAGTGGGCGAACGAGAACGGGTTCCAGGGGATGGTCGAACTCTGCCACGGCTGTGGCGGCTGTCGCGGCGACCAGCACACCACCGGCGGCGTGATGTGCCCGACCTACCGCGCCAGCCGCGAGGAGATAACCTCGACCCGCGGCCGCGCGAACATGCTGCGGTCGGCGATGGCCGGCGACCTCCCCGACGACGGCTTCGGCGACGAGTTCGTCGACGAGGTGCTCGACCTCTGCATCGGCTGCAAGGGCTGTGCCCACGACTGCCCGAGCGAGGTCGACATGGCGAAGCTCAAGGCCGAGGTCGTCCACGAGCACCACGAGCGCGAGGGGGTTCCCCTGCGCGACCGCCTGTTCGGCCGCATCCACGACCTCTCCCGCGTCGGCAGCGCCCTCGCACCGGTCTCGAACTGGCTCGCGGACCTCGGTCCGGCGCGTGCGCTCGGCGAGCGACTGCTCGGCATCGACGCCGACCGGTCCCTCCCGACGTTCCACCGGAAGACGTTCCGCGACCGGTTCGCGGCCCGCGGTGGCCCGGCGGTCCCCGAGCACGAGGCCGAGCGGCGGGTCCTCCTCTACCCCGACACGCACACGAACTACACCGACCCCGATGCGGGGATGGCTGCCGTCGAAGTGCTGGAGGCCGCCGGCGTCCACGTACGGGTGCCCGACGAGGTCGGCGACACCGGCCGGCCGGTGTACTCGAAGGGACTGCTCGACGCGGCCCGGGCGACCGCCCGCGAGAACGTCGCCCGGCTGGCACCACGGGTGCGCGACGGCTGGGACGTGGTCCTGGTCGAGCCCTCGAACGCCGTCATGCTCCAGTCGGACTACCCGGACCTGCTCGACGGCGACTCCGTCGACGACCTCGCCGACGCGACCTACGGCGTCTGCGAGTACCTCGACGCGTTCCGGCTGGACGACGCCATCGCGTTCGACGCGCCCGAAGGACCCCTCACCTACCACGGCCACTGCCACCAGAAGGCGACCGCGAAAGACCACCACGCCGTCGGCGTGCTCCGACGCGCGGGGTACGACGTGGACCCGCTCGACTCCACCTGCTGCGGGATGGCGGGCAGCTTCGGCTACGAGGCCGAACACCGCGGCATGAGCGCCGCTATCGCCGGTATCCTCTACGACCAGGTCGACGAGAGCCCCGGCGACCGCGTCGTCGCGCCCGGCGCGTCCTGTCGGACCCAGCTCGCGGACCGCGACGTGCTCGGCGACGGCGACGACGCGAGCGAACCGCCGACCCCGGTCGAGCTTCTCGCGAGCGCACTCGAACGGTGATATCGGTTGGCTCTACGACAGGAATCGGACGTATTGGGGCCAGGAGAGACCTTTTTGACGCTCGAATCCGTAGCCTGGTACGGACGCACTCGCACGCTCCATGGTTCACCCGTTCGCGTGCGTCCACCCCGTCAGCCCCGGGTTCGGGCCGTCCCCGTCGGCGCGAACCGGGGCATTGACCCTTCTCCAGTCCGAAGCCGCGGCTATGGCAGAGACAAGGAGCTTCGACGGCAACCGGACGGTGCTCGCCGGGCTGACCGTCGCTTTCGCCGTCATCGTCCCCGGGGTGCTCAAGTACCTGCTGACGAGCGCTGGCTTCTCCTTCCTCGGGACGCTGGTCTGGGCCCTCGGGTACGGTGGCTTCGCGCTCGTGTTCTGGTACCTGTTCATCCGCCCCATCGACCTGACCGGGCCAGAATAGCGTCCTTTCGTTAGCGTTAAGACTGCACCGCCGGGAGACGATACTAGAAATGAACGGGCTCGCACTGCAGGTTATCGACAGCTTCCTGCTCAACTACAACGTGGGGCAAGCGCTCCTCTTCGTGTTCGTCCTCTCCGTACTCGGGACGCTCCCGCTCAAGTCCCTGAAGACAGTCGGCCTGGTCGTCGTCACCTTCGGTGCGGTCTTCGTGGTGACGCCGGCGAGCCTCGCCCCGGTACAGTACCGCTTCCTCGGGCTCGCCCTGCTCATCGTGGGGCCGATGCTCGTCATCATGGCGCGAAAGTAAGACGCCCGTCCGACCCGTTCTTCCGATTGTTCCGACGAGAAACGGAGGTTCCTACAGCAGCGCTTCCATCTCGTCGAGGTAGTCCCCGTACGTGTCGAGCGCCGCCTGGATCGGCTCCGGCGAGCTCATGTCGACACCCGCACCCTGCAGCAGTTCGAGCGGGTACTCGCGCGAGCCCTTCGCGAGGAACTCGCGGTAGTTCGCCGCCGCGTCGGGCTGGTCGTCGTCGAGGATCTTGCCCGCGAGCGCGACGGCCGCCGAGATGCCCGTCGCGTACTGGTAGACGTAGAACGAGTAGTAGAAGTGCGGGATGCGCATCCACTCCCGGGTGATGTGCTCGTCCACGTCGGCGGGCTCGTAGAACTCCCGCTTCAGGTCGCCGTAGGTCTCGTCGAGCGCGTCGGGCGTGAGCGGCTGGCCCGCCTCGACCATCTCGTGGGTCCGGTGCTCGAAGTCCGCGAACATCGTCTGCCGGTAGAGCGTCGAGCGCACCCGCTCCAGGTACTCGTTGAGGACGTGCCGCCGGAACTCCTCGTCCTCGACGGTGTCGAGGAGATGCTGGGTCAGCAGCGTCTCGTTGACCGTCGAGGCGACCTCCGCCACGAAGATCTCGTAGTTGGAGTAGATGTAGGGCTGCTCCTGCTTCGTGTACTGGCTGTGCATCGAGTGGCCCAGCTCGTGCGCCAGCGTGAACATCGAGGAGATGTCGTCCTGGTAGTTCATCAGGATGAACGGCTGGGTGTCGTAGGTGCCGCCGGAGTATGCACCCGACCGCTTGCCCTGGTTCTCGTACACGTCGACCCAGCGCGACTCCAGACCGTCGGCGACGCGCGTCTGGTACTCGTCGCCCAGCGCGCCGAGCGCCTCGACGATGTACGCCGTGGCCTGCTCGTACTCCACGTCCGGGCTCTCGGTCTCGGTCATCGGCATGTAGAGGTCCCACATCGCCAGCTCGTCGACGTCGAGCGCCCGGGCCTTCAGCTCCGCGTGGCGGTGGAGCTTGTCGAGGTTGTCGTGGACGGTGTCGAGCAGGTTGTCGTACACCTCGACCGGAACGTTCGGCCCGTCGAGCGACGCCTCGCGGGCGGTGTCGTAGTTCCGCGCCCGCGCCAGCTTCACGTCCGCCTTCACCGAGTTCTCGTAGGCCGTCGCGACCGTGTTGCGCACGTCGCCCCACTCCTCGAAGTAGCCCTCGTACACCGACTGCCTGAACTCGCGGTCTGGCTCTTTCAGCAGGTTCGTGAAGTTGCTCTGGGTGATCTCGACCGCGTCGCCATCGGCCTTCTCGACGGTCGGGAACGACATGTCCGCGTTCGAGAGCATGGTGTACACGTCGCCCGTGCCCCCGGTCACCTCCGACAGGTCCGCCAGCAGCTCCTCGACCTCGGCCGAGCGGGTGTGCGGTTTCATCCGCAGCACGTCGTCGAGGTAGTGGTCGTACTCGCCGAGCCCGTCGGTCTCCTCGACCATCGCCTCGATCTCCTCGCGCGTCGCCGACTGGACCTCCGGCTCGATGAACGACGCCGCGCTGGAGGCGTCCGCGGAGAGCGACTGCGCCCGCGTGCTGTAGCCCTGGTACGTCTGGTCCGTCGTGTCCTCGTCCTTGCGCATCCGGGCGTAGGCGGCGACCATCGACACCTCGCGCATGACCTCGTCGCGGAGTTCGAGCACCGACAGGAGGGTCGCCCCGTCCTCGGTGACCCGCCCCTCGTACTGCTGGAGGTCCTCAAGTCGCTCCTCGACTGCCTCGTAGGCGTCCTCCCACTCCTCGTCCGTCGCGTAGATGGATTCGAGGTCCCACTTGTACTCGGTGTCGACCTCGGACCGCTCAGGGACTGAACTCATGTATCCCGGTTCGGAACCGGGCGTTCGTAAGCTTTGTCACCTTCCGTCGTGCCGCGGGTGGCGACGGCAGTCCCGGCGTCCGAGGAAAGAGACCTGACACAACACGTTTCCCGTCGCCGCCCCCCACCACCAGCTATGACGGACGTAGACGCGGTCCTCGGCCGACTCTGGCGCGACGACGAACCCTGAGACGTGCTCGTGTCACTCTGTGGACTGGACGACTATAGCGAATGCACGATCAGAACTGGTGAAGGGGCACTCAACTGGGTTATTACCCAGTTACACTCTTAATTGAGCAGTAGAGGTTGTACGTTAGGGAGACAGTCATTATAACAAGAAACACAAAAGACTGTCGCAGGATGCCATCGTACCCGACAGCAGGGAAAACCCCAAAGTGGATGATGACGCAGGCCCCCACCACCAAGGCGTTAATTCCTTGTCTGTGTTCGTTCATTGTCGATACCTGACTGGGTGCTTTAACAGTTGGTGTAGTTCGGCTTGAGATTTATCTGGGGGTCACACCAATCGATACTGATCGGTTTCGGGCTGCAGTTCCAGTCGATACATACATCGACTGAGTTGAAGTTACAGCCGTCTACTGCATGTTCGAGGGTGTCATAGAACGATTACCACACCAAGGAGCAGGGTGAACGCTGAGGTGGAATGAGTTCAGCGACCCTGCAAGATGCTCCTTCGGTAGAGACGTTCTTCAATGTCGCGGAGACCGAGACACTAGCGTTGTTTGAGCATCTCTCCTTCGAGTTTCTCGAAGAGTTCGACGTGTTCGCCCCGGCGGAGACGGGGCGAACACGAGATCACGAACCACCAGAGCTGATGCGTGGGTTCCTTCATTGCTACTACCACGATATCTACGGGATTCGCCCGGTTGAGCGGGAGCTTCGGAACACGGTTGTCTGGCTGAGCTGTGGCTTCGATCGACCGCCGTC
>NZ_FNIA01000040.1 GCF_900103505.1 Haloarchaeobius iranensis
TTCTGGCTGTTGGTGGTCCCAGAGTATCCCACGACTATCGGGGCTTTCTGGCTGTTGGTGGTCCCAGAGTATCCCACGACTATCGGGGCTTTCTGACTGGTCGAGTCCAGGGAGTCAGCCCCGGGAGACCGAGCAGGAATCGACAAAAATCGTCACAAGCACGCCACGCACCTCTCGAATATAACCGCATCTCGCAACGGAACTACGAACACAAAATAGGCCGGTCGGTGGACTGTCCAGGTGCCCCGACGCGGGTTCGGGTCGCCCTCAGTTGCCCCAGAAGTTGTCGCGGCTTCCGAGGCGTTCGCGCTTCGGTGGCCGGTTGCTCGCTTCCGCTTCGTCGTCCTCGTCCTCGCCGTCGTCGGCGTCGCTCTCCTCGGCCTCGTCGTCCTCGTCGAGTTCGTCCTCCATCGGGAGGCGCTCGACCTCGTCGGCGCGGGCGTGGTTGTTGTGGACCTTCGTGATCTTCACCTTCGCGCGGGCCTCGGGGAGGACCCCGTCGACCATGACGATGAACCCGTCCTCGGTGCGGCCGACGCCGGCACCGGACTCGTGGATGTCGGTCACGTCGACGACGATCTCCTCGCCGCGCTTGACGGGCTGGGTCTTCAGGTCGGAGATGGGCTGGTCGTAGTGGCCACACCACTCCATGCCACCACGGTCGCCGTAGTGGTTGCAGCCCATCCCCGAGATTCGCTCCTGAAAGCTGGGGCAGTCGTCTGCGAGTGGACAGTCCGGCATGGACTCGTGTAGCGGGGCGCGGGTCTAAACGCTTGCGCATCGGGGGACTGGCCGGCAGGAACCGCCTCCCTGGCAGGAGGTGACCGTCGCCCGGCGAGGCGTCGTCGGGGACCGCTCTCGACCCCCGAAACGGTCGCGCTGTAGCCCGTTCGGCCTCCGAAACCGATTGATATCGCTTCTGGCCTTATGCAAATAAATGGTTGGTAGCGGCGCTCTACGGCCCGAATCGTTAACCGTGGTCGCTGCCTCGAACCCGGTACAGACGGATTGCGGACACCAGATGACAACCGCCCGCCCGCCACAGTCTGTGGCGGCGGTGCTCGTCCTGCTGCTCGTCGCGACGCCGCTGGTTGGGGCCACGGCCGTCGACGCGGGCGCGGCCACGCCGCGTCTGGACGGCGCATCGCCGACGCAGCAACGGTCGGGGGTTGGGGGAGCGTCCGACGCCGGCATGGTCGTCCGGTACGAGCTGTCGCCGGTCGACGCGGCCGACGGACGCGTTCGCGTTCGCGCCCAGTTCCGGCTCTCGGAGTCGGTGTCGCGGGTCGCCATCGCCGTCCCGGACGGCGCGAGCGTCGAGTCCGTCGCGGGCTTGGACGCCGCCGGGGACGGCTACGACTACCGGTGGGACGGGCAGGGGAACGCCTCGATCACCTACGTCGTCGACGCCACGCGCTTCGCCAACGGCGGGCTGGAGTCCATCGCCACCGCGGAGTGGTCGTTCCTCTACGAGGAGGCCGTCGACCTCGCGGCCCTCGACTGGTGGTACTACGGCGAGAACCCGGGGAGCAGCCGCACCCTCGCGCTCGCCGACGGCGTCGAGGGTTGGGCCGGTGGCGACGTGGCCGTGGTCGGGCCGGTCACGGTCACCGAGGAGCGCCACGACGGGCACACCTACCGCGTCGTCAGGCCCGACCGGGCCGACGGCGCACGCCCGACCGACGAGGTGGTCGACCTGCTCGCGGACGCCGACGACTCCTTCCCGGTCGGCGACCGCGGCGAGACCACCACCGTCGTCCTTCCACCGGCGGCCATCCGTTCGGGCGGGCTGGCGACCGTGCGCCGTGGCCCGGAGCGCGAGCTCTGGGCGCACGGCTCCACGGAGGTGTTCGCCCACGAGCTCGTCCACGTCCGCCAGACGTTCACGCTCGCCGACGGCGACGACGGCCCGTCGATGCGCTGGCTGCTGGAGGGCATGGCCGAGTACCAGGCCGCGGTCGTCGAGCTCCGCGCCGGCCGACTCCCGGAGGACCGGTTCCGCGAGCGCGTCACCACCGACGCCGGGGCCGACGCGACGCTCGCCGACCGGTCGACCTGGCCCTCGCCGAACGTGCCGTACGAGAAGGGCGAGCGGGTCGTCGCCGCACTCGACGCCGAGATACGCCTGGCGACCGACGGCGAGCGCGGCATCGTGGACGTGTGGCGGCTGCTGAACGCCCAGGACGGCACCGTGGGCTACGCCGACTTCGTGGCGGCCGTCGAGGCCGTCGCGGAGACCGGGATGGCGGGCTGGCTCGACCGGTACGTCCGGACCGACGCGGTCCCGAGCGTCCCCGAGGACGCACCCGGGCTGTCGGCGATGCCGGACGACCCGCCGACGTCGGACGACGCCGACGCCCTGGGGTCCGGCATCGACGCCGCCGACCCGGCAGCGGCCTCACCCGCCGAGACGAGCACCGGCGTCCAGCGGCCCGTCGCGGGGGTGCTCGCCCTGCTCGCGGCGTTCGCGAGCGTGGCGTTCGGCCTGGTCGTTCTGCGCGAGTAGCCGCGGCGAGGCACCGCCCCGAACGCAACCGTTTCCCCCGTCCCACCCCGAACAGCAGGTATGTCACGGCGCGTCCCCGAGATGGCCATCGTCGTCGGCGTGCTGTTCGCCTCCGGCTGGCTCGCGTTCGTCCTCCTCGTCGAGGGCGACCGGCTGCTCCGCGAGCCCGTCGGCATCCTCCCGGTCGTGCTCGTCGCGGCGGCCCTCTGCTACCCGTTCGCTGCCTGGGCGGTGTACTTCGACGACGACCCCGCGGGGACGTTCCCGCCCCGGCCGGTCGCCGTCGTCGGTGTCCTGCTCGCACTCGTCCCCGCACTGGCGGGTGCACTCGGCGAGCGGTCGCTCTTCGGCCTGCTCGTGGCCACCACCGTCGCCCTCCCGCCGGCGGCGTACGCGCTCAAGTACGGCGAGTCGCTCCCGCCGGCTCGGGCGACGCTCGCGGCCGGAACGGTCGTCGGGGTCGGCGTGCTGACCGCCGGGCTGCTCGCCGGGCAGCCGTACCTCGTCGCACCGGTCGCGCTCGCGGCCTTCCTCGGTAGCGTCGCCGTCCACGACCGCGCCGGCGCGCCGCTGCTGTCGGCGACGCTCGTCTTCGGCGGGACGGCACTCGTCGCCGCCGCGCTCGTCGGTGCGAGCGTCGCACTCGGCCGCTCGCCGTCGGTCGCGCTGGCGACCGCGCTCACCGTCGGCTTCGGCGGCGCTGTCGGGGCGCGGTTCCTCTCGCGGCCGTCACGCTGGTGACGGGCCGGTTACAGCAGACTGAGCCCCCACGCGAGCAGCGCGAGCGCCGCGAAGACGGCCACCAGCACCAGCCCCGGTGTCTCCGGCACCGCCGGGTCGTCGTTCGCCAGTTGCTCGTAGCCGCTCGCGAGAATCATCCCGACGCCACCGACCGCCATCAACACGCCGCTGACGCTGAACTCGCCGGCGACGAGCGAGGGCACGCTGACGGCGGCGAGGACGAACCCGCAGACGACGAGGGAACCGTGGTAGAGGAGGGCCCTGCGCATCAGCCGGAGTTTCTTATCGACGGTAGATAACAGCTGTGGAGGCGACGAGCTCGCAGTTGCGTTCTCTGGACGCGCCCATCAGCGTTATTAAATACCACTCCGTCGGTCGGAACCGATGGGAAACCGTTCGACCAGACGACATCTTCTGAGACGGGCGACGACGACCAGCGCGGTCGGCACACTCGTCGCGAATGGGGTGGGCCGCGGAGACGGGCGAGTGAAGGCGGGGGCAACCCCCGGCGTCGGGTCCCGAAATGGCGCCCGCACGCAGGAAGGGGCGCTGGTCTACGTCGGGTCCGAGGACGGGACGTTGCACGCAGTCGAGGCAGGCACGGGCGACCGTCTCTGGGCGGTCGAGGGTGTCGCCGAAACGGCACCGACGGTCGTCGACGGAACGGTTTACGTCGGCTCCGGCAGCGGTTCGGTACACGCCCTCGACGCCGCAACTGGCGAAACGTACTGGACGTTCAACGGGGCCTCCGGCAGGGTGACGTCACCGACGGTCGTCTACGGCTCGGTGTTCGTCGGGACGCGGGACGAGTCGTTGTACGCACTGGACGCGGCGACCGGCGAACAGCAGTGGGCGTACGCGACCAGCATGGAGCATCTCTCTCCGATCTACTCGGCACCGAACGTCGCCGACGGGGGCGTGTACTTCGGGACGCACCACTCCACCTCGAACAGCTGGTATCCGAGCACCGTCCACGCGCTGGATGCACGGTCCGGCGACGAACGCTGGGTGTTCGACGAGCCCGAGGAGCCCGTCGACGCCTCGCCGGTCGCAGCCGATGGGACGGTCTACGCGGCCTCGTTGGACCAGACGCTGTACGCCATCGACGCGGACTCGGGTGCGGAGCGCTGGCGCTTCGACGAGCCCTCGGACGATGGATTCAACGGAGCCCCGGTTGTCGTCGACGACACCGTCTACGCACGGAGCTGGGGGACGAACCTGCACGCGCTCGACGCGTCGACCGGCAGCCGGCGGTGGACGTTCTCGGAGCTCCCCGAACCGTCGGACGCCGCACCGACCGTCGTCGACGGTGTCGCCTACGTCGACCAGTACGCGGTGGATACGACGACCGGCGAACCCGAGTGGCAGTTCGAGACGGCGGCCGAGGACTTCTCGACCCCGACGGTGTTCCGCGGGACGGTCTACGTCGGCGCGACCGACGGCCGGCTGTACGCAGTCGACACGGGAGCCGGTAGCATCGAGTGGACGTACGACACGGGCTCGGAGATCCGGGCCGCGCCGACGGTCGCCCGCGATTCGGCGGGCGGGCACAGTCGTGGCTCACGTGTCGCGCTCGGGACCGTGGGCCACCACCACGGCTGGGCCGGTGCCGAGCCGACGAGCGCGGAGACGGAGACCGCGACAGCTGTCCCGACCACGGTCCAGTCAGCCGACGACGGCTCCCGGTCGACTGACCGGGGCGTCGACGCTGTCGGGTCGGATGGTGGTCCGAACGTCCTCTGGCTCGCGCCGGCAGCCCTCGGGCTGGTCGGACTCGGTGGCGCGGCGTGGGCACTCCGCCGCCGGTCCGGTGACGACGGGGGTGGCCTCGAAGACGGCAGCGGTGGAGACCGGCCGAGCCACAGTGAAGCCCGGGAAACGACGCGCCGAACGGAGACTCGAACGCGGCCTGCCGGGAGAGAGCCGGAGCGAACCGGTGGGCCGCCCACGTGCCCCGATTGCGGCGGTCGGAACGACCAGAACGCACGGTTCTGTCAGCATTGTGGGGCGGGACTCCCGATACGCTGTCCGTCGTGCGGGTCCAGACTCACCGGGGACGAGGCGTTCTGCCCCGCGTGTGGTGACCCGGTCCAGTAGCCGGTCCCGTCACCACTGCAGTCGACGAGAGACGCGACTCGCTGCGCTCGCGACCCGCTCCGGGAAAAAGCTGGGCCAAAAAGACGGCCGCTCCGAGCCGCGCACCGTTCGTGCTCAGGCGAGGGGCGTCCGCTCGACGACCTGCCCGTCGTACGTCGGGTACTGCTCGACGATCTCGCCGTCGTCCACGTCGCCGTCCTGAATCATCTCCTCGAGCAGCCACCAGGCGACCTCGACGTGGTCCGACTTGACGGTGTAGAACTCCTCGGGGACGCCGAGCGCCTCGAACTCCGCAGGGTCGGCGTAGGTCTTCCCGTAGACGAGCGTGCCGTCGTCGGTCACGTCGTCGAACTCGCGGCGGACGTTCCGGGCCATCCGTTTCAGGCGGCGACGGTGCTGGGCGGCGTCCTTGAAGACGCTGGTACAGAAGTAGACCTTGTCGTGGTCGCCCATCACGTCGAGGATGGCCTCGCGCGAGCCGTCGACCGCGCTCATGTGGTCCTCCTTCAGCTCGAAGCCCTCCTCCTGCATCCGGCGGTAGTTTCCGTCGCTCATCTCGAACTCGTTGACGTTGCAGAAGTCGGCCGCGCCCTCGTCGAGGAACTCCAGAAACTCCTCCTCGGGGCGGATGCCGGGAATCTCGAACGCCGGTGTGAGGCCCTCCTCGCGGGCGATGTAGAGTATCTCCTCCCACTCGGTGCCGTGCATGTCGCCCCAGAGTTCGAGGGGAGGATGGAACCGGATCTCGTCCAGTCCGGCCTCGCTCAGGCGGCGCATGTTCTCGCGGCCGCCCGTGATGCCGGTGTAGAGGTGCGTGTGGTGGTCCTCGCCGAACTCGTCTTTCAGCAGCGAGAGGTAGTGACACGTCCGGTCCATCGCCTCCTGGGGCTCGCCGCCCGTGATGGAGGTGCCCAGCGCGTCCATCCGCTTCGCCTCGGTGATGACGTCCTCGTCGGACTCGACGAGGCGCTCGTTCGCGTAGACGTCCGTGACGTTCTTGCGGTTCTCGCCGAGCGGGCAGTAGAAACAGTCGCGCTGGTCGCAGTAGCCGTAGACGAACATGACCATCTTGCCCCCCTCGGCGCACTGTTCACAGCCCTTCGATATCATTCGTTGTGCCATTGGACTACCCCGAGCGGGAAAAAGCGTGCGAAACGCGGTCGGGGGGCCACGCCCCTGGGTCCGGTTCCCCCGCGCTCATGATGTGGCAACACGTAGCACTCGTGTGTCCGACGACGGAATCACGGACCGGGTCGAGGAGAACCGCTTCGACCGGCTGGTCTCCATCTCCGAGCGGCTGCTCGGTGGCATCGAGATAATCGCGGCGTACGTCCTCGTCGTCCTCTTCGCGGTCGGGGTGTTCGACCTGAGCCTCCAGATCGTCCAGCGGACGCTCTCCGGGGCCATCACCGACCCGCTGGTCGTCGTCGGCTTCATCGACACCGCGCTGTTGCTGTTCATCATCGTCGAGGTGTACCAGACCGTCGTCGCGTACGCACAGGAGAGCGAGACGCGCGAGATCGTCCAGCTCGTCGCCTACACCGGCATCATCGCGATGGTCAGAAAGGTCATCATCTTCCGGAGCGAGGTGTACGACGACAAGGGCGACGCGCTGCTGACCGCCGGCTCGTACGCGCTGTTGCTGCTCGTCCTGGGCATCCTGCTCTACATCGAACGGACCACCAGACAGTGAGCGCTCAGGACAACAGGGCCGCCGTCTCGACGACCGCCGCGAACTCCCCGGACAGGTGTGCCAGCGCGGCGCGGTGGTTCTCCGCGGCGGCGATGGTCCCGCCACCTGCAGCCGCCGGCACCTCCCGGGCGTACGTCGCCGTCGCGTCCGAGACGACGACGGGTGAGAACCCACGGTTCTCGGCCATCCGGGTCGTCGTCGAGACGCAGTGGTCGGTCGTGAACCCGCAGATGACGATGCGGTCGTGGGCCGTGTCGCGCAGCCAGGGTTCGAGCCCGGTGCCGACGAACGCGCCGTTGACCGACTTGGCGAACACCGGCTCGCCGTCGCGGGGTTCCAGCCCCTCGATGAAGGCGTTGCCCGGCGACTCGGGGCGGAGCGTGGAGTCCGGTTCTGTCGAGTCGTGTCTCGCGTGGGCGACCGGCCAGCCGTGCTCGCGCCACGTGGCGAGGAGGTCGGCGATGCGTGCCTCGGCGTGTGGGTTGTTCCGGTCGCCACGGCCGGGGTCCTCGAAGGCCTGCTGGGCGTCGACGACGAGGAGCACGTCGGGAGCGTCGGTCGTGTCGCCGGTCACACGCGGACCTCCAGCGGGCAGTCCTCGAGGTCGCGCTCGTCGTTCGGGAGGACGTACTGCTTCCACTCGTGGCTCTCGTCGTCCTCCCAGTCGCCGAGGTGGGCGTGGGGGCAGACGTCGTCGTAGCCCTCCAGCCGGTCGTGGATGACCTCGCGGGCGCGCTGGCCGGCCACCGTGTCGCCCGTGACGCCATCGAACACGCTCCGGGGCTGGACTGTCACCTCCAGTCCATGCGGGTTGTACCGGCTGTGTCGCCGGTCGTGGGCCGGCGTGCGGGCCGTCGGGAAGATGGGTTCGCCGGCGTAGCAGAACTCGAACTGGTGGTTGTCGGGGTCCGACGGGAACTCCTCGGGCCAGGGTTCGGGGTCGTGGTCGTGGAGGAACTGGAGCACTTCCCAGTAGCGGTCGTGCCAGTGCTGCTCGGGCCGCTCGCCGTCGGTGTCCTTGAAGAACGCGACCAGCGAGGTGCGGGGCGAGTGGTGCTCCTGCGTGCGGAGGTACGCCCGGGTCACGTCGGCAAAGCGGGCCAGCGACTCGTCGTCGAAGCCGGGGACGAAGGTGTACAGGGCCCAGCCCTCCTTCTCGGAGTCGACGCCGAAGAAGCAGGGGAACGGCGTGCCGTCGCGCTCGCCGAGCATGTCGGCGCGGAAGGTCTCGTAGTGCTCGCGCGCCCAGTCGGGGAGCGCATCCGCCGCGATGCGGTCGTGCAGGCGCTCCTGGTCGAACAGGCGGACGACGTCGGTGTCGGCCAGTGTCGAGGTGGTGGCCGTCTCGCTCATACGAACGTGTTCGGGTCGGCGGGCTTGTACCTGTCGTGACTTCTCAGGAACTGGAAGGCCGTGGGATTCCGACGCTGGTGGACCATCGTCACCCGCTGCCGTCGCCGTCGAACCCCGAGACGAGCGTCGCAACCCACTGCGCCGGGTCGGGGTCGTGGCGCACCTCGACGGAGTGGACCCACTTCACCCACTGGAACCCGCGGCGGCCCGGCGCGACGAGTCTGCACGGGAAGCCGTGGCCGTGGGAGAGCCGCTCGCCGTCGACGTGGGTCGCCAGCAGCGCGTCGCGGGCCTCGCTCGTCGGGAGGCTCCACCGGTAGCCAGTCACCGACCGGAACCGGACGTAGCCGGCGTCGGGGTCGGCTCCGGCGGCGTCGAGCAGGTCGCCGACGCGGACCCCGCGCCAGTCGTGCTCGGAGTACCAGCCGCTCGTGCAGTCCAGCAGCGCGCGCTCGCCGTCGGTGGCGTTCGGGCCGCCAGAGGCGGGCGCGAGCAGGCTCTCCTCGGAGAGCGACAGCTCCGCCGCGACCGCCCCGCGGACATCGAGTGTCCACGAGGCAACGTCGACCGGCTCGGGGTCGTCCGCGACCCACGATGTGACCGGGAACGCGTTGCCCTCGCCGCTGCCATCCTCGCGGGAGCCGGTGAACCGTCGGCTCGGAACCAGGTCGCCGGCGACCGACTGCTTCAGCCGCCAGGCCGCCGCGCCGCCGACGAGCAGTCCGCCGACCCGCAGCGCCTGCCGTCGCTCCGTCACCGTCTCGCGGTCGGGGAGCCGGAACCGCGCCGCGAGATGTATCAGCAGCACCGGGAGGACGAGCGCGCCGAGGTAGCCGTGGAGCACCAGCAGCGTCACCCCAGGGACCGGCGACTCCGCGCCGAGCGTCCACGCCACACCCGTCACCAGCGCCGCCACCGCCAGCACCGAGAGCAGGACGCTCACCGCGACGGTCCGGGTCCACGAGCCCGCGACGCGCCGCCACACGCGCCGGAGCTTGAACCCGAGCAGCACGACCAGCGTCAGCCCGACGACGCCGTGGACGACGAACACCCAGCCCTCGTCGGGTCGCGCGGTCAGGCTCAGGAGCCCCGTCGCGCCGGCGACGAGCACCGAGACGAGGATGCCCGCGTCGACGACCCGGGGCGGTGGCTCGAACGGGAGACGCCGCATACCCACGATTTGGGGCCGAACGCGTAAGAGCACTCGTGTCGGCGGGGCGGACGGCGGTCGAGCCGAACTGGCAGGGGCTCCCTGGCTGGTGTCGACTCCGGCGGGTCCCGCGACTGACGGAACGTGCAAACCGCTGCTATGCGCCGGAGACAGGGGCTCACTCCACGTCGAGCGAGTCGTCTCCCGTCAGCGCTTCCAGCCGTTCCGCACCGGAGCGGGTCCCCTTCGCGATGAGCACGTCGCCGGGGTGGAGCAGGGTCTCGGGGCCGGGAGAGATCTCCCAGTGGTCGCCGTCCTCGTCGGTGTGGCGGACCGCGACCACCCGCATCCCGGTCTCGGTACGGACCATCTGTGCGCCGAGCGTGGTGCCCGAGAGCGCCGAGTCGGGGGCGACCTCGAGTCGGACGACGACCTCGTCGGACTCGAAGACGGCTTCGGCGACGACGGGGTGGGTGCCCATGCCGCGCAGCACGCCCTCTGCGATGTCGAGGGCGGCGTCGGAGATGACCTCGGTCGCCTCGGCGATGTGCATCAGCCCGCGGAGGGAGACGGGGTCGTCGATCCGGCTGGCGGCCTGGAGCACCCATGCCTCGAACCGGGACTCGAGCGCGTCCATCTCGGCCTCGAGTTCGGCGACCTCCGCGGCCAGCGCGTCGCTGTCGTACAGCACCGAGCCGTAGGCGACGTCGACGCCGAGCTCGCTCATGTTCTTCATCAGGACGATGGAGTCCACCGCGCGTTCGAGGTCCTCGATACCGGGTTCGACCGGGTCGGGGGCGACGTACTCGGTGCCGGTCACGTCGGCGTAGACGGCCGCGAGGTTCGCCTCGACGCCGCGGAGGAGGAGCACGTCGCCGGCGTACACGTGGTTGTCACGGTCGGGGCTGAGCAGCCAGTCGCCGCCGCGCCGGATGGCGATGATGCGCACGCTCGTCTCGGTCTCCAGGTTGAGCTCCTCCAGCGTGTGCCCGGCCAGCGGCGAGTCGTCGGCGACGAGCGCCCGGGCGACCGTCTCGATCGCCGCCGGGAGTGCGGCCCGGAGCGCGTCGGGCAGGCCGATCTCCTCGATGACGACCTTCGCGATGTCGCCGGCGGCGTTGCTTATCTTCTCCGTCGCGCCGACGACGCCCAGCACCGGGGCGAGCGCCTCGGCGTCCTCGGGCGACCGGGCGGCCATCATGAGGCTCATCCGGGCGCGCATCTGGAGCACGTCCATGCGCTCTTCGAGTTCGAGCACCTCCTCGGCGACCTCGGTGCTCCCGAGTAGCACCGCCGAGAACGACATGTCGATCATCAGCTCGGCGGTGTCTTTCATCTCCGCGAGCACTGCCTTGACGCTCACGGGCTCGTACTCCACGTCACCGGCGTCCATACTTCGGCCTTCTCCGGGACGGGAGAAAAGCGTTCGGCCGGCCGCTCGGCCCGGGAACCGGCAAGATTCCACGGTAGGGTAACAACGTAAACGACAATGTTTTTCGGTGAAGGTACTGAAGCTCAGGGTATGTCTGACGACCTCAAGAAAGGGCTGGAGGGTGTTCTCGTTGCCGAGTCCGAACTGAGCTTCATCGACGGCGACGAGGGCCGCCTCGTCTACCGTGGCTACGACATCGAGGACCTCGCCCGGGACGCCAGCTACGAGGAGGTGCTCTACCTCCTCTGGCACGGTCGACTCCCGAATCGGGACGAACTCGACGAGTTCACCGACACGATGGCCGCCGAACGGGAGATCGACGACGGCGTCATGGCGACGGTGCGCGAGCTCGCCGCCGCCGACGAGGAGCCGATGGCCGCGCTCCGCACCGCGGTGTCGCAGCTCTCGGCGTACGACGACGACGCCGCGGCCGACCCGACCGACGAGGAGGCGAACCTCCGGAAGGGACGCCGCATCACGGCGAAGATACCGACCATCCTCGCCGCGTTCGTCCGCGTCCGCAACGGCGAGGAGCCCGTCGCCCCCCGCGAGGACCTGAACCACGCGACGAACTTCCTCTACATGCTCAACGGCGAGGTGCCCGACGACGTCCTCGCCGAGACGTTCGACATGGCGCTCGTCCTCCACGCCGACCACGGCCTGAACGCCTCGACGTTCACCTCGATGGTCATCTCCTCGACGCTCGCCGACGTCCACTCCGCCATCCCGGGCGGCATCGGTGCACTCTCGGGCAGTCTGCACGGCGGCGCGAACCAGGACGTGATGGAGGCGCTGCTCGAACTCGACGAGTCCGGCAAGGACCCCGTCCAGTGGGTCGAGGACCGCCTCGACGCCGGTGAGCGCGTCCCCGGCTTCGGCCACCGCGTCTACAACGTCAAGGACCCCCGCGCGAAGATCCTCTCCGAGAAGTCCGAGGCGCTGGGCGAGGCCGCGGGCACGCCCCAGTGGCACGACTACTCGGTCGGCATCGAGGAGTACCTCACCGAGGAGAAGGGTCTCGCACCGAACGTCGACTTCTACTCCGCCTCGACGTACTACCAGATGGGAATCCCCATCGACATCTACACGCCCATCTTCGTCATGAGCCGCGTCGGCGGCTGGGTCGCCCACGTGCTCGAACAGTACGACGACAACCGGCTCATCCGGCCCCGCGCCCGCTACGTCGGCCCGATGGACGAGGAGTTCGTGTCGGTCGACGAGCGATGACGAATACGACCCACTGAAAAGGTACAAATATATATCGTCGGTCGAGTCGTTGTGACAAGTCAATGGGTAGTCGGATTCGTCGGATTCGGAACTGGCTTCCGGTCGACCGGAAGACCATCGTGTCTGCCGTCCTGTTACTTCTCATGGGCGGTTCGCTCCTGTTCCTCCCTCGTAAAATCGGGATCGGGATATTTTCTCTCGGGGGCGTTATTCTCAGTTCCGATTATGGTGCCGTGTTGAATAGCGATCTAATCGACGGTTGTCACGGGTTAGAAGGGCGAAGCCGAGGAAATCGATTCTGGCTATGGAAGTTGATCTCCTCGACTTCGTTGAGCAGTGTCGGCAGCTAGTCAAACAAGCGTTGGGAAAGCACGCGGGCGAGCCCGCCAGCGGCGGGTTCGCCCGCTGGAAGCACGTCGTTCTCCATTGTTTCCGGCTCGAAGACGGCCACAGCTACCGTGAAACACCGAATCGGCTACAGTACATGACCGAGATTTGTGACGCACTTGGCCTAGATCCGGACGATATGCCTGACTTCACCACACTCTATAAATCGT
>NZ_FNIA01000004.1 GCF_900103505.1 Haloarchaeobius iranensis
AGGGGTCGTGCCAATCGCTCCATACAACCCGCGAAACACTGACCACCCGAAAGATATCGAGTACAGAGTCGAAGACCGCATCACCGAACACAGCGAGGACGTTCAGCTCAAGCAGTCAGTCTTAGACGAGACGTACAACCACCGGACAGGGGTCGAACGGACCAACGACGCAGTCAAGGACTGCGGCCTCGGGCACGTCCGCGCCCGAGGCCGCGTCCACGCACGAACAGAAGTGTTCCTGGCACTGTGTCTCCGGCTCGTCATTGCTATCACCAACTACGAGCGAGGAAACGAACCGGGCTGTGAGAAACTATGAGATGGATTCTATGACACGCTCTGACGACGTTCTTCAGGAACGCGGTCATCTCGGTCTGCTGCTGTTCCGGGTCCTCGACCGCCCAGAAGTCGTGCATGAGCGGCGTGGTCACGACGAGGAACACCGCGATGGCACCCGCGCCGAGGGCCGGGTAGAACCCCAGCGCGATGGAGAGCCCCCCGAAGAGGAGCATGCCCCCGGTGAACGGGACCATCAGGCCCGGAGCCGGGACGCCCTTCATGCCGGCGTAGCCCGCCATGTCCTCGGCGTTCAGGAAGTGGTTCACGCCCATGAACGCGACGACGCCCCCGACGAGCACCCGGGCGACGAGGAAGACGACGGCCGCGGTGCCGGTTATCTCGAGCGTCATCGGTTCGCCTCCGTGCGGTTCTGGTCGGTCCGAGTCGATGCGAGTCTCGGGTCGAAATCTGGTATCATTACGTTACCTGGTTTTATTCCGAACCTATATATACTTCAGGCGACAATTGGGTAACCAGATACCATCGATGTCATCGGAAGCACTCGACTCGACGGAGAAGAACGGTACCGCCGAGAAGAACGCGGGCGCCTGCCCGGTCGTCAATTCGCTCGAACAGATCGGGTCGCAGTGGCGGCTCGTCGTCCTCCACGACCTCGCGGAGGGAGAGAAGCGGTTCAACGAGCTGAAGCGGTCGACCGGCGCGAGCTCGCGAACCCTCTCGCGCGTCCTCGACGACCTCGGCGAACTCGGCTTCGTCGAGCGCCGCGTGGAGGCCGACGCACCCATCGCGTCCTACTACAGCCTCACCGAGAAGGGTGCGTCGCTCTGTCCCGTCTTCGACGAGATCGAGAGCTGGGCGGCCGACTGGCTCTGAGATGGCTGCGGACCTCCAGGAGAAGACCGACCGGTACCACGACCTGCTCGCCGAGGCGCTGGAGGAGGTCACCGTCTCGGCACCCGGGGACACGCCGATGGGTGAGGCGGCGCTCGACTGCCTGGAGATGGCCGCCTCGTACCTCGACGACGGCGAGCACTTCCGCGAGAACGACGACCTCGTGAACGCGCTGGCGGCGTTCTCCTACGGGCACGCGTGGCTGGATGCGGGTGCCCGGGTCGGGCTGTTCGACGTCCCACGCGAGGGCCATCTGTTCACCGTCTGAAGACCCGTTCCTCCCGTCTCAGCCGTCCAACCCGCCGGAGAGCACGTCCTCGACGACGCTCTCCAGAATCGGGAGCGCCCGCTCCGCTTCGGCGACCGGGATGGACTCGTCGACGGTGTGGGCTTCGGAGAGCGAGCCCGGCCCCCAGACGACCGCCGGCGTGCCGTCCGCGACGAACTCCCGGGCGTCGGTCGCCGCGGCCATCCCCCACGGTTCGTCGGGGGCGAGGTCGCCGGTCCCGTCCCGGACGAGTTCCGCGAGTGGGTGGTTCGGCTCGATGCCCGCCGACGCGTAGTGCTGGACCGTCTCCCGTTCGGCGACGACGCCGTCCTCGCGCTCGGCGGCGGCGAGCAGATCGTCGACCTCGCGGTCGACGTCCTCGATGGACTCGTCGGGGAGGATGCGCCGGTCGAGCAGGAACTCGGCGCGGGCGGGGACGACGGCCATGTTCGACCCGGTGCCGGCCTCGAACGCGGTGACGTTCGCGTACGCCTGCCCGACGAGCGGGTCGCTGCGCTCGCGGAGTCGCGCGTCGTACTCGTCGATGCGGTCCATGACGTCCCGGGCCCCGTCGATGGCGTTCGTCCCCTCGTCCGGGTTGCTCGCGTGGGTGGACTCCCCGTGGACGCCGATGCGGTAGGTGACGACGCCCTTCGCGCTCGTCGCGACGCGGAGCTCGGTCGGTTCGAGGACGACGGCGTAGTCGCCACCGTATCCCTCCTCGATGAGGGTCCGCGTCCCGGGCAGGCCGGTCTCCTCGCCGGCGGCCGCGTGGACGACGAGCGTCCCGGGCGGCTCGGCGTCGGCGCGTTCGCGGTTCAGGGTCGCGACCATCGCCAGCGCCAGCCCGGTCTTCATGTCTGTACTCCCGCGGCCCCAGAGCCTCCCGTCCTCGACCTCGCCGCCGAAGGGGTCGTGAGCCCACTCGTCGGGGTCGTCGGCCGGTACCACGTCGGTGTGGCCGTTGAGCACGAGCGTCGGGTCGCCCGAGCCGACCGTCGCGACGGCGTTCGGCCGGTCCGTGTTCGGCGTCGGCACCAGCTCGGCGTCGACGCCGTGCTCGGTGAACCAGTCGACGACGTACTCGGCGCAGGGGCGCTCGTTCCCCGGCGGATTCTCGGAGTCGACCCTGACGAGACGGGCCGCGAGGTCGACCACGTCGTCCGGGTACTCGGCGTCGGATGCCTCGACCATGGCTCAGTCCAGTGCCACGTCGAGCGCCTGCGCCAGGTCCGCGACGAGGTCCTCGTGGTGTTCGATGCCGACGCTCAGCCGGACCAGCCCCTCGTCGATGCCGGCCTCGGCGAGCTCGTCGGGCGAGAGGTCCTGGTGGGTCATCAGCGCGGGCACCTCGACGAGGCTCTCGACGCCGCCAAGGCTCTCCGCGAGCGCGAACACCTCCAGCCCGGCGGCGAACTCGGTGACCGTCTCCCGGTCGCCGTCGAGTTCGAACGCCACCATCCCGCCGAAGTCGGCCATCTGCCGGGCCGCGACCTCGTGGTTCGGGTGCGACTCGAGCCCGGGGTAGTACACCGGGTCGACGCCGGGCTGGTCGTCGAGGAACTCGGCGACCGCGCGGGCGTTCGCGCAGTGCCGGTCCATCCGCGCCGAGAGCGTCTTCATCCCGCGGAGGACCAGGAACGAGTCGAACGGCCCGAGGATGGCGCCCCGGGTGTACTGGGTGTACTCGATGTCTTCGGCGACATCCGGGTCGTTCGTCGCGACCGCGCCGGCGAGCACGTCGGAGTGGCCGCCCTGGTACTTCGTGAGCGACTCGACGACGATGTCGGCGCCGAGTTCGAGCGGGCGCTGGAGGTACGGCGACGCGAACGTGTTGTCGTTCGCGAGCAGCGCGTCGTGCTCGTGGGCCGCTTCGGCGGCCGCCTCGATGTCGCCGACCCGCAGCACCGGGTTCGTCGGCGTCTCGAAGTAGACCAGCTCGGTGTCGGGCCCGATGGCGTCCGCGATGGCGTCGGCGTCGTTCACCGGGACGTGGGTCGTCTCGATACCGTACTCGGCGTAGACGTCGGCGAGCAGGTCGTGGGTCTCCGCGTAGAGGTTCTTCGCGGCGACGACGTGGTCGCCCGGCGAGAGGGTTGACGCGAACACGGCGTCGATGGCGGCCATCCCGCTCGCGAAGGCGAAGCCGTGTTCACCGCCCTCCAGCATCGCGAACGAATCCTCGAGCGCGCCACGGGTCGGTGCGGACATGCGCGAGTACCGGTGTTCGCTCTGCTGCTCCGTCGGCGACGCGTACTCGTAGGTGGCGTTCGCGTAGATCGGCGGCATCATCGCACCGTACTGGTCGTTTCTCGCGTGTGAGTGGACCTCCCGTGTCTCGAAGTGACGCTCGTCCATACGCCACCCACGACGGTCGCTGGTTTATACGTGTTCCCCGGAGCAGCCCCTGCCGCTGCCCGGAACACCGCCGCTCGTTGGCGATGGAATTACAAGGGGGGGCCGAGTCCAGACGTACTGATGGAGGCCGTTCTCTGGTACGTGATGACCGGAACTCGCGGCGGTGAGAACCGGGTCCGCATCCTCCGTGCCATCGACGAACGGCCGCGCAACGCGAACAAGCTCGCCGAGGAGCTGGACCTGGACTACAAGACCGTCCGACACCACCTCGACGTGCTGATGGAGAACGACATCGTCCAGAACAGCGGCGACGACTACGGCGCGGTGTACCTGCCGACGGGACAGGCGCGTGACCACTGGGACACGGTCGAACAGATCATCGAACAGGTGGAGTGAGCACTACTATGGCCGAAATTGGGAAAGAGTATTTCATTGGACCTTCCAAAGGGTGGAATAGATGAGCATCTGGGTGGACCTGGCGAAGGTTTCGACCGGCGTCAACGTGCTGTTGTTGCTGGTACTCGGCTACATCTGGGGCCGCAACTACCTGAAGTTCCGGTCGAAGCACACCCTCGGGCTGCTCATATTCTCCATCTTCCTGCTGGCGGAGAACGCGCTCGTGCTGTACTACTACCTCGTGGACCCGACGCTGTCGGGCTGGTGGCACGACCAGGTGTCGCCGGTCTGGCGCGCACAGATGATAATCCACGGGCTCCAGACGCTCGGCCTCGCCTTCCTCGTCTGGGTCAGCTGGGACTGATTCGGGGCGATACTCGGCGGGCTGAAACGACCGACTTATTACCGGAACCGTTTATGCTGCCGTTCAGTCCCACTCCGAGCGCCACCGTCAGACGGCGGCTGCCGTGATAATCGCGGGACTGCGGACATATGTGGAACGAAATTGGGTGAGAGGCGGGCCGCAGTTCGGAAAATTCCTTTTTAATACCTTCCCGTCGGTCCGGGTATGCGAGACAGATTGACGGTACTGATCGTCGTCGTCGCACTCTGCACCAGCGCGGTCGCAGGGGTCGCGGCGGCAGGCACCGACACGACGGCCGAGTCGAACCACGCCTCGGTCACGTTCGAAGCACAGACGTCCGGCGGCCACACGGTGACCGTCGACGAGGTGACGATGGCGGAGGGCGGCTTCGTGACCATCCACGACGCCAGCGTCACCGAGGGGAACGTCTTCGGCAGCGTGCTGGGTACCTCGACGTACCTGGAGGAGGGCACGCACGAGAACGTGACCATCACGCTCGACGACCCGGTGAGCGAGGACGCGACGCTCGTCGCGATGGCACACCGGGACACGGACGGCGACCGCTCGTACTCGTTCGTCGCCTCGAACGGTGAGGCGGACGGGCCGTACACGGCTGACGGCAGCGCCGTCGTCGACACGGCCGCGGTCACCGTCTCCGCGACGGTCTCGATGGACGACGGCGCCGTCGCGAACGACACGGTCGTCGTCGACCGCGTCGCGCTCTCGGAGGGTGGCTTCGTGACGGTCCACGACGCGACCGTGACCGATGGTGCCGTCTTCGACAGCATCCGCGGCACCAGCCAGTACCTCGAGGCGGGCGTCCACGAGAACGTCCGCGTCACGCTCGACGAGCCGCTGACCGAGGACACGACGCTGGTGCCGATGGCCCACGAGGACTCCGACGGTGACGGGACGTACACGTTCGAGGAGTCCGAGGGCGCCGCCGACGGCCCCTACACCGCGAACGGGAGCGCCGTCGTCGACACGGCCGCGGTCAGCATCGGCACCGAGGCGACCGTGAGCTTCGCGAACCAGTCCACCGGCGGCGAGCGCGTCGTCGTGGACGAGGTGTTCCTGCCCGAGGGCGGCTTCGTGACGGTCCACGACGCGACCGTGACCGAGGGTGCGGTGTTCGAGAGCATCCGGGGCACCTCCGCGTACCTCGCACCGGGCACGCACGAGAACGTCGAGGTCATCCTCGAGGAGCCTGTCACCGAGGACACCACGCTGGTCCCGATGGCTCACAAGGACACCGACGGTGACATGGAGTACACGTTCGAGGAGTCCGAGGGCGGTGCCGACGGCCCGTACACGGCTGACGGCGGCGCCGTCGTCGACACCGGGATGGCGACGCTCGGCGCGAGCGTCTCGATGGCCGACCAGGTCTCGGACGGCCGCACGGTCGTCGTCGAGGATGTCGACCTCGCGGAGGGCGGCTTCGTGACGGTCCACGACAGCTCGCTGTTCGCCGGAGCGGTGTTCGAGAGCGTCGTCGGGACGTCCGAGTACCTCGAGGCCGGCCACCACGAGGAGGTGACGGTCACGCTCGACCAGCCGGTCCGCTCGACGGGGACGCTGGTCCCGATGGCACACATGGACTCCGACGGTGACGAGACGTACACCTTCGCCGAGACCGAGGGTGAGGCGGACGGTCCGTACACGTACGACGGCGGCGCGGTGGTCGACACCGCCCGCGTCCAGGTCGGCGCGTTCGTCAGCATGAGCGACCAGGAGACCGACGGCACGACGGTCGTCGTCGACTCGGTGACGCTGCAGGACGGCGGCTTCGTGACGGTCCACGATGCGACCGTGACCGAGGGCGCAGTGTTCGAGAGCATCCGGGGTACCTCCGCGTACCTCGGTCCGGGCACGCACGAGGACGTCGAGATAACGCTCGACGCCCCCCTCGAGGAGGACACGACGCTGGTCCCGATGGCCCACTACGACAGCGACGGTGACGGGACGTACACGTTCGAGGAGTCCGAGGGCGCCGCCGACGGCCCCTACGTCTCCGCCGGCGGCGCTGTCGTCGACACCGCCAGTGCGACCGTGACCGGCGGGATGGACGACGGGACCGAGACGACGACGACGGACGACGACTCGATGGAGACGACCGAGATGGACGACGGGACGACGATGACGGAGGAGACGACCGCGATGGACGGCACGGAGATGGACGGTGAGGGCGAGTCCGACGACGGTGGCTCGCCCGGCTTCGGCATCGCCGTGGCGCTCGTGGCGCTCGTCGCGGCTGCCGGCATCGCGCGGCGGCGCGCAGACCGGTAAGGCAGCCAACCGGCACCCAACCCTTTTATACCAGCACGTCAGCGAGTGGCATGGCAATATATAAGGCTTTCACCGTCGAGCGGTATCGAGATGTACTCATCGGTGCTATACTTATAAACTAGGGCTAAAGTTTATATACTTGCCGCACTAACTAAGGGTGAAGAGTACTCCGACGAGGGCGTTCTTTCTTTCTGGCCCGAACGGAGGCGAGCTTCAGGAGATCAACATGAGCGATTCAATAACCACCCGTTTCACAGAGGAGACACAGACGACAGAGACGAACGAGCGAACACGGACGGAGACGAGCGAGGCCGAGATGACCTGCCCCGAGTGTGGCGGTGACGTGCGGTTCGACGCCGAGCACGGCGAGACCGTCTGCACCGACTGCGGGCTCGTCGTCGACGACCAGAACATCGACCGCGGGCCCGAGTGGCGTGCGTTCGACGCGAGCGAGCGCGACTCGAAGTCCCGCGTCGGCGCGCCGACGACGAAGATGATGCACGACGACGGCCTGTCGACGAACATCGGCTGGCAGGACAAGGACGCCTACGGGCGCTCGCTGTCCAGTCGCCAGCGCAAGAAGATGCAGCGCCTGCGCACCTGGAACGAGCGCTTCCGCACCCGCGACAGCAAGGAGCGCAACCTCAAGCAGGCCCTCGGCGAGATCGACCGGATGGCCAGCTCGCTCGGTCTCCCGAAGAACGTCCGCGAGACGGCGTCGGTCATCTACCGCCGCGCACTCGCGGAGGACCTGCTCCCCGGCCGCTCCATCGAGGGCGTCGCCACCGCCGCGCTGTACGCCGCGGCACGCCAGGCCGGCACGCCGCGCAGCCTCGACGAGATGGCGGTCGTCAGCCGTGTCGACAAGATGGAGCTGACCCGGACGTACCGCTACGTCGTCCGCGAGCTGAAACTCGAGATCCAGCCCGCCGACCCCGAGAAGTTCGTGCCGCGGTTCGCCAGCGACCTCGACCTCAGCGACGAGGCCGAGCGCCGGGCGCGCCAGCTGCTCGAGAACGCCCGCGACGCGGGCATCCTCTCGGGGAAGTCGCCGGTCGGGCTCGCCGCGGCGGCCATCTACGCGGCCGCCCTGCTGACCAACGAGAAGGTCACCCAGAGCGAGGTCAGCGAGGTCGCGAATATCTCCGAGGTCACCATCCGCAACCGGTACAAGGAGCTGCTGGAGGCCTCGGATACGGGCTTCGCTTCCGCCTGATCGGGCGGGTCTCCCACGAATCGCTCCGGCTTCGGGGTTAGCCTCAACCTTTTTCTCCCCAGGTGGTGTTATCCCGTGCCATGGTGGAAACCTACGTCCGGCTTCTCTGTCCTGAGTGTAACAAGGAGTGGGAGCTGGGACCGGACGAGCTCCCCGGCCCGAAGCGTAACTACAGCTGCCCGACCTGCCACGCGACGCGTCGCGTGGCGGAGTTCATGCGGACGGAACGCGACCTCGAGACGCTGAAACAACTCCGGTGACTACAGGTCGGGGACCGCCGAGAGCGCCCCGCACGCATCGCACTTCAGTACCGTCGTCCCCTGCTCGGTGACGAGCCGCGTGTCCGGCGAGGCACACTCCGTACAGCGGACGAACGAGTCGACGTACTCGGCGAGCGCGTCGGCGATGCGGTCCTGGCGGAACTCGCCCTTGAGCCGCGCCCGGCCCCGTTCGTCGATGTGGCCACTGGTCCCCAGTTCGTCCTGGAAGAACTTCATCACGTGCGACGGCTCGCGGTTCAGGGTGTCCGTCGTCGCCTTGAAGTTCTCGTAGACGGTCATCTTTCCCTCCTGCCGGACCTCGGCGTCGGGGACGCTGAAGCGCTCGCCCGTGGAACTGATCTCGGGCGTCTCGTCCATCGCGCGGTCCAGTTGGTCCTCGTAGTCCATACCTACAGGGACGTGCCGACGGAACTAAAATTGCTTCGTACTTCGAGCGGAACGGCTACGGACCGTCGCCGAACCGCTCCTGCAACCAGTCGAGCTGCCGGGTCAGCTCCGTGGAACGCTGTCGCTTGATGACCGTCGCGTCGAGCACCTGCCCGACGATGGCGACATCGAGCGCGAACTCGGTCTCGGCGGTGACCTCGCACGATTCGGTATCGCCGGTGACGGTGTACCAGGTGGTCATCGACTCGAAGATGCCGTCGCGTTGCTCCAGCACCAGCGTCTCGGGGTCGTCCCTCGTCACGACGAGTTCGAGCTGAATCTCCAGCAGGCCGACGTGGTTCGTGATGGTGACGACGTCGTCCTCGACGGTCACCCCGTCGAAGCCGGCGGCCTCGGTGAACGCCTGGAGGTCGCCCACCGCGTCCCTGACGGCGTCCGCCGACCCGTCAATCGACCGCGTGAGACTGACCGTGTTCATGAACGACCCTCCTCGCCCCGGCTACAAAGCTTCGAGGGCGGCCCGAACATATTCGAGTCGTCTGGTTTCAACCCGTGGACCGGCCGGGTCGCGCGGCACTCAGTACGCCGCTTCGAGCACTGCTTCGATATCCGACTGTGTCGCGTCGAGCCCCGGTGGCGCGTTCCTCATGAAGGAGTCCGAGAGGATCGCCTCCGCGACCGCCGGGAACTCCGTTGGCTCCGGCCCGTCCACGTCGCGGAGCTGTGTCGGCAGGTCGAGCGCGTCACGGACCGCGGTGACGGTCTCGACGACCGCAGTCGCCGGCTCCGCCGCGTCCCCGACGCCGAGCGCGTCGGCGAGGAGCTCACGCCGGGCATCGACGTGCTCGAACAGGTACTCGAGGACGTGGGGGACGACGACGGCGTGGGCGACGCCCTGCTGGACGCCGTAGCCCCGCGTCAGCCCGTGCCCGAACGCGTGGACGACCGAGAGCGTCGTCTCGGACGGGCGCGAGATACCGTACTGGACGAGCGTGATGCCCTCCACGACGGGGTCGAGGACGGCCGGTGTCGCGCCCTCGCGTCCGAGCCGCGGGAGGTGCTCGGCGAGCAACCGGAGGCCGCGACCCGCGGTGCCGTCGGTCACCGGCGTCCGGGTGCTCGCGTACAGCGTCTCGACGCCCTTGTCGAAGCCGTTCATGGCCGAGCCGACGAGCACGGACTCGGGCGTCGTCGCGACGAGTTCGGCGTCACCGACGACGGCGGTCGGCATCAGGCGCTCGTCCCAGACGCCGCCGGCGACGAACGCATCGACCAGGCTCGACGACGGGTGGGCCGTGATGCCGGCCACCTGCGAGAGGTCGGCCCCGGCCAACGTGGTCGGCACCGCGAACACCGGCGCGAGGTCGCCGTCGGGAATGGAGACGGTGCCGGTCTCGGCGAGTTCGGCACCGACCCGGTCCGGAGGGCGTTCGTCGGCGTGCAGGACGCTCATCACTTTCGCAACGTCGATGCTGCTCCCGCCACCCACCGCCACGAGTGCGTCCGCGTCGTGTCGTTTCATCGCAGCCACCCCGTCGTACGCGGTCGAGAGCCGTTTGTCGGGTGTCGTCTGCGGGAACTCGCCGGCGAGGCGGTCGCCCAGGCCCGTACGGACCGGCTCCATCACGGCGGCAGTCCGGCCGACCGTCGAGCCACAGACGACCAGCGCACGCTCACAGCCAGTCGACGCGAGCTCCGGCCCGAGGGAGGCGACCGACCCGGACCCGAGCCGGAGCGTCGGCCCGTCGTACTCGAACCGGACGCCGCCGGGGGTGTCGTGATGCATGGTGGCCAGACGTACGTGCCCCCGCCGTATGTCGCTTCGCCCACCGGCGACGCTGGACCAGTGGCGGGCTACAGTTGCACCGCCGACACATCTCCCACGCCTCCTTCTACCAACCGTTTACGCCTGGCGGCCGCCGAAGCGGGGGCCGCGGTGGCAGCGGTCGTCCACCTCCACGCCCGGAACCCGAACCTCCGACAGCCGGGGCACCGCTCAGCGGGACCGCCACAAGTTACCTACGGCGTGACTGTCAAGAGGTATCTAACCGCAGACGCGGTGCACGCCACGATGGGAGACGACACACTACAGACCGACCTGGAGGGCCTCGTCCAGCACGCGCCGGGGCTCGCGATGGTCATCGGCCGGGACGCGCGTATCCGACGGACGAGCGAGCCCGTCGAACAGGTGCTCGGGTACGTCCCGGCGGAGTTGACCGACCGTCACCTCGGCGAGTACGTCCACCCGGCCGACCGGGCGGCGGCCATCGCCACCGTCTCCGAACCGGGGGACCCGACCGACGAGCCGACGGAGTGCCGTCTGGCGACCGTCGACGACGGCTGGGCCCGCGTGCGCGTCGTGCCGAGCGCCGGGCCGAACGGTGGCTACGTCATCGTGGACGGGACCGACACGGGCCAGCCCGACGACGGCCGGACGGCACTGCCCGAGGGGACGAGCGACGGCTTCCTCGCCGTGGACGGCGACCGGGTGGTCACCCGGCTCGACGACCGGGCGGTCGAACTCCTGGGACGCGGCCGGGAGCAACTCGTCGGCGATGCCCTCGCGACCGGACTGCAGGACGAAGCGGGCGAGACGCTCGACGACCGTCTCGCGACCGCAATAGCGACCGGCGACTCGGCCTCGTTCGACCTCGACTACGGCCCCACGGGCTCGCTGCTCGCGGTCCAGGTGTACCCGTCCGGGGACGGGGCGACCGTCTCCCTCCGCGACGTGACCGAGGAGCGACGGGTGGCCACGGAACTCGAGGAGAGCGTAGCGGCGCTCCATCAGCTCTACAAGCTGGCGTCGAACACGGAGCTCAGCTTCGAGGAGAAACAGTCGCGGGTGCTCGAACTCGGCCGCTCCTACCTCGGCCTCCCGTACGGCTTCGTCTCGAAGACCGACGATTCGACACAGCACATCGTCACCGCGACGGGCGACCACGAGCTGCTGCAGCCGGGGGAGAGCTGTCCGATCGAGCGGTCCTACTGCCGGAAGACCGTCGAGACCGACGGCATCCTCGCGATGCACGACGCCCTCGCGGCCGAGATAGGTCCCGACGACCCGGCCTACGAACTGTTCGAGCTCGGCGCCTACGTCGGGGGGAAGCTCGTCGTCGACGGCGGGCTGTACGGGACGCTCTGCTTCGCGGCGACGGCACCCCGCGACCGCGAGTTCACCGGGAGCGAGCGGGCGTTCGTCGAGGTCGCCAGTCGCTGGCTCGCCTACGAGGTCGAGCGCCACGAGTACCAGGCACAGCTCGAGGAGCGCAACGAACGGCTGGCGGAGTTCGCGAGCTTCGTCAGTCACGACCTCCGGAACCCGCTGAACGTCGCCGAGGGCGAACTCGAGCTCGCGATGACGGCGGTGGAGAACGAACACCTCGAGGAAGTGGCCTGGGCCCACGAGCGGATGCGCGAGCTCATCCAGGACCTCCTCTCGGTGGCCCGCGGCGGCGACGAGGTCCAGGACCCCTCGACGGTCGACCTCCCGTCGTCCGTCGACGTCTGCTGGCGGAACGTCGAGACGGACCAGGCGACGCTGGTCGTCGAGGCCACCGGCGTCGTCGAGGCCGACGAGGGGCGGCTCCGCCAGCTGTTCGAGAACCTCTTCCGGAACGCCGTGGAACACGGGTCCTCGGACGCTGGTTCGGCGACGCGCGACGCCGAGCAGGCCGGCGCGGACGTGACCGTCACCGTCGGCGACTTGCCTGACGGGTTCTACGTCGCCGACGACGGCCCCGGTATCCCCGAGGACGAGCGCGACCAGGTGTTCGAAGCCGGCTACACGACCGCCGCGGACGGCACCGGCTTCGGCCTGCGGATCGTCGAGCAGGTCGCCCAGGCCCACGGCTGGACCGTGACGGTGACCGGGAGCGCGGCCGGCGGGGCCCGGTTCGAGTTCACGGGCGTCGACGGTCGGTGACCCGTCAGCCGGCCTCGTTCTCCTGGGTGTCGCCTTTGTCGGTGTCGATGTTGAGCTCGGCGAGCAGCCGGGCCGTGACGACCTGTTCGACGATGTCGACGAGGTGCCGGTCGTTGGACGTGTAGTCGGCGAAGATGCCGAGCGGTATCTCCGCACCAGCCATCTCCCGATGCCCACCGCCGCTGCCCGCGTCGTCGAACGCATCGTGGAGGACGCTGCCGACGTTGACCCGCGAGTCCGTCGTCCGGCCGCTCAGCTGGATGGAGTCGCCGACGATGCCGAAGACGAACGTCGTCCCGACACCCTCGAGCGTCGCGAGGTAGTCGGCCGCCTGTGGCAGCGCGTCGCGCTCGCTGGTCCGGCCGACGTTCGAGAGCAGCACCGCCCCGAACACCTGCCGGTTCTCGATGGCGTCGGCGATGGCATCGACGGTCGCGCTGCTGACCGCAGGACTGGAGAGCTTCCTGAGGAGGTCGCGGTCGGCCTGCCCGTGGAGGAACCCCGCGGCCTCGTACTCGGCGGCGGTCGCCCCGCGCAGGAACCCGAGCGTCTCGCGCCGGATGGCGAACAGCAGCGCCGTCGCGAGCTGGTCGTCGAGCTCGGTATCGAGCTCGCGGACGTACTCCGTGAGGATGGTTGCCGTCGCGCCGACGTCGTCGCGGTGGTCCTGGAAGCCGGCCTCGATATCGTCGGTCGGGTGGTGGTCGATGACCACGTCCACCAGCGTGCCGTCGGGGACGTGGTTGTTCACCCCGGGGACGGCGTGGTCGACGAACGCGAGCAGCGACCCCGGCTCGCGGTCACGGACGATGTCGGCGTCGAACTCCTGGAGCTCTATCTCCAGCAGGTTGACGAGCGCGCGGTTCTGCTGGTGCGAGATGTCGCCGCTGTAGAGGATGCGTCGCTCGTCGATGCCCGCGTCGGCGGCGATGCGACCCAGGGCGAGCGCGCTCGCGAGGCAGTCGGGGTCCGGGTTGTTGTGGCAGACGATGGTCAGCTCGTCCCCCTCGGTGAGGATGTCCCGAAGTTCGGTGGCAGCACTCATTGTCGGGACGTTCGCAGCGAGGCATCAAGCCTCTGGTGCCGTCAGCCCTCCTCGACGAGCGCGAGTCGCCGCACGTACCGACGGATGAGGTCGCCCTCGCCGTCGCGAAGCTCGACGGTGAACTGCTGCTGACCGCGGACCGACCGCACCTCGCTGGCCCGGATGGTGAACTCGTACGGCGGGTCGTCGTCGACGTGGATGTCCTGGCCGCCGCTGCGGACGACGACGCTGTCGACGCCACGGGAGTCAGAGAGGTGGCAGTGCACCGCCACGTCCTCGTCGACGTCGGACTTGACGCAGTGGAGGTCCGGGCTGATGTCGGCACCGCTCGACTCGAGGGTGCTCCGGAAGTCGACGGTCATCGCCCCGACAGGGACCGTCCCGAGGACGAGGACGGCGACGAAGAAGACGACGAGCATCGCGTTCGGGAGCCGCTGTCCGAGCGTCCGGAGCCAGCCGCTCGCCCGCCGGAGGCGGTAGGCCAGCGGGAGCGTGACGAGGTGGTGTATCGGCCCGTACGCCAGGAGCAGGAACCCGTAGGCCATCGGGTAGCGGAGCAGCCAGAGGTCGGGGTTGTACGAGTAGAGGATGTTCGAGCCCGCCCAGCAGAACAGCCCGAGGAACAGCAGACCGCCGCTCTTCATGACCCGCCAGCTGACCGAGTCGGCGTAGTACACCGTCTTCAGCGTGCTCCAGGCGTTCCCGACGAGTCCGAGCAGGAACGCGACGGGGGAGGCGGCCTCGTCGGCACCGGTCGACTCGGTCGGGTCGTCCGTCATCGGTTGGAGTTATCGGCGGGGTGGCGGTGGTCGTTGTCCCGAACGTATTCCCGGAGCACGACCGGGAGCTCGTCGACCAGCGCACGGACGACCGGCCGCCACTCGTGGCCGGGGGCCGCCCGGACGCCCCGGAGCGCGGGGCGGGCGTTCCAGAGACCGACGAACAGCGCCGGGACCGCGACGAGGGCGACCGCCGCGAGCGCCGGCTCGGCTCCAGAGACGAGGCCGCCGACGCCCCAGGCGACGAACAGCGTCGACAGGAACAGGTTCGAGGTGAAGAAGGCGCGCACGGCGTCCGGCTCGCTGCCGGTCCGGCTGAACCCGCGATAGCCGAGCAGGAGCGCGCCCCCGGCGGCCGCCAGGGTGACGGCGTACAGCAGGCCAGCGAACGGGACGAGCAGCGCCGCGACGGCCAGCGTCGCCCAGACGGCGTACCACACCGCCCGGCGGACGACCGCCTCGTCGGCGACGACCGGCAGCGTCGGCACCCCGGCGGCCGCGAAGTCCGACCGGTAGACGTGGGCGAGCGCCCAGGCGTGGGCCGGCGTCCAGGCGAACACCAGCGCCGCCATGAGGACCGCCTCGACCGAGAGCGGAGCGACGGCCGTCCACCCGGCCAGCACCGGGAACGACCCGGCGGAGCCCCCGAGTACGACGCCGGTCCAGTGGCGGCGCTTCAGTCCGACCGTGTAGAGGCCGACGTACGCGGCGACGCCGAGCCACATGTAGCCGCCAGCCACGAGCGGGAGCGTCGCCAGCCCGACCGCACTCCCCGCGACGAACAGGGAGAGTGCGAACGCGAGCGCGACCCGGTGATCGAGCCGCCCGCTGGGGAGCGGTCGGTCCGCGGTCCGCTCCATGTGGCGGTCGAGCTCGCGGTCGTACCAGCAGTTCAGCGCCGCCGAGCTCGCCGCGATCAGCGCCCCCGCGACCACGAATCCGGCGACGACGCTCGGCGGGCCGCCACCGGCCGCCAGGAGCGCGAACAGCCCCGTGACACAGAGCAGCGCCACGATGCGGGGCTTGACCAACGACCAGAGCTGTCGCGGGAGCGCCCGGTCCATCGTCAGGGACCTATCCCCCAGATGTTCGAGAGCAGGTACCAGTTCAGCGCCGTCAGCACGACGAACGTCGCGAAGAACACCAGCGTCAGCACGAACGTCCCCCGCATGCTCTGCTCGTGGACCGGCTCGTGGTCCGACCCACCGCCGTCGGCGACGGTGCGACTCAGGTCACCGACCGGTCCGCCCTCGAACTCGTCGCCCGTGAACAGCGTGGCGAGGGCGACGACGACGAACAGCGCGCCACCGACGATGGAGACCAGCGCGCCGACCCCGAAGATGGCGAAGAACGGCGCGGCCGCCTCGAAGCTGAACTCCGTCCCGGGGATGTCCATCACGGTCGGGTGCCGTCGCGGGACGCCGAACAGAACGCCCGCGTACATCATCATCACGACGGTCACGCCCATCGCGCCGCCGTAGAGGAACGGCTGTATCTTCGCGATGGGGCCGAGCGACCACTCGCGGCCGAACACCAGCCGGAGCACGTAGTAGCCCAGGCCCATGAACGCGAGCGTCGTTCCGGTGGCGACCGTCGCGTGGAAGTGCCCCGGCACGGCGAGCGTGTTGTGCCAGGTCATGTTGAGCTGCATCTGGCCCATCATGACGCCGGTGATGCCGCCGAGGAAGCCGAAGAGGACGATGCTCAGGATGGTCGCCGAGAACCCCGGGTCGTCCCACGGGCCGCTCCAGAGCCAGCCGAACAGGCCGCCGCCCTTGCCCTTGGCGCGGCGGCCGGCCTCCAGCCCGGCGGGGATGGCGAAGGCGTGGATCATGCTCGCCAGCACCGCGCCGTAGGCCGCGTACGACGTGTTCCACATCCGCCAGCCGGTCGAGACCACGGGGTCGGACATGAGGTGGTGCGCCGCCCCCATGTTGATGAAGAAGATGTAGAGCACGAACGCGGTCCGGGAGACCTTCTGGCTGGCGACCTCGGCCCCGCCGACGACGTGGGTGATGAAGTACCAGACGGTTATCATCGCGAGCAGGTTGATCTGCTGGCTGCCGTGCCCGATGATCCAGTACATCTGGCGGTAGAACGCCGAGTCGAGCGTCGCCAGTATCTCCAGCCGCCAGAGCAGCGCCGGCCCGTAGGTGAGCACGCCGCCGACCAGCGCCTCGAAGGCGATGATGCTGGTCGCGAACGCCCCGAACGCGACGAGCGGGAGCGTGGCGTTCGGGTTCTCGCGCTTCTCCCGCCACATCGTCGCGAAGAACGGCAGCGCGGCGACGATTGCGCCGAGGACGAACACGAGCGCCCCGAGGTAGAACTGCCAGCTCGACTCCAGCGGGACGTAGGAGGTCAGCAGCGGCGCGTTGTTCGGGTAGCTCGTCAGCCAGATCGCGGCGTTGACCGTCACCGCGCCGGCGAGCATGGCGACGTAGCCCGCCTTCGCCAGCGACGGGAGCGCCAGCTTCCTGCCGAGCACGAACGGGCCGCCGACGTAGAGGATGGCGATCTCCATGAACACCATCCAGAAGATGAGCAGGTTCCACGCGTGGATGCTCAGGTAGGTGTAGAAGTCGCCGGGCGAGAGCAGCCCGACGACCTCCCAGCGCGTGAGCGCGACGAACACCGCGAAGACGCCGCCGACAGCGAGCGCCAGGATGGCCGTCAGTCCGTACAGCTTCACCATGTCCTCCGCCGACCGGTGGATGTCGAGCCCGGTCACCGAGCAGCGGCGGAAGCCGTCGTCGTCGTAGTCGTAGGTGCTGCGTCCGAACATGTCACCCCTCCACGTGGATGGTGCTGTGCATACTCCGGTGGCCGTTGCCACAGAACTCGTTGCAGACGACGTGGTACGTGCTGGGCTCGTCGAACTCCATCTCGACGACCCACTCGTAGTCCGGCAGTATCTGCAGCGACATCTGCTGGCTCAGGTTCTCCTCGTTGCGCACCGAGAAGCCGTGCTGGACGTCGTAGGAGCCCAGGTGGAACCGGTACGTCTCACCAGCCTCCAGCACGACCGGCAGCCCGTCCCAGCCCCACTGGAGCGCACCGACGTAGACGTCCTCGTCGGCGGGGACGAGCCCGCGCTCGGTGTCTTCCGCCCGGTCTTTGAAGTCGGCGACCTTCGTCTGGAACTCGTCGGGCGTGATGCTGTAGGTCTGGCCGACGTTGTTCTGGTCGCCGAACTCCGTCCAGCCGATCATCCAGCCGAACAGGGAGAGGGCCCAGCCGGCCGAGAGCGCGATCCACAGCGTCTCGCGTCGGTTGACGGCCTCGTCCCACCAGTTCCCCTCCGGTTCGTCGAGTGGTGAATCCATCCGTGGTCACCCCATGGGGACGCTGAAGATGTCGATCAGTCCCCAGACGATGTACGAGAGCACCCAGTAGACGATTGCCGCGAGCGCGAGCAACCAGATGCTGTCGAGAAGTCGCTGGGGCCACGGTACGTCCTTGGCGGTCGAGTCCGGGTCCGTCGCCATGGGGGATAGTCGGTCGAAATCGCCCGAGTAGCTGTTCCCGAACGTATTCGTCGACCCTGTCACGGGCTGGGAATCCGCCGCACGCACACTCGACGCGTTCCCGAATCATTTAGGACACCCGGCGTACAAATCCGGGGCATGACCGAGGAGATACCGGATGAAGTCGCCGCGCTCGTCGACAAGATGGCCTCGGAGTACGTCCAGTCCGAGTACGAGATCGCCGAGGCTCTCGCGGCCGCGGAGGGCCCACTGACACTCGACGAACTCGTCGAAGAGACGGGGTACACCGAACGAACCGTGGAGAAACGAACGGGCACCCTCGAGGACCGGCTCGGCGGCGAGCCGCTGTTCCAGCGCGACGAGGACGACAACCCGATGCTCCACCCCGTGCTGGCACGCGCCATCCGCGACGACACGGACGAGTAACGCCACACAGCGAGGCCAGCCCGACGGCCACAGCGGCCGCGCTATCGCTCGTCGCCGCGGGAGGGCGGCGACAAACGTTTTCATGCAACCCGTCTGATGTGTGGGTATGCAAGACGGACAGCTGTTGCCGTTCGCCGGGTGGGGGCTCGCCGGACTCCCCGTGGTGGGGACGTTCCTGCAGGCAGCGTTCGCGCTCGCCGGCGTGGAGGCGCGCACACTCCCGGTCGTCGGTGGCGTCGTCGACGCGTTCATCTCGCTGCAGGTGTTCAAAGAGGCGGCCATCCAGTTCAAGGCGAGCACGGCGGTCGTGCTGGTCCTCTTCGTGCTCATCGCCGCCGCGTGGGTGGGACAGGGTGTCGCCATGGGCTTGCTGCGGAACCGCGACGTGACCTTCGCCTGCGCCGGGCTCGTCTCCGTGCTCTTTCTCGTTCTCTTCTTCGGGGTCTACTCGTCGCTGTTCGGCAGCGGCATCGGCGTCGCACAGCTCGCGCTGTTCTTCGCCGTCCCGTTCGTCGCCAGTGCGGGCGCGCTGGGCGGTGCCTGGCTCCGCGACTGGACGGTCGACCTCGAGTCGGCGGCGGCCGAGGACCTCGCCGAAGCGGCGGACCTCGTCGACCGGAAGCGAGAGACGTTCGAGTCCGAGTACCGCCGGACGATGGGCGACGAGACCCTCGACGCCCTCGCGGACCTCGCCCCGAACGCCGTCAGCGAGGCCCGGGCCGCTGTGGACCGCGAGCGCGAGGCCTACGACGAACTCGCATCGAAAGTTGAGAGCGTGCGGTCGTCCGTCACGGACGCCAGCGAGGGGCGGCGGCGGGCCGCGGAGCTGCTCGACAGCGCGAAGCGACGCGACCCGGAGGGCGCGGTCGACCGCGTCCAGGCCGACCTCGCCGACGGCGTCGACGCGGCGGTCGAACGCGGCGACGTGGACCTGACGGTGCGCTCGCGCTACGGCCGGACCTACGAGGTCGTCAACCTCCGGAGCACGTTCCGCGAGGTCAGGCTCCCGCCGAGCAACGAGCCGACCCACGTCGGGGAGGTCGACCGGACCGTCCGGCGGCTGCTCGACCGCGACGACGTCGACCTCGCGACGGTCGCCGATGTCCTCGACGAGATACGGGTCCACCAGGAGCGCATCGAGCGCCACGTCGCCGACACCGAGGAGTCCTTCGACGAGGCTCACGATGCCGCGGAAGGCGATGTCGAGCGGGCCCGCGACGAGCTGGAACGGCTCGAGGGCGCGGTTCGCGAGCGCGTCGAGTCGAAGCTGGTCGAGGGGCACGACCCGGGCGTCGATAGCGTCCACAGCGTCGAGACACAGCTCCGCGAGGCTCGCGAAGCGCTCCACGACTGTCGCTTCGACGAGGCAGAGCGGCTCGTCGAAGACGCGCGGCGCACCGCCGACGGCCTGCTGACCACGGTGCAGTTCTTCGGCAGCCTCGCGGGTGCGCTCGACCACGGACAGGACCGCGTGAGCCTCCCCGGCGAGGTCGACCCCGAGTTCGCCCGCGACCTCGCGCCGGCCTTCGAGAGCGAGTACGGCGTCGAGTACCGCGTCGCGGACGGCCACATCAGCGTCAGCAACCGCGGCGACCCGGCCTCAGTGGAGTCGACGAGGGACCGGGACCGTTCGACGGGCCGTTCGTCGTCCGCCGCCGGCAGTGCCAGCGGCGGCCGTGAGGAGTACGTCGACCCGGAGGAGGTCGTGGACGAGGTGTTGCTCCTGTTCGACGAGCTGTCGGCCGTCGCCGAGGCCGGGTCCGACACCGTCCACCTGGAGACCGGCGACCTCCCCGACTACGCGGTCCAGTCCGAGGCGCTGGCGGCCATCGAACGGTTCTCCAGCCGACAGAACGACCTCGTGGAGTCGTTCGACGTGCCGGCTGGTGCGCCGCCCGGCATCGTGGACGTTCGCTTCACCGACCGAACCGACGCCCCCGACGCGCTGGATACGCTCTACGACCGCTTCAAGGAGCAGTACGTGTAGGCGGGGACGGAAGTCTCGGCTCCCGGTACGAGTGCCCCCAGCACATCGGGGGCGCGTACTACTCCACTCTCCCGTGGTATCCGCCATCCTCCCGAGGGTCCGTGACTCCGCGCAATGGGGGTCCCTTCCGGCGCCGATCACGAACCGTCTCGGTCGGGGTCGTTCTCTCGGCGGGCCAGTACGTTCATATCTCAGGCTACACCACTTCCCCACAGTGACCGTCGGCTATCATGTCTGAAACATGTAAAATATGTGTCTCGCCGCGTGGGGAGTGGGACCACGACACGCTGGAGAGCCACATCGCACACGAACATCGAGACGAACCGAAGTCGGTCGAGCAGGTGTATCCTGACCTCTACGAACCGATCTTCGTCGAGGAACGGTACTGGGAGGACGAGGTCGAGGAGCCGGACGACGAACCGTTCCCGGGCGGCGGCAACGGCAACGGGGCGACCGCCAACGGGGAGACCGATTTCGGGCTCTCCTCGGTCGGGAAGAAGTGGTACGTCATCGGCGTCGGTGGGGCCGGGAACCACATCGTCGACGCCATCCTGCTGCGCCGGAACACGCTCGCCGACGAGAACGAGGACCGGGTCCGTATCTGGCAGGGTGGGCTCGCGGGGGCGGGCGTGCTCAACACGAACGTCGCCGAGATCGAGGAGACGTACTACGCACAGGAGGAGAAGGGCTACAACCGCCACGACATCGTGGCGAACTGCATCATCGGGCAGGGCGTCCACAACTACGCCGGGGCCGGCTATCGCTGGGACCACGGCCGGGACTTCGTGCTCGCGGACTTCGAGGACGGCGGCAACCCGTTCCAGGAGCGCTGGGACATGAACCCGGTCGAGCTGCGCGACTCCCAGGCAGTCATGTTCGTCCACAGCGTGACGAAGGGGACCGGTTGTGGGTCGACCCCGGTCATCGCGGAGAAGCTCCGCGAGGCGGTGCTGGACGACGACAAGGTCGTCGGGAAACCGATATTCTCGTCGGTCGTCATCCCGAGCGAGTACGCCGACCGCTCCGGGCGGGCGATGGTCAACGGCGTCATCGGGATGGCCCGGACGGCGGCGAACGTCGACGCGATCATCCCGTTCGACAACCGCAAGCTGCGAGAGGCGACCCAGGACATCGAGCCGCGCATCCACGGCGTCGAGCGGTACAACCCGCCGGAGTTCGCCGACCTGAACAAGCCGCTGGTGGCGTTCCTGGAGGCGTTCACGATGTCCTCCATCCCGCAGGTGGTCGACCAGGACACCGACCTCTCCGTGCGCGGTGAGGTGTTCGACCCGGCGGACAGCTTCCGCCCGGTGCAGGACAAGTACCCGTTCGACCCGGACCGGGCGTACAACCCGGCGGTCGTGCTCGCGCCGGTGCTCGGGAAGATACACGCGAACTCGTTCGACCGGTCGAAGCTCCAGATGCTCGCCCGGAAGGCGCTGTTCCAGAACAAGCTCGCCGACTTCGACCCGACGACGGCCTGGGGTGGGACGTTCCTCATCTACGGGCCCGAGGAGAAGATGTCCAAGGTCGCGCCGCTCATCAACGACGGCGTGCTGACCGAGGTGCTCGCCAGCCCGGACTTCCTCGACCGGGACACCGTCGCCGGCGTTGAGACGGTGGACATCCACACGCACCAGCTTGTGACGCCGTACCTCGACGACATCTACCTCTGGGGGACGCTCTGGAACCCCGAGATGCCGTCGCTGGAGGAGATGTACGAGCACGCGCTGACGATGAAGCAGGACGGCAACAGCCAGCTCTCGGCCGGCGTGCGCGAGGTGTGGGACCAGGTGGAACCGCTGTTCGACTGCCTCGGCCGGAAGAACATGCCCTGAGGTGACCCGATGGGTGCAGCAATCGCGGCCGACCTGACGCTACAGCAGGCCGCCCAGACCGGTCACTCGACGCTGGTCCTCGCAGCGGCAGCCGTCGGCGCGCTCGTCGTCGGCCTCGGTGCCGGTGCCCTGGGCACGCACCTGCTCGGCGGCTCCGACGGCTCCGGAGGTTCGAGCGCGGCCGTCGCACGGTTCGCCCAGCCGCTCTCGACCGAGCCGGACGCCGACGCCGTCCACGACGAACTGCAGACGCTGACGGCGGCGACCGACACCATCCTGCGGGCGGCGAGCGACACGCCCGCCGTGGACCGCCGTGACTCCCGCTCGGACGCGCTGCAGTCGCTGGCGCGGGCGCTCTCGGGTGGCGACCTCCACCTCACCGAACGGCCACCCGACACTGCGGGGGCTGGCACCGGCGGACAGGAGCGGGCCGGGGGCCTGGCGGTCGACGCCGTCGCCACCGAGCTGCGCTCTGTGTGGTCGCCGGGCTCCCGGGCCGCCCGGGACCTGCTCGACACGCTGTCGGACCCGAACGCGCGGCGCGGCGACGCCTACGACGCGCTCGACCGGGCCGTCGAGGACCTCGAGCGCGCCCACCGTGTGACGGAGGCGGCAGAGCGTGCCGGGAGCGTCCGAGGACCGGACCAGGCCCGGACGTTCGACGACAGGCTGCACGAGCTTGACGGGCCGCTGGCGTCGTCGCTCCGGCCGGTCTCCGCTCGGCTGGCCGACGCACTGACCGAACTCGACGCGGAGCGCTCCAGCCAGTCGGCCAACGCGACGGCCCTCGCCGACATCTGCGACCGGGCGGAGCGCGACACGACGGTCTCGCTCCGCGGCAGTGACACGGCTGCCCGTGGCGACGACCTCGTCGAACAGCTCGAACGCGGCGACCTGTCGTTCAGCACGGGCGAGACGGATGTCGCCGCCGTCGCGGCCACGGTCGAGTCACGGCAGTCGCCCGACAGCGCGGCGGCGGCCCGGCTGCTCGACGAACTGAAGTCGGCCGGAACGACCGACGAGGACAGCCTCCGGGCGGCGCTTCGGACCGCCACGGGGGCACTCGACGAGCACGCCGCGACGAGACAGCTCGTCGCGGGCGTCGACCGGGAGTCGGTGACCGAGCTCGCGAACGCGGTGAAGCGTGACCTCGACCCGGGCGACCCCGTCGAATCGGCGTTGCTGGAGCGTGTCGCCGACCTGCAGGGCTCGCTCGACCGCGCAGGACAGTCGGACCTCGTCCGACCGTACGTCGTCAGGCACGAGCTCTCGTTCTACCGCGACACGCTGCTCCCGACGCTCGACTCGGCCCGCTCGGATGCGACGGCCGCGGAGACGCCGTCGGGGCTGGTGGCGCGGGTCGGCGACCGCATCGAGGAGGTCGAGGAGTACTACGAGCTGCGCGACGACCACAACCACACCATCCCCAGGCACTTCGTCTCGGTGGCGCGGTCGCTCCACGACGAGGGCGAGCGGCTCTCGACGCGGGACCCCGAGCGCGCCAGGGGGACGCTGGCGGCGGCGCTCGAACTGCTCGATGCGACCGAGCAGCTGTACGAACGCAACCAGTTCTCCATCATGTTGCGTCGGCTCCGGGGGTAGGACGGGCGTGCGTGACAGCGGGTGGACCGAAGAACTATCTTTCTTCTTACAATTTTCCGAAGCGTAGATTTCCTACAAAATACGAGTGACGTGAAACTATCCTTCGGTGGCCAGTACTGTTTTATTCCAGATAGCGGAACAGATACTCGAGTGAATCAATGACGTATCTGTTCGTGGGGGCCGGACAGGCAGGGAGTGCTATCGTCGACGCCGTGTTCGAGTACACGTCCGACTCGACGCTCGGACTGTTCGGCGGCAACGACATCACAGCGCTCGCCGAACCCATGGTGTTCAATTCGACAATTCGAGACCTGCAGAACCTCTCGAACGTGGCGGAGTCGGACCAGTTCGGCATCGCCGAACAGCACGGTATCGTCGACGGGACCACCGCCGGGTTCGAGGAGCGTGTCACCGGCGGTTTCGGCCGCGACCCGAAGGAGGCCGACGAGGTGATGAGCGAACACGCGGACGAGGTCGTCGACCTCCTCCGTCGCCGGTTCGGCTCGCGGGACGGACTCGCGACCGACGGCGGCGGCCCCGGCTGGGACGAGGCGGACCGGACCGACGACTACGACGACGGCTGGGCGGAGGAGCCGGCGGATACCCGCGGCGATGGCTGGGAGGAGGAGCCGGCCGACAGCCGCGACGACGGCTGGGGCGACGAGCCGGCCGACGAGTGGGCCGAGGACACCGGCGGTGGCTGGGAGGACGGCGAGGTCGACCGGGAGGTCGAGAACATCGAGGCCGAGATGAGCGGTGAGCCACGGGACGCCACGGAGAGCGAGGAGATACAGTTCGCGTTCGTCTGCCTCGGTCTCGGCGGCGGTACCGGTTGCGGCATCGCACCCCACATCGTCGACGCCATCGACGAGTACACGGACGGCCGGGCGAGCATCGTGGCGCTGGCCATCCTCCCGAACACGATGGGGCCGATGACGAGCGGCGGCGACGACGAGGACGGCGGTGCGGGCCGACAGGCCTGGAACGCCAGGTACGGACTCGACCGACTGGAGGACAAGGTCGACGGCATCGTGCTCGTCGACAACCAGCGCATCTCGTACCAGGCGGCGGCCGAGAGCCAGTTCGCGGAGTACAACGAGTACATCGCGGCGGGCATCTACGACCTCGTCGCCGGACCGGTCCTCTCGGGCATCGACCCGAGCGACTACGCCGACATCGACACGCCCGACATCGACGTGCAGGACATCGTCACGTCGCTGTCGTTCGGCGTCGGGGGCAGCGACTCCAAGGCGGGCTACGCCGCGCTCGGGCGGGCGGCGACGATGACGCGCTCGCTCTCGGGCTATCTCGTCCCGTTCCTGGGGAAGAAGGCGATCGACAGCGCCGCTCTCGTCCGGCTCGCGACGAGCAAGCAGTCCGTCTCGGACCTGGACACCGCCGACGCCCAGAAGGCGATCGGGCTCGTTCGTGCGCCGTCGGGCTATCTCGCCGGCGGGAGCAACCGCATCGAGACCTCGACCATCCGCGAGTACCTCCAGGCACAGTGTGCGCTCCAGGAGGTGAACCTCGGCGTCGCGCTCAACGACCGCAACCTCGCGACGGTGACGACGCTGCTGACCTACGAGCGCGAGGACATCTCCCGCATCGCGGAGATCGAGGAGAAGGCCGCGGAGTACGAGGAGCGAACCGAGGCGATGGTCCAGTGAGGTCGCGTCGGTTCGCGGTCGTCGGGCTGGTGTTCGCGTGTCTGCTGACCCTCGCGGGGGTCGGAGGGACGGCCGCCGCGCAGGACGACGCGAGCGTCGCCGACGCCATCGACCGCACCGAACGCGTCGCCGAACTGGAGTCCCTCGCCGAGCAGTCGCTGCTCCAGTACCTCGGCGGTGGCGGCATCGGGCTCGGCCTCGGTATCGTCCTCGGCAGCGTGGTGGTGTACCGGATACAGAAGTCGCGGATCGACGAGACCTACGAATGAACGGACGAGCCCTCCGAACGACCCTCGTCGTGCTCTGTGCGGTCTGGCTCGTCGCCGCACCGTTCGCGGGTGGCGGGGTGGCCGCCCAGGCGGCAGCGACGGGCGACTCGGCCGACGTGGCCGTCTGCGACTCGGTCGAGTCCAGCGGGACGGTCGCGGTTGCGACGGTCCCGGGCAGCGACGAGCCACTCCGGGACGACCGCGCGCTGTACGCGGGCACGAGGCTCACGATACGCCTCTGTGACGCCGACGGCGTGGTCACGCCGTACGGGGAGAGCGGGGCCTGGTTCCTCGCAGCCTGGGACGGCTACGAGATACAGAACACGACCGACTCGAGCGTCACCATCCGACTGACCGAGGGCTACGGGCAGCTCACGGTGGCGTCGCAGGTCCGGCCGACCGGGAAGGCCGAAACCGGGCCGACGGTCACCGAACCCACGCCGAACGTCGTCCAGCCGGCGTTCGGTGATGGGACGCTGTTCGTCCCGACTGCAGACGCCGTCGGGACCTACGGCGAGCACGAGGCCAGCTACCGGACGGCGCTGAACGAGACGGCGGCGACCACCGACCGTCTCGAGTCGCTCTCGTCTGCCGTGAACGGTAGCGGCCTGACAGACACACGGGCGACGAACGCGACGGAGACGCTCCGGGCGCTCGCCGCGGCGACGAACGCGACCGACCGGACCGGCGGCGAGTACCGCTCGTACCTGTTCCGGGTGGCCGCCGAGTCGCCGACGCCGGGGGTCGCCGTCGACGCCATCGACGCCTCCCGAGAGCGCGAGGATACGGTCGAGCAGGACGCCGCCGGCGCGGTCGAGAGCTACGAGTCGGCGCTCGACGCCCGGGCGAGCGACGCCCGCTCGACGGTCAAGACGAACCTCCTCGTGGGGCTGGTCGGCGGACTGCTGGTCGGAGTCGTCCTGGGCGGGGTCGTACCCTACGTGGCGGCGTCGAGCACCGAGGGCCGCATCCGGGTCGACTCCTCCGCGGAGTACAGCCGGAAGGCGCAGTGGCTCCCGGTCGGCGTCGGCGTCCTCGTCCTGCTGGCGACGGTCGGGCTGCTGGTTGCGACGGACGGGCTTTCGATACTTACGGTGATACTATGAAAGGACAGACTCGCGCCGCGCTCGGAATCGGCGCACTGACGGTACTGTTGGCCGCGGTGGGGGCCGGACTGTTCGTGTTCGCGGGCACGCAAATCGGCGTCTACTTCGTGGTCGCTGGCATCCCGGTCGTCCTGCTGTTGGTGGCCGTCGCGTACGTCCGCGGCGTCCTCAGCGGCGAGGACAACACGGGGCAGTACGTGGAACAGCGCACGAAACAGGTCGGCGAGTCGCTGCGGGACTTCTGGCGGTCGCTCTCGACCATCGAGGAGTCCTACCCCCGGTTCGACGCGGGCACGTTGCGCTCCCGGGCGGACTCGCTCGTCTCGGACTACGAGGCACAGGGGGGCGAGTTCGACCGGAGCTCCGGCTCGTTCAGCGTCGGCAAGGGCGCATCGAGCGGCGAACTGCAGGAGCTCGAACGCATCGACGCGGAGGTGACGACGCTCGCCGCCGACCGCGACGACCAGCTGTACGACTTCGTCCGCGACGAACTCGACGCGCTGCACGGCGACTTGCTCGCGCTTGCGGACGCCGACATCGCGTCCGACCCGGTCGCGCCGCCCGAGCCCCCGACCCCGGACGAGGGGGCACCCAGCGGGCTCGCGTACTGGGAGGCCGTCGGGGAGGACCTGGCGGAGTACCGGACCGAGGCCGACGCGACCGTCGACGAGGCCATCGCTCGCGTCCGGGACATCCAGCGGAACGCGACCGACACCTACGACGAGGCCGCCGTCGACCGACACCTCGAGGACGCCGAGGCGGACCGCCGCGACGGCGAGTACGGCCACGCAGTCGACGCGGTCCTCGAGGCCCGGGCTACCCTCGAGAGCGAGCTCTCGGGCTCGTTCGACAAGGACCGCGAGGACCTCGACGCGTTCGTCGACACCATCCTCGACTCCGGGGCCGAGCAGTACGTCGACGCCGAGCTGTTCGACCAGGTGCGGTCGGTCCAGCGCGAGCTCGACGCGCTCGACTCGGCGCTCGACGTCGGCTCCCTGAGCGAGCATCGACAGACCGTCAGGACGGCGGCCCTCGACATCGTCTCGGCCCTCCAGCGCGAGGTCGACCGTCACGTGGAGCGCCTCGCGGGCGAGGACCTGCCCGCAGGCTACTACAGCCGTCCGGCCGTCGCCGACGAGGACCACGGCGACGAACTGCGCGCAATCGGCCCCGTCCGCGAGCTCGACCGCGAGTGGGCGAGCGTTGTGGCCGACCTCGTCGACGCCGTCGGCACGGTGAAGACCAAGGCCACGGTCGTCGAGGCGTACGGCGACGTCAGCGAGACCATCGAACAGGAGCTCCGGCGGAACGGCAGCGTCACCGCGGACGACCTCCCGGTGCGAAACGCCGGCCAGTTCTTCGGGCTCTACTTCCGTCGCAACCCCGACGTGGAGTTCGACCCCGACGAACCCGCGCTCCACCGCGGTGACGTTGAGACGTACACCGTCGACGTGACCGTCTCCTACGACGAGGGCAGCGAGGCCAAGCGGCGAGCGACGGTGATGCTCGACGGCGGCGAGTACGACGGCCGCGAGGTCGTCGAGACCCACCTCGTCGGCACCGCCACGTTCGCCGACGTGCCCTTCGGTGAGTACGACCTCGTCGTCGCGCCCGGCGAGGACGACTACGGTCGCGTCGAACGGAGCGTCACCGTCGAGGGCGACAGCGACCTCTCGGTCGACCTCGAACCCGTCACGCTGGTCGAGCAGCTCGTCGGCGACCGCCGGGACGAGATCGCAGAGCACGTCACCGAGTTCGGGCCGCGGCTCCGCGACCGCTTCGACGAGGAGGGCTATCTCAGCACGGAGATGGCGTTCCCCATCACCGACGACTTCGTGCCCGGCCTGCTCGCCGAGTGGGCCGACCGGGAGGGGTACACCGTCACCCGCACCGACGACGGCACCGTCATCGTCTACGACGACTCGCAGCTCTCCCAGGAGATCATGAACGTCATCCAGTACAACCTCGACGAGGGGGATCGACTCAGTTACGAACGCATCCGGTCGCAGTACCTGTCGGTGCCGGTCCCGAACCCCGTCATCGAGGAGCTCGCCGCGTCGACCGGCCTGTCGGTGGAGACGACGCCGGACAGCCTGCTGAAGCCCGCCGGAGGTGAGGCCTGATGTCGCGCGGCCAGTTCACGCGGTGGGCCGTCATCGCCTCCGGCGAGGGCGGCGGTCGCATCGCCTCGCAGTTCTTCAACCGGGCGGAGAACCCCGGCATCGAGGACCGCATCCTCGTGATGAACACGAACCGGAACGACATCCGGAACACCATCGACCGCATCGACGCGAGCATCACCGACACCGGCGACATCGGGGAGAACCACGCGCTCGAGTTCGGCGACAAGCAGGGCGCGGGGAACTCCTACTACTACGGTCGGCAGGCCGCAGAGCAGGACCTCGACCGCATCACGAGCCACATCAAGCAGACGTTCACCACGGCGGACGCGTTCCTCTACGTCGCCACGCTCGGCGGCGGAACCGGCAACGGCTCCATCCCGTTCGTCGTCGACCAGTTCAAGCAGGGGCTCACCGTCAGCGAGAGCGAGCCCTGGATGGACAGCGTCATCCACGTCGCGATGGCGGTCTGGCCGTACTACTGGGAGCCCGACCAGCGGCACTTCAACGCGGTGTCCGGGCTCTCCCGCCTCCTCAGGAACCGCGACGGCGGGCAGAACGCCGACATGGTGATGCTCGCGGCGAACTCGCACCTCGACGCCGAGAACGGGAGCGACTACGACCGCGTGAACGAACTCATCATCGAGGCGGTCGACCTGATGATCGGTGCGGGCCGGGAGACCCACGGCGTCATCGACGTCGAGGACCTGGTGACCATCCCGCGCCAGTACGGCTCCTACCACTTCACGCCGGCCGTCGCCACGGAGATGAACGGCGACATCTACGAGCTGGAGTACATGTTCGACAAGGCGGCGGAGAACCCGTTCGTCCCGTTGGACGTCGCCACCTCCCAGATCGTCTTCCCGGTCGTCCGCGCGCCGGAGAGCATGATCGACAACGGCGACATCACCGAGCCGGAGGTGTACCAGGCGTTCAACCAGTGGCAGAACAAGCACGACCTCAGCGTCGCCGGGCAGGCGAGCCTGACGCCCAAACGCGGTCGCGGGTCGGACGTCGACGTGCTCCTCCTGTTGGGCGGGTTCGACCTGAGCCCGCTGTTGAACCACTCGATGGAGCAGTACGAGCAGGTCCGGGACAACCTGGCCCGCGGGAACACCGCGGGGGCGGAGGGACTGACCGAGCGCGAGGTGCAGGCGGTGCTCGACAACCTCGCCGACTATCGCGACCAGAACGAGGGGTAGTCATGTCGTGGGGAACTCGCGCGACGGCACTGCTCGCACTCGCGGTCCTCGTCGCCACGGTGGCCGGCGTCGGGGCGGCAGCGACGGCAGCGGACGGCACGACCGCCGCGGAGGCGTCGGTCTCCGTCGAACGGACGGGCCCGGAGACGCTCGACGTGACCGTCGAGTTCGAGAACGGCACGGAGAACCTCTCGACGGTCACGCTCGCTATCGCGGGCGCTGACGGCACCGCCGAGGCGAACGTGAGCGAGACCGCCGACGGGGACTGGGAGGCCGAACTCGGGGTCACAGACCTCGTCAGCGCGTCCGAGACCGCCCCGCTCGGCGGCGCGACGGTCGAGGTCAGCGCCGATAACGCGACGCTCGGCGAGGACACGGCCGACCTCCGGTACGCCTCCCTGGACGGGACGGCGGCGCGGTTCGAGGACGGCGCGGTCCACCTCACGCCCGTCGACGTTCGCGGCTTCGCCACCACCGCACCCGTCCCGGTGAGCGTCGGTGACGCGACGGTGAACGCGAGCTACGATGCCGAGGCCGGCGCGCTGGTGCTCGACGCCGACGCGCTCGGGGGCCTCGACCGGGCCTCACTGTTCGAGGACCGGCAGCTCCGCGTCGCGCCCGACGAGGGCGTGACGGCGACGCCGACCTCGGTGAACCTGCGTGCCGCCGCCGAGGCGGCCAGCGAACTCGTCGCGAGCGGCGACGGCGTCGCCATCTCAAACCCGCTCCTGTCGGTGCTCGACGCGGGGACGTACCACCTCGAGCTGACGACCGAGTCGCCCGACGGGCAGTTCGCCGGCCCGGTCGAACCGACCGACGCCGGCGTCGAACTCCCCCGGGCCGCACTCGCCGCGAACGTCACCGCGACGCTCTCGGTGGGTGACGCCGACGGTCCGCGGCTCCTCGACTCGTGGACGAGCCGGTACGCGAGCGAGTCCGTGGACGTGTACGTGAACGGGAGTCGCTTCGAGACGACGGTCGACGACGTGACCGAAGTGTTCGTCGCAACCGGTGACGACGTCACCAGCCTCGCGGTCAGCACCGAGAACGGCACCTACATGACGAACGGGACCCTGCCCGTCGACAGGCCGGTCCTGCTCGTCGCCGGCAACGACACCGTCTCCGGTCACACGGTCGAAGGACAGTTCGGGGCCGGCACCGGACAAGACGAGGAGCAGGGGCAGGAGGGGACCGCCAGCGAAGCGCCCGCCACGACCAATGGCCAAGGGGCGACGAACACGACGAACTCGTCGGCCGGTGGTATCGACATCGCGGGGCTGCAGTACAACGTCCTGACCATCCTCACGCTCGTCGGGGCACCGGTGTTGTTCGGAATACTGGTCGCGCTTCTCGTTCATTTCCTCATTGGGCCGACGGGCGTGTATCCGAAGACGCTCCGGGCGGGAACGTTCCTCATCGTCGCGGGCGGATTGCTGGGGGTGGTCGTAGATATCGGACTCGGTGCCTTCCTCCTGCAGCCACCGACGTACATCGATTACTGGCAGCCGGCACTGGTGGGCTGGGTGTTCGGAGCGGCCGCCTGCTGGGTACCGGCGTACGGGCTCGCGACCAGCGGAGCCGGCGCGGGTGGCGGTACCACGACGACCCCGGACCCGGTCGACGTGACGGTCACGCTCGTCGACGGCAACGGGCACCGCATCCGGGAGGGAGCGAACGTCGTCGCCAAGCCGACCCGGGGAACCGGCTCGAAGACCACGAAGGCGACCGAGTCCGGCAAGGTCGACCTGTCGCTGCTCCCCGGCGGCTGGCAGCTCACCGCGGCGGTCGGCACCCAGCAGCAGACCGACCGGCTCGAGGTCGAGGACGGGAGGCAGACCGGCGAGCAGGCGCAGCTTGCCTTCCCGCGACCGGGGGTGACGGTGACGATAACCGACAAGCAGGACGGGGAGCCGATTCCCGGCGCCCGCGTCACGGTCGAACCGGACGAGGGCGACACGAAGACGGACGACACCGGCCGGAACGGTCGCGCCGGCGTCACCCTGCCGTACGCCGCGTCCAGCGCGACGGTGCACGTCGACCACCCGAAGTACCACGCCGCGAGCAACGACCGCACGCTGGCGGACGACGGCCCGCTCGAACTGAACGTCGGGCTGGGCCGGCAGACGGGGCGGCTGTCGGTGACCGCGGAGGTCGACGGCGTCGCGACCGAGGGACTGCCGGTCTCCATCGGTCCCGCCGGCGACGACCGCTACCGCGTCGACGAGCGGCAGGGGTCGCGCCGGACGGACGAGCGCGGTCGGGTCAGAGCCTCCGACGTGTTCGTGGGCGACTACGTCGTCGGGCTGGACGTGGCCGGCTCGCAGTCGGACCTGTTCCGGACCCGGTCGACGGAGGTCGCAGTCCGCGAGGACGAGCCGACGAAGGTCACCGTCCAGGCGTCGTTCGAGTGGACGGTGCCACAGGCGACGCGGGACCGCATCCGCCGGCTCAGGCGCGAGGTCGACGGCCTCTCCGAGCAGTCGGGGCGGGACACGGCGTTCCCCGGCTACTACGGGAGCGTCGTCGACCGTCTGCTCGACCTGGTCGAGGGGCTCCCGCAGTACGGCCACCTGTTCGCGACCGGTGAACACCGACCCGACGACGTGGCCGACGCGCTGCTCGACGCGGCCGAGGACGGCATCTCGCGGGTGAACACGGCGATGACCACGAAGCGCAACGTCGACATGTTCGCCGCGTGCGCCGACATGCCCAGCGTCGACCCCCGGTGGGACGGCGACGAACTCACCCACGAGACGTACTTCGACTACGTCGATGCGGACGTCGACAGCGACCTGACGGGGCGGATCGAGCGGACCCGGGCGCGCATCGACGACGAACGGGCGGACCTGACCGAGGTGGAGCCGACGACCGAGATGTGGGAGCACGCCAGGGAGCTGTTCCAGGAGACGAGACGCGAGCGCGAACCGCTCGCGAAGGCGGCCCGTGCACTCCTCGTCGCCGGGCTGCTGGACGCGGTCGAGCACAGCTTCGACCGGCGAGAGCTGCGGGAACGGATGAAGCGGACGGTGTTCTGATAGATGGATGGACTGAAACTCCTCGTCGGGCTGGTCGTGTTGGCGTCCGTGACCGCGTCGCCGGCTGTCGCCGCGAGCGCTGGTGGGACACCCGGCGCATCGGCGACGACCGGTGACGCGGCCGTGACGACGACCCAACAGCCCGACACGACGGTCGGACAGGCACGGAGTGACCAGCCGCCGGAGACGGCCGACGAGTACCTCGCGGCGTTCAACGAGCTGTCGGGGACGCCGGCGTTCGAGCAGTACACCGAGTTCGAGACCATCCGGTCGCTCGCGGTCTCGAAGCTCCAGGTCGTCGAGTTCGACGACGAGACGGAGCGCGAGATGGCGACCGTACTGACGCTGCTCCGGTCGTTCAACGAGAGCTACACCGCGGCCGAGAACGGCTCCGTCCAGGCGAGCCTGGAGGCCGCGAACGGGACCGCACAGCAGGTGCAGGCGCTCGAGGAGCAGGGGCTCACGTACGCGCCGCTGGCCGACCTCGCGCTCAGCCGGTTCTACGAGAACCAGGGGGACGCACTGCTCCAGTCGGCATCGGCCGTGACGGCGACGCCCGAGAAGCTCCGGTTGCTCGAGCAGGCAGCGACGGCATTCCGTGCGGCCGGTGCCTCCCAGAAGTTCTCGCAGGTGAACCTGCGGGTCGAGGAGCTGCGCAACCAGTACGAGCGCGACGTGGCGCGGATGAACACCGCCGAGCAGCGCGCGACCAGCTTCCTCGAGAGCTGCTCGTCCTGTGACGGCGTGAGCGCGGTGGCGAGCGGCGAACTGTTCGGGACGTTCGCGCTGTATCTGGAGTCGGGCGGCACGCTCGCGGATGTCCGCGACGCCGAAGAGCGCGCGACCGAGAACGCGCTCTCGGACCGGCAGAGTCAGCTTGCCGGTCTGCGAAGTGATATCTCGTCGGCGCGGACGACGCTCGCACTCGCCAGCACCGCGTTGCTGGTCGGGTACGGCGCACTCGTCGCGCTGTTCGCGATGCTGGTGACCCACCGGCTCGTCGTCTGGCGGCGGACGGTCGACGCGGCGAACGTCGGCGACATCGTGGTCCTCCAGGGTGGTCACGATGCGTAGGACCGCCGGAACCGCGGTCGTGCTCGTCGTGCTGCTACTCGCCGGCGCTGCGGTCGCAGTGCCGGCGACGGCTGGCCACGCCGCACCCGCGGGGACCGGCGAGACGGTACTGGGCGACGAGCGCCAGTCGGCCGACGGGGCGACCGTCGTGCCACAGACGGCGCAGCTCGACCTCCAGCGGGCGTTCCCGGGTGAGACCGACACCGACATCGCGTCCATCGAGTTCACGGCCAGCAGCAACACGACCGTCACCGCGCCGCAGGAACGCACCGACGGCGAGGTGACGTTCGAGTTCGACCGCTGGTCGGGTGACGGCGACGCCGGGTCCAGCAACACGTTCGACGTGGTCCAGGGCGAGACGTACGAGGTCGAGTACGAGGCGACCGGGGCCTCGCAGGGGGACGCCGGCTACGACACGACGCGCTCCGTCTACATCTCGCGCAGTGGCGGCATGAGCGGGACGCTCGAAGCGAACGTCGAGTACGTCGAGCCCGCGTTCGGCGCCACCGACGCCGGGTCGACGGAGGAGGTCCGGTTCGAGGGGGCGAGCGAGCAGACGCTGAGCGTCACCGTCGAGTTCCGGAACAGCGGGGCCGGCGACATGGACCTCCAGTCGACCTCGGCGTCGGCCGGCGCGGACATCACGGCCTCGACCGCCAGCGCACCGAACCGCGTCGACGCCGGCGAGACCGAGGCCGTCACCGTCGACATCACCGTCGACGAGGCGGCCCGCGAGGGAGTCCACTCCATCGACCTCACCCTCGAGGACAGCCTGGGCAACGTCGAGACGGTCAGGTTCGACATCGACGTGGTGAAGGCGACCTCGGTCGAGTCGGACGAGCCCGTCGTCGACATCGGGGACGTGCTCGTCGGGACAAGCGAGAGCGTCCCGGTGACCATCACCGAGCAAACCGGGTACGACAGCGTCGACGTGTCGGTGAGCGACCCGAGCGGCGTCAACCGGAACGCAACCGCCTCGGTCTCCGGACTGGCCGGCAGGCTCGGGGCCGGCGACAGCAGGACCGGCACCGCGACGGTCGCCATCGACGGCGGCGCCGTCCAGCACGCCGAGAAGACCTGGACGGTCCGGCTAGACACGGACGACCCGGACGCCGAACGGGAGTCGTTCCGCATCGACGCCCGCGTCATCTACCCGGCGATGTTCGGCGACTCGACCGGCACCGGGGCCTCGTACACGTTCGACGAGCCGCGTGGCGAGTCGACGTTCACGCGCGAGGTCACGGCGACCGTCGAGAACGCGGGCGACCTGCCGCTGGCCATCGAGGACGTCAGCGTTGGCTCCCCCACCTTCGACGACGACTACGTCAGCGCCGAGATGACGCGCGGCTCGAACAGCATCCCGGGACAGGACAGTCGTGACTACGTCCTCGACGTGGCCCTCGACGGCGAGGTGCCCGAGGGCGAGCACACGCTGAACCTCCGGTTCACGTCCAGCAACGCCTCCGCGGGTACCCAGACCGTCGAGGTGCCGCTCACCGTCGAGCACGAGACCGAGCTGGGCGTCGATTCCGAGCGCGTCGAGTTCGGCCAGCTGGAGATCTCCCGGACCGACACCGGGACGGTGACGGTTTCCGAGGTGCTCGGCTACAACGCCATCGAGAACCTCGAACTCCGGCGCGTCGACGGCCCCGACGAGGGGTGGCTCACGGTCCAGCGCGACGTGCCGGAGCAACTCGCCGCCGGCTCCGAGAGTCAGACCGTCTTCAGTCTGCAGTTCGACACCGACGCCGAGGTACTGACCCCCTACGAGTGGACGTTCCGGGTCGACGGCGACGACGTCGAACCACGGACCATCACCGTGACCGCCGAGCCGGGCATCATCGAGGGCGAGGAGACCCACGAGCGGCTCCAGTCGTTCGAGGACCACACCGACCTCGGCGAGTCGGCCGGCTCGATGGACGAGATGCTGACCCGGCTGGAGGAGAAGATCGAGGACGGCGACCTCGAATCCGGCCAGGACATCTCCCGCGGGTTCACCGCAGCCCAGACGTTCGTCGAGTACCTCGACGCGGCCGAACGCGTCCAGGAGGTCCGCGAGTCGGAGGGGAACGATGCGGCCCAGGACGAGCTGGTCCGGGCGGCCTCGACGTACAACACCGTCGCACTGTACGTCTCCGAGCTCGAGGACCCGGAGCTCCGCGAGCTCGGCCAGCAGGCACTCGAAGAGGGCAACGCCGTGCTGGACGACGAGATCGCGACCCAGCGGTCGTACTACGAGGAGCGCATCGCGAGCGAGGAGACCTCCCTGCTGGAGGAGGCGATGTTCAAGCGCAGCCTCGCCCGCATCGCCGTCCTCGAGGGTGAGGACGAGCGCGCGACGCAGCTGCAGACCGAGGCCGACGCCGCGTTCGAAGCCTACTCGACGAACGTGAGCCGGGGGCAGGACAGCCTCCAGGAGGCCCGGTCCGCCAGGGAGAACCTCAGTGGGTCGACGTTGACCTCGGTCGGGGGGACGCCACTGCTGTTGAACCCGGCGAACCTCGGGCCGTTCGACGACCGGCGCGCGCACATCGAGTCGCAGTACGACGGCGCCATCGAGCACTTCGAGGCGGTCGGCGAGCAGGAGACAGCCGACTCCATCCGCGCCGAGCGCGACCAGCGGCTCTCGGCGCTCTCGACCGCTCGCACCGCGATGTTCGTCGTCACCGCGGGCTACGTGCTCGCGTTCCTCGCGCTGGTGCTCCACCTGATTCGGGGCACGCTGGCGTACGTCTCGGACGCCAACGAGGCCGTCAGCGGCGAGTTCCTGGTCTGAACCACTGGAACTCGCCCGAACGCCGCGCCGTCGCGACAGCGATGAGCCCCGAAGCACCCGGAACAACGCTTATCGTTTTTCATGAACAATCTCGAAGGACGATGCCCCGGGACCGCTCGGATGCCCGTGCTGACGACGCCGGCGGTGAGACCACCGCGGCCGGTCTCGCCGACGACCAGCTCTACCGTGGGCTCGCGGCGACCGAACGACGCCGCGTCCTCTACGCCCTGCTGACGGTCGGCCCAGCGACCGCCCAGCAGCTGGCGACGGTCCTCGCCGGATGGCAGGCCGGCGACAGCGGCCGGTTGGTGACGGCGGAGCAGCGCGAGGAGCTGCTGACCGAACTCGTCCACGTCCACCTCCCGCTCCTGGATGAGACCGGCCTGGTGGTCCGCGAACGACCGTCGAGCGACATCGAGATCGGGCCGCTCGACCCGCGCGTCAGGCAGCTCGTCCGCGACAGCATCGCCGCCGAGGCGGCGGAGGAGTGAGGATGCTCGACCGGATACTCGAGCGTCTCACGCGGAGCGACAGGCAGTTCACGGTGTACGGTCGGGACGGGGGGACCGACATCGAGGAGCAGTTCGCGGCGCACTCGGTGACCGTGGACTGCCGACAGCTCCCGCCGGACGGCCCGGACCCCTTCGTGGTCGTCGAGGAGGCCGGCGAGTTCGTGGGTGTCCTCCCCGTCACCGAGCTGGAGTGGCTGCTGACGCCGCCGGTCGTCCGGCCGACCTCCCCGGCGGCGGTCTCCCCGGGCTACCGCGTCCTGTTCGAGGTGCTCGACGAGACGGTGTTCACCGCGTTGAACCGTCGCCAGCTCGACGCGGTGAGCAAGGAGATAGAGGACCGCGCTCGTCGCGTGGGGAGCGGCCGGCTCCGGGCCAGCTTCCAGCAGCTCTCCACGTTCGCCGACCAGGTCGAGTGGTACTGGACGCTCGGGGAGGCCGGGCTGGACATCCACGTCTACGGTGCACCGGACTGGGAGCCGCCGGCGATACCCGGAGTGACGTACCACGGCTACGGCGACGGGTCAGTCGAACGCTACTGGGTCCTCACGTTCGACGGCGGGTCGGACCCGTCGCAGGCGTGTGGGTTGGCCGCGCGAGCGGACGCCGACTCGTTCGACGGGTTCTGGACCGACGACGCGGAACTCGTCGAGGAGATCGAGCACGCGCTGCGGGCCGAAGCCGGCGTCGACTGACACCGTTCAGTCGGTCTGTTCGAACGGCGTCGAGAGGTGGACGGGCACGGACAGCTCCTCCTCCGGCTCGTCGTCCTCCCAGGTCGCCGTCCACCCCTCGAGATGCGACCGGGACCACTCCTCCGGCGTGGCCGCGACCGGGCCATCGAGTGCGAGCCGGTCCGTCTCCCCGTCGCAGGTGACCAGCAGGTCGACCGCCAGCTCGCGGTCGCTCTCGGCGGGTTTCACGTCGACGAAGTGCTCGACCGTCTCGCCGGGCTGGAGCGACTGGACGGTCTCCTCGACGTAGATCATCTCGTTCAGTCGCTCGCCGGTGGCCGCGAGCTGGAGCTCCTGGATTGGCTCCTCGGAGACGTTCCGCAGGTTGCAGACGACCTTGCTGTAGGTGTCGGCGACGTGGGTCTCGCGACCGACGCCGGGGTCGAGCCGGTTCGCGACGGCGGTCCCAGGCCCGGCGTCGCGTTCGACGGTCGCGAGCGACTGGAACCGCCTGTCACCGCCGTACTCGACGGTGAGTGGCACCACCGCGTCGGTGTCGGAGAGCTCCGTCTCGGGTGCCGGAACGCTGCCCGACCAGCGGACGGTCTCGCCGGGGGCGAGCCCCTCGCCGTGGGGGTCGATATCCCAGGCACCGACCCAGGTCACGTCGACCCCTTCGACGGAGAGGTAGTCGTCGGTGCGGTTCTCGACGGTGCCGCGGACACGGACCGTCGGCCCGCTCGCGTCCACGCTCGCCCGGACGACGAGTGGGCCGTCGCGAACGTCGACGTCCATCGCGCCGGTCTCCGCGAGGTGACCGCCGTCCGCCGTCGCGGCGACGGGGGGGAGCTGGCTCCGGCCACGGCGAGCGAGCGCGTGGGCCCGCTGATAGCGGCGTTCCTCGCCCCGGTCGAAGGACCCGAGCCGGAACTGCTCGCCGTCTGCCACGAGCGTGAGGTCGTCGGTCTGCCCCTCGGTGTCGACAGCGAGGTACTCCAGGAACGCCTCCGTCGCGGCCGGCTCGTCGTCGGCCACGGCGCGACGGAGTGACACGGCCGGGGGAGCGCTGCCCCCCGGCGTGTCTCCCCGGCCCGCCTGCCGGCCGCCGCCGGGCTGTCTTGCCTGACCACCTCGCCCGCCGGCAGGCTGCCCGCGGTCCGCCCCCGTCGGAGCCTCGGCCCGCTGGTCGCGGCCACCGGGGGCAGCCCCCGCCGCGAAACTGTTGTCGAGAGTGAGGTCGTGCGTGTCCTCGACGCCGGCGCCGTCGAGCCGGACCCGGAGCACGTTCCCGTCGAGCCCGGCGGCGACGGCCCCCGGAAGGGCGACCGACAGCGTCCACGTCGCCCCCGGCGCGACGTCGACGGCGCGTTCGACCGGGCCGGCGTCTCCGACGCCCAGCAGGACGAGCGAGTCCGCGACCTTCGTCTCGGTCGGGTTCTCCACGGTCACGTCGACGAACAGGAACGACCCCTCGACCGTCGGCTCGACCGACACCGTCACCGAGCCGTCGGTCGCGCTCGTCGACGCGGTCGCGACCGTCGCCCCGGCGTCGTCCACGACCGTCCGCTCGACGGACTCGCCAGGGGTGTACCGCTCTGTCACCTCGACACGGCTCGTCTCTCCCGGGGCGACCGCGCCCACGTGGAGGTCGTCCTCGCGGACCCGGAGCTCCTGGAGCACCTCGCCCTCGTTGTGGACGAACAGCGTCGCGTGGACCGTCGCGCCCTCGACGCGGTCGACGGTCAGCTCGGCCGCGACGGACTCCTCGGGCGGGTCCGGCCGGTCGATGGCTATCGACTCGCTCGCCAGCGCCACGCCGTCAGCGGAGACGCTGACCTCGGCGGTCTCCCCGTCCTCGACGTCGGTCACTTCGAACTCCGCCGCCGTGCTACCGCCAGCCGGCAGGTCGACCGTCGTGCTCCGACGCGCCGTCGTCGCCCCCTCGACCGCGATTGTCACCGTCGTGCTCCCCGCCGTCTCGGCCTCGTTCGTCAGTTCGACGACGAGCGGCTCGCCCGGGCCGATCGCGTCGACCGGGAGCGTCGCGGTCACCGCGTCCACGTCGGCGCTCCGGCGATGGACCGAGAGCGTGTCCTCGCGGTAGACGCAGACGAGGTCGCCGTTCCGGGCCGGGTACACCGACCCCGCCGGCAGGCCGTCGACGGACTCGTAGGTCCCGTCGGGCTGCACCGCGAGCAGGCCGTCTGCGGTCCGCACGAGCAGCGTCTCGTCGCCACGTGGCGTGACCTGTGTGGGACGTATCTCCGTGCGCCAGTCAACCGACCCGGACGTGGGGTCAACCCCCACGAGCTGGTCGGACTTCAGCGCGGCGACGACCGTTCCACCGGTGCCGCCGACGCCCGTGAGTGCGCTGCCCAGGTCCGCGTCGAACACCTGCTCCCCCTCGGCGTCGACCCCGGTGACGAACGACCACGCACCGAGCAGGAAGCGTCCGTCGGCGGCGACGAACGACACGTCACCGGCCACGTCAGCGTACGGTCTGTCCACCGTCCAGCGGCGGGAGCCGCTCTCGCCGTCCACGCCGACGAGGCTCCGTTCCGTGAGCACGCAGACGACGCCCTCGTCCGGGAGCGCTGCGACGCCCTCGACGCCCTCGGCCCCGAGGTCGAGCGACCAGACGCGGGAGCCGCTTCCCCCCGGAGAGAGCGCGAGCAGCGCGTCGGCGGTCAGCACGTAGACGCGCTCGCCCAGCGCGACGTCGACCGGCTCGGCATCGACAGGGAGCGTCGTCCGGTCGGTGCCCCGGACGTAGGTCAGGTCACCGTCGCCGACGAGGGCGACGTCGTCGACACCGCCGTCGCTGGCCGTGACCGACGGCAGCTCGAACGCCGCGACTTCGGCGTAGCCGCTCACACTGCATCGCCTCCGGCGCCGTCGCCCGTCGCTCCGTCGCCCGCCGGTCCGTCAGCCGCCGCGTCGCCGGCACCGCCGTCCGGCGCGGCGTCACCGTTCTGGCCGCCCTCGCCCGCCGCACCGTCGTCCCCGACGGCGTCACCGCCGCCCGCACCGAGCAGGGATTCGAGCGCGCTCGGCTCGGTTCCGAGGCGCATCCCCAGCCGGTCGGCCTGTGCCTCGACGTAGCGCTGCATCTCCGGGTAGCCCTCCAGGTCGTCCGTCTTCTCGCGGACGCTGGCGACGTACTGCCGGACCGTCTTCGGCTCCGAGGCCGCGAGCTTCTCGAGCAGGTAGTCGGTGTCGGGGACGATGGGGTCGCCGTCGATGACGCTCTCGACCAGCTCGCGCTGGAACTCGCTGCCGAGGATGCGGTCGGCGACCTCGGCCGGCGTGTAGCCGACCGACGCCTCGCCGAGGCGCTCGTAGTCGATCTCGTTCGCGGTCGACAGCGAGTCGAGCTGCTTGCGCCAGACCTCCGCCATCACCGTCTCGTCCGGCTGCGGGATGAACTGCTGGATGGGAAACCGCCGGGTCGCCGCCGGGTCGATGGTGAAGGGCATGTTCGTCGCGCCGATGACGAGCAGGTTGTCCTCGACGTCGTTCATCTCCTGGAGGAACGCGTTCGTCAGCGAGCGCTCGTGGCGCTGGAGCGAGTCGTCGCCGCGGTCGGGGATGAGCGTCTCCACCTCGTCGAAGAAGAGCACGCAGAAACCCTCCTGTGCGATGCCGTGGGCCTTCTCGAACACCGCCGAGACGCGCTTCTCGGACTCGCCGGAGTACTTCGAGAGGATGTCCGAGCCACGTACCTCGAGGAACTTCACCGGCCCGTAGTTGTCCTCGATGCTCGTGTTGTACATCGCCTCGTGTGCGATGGCCTCCGAGACGAGCGTCTTCCCACAGCCCGGCGGCCCGTACAGCATCATCGAGCTGCCCCGTGACGCGAACGCCTGCCCGTAGCGACGCTCGACCTCGTTCCGCGTCTCGGCGTCGAACAGCGCGAGCAGCATCCGGGCCGTCTGCTTGACCTCCGGCAGCCCGGCCACGTCCTCCTCGAAGGAGACCGTCGGCTTCTTCGGTTCGAGGTTCACCTCGACGGCCTCGTCCTCGGCGACCTGCTGGCCGCCACCGGGGCCGCCGCCGTGGGTCGGGCCACCCCCACCGCGCGACCGGCTCGACTCCGTCGCCTTCAGCTCGCGGAGTTCGCCGGCCCCGATGAACTCGATGTCGGTGTCGGCGGTCACCCGGACCGTCGTGTAGCCGGCCGGCTCGACCGTCGCCGCGGTGAACGTCGCCAGGCTGTCCCCCTGCTTGACGACCTCCTCGAAGGGATGCAGGAGGTAGTTCGTCGAGCGCAGGAACGACTCCAGCTTCTCCGGGCCGTTGCCGCCGGCGTGTATCTTCACGGCGTCGCACTCGACCACGTCGTGGACCGATGCGTTCGGGTCCACCCGGAAGTCCCGCGAGGAGTCGATGCCGCCGAACAGCTCGGCGACGTTCCGGTGCATCCGAACTTTGTTCCCGATGGTCTCGCCTGCGAGCGGGCCGTCGTCGACCGGCTTCACGAGGAAATGTGCCGACCGGTTCTTGTGGCGGATCTCCACCACGTCGCTCGCGTTCCCGAGCTTCGATTCGCCTATCTTTACGTGTGAGGTCGGCTGGTCCTGTCGAAGTATCGGCGTCAGATTAAGCATTGTCTCCTCCGTTCAGTCGCCCGCCCGCCCACTCCGCGAAGGAGAGCGGCCGGGCACTCCGTCGGTCCGTTCGACGCCCGACGAACGCCGCGCCCGAGCTCGCCCGGACGAGCACGTCTCGCAGCGACGCGAGCATCCGCGAGAGGCTCTCGCAGGCGGCCTGCGCGTCCGAAGCGTCCACCGCACGACTCCGGCGCGCCAGCGTCTCCGCCCGCGCCAGCAGGTCCTCGGTCACCACCCGCAGCACCGCGAGCGTCGGTCCCCAGTTCCGGGCTGGCGGGCCGCTGTGCGCGAGCGGGACGACCAGTTCGCCGGCGTGGCGCTCGACCCGCCCTGCGTCGACGAGTGCGTCGACGAGTGCGTCGACGGCTTCATCCCTCGTCGACGCCGGGTCGGCGTAGCGCGCCTCGAGCACCCTCGTCAGCGCGTCGTCGAGGCCGTCGCCGGCCCGCCCCACCTGCGAGGGGAACGGCGCAGCGGCGACGAACGCCTCGCCCAACTCGGCCAGCGCGTCCGTCGCCTCGTCCGCGGTCCGGTACACCGACACGTCGTCGTAGGTCGTGGCCCCCAGCAACGTCTCCATCCGCTCGTCCACCCGTCTGAGCGTCCCGAAGAACGATTCAGCTCGGAGCACGGTCGACGTGGTCGACACGAGTCGTCCCCCTCAAACCTCGAAGTTGACCGCGTCCGCGTCCGTCTCGACCTCCTCGTCGGCCGTCTGCTGTGCACTCTCGGCGGCCTCCTGGACGTCGCCGACGGTGTCCTCCACCATCGACGCGAGGTCCGTCGCCGAGGTCTGGTCGATCTTCTCGTCGATGTCGCCGACGCCACCGAGCTTCGTCGCCAGCGTCCCCATGTTCTCCACGATGTTCGTCGCGTCGTTGGGGAACTCCCGCTTCTGGACGGCGACCACCCGGATCTCCTGTTCTTTCGTCACGAGCGCCTCCTTCGCGGAGTTCAGCATCGATATCTGGTGGGCGAGCTCGGACGTCCCCTCCTCGACCGTCTCGAGCAGGTTCTCCTTGTCGACCTCCTTCATCTGCTTGTGGTAGATGAACTGGCGTTTGAGCTGCTGGTACCGGTTCCGCTCGCTCTCGTCCAGCTGCGACGGGTCGTCGGGCACGCCAGGACCGTCGCCGAGCGCCTTCAGCTCCTGTGCGGTCTCCTGGATGCGCTCGTCGATGCGGTTCGACCCGGTGTCTATCTCGTCCATCTTCTCGTTCAGCTTGTCCCGGGCCCGCTTGACGCGCTCTTTCGTCTCGTCGATCTTGTCGACGCAGGCCTCGATGCCGGCGGCCCAGTTCAGCGCGGCCCGCCCGGAGAGGTCGTCGTCGCGCGGGTCCTGGAGCAGCACGACGTCGTTGCCGTCGAACCGCAGAATCTCCTGGTCCTCGAAGTACTCGAGCAGCGCGTCGGCCTGTCGCTCGCTGGAGACGACCCTGCCCTGTTCGTCCTCGGCCGCCGCGAGCGTCTCGATGGCCGTCTGGCGGTCGATGCGCCCGTTACCCGCCTCCAGGTTCATCTCCCCGAGGAGGTCGCCCTTGATGATGGCTCGCACCGCACGCTCCCATTCGCCCTCTACGTCGTCGCCGTTGGTCCAGTCCGCCTCCATGCGGACCATCTCGTCGGTCTCGTTCACCGGGTTCGCGATGACGTAGTCGACGCCATCGACGGTCGTGGTCTCGAACGTGTATTTTCGTGGCATTGTCTGAATCCTGACTGCTGGTTACGTGTCGACGCCCCCGAACTCCGCCTCGGCGACGACCGCTGCGTAGCGCTCCTCGACGGCCTCCCGGACGTACCGGTTGACCGACGGGTCGTTGCTCACCTGCATCTCCTCGACGTGCTCGCTCGCGGCCTCCTCGAACTCCGTCGGCGACGCCGGCAGCACGTCGCGTTCGGACTTCACGTCGGTCAGCACCCGTCGTGCCTCCCCCTCGACGTAGGCGTCGAACTCGTCCCGCATCACCACCATCTCCCGACCCACCTCGAGGTCGAGTCGGTCGGCGAGTGCGTCCTGCGTCGCCTCGACGATCTCGTCCTGCATCCCGTGGGCCTGCGAGAGCACGTCGAACCGGGCCTCTATCTCGGAGCGGACGACGCCCGGGAACTCCGCCGTGGGCACGAGGTACTGCGAGTCCTCGAACTGTGCCTCGACCTCGTCCTCGACCTCGCTCGCGACGTACCGCGCGAACTCGTCGAGCGCGCTCTTGACGAGGTACTCGCCGTCGAGGTCCACGATGAACCCCTCCTGTTCGAGGTAGCGGATGACGTCGGTCGTCGCCGCCACGTCGATGACCTTCTCCAGGTCGCTGTGGCTTATCTTCCCCCGCGCTGCCTTGCGTTCGAGCTGGGAGTCCAGCCCGACGTTGCCCGCGTGCTCCTTGAGCCGCGGCCCGATGGTGTAGTAGTCGCGCTCCCCTGCCGTGATACGCGCCACGAGGTCGCGGGACTCCAGCTCGGTGGCGAAGTAGTCCACGTCGTCTATCGCCAGGTCGAACCGCGACCGGAGCGTCTCGGACGTGATGACGATTCGTTGACTGAACACGCTCGTCAGTTCGTTGGTGACGGCGTCGGAACTCCCCACGCTGAACGTGTCGACGTAGTAGACGCCGTCGCGGATCTGCTCCAGGTCGGAGAACTCGTCCTCCGTCAGGTCTCGGAGTGCCTTCTTGAGGTCCGACGTGGACAGGTTGCTCGCGTTGAGCGTGCCGGTGTCCGCGCTCTCGTATCGCTTCTGGATCTCCCCCCGCTTGTCCGTCACGTAGAGAAACCCGTAGTTCGACATTGCAACGGACCGACATATGTCTTCAAGGGCGTCGGTGTCGACCGGCAGCAGTGACATACACAGGTCTATATCTATCCGAGACAAAATACTTCGGGCCGTGTGCCTCCGCACGCGAGGCGCGTGCGACGCTCAGAACTCGGTGCCCTTCCGTGCGCGCTGGCCGGCCTCGATGGGATGCCGCTCCTTCCGGACGTTCGTGACGAGGTCGGCCACGCCGTCCAGCCAGTCCGGCCGCTCGTGTCCGCCGGTCAACACCAGCTCGAGGTCGTCGGGCTTGCCCTCCACGAGCGCCACCACCTCCTCCACGTCGAGCAACCCCCGATTCGTCGCGTAGCACACCTCGTCCAGCACGAGCATGTGGACGCCGTCAGTCGGGTCGCCGTCGAGGCCGAGCGGGGCCGTCAGGTCGGCCGCCGCGCAGCCCTCCAGTATCTCCCGGGTCCGCGCCATCCCGCCGGCCGCCTGGGCCGCGTGCTCGTCGTCGTCCGAACCGTCCATGAAGCCGTGCCAGCCGTAGTGCCCCGTGTTCTCGTAGGAGGCCCCCGGCATGGCGTCGATTGCACTGTACTCGCCGCGGACGTCCTCGACGCTGTCCGCGCCGCCTTTCATGAACTGGAGCACGTGGACGCGGTAGCCGTGGCCGGCCGCCCGGAACGCCATCCCGAGCGCGGCGGTCGTCTTGCCCTTCCCGTCGCCCCAGAACGCCTGTACGAGCCCGAACTCCTCGGGCGCGCTCGGTTCGATGGTTCTCGACTCGGGTCGCCGCTCGTCGACCGCCTGCTCGCTGTCGGTCATCGTGACGGCCTACGGCACGTCCGACCTTGAATCTCCCAGTTCGACAGCGTCCCCGACGTGGAGCACGTCGCCCCACGACGACTCGGGGATCCGCGTGTTGACCATCAGCCGGTAGTAGTGGTCGAACCAGTCCCGGTTCGCCCAGTCCGGCAGCGTGACCTCGCGCTGCGCCACGAACGTCTCCCGAAAGCCGGGGGTCTCCGCGCCGGTGTCGGGGTCCCGCGTCGGGACGGCACAGCGCTGGCAGGGCTGGACGCCCTCGAAGTCGACCGCTCCGACGGTGAACTCCCTCACCGACCCGCGGTCCGCGTACAGCCGGTCCTCCCAGAACGGCTCCCCGGCGTCTACGACGAGGTTCGGCCGGAACCGGCGAAGCATCTCTGCCGCGTCGACCCCGTCGAACCAGCCGGCGACTGCCGCGGCCGTCTCCCGGGCGATGACCGTCGGGCCGTCGGCCTCGGTGTCGTCGGGCATCCCGCCGGAGGCATCGCGGACGACGCTGACCGGGTAGTCGAGGAACTCGCTCAGCCAGGCGTTCAGCGCGCCGCGTTCGGCGTCCATGCTGAACGTCGCCCAGTCGTCGTCGCCGCGCTCCCTGATGGAGAGCTCGCGGCGCTCGGGGTCGTAGTCGGACGCGAGCCGGTGGAGGGCCGGCTCGCGCTTCCCGTTGACGAACTCGCGGTCGCCGTCGACGATGGCGAACTCGCGGTCGTGTCGGAGCGCGCCGGCGTTGACCTCGACGGCGTCGAGTGAAAGCGGGTCGAGCGACTTGACGGGGTAGACGCGCAGGCTGGAGACGGTGGGCATGCCGGTGGTTTGGGAGCGGGGGGCGTCAACGGTTGCGGTTCCCATGGCCCCCCGACCCACCGATTTATCTCGGCGGTGGGCGAAGGCCGGGCCATGGCTACGGTCGAGGTCGACGGACACGATATCAGGTACGCCGAGGCGGGTGAGGGACCACCGCTCCTGTTGCTCCACGGGGGCATCATCGACGCCGGGCCGGTCTCGTGGGGCGATGTCATCGAGCCGCTGTCGGAGCGTTTCACCGTCTACGCGCCGGACATGCTCGGCTACGGCGACAGCGACGTACCGGACGTGGACTACACCATCGACCGACACGTCCGGACGATGGCGGGCTTCTGCGACGAACTCGGTATCGAATCGCCGTCGGTCTGCGGCCTCTCACTGGGTGGCGCGGTCGCGCTGGGCCTCGCGCTCGATACGGACGTCGAGGTCTCGCATCTCGTCCCGACGAGCTGCTTCGGGCTCGGCACCGAACTCCCGCGCGGGACGCTCTCGTGGGCGCTCTCGCGGCTGCCGTTTCTCAACAGAATCGCGGTCGCGCTGTTCCGGCGGAGCCGCGGCTTCACGAAGGCGAGTCTGGCGGGCATCGTCCACGACACGGACGGCCTGTCGGCGGACTGCGTCGACGCCGTCTGGGAGTACGCCCGGAAGCCGAACGCCTGCGTCGCGTTCCGGAACTTCAGGAAGCACGAGATGACCCGCGACGGCTACGTGACGAACTTCGCCCCCCGGCTGGGCGAACTCGACGTCCCGACGCTGTTCGTCCACGGTCGGCACGACGAGGTGGTCCCCGTGGAACTGGCCGAGCGGGCTGCGCCGCGGGCGCCGACCGCCGAGCTGACGGTGCTGGAGCGCTGTGCGCACTGGCCGCCGCGGGAGCAGCCCGACCGGATGGTCGAGCTGCTGACCGAGTTCTGCGTCGGGACGGACACCTGAACCGCCCGGGAGGTCCCGGCGACCGTAACCCAACCCAGGTGGCCGTTAGTGCAAAGCTACTTGTCATCGACAGCCCAAGCCCCGACAATGGCCCCCGACGCCGACCCGGAGGAGGAACAGAGCGTCCTCCAGAGCAAGCGCAACGCGACGCGCTACCAGATTCTCTCGGAGATCGCAGAGCGTCAGCCGGCGGTCAGCCAGCAGGAGATCGCGGACGAGATCGGTGTCACGGCACAGGCCGTCAGCGACTACCTCCAGGACCTGGTCGAACGGGACTACGTCCGCAAGCTCGGCCGCGGCCGCTACGAGGTGACGAAGGAGGGCGTGGACTGGCTCATCTCGCGTACCGAGGACCTCCGCGAGTACGTCACCCACGTCTCCGAGGAGGTCATCGGACAGGTGGACGCCGAGACAGCAATCGCGGACGACCCCATCGAGGAGGGACAGACGGTGACGATGTCGATGCGAGACGGCGTCATGCGGGCATCGACCGACGGCGACGGCAGTGCGACGGCTGTCGCCGTCACCAGCGCCGAGCCCGGCCAGGACGTGGGCGTGACCGACTTCGAGGGCGTGCTCGACTACGAGCTGGGGACCGTCACCGTCGTCTCCGTCCCGCGGGTCGCGAAGAACGGTTCGTCCACGGTGGCGCCGGCCGCTCTCGCGGACCACGCCGGCACCCACGACCTGTTGGCTGTCTCCGGGACGGAGTCGCTGGTCGCCTGTATCGAGGCCGACCTCGACCCCGACATCCGCTTTGGCTCCGCCGAGGCCGTCACGGAGGCGGCGACGAAGGGGCTGACCGTGCTGCTGGTGGTCGTCACGGACGAGCTCTCGCGACACACCGACCGGCTCCGCGACGGGAACATCGGCTACGAGGTCGTCGACGCAGCAGACCTCTGAGGCCGACGACCTCCCGGGAGATTACTACGACGTATTCGACAGACTGCGAGGACGCACCGCCGCTCATATCGATATATTTAAGTGATGGTTGCTTCTACGAGTTGACACCTCAATCCCGACTCTCGACCGGGAACGGGGTACCCACTGACGATGACCCGCTCGATGCTTACCATCTCGGCGTTCGCCACCGCGGTCACTGGCGAGGCCGCCACTGCCGGCGTGGAGGGTTCCTCCGCTGCCGGCTGCCAGCGCGGCGCTGGGGATGGTGAACCGAGCGGGACCCGTAATCCGACGGGGTATCCCGCCGTTCGGTTCGTCTCTGCCGGCGCCGCGTGACGGTGTTGACGCGGCCCGGCGGTGTTTCTGCCGATTCCTACGGCTCCTAGGCACCGCCGCTCGCGCCGGCAGTCGGGTTCTCCGAACCGAACTGGTTCCATCCTGACTGACCGGCGGGGTCGCGTCTCCACCTCGACCGCAGCGCCGACACGCGAACCGAGCACCGACTGTAGCGTCCGCTCGCATCCTCGACGTGAGGGACGCTACCGTCGGCCACACTCGCCCGTGCGGTTCGCCGCCGCCGGAGCCGGCCACCGCGGCCGGTGGGGTTCGACTCCCCACGGGCGGTTCGCCCCAACGGGGGCACGATGTTCGCTGCCGGGGCACTCGCCTCGTCGCAGAGAGGCATCGCTGGAGACTGGGGGTGTCGGTCCGACCGACCGGCACTCCCGCGAGTCGTCGCAGGCCAGCCTGTCACGGCTCGCACGCACGCCACACGGGTCTCGTACCCTCGCGGACGGCGACCACCGACCTCGCGTCGGCGACCGCGTTCGACTCGCGGCGAGGGAGTATGGCCCAGACAAGTCTCGGCCGAGAGACAGAAGCGACCGTCCACCTGCGCGTCCGCGTCCCCGACGGCGCGTCCGGCGACCTGCTCGCCGGCGCAGCGACCGTCGTCGCACGGATCGACGCGCTGGACGACGTCGACGTCGAGGAGATAACCGGCATCACGCCGAACCTCAACGCCATCGTCGTCGACGTCCGTGCGACCGTCACGCTTCGCTCGGAGGCCACCGACGACAGCACCGTTCGGGCCGACCTCGAGGACGGCACCGGCATCGAAGCCGTCCACGAGGTCGCGCTCGCGAACAGGACCGCAGCGACGGCGTAACGCGGCTTCCCCGCCCCGCTACGTCCGCCCTCGCGGACCCCACCGCGACTGCCGACGCCGTCCACACTGACGACGGCCCTCCGACGGTCGAGTGCGGCCACACCGGCGTGGCCGCGCCCGTCATCCCACCGCAGTCGTGCTTCTGCGGGCGATTCTGACGCCCGCGTCCCGCTCACCGGTAGCGTCAAGGCCGCTCCACGCGAGGTCGACGTAGGACGGAACCGGCGTCGACCCGGAACCAACTACCCCATGATTTATTATTTATCCGGTCGAACGGGTGCCTATGGCAGATGAAGATGACCTTCGCGAGCAGATGATCGACGCCTTCGGTGGCGCTGACTACCCAATCTCCAGCCCGATGGACCTCGTGCCGGCGCTCCCGAACGGCCCGGGCACCCGCTTCGAGTCCGGTGACTTCTCCATGACCGCGATGGAGCTCCAGACGAAGCTCCCCGGCGGCGACTTCCCGTACGACGACGTGGAGTCGTTCGTCGACGACATCATGGAGAACCTCGAGGACGCCGGTCACCTCGACTGAGCGACTCGCTACTCACTTCTTTCGACGCCACGGTCCGACAGCGACAGCGTCCGCGTGCCCGACTGCGACGGGCGAAGCCCGCCCTCAGCCGTCGCTTGCGACGTATCTGACCTGCCGGCTCTGCCGGCCGAGGACCGAGTTCAGGTGGTAGGTCATGTCGTGCTGGCCGTCGCCGAGCTCCCCGTCGCCCAGCGGGGTCGTGTCGAAGTCGCCGGTGTACTCCCACGTCTCGGAGCCGCCCGCGGGGACGATGAACGACGGGGCGGTGACCGGCGTGTAGGCGATCCGCGGGCCGACGCGGTTCAGGCCGGCGACGAACCGGGCGTCCACGTCGCCCTCGTTCCGGACCGTGAGGGTGACCGTCGGATGCTCGCCCTTGGGGACCGTCTCGGGGACGCTGAACGACATCGACAGCGCCGGGTACTCGGCGGCGAGTCTGGTTCGCAGCGACTCGCCCGGCCGCCACTCGCCGCCGGGCCAGCCGACGCGGGCGTGCTCTGCGGCCACGACCTCGGGCAGCTCGAACAGCAGCCAGCCGCTCTCGTTGCCGTCGCCGTAGCTGTCGTCCTCGTGGTACTGCCGCCAGAGCTGGCGTTCCACCGGGTCGACCGGGGAGTAGGCCTCGTCGCCGTGAACGAAGGTGAACTCGCCCCGGCCGGGCGGCGCGTCGGCCGCGGTCGCGTCCACCGAGAGGAACAGGTACCCACCGGCGTCGTCGATGACGTGGATGGAGTCCGTCGCCAATTCGACGATGGCTGGCTGGTACGTCGCGAGGGAAACGTCGACCGGTGATTCGGCGGGCTGTGTCGTGGTCGGCTGGTCGGTCGGTGTGACGGTGCCGTTCGTCGTGTCCGTTTCGTCCGCCGGGTCGTCGCCGGTAGAGCCGGACAGACAGCCGGCGAGTCCGGCGAGCGTCGCGCCGGCCGTAGAGAGGAGGGCTCTGCGTCGCATGCAAGAGCCGGTCCCGTGTTCTCGGGCATATGTCTTCTGTCGCGCCCGCCGGGCCGCCGTGTCGACGACCGACTTTTGCCCGGCCCACCCGAACGACGCCCATGGTCACGCAGGTCGCCCCCGACACGTACGCGCTCGACGCTCGGATGATGGACACTCCGGCGACGATGTCGCCCTACGTCGTCGACGCCGTCGAGCCGGTCGTCGTCGACCCCGGCCCCGCAGCCGGTATCGAACACGTCGTCGACGACCTCGCGGCGGTCGGCGTCGAGCCGGCCGAGGTCGCGTATATCGTGCCGACACACGTCCACCTCGACCACGCCGGTGCGACGGGCGCACTGGCCGAGCACTGCCCGAACGCGACGGTGGTCGTCCACGAGCGCGGGGTCGACTACCTCACCGACGCCGCGAAGCGCGACCGGCTGTACGAGAGCGCCCGCGCCGCCGTCGGCGACCAGATCGCGACGGGCTACGGCCGGCCCGAGCTCGTCGACCGCCGCCGCTGCCGCGTCGTCTCGGGCGGCGAGACGGTCGACTGCGGGGACCGCTCGCTCGAACTCGTGGACGCACCGGGGCACGCACCCCACCAGGTGGCCGTCCTCGACGACCGGACCGGCGCGCTGTTCGCCGGCGACGCCGCCGGGATGAGCCTGTTCGGCGAGCTGCTCCCGACGACGCCCGCCCCGGACTTCGACCTCGAACTGAGCCTCGAGACGCTGGCGCGGCTGCGCGAACGCGACGCCGAGACCCTCTGCTACGGCCACTACGGAGCCCACGACGACCCCGACGACGCGCTCGGCGCGTACACCGAGTTGCTGCCCGAGTGGGTCGCCGCCGTCGAGGAGGCCGCGGCGGCACACGAGGACCGCGACGCCATCGTCGCCGCCCTGTCGAAGGAGTGGTCCTCGCCGACCATCGAACGCGACGTCGTCGGCGTGTTGCAGACCCTGTGAAGGCGATCCACGACAGCCAAACCGACTTCATCTCCCCTTCTGGGTCCAGCCGATGTACGTCGTCCTGCCCTGCATCTCGATGGACCCGTCGCGTCGCATCGAGGCCCTCGAACTGGTCGCGGCGCCCACCGCCACCGTCGGCGTCGACGACCGCGACTGATTCCCACCGATGGAGAGTCGGGGGACGTTTTAAGCGCCTGACGGGTGACAGTTCAGATATGGTCGACAGAATCCTGGTCCCCTACGACGAGTCCGAACAGGCACGGTCGGCGCTGGAGCACGCGCTGACGACCCACGCCGACGCCGAGGTCGTCGTCCTGAACGTCATCGACCTCATGGAGGCGGGCTACAGCGCCCCCTTCGACGGCGGGCTGCCCGGCTACTGGGAGGAGTGGTACGAGCAGGAGGAGACGGTGGCCGAGGACCTGCTCGCGCAGGCTCAGGAGATTGCAGACGAGTACGACGTCGAGCTGGAGACGGACGTCGTCGTGGGACGGCCCGCTCGCGCCATCAACGAGTACGCCGACGAGCACGACATCGACCAGATACTCATCGGGAGCCACGGTCGCACCGGCGTCAGCCGCATCCTCCTCGGCAGCGTCGCCGAGGCGGTCGTCCGCCGAGCGCACTGTCCCGTGACGGTCGTCCGCTGATGTTCCCACTGAACGGGGCGTGGGCGCACGACGACGTGGCCGCGTTCCTCGACGACGCCCGCATCCCGGTCCGGCTGGCGTGTCGAACCCCGAAGGGCGGGCTCTGGATGCTCTCGCTCTGGTTCGAGTACGACCCCGACGCGGGCCAGCTGGCCTGTGCCACCGCCGCCTCGGCCGACGTCGTCCGCTACCTCCGCGAGGACGACACCGTCGCCTTCGAGATATCGACGAACCGACCGCCCTATCGCGGCATCCGCGGGCAGGGCATCGCGACCATCACGCCGGACGACGAGAAGGCCCTGCTGCGACGGCTGCTCGAACGCTACCTCGGCGGCACCGACTCCGGCCTCGCGCGGTCGCTGCTCGACCCCGGCCGCGAGGAGGTCCGCATCGAGCTCGACGTGACGAAAGCGTACACGTGGGACTTCTCCGACCGGATGCCGTCGGACGCGCCCGAGCCGGCGGAGTAACCTCGGGTGCGGCCTCGGACACGGTTTTAGGCCCCCACCCCGTAGCAGTCCCCATGACCGACCTGCTGGACGACGACGCCCTGCCGGCGACGCTGAGCCGCGACCGGTTCGAGCGGCTCGACGGCCTCGTCACGACGGCCGACGGGGGCCGTGACCGCCGTGCAGTCCTCGAGACGTTCACCGGCGAGACCGCGGCGACCGTGACTGAGTGCGAGCCCGCGGACGTCGAGTACGCCGTCGAGCGAGCCGCCGCGGCCCGGGAGCGGTGGGCCGACCGCGCCCCCGAAGAGCGCGCCGCCGTCGTGAAACGCCTCCACGACATCGTGCTCGACCGGCAGGACGAACTGCTCGACCTCGCTCAGCTGGAGAGCGGCAAGTCCCGGGCCCACGCCTTCGAGGAGGTGCTCGACGTGGCGATGACGAGCCGGTACTACGGCTCCCGCGCCCCCGAGATGCTGGCGACGGAGCGCCGCGACGCCGCGGTCCCGTTCCTCTCCTCGAAGGCCGAGGTCGTCCACCATCCCGTCGGCGTCGTCGGTATCATCGCGCCGTGGAACTACCCTATCACGCTCGCCATCTCCGACGCGCTCCCCGCGCTGCTGGCGGGGAACGCCGTCGTCCTCAAGCCCGCCGAGACGACCCCGTACACCGCGCTGGCTCTCGTCGAACTCCTGCGAGAAGCGGGGCTGCCGCACGACCTCGTCCAGGTCGTCACGGGCGACGGCGCGGAGCTCGGACCCGCGCTGGTCGACAACGTGGACTACGTCAGCTTCACCGGGTCGACGGCGACCGGGCGCGAGGTCGCCGCCGCCGCCGGCCGGAACCTCGTCGACTGCTCGCTCGAACTCGGCGGGAAGAACTCCGTCGTGGTGCTGGACGACGCGGACCTCGACGACGCCGTCGAGGGTGCCGTCGGTGCGTGTTTCACCAACGCCGGGCAGCTCTGTATCGGTACCGAGCGCGTCCTCGTCGACGAGTCGCTGTACGACGCGTTCCTGTCGCGGTTCGTCGCCGCCGTCTCCGACCTCTCGCTCGGCGCGAGCTACGAGTACGGCGTCGACGTGGGGTCGCTCGCCTCGGGCGACCAGCTCGAGACCGTCGAGGCACACGTCGCCGACGCCCGCGAGCGCGGCGCGACGGTCCACGTCGGCGGCGACCATCGGCCCGACATCGGCCCCTACTTCTTCGAGCCCACCGTCCTGACCGGTCTCCCGCACGACGCCCGGGCCGCCTGCGAGGAGACGTTCGGTCCGGTCGTGAGCGTCGCACCCGTCGCCGGCGAGCGCGAGGCCATCGACCGCGCGAACGACACCGACTACGGCCTGAACGCGAGCGTCTGGACGACGAACCGCGACCGAGGCCGGGCCGTCGCTCGCGAGATCGACTGCGGCACCGTCACCATCAACGGCGGCTACCTGGAGACCTGGGCGGCCGTCGACGCGCCCATGGGCGGCCGGAAGGACTCGGGCCTCGGCCGTCGCCACGGGACGGAGGGACTCATGCGGTACACGGAGTCACAGACGATCGCGGCGCGGAACTACCCGGTCGTGCCGCCCATCGGCATCGAATCGGAGTGGTACGCCCGCGCCCTCAGTGCGTCGCTCCGGCTCTGGCGGAAGCTGCCGTTCCTCCGGTAGTCAGAGGTCGTCGAACTGGGTGTACCACGGCCCCCGGTCGACGTGCTGGTCCGGCCCGTCGCCGTCCTCACCGTCGCTCGCGCCGTCGCCGCCGGACGCGAGCGCGGCGAAGCAGACGAGCGCGAGGAGCAGTAGCGCCAGTGCGCCGACGGCCCGCCATCTGGGCACGTCGACGGCGAGCGCGGCTGCCCCGATGAACTCGACGCCGAGCAGCGTGACGAGGACGGTGGCGGCACCGACCGCGAGCACGCCCGCCGCGTGGATGACCTCGCCACGACGGGTCTCGGCATCCCGGCCGACCTCGTTGCCGACCAGGGACGCGTTCACCGAGAGGTCCCACGTCGCCAGCGCGGCCGCCACCCCGATGAACACCACGGCTGCCGGTGCGCCCCCGAAACCGGCCGCGATGGCGCTGAGTAGCAACAGCCCCGCGCCGGCCGTCGAGCCGTTCTCGGCCGGGGCGGTCGCCTCGTCCCACACCACGAACATGAACACGGGGAGCGAGACGAGGACGGCACACAGGGCCATGACGACGAGCGCGAGGAACGTCGTCCCCATCCCGTATGTCGCGAAAGCGATGTCGAGCGTCGACCCGTCGGTGACGGACCAGTCGACGAGCCAGGTGACCGGCGGCAGCGCCGTCAGGACGCCGACGAGCACGGAGACGACGGCACCGCCCGCGGCGTAGCCCAGCGTCTTCGGCGGTTCCCGGCCGACCCAGCGCACGACGGCCAGCTGGCAGAGCCGGGCGACGAGGACGCTCCCGAACAGCAGGATTGCCGCGCCGAGCAGCGCGTGTGGCACCCACGACTGGAGGAACCAGCCCACGACCGTCCCGAAGGGACCGGTCTGGACCAGCAGGCGCGTGAACAGCGCCCGTCCCGTGCCGGTGGTCGCCAGCACGAACTGGAGTCCGAGCAGGACGTAGACGCCCTTCGGGACGTCGCCGGCTCGCACGCCGAACTGTCGGAGTGCGGTCTCACGACTGTCGAACCGACGACGGGGGAGCCAGCCGTCGACGACCGCGAGTGCGCGCTCGACGACGACGGCGAGGACGAGCACCTCGACCTGGAGCATGAGGAACCCCACGAGCGGGCCAGCTCCGACGAGGGCACCGTAGCCCGCGACGGTCAGGACCGCAGCCGAGCGGAACAGCGCCACGTGGACCCCGGCGAGCAGGACCGTCCCGGCCACGACCACGACCAGCGAGCGCGAGAGCGCGCCGCCGAGCGACCGGACCAGCCCCTCGTCGATGCCGACGGTGAGCGAGAGCCCGAGCAGCAGCACGGCGAGCGTGCCGAACGTCGTCACGGCCGCCGCCGCGAGCGACGGCTTGTACGCCACGATGGCGCCGCCGACGCCGAGGACGCCGAAGACGAACCAGACGCTCCCGACGGCCCGCTGCCGGCTCTCGTCCTCCGAGACGCCGGTTGCGCCGCGGACGAGCGCGCCGGTGCCGAGCAGTCCGAGCAGCAGCTCGGGCGCCTGCCCGAGCAGCCCGGGACCGGTGCCGAGTCCGAGCAGGAGCGCCGCGACGGCGGCGACGGCGAGCGCGAGCCGGCTGCTGAACCGCGCCGGCTCGTCGTCGAACTCGTACGGCGTCATCGCTGCCACCTCCGCGTCGCACGCTCGATGGCGGCGTACAGCGGCTCGTCCGGCGACCACTCGATGACATCGGTCGTCCGGTTCCGGAGCTGGGAGACGCGGCCCTGGCGCTTGATGGCCTCGACGACGCTCCCCGGCGTCTCCGTCGAGGTGACGTCCGGCGAGACGACCCGGAGCGCGTGGCCGGACGCCCGGAGTCGTTTCAGCAGGTCGAGCGGGGCGTCGTCGAGCAGCGGCGAGACGAACACCACCTGCGCGCCGTTGGGGACGCGACGGCGGAGCCAGTCCACCCGCCAGCCGCCGTCCGTGGCGGCCACTCCGCCCGTGTCCCCGTCACCCGGCGACGGGTCTGGGTCGCCGGAGTCGGCTGCAGCGGCGTTCGTCGCGGTCCCCGTCCCGCGGACCGGGATGGAGGTCGCGGACTGTACGTCCAGGTTGTTCCGGATGCGAGCCGCCTGGTCGTCGCCGGTGCCGGGGCGCAGGTAGCCGAGCGAGCTGCCGTACTGGGCCAGCCCGACGCGGTTGCCGGCGTCGAGCAGGTGGCCGGCGATACGCCCGGCGGCGTAGGTCCCGAGCTCGACGCCGTCTGGCTCCTCGGGGCGACGTGACACCCGTGCCACGCGCCGCGTGTCGACCACGACGACGATGGTCGCCGCCTGGTCGGTGCGGAACTCGACGGTCCGGAGCTCGCCGCTGCGGGCGAACTCCCGCCAGTCGATGCGGTTCATCGGGTCCGAGTGGTGGTACTGCCGGATGGAGTGGAACTCGATGCCCGACCCGGTCGAGTCCGTCTCGACGCGACCGGGGTACGGGATGGTCTGGTCGGCGAGGTGCATGTCCTCGACCGGCGCGTGACACGACAGCCGGCTCTCGACCGGGAGCGTCTCGGTGACCTCGACGCCGCCGCTGACGTTGCGCGCGACGACCGTCGGCTCGCCGAACGCGTGGACGCCACGGCGGACCTTCACCGAGTAGGTGAACGACTCGGTCTCGTCCGGCTGGAGTCCCGTCATGAACCGCGGCGACCCCTCGACGACCCCCAGCGTCTCGGGGACGCCGTCGACGATTCGCAGGTCGGCCAGGGGCTCGTCCGCGGCGTTCCGGACGGTGACGGTCACCTCGACCTCGTCGCCGGGCATGGGTGACGAATCCGAGAGCGACCGCTCGACGTCCACGTCGAGCGCCGGTGGGCGACTCGCGTAGCCGTACACCGCGTAGCCGAGGCCGATGGCGGCCGCGCTGAACACGACCGTGTTCCCGGCCAGCAGCCCCAGCGTCCCGGTGACGAGAGCGACGGTCAAGCCGATGTTCCACCGGCCGGTGTCCCTTCGTGTCATTCGGTCTCGACCCCCGTGAGGTCGGCTCGCGCAGCGATCTCGTCGACGGTGTGTTCGACGTGGCGGTCGTACGCCTCGCCGGACAGCCAGTCGTAGAACTGCATCTTGAGTGGTGGTTCGGGTGCGTCAGCGCCGCCGAGGAAGCTGCGTGCGCGGGGGTCGGTCGTCCAGGTACCCGCCTCGAGCATCGCCGCGGCCTCCTCGTGGCTGCAGTCGTGGCTGCGGGCGAGCACGCCGATGGCGGCCGCCCGTATCTCTTCCTCGACGCTGTTTCGCTCGCGAGCTTCCCACCACTCCGACGGCCCGGGTTCGCGGAGCGTGCCGTCGACGCTCTCGATGCTCTCGTCGAGGCCGTGGCCGGTCTCGCCGACCGAGTCGTAGTTCGCCGCTTCCGGCGTCCCGAACGACGGCGGCTCGGGTGCCTCGTCGTCCCGGCCCTGGACGATTCGGAAGACGCCGAGGACGGCGGCGGTGAGTCCGAGCAACGCGATAGTGGTCCCGTTGGCGAGCGCCGTGACGGGAGCGCGGAGCGTCGTGAGCGGCATCGGGAGGAACGCGAGCGCGACCGCGCCGAGCAGCGACGCGCTCCCGACGGCTGTCAGGAGCGGACGGACGGGCAGACCGAGGCGGTCCAGGATTCGGGGCGTCATCCGTCACCCTCCAGCCGGTCCCGGATCTCCGCGAGCGCCTCCCGTGCCGTGCGCTTGCGTTCGTCGCTCCGCGGGTAGCGGCCGTAGCGGACGTCGCGGAACACGGCCGTCAGCCGTTCGACGGCCGACCGCGGGAGGCCGCCGTCGACGGCCGCACGGGCGACCTCAGCTGGTGTCTTCGACTCGGCGCGGCGGAGCGGTACGGAGTCGACCATCGTCTCCCAGGCCTCGTCGATGCTCACCGGACCCTGGTCGACGGGTTCGCCGTCGGCGTCGGTGTCGGTCCGCGCACCGTCGCGCGGGTCGTCCGGTTTGTCGCCGCGCCGGGAGAGCCAGTCGCGGGTCGACAGCCCGGCCGTCAGCGAGGAGAGGCCGAGCGAGAGCGAGCCGAGCCCGCTCCCGAGTCCCCGTGGTATCGCGACGAGGCCCTTGCCGAGGGTCCTCGGGACGGCGACGAACGCCTTCCCAATGCCGGACGCGAGGTCGTCGAGCCCGGCGAACAGGCCGCCAGCGGTCCGCCCGAGCCCGTCGAGCACCTGCGGTGCCGACGCCGTCAGCCCGACGAGGACGGACATCGTCCCCTGCGGAATCGCGAGGAACGAGGCCCGTACCCGGAACGTCGGCAGGACGGGGAGGTCGACGACGTAGCCGTCGAACTCGCCCGTCTGCTGTCGTTCGACGTCGGCGATGACCGCGAGAACCGCCACGACGACGGCGCAACAGAGGAACAACACGAACAGCTGCAGGAGGAAGCTGAAGATAGGGAACCCGTCACCGCGGTCCGGTCCCGTGGCCCCGCCGGTGTCGTCGTCCTGCTGGTCGGTGGTCGCGGTCGGGTCCGCCGTCTGTGAATCGGTGGTCTGCTCCGGAGAGTTGGCGCCGACGGTGGTCTCGGTCGCCGCCGGTCCCTGCGTGGCCCTCGTGGTCGTGTCCGGGTTCTCGACCGTCCCGGCCGGCCCTTCGACGTCGGCTGGCACGTTCGAGTCCGACGGCTCCGCGAAGCCGTCGCCGACGGTGCCGGGGTACGTGCCGTACCCCGACGCCGGGAACAGCGACGCCGCGAGGAGGACCGTCAAGACGGAGACAACGACGAGGACCGCGCGACTCAGGTCGTATCCCACACGAACAGAGAAATGTCTAAGCGTTTAAATATATTGCTATTCAATCGTCGGGCGGGGTGGTGAAATAAGGGTGATGGGCCACCTCACATCAATCCACGAATATTTTTGTTTCTTCAGAAACGAGCCGCTACTAATGGAACGCGACACCGCCCTCACGTGGCGCATCCTCCTCTGCCTCCTGACGATACTGGTCGTCGACGTGGTCCTCGTCGCAGCCGCCGCCTACCTGGTCGGGCCCTGGGTCGCGCCGCTCCAGGTCGCAGTCGCGGACGCCGTCGGGCTCTCCGGGACCTCTCCCCTCGTATGGGGTGGCGTCGTCGTCCTCCCGGTCGCGCTCGCGTTCGGCTGGGCACAGCTCCAGTACAGCCGGCGAGAGCTGCTCGACGAGGTCGATGCTCCACTCGAGTCCGGTGGGACGTACCCGGCGGTGCAGGGCCGGCTCCAGCGCCTCGCCGTCGGCGCGGACATGGCCACGCCGTCGCTCGCCGTCGCGCAGACCGACGTCCCCAACAGCTTCGCCGTCGGCGGCGTCACCGACGGCACGGTCGTGGTGAGCACCGGCCTGCTCGACGCGCTCGACGAGGACGAACTCGACGCCGTGCTCGCCCACGAGCTCACACACCTCCGGAACCGCGACGCGCTCGTGCTCACGCTCGCCTCGTTCGTCCCCGCGCTCATCAGCGACGACTTCAGTCCGTTCGGCTCCCGCGCGACGAGCACCGCGGTCTGGACCGGGCTGGTCGTGGTCGCCTACGTCCTGAGCGCGCCGTTCATCGACGCCACCCCGTTCACCCTCGGCTACACCGTCTCGTTCGTGTTCACGCTGCTGGTCACCGTCGTCCTCGGCGGGGTCTTCCTCGGTATCGCGGGTGCCGTCGTCCTCGGCCTGAGCCAGCACCTCTCGACGTACCGCGAGTACGTCGCCGACCGGTCGGGGGCCGTCCTCGCCGGCCAGCCGACCGCCATGGCGACCGCGCTCAGGAAGCTCGACCAGTCGGTCGAGACCCCGACCGCCGACAAGCGACGCGAGTACGCGGGCGTCGCCGGCCTCTGTTTCCTCCCCCACGGCTTCTCGACCGACGACGAGCCCGTCGACGAGGGCGAGTTCACGGTGGAGACGCGTTCGCACCCCGCGACCGAGCAGCGTATCGAACGCCTCCAGCAGCTCGAGCGCAAGCAGTTCTGAGAACGGTCCGGGCGCGGTCCTACGTCGACAGCAGGTCCGCACCGCCCGTGATACCGATGACCTGACCGGTCACGTAGCGTGCCTGCTCGCTGGCGAGGTAGCAGACCATCGGCGCCACGTCGTCCTCGCGACCCAGCTCCTCCATCGGCGTCGCCTGGCGGACGCGCTCGAAGGACGGCTGGAACTGCTCCAGCGTCTCCGGGTCCATCTCCGCCAGCTCCTTGACGACGATGCTCGGCGCGAGCACGTTCGAGGTGACGCCGTCCGTCGCGCCCTCCAGCGCGAGCGTCTTCCCGAAGCCGACCAGGCCCGACTTGGTCGTCGAGTACGACAGCTGGCCGAAGCTCCCGTGGGTGCCCGCGATGGACGCCATCGTGATGACACGCCCCCAGCCCCGCTCGCGCATCTCGGGGAATATCTCCTTCGTGATGTTGTACGCCCCGGTGAGGTTCAGCTCGACGTCGCGGTCCCAGAGCTCGTCGTCGAAGTCGCCGACGCGCGAGACGGCGTCGACGAACCCGGCGTTGTTCACGAGGATGTCGACGCCACCGGTCGCCTCCCGTACCTCGCCGACGGTCTCGCGCACGTCCTCGCGGTCCGTCAGGTCGCAGGTGACCGCCATCGCGTCGCCGCCGTCCTCCTCGATCTCTTCGACGACGCGCTCCGCGCCGTCCGTGTCCACGTCGAGGACGGCGACCTCGGCCCCCTCCGCTGCGAGATGCCGTGCGTCCTCGCTGCCGAGGCGGCCAGCGCCGCCCGTCACCAGTGCTGTCCTGTCGTCGAGTCCGAGGTCCATGGGCGCGGAAACGGACCCGGGATTGTTAGTTGTTCGCATCGGTCGCTCGCTGTTCCGGTACTGGGCGTTCCACCGCTTTCTGCTGCTGTCGTGAGGAGCAGAACGTCGAACGGCCCGATAAGCCGTGCTGAAGTGTGAGTACTTCCTGGGCTCAACAGCCAGGCCGTCACTGCTGGCTCGGCTCGCGGGCCCCGCTCCGTCCGAGGTCGTCGAGCCAGCCACGCGCCGGCCGGTTTGGTAGTCAGCGCCGAGACGGCAGGAGGGCAGACCGTCAGAACGCGTCGAGCGTCGCGTCGACCATCGTCCGCTGGAGGTCCGCGGGCTCGGGTGCGGGGAAGGTGACGACGGGCGGCCGCCCGGTCGCACCGGCGACTGCCTCGTCGAGTTCGTCGAACAGTTGGCCGGTCGGGACGTCGTCGCGGTCGACGCCCGTGATGGTACACCACGCCTTCGTCCGGGTGAGCGCGACGAACGCCTCGTTCCGCCGCTGGACCACGTCGGACCGTCGGCCGGCGTCGGCGACGGTGTCGAGGCCGACGACGTACACCTGCGCGGCCTGGTTCCCCTTCGCACGGTTGACCCGGGAGACGGTGACCGCGCCCTCGCGGTCGAACACGTCCGGGTCGCTCTCCCAGACGAGGTTGGGGTCGACGCTCCGGCGGCGGAGGCGATCGGCGAGCGACTCGCCCCAATCCCGCGAGCGGTGGACGGGGCCGAGGACGACGACGGCGATGCGTTCCGGCGCGAGCCCGTGGCGGCTCACGTCGCGCTCGACCGCGTCGGCGACGGCGTCGAGCTCCGCGCCGCGGTCGGCGAACGTCTCCGTGACGACGAACGGCCGCGCGGCGTCGACACCGGAGAGCGGGTGCGGGGAGTGCTCGGGTGGCCGTCGCAGGGTGACGGGGGAGCCGTACTGTCTGAAGTCACCGTCGACCTCGTACCCGATGTCCTCCCAGCCCGACTGCGTGGTTAGCGCCTGGACCGCGCCGTCGTCGCGGAGCAGGCCCATCCCGAACACGTGCGCGAGCACGAGCACCGGGCGGGGCGTGCGGTACGCCGTCCGCATCACCTGGCTCTTCTGCACCCCGCCCTCGTAACTGCCCTGCAGGTCCACCCGTGGCGTGCCGTCGGCCTCAGTGCCGAAGACGTCCGTCGGCCGGGGTGCGGACAGCGTCTGGAGGCTCTGTGCCTCGTCGTAGGCCCAGACGAGTCGCTTCGGCGGTCGAAGTGCGGCGTGGCAGAGCCGGAAGAACGGCGGCTCGAAGTCCTGCGCCTCGTCGACCAGGATGGCGTCGTACCGTTCCGGAATCCGGTCGGCGTCGAGCACCTCCGCACAGCACTGCGCGAGCAGGTCGCCGTCGTCCCGATCGAACGTCGAGCGCGCGTCGCCGAACGTCCGCGGTTCGACGCCGGCGGCCTGTGCGACCTCGTAGTAGAGCCCGCGACGGGTGCGGCCACCCCAGCCGTGGAGCACCTCGAGACGGTCCCAGTCCGGCTCGGTGCCGGCGTAGTGCTCGTGGTACCGGCGGATGGTCTCGATGACCGTCGGGTACAGCGAGCGCGTCTGGAACGTCACGACGACCCGCCAGTCCGGGTGCCGGGCGTGCATCTGGGCCGCCTTCTGGGCGAGCAGCACCGACTTGCCCGAGCCGGCGATGCCCCGTATCTGCTGTGGTCCGTCGGGAATCTGCAGCCCGACCTCCTCCTGCTTGCCGTCGAGCCGTTTCAGGCCGCCCGCGACGTGCTCGTACAGCTCGGCCTTCGTGCCGGCCGCCTCCGGCGAGGGGCCGTCGCCGGCCGCGGGACGCGACTCGCCGCTGATCGGCTGTCCACCGCTCACCACCGCCCGTGCCGCCTCGTACGTCGCCGCGTCGAGCGGCTCGCCGGCGGTTCCGTCGAGTGCCTCGCGCAGCGAGCCGGGCGTCAACTCGTCGGCCGTCAGTACCGGCGGGGCCGACGGCAACGAGCCGAACCGGTCGTCCCAGGCGTCGCGTTCGACGTTCGGGAGCGCGACGAAGAAGTTGGCGGGCACGGTCGGGTTCCCGCGGTCGTCGGTCAGCGCGGGCTCGTCGTCGAGGTGGTTCAGGAGCCGGAAGCCGTGGTCGCGGGCCTGCGTGTACGGCGTCGCCGTCGACTGGCGGGTCCCCTGGAGCCGCCACTGGTCGCCCTCGATTGCGGCGACGTGGCCGAGCCGGTAGCCCTTGCACTCGACGACGACCAGCCCGAACTCCTCGTGCAGCAGGACGAAGTCGGCCTCCCGGTCGAACGCGTCCCGGTCGGGGGAGACGATGGGATACCGCCAGTAGGCGACACCGCGGTCGCCGGGTCCGAACGCCCGCGTGACCGCCCGCCAGACCGTTCGCTCGGCGTCGGCGCCGGCGTGGTCACCGCCCTCGCCGGACGCGATGAACTCCATGCCGGCGACTGGTCCCGGCCCGGCTATAAGCGTGTCGGGGGGCGCGCCGTCGGGCACTCGTTCGGTCCCCCCGCGGAACTGTAACCTCGCGATGGGGAACGAGAAACGATAATTGCGTGGTAACGAGTTGTAGAAAATTTAAGTACCGGTCGTTTATACGCGTAGCTGCGACGTGGCGTGCAGAGTCGGCAGCGGTTCATCACCCAACTCCCCCATCCCCCTCTGGTGTCCCGGTGAACCGATGGCGACGCCGTCCGCGTCCATCCGTGCCTCCTACTCCAGCGCCGCCGAGAGCGACTCGGAGACGGCGTCCTCGAGCAGTCCCGAACTGACCAGCGCCGCGACCCGGTCCATCTCGGGCGCGAGTTCGCGGTCGTCGTCGAGCGGGTCGACCAGTTCCCGGACCGCGTCGTAGGCCGCCGCCGTCCCAGCACCGGGTGCGAGGCCGTCGTCCACGAACTCCATGGCCTGCGCGCCACAGAGGAGCTCGACGCCGGCCACGGCCGTCGCGTTGTCGACGGCGGTGCGAGCGTGGTGGGCCGCCTGCGCCGACATGCTCACGTGGTCCTCCTGGCCGCCGGAGACGGGCGTGTTGTCGGTCGCTGCGCGGCCGAGCGACCGGGACTCGTTGACGAGCGAGGCCGCTGTGTACTGGGCGATCATGTAGCCCGAGCGCAGGCCGCTCTCGGCGGTGAGGAACGGCGGGAGGTGTGACTCCTGCAGGTTGGGGTTGACGAGCCGGTCGACGCGGCGCTCGCAGATTGCCGCGAGGTCGGTCATCGCCGCGGTCAGGTAGTCGAGTCGGTGCGCCAGCGGCGCGCCGTGGAAGTTCCCACCCGAGAGCACCGCGGCGGCGTCGGTGCCGGAGGCGCGGGCGTGGGTCGCGTCGGCGTCGAAGACGAGCGGATTGTCGGTCGCGCTGTTCAGTTCGACCTCGACCGCCTCGCGCAGGTGCGAGACGGCGTCGCGGACCGCGCCGTGGACCTGCGGGAGACAGCGGATGCTGTAGGCGTCCTGCACGCGGTCGCAGTTCCGGTGGGACTCGACGATCTCCGAGTCGTCACAGCAGCGCCGGACGTTCCGGGCGCTCGCCGCCTGGCCCTCGTGTGGCCGGACATCGTGGATGACCGGGGCGCTGCTGGCCGTGGTCCCCATCGTCACCTCGGTGGTGAGCGCGCCGGCCACGTCGGCCGCGCTGACCACGCGCTCGGCATCGACGACCACGAGTGCGGCCTTCCCGACGGTGAGCTGGGTGCCGTTGATGAGCGCGAGCCCCTCCTTGGCCGCGAGCGAGAGCGGTTCGAGGCCCACGGCCGCGAGCGCCTCGTCGCCGGCCAGCCGTTCGCCGTCGTGCTCCGCCTCCCCCTCGCCGATGAGCACGAGCGCCATGTGTGCCAGCGGTGCGAGGTCGCCGCTCGCACCGAGACTCCCGCGCGAGCGGACGACGGGGTGGACGCCCTCGTTCAGCATCGTCACGAGGTGGTCGACGACCCGTTCGCGGATGCCCGAGTGGCCCTTCACGAGCGCGTTGACCCGGGTTACCAGCATCGCTCGGACCTCCTCGGTCGTGCACTCGCGGCCGGAGCCGGCCGCGTGGCTCCGAAGCAGGTTCGTCTGGAGGTCGGCGACGCGCTCGGGCGGGATGCGCTCGTTGACGAGCTCCCCGAAGCCCGTGTTGAGGCCGTACACCGCCTCGTCGGAGTCGAGCACGTCCTCGACGCGTTCGCGTGCGGTCCGCACTCGCTCGCGGGCATCGTCCGCGACCGCGACGGGCTCCCGCTCGCGGACGACCGCGACGACGTCCGCCGGCGTCAGCGTCTCGCCGTCGAGGATGACTGTCACGGCCGACCACCTCTCCTCGGTTCGCGCTCTCGCTGTTCGTGCATAGGGTTCTCAACGACCGCCAGACCGAAGGGACCTACACCAGCTATAGGAGGCCAATTCAAGTGCCGCCGTCCGAGCCCGGTCGACGGACACCGTGCGACACTGTGGGGATTTTCATACGGAACCGAGTAAACGAGCCCGCGATTTTATGCCTGGTCGGGTTGTACGCCGGGGAAATGGCACTCCAAACTGTACTGCTCGCGGTCGGTCGCGGGGACAAGGACCGGGTCGACGCACTGGCGGAGACGGTGACCGACATCGCCGGGCCGGCGGGTGCGACCGTCGTGCTCGCGCACGTCTTCGGCGACGACGAGTACGCCGACGTGCGCGAGAAGCTCGACATCGCCCCCACCGCCGAGGTCACCGCCGACGACGTGGCGGAGCGGTACTCGACGGTGCGGGAGATACGGTCGACCCTCGACGAGGCAGGTCTCGACGTCGTCGTCAGGGGTGGCGTCGGCGACTACGGCGAACGCGTCGTCGAACTCGCGGAGGAGGAGTCGGCCGACCTCGTCGTCGTCGGGGGACGGAGCCGTTCCCCGACGGGGAAGGCGGTGTTCGGGTCGACTGCACAGTCGGTCATGCTGTCCGCGCCGTGTCCCGTGACCCTCGTCCGCGGCGAGTGAGCCGGCCGCGGTCAGGACCGGGCGAGTTCCGCCCGGCAGTCAGGACACTTGCGGACCGTGCTCCCGCCGTCGACATCGGGCTCCTCGACCAGCGTCGCTTCGCAGTCAGGACACTCGTCGAGGTGCTGCCTGAGGAGCGGCAGACAGGCCAGCCGGGCGGGCGGTGCGACGTCCGACCCGGCGAGCGTGTTGACCGCCGCCACGTCGGCAATCGCCGCAGCCCGGGACAGTTCGAGCGTCCCACCGTCCCAGCCGTCCGTGACGACGAGCGTCGGCCGACCGTCGCGGTCCTCGACCCCGACCGTCGCGTCCGGCCGGACACCCCGGATGCCGTCTGCGATCTGTTCCGGCGTCGCGTCGCGGAACGGAGCCATCGAGTCGAGCCAGCGGTCCCCGAACTCGTCGACGAGCACGTGGCCGTCGCCGACGGGTCGTAACACCTCGGCGTCGACGAGCGTCTCGGTCGGGCTGTCGTCCTCGGCCACCGTTCCCAGGATGGCCTCGGGCCCCGTCCTGACCCCGGTGCTCGCCAGGCCCAGTCGGACGGCCAGCCGTCGGACGGAGTCGCGGAGAGTCACGTTCGAAACTGGTCGGTCGGCGCGCGTAAACCTGTCGTCGTCGGGCCGGGCGAAGGCTTTACCCGGCGTCGGTCGTCGCCCCGGGTATGGACGACCCACTCTCCGTCGGTTTCCTCGGCTACCGGTTCATGGGGAAGGCCCACGCCAACGCCCTCGCTCGCCTGCCGATGTTCTTCCCGGACGCGCCGTCGGTCGAACGCGACGTGCTCGTCGGGACCGACGAGGACGCCCTCGCCGAGGCGAAAGAGCGCCTGGGCTTTGCCCGCACCGCGACGGACTGGCGCGACGTGGTCGACGACGTGGACGTGTTCTACAACCTCGGCCCGAACTTCCTGCACGTCGAGCCGTCGGTCGCCGCGCTCGAAGCCGGCACCCACGTCCTCTGCGAGAAGCCCCTCGCGCCGACGACCGAGGGTGCCGAGCGAATGGTCCAGGCGGCGCGAGACAGCGACGCCACGGCCGGCTGTGCGTTCAACTACCGGTTCGTGCCGGCGCTGCAGTACGCGAAGAACCTCGTCGAGGCCGGCGAGCTGGGCGAGATACACCAGTTCCGCGGGTGGTACCTGCAGGACTGGCTCGTCGACCCCGACGCCCCCTGGAGCTGGCGGAACGACGCCGAGCTCGCCGGCTCCGGCGCGCTGGGCGACCTCGGCGCGCACACCGTCGACCTGGCGAACTTCCTCGTCGGCGAGCGGACCGGCCCCATCGAGCGCGTGAGCGGCCACCTGCGGACGTTCGTCGACGAGCGACCGGACCCCGAGACGGGCGAACCGAAACCGGTCACCGTCGACGACGCCTACAGCGCGCAGGCCGAGTTCGCGAGCGGCGCGATGGGCACCTTCGAGGCCTCGCGGTTCGCCACCGGCCACAGGAACGACCACCACGTCGCCGTCCACGGCTCGAAGGGGAGCCTGCGCTTCTCGCTGGAGCGGCTGAACGAACTGGAGGTGCTCCGCGAGGGCGACCGCGGCTACGAGACGGTGCTCGTCACCGACGCGGACGACCCGTACGTCGACCACTGGTGGCCGCCGGGCCACGTCGTCGGTTGGGAGCACACGTTCGTCCACGAGAACGCCGAGTTCCTGCGAAGCGTCGCCTCGGGAACACAGTACGAGCCGGACTTCGAGGACGCGATGGCCGTCCAGCGCGTGCTCGACGCCATCGCCGAGAGCGACGAGACCGGAGCCTGGGTGAGCGTCGACGGATGACGGTGGACGCGAAGCTGGCACGGCTCGACGACCTCCTGGCGGAGCGGGGCCTCGCCTCCGTCTGGTTCGCCCGCCCCACCAGCTTCGTCTGGCTCACCGGCGGGGACAACGCGGTCGACCGTGCCGCCGATGTCGGCGTCGCTGCGGTGGGATACGACGGGACCGGCCTCCGCGTCGTCACGAACGACATCGAGGCCGACCGGCTGGCGGACGAGGAACTCGACGGCGTGCCCGTCGAGGCGTACCCGTGGCACGCGAGCGACCTCGCATCGGCCGTCGCCGAGCGGGCCTCGACCCCCGGAGCCGCCGACTTCGACGTGCCGGGGTTCGCGGATGTCGAGGCCACCGGCCTGCGACAGCCGGTGACCGACGACGACGTGGAGCGGTACCGCGAGCTGGGCGACGACGTGGCGGCGGCCGTCGAGACCATCTGTCGCGATTGCACTCGTTCCGACACCGAGCGAGCTGTCGCGTCCCGGCTCCGTGCCGAACTGACCGCGCGTGGTATCGACTCGCCGGTCGTCCTCGTCGGCGGCGAACGCCGCGCGGGGGCGTACCGTCACTACACGCCCACCGACGCCAGCCTCGACGGCTACGCGCTCGTCTCGGTGACGGCGACGCGGGGCGGCCTCGCGGCGAGCTGTACCCGGACCGTCGCGTTCGACGAGCCCGAGTGGCTGGCCGAGCGTCACGCGGCCGCCGCCAGGGTCGAGACGACGGCACTCGCCGCGACGCGGGCGGTCGGCCGCGACGGCGGCACCGCCGGCGACGTGTTCGACGCCATCGTCGACGCATACGACGCCGTCGGCGTCCCCGACGAGTGGCGCAACCACCACCAGGGCGGGGCCGCCGGCTTCGCCGGACGGGAGTGGATAGCGACGCCCGAGAGCGACGCGGTGGTCCACCTGCCCCAGGGCTACGCCTGGAACCCGACCGTCCGCGGCGCGAAGAGCGAGGACACCGTCCTCGTCACCGCGGACGGCTTCGAGGTGCTGACGAAGACCGGTGACTGGCCGACACGGAACCACGACGCCGTCGGCCACGAGGTCAGCCTGTCACGGCCGGCCCCGTTACGCTGAGTCCTGCATCGCCACCACAGCCTCGTGTGACGGGAGCGCGGCCATCGCCCCCCTGGCGGTGGTCGCCACGGCCGCCACCGCGTTCGCGTACGAGAGGACTGACTCGAGAGAGTCGTCGCCGGCGGTCGCCCGGGCGACGGCACCCGCGAAGAACGCGTCGCCGGCACCCGTCGTGTCCACCACGTCGACGTCGTACCCGCCGTGCTCGACCGTCGCCGGCCCCCAGGGCGCGTCGGCTGTCGCGTCGGCGAGCGCGCCGTCACCGCCCAGGGTGACGAGGACGGTGTGGGGTCCGCGCCCGGTCGCGGCCGTCGAGAACTCTCGTGGCGAGTCTCCCGCGAGGTCGAGCGCGCGGAGCTCCCGCTCGGTCGCTTTCAGCACGTCCACGTGGGCGAGCGCGCCGCCGACCACGTCGCCGAAATCGTCGGCGGGCCACAGCTCGGGGCGGTAGTTGGGGTCGAACCACGTCTCCTCACCGGCCGCCCGGGCGCGTTCGAGGAGGTCCCGCATCGCGGCCCGGGAGCGACCCGTCGCGAGCGGCACGCCACCGCAGACGACCCGGTCCACGGCCGCGAGGGTGTCGTCGGGGACGGTCCCGGGCTCGAACCGGGTGTCGGCGATCCCGTCACGGTAGAAGGTGAACGCCCGGTCGCCCGATTCGTCGTGGGTGACGAACGCGAGCGTCGTCTTCGCCCCGGAGTCACGCTCGACGAACCGGCCTGGGACGCCCTCGTCGGCGAGTGTGTCGGCGAGGAACGCCCCGAACTGGTCGGCACCGACGCGGGTCCAGAACAGCGGCGTGTGTCCGAGCCGGGCGAGCCCGACGGCGACGTTCGCGGGCGCGCCGCCCGGCCGGCGGTCGAACGTCTCCACCGTGGATAGCGGGCCCGGACGCGTCGGCAGGAAGTCGACGAGCGTCTCGCCCGCGACGAGAACGTGGTGGTCCGTCATGGAGTCGGATTCTCGGGCGGCGCACCTAAACGCCCGTCTCGTGACGGCGTTCGCGTGTCCGTGGTCGCGTCCACCCCAGGCCTGCCAGGCACCGGAGCTATATCCCCCCGGCCGGCCTTCGTCACCCCATGCGAGTCAGTCGCCGCCGTGTCCGCGAGATAGTCACGGCCGTCGTCCACGAGATCAGGGCCGAGAAGCTGACGTTCATGGCCGGCTCCATCGCCTACCACGCGTTCATCTCGATCCTGCCGCTGCTCCTGCTCGTCCTGACCCTCGTCCAGCAGCTGCGGAACGTCGCACTGGAGGACTCCGTGGTGTCGGTGATGCAGGCCGTCCTCACCGAGCAGTCGAGCGACATCATCCAGCAGGGCCTCGCCGACGCCGACGCGTCGGTCTCGCTGCTCGGGGTCGCGTTCCTCGTCTGGGGGACGCTCCGTATCTTCCGCGGGCTCGACACCGCCTTCTCGGACATCTACGAGACCGAACGCGAGAACACGTTCGCCGACCAGCTCGGCGACGGGCTGCTCCTGCTCGTCACCGTCGCGGTGGCCATCCTGCTCGCGAGCGCCGTCGGGAGCCTCGTCACGGTGCGGGGGGACGGGGGCCTCGCACTGGTACTCCGTGGCATCGCGACCGCCGCCGGGCTGTTCATCGTGCTCTACCCGATGTACTACGTCTTCCCCGACTCGGACGTCTCCCTCGTCGAGGTGGTCCCCGGGACCGCGCTCGCGTCGGTCGGTATCACCGTCGCACAGGTGGTCTTCACCGCGTTCAAGTCGGGCGGGAGCGGCGCGAACCTCGTCGCGAGCATCCTCGTCCTGCTGACCTGGCTCTACGTCGTCGGCCTGCTCATCCTGGTCGGCGCGGCGGTCAACGCCGTGCTCTCGAACCGCTCGCGCGACGTCGACATCGACCCGGTGTTCGGCGGCGTCGCCCGGGACCGGACCGACCGCGTGACCGACGCCGGCCGCGACGAGCTGCTGGCCGACCTGGAGGCGCTCGCGACCAGCCTCGAAGCCGAGGGCGCGACCCTGGTGGTGAGCGTGGACGGCGAGACCGTCTCCGTCGAGGCGCCCGAATCGGCCGTCGTCGACGAGGAGGACGGGCTGTTGGGCGTCGGCGGCTCGGTCGGGCTGGAGCTGCGCTGGTGGCCGGAGGACTGACGCCAATCTCCGCCCGCGCTCGGTTCAGTCCTCGTGCTGTTCGATGGCGGTCTGGGTCAGCGTCTTCGCCCGTTCGACCAGCTCGTCGGCCTCGGCGGAGCCGGTGCCCTCGACGTTCGAGAGCAGGTGTTCGACGTGGCCCAGGCGCTCGCGGACGACCTCGCCCGGCAGGTCCGCCGCCGCGAGGTCCCCGGCGACGGCCTCGGCCTCCCCGAGCCAGCGGTTGGCCACGCGGTCGACGGGGTACGACTCGGTCTCACGCAGCGCCGCGGCGAGTTCGGCGAGTGGGTCGTCGTCGCTCATGGCCCCCCGTACGGTCCGACGGGAGTTGAACGCAGCGCCGTTGCCCGCGTCCACCGGTGACACGGTGCGCGCTCACCGGCGACCGCGGCCGCTTCCAAAACCGGCTTTCCCGACGACCCGCTACTGCCGCCGTGAACTGGCGGTACGCGTACACCGCACTCGTCGCCTGCACGCTGGCGTTCGCCGCGACGATGGTCGCCCGACTGGCCATCAGCCCGGTGCTCCCGCTGGTCGTCGACGACTTCGGCGTCTCCTACGGCATCCTCGGGCTCGCACTCTCCGGCATGTGGGCGGCGTACGCGCTGACGCAGTTCCCCTCGGGCGTGCTCGGCGACCGGTACGGCGAGCGCCGGGTCGTCCTCGCAGCCGTCGGCTCGACCGGCGTCACCGCCGCCCTGCTCGCACTCTCGCCGACGGTCCCCGTGTTCATCGTCGGCGCGGTGCTCCTCGGTGCCGGTGCCGGGCTGCACTACTCGGTCGCGACGACGTTCCTCGCCAAGCAGTTCGACGACGTGGGTCGGGCCATCGGCGTCCACGTCGCCGGCGGGCCGATGGCCGGGCTGGTGGTCCCGCCCGTCGCCGCGCTCGTCGGTGCCCAGTTCGGCTGGCGCTGGGCCATCGCGCTCGGCGTCGTGACCGCCGTCCCCGTCTTCGCGCTGTTCGCCACCCAGGTCCGGCCGACCGAGCCGCTCAGGCCCGACCAGCCGATGCGCGAGCGGTTCGCACTGGAACCTCTCGTCGAGCTGCTCTCGCGGCCGCCCATCGCGTACACGACGCTGCTGGCGTTCCTCGGTGCGTTCACCTGGCAGGCGACGGCGTCGTTCCTCCCGTCGTTCCTCGACGAGGCCGGGAAGCTGTCGACGACGCAGGCGAGCCTGCTGTTCTCGCTGTACTTCCTCGTCCACGGCGCGACCCAGCCGCTGACGGGGTCGCTCTCGGACCGCGTGGGGCGCGACACGACGGCGATGCTGACGATGGGTGCCGGCATCGTCGGCTACTCGCTGCTCGTGGTCGGCGCGAGCCGGGGGGCCGGCATCGCCACGTTCGCCGTCGCGTCCGTGCTCGTCGGCCTCTCGATGTCGTGGGGCGCACCCATCCAGTCCCGGTTCATCGACCTGCTCGGGGCCGAGGAACGCGGGGTCGGCTTCGGGCTCGTCCGGACCGCGTACATGCTGCTCGGCGCGACCGGCAGCGTCGTCGTCGGCGGCGTCTCCGATGTCACGACGTGGCTGACCGCGTTCTCGCTGCTGGCGGTCGTGATGGCCCTGGGCCTGCTGACGCTGCTCGCGAACCGGACGCTCCGGCTGGGGCTGTGAGTTCGACCACCGGGGTGCGATGGCCTCCGACCGTCGGCCCGGCGCGCGCCTGGTGAGTGGCTGGGGCGTGAGGTGCGGTGCTGTGCGGGGCGGGAGGTCGGGCCGGTTCCAGTCCTGCTCCCGGCGATGTACGCATTCGAGCCGCCACGCCACCTGCAAAACGAGAAGCCGAGCACTAGCCGTGCACGCGGTCGCCGTCCTTCCAGACCGTCTCGACGACGTTGACGCCGTACTGGTACGGCACGTGGACGAACGACGGCGCGTCGAGCACGACGAGGTCGGCCGGTGCGCCCTCCCGAAGCGTCCCGTGCCGTGCCGGGAGGTCCAGCGCCTCGGCGGCGTTGTGCGTGCTCGCCAGGAGCGCCTCGGCGGGGGTCATCCCCATGCCGACGCAGGCGAGCGACTGGGCGAACCCCATGCTGTGGCTGTGGCAGTTCGGGTTGAAGTCCGTCGCGATGGCGACCGGGGCGTCGCGGTCGAGCATCATCCCGGCGTCGGCGTACTCCGCGCCGAGGCCGAACGCGGTGCCGGGGAGCAAGACGGGCACGACGCCGGCGTCGACCAGCGCGTCGACGTCCGCCTCGGTCGAGTGCAGGAGGTGGTCCGCGCTGGTCGCGCCGACCTCCGCGGCGAGCTGGGTGCCGCCGATGTGGGCCAGCTCCTCGGCGTGGACCTTCGGCGTGAGCCCGTGGGCCATCCCGGTCTCCAGCACCCGCCGGGACTGTGCGACGGAGAACACGTCCTCCTCGCAGAACACGTCGCAGAAGGTCGCGATGCCCTGCTCGGCGACCGCGGGGAGCTGCTCCTCGACCACCTCGTCGACGTAGTCGTCGGTGTCCATCCCCTGCGGGACCGCGTGGGCGCCCATGAACGTCGGCACGACATCGACCGGGTGCTGGTCGTCCGCGCGGTCGATGGCCCGGAGCATCCGGAGCTCCGTCCCGGTGTCGAGCCCGTAGCCGGACTTCACCTCGACCGTCGTGGTGCCGTGCTCGAGCATCACGTCGAGCTGGGACAGGAGGTTCGCGAGCAGCGTGTCCTCGTCGGCGGTCCGGACGGCGTCGACGGTCCGGAGGATGCCGCCACCCTGCGCGAGTATCTCCTGGTAGCTCTTCCCCCGGAGCTTGGCCTCGAACTCGTCGGAGCGGTCGCCCGCGAACAGCGCGTGGGTGTGGGGGTCGACGAAGCCCGGGAGGACGGCCCGCCCGGCGGCGTCGTAGGCCGCGTCGGCCGCCGATGGCGGGTGCTCCTCGGTCACGTCGTCGGTGTCGCCGACCGAGACGACGGTGCCGTCCTCGACCGCGACCGCCGCGTTCTCGATGGTCTCCATCGGTTCGTCCGTGCCGGGGCCGACCGCCAGCTCCGCGATGTCGTAGACGACGAGGTCCGTCACGCCGACCACCCCGCGAGGACGTGGGCGACGGCGCGGGCGGCCGCGTCGACAGTTCGGCCGTCGTCGGCGTCGAGCGAGGGTGCCGTCTCGACGATCTCGAAGCCGGCGACGCGGTCGTCGCTGGCGACGAGCCGCAGCGCGCGGTACAGCTCTCGGGACGTCAGCCCGCCGGGCGTCGGCGCGCTCGCGCCCGGCGCGGCCGCCGCGTCCAGCACGTCGATGTCCACGGAGACGTACACCCGGTCCACGTCGCCGAGGCCGTCGAGCGCGCTGTCGGCCGCCGCGACCGTGTCCTCGCCGACCTCCTCCGCGGTGACGACCTCGCCGCCCCGCTCGCGGAGGTCGTCGTGGTACGCAGTCGAGGTCTCGAAGTGCCGGACGCCGACGGGCGCGTAGGCGTCCAGACCGGCGTCGAACAGCTGGCGGTACGGCGTCCCGCTGGTCGGCCCACCCGCTGGAACCTCACGGCAGTCGAGATGCGCGTCGAAGTTGACGACGCCGACGCTTCCCGACTCGAGCAACGGACGGACGTTCGCCACCGTCAGGGAGTTGTCCCCGCCGAGGAAGACGGGCAGGGCGTCGGTCTCGTGGACCGCAGCGGTCGTCTCCGCGACCGCGTCCTGCACGGCCGCGACGCCGCCCGCCGCCGGGAGGGCCACGTCGCCGAGGTCGCCGATGGCCGAGGCCGGGCCGGCGTCGAAGTGGTGGCTCTTGACGCTCGCCAGCGACTCGCGGATGGCGGCGGGTCCGTCGGCGGCACCCTGCCGACCGATGACCGCGCCGTCGTAGGGCTCGCCGACGAGGACGGCGTCGTAGTCGTCGGCGGACGACAGGGTGGTCGACTCGACGACGTGGCCGAACTGCTCGTCGTTCGGGTCCGACGAGGTGCCCGACCAGTCGCGCGCGGCGGTGAACGCCGTCATTCGTCGGCGTCCCCACCGCTCGTGTCGTCGGTCGTCTCGCGGTCACGCATCGGCACCCGAACGTCCGATTCGCGGGCCTCGGCCAGCGCCTCCTCGTAGCCCGCGTCCGCGTGACGGATGACCCCCATGCCGGGGTCGGTGGTGAACACGCGCTTTGCCGTCTCGGCGGCCTGCTCGCTGCCGTCGAGGACGACGTGGTTGTTCGTGTGCAGCGAGTTGCCGATGCCGACGCCACCGCCGTCGTGGACCGAGACGATGTCCGCGCCGGCGGCCGTGTTCAGGAGCGCGTTCAGGATGGGCCAGTCCGCCACGGCGTCGGAGCCGTCGCGCATCGCCTCCGTCTCGCGGTTCGGGCTGGCGACGGAGCCGGCGTCGAGGTGGTCGCGGGTGACGACGACCGGCGCGGATATCTCGCCCTCCGCGACGAGTTCGTTGATCCGCAGCGCGAAGCGGGCGCGCTCGGTGAGACCATCGTCGTCGCCTGCTCCGGCGGCTTCGCCGCCTCCGTCTCGATTCGCCTCCGGCGCATCGCCTGCCTGATACCCCAGCCAGCACACCCGGCTCGGGAGACCCTGGAAGTGGACCTGCTCCTGTGCGAGCTCGATCCACCGCCGCAGGTGGTCCTTCTCGGGGAACAGTTCGAGGATGGCCTCGTCGGTCCGGTGGATGTCCTCGGGGTCGCCCGAGAGCGCGGCCCACCGGAACGGGCCCTTGCCGCGGCAGAACAGCGGGCGGATGTACGCCGGGACGAAGCCGGGGAAGTCGAACGCATCCTCCCGGTTGCGGTGGTCCTCGACCTGGCCGCGGATGTTGTTGCCGTACTCGAACGCGATTGCCCCCTCGTCCTGCATCGCGAGGATGCCATCGACGTGGCGCTCCATCGTGTCCACGCTCTCCTCGACGTACTGCTCGGGGTCGCGCTCGCGGAGTTCGTCCGCCTCCGCGACGGTGTAGCCCGACGGGTAGTAGCCCTCCAGCTCGTCGTGCGCGCTCGTCTGGTCGGTGACCACGTCGGGCACCCAGCCGCGCTCCAGCAGGCCCTCGAACATGTCGGCGGCGTTCATGTGGACGCCGATGGAGAACGGCTCGCCGGCCTCCGCGGCCGCCTCGGCGCGCTCGATGGCCTCGTCCAGGTCGTCGGTCTTCGCCATGCAGTACCCCGTCTCGATGCGGCGGTCGATGCGCTCCTCGTCGACCTCGGCCGCGATGCAGACGCCGTGGTTCATCGTCACCGCGAGGGGCTGTGCGCCGCCCATCCCGCCGAGCCCGGCCGTGACGACGGTCTTCCCGCGCAGGCCGTCGTTGTCGGGGTAGTGCTGGCGGGCGAGCTCGGCGAGCGTCTCGTAGGTGCCCTGGATGATGCCCTGCGTGCCGATGTACGCCCACGACCCCGCGGTCATCTGGCCGTACATGATGAGCCCCTTCGACTCCAGCTCGTGGAAGTGCTCCCAGCTGTCCCAGCGGCCGACGATGTTCGAGTTCGCGATGAGCACGCGCGGGGACTCCTCGCGCGTCCGGAACACGCCGACGGGCTTGCCCGACTGCACCAGCAGCGTCTCGTCGTCGTCGAGCTCCCGCAGCTCCGCCAGGATGGCGTCGTAGGCGTCCCAGCTCCGGGCCGCGCGGCCGGTCCCGCCGTACACCACGAGCTCCTCGGGCTTCTCGGCGACCTCGGGGTCTAAGTTGTTGTTCAGCATCCGCAGCGCGGCCTCCTGCCGCCACCCCTTGCACTCGATGTCGGTGCCAGTCGGTGCACCCTGGTACTCGCGCCACTGTTCGGACGGTTCGCCGACATCGTGGCCTCCTTCGTCGCTCCCGCCCTCGTCGTGCTGTTGCATACCTCCACAGACGGCGGCCAACCCGAAGGGAGATTACCAAGCTATGGGAGGCATTTTTAAATACTCCGTGCGAAACGTCGGCTATGCACGAGGTCACGGCCCGAATCGCCGACGACAGCCCCTACGCCGCCGCCACGGCCGGCACGGACGCCTCGGTCGAGCTCTGGTGCAACGACCACCGGGACCTGCTCCACGTGCGCGGCCCCGCAGAGGGCGTCCGCGAGCACGTCGAGGCCGCCGTCGGCGTCTCGGACGCCGTCGCCCACGACGACGAACTGCTGCTCGTCACCGCCGACTGTCTGCGCGAGCACGACGACACCATCGAGCCGTACGTCGCCGCCAACGACTGCCTGCTCGTCCCGCCGATCCGGTACGAGCGCGGCGCGAAGGTCGTCCGCGTGCTCGCGCTCGACCCCGCGAACCTCACCGGGTTCTACCACGACATCGCCGCGGACCACGACGTGACCGTCGAGGCAAAGCACGACCGTGCGCGGCCGTCTCGACGGTCGCCGCTTGTGGACCTCGACGCCGTCCTCCCCGACCTGAGCCCGCGCCAGCGCGAGGCGCTCGTGACCGCGTTCGAGGCCGGCTACTACGAGATCCCCCGCGAGGCGACGACGGCCGACCTTGGCGAGGCGCTCGGCGTGGACCGCCGTACCGCCGAGGAGCACCTTCGCCGCGCCGAGAACAAGCTGCTGGGTGCGCTCGCGCCGCGGTTGCGGTGAACTCGACGGTACCTCGTGTTACCCAGCGTCGGGTTCGAGCAGCTGGCGGAGGGCCCGGGCCGTACCGGGTCGAACGACGAACGGCGTCGACAGCGGTGCGTCCGCGTCGGTCGTTAGCTCGAACCGGACCACGGTCGCGACGCCGCACGACACCGTCCGGACAGACTCGACGTCCGAGACCGTCGTGCGACGACCGTTCACCTCGACGAGACCGGTATCGAGGTCAACCGACCCCGCCGAGCGGCAGGTCCCGTGGAGGAGCGCCGAGGGGACGAACACGACGAGGAACGAGCCGACGAGTGCGTCGAACGAGACGGTCGCGGCGGCCGCCAGCCCGACCACGCCGACGACTGAGGCGACGAGCAGGAGGTGGACGCTGTAGTCACGAAACGGCCAGAGGCCGTCCAGTTGCCCGTCGAGGCCGAGCCAGTACGCCACGGCGACGACCAGCCCGACCACGACCGAGAACGGCCGTTCGGCGACTCCGGCCACGCTCCCGAGCACGACCAGACTCAGGGTGTACGTGAGCAGCAGCGAAACACCGCCGAAGGAGGCGAACAGCAGGGCTGCCAGGCCCCGGTGCAGTGTCGACGTTGTCGCGTCGAAACGCCACTCAATTCGCCGCATCCTCTACTCGTCTATCTACAGGCAGTTATTGTAAACTGCTTCGTCCCGATTCACTCCTCGAAGTCGACCACCCGCGCCTCGGTGCCGCCGGGCCAGTCGAACGTGAACCGGCACTCCCCGCCGGTCCCCCCGGACAGCGACTCCGTCCGCTCTACCGTCACCGATTCGCCGGCACCGACCGGGACGTCCAGTGTTGCCAGGGGCGCGTACCCCGGTCCGCTCTGGTTGAGCGTCGCACGGAAGGCGCCGTCCACCTCGGCCGTGTTCTCGACGGTGGCGGTGAACGTGGCCGAGCCACGGCTGTCGGACGGCTCGACGTCGAACGCCAGAAGTTCGAACGACGGCGGTGCGCGCCGGAGCGACGCGAGCACGGCCGGCGGGAGCGTCCAGGCGACCGTCTCGCCGGCGACCGACAGCTCGATTCGACCCTCCTCGGCGTCGAGCGATTCGGGCACTTCGAACAGGAGCGAGCCACCGCCGTCATCGGCGTGGTCGTCCCCACGTCAAGCACGAAGGCGTCCTTGGTGGGTGCGACACCGTCGAGTGCGACCTGACCGAACACGTACTGCTGCTCGGCGGAGACGCCCTTGGAGTCGGGCGTCGTGAAGTGGACGAACGACTCCGTCGTCGCGACCGTCTCGACCGTCACGCTCCCCCCGCCTATCGTGGCCGACTCCGCAACCGTGACCGCGGTCTCGTTGGCTCCGCTCGCCGTCGTGCGCCCCGGTGTGGTCGCCGTCCAGGTCCGGGCCGTGTCCGTCCCGCCCCCCGGCGAGTCACCGTCCCCCAGACAGCCGCTCGCCGGGACGACAGCGCAACAGAGTGCGAGAAGCGTCCGTCGGTTCATACCCGGGAAACCGGGACGAACCGGTAAGTGCTTTCAGCAAGCTGAAACTCCGATCGAACCTACCGCAACCGCGAGACGGCCCGACTCCCCATCCCACCGTTTATGAACGATACCGGGACCAGTGACGGGTGGATGACACCGACCCCACGTCGTTCGGCTGCCAGCCCTCCGACCGCACTCTCGACGACGACGAGCCCATGGGCCACCGCGCGCTCGTAGCCTACGGCCGCGCCGACGGGACGTACTCGCTCCATCACTCGCAGTGGGGCGCGCTCGGGTTCGCGCTGTCCGACGACCTCGGCCCGGACAGCCCGTTCGGGGCCGACGCCGACTGGGAGCAGGCAGCGCACGAGGCGCTGGTCGACGGCGAGCGACCCGAGGTCCCGCCGGACCACGACGCGCCGGTCGACCCCGAACCGCGGGGCTCCATCCGCGCGCTCGACGGCCTCCCCAAACGCTTCGACTTCCTGGAGTACGAGGCCGCGTTCGTCGTCTCGCGGACCGGCGACGTCCGCGCGTTCCAGCCCTGCTGGTTCGCCCGGGCACTGGACGACGCAGAGCCCATGGGCGACGGCGCGCTGGTCTCGGTCCGGCGCGGGCGTGACCCAGTCAGGGATGCTGCCCGCATCTCGGCGTGGTTCCGGGGCGTCGCCGACACGGTGCGCGTGCTCCACGAGTGCGGGACCGTAGACGAGCCCACCGCCCGCGAGCATCTCCGGACCCGACTCCGGGAGTGGGCCGCCGAGGGCCGGACGGTGCTGCTGGCATCCTGAGAACGCGCCCCCGACGCGTGCGGCTTTTGTACCGCCGCCCCCGAGATAGGGGCAGTGTCACGGGAGCGAACCGGAAGCGGGGTCAGGACCGTCGTCGAGCCATCCCTGGCGCGGGCGGAGGCGGCGATGGCGGACGCGCTGGCGGGCGGCGACCTGCTCACCGTCTTCGGGCGCTGCGCGGTCGACTACGAGGGTCGGGCGTCGAGCACGCTCGGCCCGGGCGACCGCCACGTCACCGCCAAGCCCGACGGGACGGTGCTGGTCCACACCGACGAGGGGCAGCAGCCGGTGAACTGGCAACCGCCGGGGTGCTCGCAACGCGTCGAGCGGGACGCGGACGACGACGCGCTCCGGCTGGTCAGCACCCGGGCGAACCCCGACGAGGAGCTGGTCGTCGCGTTCGAGTCGGTCCGGCAGGTGTCCGCGTTCGCCGTCGACGACGGCGAGAGCCTGTCGCTGACCGGCTCGGAGGCGGACCTCCGGCAGCGCATCCTCGAATCGCCGGGGCTGGTCGAACCGGGGTTCCAGCCGCTCGTGACCGAGCGGCGGACCGCCGCCGGCGCGGTCGACATCTTCGGGGAGGACGCGGACGGCAACGTCGTCGTCGTCGAGCTCAAGCGCAAGCGCGTCGGGCCCGACGCGGTCGGGCAGCTGAGCAGGTACGTCGACGCCCTGGAGCGGGACCTCCACGCCGATGCCACGGTCCGGGGTATCCTCGTCGCGCCGTCGGTCACCGAGCGCGCGCGGCGGATGCTCGCCGAGCGCGGGCTGGAGTTCTCGGCGGTCGAACCCCCCGGCGAGGACTGAGTCGGACCGCCGACTCGTACCGAGCGCCTCGCCGCGACGGGTGGACTTTTCTGGCTGCCGGCCGCAGTCCGGCGCATGGAGAAGGTCGACATCGACGACGTGGAACCGGCGTTCATGGACGGCTCGGAGCTCGACCGGCGCGGCCTCTCGGACCCGCTGGGGACCGAGGACCTCGCCATCAACTACTACGCCATCGAGCCCGGGGAGTCGCTCTCGGGTGGGATGCACGCCCACTTCGACCAGGAGGAGGTGTTCTACGTGGTCGAGGGCGAGGTGACCTTCGAGACGCCCGATGACGAGTTCGTGGTCGGCGAACACGAGGTCGTCCGCTTCGCGCCGGGCGACTTCCAGACGAGCGTCAACGACGGCGACGAGGACGCGGTCGTCATCGCGCTCGGCGCGCCGAAGCCGAGCGAGGACATCCGCGTCCCGATGGCGTGTCGGGAGTGTGGCGACTCGGAGACGCTCCGGTTCCTCATGGACACGGAGGGCGGCGAGCACCGTCTCCGCTGTCCGGAGTGCGGGAACGAGTTCGACGCGCCGGTCTGACCGGCGGCGTCGGCCGTCACTCGGCCCAGAACGAGATCGGCGGCAGCCGCGACCAGTTCGCGGAGCTGCTTCCGGTGTGGAGCCGCTTCCTGGTGCGTAACTCGACGATGTAGCTGCACTCCTCGGGGACCTCGTCGGCGATGTCGAACTCGGCGTTGTAGTGGGTGGACTGCATGGCCTTGAGCTGCGAGCCCGACAGCGTGGCGCTGTAGAACGACACCTCTGAGTCGACGTCGCTCCCGGTCTCGGTGTCCTCGAGCTCGTTCCAGCCCGCGTTGTTCGGCTTCAGCTGTATCTCGGCGTCCCTGAGATGGGGATGGTGGATGGTGTAGGCCAGGTCGACGTCGTCCGTCGAGATGGGGTCACACGCACCGCTGGCCTGCTGGGGGAGTTCGAGCTTCCGGAACGCGCTGGTGTTGTCGACGACCGCACGGTTCAGCGTCTGGCCGTGTGCCGGGAGGTACGAGATGCCACCGCTGGGGGTCACCTCGCGCGCCTCGAACCGGAACGAGAACGTCTCGACGCCGATCTCGTCGGCCGGGTCGATGTCGTCGCCCGCCTGGGCCGCACCGTCCGGCACGTCCGACTCGGTCGTGAGGTGCTCGGTGTCGATACCCAGCAGGACGTCCGTGTCGAGCCAGCTGAACGAGCTTCGGGCACTCGGCGGGATGCCCTCCTCGTCGAACGTCCGCTGGATGGCGTCGTTGATGTTGAACCAGCCCTGGTTGTCCATGTCGTCACGCGTCGCCGTCACCGAGTAGCGCTCGAGCCCGCTCGCGGTGAACCGGACGAGCATCCCGACCTCGACGGACTGGGCGAGCAGGTTGGGGTTGTTCTGGTCGCCGACTGCAGCGGTGAACGCTCCGGAGGACAGCGGCGGGTCCGAGTTGTCCGCGGTCGTCGTCGAGACGAGGAACCGGTACTCGACGTCGTTGCCGCCGCCGGTCGACCGGGGGGTGCTCCCGGTCATCCGCAAGGTGCCGGTCAGCCCCCACTTCATCGAGCCGGCGTAGCCGTCGTCGTCGAAGTCGGCGTCGACGTCGAACGCGGTGCCGACGCGGGTCCAGGCGGTCGGGATGGGGTCGTCGCCGTCGCCCGGGGTGAAGTCCACACAGAGGTCGACGTGAGCGCAGTGCCCGACGTCCTCGCGGCCCGGCTCGCGCCCGTCGCTGGGCTCCTCGTCGATGAGGGTGCTCCCGCCGGACGAGGCGACCCGGAAGAACAGGTCCGGCCCGCCCCTGAACTCGATGGGCATGAACGGTGCGGGGGTCTCCTCGAAGTCCTCCCGGGAGTAGTAGATGCTGTACCAGCCACCCGAGTCCGTCGTTGCCGTCCCCAGCTCGTCCCGCTGGATGATGTCGGCGTCGAAGGCGGTCACGCTGAGGTCGGGCACCGGGACCGTCGGTTCCTCCTCGTCGGCGCAGGTGGTCACCTGCCCACAGACCATCCACGTGTCGAAGGCCTCGAGGACCGAACACCACTGGCTCTCGGTCAGACACTCGTCCCACTCCGCGACCATCCCCTCCTGGCCCTCCATCCAGTCGGGCTGGACGACGGTGACTGTCGCGTGGACGACGTCGTCGCCGCCGGCGGGGTCGGGAATCCGGGCCGCAACGACGATGGGGTCGCCGAAGTACTCGTCCGCCTTCTGGTCGAGCGTCACCGAGAACGAGCCCGAGCCGTCGGTCTCCGCGCTCGCCAGGCGGCCACGGGTCTGCTCTTCCAGCTCCCCCTCGGTCCCGACCCTGAAGGTCTGCTTGGTGCGCGCCGATGCCGCCCTCGTTATCCCCTCCTCGTCCGGGGCACGGTAGAGCACCACCGTCGTATCTGCCATCGGTTCTTCCATCCCGGGACACGGCCGTCTGCACAGGGTTCCGTTGAACGTGTATTGCATCGGTATCCTCCACTAGCTATCGCCGCTAGCAACCGTACGTTCACGACTGTTCTATTTAAAGACAGGAGTAACTTTTCGTAGGTTAGAAGAAGAATCAGGGGTAGCCGACCGTTTCGAGGCCCTGAGGACCACAACAACCAGGCCGTACTACGACGGGCATCCGGGTACCTATCTATCTCTTTGAATATTCTGGACAGCCGCTACTCCAGTTCGCGCTTGAGTTCGTCCAGCAGGCGGAGTGCCTCCATCGGCGTCGTATCCGCGACGGTTATCGCCCGGAGGCGGTCCGCGACGGCGGCCCTGACGTCGTCGTCGTCGTCCGGCGACCGGTCCGGCGTGGCTCCGTGCTCACCGGGTCCGCCCGGGTCCGGCACGGCACGCTCGTCCGCAGCCTCCGCACCGTACTCGTCCGTCGTCCGCGCCAGCAGCTCCCGCGACCGGTCGAGCACCGAGGTCGGGACGCCGGCCGCACGGGCCACCTCGACGCCGTAGGACGCGGTGGCTGGGCCGCGGCCCACCTCGTGGTTGAACCGCACTTCGTCGTCGGTCTCCGTGGCGGAGAAGTGGAGGTTGAACGCGCCGTCGAGTTCCCGGGCCGTCTCGGTCAGCTCGTGGTGGTGCGTCGCAAAGAGCGTCGTCGCCCGGAGCTCGTCGTGGACGTACTCGGTGACGGCGCGGGCGATGGCGAGCCCGTCGGCCGTCGAGGTCCCGCGGCCGACCTCGTCGAGCAGGACCAGCGAGTCCTCGCTGGCCTCCCGGAGGATGTCCGCGAGCTCGGTCATCTCGACCATGAAGGTCGACTGCCCGCCGGCGATGTCGTCGCTCGCGCCGACGCGGGTGAACACCCGGTCGAGGATGCGGAGGTCGGTCGCGGCCGCCGGGACGAAGCTGCCGGCCTGGGCCATGATACAGATGAGAGCGACCTGCCGCATGTACGTCGACTTCCCGCTCATGTTGGGGCCGGTGACGACGGCGAGGTACTCGTCCCGGTCGAAGCTGGCGTCGTTCGGGACGAACGAGTCCTGGGTGCGCTCGACGACGGGGTGGCGGCCGGCCTCGATGTCGATGCCGGTCTCGGAGAAGGTGGGGCGCGAGTAGTCGTACTGCGCTGCCGCCGTGGCGAAGGCGACGAACACGTCGAGCGCGGCGACCCGGTCGGCGAGGCGCTGGACGCGCTCGGTCTCGGCGGCGACCGCCTCGCGCACCTCGCGGAACAGCTCGTACTCCAGGTCGTCGGCGCGCTGCTCCGCCCGGAATATCTCGTCCTCGCGCTCCTTCAGCTCCGGCGTGTAGAACCGCTCCGAGTTCTTGAGCGTCTGTCTGCGCTGGTAGTCCTCAGGCACGGCGTCGAGGTTCGGGTTCGTCACCTCGATGTAGTAGCCGTGGACCTGGTTGTGCCCGACCTTCAGCGAGTCGATGCCGGTGCGCTCGCGCTCCTGTGCTTCGAGCTCGTCGATCCACCGCTTGCCCGACCGCTCGGTCTCGCGGAGCTCGTCGAGCCGGTCGTCGTAGTCCTCCCGAATCACACCGCCCTCTGTCACCTCGATTGGCGGTTCGGGGCGGATAGCTCGCCCGACGAGGTCCCGAACGTCTTCGAGTTCGTCGAGCCCGTCGCGCAGGCCGACGAGGCGATCGCAGTCGGCGTCGGCGAGCGTCGCCTTCAGCTCCGGCACCACGTCGAGGGTGTCGTTCAGCGAGCGGAGGTCCCGAGCGTTGGCGCGACCGCGGGAGACGCGGGCGATGAGCCGCTCCACGTCGTACACGTCCCGCAGCAGTTCGTGGAGCTGCTCCCGCGTGGCGGGGTCCCGGCTGAGCTCGCCGACGGCGTCGTGGCGACCGGCGATGCGCTCCTCGTCGACGAGCGGCCGGCGGAGCCAGTCCGTGAGCCGACGGCGGCCCATCGCGCAGGCCGTCTCGTCGAGCACGTCCGCCAGCGTCGCGCCTTCGACGCCTCGCACCGCGCGGCGCTCGAACAGCTCGAGGCTGGCGAGGGCGGTCGGGTCGAGCACCATGTACTCCCGCGGGTCGTACCTCGTGAGGTGGTTGAGGTAGTCGAGGTGGCCGTCCGCCGGGGCAGTTGTGTCCGCCGAGTCGTCCGTCGCCGGCTCGCCGGCCCCACCGCGTGCGTACTCGGCGTACGCGAGCAGCGCGCCGCAGGCCCGGACCTCGGCCTCGCCCGCGAGCAGGCTGTCCGGGTCGCCGAAGTACTCGCGGACCTTCTCGGCGGCGGCGTCGACGTCGAAGGCGGTTCGGTCGAACGGCGAAACCATGCAGTCCGCCGGGAACGCGTCGCTGCCGACCTCGGGGCCGACGATGGCCTCGGCGGGGTCGAACCGTCCGACCTCGTCGGTGACGGCCGCCGGCGACGGCGGCGCGGTCGCGTAGAAGTCGCCCGTCGACACGTCGAGCACCGCGAAGCCGTACTCCTCGGTTGTGGCGGGGTCGTCGTCCGGGTCCGCGCTCCGGGTGAGACAGGCGACGAAGTTGTTGTCCGCCGAGGCGAGCAGTTCGTCTTCGGTGAGCGTGCCGGGCGTGACGACCCTGGTGACCGCCCGGTCGACAACCCCCGTCGTCTCCGCCGGCTCCTGCACCTGGTCCGCGACCGCAACCCGGTAGCCGGCCTCCAGCAACGACTCGATGTAGCTCTCGGCGTTGTCGATGGGCACGCCCGCCATCGGGTAGCGGCCCGTCGAGTCCTCCCGCTTGGTCAGCGTCACCTCGCAGATTCGGCTCGTGACCTCTGCGGCCTCGCAGAACGTCTCGTAGAAGTCGCCGACCTGGAACAGCACGAGCGCGTCGTCGTAGCGCCCGGTCAGCTCGAAGTACTGCCGCATCATCGGCGTCAGCTCGTCGGCCTGCTCGGCCATCTTCTCGGGCGGTCCGAGCGCTCCGTCCATGGGTGCGGCTCAGGAAGCCGACCCACAAGAGCGACCCGGTCTGTGATGCCGAATCGGTGACGGGCTCCGGTCAGATGGTCGACGGGCGAACGTGGAACTCGAGGTCCACCGGGCGGCGTTCGCCCTCGAGGTCGGCGACGGCCCGCTCGAACACCTGCTGTGCCTCGCGGGCGGCGAGAGGTTTGATGCGCCGGAGCACCCAGTCGGTCGAGACCATCGGCGGGAGGCGGAGCCGGCCGAGGCGGGACCGCTGGCGGTCGAACTCGATGCGGAGTCGGATCCGGGTCGCGGGGCCGTCCTCCCCGGTCGACCGGCCACCGTCGGCTGCAGCGTCCGCCGCGTCCGGTCTCTCGTCGGCGGGCTCCAGCCCCCAGTAGCCCCTCGCGTGCACGTCCTTCGGGATGCGCCAGTCGATGCGATTCGGGCGGTCGAGCCCCGTCACGGCCGGCGTCAGCGTGTAGGAGAGCTTCCACCACTGGAGCGTGATGTCGAAACGGGTCCCGACGGAGCCGTCGCCGCGTCTGGTCACGTCCGAGACGTACTCCGAGTAGCGCTCGTGGTTCGTGAAGTCCAGCAGGAACTCGAACGCCTCCTCGCGGGGCACGTCCACGACGGTCGAGAGCTCGACTGCGTCCACGCCCGCACTGAGGACCGGACCACAAAGAAGCTGTCTCCGGGCTGCATCGCCGTCGACCGGGTATGCCCGTCGCCCTCAGCCCTTGATGAGTCCGAACATGCCGATGGTCTCGCCGATGACCCACCCCACGAAGATGATGTAGGCGAGCAGTAAGACGTAGGATTCGACCGTCGTGAGCCGCAGGTCGGTCCGGAGCAGCGTGAACAGGAGTATCGTCGCCACCGTCAGGACACCCATCATCGGTGCCGCGACGGTGAACGAGACGGTCGAACTCCCGGCGATGAGGACCCCGATGGGGATGGCCACGAGCAGGTCGAACGTGTTCGAGCCGAGGACGTTCCCGAGACTGGTGATTCCCCGCCCGTCGCGTGCCGCCCTGACGCTGACCAGTGCGTCGGGGAGACTCGTCGCGGCGGCGATGATGGTGACGCCGGCGATGAACTCCGGGATGCCGAACGCGGCGTTCAGCCCCTCGACCGCGCCGACGAGCGACTCCACGGCGACCAGGATGATGAGCAGGCCGCCCGCCAGTCGGCCCCACTCGCGGACGACCGCTACCCCGCTGCCGCTGTCGTCGCTCTCGTGGTCGCCGACGTCCTGCCACTGGATGAACAGGTACAGCCCGTAGAGGAGGAGCGGAATGGCCGCGAGCGGCCGCGTCACGCTCCCCTCGAGCTCCGTCGCGCCCTCGACGGGGAAGTAGATGACTGCGAACGCGAACGTTATCACGAGTGTGGAGACCGCCAGCATGTAGAACTGGGCCTCCTTGTAGACGATAGTGCGGTTCGAGTCGAGCGTCTCATCGACCGCGATGCCGGAGAGCGCCGGGATGACGAGGATGTTGAAGATGGCCGACCCGACGACCGCGCCGACGCCCATCCCGAACGACCCACCGAGTGCGGTGACGACGACGCTCGCCAGTTCCGGGAAGCTCGACCCGACGGCGACGACGATAGAGCCCTGCACGACGTCCGGCAACCCGTAGTACGCCGACAGCTCTTCGGCGGAACTCTCCAGCCAGCCACTGCCGAACCAGATCATCACTGTGGTGACGACGAGGACCGCCACGTGCACTGGCGTCGTGTCGGGAAGGAGACCGCCGAGTACCATTATCACAACAACCGACTGCGGTGGTCTTACGAGTTGCGAACCGTCGCAGACGGCACGCCAACTCCTGTGGATTCCGACGGGGAGCGTCCCAGGCGAACCACCCACCGGTGTCGAGCCGGACCCCCCGTCGGCCTCACGGCAGGACCGTCACCTGATACTCCTGTGCGTCCAGTACGGTCTTGGCCGCGCTCCCGAGGACGTACTCGTCGACCCCGGAGCGGCCGTGACTCCCCATCACGATGTGGTCGACACCGCGTTCCTCGGCGAGCTCGAGTATCCGGCCGCCGACCTTCGTCGCGTAGTGGAGCCGCGACTCGTTCGTCGGTTCCGGGACGGCGTCGACCGTCGCGTCGACACCGGCCTCCCCGCACTGCTCGCGGGCATCCTCGAGCAGCTGTTCCGTCACCTCGACCTCGGGGTCCCCCACGTGGACCACGTCGAGTTCCCCGTCGAACCGGCCCGCCAGGTCGATGCCGAACGCCAGCGCACGGGTGCTCGGCTCGGACCCGTCGATCGGGACGAGTACGTGCATATCCGAGGCAGTGTCTGGATTCGGGTTAACTGTTGGGTGTCCGGTCGCGCAACCTGACCGGTCAGCGGTGGGAAACCAGTATAGATAACCGTAAGACATCGTTAACCGGCGGTTGTGGCCAGTAACGAGCTGTTGTGGCCGGTTCGCTGAAACCGGAGCTGTATATAAACGTGTTGGCCATACAGGGCGTAGAGCTATAACGGTTGATACCCTGTTTCACACCGGGGGAGAAGAGAGGTGTCAATCAGCACGCCAGCGATTAGTCGTACCGAACGCGCTGTCGACGCGACAGCGCTCGAAGAGGGGGAGATACATTCCGTACTGAGCAACGAGCGTCGGAGACTCGTACTCAAACAGCTCCGTCGAAACGGGGGGGCATCGACGCTCCGCGAGCTCTCCGAGTCCATCGCCGCCGAGGAGACCGGAGAGTCGCCGCCACCGCGGAACATCCGCGACAGCGTCTACGCATCCCTGCACCAGACCCACCTACCGAAGCTCGACGGGCTGGGCATCGTGAAGTACGACTCGAACACGAAGTCGGTGGCGCTCACCGACCTCGCGGACGAGCTCGTACCCTACACGGCGGTCATGAGCAACACGGGGCTGCCGTGGTACCAACACTATCTGCTGCTCGGGCTCGCGGCGATGGCGAGCGTCATCGCCGCGGACCTCGGCGTTCCGCTGCTCGCGGACGTGGGTCCCATCGGGGTCGCACTCGTGTTCTCCGTCGCGATGATCACCTCGCTCCTGGTCCAGCTGTACACCGGGACGAGGCCACTTCAGCGGCTCGGACAACGGGTCCGCGACGGCCGCACCAACTGACCGGCGAGTCCGAAAGGGGGCTTCCTGGTCCGTTGTTTCTGCGTGGGAACCGGCTAGCGAGCCATTAGCGCCGCGGGCAGAACGGTCTTTATGTTTCGATACGTTACATCGAACGACTGATGAGTGCGATCCGAACCGAGAACCTCCGGAAGACCTACGGTGACGTCACCGCGCTCGCCGACCTCACGCTCGACATCGAGGACGGCGAGCTGTTCGGGGCGCTGGGACCGAACGGCGCGGGCAAGACGACGACCATCGGCATCCTGACCGGGCAGCTGCAGCCCGACTCCGGCACCGCGTCGGTGCTCGGCCACGACCCCGTGGCCGACCCGGTCGAGACGCGACGCCACGTCGGCATCCTGCCCGAACAGGAGTCGCCGCCGAGTTTCATGACTCCCCGGGAGTACTTCGACTTCGTCGCGACCGTCCGCGACGTCCCGGCCGACGTGCTGGACGAGCGCGTAGAGCAGTGGGCACAGCGACTCTCGTTCACCGAGAAGCTCGACACGCTCAGCACGGACCTCTCTCGGGGACAGCAGCAGAAGGTGATGATTACCCAGGCCTTCCTCCACGAGCCCGAGGTCGTGTTCATCGACGAGCCACTCGCCAACCTCGACCCCATCGTCCAGGAGCGCGTGAAGCGCTACCTGCAGGACTACCGCGACCGGGGGAACACGCTGTTCATCTCGACGCACCACATCGAGGTCGCCGAGGAGATCTGCAGCCGCGTCGGCATCGTCTACGAGGGCCGTCTCATCGCGGACCGGCGGCCGGGCGAGATGGACGCCGAGGAGTCGCTGCTCGACACGTTCGTCGCCAACGTCGGGAGCGACGAGGAGTGGACCGAACCCGCGGCGACGCCCGGCGATGACTAGCCTGAACCGCCGGCTGTTCGTCGAGATGCTCCGCGAGGAGTGGCGGCTCCACAGCGAACTGTTCGGGGGCAGCCGGTTCGCCGGCTTCCCCGTGTTCGTCGCGCTGCTGACCGCGGGGGCGGTGTCGCTGCTCACTACCACCGGCACGGATATCACCGCGATACTCGCCGGCGTCCACGGGCTCGCGCTCTTCTTCGGCCTGCGCACCGGCTCGACCGGATTCGTCGGCCAGGACGCGATGCGTGACGTGCTCGGCGACGTGACGATGCTGGTGTTCAGTGCCCGCACGCTGCCGGTCTCCCAGCGCCGGCTCCTGAGCGTGTTCCTGCTGAAGGACGCGGTGTACTACGCCGTGCTGTTCCTGTTCCCCATCGCGGTCGGCTTCACGCCGGCCGTCGTCTCGGGCGACCTGGCCGCGCTCGCGATTCCCACGGCGTGGGCGACCACGACCGCGATGTTCCTGCTCGGCGTGACCATCACCTTCGCCGCCATCGGCCTCTCGACGCGCGGGACGTCCGGCCGACTCCTCCTGCTCGGTCTCGCCGCCGGTGCGGGACTGGCCTTCGTCTCCGGCGTCGACTTCGTCCGGTTCACGCCGTACGGGCTGTTCGACGGGGCGACCCTTCCGGAGGTCGTCGTCGCCCTCGCGCCGATTCCGCTGCTCGCGGCCGCCGGCATCGCCGTCTACGACACCGGCTACGAGCGCGCCGCCCGGACCGCCGGCCGGACGTTCCCGCGCTGGCAGGCCCGGCTCCCGTTCGACGCCGACGGCCTGACCGTCAAGACGTTGCTGGACGTGCAGCGGTCCAGCGGCGGCCTCGGCAAGGTGCTGTTCTCCGGCGGTATCCTCTTTGCGGTGAGCTGGCTGCTCATCGACCTCGCCGAGACCATCACCGGGCTCGAACCGTCGACCGGCGTCTCGTTCGGGGCCATCCTCGCGCTCTCGGCCTTCACCACCTACAACTGGATCACGATGTACGACGACGTTGCCAGCTACCAGCTCTATCCGGTGTCGGTCGCCGACGTGGTCCGGGCGAAGTTCCGGGCGTTCCTCGTGCTCGGCATCCCGACCTGCGTCGGCTACTTCCTCCTCGCGGTCGTCTGGCAGGGTGCACGGCTTCCGGAGGCGGTCGTCGGGCTCGTGCTGCTGGTCGGGCTCGCACTCTACCTGTTCGGCGTGACCGTCGCGCTGGCGGGCTTCGACCCGAACGAGTTCCTGTTCGACACGGTGCTGTTCGCCGGGTTCGGGGTCGCACTCGCCGTCGTCCTCGTCCCCATCCTCATCGTGGGGCTGGTGCTCGCACCCGTCTCGACCGAACTGCTGGTCGCACTCGGCGTCGGCGGTGTCCTCGTCGGCGGTATCGGCATCGCCCTCTACCGACGCTCGGTGCCGAAGTGGGAGCGCCACTACCGGCGCTGACCCGGTTACAGTGGCGTCACCTGCGTCGTTTGGAGGCAGGTATATTCGTCTTCGTGGACTACACCGGATACCATGGGAGACGACCAGATTCCGGTCACGGCCGAGGCACCGGACAGTCCGTTCCGCACCACCGGCACCGACCACATGACCATCATCGGGAGCAACGAGGAGGACACCGTGGCGTTCTACCGCGACCTGCTCGGGATGCCACTCGTGCTCCGACAGCCGAACCTCGACGACCCGTCACAGACGCACCTGTTCTTCGACACGGGCGACGGGCGCATCCTCACGTTCTTCGTGAGCGACGACCGCCCGTCGAACGCCGGCCCGCAGCGGACCGGCGTCGGCGGCGTCCACCACCTCGCGTTCAGCGTCGCGCCCGACCGGTTCCAGGAGATGGTCGACGCCATCGAGGCGGACGGCCGCGGCTACAACATCTTCGACCGGGGCATCTTCCACTCGCTGTACACCACCGACAACAACGGGCTCGTCATCGAACTCGCCACCGACAAGTACGAGTTCCCCGACGAGCGGCGGGCCGAGGTGCTGGCGACGACCCAGCGCATCCGCGAGGCGGACGGTGCGGAGTACGCACAGGACGAGCACATGGCGGCCGCGCTCGAGGAGCTCGGCATCGAGGTCGAGAAGCACGACCTCCCCGACGCAGACAGCGGGGTCGGGGGCGTCTCGTAACCAACCCGTGCAAATCACCCCCCAAAGATAAGCCACCCACGGGTGTAGCGGTGGGTATGTACGAGGTACTGCTGGCACTCGACACGGCGGAAGAGCGCGCACGTTCCCAGGCTGAGGCGGTCGTCGACCTTCCGGACGCTCCGGACTCCGTCCGCGTCACTATCTTCCACGTCTTCCGGGACAACCCCGAGGGGGCGTCCGTGACCCAGCTCGCCACGGTCCACGCGGTCCGTGACGTGCTCGACGAAGCCGGTATCGACTACTCGCTCTCGGAGTCCAGCGGGGACCCCGCCCCGGAGATTCTCGACGAGGCGGCCGACAGGGACGTCGACTGCATCTGTGTGAGCGGCCGCCGGCGCTCGCCCGCCGGAAAGGCCCTGTTCGGCTCGACGACGCAGGGCATCATCCTCGACGCGGACCGTCCGGTTCTCGTCGCGCCGCCGCAGAACAAGTAACGAGCAGCTCCGACCCCGTTTCTCGACGGAATCTCAGCCCCATCGACATCTCTGTCCGATAGACTAAAATGAATGCAGTGTCCTGTGAAATATATGTCTGGGCAACGTTCACGTCCGTCGGGTGCTGCGACGGGTGACGGGGGCTCGCCGACCGTCGTCAGGACGGACGCGGTGCGCGTGGCAAAGCGCCTCTCCGACGACGCGGCGGCCATCCCGGTCGTCAGGTACGAGATCGAGTCGAACGCCGACACCGCCGTCGCGGTCTCCCTCCGGGACACGATGCCCCCGGGTATCGAGTCCGACGACGTGGGCTTCCACGCCGACTACGAGGCCGACCAGTGGCAGAAGACGAGCGAAGGGGTGGAGTTCCGCTGCTCGCTCGCCCCGAACGACCGGGTCGAGACGGTGGTCGGCCTCCGCACCGCGTCCGTCCCCGACCCGGCCGCGTTCGCGAGCGAGCCCGAGCTCACGGTCCTCGGCGGGGACGGAGCCAGCCGGTCCGCCTCGAACGCCGACGAGGACACCGACGCACCGTCTGGTCCCGAGGGGCCGACTCTCGACGACGAACCGGCGGACTGGGAGCGCGATATGGACCTCTCGTCCATCGAGCAGTCGTTCGCCGGTCGAGATACCGCCAGCCGGAGCGACGACGACACCGCGTCCGCCGCGCCCGCCGACGACGCGTCCGACGAGGTCGACGGCGACCCCCCGACACTCGACCTCGAAGAGCCCGCGGGCGCGGCACCCGCGAACGACGACCCGAACTCGGGCGACACGCCGACCGACAGCTCGAGCGAGGCCGACGGCGACAGCGAGCCACCCGCAGCGGACCGGCGGCTCGACGCCGAGGACGACGTGGTCGGCGCGCTCGTCGCGGCCTTTCGGAACGACCGCGTCGACGAGGCCGACCGCGAACTGCTCCGCAACGAGCTGAACCTCGAGCTCGCCGATTCGACCTCCTCCTTCGTCGACCACCTGCAGTCCCGGGCGAAGCGCAAGCGGGACCAGCTCACCGCGGAGCTGGACGGACTCGAGGAGAGCATCACCGACCTCTACGGGTTGAAGGCCGACGCGAGCACCGTCTCGACCGTCCAGGAACGCCTCGACGCGCTCCAGCGGACCGCCGCCGAAGCCGAGCGCGTCCAGGCGCTCGCGGCGTCGCTGCGCGACCTCGACGACCGCGCCGCCTCGGAGTCAGCGGTCGGCGAACTGGCCGACAGACTCGACCACCTCGCGGACGACGCCGCCCGGGCCGACGACCTAGAGCGTGTCGCCCGGGCCGCCCGCGAACTGGAGGAGCGCAAGGCCGAGGCGCGGACGGTCGCGGCGCTAGAGCGCTCGCTGGCGACCGACCTCGAAGCAGTCCGGACGGGCCTGGAGTCCGACATCGAGACGACGGGGACCGAGCTCGACGCCCGCATCGACGATGTCGTGGAGGCCCACGCCACCGTCTCGGAGCTGAACGAGCTCGAGGGGCGGGTCGCGAAGCTGCGCGAGCGCGTCACAGCGCTCGAGGAGTCCGCCGCGGCCGCGGCGGACCTGCAGGACGCCGAAGAGCGCCTCGACACCGCCATCTCGACGCTCGCGGACGAGGTGGAGGCGCTCGACGAGCGCGCGGCGGCCGCGGACGACCTCGGCGCGGTCGAGGAGACGCTCCGGGCGGAGTACGTCACCGAAGCGGACGTCGAGGGCGTCGTGGCGGCGCGGCTGGATCAGGGCGTCGGGCGCTTCCTCGCCCTCGCACTCGGGAGCGGCGCGCTCATCTCGAGTGTCTCGGTGGGGGCGACGACCAGCCCGACCGCGGGGGGTGCCGTCGCCGCCGTCGGCGTGGCACTGCTCGGCGTCTGGTGGTACCTCGGGCGACGCCGAACCGACCCCGAGAGCGTCGGCGTCTGAGACTGGCGGAGGGCCGAGCGTCGGCGGGTTGAGGGCCGAGCGTCGGCGGGTGGTCATCCCGGGTCCGCTCCGCGGGAGTCGTCCCCGTGTTCAGGCACGCTGCAGGTCGATGCACGGCTCGAACCCACCGCCGACGACCGTCTCGGCGTCGACCGCACGCTGCTCGTACGCGTCCCGTTCTCGGTCGGCGAGTGACTCCCACTGGTCCGAGAGCCGGCGCGTCGCCGTCGAGAGCGGGCCGCGTTCGTCGGCGACGAGCGCCTCGTTGAGCGCGACCGCGACCGCGGCAGGTGTCGAGCGAGCGAGACAGGCGTCAGCGGCGGCGTCGGCGTTGACGCTCTCGCCCGTCGGTCCCTCCACGGCGACCCGCTCGCGAAGCTGGTCGCTGAACCAGACCTCGCGCCCGGTGAGCGGGAGTCGCTCGACGGCGACGCGGGGGTCACCGGTCCAGGCGGGGAACTGCGGTGCGCGACGGTAGGCGTCGCCGAAGCCGCCGATTCTGTCCGTGCAGTCCGTACTGAGCAGGTCGTAGCAGGGCTCGCAGACGGCGACGAGGGTGCGGAGGGCCCAACTGTCCTGGTCCTCGTCGGCGACGCTGAACAGGTACGCGACCTCGGCGTCGCCGTCGCTCCCGGTGTCGACCCGTGCGGCACAGCGACCGCACCGGTGGCCGTAGAACGCGACGACAGCGCGGCGACGGGCGCCGAAGTCCGGGGGTGCGTCGCGGCGGCCGGTGTCGGGGTCGACGACGCCGTCGTCGTGCGCCGGGTCCACGTCGAACCGGTGGTAGCAGTAGCTGCGGTCGTCGACGAGGTACGCGAGGTTGTATGGGGCGTGCTGGGCGTCCGTCTCGAAGGTGAACTCGGTCATGGGTTCGTGGAGTCGGCTCTGGCGGTCGAACGGCGGTGCCTCCACACGTGGTCGCCTGGCAGCAGCCGCGACGGCGTGCTGACAGTGGAGCAACGTGCTGCCGGGCGTCGGGGGCCGGCGTGACGGGGCCTCAGCGAGAAAGCGGCGTACCCGTCACCGTGGTCGACGGCTTGTCGCCGTGTGCGGCGTACCGGTGGTCGCCACCGGTACGGGACTCGTTCCGCACGACGAGAGTACGCGTCATGTACCTCGATAGTCATGCTATGGGGTATTAAAATTTTCCATCGTCGAGTTATACCGCTTATAACTGGTGCTGCTCCGATTCTGTCTCCGATTATCCAATGAACACCCAATCCGTTCCGAGTTCAGTGGCGTCGCCCCGGACCGGCGTAAGAAACAAGTAAATCGTGGTACAGTTTGTACCGATGAACGAGCCAGTCATCGTGGACGCGGTGCGGACACCGTTCGGGAAGCGCGACGGTGCGTTCCAAGACACCCACCCGCAGGACCTCGCGGCAGCACCGCTCCGTGCGCTGGAGGAACGCAACGGCTTCGACCCCGCGGTCGTCGACGACGTCGTCTACGGCTGCGTCACCCCGAAGGGCGACCAGGGGTCGAACATCGCTCGCATCGCACCGCTCGTGGCGGGCTGGGGCGAAGAGATACCCGGAGATGCCGGCCCCGGTGCGTCCTACGAGGGCCGCCATGGCCCGCCTGGCGTACAGCTCAACCGGATGTGCGGCTCGGGGCAGCAGGCCATCAACTTCGCGGCCGGGCAGGTCGCCGCGGGCTTCCAGGACGTGGTCGTCGCCGGCGGCGTCGAGCACATGACCCGCGAGCCGATGGGGTCGGACGGGGGCTCGATGGCCGACACCTACGGCGAGCACTACTCCGAACCCGTCCCGCAGGGCGAGTCCGCCGAGCGCATCGCCGAGACGTGGGGCTTCGACCGCGACGACCTCGACGAGCTCGCCGTGGACTCCCAGCGACGCTGGGGCGAGGCGTGGGAGGCAGGCCGCTACGACTCCCAGGTCGTCCCGGTCGAGACGACGCTCGACGGCGAGCCCATCACGGTCGAGCGCGACGGGCACGCAAGACCAGGCACCGACATGGAGACCCTGGCCGACCTTCCGCTCGCGTTCCGCGAGGAGGGCGAGGGCGTCATCCACGCCGGCAACAGCTCCGGCATCGTCGACGGCGCGGCCGCCACGCTCGTCTGCTCGCGCGAGGTCGCCGAGGCCAACGGCTGGGAGCCGATGGCCCGCATCGTCGCCCAGGAGGTCGTCGGCGTCGACCCCGTGATGATGCTCACCGGCCCCATCCCGGCCACCCGGCAGCTCCTCGATTCTGCGAACGTGACGGTCGACGACATCGACCTCTTCGAGGTGAACGAGGCGTTCGCGAGCGTCGTCGCCGCGTGGCTCGAGGAGACGGGCGCACCGTGGGAGCGAACGAACGTCAACGGCGGCGCCATCGCCCACGGGCACCCGCTCGGTGCGACCGGGGCGGCTCTCGTGACGAAGCTGGTCCACGAACTCGAACGGACCGGTGCGGAGACGGCCCTCTCGACGATGTGCATCGGCTTCGGGCAGGGTATCGCGACGCTCATCGAGCGCGAATAGGGGATTCGCTCGGCGGTCGGTCAGCCGAGGGTGCTCGTTTTCGAGTGCGCCCTCCGCGCGAAGCGACCGCTGGCGGTTGGCGTGCTCGAAAGAGAAGAACCGCCGAATCAGGCGAGTCGGGCGAACGCGAGCGTGCCGGAGATGTTCTTGATGTAGATCTGGACCACGTCGCCCTCCTGCGCGCCGGGCACGAAGATGGTGTACTTGCCCTTCTCGGCTACACCGTCGCCCTTGCGGCCGGTGCCGGTGATCTTGACCTCGTAGGTACGCCCCTCCTCGACCTCGTCGGGGTTGACGTCGGCGCTGCTCGGGGACTTGCTCTTCGAGACGGGCTGGAAGGCACCACAGGCCTCACAGCGCAGCATGTCGACGCCGTCCTCGGTCACGAGGCGCGTGTCGGGGAGGCCGCACTCGCCGCAGGTGACGTACTCGTCGATGTACTGCTGGATGGCCGCGTCGAAGTCCGAGACGGAGAACGAACCGTTGTAGCGGGCGCGGTTGCCGTCGAACTGACCGTTGGTACCGAGCTCCCGCTGGATGGTCCGGTGGAGGTGCTGGGAGTCCCGCGAGAGGGCGTCGGCGATGGCCTGGAGGTTGGTGAGTCGTGTGAACGCGCCGTCGGTCTCGCCCGCGGGGTCGGGAACGGAGAGGCGGCTGCCCGCGTCCTGCGGTCTGTCGGGGAGGTCGGCGTGTGCTCGGTCGAGAAGTGCCTCGTATTCCATATACGCTGGAGGTGATGGGCGCGTTTCAACCTTCGGATACTGCTGTCGGCGGCCGTCGGGCGGTTCGCGGATGGCTGGCGGGTGGTGAGAGGGTTCGTGGCGATCTACTCGCGGTGTTCGACGGCGACGTCCGTCGACTCGCCATCGGGGAGCCCGTGGAGCAGGTCGACACCGGTGACCCGGTCTGAGAACGTGACCCGGGTCTCGTAGGTGCAGACGGGCTGGTCGTCGCAGTGCTCGCAGCTGGTGGTGGTTCCACGCGGGCGAACCGGCATGACCTCCACGACGGCCTTCCCGCGCTCGCGCTCGGCGTTCGAGGTGAACACGTTCACGTTCACCGCGTCGCACCGGGTGTGCAACAGGAGGTCGCCCGTGACGACGACTGCGTCCCGACCGTCGAAGCGGACCGACCCCTCGGTTTCGGCTCCGTCGATGCACCGGTGCTCGGTCACAGTCGTCTCCGCCCCCTCGACAGCGAAGTCGCTCCCGAGCAGACAGCCCGCCAGTGGGAGCGTTCCACAGGCAGCTGACAGGACCTGGCGGCGCTCCATAGCCGGGTATCTGTCCCACAAGTAATCAAACCCGTCACTCTCCGTCGAACTGGAACAGTGTCGGGCCGTCCCGCGCCAACAGGTGCTTTACCGACGGAGACCGATACACCGGGCATGACCGACCCGGACACCGTCGCGGCCGCGATCGCCGACGCCGACGAGGTAGTCGCACTGACCGGCGCGGGCCTCTCCACCGCCTCCGGTATCCCGGACTTCCGGAGCGAGGGCGGCCTCTGGGACGAGTTCGACGAGCAGGCGTTCACCCTCCGGCGCTACCGCGCACAGCCGGACCGGTTCTGGGCGGACTGGCTCTCGCTGCACGACCACTTCTTCGACGGCGAGGTCGCCCCGAACCCGGCCCACGACGCGCTGGCACGACTGGAGGAGACCGGTCACCTCGACGCGCTGCTGACCCAGAACGTCGACGGGCTGCACGGCGAGGCCGGCTCCGAGACCGTCGTCCACCTCCACGGCACCGGGACCAGCGCCACCTGCCCGGACTGCGGCGCGTCCATCGCCGTCGAGGCGGCGAGAGAGCGTGTCGACGCCGGCGCGGGCGCACCGGCCTGCGACTGCGGCGGCGTCTACAAGCCCGACACGGTGCTGTTCGGCGAGCAGCTCCCCCGAACCGCCCTCCAGGCGGCGAGACGGCGGGCGGAGACGGCCGACGTGTTCCTCGCCGCCGGCTCCTCGCTCACCGTGGACCCGGCCGCCCTGCTGCCCGACAGCGCGCTCCGGAACGGCGCGACGCTCGTCGTCGTCAACCTCGACCGCACGAAGTACGCGGACCGGGCCGACCACGTCGCCCGCGAGCCCGTCGAGGAGTTCCTGCCCGCGGTCGCTGACCGGCTCCTCGACGGCGAACACGACTGACCCGTCACTCAGTCCCCGGCCAGCCGCGCGGTGACGACGGTGCTCGTCAGCTCGTCGAGCGTGGCGGTGACGGTGTAGTCCGGTGTCTCGACCTGTAGCCTGGACGCCGGCGTGACGTCCGCGAACCGGACGTGGACCTCGTAGCTGCCGTCGCGCTGGACCGGTGCGGCCTCGACCCGGTCGCTCCCGACGTGGCGCGCCAGGACCATCTCGCCGGCGTACCCCGGTCGGGTCCGGCCCTGAATCCGGTAGAGGGTGCGGTTCGACGCGTCGGACCCGACGACGGGATAGGACTGGTCGACCCACTCGAAGAAGCCCTCGTCGATGACGGAGACGTTCTCGTAGCCCGCAGCCTGGAGTTCCGCCGCTCGCATCGAGGAGAGGTGGTGCGGGCAGCCGCAGTAGCAGACGATACGCTCGTCGGTCGCCCAGTCCCCGACGTGGGTGTCGTCGATGCCGGCCCCGACCGGGCTCGCGACCGCGCCGAGGATGTGCGATTCTCGGTACTGGCTCAGCCCGCGTGCGTCGGCGACCCGGACCTCCTGACGCGCCCACCAGTAGTGGACGTCCTCGATGGGTGCCAGCTGTATCTGCTCGCCGTCGACGTCGATGGTCCGGTAGCTCGACGTGTCGACCTCGCGCTCCGCGGGTACCTCCGCGGGCTCCGGCGGGAAGCCGTCGGTCGGGTTCGGGTCGCCGGGGTTCGCGGTCACGTCGCGCGGGGAGTCGGGCGAGCCGCCCGAGGCGGTCCCGTCCCCGCCGATCTCCTCCGGCGTGTTCGCGTCGGTCGTCCCGCTGGTCGCCTCCGTCGGGGCCGCCGTGCCTGTCGTCGGGTCCGTCCCAGCGGGGTCGTCCCCTTCACCCAGACAGCCGGCCAGACTACCGAGCGCGACCAGACCGGAGCCGAGCAGGGCGCGTCGTTTCATATCGGGGAAATCTGGCCGGAACAAAAAATGCGTTCCGGTCAGGGAACGGGTATCAGGACGTTCAGGGGTCACCCGATCCGTCAGGTCCCCTCAACTGCTCCGGATGGTGGATTCGTCGACGTCGTCGACGGCGTCGTAGCCCGCGAGCGCGACGGTCAGGTCGAGGTCCGCGAGGAAGTTCTCGCAGACCGTCGCCACGCCGTCCTCGCCGGCGAGCGCCAGCCCGTACACCCATGGACGACCGACCGAGACCGCGTCGGCGCCGAGCGCGAGCGCGACCAGGGCGTCGGCACCGCGGCGGATACCCGAGTCGAAGACGACGGTGGCCTCCTCGTCGACAGCCTCGACGATGCCGGGGAGCTGGTCGAGCGCGGCGACTGCGTTGTCGACCTGTCGCCCACCGTGGTTCGAGACGACGACGCCCCGCGCACCGTTGTCGAGGGCCGCGCTCGCGTCGTCCGGGTGGAGGATACCCTTCACGACCACCGGCAGGTCCGTCAGCTCGGCGATCCAGGCGAGGTCGTCCCAGGTGAGCGTGGCGTCGGAGAACACCTGCACGAACTCCTGGGCTGCGGCCCGCGGGTTCTCCTCGGGCGGCTGCGCGAGACGGTCGCGGAACACCGGGTCGCTGGTGTAGTTCGCGATGCCGTCGCCGTCGAGGAACGGCAGGAAGCCGCGGTCGAGGTCGCGCTCGCGCCAGCCCAGATGTGGCGTGTCGAGGGTCACGACGATGGCGTCGTAGCCGGCGTCCTCGGCGCGCTGGACCAGGCTCCGCGTCAGCTCGCGGTCCTCGCTGGCGTAGAGCTGGAACCACTTCGGTGTCTCACCCAGCGCGTCGGCGACGTCCTCCAGTGGCTCGGAGGCCTGCGTCGAGCAGACGTACGGAACATCCCACTGGGCCGCCGCCCGGGCGCTCGCGAGGTCGCCATCCTCGTGGACGATGCCCTGGGCGCCGATAGGTGCGAGGAGGACGGGGGCCGCGAACTCCTGTCCGGGCACGGTCGTCGAGAGGTCACGCGTCCCCGTGTCGCGCATGACCCGCGGGCCGATGCGGTAGTCGTCGAACGCCCGTCGGTTGGCCCGCATCGTGGACTCCCCGCCGGCCCCGCCGGCGACGTAGTCGTACGCCCGACCGTCCAGCTCCTCCCGGGCGCGCTCGGCGAGGCGGTCCGGGTCCGCGGGGAGATCCGGCACGGACCCCGTGAGCATCCCGGTCGTGTAGACGCTCGTCTGTCGGTGCCGTCCGTACGGAGTCGAGGCGTCCTCGTCGTCGACCATACGGAGGGGTCGCTCGGTCGTCGCATCAGTCTAGGGTCGCTCTCCCGCCCTGGAGCCTACACCGGGCCGGGCGAGCCGTCGTCGGCCCCGTCGGTGGGCCTGTCCCCCTCGAAGCCGTCCCCGTCGTCGAACCCGCCGGGGCCGCCTCCGTCGCCGGGGGTCGCGCCGCCCGAGCCGCCCGCGTCGGACGGCCGGCGGTCAGCGACGAGGTCGTAGCCCGGCAGGATGTCACCGAGGACGAGCAGTGCGTGGTACCGGTGGTAGGACTCGACGGGCACGAGGACCACGGCCCAGACCGCGAACAGCGCGGCGACGTAGACGGTGCCGACCACGACGAAGGTGGCGGCGACGAGCAGGCCACTGGTCGCCGAGAGCACCTCGGCGACGGCGAACACGACCAGTGCGGCCGGGAGGAGCAGGACGAGCGCGGTCACGCCGAGCACCATCGCGGCCGCGGTGCCGCTCACGAGCCTGATGACGTAGTTGATGACCGCGAACCCGATGTACTCGACCGTCTCGTCGGTGATGGACGGCCAGAGGGTCCGCCAGCCGTCGAGGACCCCGCAGTCGTCCGCGAGCATCACCGGGACGACGAAGACGCTCGTGAACCCGTTGACGATGCCGACGACGAACGCGAGGACGAACAGGAGCGGGATAGCGGCCAGCAGCAGGATGAGGCCGAGCTCGACCCCGTTTCCAGCCAGGACGGGGAAGAGGAACGCCGCGACGAGCCCGACGACGACCAGCAGCATCGGCAGGGTCACGGCGAGCCGGAAGCCGAACAGGCGGAGGCCGCGCCGCCAGTACTCGCGGAAGTGGCGTCTGATCCGTACCTCGCCCGAGACGAGCGCCTCGACGAAGACGAACTCCATGGCCGCGCCGACGACGCCGAAGAGGAGGAAGAACCCGACGACCAGTGCGACCAGGGCGATGACGGCGGGCAGCAGCAGACCCTCCTCTACGATACCGCCGGCGTCGACGGTGCCGGACGGCTGGGCGAAGTTGAAGGCGTAGGACGGGAAGCGGGCACCGCCACTGACGAACAGCACCACGAGCGCGAGCTTGAGCCAGTGACGGAGGTCGAAGGGCAACAGGAGCCCCTTCGTCACGTCGATGGCGTCGTCTAGTTCGTCTACTGCGTGGAGGGACATGCACGAGCAATTCGCCGGGACCACCATAGATGTACCGGAGAGCCGACAGGAACGGCTGTCGAACCCGGAACACGTTTCCGCCGACCGGCCGTGGTGACTACCATTCGATGGCAGACGTACGACGGATACAGGTCTCCGGCGGGTCGGACGGCAGTGCGGAGGGCGGCAACAGCGCGTACCTGCTCCCGGACGAGAAGGTCCTCGTCGACCCGGGGCCGCCGACCGAGTCGGCGTGGGACCGCCTCCGCGACGGTGTCACCGCCGCCGGACTCGCGCTCGAGGCCATCGACCACGTCCTCGTCACCCATTGGCACGCCGACCACACCGGGAACGCGGCACGTCTCCACGAGGCCGCCGACGCGACCCTCGCGATGCACGCACACGACGCGCCGCTCGTGGCCGACTACGCAGCCGAGCGCGCGCGCCGCCTCGACCGCGACGCAGCCACGCTCGAACGCTGGGGGGTCCCCGCGGACCAGGTCGCGACGCTGGTCGACTTCGACAGCCCCTCGCCGGTGCCGGACTCGGTTCCCGTGCGCGAACTCGCGGACGGTGAGACGGTCGCCGGAATCGAGGTCCTCCACACACCCGGCCACACGGCCGGGCACGCCGCCTTCGTGCTCGACGACGTGGGGTTCGTCGGCGACGCCGTCCTGCGGACCTGCACGCCGAACGTCGGCGGTGGCGACACCCGGCAGGACGACCCGCTGACGGCGTACCGACGGACCCTCTCACGGCTCGAAGCGCGGGTCGAGGTCGCCCGGCCCGGCCACGGCGGGTCGTTCCCGCTCGCGCCACGCGCCGCGGAACTGCGCGCGCACCACCGCGAGCGCTCCGGCCGCGCGCTCGCTGCACTCGCGGCCGTGGAGCCGGCGACACCGTGGGCACTCGCCGAGCGCCTGTTCGGCGAGATGGCGGGCTACCACGTCAAGTTCGGTGCCGGCGAGGCGTATGCACACCTCGAACACCTCCGGAGCGCCGGGCTCGTCGCCCGGGTCGCGGACGACCCGCTCGCGTACGAGACCGCCCACGATGCAGCAGGCGACGACCCCGAGAGGCTCGCCGACGCAGCGGCCGGGGTCTGGAACGCCGACGCACCGGACTGACCCGAGACGCCGGCCGAGGTCGCCGGTACCGCAACCCCGAAGCGACCGCCCCCCGTGGAGCCGGTATGCCAGCAGCAGTCGTCACCGGCTCCTCACGAGGGCTCGGCCGCGCGATCGCGCTCCGCTTCGCCAGCGACGGCTACGACGTCGCGGTGAACTACCACAGCAGCGACGAGGCCGCCGCCCAGGTGGCCGACGTGGTCCGCGAGCGCGGGCAGGAGGCCGTCGTCGTCGGCGCGGACGTCTCGGACCCCGATGGTGCCTCGCGGCTCGTCGAGACCGCGGCCGACGCGTTCGGCGGCGTCGACCACGTCGTCAACAACGCCGGCATCGACCAGCACGTCTACACCGAATCGCTCTCGCCGGGCGACTTCGACCGTATCATGGACGTGAACGTCAACTCGGCGTTCAACGTCACGAAGGCCGCGCTCCCGTATCTGGAGGCCTCCGACGACGACCCGTCGGTGACGAACGTCTCCTCCATCCTCGCACACACCGGCGCGCCCGTCGAGTGCCACTACGCGGCCTCCAAGGGCGCGCTCATCTCGTTGACCCGGAGCCACGCGGGGGACTTCGCGCCCGAAATCCGCGTCAACGCCATCGCGCCCGGCCACATCGAGACGGACATGACCGCCGACCGGACGCCCGAGGAGAAGGCCGAGGAGCTGGCGGGAATCCCGGTCGGCCACTTCGGGCAGCCCGAGGACATCGCCGAGGCGGCGGCGTACCTGCGCGACGCGACGTTCGTGACGGGCGAGACGCTGAACGTGAACGGTGGCGAACGGATGGGCTGAGAGTAGTAGGCGGCTCGGGTTACGACTGGACGGGAAGATTCTCCGTCGTGGGAGTTGCTTGCACCACAGACAGCCAGAAAGCCCCGAGCGTCTCGACTCCCAGGACTCGCTGCGCTCCTCGTACCTGCGGTGCTTGCTTCGTCCGGGTTCGTCGAGACGCTCGCCCCTTTCAGTCCTGCCCCCGCACAGCACCGCACCTCACTCCTCCCCAGCCGATTCGCTCGGTCGCAGTACTCCACGGCTCGCTCCGCTCGCCGTTCCGTCTGGAGACACTCCCTCGCTCATCCCTCGCACGAGTGCAGCGAGCGGCCTCACTTCGTTCGGCACGCTCGCCAGCCGTGCGCCACACCAATCGGTTGCCAGAACCCGCGTCGCCTACCGGTCCCGGTACGCACGCAGCCCGGCTTCCAGCCGGTCGAAGCCCTCGTGCAGCCGTTCCTCGGAGTTGGCGAAGGAGAGCCGGAGCCGGCCCTGCCCGGTGTCGCCGAAGCCGCTGCCGGGCGCGAGGACGACGCCGTGCTCGCGCAGGAGGAACTTCGCGAGGGCGAGGTCGTCCTCGACGCCGGGGTCGAGGAAAGCGTAGAACGCACCCTCCGGCCGCGGCGCGGTGAGCCCGTCGATGCCGTCGATGCGGTCGACGACGAGGTCGCGGCGTGACTCGAAGGCGTCGTACATCGCCTCGACGGGCTCCTGGGGGCCCGTGAGCGCGGCGACGGCGGCGTGCTGGGCGACACTGGAGGCGCAGGCAGTCGTGGACTCGTGGGTCTTCACGACCTGGTCGATGAGGTGCGAGTCGCCGGCGAGCCAGCCGAGCCGCCAGCCCGTCATCGCGTACGTCTTCGAGCACGAGCCGACGGTGAGGACGTGGTCCGGGTGGCCTGTGTGCGCGGCGATGCCCGTCGGATCGCCGTCGTAGGCCAGTCCGAGGTACACCTCGTCGGCGACGACGTACGCGTCGTGGTCGGCGGCGGCCTCGACGACGGCGCGGCACTCCTCGGGGTCGAAGACGCGCCCGGTCGGGTTCGACGGCGTGGTGAGCACGACCGCGGCTGTGTCCGCGCCAATCGCGTCGATGACGCGGTCGGCGTCGAGCGCGTAGCCGTCCTCGGCGGGCATCGGCACCTCGACGAACTCGCCGTCGGCGAGCGTCGCCTGCGTCTCGTAGTTCGGCCAGGTCGGGCCGGGAACGACGAGCTCCTCGCCGGGGCCGACGGTGGCGAGAACGGCGAGGTGGAGCGCCTCCATCCCGCCGACGGTGACACAGACCTCGTCAGGGTCGTGGTCGACGCCGTACTGTTCACGCATCGTGTCCGCGATGGCCCGACGGCACTCGGGGAGTCCGGCGTTCGCGGTGTAGTGTGTCCGCCCGGCGCGGGCGGCCTCGCTGGCTGCGTCGACGACGTGTGGCGGGGTGTCGAAGTCCGGTTCGCCGACCTCCAGCCTGACGAGGTCGCCGTCGTGTTGCTCGGCGAGGTCGAACATGACCCTGATGCTCGACCGCTCGACCGCCTGGACGCGCTCCGTTGGCCCTACCATACCTCGGCATGTGCGGGCGGCGAGAAAAGCGATTGGGAGCCGGTGGTCTGGACGGGAGCGTCAGAGCGAGTCGAGCCGGTCGGGTGCCTCCGGGTCGTGGCCGGTCAGCACGACCGCGTCGTGCCGACGGCGCAGGTCGGCGAGCCGGCCCAGGCTGTCGAACCAGTCCGCCTTGCTCCAGAGCAGCGAGCCGTCCATCGGCCGGCGGTCGGTGACGTTCTCGTCCACGAAACCCACGTCGCCCGCCAGAATTACCGTGTCGGCGTCGCGGTGCAGTACCGTCGCGACGAGCCCGGGTGAGTGGCCGGGGAGGTGGACGAGGGCGATATCGCGGAACGGCGTGCCGCGGTCGCCGGTGACGAGTCGCCAGTCGATGTCGTGGTCGAAATCGTCGGCGAGGTAGGCCACGTCACCCGAACCCGTCTTCGCGCTCACGTACGCGAACTCGAACTCCTCCCGGTGGACGTACACCGGGACGTCGGTGCCGGCGAAGGCGGAGAGCCCGCCCGCGTGGTCGAGGTGCAGGTGACTCTGGACGACGGCGTCGATGTCTGTGAGTTGGTAGCCCGCTGCGTCGAGGTCCGCGGCGAGCGGGCGGAGCCCCTCGTGGGTGAACGCGTCGTACAGCCCGGCGGGCCAGTGGCCGTCGGCCGCGTCCGGGTGCGAGCCGGTGTCCCAGAGGACGGTCGCATCGGGGTGCTCTACGACGACGTTGTAGACTGGGCACTCGACGCGCTCGTGGACGGGGTCGGGTGTCGATGCCGTCCCGAGGCCCACGTCCTCGAACAGGTAGCCCTCGTCGACGACGAGCCGGCCCCGTCGGACCGGAGTGAGCGAGATGTCGGCCATGGCGTCGGTCGGTGTGCCAGCATCCTCAAACCCCGGGGCGTGGGGAGACGGCCGAGAGCCGACGCTCGCCAGAGCGTCGTCGCGTTCCGGCACCGATTTTTACCCTGGCCCCGTCGGCCGAGTCATGTTGGACGGATTCGAGCACGCGGCGGGGGCCCACTGCGGTTCCACGTCGCTGACCGACGTGGCGACGTACCGGCGCTGGGGGCTCTCCGAACCGATGTGCTTCGGCATCGGTGCCGGTCTGGGGTTCAGCTTCATCGAATCCGAGGACGGCCCCACGAAGCAGTTCGTCGGCCGCACGCCGTGGCTGGAGACCGCCTTCCACGAACACCTCGGCGTCACGGTCGAACAGGGCTCCGGGCAGTCCTTCGAGGCGGCGTGGGACGACGTGACCGCTCACCTGGACGCCGGACGTCCGGTCCTCCTGTTCGTCGACATCTTCTACCTGCCCTACTACGACTCGGACGTCCACTTCAGCCCGCACGTCGTCGTCGCGGTCGACTACAACGAGGGGTCGGTGACGCTCGCCGACAGCGAACACGACGACCTCCAGCGGCTCTCGCGGCCGAACCTCCGGCAGGCGATGGGCTCCGAACACGGCTTCTTCGGTGAGCTGACGAACGACTGGCTGGTCGCGATGGACGACCCGACCCGGTCCGTCACCGACGCCGCCCGGGACGGCCTCCGGACGACCGCACGGGCGATGCTCGAACCGGACTCGCTGACGTGGGCGGGCGACGCGACGAACGGGCTCGACGGCCTGCGCGCGTTCGCCCGCTCGCTCCCCGACTGGCCCGACCTGCCAGACGCCGAGTGGTGCACCCGGTTCGCGTACCAGAACGTCGAGAAGCGCGGGACCGGGGGGAGCGCCTTCCGCGGCCTGTTCGCTCCGTTCGTCGCGGAGGTCGCGCCCGAACTCGAGGCGGTCGACGACGCGGTCGTCACGGAGGCCCGCGGCATCGACGACGACTGGGGTGCCGTCGCCCAGCACCTGAAGCGGGCCGGCCTCGCGGACGACGCCGAGGAGAGCCAGCGGGCCTACGACGCCGCGAGCGAGGCCCTCCTGGCGGTCGGTGACCGAGAGGAGGAGCTGTACGAACGCCTGCTCGACCGGCTCTAGCTCGCCTCGCGCTGCCCCTCGACCGTGTCCCGGAGGTCCTGCACTCGCTCCCTGACGGCCGCGACGACGTCGCCCATCTCGGCCCCGCCCTCGTCGCGCTCCTCGTCGGGGTGGCCGAAGTAGTACGGCTTCGCCGGCGCCAGCTCCTCGACGAGCTTTTCGTTCACCACCGCGCCGACGACGACCGCCGGGAACAGCAGCCAGCTCGGCAAGAGCACGACGAGCAGTACGGTCAACGGGGCGTAGGCGAAGTACGCCAGCAGCGTGAACTCGGGCCGGTTGACGACGGTGTTCTCCGCGTAGGCCCAGACGCCGAACAGCACGAGAAGCAGCCCCAGGTCGAGGGACAGCCCGGTCCAGATGGAGGACTCGCCGGAGACGAGCACGTGGACGAACACCGCCATCGCCCCGGTGAACGGGGTCACACGGTTGACGTACGTCCTCTCGATGGCGATGCCACCCAGCAGTAACAGGAGCTGTGCGAGGGGGACATCGAGCTACCAGGGACGGTTCTCGGCGACGACGAGCGGTATCGTAGCGCTGAGTAGCCCGGGTGTAACTCGTCCGTCCCTGGGCCGAACCCGATATCAAGATTTCTGCCGAGCAGAGACGTTTCAGGCCCTATGCAAATGTATTTTACAACTTTGGCTTTTGCTAAACCCTGCCGAGTAGTTAAAAGCAAATGCTGAAAGTTAATTTTATATGTATTCGAATATCGAAACTAAGTGAGGATGTATCGGGAGCCAGACGACACCAACGACCGGCACTCAGCATGAAGTCGACCACAGTCACCGTAGAGAAGATGGACGTCCTGTTCCTGAAGTGGAACTCCCACATCAACGCCTCCGGGCTGTACAGACAGGCGATCCGGGAGGTCATGCAGGACCACGGCATCGAACCCCACGAGCTACGGCAGCTGGTCGACCAGGCCGAGGACGCCGGTCTCGAACTCGACGACCTCGTCGAGCAGACGGACCGACCGAGCGACCTCGAGTCGCTCGTAGAGAACGACATTCACTCCGAACAATGACAGACACCAACGACTCCGACGACAGCAGCAATGGATGGTTCACCGCACGAAGAGCGTTTCTGGCCCTGTTCACGCTCTCCGTGCTGAGCATGGTCGCAGTGCAGCCGGTGATGGCACAGTCAGACAGCGTCGTGTGTGAAGCGCCCAGTTCGAGCGGTGGGACCTGGACTACGACCGGACTCGGCGACCTCGTCGAGCGGTTCTTCCAGATCACCACGCTGGTCGGCCTCATCGGCATGTTCGCCATCTGGCAGGGTGGCTCGCTCGCCGAGATCCTGACCTTGAGCCAGCGCCAGAAGCGCAACATAAAGGAGTACAAGAGCAGCTCGCTGAAGGCGGCCATCACGCTGGTCCTCATCGGGCCGATATTCACCGTCGTCGGGAGCAGCTTCATCGGCAGCAAGATGAGCTGCCTCGACCTGACCTCCCTGTAGTCGACGGGACCCAGAACGATGAACCGGTCCCTCTTCGCGATGGCTGTCGCCGCACTCCTACTGGCGAGTTCGGTCCAGGGGGCCGGCCTGCTTGCCCCGTCTCCGGCCGACGCTGACGATGTGGCAGCGACCGCCGACGACGTACCGCCCGACCCCGAAGCACAGTACGGGCTCTCCCGGCAGACGGTCGCGCTGATGTGGTCCCACGACGTGGACGACCCCGCGGACCCCTCGGGGAGCGAGTCGTTCCTCCAGTTGGCGAACGCGACCGACGTTTCGTACAAGGAGCCGCCCGCGGCGGCCTCGGTCTGGTCCGAGAACGACCACCTCGACCTCACCCGGTCGTACGACCTGCAGGACCGGAACCGGTCGGTGGTTCCGCCCGACGCGGCCAGTGCTCGCGACTTCCAGAGCACCTTCAGCTTCAGCGACGGCACCCAGGGTGGACTGAACGACCACTGGGGCGACGGCGTCGCCTCGGCGGTCGTCCTGCGCGACGCCCATTCCACGATTTTCGGGGTCCACCCCTCGACCATCGGCCACGTCTCGCCCGACGAGCGCCACCACTACGTCCGGCCGAACGGTAGCATCCGCTCGCTCGTCGACTACCGGGTGGTCGTCCCCGAAGGCCAGGACCAGAGCCTCGCACCCGGGTACTCCGACGACACCGCCGTCGACATCGAGTGGGAGTTCGTCGAGAGCGAGATCGTCGACGTGACGCTGCTCCGCGACGGCGTCGAGGTCGACCCCTCGAACGACAACGGCGACTACGACGCCGACACGAACGAGGACGGCCACCTCACCGTCTACGAGTACCAGGAGTTCTACGGCCGCGACACGTCTCTGGTCGTCCGCGCGACGATCAACGTCACGCTGGAGCGGTCGGTCACGACCCGGCAGCGGGACTGTACGTACTACACCCCGAACAACTCGACCAACTTCTGGGACTGCGACATCGACACGACGTCGCGGTCGGAGGCGGTGACTATCAGTCATCGGCCGGAGTCCGACCCGATGGCCGTCCGTATCTACAACCTGAAGGCGTACCCGTACTACGCGGAGTACCCCGGTCGGGACAGCGGCGTCGTCGTCTTCCAGTCCCGTCCGTGGCAGGGGCTCAGCTTCGACGGGACGCCGGTCGAAGTGACCGGCAACTGGCGGTTCTACACCGGCAGGGACACCGACTGGGACACGGTACAGGTCCGGTCACGCACGGGAAGCGACACGCGGACGTCGGTGGCTCTGCCCTCGTACGTCCACGCGTTCCCGTCGGCGACCGGGGCGACGCTCGAGCCGAGCGGCAACCAGTCCGAGATACTCGACGTCTGGGGGTCGACGTTCGACTCCCCGGCCTCGAACGTCGCGAGCACCAACGTCAACGTGGACATCGCCCAGGACAGCTACGAACCGTCCTACGGCGTGGCCATCCGTGCGGACGACATCTCGCGCGACAGGCTCCGCGTCCACGGCATCGTCCGCGGCGAGGAGGCCTACCTGGTCAACCTCTCGAACGTGGACGCCTCCGTGCTCGGCGACGACGTGGACATCGTCCGCGACGTGAACCGGAGCAACGTCACGGTCGAGGTCGTCCCCGGCCGCTCGAACGACTCCCACACGACACTACATATCGAACTCATGGACAACCAGACGGGTGACCCGATCGACCTCCGCGAACAGGCACCGGACCCGCTGCGTGGCCCCAGCGTGCAGAACCGCTCGGGCTACCTGGCGGTGAACGGCGAACGCGTCCGTATGGACGAACCCGGCGTCGCGAACGTGACGCTGAACCGGACCGGTCGGTTCAACGTCCGCTACGAGCCCGGGTCCTGGCTCCGTGCCGACCCGGCCTACACCGGCGACTCGGCGGTGGTGAAACACCGCTCGATCGACACGCTCGGTGAGCTGGTCGACTACGTGACCCAGGTCCTGCTGTACGGCCTGCCGCTCCTGCTGGTGCTGTTCGTGGCGAAGAACGTGTTGCGCAAGTTCGGCCGGACACGGGGGCGCCGATGAGCCGGCTCCCGGCCGGTCCGACATCGGTGTTCGACCGACTCCTGGTCCTCCAGGACCTCAGCGACTACGGCCTCCAGTGGTTCCGCGACATCGTCGCGTGGCTCATCAACTGGCTGCGCATCGCGACCATCCAGGCGTTCGACGATTTCAGCGCCGTGAGCGGGAGCCTCCACCAGGGCGGTGGGAACCCGTCGCTGCTCGGCACACCAGTTCCGAGCACCGCGTACAACCCGGGCGTGATATTCCAGGACCCGGGCGGGTCGAACCAGATCTTCGGCCGGATATACGACGCGACGACCCTCGGCGGGAGTTCGCCGGAGATGCTCGTCTTCGGTATCGTCCTGCTGGTCGTCTGTGTGCAGGGCCACACGGTGGCGAAGGTGTTCAACTACGGGAACACGAAGCTCGCCCGCCGGACGCGGAAGTCGGCGTGGGTCGGCTTCTTCGCCATCGTGACGTGGTACTGGCTCGGTGTGCTGGTGCTCTACCTCGCGCAGGGGTTCACAACGGTGCTCATCCCAGACCTCACGGTCAACGGCGGGTCGTACAACACGATACTCGACTACATGGCCGAGTACGTGAACGTGGTCATCAACTCGAACGACATCCAGCAGCCCGGTACGGGGTCGGTCGGCGGCGCGACGGGCGTGAACGTACTCAGGAATCCCGTCTTCCTGCTGCCGCTGTACGCCGTCGGCGCGCTGGCGGCCTTCGCGGTGCGGACCATCTTCATGCTCCGCTGGCTGGTGCTGTACGTCTACCTGTACGCGATGCCCATCGGCATCGCCCTGCTGTTCGGGAACGTGCCGTACGTCTCGACCGTCGCCAAGCGGTTCGTGAAGCACTTCTTCACCTGGGTGCTCCTGCCCCTGCCCGCCGGTGCGCTGTTGATGGTGTACGACGTCCTGTTCAACGACCTCCAGCTGCTCGGACAGGTGTCCGGGTCGCCGTCGACCGTCCAGTTCCTCGTCGGCATCACCTTCCCGGTGCTCCTGTTGTGGGTCACCTGGAAGACCTTCGCGTACGCGGAGCCCATCCAGCAACGGGTCGAGGCCGGCGCGGTCGAGGTCGCCTCCCACGTCAGCGCGGAGGTGACCGGCACCGGTGCGACACAGCGGGTTATCGAGCGCAACGTGGAGACCGAGTCGTATCGACGAACGAACGACGACGCGAGTGGTGACTGAAGATGTCGACCGAAGACAAATCCAACCGACGGATCATGGATCAGTTCGGCGAGGAGAGCCGCATCCCCTACCTCAACATCTCCGAGGGCGACGTGGGCGTGGTGGTGGTCGTCCCCATCCTCGCGATGCTCGTCGTCGCGATGACGGTAGACGCGTTCATCCTGCCGACGCTGGTCCTGAGCTTCCTCCTGATGCTCGGCGTGGTGTACGTCACGCCGTCACACCTGACGGCCCCGGCGTATCTGGGCGCCGTCTACCGACATCTGAAGCGGCCGAACTGGACCTACAGCGTCCCGTACTACGAAACGATGACAGAGACATCGACGGACACGACAGCGAACGAGGGCGGTCTGTTGAACTACACCCCGTTCAAACCGGACGAACGGACGCAGGACCTGACGAACATCGAGCGAGCCTGGCCGGGTGCTGGTGCGATACAGCGTCGGGACGGCGTCATGGAGGCGTACGTGCAGGTCGAGCCCGGCAACATGGACTTCGCGATGGCGGACGACTGGGCGGCCATCCAGGAGGCATGTTCCGAGTTCGCGAACAAGGAGCTCGACTTCCAGCTCAAGTTCCACGCGACGACGAGCACCTACCCCGTCGAGAAGCTGGTCGAACGGCTCAACCAGCGGATGCTCGACGACGACGTCCAGAACAACCCCATCTTCGCGGAGCTGCTCGACGAGTACCGCGAGCGCCGGCCCAGCCAGATGCGGGCACGCGGGGCACAGGAACTCCAGTTCTACATCGGGGTCCGGGTCGACGAGTTCGAGATCAAGAACCGCTACGAGCACGAGCCGACACCGCTGGAGAAGCTCTCGAACATCCCCCTGTTGGGCATCCTGTTCTCGCCGTTCGTGGGGCGCCATCAGGACCGCACGGAGGCGGAACGCCACATGGCGATGTTCGACCGGCTGGACGACCGGCTCGCGACCATCGAGGGTGAGCTGGTCCAGAACATCAACGGCTGGGACTCCCGCCGACTGAGCACCGTCGAGCTGTTCGGTCTCTGCCTCGACTTCTGGAACGGCGAGGAGCACGACTTCGGGACGGCCTCGGAGTCACTGACGGCCAGCCCGGCCATCGGACGGACGGAACGGGGTGAGGTGGATGACTGAGTTCGTCGCGGCGGGCGGGGCACTGCTGCTCGCCGGGAGCACACTCGCCCTGGGGCTGTTCGGGAACTCGCAGGAGGCCGAGGAGCCGCCCGAAGCGGCGGACGAGACGGCGGCTGAGCGGTCCGGTTCTGAGACGGTCGACGACGAACTCGGGGACGAAGAGCCGCCGGCGGACGATGACCGCGAGGACGACGCCCCGGAGGCGGTCCCCGAGGATGCGGAGTGGTCGGTCGACGGCGACGACGACGCGCTCGACGCGGACGGGCTCGACACCGAGGAGCTCGCCGGCGAGACCGAGGCGGACGGCGGGGGGCTGCTCTCGAAGCTCAACCCGCTGCACTGGTTCGGCGACGACGAACCCGAGGTCGAGATGCACGAACTGATGGACGAGGAGATGGAGGCAGCGGCCGTCGAGGGATGGGCCGCCATCGACGAGGTCCACGACATGCAGGCCGACGCGGTCGCCCCCGCGGCCATCGAGTGGGAGACGCGTGCGGCCCGCGTGGGCGAGCAGTGGACGACGACGCTGTACATCTCGGACTACCCTGACTACCCCTCCGACGGCTACCTCTCGAAGGTGTTCCAGACGACGGACGTGGAGTTCGACCTCACCGTCCACCTCCGGCCGAAGAACCAGGAGGCGGCCCGCGACGAGCTGCGGAACGTGGCCGACGAGCTACAGGTCGACGCCGACCTCGAGGAGAGCGTCCGCGGCAACTACCTGCAGGAGCGCGCGAACGAGGCCGCATCGACGTACAAGGCGGTCGAGAGCGGCACCCGCGTCTTCGACCAGGGGATGTACCTGACGGTCCGCGCGGAGAACCGCGAGGAGCTCGAGGAGGCCACCAGGAAGATGCGGTCGCGGCTCCGCGACGACCCCGCGAACCTCACGCCGAAGACCGCCATCTGCAAGCAGGACCTCGCGCTCCAGTCAGCCGCCCCGGTCGGCTACAACGAGTTCGGCCGCGAGTCCATCGCGCTCGGCGGCGCGGTCGGTGCGATGTTCGCTTCGATGAACGAGGCGTCGATCCTCGAGGAGGGCGGTGTCGAGTTCGGACTCCACAAGGACACCGACAGCCCGGTGGTCGTGGACCCCTTCCAGCGGGACAACGGCTACTCGATGTTCACCGTCGGCGACGTGGGCTCCGGGAAGTCGTTCGGGGCGAAGCAGAACTTCGTCCGGTCCATCGAGCAGAGCGAGGACCGGATGGGTATCATCCTGGAGCCGCTCGGCAACTGGTCGGGTGTCGCCGAGGCGCTGGGCGCACAGCGGATCACGGTCGGTGGCACCCTCGGGCTGAACCCGCTCGAGATCAAGCCCACGCCCGAGCACGTCCGGGAGACGATGGGGCAGGACGCGAGCCCGTTCAAGGAGAAGAAGGACGACGCGATGAGCTTCCTCGTGAACTACTTCGAGCTCCGGAACGTGGAACTCGGCGACCGACGGACCACGCTGGAAGCCGCGCTCGACCACGCCTACGAACGGAACGGCATCACCGATGACGTCTCCACGCACGGCCGTGACAGTCCGACCATCCGCACGGTCATGGATGTCCTCGAGGACATGGTGAACGATCCCGAGGAGTACGTCGTCAGGACGCCCGAGGAGACAGAGAAGATCACGAACGACGCGAAGTGGCTCATCGACCAGCTCCGGCCGTTCGAGGAGGGTGGCCGCTACGCGAACCTGGGCAAGCCGACGGAGTTCGACTTCCGTGACCAGAAGGTCGTCTACCTCGACCTCGCCCAGCAGGAGGGGAGCGTCGGCGGCGCGACGAGCCTGCTGATGCAGCTGCTCATCTCGCTGGTGTACGAGCGCGCCAAGGAGACGGAGAAGGAGGTCGTGTTCTCCATCGACGAGGCGCGGTACATCATGCAGGACGCGGCGAACCTGGAGTACCTGGAGACCGTGTTCCGCCACCACCGCCACCACGACCTCTCTATCAGGCTCATCACCCAGACCGTCGACGAGTTCTTCCAGCACCACGAGAGCGAGGCCATCCTGGACCAGATCGCCATCAAGCAGTTCCACCGGCTCGACGGGATGGACGAGAAGTGGGCCGACGAGTTCGAGCTGAACCACGCCCAGATGCGGTTCGTCCAGAACGCCGTCCCCGGCAACGAGGAGACCGGGTTCTCGGAGGCGCTGCTGGGTGTCGACGGCGAGTGGCGTGGCATCGAGATCCACGCGATGCCGAAGGAGACGGCGGTCATCGACTTCGAACCCGCGAACGAGGACCGCGGGTCCCTCCCCGGAGCCGGCGCGTCCGCGGCGGAGCGCGAGGCCGAGGCGGTGGAGGAGAAGCTGTCCGAGCGCGTCGATGAGCGGTCGGGGTCCGCGTTCGAGTTCGGCGGGACGGCCCCGGAGTAGAAGCCCGTTTCTGTCACGCCGAGTTGCAGTCGCTCCGTCACGAACAGTCGTTCGACTGCCGGTCCGCCGGTCGCCGAGCGTCACTGGAGCGATGCCGCCAGCGTGACAGGTCGAACTGTCTGACCGAGACCCTCGATAACCACCGGTTTGGGCCAGTACCGACGCCATAACCGGGTTACCTGTGTGAATAGATAACAGTATACTTTATAACCCCTGAGTCGTAACGGCAGGACAACATGAAGCGACGGCACCTGCTCGGAGCCTGCGCTGGCGTGACCTCCCTCCTGGGGGGATGTGTCAGCAGGGTCCAGGTGCCGACGGAGGACGACCCCGCCAGACGCAGGAGCAATCCGGTCAACCGTGGTGACCTGGTTCGACCCCAGGACGACTCCCTCCGGCGGGTGTCGGACCTGCCCCTCGTCTCGCTGAAGCGAGCACCGGCACCGCCGGAGGGCGAACCACAGCCGGCCGAATCACCGTCGAACGGTGGCGAACTCACCGTGACGGACGAGTACTGGCGAAACCGCACCCACGTGACCGCCTACAGCATCGACGGGGTGGAGGTCGAGGTGTACCCCGACCAGCCCGTCGGCGATTCCGACGTCGGAAAGCTGTACGTCGCGCTGATGGAGTACCCCCGCCAACAGGTCATCGCCGAGGGGACCAGCGAGCGGTTCCAGCGCTCCCAGCGACGGCAGTCCATCACGGTCGATTTCGACCTGTCCACGGCACCACGGAACGAGCGCCTCCAGTACGTCGTCTTCCTGCTGCCCGGTGACGCGGATATCGACTCGGTCGACCCCGGTCGGACGGAGTTCGTCATGGAGACCGACCCGTTCGTCGTCTACTCCGGCGAGGAGCGCATCCGCCGGGCACCCACCGGTGAGGAACCCGGCGAGTCGACCGGGAGCCGCTACAGCCGGACGCCCATCGAGGGCGCGTACCTGCTGCGTATCGGCGGCCGGACCGCGGGGCGGGACTGGGACCTGAACCTCCTGGTGTTCAAATCCGCACACGAGGAGTCCTGGCGCCGGTCCCGCGGCCGTGCGAGGCACGAGTACGTCACCGTCGAGCTGGTCAACGGGGCCGCGAACGAACTCGCGACGCTCCTCTACGAGGAGGCCGGGTCCAACGGCGCGAACGGGGAGAACGCGAGGGTCGAGTTCGCGGTGGACGTCGTCCAGTCGCTCCCGTATGCGCCCGACAGTGTGACCGCCGGCTTCGACGACTACACCAAGTTCATCCTGGAGACGCTGGTGGACGGCGGGAACGACTGCGAGGACACCGCTATCCTACTCGCGTCGGTCCTCGAGGCGTCGGCGTTCAACAAGGACGCCGTGCTCATCCAACCGCCCGGGCACATGGCCGTGGGTGTCTGGGGGCCGGAGCTCGAGGGCTACAAGTACCACCACGAGGGGCGGACGTACACCTACATCGAGACGACGAACCCCGGCTGGAGCATCGGCGACGCACCCGAGGCGTACCAGGGCGAGCGTGCCGAGATTCACCAGGTGTAGGGAGACGGCGACGTCTCACGGAAAGATACAGGTAGCCTGGGTGAAAGTATCCTCGCAGGACGGGTATGAGCGAGACGAAAGAGATCGTACTTGGAGAGACGGTTGACGGGGCGGCCGTGGCGGTACCCGTCGTGGAACTGCTGACCGGACGCGGCTTCGTGACGGGCAAGTCGGGGTCCGGAAAGTCGAACTCGGCGAGCGTCATCGCCGAGGAACTGCTCGAGGCCGGCTTTCCCCTGCTCATCGTCGACACCGACGGGGAGTACTACGGGCTGAAGGAGGAGTACGAGCTGCTCCACGCCGGCGCCGACGAGGAGTGCGACATCCAGATCGCACCCGAGCACGCCGAGCGGATGGCGAACCTCGCCCTGGAGGAGAACGTCCCCATCATCCTCGACGTGTCCGGCTACCTCGACGAGGACGAGGCGAACGAGCTCATCCTCGAGACGGCGAAGCACCTGTTCGCGAAGGAGAAGAAGCTGAAGAAGCCGTTCCTGCTCGTCGTCGAGGAGGTCCACGAGTACATCCCGGAGGGCGGTGGGATGGACGAGACCGGGAAGATGCTCATCAAGATCGGCAAGCGCGGGCGCAAGCACGGGCTGGGCATCGTCGGCATCAGCCAGCGCCCGGCCGACGTGAAGAAGGACTTCATCACGCAGGCGAACTGGATGGTCTGGCACCGGCTCACCTGGGAGAACGACACCAATGTCGTCGGCCGCATCCTCGGCAGCGACTTCGAGGAGCGCGTGACCGACCTTGACGCGGGCCAGGCGTTCATGATGTCGGACTGGGCCGAGCAGGAGGTCCAGACGGTGCAGTTCCGGCGCAAGCGGACGTTCGACGCCGGCGCGACGCCCGGCCTGGAGGATTTCGAACGGCCCGAGCTGAAGTCGGTCAGCGACTCCCTGGTCGACGACTTAGAGGAGATCAGCGAGGAGAAGTCCCGGCGCGAGAACCGCATCCTGGAACTCGAGGCCGAGGTGGAGAAGAAGGAACAGCGTATCGAGACCCTGGAGGAGGAGCTGGAGCGCGCGAAGGACATATCGAACGCCGCGAAACAGATGGCCGACGCCGTCGCGGGCAACAGCGGCATCGAGACGCCCGGCGAGCAGTCGACGCTCCCCACCGACGGGGCCGACGACGACGCGACGGACGGCGTGAGCGAGGCGGGTGACGATGACCAGACGAACGCCGAGATAGAGGCCGAACGCAACGAGCTCCGTCGGCGAGTGCGAGAGCTGGAGGGCGAGGTCGACCGACTCGAATCGCGCAACGAGAGCCTGCGGGAGGAGGCCGAGTCGCTGCGGGCGGGTGATGTCGACGCCGATGTCGTCCAGGACCAGCGCGACCGCATCGCGTTCCTCGAGACCGCCGTCGACCAGCTCCAGCGACGGCTCTCCGGCCGGGCCGACGACGGGACGACGAGTGACGAGCTAGACGCCACCGCCGACGTGACCGCACTCGTGGAGACCGACCCCATCAGCGAGCGCATCGAGCGGGCCATCCGCGAGGCGGACTGCAACGAGCGCTACACCTGGGAGGTCGTCACGGTGCTCGGAGAGAAGGCCCCGCTGACGGTGGGCGACCTGTCGACGTTCGTCGACACGGGGAGCGACCGCATCCAGAGCGCGCTCACTGAGCTGCGTCGCGAGGGCGTCGTCGCCCGGGAGAAGTCGACCGGCGAGTATCGACTCGACGAGGCGTCTATCCGGTCGATGGTGGCGACAGCTCGCGAGCGCGAGGCGGTCGCGTCGCTGACGGGTCGGGAGGGACCGTCGTAAGCGTCGTCGGGCGACGGCCGGCTCAGGCCGACCGCTCGGCGGCGAGTCGCAGGAAGTTCTCGTACACCCGCGTCGCGTCGACGCCGTCGAACCCGTGGTCGCCGTCTTCCCAGCCGAAGTCGGCCACGAGGCGGTCACGGTACTCGGCGGTGAACTCGGGGTGGAACTGCACCGTCCACAGCGGCGCGTCGCGGTGTCGCGTGCCGAAGACGCGGCAGTGGCCGGCGGACGCGACGACGTCGAGCCCGTCGCCCGGCTCGGTGACGGCGTCGCCGTGGACGGCGGGGACGACGGGGGCGACGCCGTCGAACAGCGGGTCGTCGCCGAACTCGACGTCGACCAGCGTCGCCGTGGTCCCGACGTGTTCGACCGTGCCCCCGAGGGCAGCGTTGACGAGCTGGTGGCCGAAGCAGACGGCGAGTGTCGGTATCTCGCGTTCGACCAGCTCCGCGACGAGCGCCATCTCGTCGTCCATCCAGGGGTGCTCGTCGGCCTCGTACACGCCCGCGGTGCTCCCGGTGAGAACGACCGCGTCGACGCCGTCGAGCGTCGGTGTGTCGCCGTCCGGGTAGCGCGCGACGACCGGCTCGTCGAACTGGGCGAGCAGCGCCTCCTCGTGGTACTCGGCGTCGGGGTCGACCTCGTTCCGGACGACGAGGACGGTCTGGTCCGCCATCGTCTACGCGATACTGCCGACGTCGTCGATGGGCATCACCGAGTAGTCGACCGAGAGGATGTCCTTCGTGGCGCGGATCTTCCCGACGAACGTCGAGATGTCGGTGAGGCTCCCCTCGAGGATGAACAGCTCCATGCAGTAGTGGTCGCCGACGTGGTTGTGGACGTTCGAGGCGACGAGGTTCTCGTACTCGTGGCGGAGGTTCATCATCCGGTGTTCGACCTTCGAGGACTCGTAGTCGAACAGCACGGTGATGACACCGATGAGCTCCCTCTCCTCCAGTTTCTTGTCCTCGAACTCCCCGAGCAGGTTCCGGGAGGCCTCGCGGACGACCTCGCTCCGGCCCGTGTAGCCGTGTTCGTCCGCGAACTGGTCGATTCGTTCGAGCAACTCCTCCGGCATGGAGACGCTGACGACTGTCATGTATTAACGGATTCGTCCAGATATATTAAGAAGTTCGTATCAGCCGGCGCTCAGGCGGACTCAGTTATTAGCCTCGAGGGCGTCCCGCCGGTCCCGGTAGGTGGCTGCCGTCTCGTCGGCCCCGGTGCGTTCGCAGACCTCGCTGAGTTCGTCGAGCGTCTCCCGCAGGTACGCGGACGCACCGATGGCCTCGTACTGGTCGACTGCCGCCTCGTACGCGTCCCGTGCCTGCTCGTACTCGCCGGCGGCCTCGAGCGCGCGGGCGTGCCAGCGGCGGGCCCTCGCCAGTCCGGGTGACCGGTCGAGCGACTCCAGCGTCTCCACGGCGTCGCCGAGTATCTCGGTCGCCTCGACGGCGTCACCACCCGCGAGTACGAGCAGGCCGCGGTGTGCCCGTGCGAGTGCGCGGTCCCGTTCGTCGCCGACCTCCGCGACGAGTTCGTCGCAGGTCTCGAGCAGCCGCGCCGACTTCTCGAACGCGCCCCGTTCACGGTGGGTCGCCGCCAGCCCGCGCAGGGCGCGGCACTCGTGATACCGGAGCTCCTCCTTGCGTGCGATATCGAGCGCCTCCGCCAGGTGTGTGGCCGACTCGTCGAGTGCGCCGCGCCAGCGGAGCGCGTTCCCGAGCGCCCTGTTGGCGTTCGACTCGTGTTTCGCGACGCCGAGGCGCTGAGCCTCCTCGACTGCACCGCGGAGCCGCCCGACGGCTTCGTCGAGTGAACCGCGGTCCCTGGCTGCGATACCGAGGTTGATGCTGGTGCTGACCGCCTTCCCCCGGGCGCCGATCTCGCGGTACTGTCGATAGCTGGCCTCGAAGAACTCGACGGCGTTGGCGAGGTCGCCCCGTTCCCACTGGACGATTCCGAGGTGGTTCAGCACCTCCGACTCGGTGCGCTTCGACTCCACCTCGTCGAAGATGGAGAGCGCGTCCCGGAGTCGGCGTTCCGCCTCGTCGATGTCGCCCTGGTACCACGCGAGGAGTCCGAGACCGTTCAGCACCGAGGCCTCGCCCTTCCGGTCGTCGACCTCGCGGACGAGCTCGAGCGACTCCTCGGCCAGCTCGCGGGACCGGTCGAACTCGCCCTTGGACTCCGCGATGATGCTCTGGACCTCCAGGCTCCGGGCCCGTAGCACCGCCTGCTGCCGGGTCGACGCCGTCGTTTCGGCCACCGTCTCGATCCGCTCGCACTCCTGGCGGGCGGCGTCGAAATCCCCCGCGTCGACGTACATCTGCGCGCGGCCCACGAGGGCGTGTCGCCGACACCACGTCGAGCAGGATTCGGGGAGCCCCAGCTCGGTGTACTTGGGGTGGCCGTACAGCGGCGCGAGGTTGGGTGAGTCCCGGCCGAGTTCGAACACCCGGTCGACGACCACGTCCCGCCAGTGGTCGGGGCTGTCGTCGAACGCGTCGACCGTCGGCGCGTCCCCCTGCCGGTAGCGGACGACCTCGCTCCGCAGCGACGGCTCGGTCACGAGTCGGAACAACGGGTTGACCGCCGCGGCGAAGATGCGATGCGCGCTCGCGTCCTCGCGTTCGTCGACGAGGTACGTGAGGAAACTGTGTGACCAGGCGTCGTGGACCGCCGCGACCCCGTCCTCGTGCGGGAACAGCACCTTGCCCTGGAGTGCCGTCACTGCCCGCTCGACCGCGCGGGGTTCGGGCCCGTCGTCGTCCAGGGCGAGCGCGTCGAGCAGGTCCCGTTCGACGGGGAGACCGCCTGCGTTCAGCACGTTCACGAGTGTCGCGACCACGAGCACTGCCGGGTCGTCCGCGACGTCGTCGTACACGTCGCGGACGTTCCGCGACAGTGGACTCGCCGTCCGCCGGTCACCCTCCACGGCGATGTCGGCCGCGTTCCCGTAGCGGTGTGCCAGCGTCAGCAGCTCTCCGGCACCGTCGCTTCCCGTGGCCTGTGGCGGCCTCGCGGAGTCGCCTGCCAGGTCCTCGTCGTCAACGAACTCCTCGAGCGGAGGTATGGGGCCGTCGACGATGCTCGCGACGTGGTCGTGCAGTCGTACACGTTCCTGGTCGTCCAGGTCGGGGACCTGCACGGTCTCGACGCCGCCCTGTCGGAGCGACTCCCGACGCGGGTCGAGCGGCTCCGGGGGTGACGACCACTCCGACTGCCGTGCGTCGAACAGGAACGCGATGTCGTCGTCGGCCTGCTCCAGGGCTTCGAAGACGGCGTTGGCCGCGGGCCGGACGGCGTCCTCCACGACTACGAGTGGCGTGCCGGGTGCCTCGTCGAGCGACGCGGCGAGCCGCAGCGGGTCGTCGAGCACGGCGGCGCTGTCGCTCTCGCGATAGCAGACGGGACCGTTGCCACGTTCGCGCCAGCGACAGGCGGCCGCCTTGCAGACCGTGCTCTTCCCCGCACCGGGCGGCCCGACGACCGCCAGGTTCCCGCCCGTCGCGAGCGCGTCGACGAGGTCGACGGCGAACTCGCGCCGCTGGCCGTCGACGACGTGCTCGCGGTCGAGCGTCCGGCCCGCGGCGACCGCCCCGAGCGTCGGTGTCGTCCGCAGCATGGCACCCGGCGACCTGTCGTCGTCGTGTGCGAGCGTGCGCTCGTCGACCGGCACGAACCCCTGGCTCCGGAGGACGGCCTTGCTCGCCTCGTCCCACCTTGGCACATCGGCCGCGGCGCCGACGAGGGAGCTGACGCCGGTCTTCCGGTCGACCGACGGGGTCTCGGCGGCGTCGAAGACGGTCGTCGCCCAGCTGGTCGCCGCCTCCGTCGCCGCCACGTCGGCGACCGCGTGGATGGACCCACCCTCCTCGTAGATCGTCACGAACACGCGGCTGGCGTCCGGTGCCTCCACGAGGAACACGCCGAGCCGTGTCGGCACGTCGTCGCTCGTCTCGACCCGAACCTCCGCGGTGTCGTCCGGGCCGAACGTCGTCGGCGCGACCGAGCGCATCGTCTCGTGGACCCCCTCGTCGACGGCGAGTGCGACGGCGGCACCGTCGTCGACGAGCGAACGGAGCGTGCTGACGGTCCGGTCGTCGGTGACCGAGGGCCACACCCCTCGCACCGCGGTCGCGTCTTCGAGCGCCGAGCGCAGTCGCCCGACCAGCTCGAACGGGTCGGCCTCGGCGACCGTCTCGACGGTCGCGTCGGCGAGGACGGCCGGTTCGAGCGGGGTATCCCCCGGCAGTGGCGCGAGCGCGTCGGCGTGTCGCTGGACGGCGTCGAGCGCCGTTACCTGATCGCGGTACTCCTGGAGGGCGAGCGAACCAGTGGTGGTCCGGACGTAGCCGTCGTCGGCACGTTCGACCCAGCCTGCGTCCTCGAGCTCGCGGAGGGCCCGGTTGACGGTCGAACGGGAGACGTCGAGCTCGTCACAGAGATCCCGCACGTGATGTCCGCCCCTCCCGAGATGCCCCAGCACCTGTCGCCGTCGGTCGAGGAGCTCGACCGCCGAAGCGACGTCGTCGGGACTCATGTATCGTCAGGAATGATTTGTCAGGGGTGTTATTAAAACTCACGTCGTGAGACGCTGTGTCAGTCGGTGAGTTGACCGTGTATGCACCCGTCCACCCAAGTGGGATCAGTGGAACCATCGGTCACGTCGACGTGATGGGGGATACGGAGGGTCGAGACGCTCGGCCCGCCCACGTCGGCGCCCGGGGGGACGCCGGCGTGGCTGCACGCCGCTGGTCCTGACACGCCGCCGGGTCCTTGCCCGGGACCTCGGCGGTTTCGCCGACGGAGTGGGTTCGTGCCTGCCCGCTCCCGTCGGTCGTACGGTTTCGGACGCCACCGGCCCCTTGCCCAGGCCGCCGGTGGTTCGCGACGGGCGGGGTTCGTGCCCACCGCCGCCCGTCAACCGAAGCTTTCTGTCCCTGCGACGACTCGGCCTCCCGACGCACGGCGTCCGTGACAGCGTTCGCCGCCGCTACTGCCCGTAGGATTCGAACTTCTCCTCGACGACGCCGAGCTGGGCGTCGCTCAGCTCCTGTGGCTCGCCGTTCCCGCGTGCCTGCAGGTACACCTGCGAGAGGTTCTCGACGTGACCGGTGTTCTCGACGGCGGACGGCAGGTCCTCGCCGGTCACGACGAGCCCGTGGTTCTCGACGAAGCAGGCCCGGGAGTCGGCCTCGTCCATCGCGTCGACGATGTTCCGGGCGAGCTCCTCGGTCCCGTACGGCGCGTACTCCGCGACCGGCACCTCGCGGCCGACCGCGACGATCATGTAGTGCACCGGCGGCAGCGGCTCGTGGAGCACCGACATCGTCGTCGACCACGTCGAGTGCGTGTGGACGACCGCACCGGTGTCGAGGAACCGGTAGAGGTGGCGGTGCATCGGCACCTCGCTCGACGGTTTCATCTCGCCGGCGACCTGCTCGCCCTCCAGGTCGACGACCGGGACATCGTCCGCGTCGAACCCGTCGTACGGGACGCCGGTCGGCGTGACAGCGAAGGCGTCGCCCTCGCGGACGCTCAGGTTCCCGGTCCGACCCGGAGTGAGGTCCGCGAGTTCGGGTGCCCAGTCGACGACCGCCTGTCGTTGCTGTTCGTGGCTCATGCCGCGACCACCGCCGCGATGTCGCCGAAGTCGTCGACGTGGTGGTCCGGGTGGCGTCGGCTCTCGAGCTCCGTCTCGTCGGAGTTGAACAGTACCGTCGTCAGACCGACGGCGTTGCCGCCCTCGATGTCGGCGGTGACCGAATCGCCGACCATGACGACCTCGCTCGGCCGCAGGTCGAGCTGGGAGAGCGGGAGCGTGAACATGATCGAGGCCGGCTTCTCCGAGCCAGCCTCCTCGCTGGTGACGACGAGGTCGATGCTACCCTCGATACCCAGGTGCTGTATCTTCTTGAGCTGGATCCGGGTGGTGAGGTTGCTCACGATGGCGATGTCGAGCCCCGCCTCGCCGATGGCGTCGAACGTCTCGACGACGCCGTCGAACAGCTCCATCTCGTCGATGTACGCGTCCCAGTAGGCTTCGCCGAGCTCGAGCGCGTGGCGGGACTTGTGGGTGCCCGTGTGAATCTCGATGAGGCGTTTGAAGTAGAGGAAGCGCTCGTGGGCCGACGCGGTGCCGGCGAGCTCGCGTTTCACCTCCCTGCGAGCTTCCTGGTAGCGCGCCTCGAACGCCCCGCGGTCTAGCTCGTAGCCGAGGTCGTTCGCCCGTCGCCAGGCCGTCCGCTTCCCGGCCTCGTTACAGGGCTGGTACGGGTACAGCGTGTTGTCGAGGTCGAAGAAGACCGCACTGAAGTCCATGGTACCCCGAAACGTGGGGGCGGCGCTACATTACGCTGTTCATCCTCAGCCCCCCGGTCTGGCGACCATCGCGTACAGCCAGAGCGCGTAGAAGAACCCGTAGAACCCTGAGACACCGGGGATCGCGGTCGCGAGCCTGACCGGGACGGCGACGAGCAGTCCGAACGGTCGAGCGACCGTCGGGAGCGCTCGCGCGGTCTCGACCATCGACGCGGTGTCGCTGTGGCTGGGGAAGGCGGTGAGGGCGAGCGTCCCACCGACCCAGACGAGGAGCGGCCACACCGGCGTGCCGGCCAGGGCGACCGCACCGACGAACGCGGCGAGTGCGAGCGTCGTGTTGACCACCAGCGGGGCGAGTGCGACGGCGGTGTCCGCCGGGAACGACTCGATGGGTTCGTGGTCGACGTACGCGTCGCTCGCCAGCGGGTTGAGGTACGCACTCCCGTGGACTGGCACCCCGAGCAACCGGCACGCCAGCTCGTGAGCGAACTCGTGGGCGACGATACCGGGTGCGAGGAGGGCGGTCACGACGATGTTGGCTCCGGTGGCGACGTGGGACACGCTTCTCGTCCCGGCAGTGGGGCCGGCGGGCGAAAACGGTTGCCCTCGCCGACGGGGGTCCCGTCAGTCACGCCGAAGTCCGGGGAGTTACGGTCGTCGCCGTGGACGGTCGACCATGGAGTTCGACGGATACCTCGGCACGGACGAACGCGACTGGGAGGCCACCGCCGACGGCACGCTCCGGGTCGCCATCGTCGGCCTCGGCTGGTGGTCGCGCGAACGCGTCCTGCCGGCGCTGGCGAACCTGGAGAACTGTACCGCGACGGTCGGCGTCAGCGGGTCGTCGGCCAAGCGCGAACGGGCCGTCGCCGACTGGCCGTCGGTCGAGCACGGGCTCTCCTACGACGAGTTCGCCGCCGGCGAGGCGGTCGACGCCTACGACGCGGTGTACGTCTGCACGCCGAACGCGCTGCACCTGCCACACGTCGAGACGGCGGCCGAGTTCGGGAAGGCCGTCCTCTGCGAGAAGCCGATGGAGGCGTCGGTCGAGCGCGCGGAGCGACTCGTCGCGGCCTGCGAGGACGTGCCACTGATGGTCGGCTACCGGATGCAGACCGACCGTGCGGCGCGGTCGGTGCGCCAGCTGGTGCGCGAGGGCGTCGTCGGCGACCCGGTGACCGTTCACGGCCACATGTCACAGCCCATCGCCGAGATGTTCGACGACCCGTCGCACTGGCGACTGGACCCCGACCTCGCGGGCCCCGGGGCGTCCGTCACCGACCTGGGCGTCTACCCCATCAACACCAGCCGGTTCGTGCTGGACGCGGACCCCGAAGCCGTGACCGCTGCGACGTGGTCCGGTGGGGGCGAGTGGTTCGAACGCGTGCCCGACGAGCGCGCGGGCTTCCAGCTCGCGTTCCCCGACGGGGTCACCGCGCTGTGTTCCGTCTCGCAGAACGCGTACAAGACCGCCGAGTTCCGCGTCGTCGGCACTGCCGGCGAGATACGGATGCGGCCGGGCTTCTTCGGTGCTCAGGAGAACGAGCTGTTCCTCTCGACCCCGGCGGGCGAGACCAGTGTGACGTACGAGCCGGCCGACCAGATGCGCGAACTGTTCTGCTTCTTCGCGGACCGCGTGCTGGGTGAGAAGGCCATCCCGGCGGACGGCGAGCACGGACTCGTCGACATGCGTGTCGTCGAGGCGGTGTACGACGCGGCCGAGGACGGGACTCGTCACCAGTTCTGAGACGGATCTCGGGAGTGGGGGGCTTCGGTACCTAACGTGTAGCGGTGTACGACGAAGTGGGCGGCGAGAGAGATCCCCATCCGTGACCCTGGAGACGACGTCTGCGCGTTCTCCCCGCCGACCACAGACTGGGACGTTCGTCGTAGTCACCGGGCGTGCGTCTCGGCGGTTCGACCGCCAGAACCACCGTACTGCACGGCAATCGAGGGCGCGCATCTATTTCCTACTATCGTAGTAGCTGGGTAGAAACTATTAACATAGTACACCACATAGCTGGAGGTACACGAGCATCCGAGCCGCTCGATGGTTCACCAATGACCGAACCGAAACAGACGCTGAAGACGACCGAGAGTCGAACGCCGTCGCGGGACAGACGGCGTAGCAGAGCAGGTGGCACGAGTCGGGCCGAGGAGGCCGAGCGCACGCAGGACGAGCGCACGGTCTGCCCCGAGTGCGGCACCGACGCCATCACCGACGACGAGCACGGCGAGACCGTCTGTGGCGACTGCGGGATGGTCCTCGAGGAGGACCTGGTCGACCACGGCCCCGAGTGGCGTGCCTTCGACAGCCGGGAGAAGAACCAGAAGTCGCGTGTCGGTGCCCCGACGACGCAGATGCTCCACGACAAGGGGCTCTCGTCGGTCATCGACTGGCAGAACAAGGACGCCTACGGCTCCGCGCTCTCCTCGCGCAAGCGCCAGAAGATGCAGCGCCTGCGCACCTGGGACGAGCGCTTCCGCGCCCAGAGCGCCCAGGACCGCAACCTCAAGCAGGCGCTCGGCGAGGTCACCCGGATGGCCAGCGCGCTCGACCTCCCGGACAACGTCCAGGAGACCGCGTCGGTCATCTACCGCCGTGCGCTCGAGGACGACCTCCTGCCGGGCCGCTCCATCGAGGCGATGGCGACGGCGTCACTGTACGCCGCCGCCCGACAGGCGAACGTGCCCCGGAGCCTCGACGAGTTCGCACCGGTCAGCCGAGTCGAACGTCGGGAGTTCGCTCGCGCGTACCGGTACATCGTCAAGGAGCTCGACCTCGCGCTCGAGCCCGCGGACCCGCTCGACTACCTGCCGCGGTTCTGCTCCGAGCTCTCGGTGCCCAACGAACTGAAGCACCGGGCCGAGGAGCTGCTGGAGGCCGGCAAGCGCCAGAGTGTCCACAGCGGCAAGTCGCCCGTCGGGCTCGCGGCGGCGGCCATCTACGCCGCCTCGCTGCTGACCGACGAGAAGCTCACCCAGCGCGAGATCGGCGACGCCGCCGACGTGAGCGAGGTCACCATCCGGAACCGCTACAAGGAGCTCCTCCAGGCGGACGAGGAGTTCCAGCAGACCCCCCAGGCGACGGCGTGATGGCCTCGAAACCCCCAGTCCACCGCGGGCACGGCAGCGGCCGTCGCGAGGGCGAACGACTAAACGACTCCCCACCGAACCAGGGCCAACGACCTGACCGAGCATGACAGACACCGACGCGGGGTCGACCGACGACATCGTCGCTGAGACGGTCGAACTCCTCAAATCGTTCGAACTGACCGAGTACGAGGCGAAGTGCTTCGTCGCACTCGCCCGCATCGGACAGGGCACCGCGAAGGAGGCCAGCGAGGTCGCCGATGTCCCACAGGCACGGGTGTACGACTGCATGGAGACGCTTCAGGACCGCGGTCTCGTGGATGTCCAGCAGTCCAAGCCGCGCCAGTACCGGGGAAGCGACTCCGACGACGCACTCGACACCATCGAGCGGCGCGTCGACCGGAAGCTCGAGCGCCTCCAGGAGCTACTCCCCCAGCTCCGCGAGGGTGAACGCGGCGACGACGGCGGAGAGATATGGGTCACCGACGGGAGCGACGAGGTCGCCGAGCGGATGGCGACCCTCGTCGAGGCCACCACCGACGAGGTGATGCTCGCTGTCGCCGCCCTCGACCTCCTGACGGACGACCTGCTGGACGCACTCGCGGCCGCGGCCGACGCCGGCGTCGACGTCACCGTCGGCTCCCCGGACGGGACCATTCGCGAGCGCGTCACCGAGCGCGTCGCGGACGCGACCGTCGTCGAGACGTGGACCTGGTGGGAGACGGTCCCCATCCGGAACGGCGCGGTGTCGAGTGTCCTGATGACCGACGGCGAGGCGCTGCTGGTGAGCGCGGACGCGCCGACGGAGCTCCCGAGCGTTCGCACGCACCGGGCCGTCTGGACGGACAGCGGCGAGGCACCGCTCGTCGGGATGATGCGGCCGCTGCTCGCGAACGCGATTCGCGGCGAGGTCGAGGGAACGGCCGCAGTGTAGGAGGGCGGGTCGAGACGGCCGGCCAGCTCAGTTCGCGGCGACCCGACGGAGGTTCTTCACGAGGTCCGGACGCTGTTCGACGAGCACGTCGAGCAGCTGCCCGGCACGCTCCCGATGGAAGTCAGCAGCACGCAGGTCGTCGGCGTCCGCGTAGTGGCGGGCCACGCCGAACAGCCCGGTGACGAGTAACACCACGTCCGAGGCGTCGAAACGGGCGGTGAACTGGTCGTGGGGGAGCGCCTCCACACGGGCGGTCAGGGATTCGACGCGCATCCTGACGGCATCGACCACGTACGCGCCGGTGTCGGTCGTCCGGTCGGAGTCCTCGAGATACCCGAGCGCGGAGCGGGCCGCACGGAGGAGCTGTTCGTCCACGTCGACGGCGACGGTCTCGCCGGTGAGAGGTCGCGGCTCGAGCGACGGGGAGAGTCTCGCCGGGTCGTCTACCGTTCGGGTGCGGGAAGCGGGTGCCATGGGTCGGACGGCTACTGCTCGTGACGCCGACAGCATATAACGGCCAGACCGTTGCCGTGAGTTCGGTTCGATTCACGGTTCCGAAGTGGAAAACTACGTTTCACTGTCGGGTCGGAACGCTTTGCGAGCGGACGAGCGCCTTCGAGATGTTTTACCCCGCAGCCTCAGCCGGTCTCGTAATCTCACGGCCGCCAGCTCGGCACCCTCGGCCACAGCCACCCCTCGCAACGGCGCAACCGTCGCTTGAAGCGGCCGTACCATTCATGGTCGCCCCCGGACACGCTACACCGGATGGGACAGGAGTCGATCTTCACGACCGAGTCGGTCGAACCGACGCAGCGAGACAGCGTCTTCGCGAGCAGTTCGGACGCCGCCCGGACCGACCGGAACCCCGGACGCGAGGGGGGAAGCGACGTGAATCCGGTAGTCGACCAGCACGCGCCGTTCGACCGTCGGTTCGACGCCGCGACGACCGCCCTCGGACTCGCACCGACGACGCTCGACTTCGAGACGCCGACCGTCACCCGGATGCGTATCGAGTCGGCCGCCCGCGAGGCGACCGGCGAGACCGAGGCCGTCGTCGAAGCCGCGCGCGAGTTCCTCCTCGGCGTGGTCGCCGAGCCGTCGGCCTATCCGCTCGGGCGCTGAGCGGCGGCCGGCCGGAACTCACTGAACCTCCTCTTGGAGTCGTTGCAGCACCGGTATCTCGTCGACACGTTCCGCGGGGAGCGCCCGCCAGTCGATGCCGGACGGTCGTCGGCCGTCCCGGGCCGGCCGGAGCGTCCGCTCGGGCGTCACGACCAGGTCCATCGGCACGTCGTGCTCGCCGTGTGGGAGGCTCTCGCCCCGGACCTGTCGCTCGTGGACGGTCGTGGCGACGGTCGTCTCGGCGTCGACCCGGTCGAACTCCGCCAGAACCCCGAACTCCAGGTCGCTGTAGCCCTCACCCTTCCCGATTCGTGCGCCGTCCTCGGAGACCGCGACGCTCCCGCTGACGACGAGGTCGACGTGCGGGAGTTCGTCGGGGGCGACCGCGACGCCGGCGTCCCCCAGTCCGCCGACCGTGGTCGCGTCGTCGATGTCCGTGACGGTCTCGGGGTCCAGCTCGACGAAGCACCGCTCGTCGCGGAGCCGCGGGACCGCGACGAAGAGCGTCTTGCCGGCCCGGAGCGCCGCCCGACGGACCGGGAGCTGTGGCGCGTCCGGATTCGCCTTCACCGTCCGGGCAGCCTGCCACTCGTCGGTCTCCGTCAGTCGGTCCGCCGCCGCGTCGGCGCCCGCGAAGTTCGGGATCCGGTAGTGCGGTGGGTACGGGAACCGCGCCGTCCCGCTCTCCTCGAGGTCGTCCCAGACCTGCTGGCGTATCTGCTCCTTCTCCATCGGGCCGGAGTTGGAGCCGTGACCTGAAAAGGACTCGCGGCCGCACCGCCGACTGCTGGTCGGACTGTGTGGCGTAGCCCGGCGGGCAGGCCGACGTAGTGGGGTGGTGGAGGGGAAAGGTGGCGGAGGGGAGCGGTGGTGTGGGGGGATGGAGGGGAACGCTGGTGTGGGCCGAGGTGGCAGGCAGGGAGCGCGGTGTGGGTGGGTTCGGTGTGGGATGCCGGTGGACCTTACGCGCCCGCGGCGTCGTCGGGGCCGTGACCGTGGCCGACGACGAGCGCGAGCGCGTTCAGGGCCAGCAGGACGAGGAACGCCCCTGCGCCGTCCGCACTCCCGAGCCCCGACGCGAGCAGCGGCAGGTGGACGAACGGGAGGACGACTGCCAGCCAGAAGCTGCCCTTTCGAACGGGCGCGAGCAGTGACTGGGTGTCGATGCGTCGGTCGTGGGTGTCGGGGAGTGCGGTGGACATCAGGGGCACCTCGTCGGCATCAACGCCTTGAACGGACACCACCATATAACGGGTCGAGCGTTCGGGTTATTTCCCTGCGTTTTACCACCTGCTGTTTCGTTTTGCCGTTCTTCGAGACCTTTCGAGAGACGTTTAGAAGTTTTACAAGCCGTCCTGAAAGCTCAATCCATATCTGGCCTGCTGGTTGTGTTTGAATCCGAACAACTGTTGCAGTCCCGGTCGGGCGGGCTCGAACGGGTCGTTCGACCGGCTCGAACGACGGCGCGCCCCCCGAACGGTTTACCGGGGCTTCCGAATTTATACGTCCGGCCGCGCTACCGCCGGCTATGGAACTGGACTACGTTCCGCTCGGACGGACGGGTACGATGGTCAGCGAACTCGCCTTCGGCACCTGGCGCTTCGGCCGCGAGACGGAGGCCGGCGTCGAGATCGGCGAGAACCGGGCCTACGAACTCCTCGACGCCTACGAGTCACACGGCGGCCGCTTCATCGACACCGCGGACGTCTACGGCGGCGGCGACAGCGAGACGTGGATCGGCAACTGGCTGGCCGACCGCGACCGCGAGGACTACGTCATCGCCTCGAAGATCTACTGGCCGACGCGCGAGGACGACCCGAACGGCCGCGGGCTCTCGCGCAAGCACCTCCGCCGACAGATCGACCAGATGCTGGAGCGACTCGGAACGGACTACGTCGACCTGCTGTACATCCACCGGTGGGACGACGACACGCCGGCAGAGGAGTTCATGCGAACCCTGAACCGGTTCGTCGAGGACGGCAAGGTGAACTACCTCGGCGCGTCCACGATGTACCCGAACGCCTGGAAGGTGGCGAAGGCGAACGAGCTCGCCGAACGCAGGGGCTACGAGCCGTTCACCGTCACGCAGCCGCGGTACAACCTGGTCGACCGCGAGGTCGAGGCGAACTACCTCGACATGTGCGCCGACTACGACCTCGGCCTCTGTCCGTGGAGCCCGCTCGCTCAGGGGTTCCTCACCGGCAAGTACACGCGGGCAGACCAGACGCCGGAGGACTCGAAGGTCGCCGCCGAGGACCGCTTCCGCGATAACTACCTCACCGACGAGAACTTCGACCTGCTCGACGAGCTCCACGCCGTCGCCGACGAGGTCGGTGCCTCCCCCGCACAGACCGCCATCGCGTGGCTCCAGCATCACGACCGGGTCTCCGTCCCGCTCCTCGGCGCGCGAACCGTCGAGCAGCTCGAGGAGAACCTCGGTGCCGCCGCCGTCGACCTCTCGCAGGAACAGTTCGAACGGCTCGCCGACGCGAAGGAACAGCCGCTGGGGAACATCTGACGGTCGCCGTCTCCGGCCCCGAGTGAGCGGGCCGGGGGCGTCGCGAGGGCCGTCAAGATTTTATCCCGGTTTTCGTTCGATAACAGTGGTAACAGCTGATGGCCGAAGACTCTCCGGTCAGTGTCGTCTGGGTCGCCGTCGAGGACAGCTCGCGACCGACCGACGAGACCGTCCCCGACGGTGTCGACGCCGTTCTCTCGGCCGGAGCGGCGACGGACCACGCGGCTGCGCTCGAGAACCCCGCCGAAACCTGTTTCGTCGCTGCGGGCGTCCCCGGGTTAGTCTGGTTCAGGCAGTGTGCCGACGTGGTCTCGCAGCCGCCGCCGGCGCTCCTCGTGGTCGACGACGCGAGCCTGGCCGAGGCGGCCGCGTCGGGCCCCGTCGACGAGGTCGTCTGGCAGGCCGCTGTCGCGAATCCGAAGCGTTTCGCGCTCCGTGTCGGCCGGGCGGTCGAGGCGTGGTCCGAAGGCGGGCATCCGAGCGGCCCCGAATTGGACCCGCTCGTCGAGCACACACGCGACCTCGTCGCGGTCGTCGGGCGCGACGGCCGCCTGCGACACTGGAACCCCGCGGTCGAGACCGTCCTCGGCAAGACGGCGACGGAGCTCGACGGCCTCGACGTCCGGTCGCTGGTCGACGACGCGCACACACCTCGACTCGACGACCACCTCGCGGCGGTCGCCGAGGGCGAGACGCGGACGGTCCAGCTCGACGTACGCACGGCCGACGGCGAACGCCAGCCCGTCGAGTTCGAGACGAGCCCCATCGTGGTCGGGGGGACGATAGTCGGCCTCTGTGCCATCGGCCGTGACGTGACGGAGCGCGAGGCCCGGACGGAACAGCTTCGTCGGACGGAGCGTCGGTTCGAGGCGGTGTTCGCCGACCCGAGCTCGTTCCTCGGCGTCCTCGACACCGACGGCCGGCTCCTCGACGTGAACGAACGGGCCTGCGAGTTCGCGGGCATCGCCGCGGCGGATGCGACCGGGCGGCAGTTCTGGACGCTGCCCTGGTGGTCTCACTCCGGCACCGAACGCGACCGTGTCAGGGCCGCCATCGACCGCGCGGCCGACGGCGAGTTCGTCCGGTTCAAGACGACGAACGTCGGCGCTGGCGGCGAGATCATCCACCTCGACACCTCGCTGCGCCCGGTGGTCCGCGACGACGGGACCGTCGGCTCCATCGTCGTCGAGGGGACCGATATCGGCGACGAGGTGAAGGCGAACCGGGAGCGCGAACTACTGCTCGACGCCATCCAGTCCGCCGCCCGGTCTCCCGACCTCGGGGCCGCGCTGACCGCGACCCTGCGGACGGTCGTCGGGAACACGAACGCCGTCTACGGTGAGGCCTGGATTCCGGACGGCGACGAACTGCGGTTCCAGGACGCGTGGTGGACCGGGAGTTCTGCGCTCGAGTCGTTCGGCCGGCAGCGCAGCGGGTTCGAGCTCTCCCGGGGCGAGGGGCTGCCCGGACGGGTCTGGGAGACGGGTGCGCCGGAGTGGGTGCCGGACCTCGAAGCCGGCAGCGAGGCCCAGCTCCCGTGGCTCGGCGAGGTCGTCCAGTTCGGGCTGCAGAGCGCGGTCGCGGTGCCGGTGCTCGGCACCGACGGCAGCGTCCTGACCGTCCTCGTGTTGCTGACGGACACGAGCCAGGGTCGCGACGACCACTTCCTCGAACTGCTCGAGACCATCACGGCGCACCTCGGAGCCATCCTCCAGCGGAAGCTGACCGAGGCCGAGCTGGCCGCCGAGCGGGAGCGCCAGCAGCGACTCCTCGAGACCAGCCCGGTCGGTATCCTCGTCGTCGACAGCGACGGCTCCCTCGAACAGGAGAACCAGCGCGCCCGCGACATCCTCGGCGTCGACGACGGCCGGACGGTCGCGGAGGCCTACGAGCACGAACCGTGGCGCGTGACCCCGACGGCGGCGGACGGTCCGACGCTCGCGGACGGCTGGTTCCAGGAGGTTTCGGCGACCGGCACCGCGATACGCAACGAGGTGTACGTCGTCGACCGGGCCGACGGCGAGCGGCTCTGGCTGCTCGTCAACGCCGCGGCAGTCGGGGACGACGAGGGGGAGGTCATCGTCTCCTTCTCGGACATCACCGAACAGAAGCGACACGAGCAGGCGCTCCAGAACCAGGCCGAACGGGTGAGCGTCCTCAACCGCGTGCTGCGACACGACCTGCGGACGCATCTGACCGTCGTCGGCGGGCTCCTCGACCGCATCGTCGAGCAGGCCGACGTGCCGGCGGCCCCGGTCGAGGATATCCGCCGGTCGCTCGACGACATCGAAGAGCTGAGCCAGCGCGCCAGACACATCGAGACCGCGTTCGAGTCCGACGCCCGGAACACCTTCGACCTCTCCGCGCTGGTCGACCGCGCCGCCGCCGACCTCGTCGACACGCACCCGAACGCGCAGGTGCGGGTCACCGAGCGGCGTTCACCGCCGGTCCTCGCACACGAACACCTCCGGCTCGTCCTCGACAACCTGCTCGAGAACGCCGTCGTCCACCACGACGACGACCGACCGACGGTCCGGGTGTCCATCGCACGCCACGACGAGGGGACCGTGCGGCTCGTCGTCGCGGACGACGGCCCCGGAATCCCGGAGTCGGAGATCGAGCTCCGCGAGTCGGGGTTCGAGACCGCACTGGAGCACTCCGACGGGCTCGGACTGTGGATCGTCCGCTGGCTCGTCTCGAAGTCGGACGGCGAACTCAGGCTCGAACAGACGGCGGCCGGTTCGCGGGCCGTCGTCCTCCTTCCGGTCGCGCCCGGAGCGGGGTGACACCGGGACCGGACACGGCTACTGCGCTCTCGTCGCGAACTTCTCGCGGACCGTCTCTATCTTCGGGTCGGCGTGGAACGTACAGTAGCGGTCGTTCGGGTTCTTGTCGTAGTAGTTCTGGTGGTGTTCCTCGGCCTCGTAGAACGTCTCGAGGTCGACGACCTCGGTCACGATGTCGTCGTCGTACTCGCTGTCGAGTTCGTCGACGAACGCCGCGGCGAACTCGCGTTGCTCGTCGTCGTGAGCGAGGATGATGGAGCGGTACTGCGTCCCGACGTCCGGCCCCTGCCGGTTGAGCTGGGTCGGGTCGTGGACCGTGAAGAACACCTTGAGCACGTCCTCGAAGCCGAGCACGCCGGTGTCGTACTCGACCTGGACGACCTCCGCGTGACCCGTCTCGCCGGAGCAGACCTGCTCGTACGTCGGGTCCGTGACGTGACCTCCCGCGTAGCCGGAGGTGACTGACTCAACACCCTCGAGTTCCTCGAACGCTGCCTCGATACACCAGAAGCAGCCGCCGCCGAGCGTCGCTCGTGCTGTCGTCATAAAGCCACGTAAGGTCGGGACCGGCAAAACCCCGTCGGAACCCTCAGTTCTCGGTGACTTCGAACGTCGTCTCGGACGTGTTCGCCTCGACGAGCTCGTCGTCGTCGTTCCACGCGTAGGCGATGACCCCGACCGTCCGCTCGCCGGGGCTCTCGAAGCTACCGGCTCCGACCGGGAGCTCGATGACTCCCTCCGAGAGCGCGCCGCGGAGCGACCCCGTACTCGTCGGCCCGACGTCGACGAACTCGCCCGTGCCGGGTACCTGCCAGTCGTACCCGAGGATGTAGCGGTCGGGTCCGGTGGCGTACGAGCCGGTCGCGTCGAGCGTGACACGCTCGCCGACCGACGGCGTCGGCGCGGAGACGTCGAGCTCGGCCTGCACGGTGTCTGTAAGTTCGTCGTACTCGGTTGCGCTGTCGGGTTCAGGTTCGACCTGGAACTCGGCGATGTCGGTCCCCGTGTTGCCGTCAGCGTCCTCGACGGTCAGGTAGAGGCGGTACGTGGCCTCGATGTCGAACGTGTGCGAGAGCGTCGGGTCGCTCGTCGTCTCCTCGAGGATGTCCGTGTTGTCGGCACGCGGAATCTCGCGGTCGAGGTCCCAGTGGTAGCTCAGGCCGTCGCCGACGGCGTCGACGGAGCCGCTACCGTCGAACTCGTTGGGCTGTCCGGTGTACCGCGCGTTCGGGACCGACAGCAGTGCCTCCGTCCGCTCCTCGACGCTCAGGGTCCGGCTCGTCTCCGCGGTGTCGCCGTCCTCGTTCTCGACGGTGAGGTACATGCGGTACGCGCCCTCGATGTCGAACGTGTACTCGATCGTCGGCTCCTCGGTCTCCTCCCAGAGGATGTCCGGCTCCTGTGGTGTGCGTCGGACCAGTTCCCAGGTGTAGGTGAGCGCCTGACCGTTCGGGTCGCTGGAGCGCTCGGCGCTGAACTCCTGTGGGATACCGACCGCACCGTCGTCGGAGACCGAGAGCAACGCGTTCGGCCCGGTGAGGTCGAGGGTGGCGGTCTCGGTGTCCGTGCGGCCCCAGTCGTCCTCGACGGTCAGGGAGAGCGTGTACGTCTCGTCGAACTCGAACGTGTGGCTCATCGTGTCCCCGTCGGTCTCCTTCACGTCGGTGTTGTCCCGGCGCGGAATCTCGCGGTCGAGGTCCCAGTGGTAGCTGAGGCCCTCGCCGAGCGGGTCCGACGAGTCCCTGGCGGAGAAGAACGCCTCCTCGCCGACGTTGACCGGGTCGTAGGCGATCTCCGCGGTCGGGCCGTCGGCGGGGTCGCCAACCTCGAAGCTGTCTGTGATCACGTCGGCCTGCCCCTGTTCGTCGACGACACTGAGGTACACCCGGTAGTATCCCTCCCCGTAGGCGGACTCGTGTTCGATGGAGTCCGGGACCTCGTTCGGAATCGTCGTTTCGACCGTCTCGCCGAAGTAGTACAGTGGCTGGACGGTGTCGTTCGACATGTTGACCACCCGCCACCGATAGTGGTCGATGTCGTTGCCGCAGTCGCCGCAGTAGGACGAGCTCGCGTCGAGAGTGAGCGCCTCGTCCCCTCCGTCGTAGGACACGTACGAGCTTGCTGTCGGCGGGTTGTAGCGCTGGTCGGCCGGCAACGACGGAAGGTCGATATCCGCGGGGTCCGTCTCCGACTGGTTCGCCGGGATGTTCACCGTCAGCTCCTTGCTCGACGGCACGTACTGGTTGGGGTCGCCGCCACGGTCCTCGGGGACCGACAGGTACCCCCATTCGGTGTCCTGGGTGAGGGTGAAGGAGCCGGACTCACCTTCGGGGACGGTGACGGTGAAGTCCGCGAAGTGAGCGTTGAACTCGCCGAGGTCGCCGCTACAGCGGTGTAGTTCCAGCACGTCGTCGCCGTAGGCGCTGTAGGACTCGTAGCAACCCTCCGCGGTGAACGCCTCGATGAGCCCCGTGAGGTTCTTGGCAACACCGTACAGTGTCAGCACTCCCCCGACCAGTGCGAGCATGGGCGTACTCGCGAATCCGAGTGCGGTGGTCACGAGCCCGATGGCCGGGCCGAATCCGCTCGGCGGGGTCGGCTTCTCCGGGTCGGCCTGGTCCTGCAGTTCGGCCGCGACCTGGGACTGCAGTTCCTCGAACGTCTCGGGAAGTTCGGCGTCGGGGTCGGAGACCTGCGAGAGCGGGACGCTGGTGTCCCAGGCGTAGTTCGGCGTGAACGCGATGCGGCCGCAGCTGTTCGAGCCGGCGTCGATGGTCATCGAGAGCTGTCTCGCGATACCGGCCCCTCCGGCCTCCGTCTGGTCGGGGTCGAAGCACTGGATTCGTGCGAGCCCGTACGAGAAGCCGACGGCGACGAACCGGTGCCGAACGCCGACCCGGTCGTCGTTCTCGCCACAGCTCGGTCGGATGACGTCGTCCTCGTCGGGCAACGTGGTGTTGACGTGGGCGATGGCGAGGTTCTCGAAGACGCCCTGTTCGACGTCGACCTGTCCCGCGGCGTTCAGGTCCGATGCCCTGTGAAGGGTAGGGAACGACTGCGTCAGCAGGTCGTCCTGGTCGAGGAACGACACCGTCGCCTTCTCCATGGAGTCCGGTTGCGACGCGCCAGCGACCGGCAGCGAGGCCGCACCCGCGAGCGCGCTCGCCCCGACCGCCATCGACTGGAGGACGTCTCGACGTTCGAGACCGTCGGACTGTTCGGTCATTGATTCGTACAGTGTCGCCGAGAATCTTAACCTTTTCTTCGTTAGACTATGTGTAGAATAAATACTCTATGCCGTCTGGGGCTTTCGAGGGCCGGTCACCGCATCGCGTCGCGGTCGAGGGGGTCCTCGATGTCACCCATGACCGTCTCCAGCGCGTCCGTCGCGGTGAGGAGCCCCCGGACCTCGCCCTCCGCCATGGCGAGCGCGAGCTCCTGCCCCTCGGCCTGGAACTGGTCGATGACGTCGCTGACGCTCGTGTCCACCGCGACGGTCATCGGCGGCGCGGCGACGTCCGCCAGGTCCAACTCCTCGGCACGAATCTCGTCGACGTGCTCGAGCAGCGACGGCACGTAGACGACGCCGCGGTAGTCGTCGAGGTCGCTGCCGATGAGGGGGTAGCGCGTGTGCGGCGAGTCGTACACCTTCTCGAGGTTCTCCTCGATGGGGTCCGCCGTCGAGAGGACGACGGCGTCGTCGATGTCGACCATGACGTCGCCGACCATGATCTCGTCGACGGTCAGCGCGTTGATGACCTCCTCGTGGCGCTCCTCGGAGAGGTCTCCCTGTTCGAGCAGGAAGTTCAGCCGGTTCCGCAGCTGTGCACGGTTCTCGATGACGTCCTCCTCAGCCTCGAGCCACGCGCCGGTCATCTCGACACCGAACAGCTTCAGCGTCGCCTTCGCCACGGTGTCACCGATACTGATGATGGGGGAGATGACCCAGGCGAACCAGTAGAGCGGTCGCGCCCCCCACTTGCAGACGAACTTCGTGCGCTCGACGCCCAGGTACGTCGGCGTCTGTTCCCCGTGGGTGAGGTGGACGAGGTTGATGATGAGGAAGGCGAGTAGCCCACCCGCCCCGAGGGAGGCCAGCGCGGTGTTGTGGAAGTACGGCTCGAAGATGGCCCCGAGTGCGGGTTCGGCGACGATACCGACCGCGATGCTCGAGGCGGTGATACCGACCTGACAGCTCGTCAGGTAGATCTCGAGGTCGTCCGTCATCTCCCAGGCACGCCGGAGCGCCGGTGTGTCGAACTCCGACTCCGAGTACTGTCTGACCCGCGTCAGTGCGAACTCGATCGCGACGAAGAACCCGTTTGCCAGGATGAGAGCGACCCCAGCGAGTAGCCGGATGGCGATTTCGAGCGAGTTCATCTCGTTGCCGGCTTCCGTCCAATCCGGCAAAAATGGCGGGGGTTACTGTCTTGGGTCGACGCACCCGGCGTCGGGGAACCGGTGTCCTTTTGAGAGCGCCACCGATAGTCAGGGTCACTGATTCCCCTTCGCCAGCGTCGTTCAGGGGATACCTTTCTTCTGTCTTTCTTACTGGTGCTGGCAAGTATCCTGCCGTCGATACACCCGATTCGGCTGAATCCGTTCGGCATGAAAGACACCGAAACCGAACCGGCCGAATCGATTCAGGAAACAAAACACTCATTTTCTCGGGATACTTTTGTACCACTATGTACGACCTCACAGGGTTCCAGCGGGACCTGTTGTACGTAATTGCGGGGCTCGACGACCCCCACGGACTCGCGATCAAGGATGAGCTCGAAGACTACTACGAATCCGAGATTCACCACGGTCGACTCTACCCGAACCTCGACACGCTCGTCGACAAGGGCCTCGTCGAGAAGGGCGAGCTGGACCGGCGGACGAACTTCTACACACTGACCCGGCGCGGTCGCCGCGAGATCGACGCCAGACAGGAGTGGGAAGCGGAGTACGTCGACCAGATGGAGACGGCGGAAGCGTCTTCCTAACCGACCGATAGGTCCCGCCACCGACGGGCAGCACACGAGGGAACAGGGACCACGGATTCACGGCACCCCGATTCATTCTTTCGACGCGACGACCGACAGCGGCAGCGCCGGTCGGCGCTCGAACAGGCTCCGGATCCGGCCACGGTGTCCGCCGTCCGGGCCGTCGTCGGCCCCGGCCTCGTCACGGCGGACGAGTCGTCCCCGGACGATTGGCGCGACCGGCGGAACGCCGGCGCCGATACGCTCGAACGCGACCGTCTCGAAGCGTTCGTCCGCCAGGAACCGCTCGTCCGTCGCCCGGTCGAGCTGGCAGCCCGCCGCGAGGTGCCCCCAGACGGGCTGGACCGTCGTCTGGAGTCGGGCCTGCAAGCCGTCGGCGCGCACGTGTTCGAGGAACCGGAACTCGCCACCGGGTTTCAGGACGCGTGCCACCTCGTCGAGCGCCGCGTCGAACGCCGGGATGGTGCAGAACACGAGAGCGGCGACGACGACGTCGACGCTGTCGTCGGCGAGGGGGAGCGACTCCGCGCCGGTCGGATGGATGGTGGCCGAGAGGCCGCACCGGCGGGCGCGCTCGACCGCCCGCGTTCGCATGTGCGGGTCCGGCTCGACCCCGATGACCTCGACGGCGTCGCTGTCGGCGAGGTCCGGGAACATCGCACCGGTGCCGACACCGATGTCCAGCACCGTGCCGTCGATGTCGGCCGCCAGCCACCGTCGATGGCGCTCGATACGGCGCTCGAACGGCGCGACGACGGGGTCGTAGATGGCCGCGAACAACGGATGTCCCGCCCCAGATGCGTCGTCTGTCACTGGAACCCGCCAGTGACGTACGCCTGAACGTCAGCGATACGGTCGGGGTCGAACGTCCAGAACCCCTTCCAGGGCCCCAGTCGACCGTCCTCGCCGGGGAGCTGGTGGCAGACGAGTGCCGCCGACTCCGTCGGGTCGGTCGGGTGGACGTAGACGACGAACCACGCACGACGGAGCTCCTCGACGGGGGCGTCCGTGTAGCTCGTCGCGTCGATGTCGCCGGGGACGGGCGCGTCCGCGATGCCGTAGATGTTCACGTCGACACCGGTCTCCCCGAGCGAGCGGTAGACCTCCTGGGTGCCACGTTCGTCCCGCAGTCGCGAGAGGTACTGGAAGCTCGAGTGTATCTCCCCGACCCCGTGTTCCCAGGCCCGTGCCTCGATGTACCGGGAGAGCTCGATGAGGAGGAACTTCTGTTTGCGGGTGTCGGGATAGCCCTCGACGGTGAAGACGGTGTCCGCGAGTCCGAGGATTGCTTCCGGGGTGTCGACAGCGTCCAGGTCGCGGGCGCCGGAGATGTAGGTGTCCGAGTTGACGAACAGGATGGCGTTCTGCAACGACTCCAGCGAGGAGCTGAACGTCGTGCCGTCGGTCCGCGAGACGACGACGGTGTCGCTGGGGACGGCGCCGTCGCTCCCTTCCTCGACGATGGTGACCGGTTGCTCGTCGAACAGGTCGTCCAGCATCCCCTGGACGACGTCCGATGTCTGCCTATCGACGACCGTCAAGGTCCGTGAATCCTCCTCGACGCGGTCGATAAGCTCCATAAGACCCATACTAGCCGCAGTTCCCGAACGGCATTAAACGTTCCCGCCAGGCGAAACCGCAAGCAGTAAGACGCGTCTACAGACAGCCGGCGGCGACCCCCGAGGCGGCCGTGAGCGGGTGTCTGCGGGGTGACTGGAGCGACTGTGTGTTAACGCGACTCAGGATAATAATATAACCCTCCAGCCGGTAGAACGGTTTGCTATGAAGAAGCAGGAGCTCATCCACCTTCACGGACTGCTTGCGGAAGTATCCACACACTACGAGACAACGGCCGACGGCGACCTCAACCTAGACGAGTACGAGTCCCTCGGTATTCGACCAACGAGCATCCACAAATCGAAGACTGACCACAAGGCAGCTGTTTTTGCACTCGCGAACGGCATCACCTCCGACATGAGTTCCGAGGAGTCCGAAGAGACGGTCGCCGTCTCCGCAGACTAAACGGGAGAACTCGTCCTACACTGAACCAGAACCCGACAGCGACGGCTTCGTCTCGCTCGAAGCCCGCGATTCGTTACTCGATCAGGTCCTCGAACTCCGGCAGGACCTCGTCGTCGCCGTCCTCGGCCTCGTGAGCGTCGTCGTCTGCAGTCTGTGCTTCCTCCTCCTCCGCTTCGGTCTCCTCGTCGTCGTTCTCGATGACTTCGACTTCGAGGACCTCCAGCGGGATGTTCTCCAGCCGCATCCCGATCTCCTTGCGAGCGATACGGGACGCGTGTTCCTCGCGTTCGACGTTGAACACCGTCATCTCCAGTTCGAGGGCGACCAACGCCTCGTCCGCTGCGATGAACGCGGGCGGGAGCTCCTCGCCGGACGGCGACGTCCGGCTGCCCATGTTGATCTCGACGTAGTTGAGGTCCGGATTCAGCATCTCGCCAGTTTTCGAGATGGCGATGCGAACGGCTTCGTCCGGTGTCGCTACGTCGTAAACCGGCACTGCAGCTTCGACGACAACTCTGCAGTTCATGCAGTAGTAGGGTTGCCCGCCGAACAGTATCAAGGTTGGCGTTCGTTCACCCCACCGGCCGACGGCGTCAGGACCGACCGGGACGACGACCCGGCTCCGTAACCCCCAAACCGACGCGGCCCGGACGGTCGGTCGATGGAGACAGGGTCTATCCCGCTGTCGTCGCTACCCGGCGGCTTCGACGCGCACGCGACGCTGGAGAGTGGCCAGTCCTACCTCTGGCGGCGCGAGGACGGACGGATGTACGAGGGCGACGAGGACGGCTCGCCGTGGTACTACATCGCGCTCGACCTCGACCGACGAGACGCCGCGACCGTCCCGCTTCCCGACGGTGGGCCACACGCCATCCGGTTCCGCGTCGCGGCGGACAGCCTCGAGTGGGAGGCGACGTGCGAGGCCCACGACGCGCTCGTCCACCTCCTCCGGCTCGACGACGACCTCGACGCCATCGTCGCGGATGCGCCCGACGAGTCGCTGATAGACGAGGCGTACGACGCCTACCGCGGCCTCCGGCTCGTGCGCGACCCGCCCTTCGGCTGTACCGTCTCGTTCATCTGCTCGGCACAGATGCGCGTCGAACGCATCCACGAGATGGTGTCGACCCTCGCTCGCGAGTACGGCGAGCCGGTGACACTCGACGGGCGCACCTACCACGCCTTCCCCACGCCCGACCGGCTCGCGGCGACGACGGAGGACGAGCTGCGCGACCTCGGGCTCGGCTACCGTGCGCCCTACGTGCAACGGACTGCCGAGATGGTCGCCACGGACGAGGCCCACCCCGCGGCGGCGGCCGGCCTGGCGTACGAGGACGCCCGCGAGTACCTCACCCGGTTCGTCGGGGTGGGCGAGAAGGTCGCCGATTGCATCCTCCTGTTCTCGCTCGGCTACGACGAGGCCATCCCACTCGATACGTGGATGCGTACCGTCGTGTCGGACTACTACCCCGACTGCGACCGTGGCAACTACGCGGAGACGTCCCGGGCGCTCCGCGAGCGCTTCGGCGGTCGATACGCCGGCTACGTGCAGACCTACGTGTTCCACCTGCTGCGGACCCGGGAGTGAGCCGGCCGCAACGCCGACACCCAGCCTTTTCTCGACCGACGCCGTCGTCCAACGTATGAGCGAGCGACGAACCCGTGCACACGTCTTCGTCACCGGTCGCGTCCAGGGCGTCTACTACCGTGCGAACACCCGCGACACCGCCGGCGAGTACGGCGTCGACGGCTGGGTTCGGAACCTCGACGACGGCCGCGTCGAGGCCGTGTTCGAGGGACCGGAGGACGCCGTGGCGGCGATGGTGGAGTGGTGTCACGAGGGCTCGCCCGCCGCGGACGTCGAAGACGTTGCGGCCGAGTACGAGGCGCCACAGGGTGAGGAGGGCTTCCACATACGGCGCTGACAGCCGGGCCGTCGCCCGCAGGCTGGCGTCGGCGCGCCGCGGGAGGGCGCGGATTTACCACGCCCCCGTTCGAACCAACCGCCATGATTACGAGCGACCGCATGGCCCAGGTCGACGAGAACGCCGCGGCCCTCGGAGCCCCGCGCAAGCAGCTCATGGAGTCGAGCGGCAACGCCGTCGCGCGCTTCGTCCGCGATGTCGCACGGCCCGGTGACCGCATCGCCGTCGTCGCCGGCCGTGGGAACAACGGCGGCGACGCGTTCGTCGCGGCCCGCTTCCTCGACGAGTTCGAGGTGACGACGCTGTTGCTCGGGCGCGCCGACGCCATCTCGACGGACATCGCCCGCGAGAACTGGGACGCGCTCCAGCAGGCCGAGTACGACACCCGCGAGGTGCGGGACTCGACGGCCCTCTCGCTCCCCGACGCCGACGTGGTCGTGGACGCGATGCTTGGCACCGGCGTGACGGGGGCGCTCCGCGAGCCCGAGGCGACCGCCGCCCGGGCCATCAACGACGCCGACGCGACGGTCGTCGCCGTCGACGTGCCCTCCGGGGTCGACGCGGACACCGGCGAGGCCGCGGGCGTGGCGGTCGAGGCGGACCACGTCGTCACGTTCCACGACGCGAAGCCCGGGCTCGGGGACGTGGACGCCGCCGTCACCGTCGCCGACATCGGCATCCCCGAGGCCGCCGAGACGTTCGTCGGCCCCGGCGACCTGCGCGTGCTCTCCCGGGACCCGATGGCCCACAAGGGCGATTTCGGCGAGGTGCTCGTCGTCGGCGGCGGGCCGTACACCGGTGCACCCGCGCTCTCGGCGCAGGCCGCGATGCGCGCCGGTGCGGACCTCGTTCGCGTCGCCTGCCCCGCGAGCGTCGCCGACACCATCCAGGGCTACGAGGAGGGGCTCATCGTGCGCGGCTTCGGGGGGGAGCTGCTCCGCCCGAGCCACGTGGACCAGCTGCTCGACGCCGCCGTCGACGCCGACTGCGTGCTCGTCGGGCCGGGGCTCGGCCGGGCCGAGGGGACGCTCTCTGCCGTCCGCGAGTTCCTCGCCGAGTACGACGGCCGGGCAGTGGTCGACGCGGACGCGCTCCGGGCGGTCCCCGACGTCGACACCGACGCGGACCTGCTCTGTACCCCCCACCAGGGCGAACTCGTCGCCATGGGCGGCCAGACCGACGACGACTGGGAGACGCGGGCCGACCTCGTCGCCGACTTCGCGGCGGACCTCGGCGGGACGCTCCTCGTGAAGAGTGCCTACGACGTGGTGAGCGACGGCGAGACGACACGCGTCAACCGCACCGGCAACCCCGGCATGACCGTCGGGGGGACCGGCGACGTGCTCGCGGGCATCTGCGCCGCGCTCGCGAGCACGCACGACCCCGTCACCGCCGGCTCGGTGGCAGCGTACGTCAACGGCCTCGCCGGCGACGCGGTCGTCGACGAGCAGGGCTACGGCCTCTTCGCCAGCGACCTGCTCGCCGAGATTCCACACGCGATGTGGGGTGGGCGCGATGTCTGAGGAGGACAAAACGACGGGCGACGCCGGCGACCTCACCCACGTCGACGACGACGGCGACGCACAGATGGTCGACGTGGGTGCGAAGCCGGACTCCCGGCGACGGGCGGTTGCCGAGGGGACCATCCACCTCCGCGAGTCGACCGTCGACGCCGTCCGCGCGGACGAGGTCGAGAAGGGCGAGGTGCTCGCGACCGCGCGAATCGGGGCCATCCAGGCGGTCAAGCACACCTGGGAGACCATCCCGATGTGCCACCAGATCCCGGTGACGAACGTCGACACCGCGTTCGACGTGGCGGCCGACACCGTCACGCTGACCGTCGCCGTCGAGACGACCGGGAAGACCGGCTGCGAGATGGAGGCCCTGGAGGGCGTGACGACGGGGCTGAACGTCGTCTGGGACATGGTGAAGGCCGCCGAGAAGGACGCCGACGGCGAGTACCCCGAGACGAGAATCGCGGACGTGCGAGTCGTCGAGAAGACGAAGGCAGCGCCATGACGGGGTTCGACACCCCCGCGACCGACCTGCTCGGTATCGACCACCCCGTCGTCCAGGCACCCATCGGGAGCGCGACCTGCCCCGAGCTGGCCGCCGCGGTCGCCGACGCCGGCGGCCTGGGCCACCTCGCCGTGACGTGGCGGGACCGCGAGGGGACCCGACGCGTCGTCGAGGAGACCGCCGCCGCGACCGACGGGACGTTCGCGGTGAACCTCGTCCTCGACGGCGAGACCGGCGTGCTGGACCCCGGCGAGCACGTCGAGGCGGTGCTCGACGCCGGTGCCGAGGTCGTCTCGTTCTCCTTCGGCGAGGCCGCCCCCCACGTCTCTCGCTGTCACGACGCCGGTGCCACCGTGCTCCAGACCGTCACCGACGCCGACTCCGCTCGCGAGGCCGAGTCCGCGGGCGTCGACTGCGTCGTCACCCAGGGCTGGGAGGCCGGCGGCCACGTCCAGGGCGAGGTGGCGACGATGCCCCTCGTCCCGCGCGTCGCCGACGCCGTCGACGTGCCGGTCGTCGCAGCGGGGGGCATCGCCGACGGGCGGGGGCTGGCCGCGGCGCTCGCGCTCGGAGCCGACGCCGCCTGGCTCGGCACCCGGTTCCTCGCGACGGCGGAGGCGCGCGTCCACCGGGTGTACCGGGAGCGGCTGCTCGCCGCGAGCGAGTCGGCGACCGCCTACACCGAGCTGTTCGACAAGGGCTGGCCCGGGATGCCCCACCGGGTCGTCCAGAACGAGACCGTGCGCCGCTGGCGAGCGGCCGGCGAACCCGCCCCCGGCGACCGACCCGGCGAGACCGACACCGTGGCGCGGGCCGGCGACGGCGAGCCGATCGAGCGCTACGACGAGGCGCTCGCGACGCCCGAGGTGTCCGGCGACGTCGACGACATGGCGCTGTTCGCGGGGCAGTCCGCGGGGCTCGCCGACGAGGTACGGCCGGCCGGCGAGGTCGTCACCGCGGTCGTCTCCGAGGCGGCGGCGACGCTGGACGGGCTCGACGAACAACGGCGGGAGAACTGAGTCACTGCAGCGGCGTCGAGAGGTCGCCGGCCCGAGAGCGCGCCTGCTCGACGACCGCCGGCCGGGCCTCGAAGTCGACCATCACGTCCTCGTCGCCGTAGGTCACGTCGTCGACGTTCGCGTTGTCGTGGATCCACGAGACGAGGCTCATCGTGTCGTCGGTCATCGGGAGCACCAGCCGCTCGTGCTCCCAGTCGGGCAGTTCGTGGACGATGCGCTCGCGTAGTTCGTCGACGTTCAGCCCCTCCATGCCGGAGACGGCGACGGGGTTCGGCGCGAGCGCGGAGAGCGCCTCGCGCTTCTCGGCGAGTTCGTCGTCGTCGACCGCGTCGATCTTGTTCAGCACGGTGACGATGGGTGCCTCGTTGCGCTCGTACAGCGTGTCGTGCGAGGTGACGAGCTTCTCGCGTATCTCCTCGACCGGCTCGCTCACGTCAACGACCAGCAGCACGAGGTCGGCCCGGTAGACGGAGTCCAGCGTCGACTTGAACGACTCGACGAGCCAGTGTGGCAGGTCGGAGATGAACCCGACCGTGTCCGTCAGCAGCACGTCGCGGTCCTCGATGTCGGCGCGGCGGGTCGTCGTCCCGAGGGTCGTGAAGAGCCGGTCCTCGGACTCGGCGGTCGCGTCGAGGTCCGGATGGAGGTCCTCGTTCGTGTCGACGTCGAGGTCCTTCGCCAGCCGGCGCAGCAGCGTCGACTTGCCGGCGTTGGTGTAGCCAGCGAGCGCGACGAGGTCGAAGCCGGCCTCGTGCCGGCGCTCGCGTCGGTCCTGCTCCGTCTGCTCGATGCGCTCCAGCTCGTCCCGGATGCGGGAGATCTGGTCCTTGATGTCCTGCTCGCGGCTCTCGTCGTACTCACCGAGCCCCATGAAGCCGGGATGCTCGTCGCGCTTCGCGAGACTGGTCTTTGCCTCCGCGCGCGGGAGCTCGTACCGCAGTTCCGCGAGCTCGACCTGGAGCTGTGCCTTGCGGGTCTGTGCCCGCTGGCCGAATATCTCCAGGATGAGCGTGAACCGGTCCATCAGCTCGGTGTCGTCGGGGAGCTTCTGGCCCAGGTTGTACATCTGGTACGGGCCGAGCCGGTTGTCGAAGATGACCGTATCGGCGTCCTCACGGGCCGCGAGCGCCGCGAGCTCGTCTGCCTTCCCCTCGCCCAGCTGGAGCGCCGGGTCGGCGGTGCGCGACTGGGTCAGCTCCGAGACCACGTCGTAGCCCGCGGCCGCGGCGAGCTGGCGTATCTCCTCCGTGTCGGCGACGCCGTTGTCGACGCGTTTCGCGATGATGGCTCTCATCGAGCCACCTCGGCCGCACCGCTGGCCGGTCGATACTGTGTCCCACCCGACGGCGCGACCGCCACCGGGCCCTCGACGCTAGGCTCGGCGGTCCGCCACCTCGATGCTGCGTACACGTTCCATACCGACTGTAACCGCTCACCCCTCTTCAATCTCTCCCCGCGAGGGTCACGGTACACGGTCGTTCCAGCGGCCGTCTAGCGATTCCCGTCGGTCGCTTCAACGACGCTCGAATCCTGCCGCCCTCGGGGAGTGTGCTACGTACTGGCCCCAAAAGACTTATTCAGCAGTCGCGTCCGTATCAGGATATGCTATCCCTACAGCTCGCCATCGACCCCCAGCAACTCGGGCTGGAGCTCGGGACTGGGGCCGTCATCGGCGGTCTCATCGGGTTCGCGGCCAAGAAGGTCGCCAAGATCATCGCCATCCTCGTGGGTCTCGAACTCGCCCTGTTCAAGTTCCTCGAATCGAAGGGCTACATCACCGTCAAGTGGGACGAACTCAGCGGCGGCATCCTCGGCGCGGCCGAGGGTGCACAGGATGTCGACGCGGGCTGGGTCGAGCCCATCCTCTCCACGCTGTCCATCGGCGCGGGCTTCACCGGCGGCTTCATGGTCGGCTTCCGGAAGGGATAATCGATGGCGGCACTCTCCGATTTCTCGCGGTTTGATTCTTCTCGGCGTTGGCCTCGACGCGTGCCCAGTCCGCTCTCCATTCGTCGCTACCGCCCTGCCGACGCCGAGCGCGTCCGGAGCCTCCACGTCGAGGCCCTCCGCGACGTTGGCGCGTTCTTCGCCGACACCGACGTGGATGTCGACCTGCTCGACGTCGAAGCCAGTTACCTCGATTCTGGCGGGGGGGTCGGCACCGTCGCCGACCGCACTGTCGCCATGGGCGCGTTTCGACCGCCGGGTGAGCGTATCCAGCACGTCCTCGGGGACCTGCCCGACGATACTGCCGAACTCAAGCGGATGCGCGTCGACCCCGCCCACCAGCGCCGCGGCTACGGACAGCAGGTCCTCGACGAACTGGAGCGCCGGGCGCGCGAATCGGGATACCGGACGCTCGTGCTGGACGTGACCGACCGACAACCGGGTGCGAAGCGGTTCTACGAGGACAACGACTGTTCGGAGTGTGGATCCGTTGAAGTGTCGGCGTTCGCGGAGCCGTTCGTCCAGCGGATCTACCGGAAGGAACTGGAGTAGTCCTCCGGTCCCGTCGCTGTCATCGGGGGAGAAAGCACTCACAACACCGTCGGGTATCACCAGTCGTGCTATGTACCGGGCCGCAATCGCCGCCTGTCTCGTCCTCTCGCTCGTCCTCGCGGGCTGTTCCGGTCTCGTCGAACCGGTAGAGCCACGACCGTCGGGACACGTCCAGGGCAGCGTCGTCTCCGAGGATTCGACCGTCGTCAGCCTCACCTCGTCAAGCATCCCCGAAGACTCGCACGTCGCGGCAGCCGTTCGGGCCGCAGTCGCAGAGCACGAACGGGTGAGTGGCGGCGGCACCGTCGCGGTGTTCCTGAACGCATCGGAGTTGGCGACCGCCGAGGGGCGTCTGGAAGCGCTGGAGACCTCCTCCGTCCGTTACGAGGGGTACGTCGTGGAGCTGCTGCTGGCGGTCGAAGACTAACTCCGAAGGACCGGAGGGCCCTTACCGCGTGCTCAGCTCGTCCTCGTCCTTGACGATCTGGGTCTCGGCGGTGCCGCTGGTCCGGTCGTTGACCATGTCGTAGAAGTCGTTCTGCATCCCCGCCGGGAAGCGCACGACGCCGATCCACGAGCCGTCGTTCTGCCACTCCTCCCGTTCGAGTTCGCCGTAGCCCCGGACCTGCGCCTGCGTGCTGCCGGCGTAGTCGGCGGGGACGTGGACCGCGACGGTCACCTCGTCGAACCGGATGGGGATGACCGGCCGGAGCGCGTCGAGCGCCTCGTCCACCTGGCTCTCGACGGGCTCCATCGGCTCGACCGTGAACCCGGCCTGCTCCAGCGCGGACTCGATGCGCTCCGGCGGGTGGGGCGCGTCGTCCATCTGCGGGTTGACCGCGTTCCGTGCGATCTTGTTCACCAGCTGCTTGCGCTTCTGTTCCTGCATCTCGCGGCGCTGGTCGGCCGTGATCTGTATCTCCCCCCGCTGGATGACCATCGGGATGATCTCCATCGGGTCTGTGGTCTCGAACACCGTCTCGAGGTCGTCCTCGGCGGGGCGGTCGCCGCGCGAAGCGTCCTCGAACACGTCCTCGGCCGCGATGACGTCCTCGAGGTCGCCCTCGAACTCGTCTCGTTTTATCTCCAGGGCGGCGTCCGGGTCGACGAGAACCTCGAACCGCGCACCGTGGCTCTCCAGTCGCGCGGTCACCGCTTCGTCGAGCGAAATCATACCCGAACCTTACGCGGGGTGGTTAAAAAGCTGTTTCCCGTGACGAGGGTTACTCCTCGGAGTCCTCGTCCGCGGCGTCGTCCTCGTCGGCGGTGTCGTCTTCATCGGCCGCCAGCAGGTCGAAGGACTCGAGGTACTCCCCGACCTCGTCGTCGGTCAGCTGCACGAACTGCTCCGACTCGGCGTCGACGGTCGCCATTCCGACGCCCTCCGGACGCAGGCCGTCTTCGTTGGCCGTCGCGAGCGCTGAGAGGGCCAGCTCGATGCCGCCCTCGAGGTCCGCCGTCTCGTCGTAGTTCGTCTCGAGGTACTCCTGTATCTCGCCGCGGTCCGCGCCGACCGCGAGCGCCTTCCACTCGTAGGGCGTCCCCGACGGGTCGGTCTCGAAGAGGCGGGGCTCGCCGTCCTCGATGCCGCCGACGATGAGCGCGACGCCGAACGGCCGCGCGCCGCCGACCTGCGTGTACTGCTGGATGTGGTCGGTGACATCCTTCGTCAGCGTCTCGACGCCGATGGGTTCGCCGTAGCGGAGCTGGTTGACCTGTGCGTCACGGCGGGCGAAGTCGATGAGCTTGCGCGCGTCGGCGACGTGGCCCGCACTGGCGATGCCGATGTGGTCGTCGGCCTTGTGAATCTTCTCGACGCTGGTGCGCTCCATCAGCGGGGAGCGGATGCGCTTGTCGACCGCGAGGACGACCCCCTCCGCTGTTCGGACGCCGATGCTCGCCGTCCCGCGCTTGACCGCTTCGCGGGCGTACTCGACCTGGTAGAGGCGCCCGTCCGGGGAGAAGATGGTGATGCCCCGGTCGTACGCCTGCTGTTGTTGTCCCTGCATTGTGTGTCACTCGAAATCCGTGTTCGTCGCGCCGACGTACCGGTCGTCGACCCGCACGTCGAGAACGCCGTTTCGCTCGACTGCCGGTACCTCGCCGCCCTCGAACGCGACGGTTCTCTGGGCCGAGGGTTGCCTCGGCCGTCCTAAATACTTTTCTTCACAGGCCCGTATCGTCCCCGAAATCCCGCGGACGACGACGCCGAGGTCGTGGCCGTCGACGCTCGCCACGCAGGCCAGCGCGGCCCGGGCGGCGTCCGCGTGCCCGTGCCGTGCGCGGACGATGGCCTCGCCCGCCCCGTCCGAGAACTCGAACCGGACGACCGTGCAGTCGGCGTCGGCGCTGCCGGGGTCGCCCAGCAGATTCCCCGCCGCGTACCAGAGCTCGCGCTGGAACGACCGCCGCGAGAGCGAGGCGTCGGGCGTCGACGCCAGCTCGACCGCGAGGTAGCGATAGCGCGGTCGGAGGTGTTTGGGCAGATGTTTCACTGGGAGCGTGTTGGGCCGGCGTCGGTTTGAATCCCCCGAAGTCGGCGGTCCGGCTCAGACCCGCTCGCCGACGAGGACGCCGACCTGGTCGTGGACCGGCTCGACCGCGATGAGCGCGTAGCCCGCGTCGGTGAAGCAGTCCGCCAGGTGACCGACCGTGGAGGGGTCGTCGACCTCGGGCGAGTAGAACGGCTCCGCCGGGTCGGGCTCGCCGAAGAACATCACGTCGCCGAGGACGATGCGGTCCGGGCCGAGCGAGCCGAGCACGTCGATGGCCTCGCGCTTCTCCTCGTCGGAGAGGTGGTGCATCGCGAAGTTCGAGACGACGACGTCGACCTCGTCGTCGTAGGTGGGCTCGCGGAACGTCCCCTCGCCGAACGCGACGTTCTCCAGGCCGGCCTCGTCGGCCTTCCGGCGCGCCTCGTCGAGCATCCCCTCGCTGATGTCCCGGAAGACGACACTCCCGGCGTCCTCGGCGAGGGAGAGCCCGATTGCGCCGGTGCCACAGCCCACGTCGAGGACCGTCTCGGTGCCCGAGAGGGCGTCGCGGGCGTGGTCCAGCACCAGCGAGACGCAGGCGCGGTACTCGTCGGTCTGGTTGTGCTCGTCGTCGTACTCGGCGGCGACCTCGTCGAACCGGGCCGCGTGTTCATCGATCGACTTCTTCATACCGCCCTCTACGCACGCCGGGCTCAATGAAGGACTCGGACTGGCGCTCCCGGTTCCGGTCGGCGAGCCGACCCCACTCGGCCAGCCCCTCGCGGATGCGCTTCGCGCCGAGCCCGATGGTCTCGCCGACCGCGGCGAGTTCGCGCGGGGCCCGCAGGTGGAGGTGGCTCGTCGGGTCGACGCTCACGACGTACGGCACGTCGAACTGGTCGACCAGCTCGGCGAGCTTCGTCAGGCCACGGAGTGCCTGCACCCGCCCGCCGCCCGAGAGCCGGCAGACCCGGCTCAGGTCGAACTCGAGCCGCACGCCGTTCTCGACGGCGGCCTTCGCCAGGACGTGGTTCACGTCGCCATCGTCGCGCATCGGGTGGGCGAGTACGTCGACACGGTCCTGCTCGACCGCGAACCGGTTCATCGCGTTCGTCCCGCCGTGGACCAGCAACAGGGTGTGGTCGCCCCGGTAGTTCCCGACGTAGCCGCTCGCCTGCGAGGGGTCCTCGGCGCGGATCTCCATCCCCCGCACCACGTCGATGCCCGTCTCCTCGCGGATGCGCCCGGCGTCGTACTCGGTGCGGGCGTCACCGTGGTTGCGCACCACGACCCCGTCGAAGCCGTAGCTCGCGGCCGTGCGGGCGTAGCGGGCGACGGTCGCGTCGCCGTCCGGGTGTGCGTGGACGGCCTCGTACATGGCTCGTCGTCTCTCGGGGGATTCCCTTAGGGTTCCGGTTCCGTGTCGAGACCACGGGTGAGGGGTTCCACTCAGTGTGCGCTTTTCCGAGAACCGTCGCTCTCCGGACAGTCGAGCGGTTCCAGTCGGCAGAAGCGGCGTCGGCGACCGCCGCGTTACTCGTCGCCGTCGTCGGCCAGCAGCTCCAACGTCTCCTCGGCGTTCACGACCGCCTTCTCGCGCTTCGCCGGGTACGCCTCGACCTTCGCGCGGAACGTGATGCCGTCACCGAGGACAGTCTCGCCGGAGAAGGCGGCCTGCTTGTCGAGGTGGACGAAGAACTCGCAGTTCTCGGTGACGCGGTCGTCGAGCTCGTCGACCAGCCGGTCCACCTCGGGCGCCTCGGCCAGTTTCGAGAGGACGTGGCGCACGTCGTCGGCGTTCTCGACGCGAGCGGAGAGCACGACGATGCGGTCGCCGTGGTGGCCCTCGCTCTCGGCCCGCTCCAGCTCGAACTCCTCGGGGAGGTAGTGACGGAGGGCGGCCTCGACGCGCTTCTCGTCCTCCGTCGCGTAGCAGAACGCACGGAGGTCGACGTAGTGGAACGGGACCGAAGCCATGGTGGAGGGGGTAGCCGCGTTACTCCTCGTCGTCTTCGTCGTCGGCCTCGGCGGCCTCGAGCTGGTCCTCGGGGATGCCCTGCTCCTGGCCGTCCTCGAAGGAGACGGTGTAGGTGGCGTCGCCGAACATCGTGTCCATGACCTGCGTGATGGTGCCTGTCTCGCCGTCGAACTCGCTGTGCTTGTCGTGCAGGACGACGGTGTCGTCTTCCTCGAAGCTCATGCCCCGAGCTATCCGTGGCGGCGATAAAAAGGGACTGATTCGCTGCGGGTCGACGCGACGGTCCGAACCGACTCAGACGGGGGTCTCGACACCGAGTTCGGCGAGCAGCGTCGCGGCGGCGGCCGACGAGGACGGCGGGCCACGACCGGTGATGAGGTCGCCGTCGACAGTCACCGACGTGTCCGAATCGAGCTCCGCGTCCCAGTCCGCCCCGGCGGCGACGACCTCGTCCTCGACCCAGTAGGGGAGTTTCCGTCCGTCAGGCATGATGTCGTGCTCGTCGACGATGTCGGCCTCCCAGGCGTTCGGGAAGCCGGTGACGGAGCGGCCGTCGACGAGGAACCCACCGTCCGCGTCGCGCGTGAACGCGAGGATGCCGACCGCGTGGCAGACGACGAGCGCCTTGCCCTCGTCGCCGGCGACCGCGTCACGCAGGAGGTCGCGGGCGTGGTGGTCCTGGTTCACGTCCCAGACCGTGCCGTGGCCGCCGGGGAACACGACCGCGTCGTAGTCCTCGGCCTCGACCGTCGCGAGTGGCTCCGGGTCGTTGAGTCGCTCGTCCGTCTCGTGTATCTCCCGGGCCTCCTGCGCGTACGTCTCGCCGACCTCCTCCGGGTCGAGCGAGCGCTCGTCGACGACCGGCGGGTCGCCGTCGGGTGTGGCCACGGTCACGTCGACCTCGGCCGCGGTCAGCGTGGTCAGCGGCTCGATGCACTCCTCTGCCCAGTATCCTTCCTGACTGACGACGAACAGTGCAGAACTCATTCCAGCCCCGCTAGGCCACGGAGCCTTTTCAGGGTCGAGGAACCGGCTCGCCATGCCGTATCCGTCTCGTGTGATACGTTCGCGGACCGGCGAAACGCCGAAGTGGACGGCCCGAGCAGGGCCAGTCGTGACCCGCGACTGATGCCGGACGGGTGGCCCGGCCGTGGCATGCCCGTTCACGACCAGTATCGTGCTCGACCGCCCGCGAAGTGACAGCCACCCATGGAGATACGCGACCCACGACCCGACGAACACGACCGCATCGGCACCGAACTCCTCCGCCCGGGCTACCTCGACGCCGAGAAGCGCGAACCGGAGTACTGCAACCTGACCGACCAGGCACGGGCCACACCCAGCCTCGACAGCTGGCTGGACGACGACGACCGGACCATCCTCGTCGCCGTCGCCGACGACGGCGAGCTGGTCGGCAGCGTCTCCGGGGCAGTGTCGCCGACGCCACCCATCTACGACCGCCCGCCGGTGGTCTACTGCGACGGGCTATATGTCAAACCCGACTACCGCCGCGGGGGCGTCGCGACCGACCTGCTCGACCGGCTCGTCGACTGGGGCCGCGAGCGCGGCTGCGGCTTCTTCTCGCTCTCCGTCCACGTCGACAACGACAGCGCGACCGAGTTCTTCCGGGACTACGGCATGGAGCAGGCGTACCGCTCGATGCGCACGAGCATCTGAGCCGGGGTGCTCACCCGTACACCCCCGTCACGCCCGCGGTCCGGCCTACGCCACGTCGCCGAACGTCTGCCCGTCCTGTGAATCGGCCTTCATCCGGCGGACCGTCGCCCGCGCCTGGCTCGCATCGTAGCCGAAGTAGACGTCCTCGGCGTACTCGTCGGCGACCTCCGTCGCGTGGGCGAGGCTGTCGATGTCGATGTCGACCGCGTACAGCTCGATGGAGAACGGTTTCGAGAGCGCGTCGACGAACCCGCTCGCGATGACCTCCAGCCAGTAGGTCGTCGAGTACGCCATGTCGTACAGCGGGACGACGAACTCGTCGACGTGCTCGGCGATGGCGTCGAGGTCGAGCCCCGCCCGCCGGTACAGGTGCTCCGGGTACGGGTCGGGGTAGAGCGTGAAGTACGTCTTCCCGGGGATGCGGTCGGCTGCCTCGCCGACGAACGCCGTGATGACGTCGGCGCGCCAGTCGAACCGGTCCGCGTCGGGGGCATCGCGGAGTTCGTAGTCGGCGGGGTCGCCGCCGTCGCGGTCGGCCCGCCACTGCGCGTACGACTCCCGGCAGTGCTCGCAGTAGCAGTACTCCTCGCGGGGGAAGCCCACGTCGTCCAGCCGCACGGCCTCGTTGGCGTCGGCACAGTCGGCGATTGTCTCGAGGAGCCCCGCCCGATAGCGTTCCCGTGTCGGACAGATGTAGCCCCAGTCGAAGTATGGCTGCTCCCGCGTCGCGGACTCGCCCTCGTCGCTGACGGGGACGAGGTCGGGTTTCGCCTCGCCCGCGGCAGTGTCGCCGAAGCAGGAGACCATGTTCACGGCCGCATCGACCGGCTCGACGGCCCGACCGGTCACGTCCTTGACCTCGTAGAACCCCAGCTCGAACTCCGCCCAGTCGAGCTCCTCCTCGTTGCGCGTGACGACGCCGTACATACCAGTGGCTAGGGAGTGTTGGCGGGGTAAGTGGTTCGAAAGAGGCGGGCTACTCTTCGTCGAGGTCGTAGTCGACTTCGACCGTGGAACCGCCGCTGGTGACCATCTTGTACACGAGCGCTGCAACGATCAGGGCGAGCAGGAGTTTCACCTTCTTCGACATGGGAACACGTTCGTCCGGTGACTATTTAGTCCTTTCCGAACGGGTTTCCTTCCCGACCAGCGAGGCGGCGAATTAGCTAGTCCCCACCGATGTGGTTCGCGATGTCCTCGCGGACGATCTGCTCGCAGAACTCACAGCGAACGCCGTCCCGCAGCACGGCGAAACGTGTCTCGACCGGCTCGTCGGCGTTGGTGATGCAGTTGTGGTTCGGACACGACAGCACGCCGGTGACGGTCTCGGGGCGGTCCACCCGATGCTTCTCGACGACGTCGTACTCGCGGACGATGTTGATGGTCGCGTCGGGCGCGATGAGCGAGAGCACGTCGACCTCGTCCTGGCTCAGCTCGCGGCCCTCGACCTTCACGACGTCCTTCGTCGCGAGCGTGTCCGAGGGAACGTTCATCCCGATGGACACCTGCTCGCCGCCGCTCCCGTCGATGCCGAGGATGGCCAGCACGTTCAGCGCCTGGCCGCCGTGGACGTGGTCGATGACGGTGCCGTTCTCGATCTTCGAGACGCGAAGCTGTTTGTCGGTCATGCTGAATCCTCCAGCAGCAGGTCGAGCAGCGCCATCCTGACCGGGACGCCGTTGTGTGCCTGTTCGAAGTACCGCGCGTAGTCGGTGCCGTCTATCTCCGGGGCGATCTCGTCGACGCGCGGGAGCGGGTGCATCACCGTGAGGTCGTCGCTCGCCGCCTGGAGCGTCCCGGCGTCGATCTGGTACTCGCCGGCGATGCGGTGGTACTCGTTCTCGTCGGGGAAGCGCTCGCGCTGGATGCGCGTGACGTAGAGGACGTCGAGCTGTGGCAGCACCTCCTCGATGTCGGTGTGCTCGCGCACCGTCGCACCCGCCTCGTGCAGGTCGTACCGGACGGAGCGAGGCAGTTTGAGTGACTCCGGCGAGACGAAGTGCTGGGTCGCGTCGAAGTTCGTCAGCGCGGTGGCGAGGGAGTGGACGGTCCGCCCGTACTTCAGGTCGCCCATGATGCCGATGGTGAGGTCGTCCAGTCCGGCGTTCTCGCGGATGGTGTACAGGTCGAGCAGTGTCTGTGTCGGGTGGTGGCCCGCCCCGTCGCCGGCGTTGACGAGGGGCACGTCCACGAACTCGCTCGCCATCTTCGCCGCACCCATCAGCGGGTGACGCAGGACGAGCGCGTCCGTGTAGCCCTCGACGACGCGGACGGTGTCAGCGAGCGACTCCCCCTTCTTCACCGACGACGAGTCGACGGAGCCCATGTCGACGACGTCGCCGCCGAGACGCTTCATCGCCGCCTCGAAGCTCATCTTCGTGCGCGTGCTCGGCTCGAAGAAGCAGAGCCCGAGGAGCGTTCCGGCGTGTCGCTGGCCGAACGACGCCGGGTTCGCGTCCACCTCGGCCGCGCGGTCGAGGACGAGCTCGATGTCCTCCCGCGTGAGTTGGTTCGCCGTCAGCAGGTGGTCGTGACGCATCGAGTGAACAGGGTCCGGCGGCGGACTTGAATCCAACCATCTCGTGCCGAGCCCGGGCTCGCCGAGCCCGCGCGGGTGGACCCGCTCGAGAGGACGACCGTCGGCACGACGTGGCTCCAACCCGTGTTCTCTCCGGACGCGGGCATCGCGACCGATGTGCGGTCCGCGACGGGCTGCTGAGACGCTTGCCACGAATCCTTTTATGGGAACGCGACCAACCCGCGGGCATGAGTCTCGACGACCGCGCCGAGGAGCTCGCCTCCGACCTCGGTGTCGACAAAGCGGAGGTCAAATCGGACCTCGAGAACCTGGTGTCGTACAGCGTCCCGATAGACGAAGCCGTCCAGAGCCTCCGCCGCAAGTACGGGGACGGTGGCGGTGGCGGCGGCAGCGCGCCCTCCGAGAAGGACATCGGGGACGTGACTACCGACGACAGCAGCGTCAGCCTCACAGCGCGCGTGCTCACGGTCGGGAAGCGCTCCATCCAGACCCAGGGCGAACAGCAGGACATCTTCGAGGGCGAACTCGCCGACGAGACGGGGACGCTGTCCTACACCGCGTGGACCGACTTCGGGCTGAGCGCGGGCGACACCGTCCAGGTCGGCAACGCCGGCGTGCGCGAGTGGGACGGCGAGCCCGAGCTCAACCTCGGCGAGAGCACGTCGCTGTCGTTCCTCGACGACGAACTCGACGTTCCCTACGAGGTCGGCGGCGGTGCGACGCTGCACGAGCTCCAGTCCGGCGACCGCGGCGTCACGGTCGAGGTCGCCGTCGAGGAGGTGGAGCGACGGACCATCGACGGCCGCGAGGGCGAGACCGACATCCTCAGTGGCGTCCTCGGCGACGAGTCCGGCCGCCTGCCGTTCACCGCGTGGGAGCCCCACGAGGCCATCGAGAACGGCGACCCCGTCAGAATCGAGAACGCCTACGTCCGCGAGTACCGCGGCGTGCCCGAGGTCAACGTCTCGGAGTACTCCACCGTCACGCCGCTCGACCGGGACATCGAGGTCGGCGAGGACGCCACGCAGGTCTCCATCGCGGAGGCCATCGCGGCCGGCGGGATGTACGACGTCGAGCTCGTCGGCGACGTGCTCGCCGTGCGGGACGGTTCCGGGCTCATCGAGCGCTGCCCGGAGTGCAACCGCATCGTACAGAACGGCCAGTGCCGCAGCCACGGCGACGTAGAGGGTGAGGACGACCTGCGCGTGAAGGCCATCCTCGACGACGGCACCGCCACCGTCACCGTCGTCCTCGACCGCGAGCTGACCGAGGACGTGTACGACGGCACCCTCGACGACGCCAAGGAGCAGGCCCGCGACGCGATGGACAAGGAGGTCGTCGCCGAGGACATCCGCAGGAACATCGTCGGGTTCGAGTACCGGGTGCGGGGCCACTTCTCGGTCGACGACTACGGCGCGAACTGCGACGCGACGAGCTTCGAGCGGACCGACGACGACCCCGCAGACCGTGCTCGGGCGCTCCTCGAGGAGGTGACGGCATGAGCGACATCCAGCGCCGCGAGACCGCCTACCGGCTGTTCGCCGCGGAGTTCGACGACGCGACCCTGTCGCACCAGGAGGCCGACGAGGAGCGCGCCCCGAACTACGTCATCACCCCGACCGGCGCGCGTGTCAACCGACTCTTCGCGGTCGGCGTGCTCACCGAGGTCGAGTCCGTCAACGACGACGTGCTCCGGGGGCGCATCGTCGACCCGACCGGTGCGTTCGTCGTCTACGCCGGCCAGTACCAGCCGGACGAGATGGCCGCACTCGAGCAACTGGACACGCCCGCCTTCGTCGCGGTGACGGGGAAGGCGCGGACCTTCTCGCCGGACGACTCCGACCGCGTGTACACGTCGGTCCGCCCGGAGAGCATCACCCAGGTCGACGCCGCCACGCGCGACCGCTGGGTGGTCGACACGGCCGAGCAGACGCTCGAACGCGTCGCCACCTACGCCGGCGCGGCCGCCCTCGAGGAGCGCGGCGACGACCTGCGCGTCGCCCTGCAGTCCCGTGGGGTCCCGCCGGGACTCGCGGACGGCATCCCCCGCGCGATGGCCCACTACGGGACCACCGCGGCCTACCTCTCGCGACTCCGCGAGACCGCCCTCGACGCGGTCCGCGTGGTCACCGGCGACCGCGACGAGGCCACCGCCGTCACCATCGACCCGGACGACGAGGGTGACGACGCCGCGACCTGGGCGGACCTCCGTGACGAGGACCGCGCCGCGTTCGGCTCGCCGCTGGGCGAGGCTGAGCCCGTCGAACCCGCGGGCACGGACGATGAAGAAGCCGACGAGGTAGCCGAGAAGGAACCGGTCTCCACCGACGCCGGAGCCACGAGCGAGCCGGACTCGGCAGCCGGCGACGACGGGTCGGCCGACGAGCCCGACGAGAACGAACCCGCGGCGAGCGAGCCCGAACCGGAGTCCGCCGAGGCGACGGACGAGGTCGACGCCCCGGCCGGGACTGGTGCCACGGAACCGGGCGACGCCGAGAGCGAGTCCGAGGACGATGACGCCGGCGGCATCGGCGACTTCGAGCCGGGTGACCTCGGCGACGACGCGGACCGCGAGGAGGACGCCAACACCGGAGACGCGACCGCCGAAGCAGACGCATCCCCCGCGGCTGACGACGGCGGGATGTACGAGATGGACGAGGCGGAGCGCGAGGAGATCGAGGACGAGTTCGGCACCGAGTTCTCCAGCGGGAACGACGTGGCTGACCCCGGCGAGGCCGGCATCGAGACGCCCGAACCCGAGGCGGACGCAGAGCCCGCCGCGGAGCCGGCGACGGATGACTCAACGGCTACCGCCGACGAATCCGACGCCGAGCCGGCCGAAGCCGATGGCGAGGGTGACGAACCCGCTGCGGATGTCGACCTCGAGGCGCACCTGCTCGACGTGATGGCGGAACTGGACGACGGCGACGGGGCGGACCGCGCCGAACTCGTCGACCGCGTCGCCAGCGAGACCGGGACGTCCGAGGAGGCGGTCGAGGACGCCATCCAGGACGCGCTCATCGGCGGGCAGTGCTACGAACCGGGCGACGACCGTCTGAAGGCGATCTGAGCGATGGCGAGCGTCGAGCCGGTGCCGGACCGGCCGGCCGCCGTCGTCGACACCGGGACCGAGCACGCACTCGTCGTCGCGGACTTCCACGCCGGCATCGAGGCCGGACTCAGGGTAGAGAGCGGCGTCCACGTCGCCAGCCGCGCCGAGGAGCGTCGCGAGGTGGTCCACGCGATGCTCGATTCGGTCGACCCCGACCGCTTCGTGGTCCTCGGCGACTTCATGCACTCCATCGGCGGCCCCGGCGGAGCGGAGCGTGGCGAGATAGAGGTGTTGCTCGAAGCCATCGACGTCCCGACGACCGTCGTCAAGGGCAACCACGACGGCGACATCGAGTCGTGGGTCGACGCAGCCGTGACCGACGGCACCGGCGTCAGGCTCGGCGACGTCGGGTTCACCCACGGTCACACCTGGCCCGCCCCGGAGGTACTGGCCGCCGATATCGTCTGCGTCGGCCACGAGCACCCCTGCGTGCGGCTGACCGACGAGGTCGGCGGGAGCCGTATCGAACGCGTCTGGCTCCGCGGCCCGCTCGACCGCGAGCCGTTCAGCGAGCGGGACCTCGACCACGACTGGTCGGGGCCCGAACTCGTGGTCTTCCCGGCGTTCAACGACCTCTGCGGTGGGACGTGGGTGAACGTGAACGAGAACTTCCTCGCGCCGTTCCTCCCGGAGGCGCTGCCGAGCGCCCAGGCGTACTTGCTCGACGGGACGCGGCTCGGCGGCTACGGTCGCGTCTAGTCGTCGGTGTCGGGCTCCACGGCGGGCTCGCTGTCCCCCTCCCGAACGTCCGCGGGTTCGCCGTCCAGCTCGTCGAGTTCGGCCTCCAGATCGGCGACGTGGTCCGCGAGCCGGCCGATCTCCTCCTGCAGGGTGTGGAGCTCGCCGTCGTCGGCGTCCCCGGCGACCGTGGCGGCGTCGACCTCGCCCTCGACGAGCTCTGTGATGGTGAACTCGTCACCGTCCGGACCGGGGAACTCCGTCTCGTCGAGCTCGGCCTCCAGCTCGGCGGCGTCGACCGGGTCGAAATCCGCGGCCAGTTCCTCGAACGTCTCGACGACGTCGTCGATGACCGGTTCGGCCGCCTCGTCCTCGGCCGTGACCGGCGAGACGAACACGTCGACCACCTGCGGACGGTCGACCAGTGCCTCGACGATGCGCCCCGCTGACTGGTCGGTGACGACGACCGCGTCGACGATGTCCCGTCGGCCGTCGCCGGTGACCTGACGGCCGTCGATCTCGAAGGCGTTCGCGAGTTCCTGTGCGACGACGACCGCGCCACCGCCGTGGTAGCTGTCGCGTGTCTCGACGCGGACGAGGTGGCTCCCTGGCGAGACGGGCTGGTCGAGGAGGTCGTCGACGGTCGCCTCCTCCGGCGGCGCCAGCTCGCCGACACCGCCGCGGACGACCGGATGGGGCCAGTCGTTGTCGGGCTCTGGGAGCGCCTCGCGGCCCGGCTCGGTGACGGACGCACCCGATGTGGGTCCGGCCCCTGCCGCCGCGCCGTCGGTGTCGTCCCAGGTGCCACCCGCTGGTGGAGCAGCGACGGGCTGTGACCCGGAACCCGGTCGGTCCGTCGCGGCGTCGGCCGGCGTCGTGAGCGCCCGCTCGACCGCGGCGCGGATCCGCTCGAACGGCTCGTCCGAGGCGAAGCGACCGTCGACACGGAGCAGGTCGGTCTCGACGCCGACCGGTCGGAGCGACGGGGCGTTCGGGTTGGAGGTGACTCGCAGGTGTGGCTGGCCGAGGAAGCCGTAGATGTGGTCGGGTTCGGAGAGCCAGACCATCAGCAGCGTGACGACCGTGTCGCCCGGCGGGACCGAGCCGGTGTAGACGAGCCGACCGTCGTCGAACGCGGTCCACCCCTGGCCGCCGTAGTCGGCGTGGACCGCGACGTGCTCCCGCTGGACCGACTCGGGCAGGCGTTCGGTCAGCCGGACGCCGACGGGGGCGTCCCTCCCGGACTCGAAGGCGAATTTGACCGACGGTAACGGGAGGGTCTCCAGGTCCAGCCCCTTTCTGACGACGACGTCGTCCACCTCGACGTCGACGGTGTACCCCCCATACCACCTGTTGGGCACACGCATTCGGATGTACCACCGTGGCAGAGGGAGATAGTCGCTTTGTCAAAAATCCTGGTTTTTGCTGCCGAAATGAACTGGCGAGCGACTTATTCCCGTCGCGGCGTTAGGACGGGCGATGACGGAGGGAGCGGCCGCGTTCACCGTCCTCGGAAGCGAGGTCAGGGCGGCGCTGTCGGACAGGGGATTCCAGTCGCCGACGCGCACCCAGCGACGAGCACTACCCCCCATCGCGGCGGGCGAGCACACGCTGGTCGTCGCGCCGACGGGGACCGGGAAGACGGAGACCGCGATGCTGCCGGTGTTCGACTCGCTGGTCCGAACCGAGGACGAGGAGCGCGGTACCTACGGCTTCCGGGCGCTCTACATCACGCCGCTCCGGGCGCTGAACCGCGACATGCGCGAGCGACTCGACTGGTGGGGCGAGCAGCTCGGCCTCAACGTCGACGTCCGCCACGGCGACACGACCGACTACCGGCGCTCGAAGCAGGCGAACGACCCGCCGGACGTGCTGGTGACGACGCCGGAGACGGTGCAGGCGATGCTCACCGGGTCGAAGCTCCGGACCGGGCTGGAGTCGCTGGCGCACGTGGTCGTCGACGAGGTGCACGAGCTCGCCGCCTCCAAGCGCGGCGCACAGCTGACCGTCGCGCTCGAACGCCTCCAGGAACTCGCTGGGCCGTTCCAGCGCGTCGGCCTCTCGGCGACGGTCGGCGACCCCGAGGCGGTCGGCGCGTTCCTCACCGGTGGCCGGGGCTGTGCGATACGGCAGGTCGACGTCGGCAGCGACCTCGACGTGTCGGTCGTCGAGCCCGCCGTCGAGGACGGCGACGAACGCCTCGCCAGCGAGCTCGTCACCGACGCGACCGTCGCCAGCCACGTGCGGACGATACTCGACCTCGTCGAGAAGCACGAGTCGACACTGATATTCGTCAACACCCGCCAGACTGCCGAGGCGCTGGGCTCGCGGTTCAAGGAGCTCGACGCAGGTATCGGCGTCCACCACGGCTCGCTCTCGAAGGAGGCCCGCATCGACGTGGAGGACCGGTTCAAGGCCGGGGAGCTCGACGGCCTGCTCTGTACGTCCTCGATGGAGCTCGGCATCGACGTCGGCCGTATCGACCACGTCGTGCAGTACCAGAGCCCTCGCGAGGTCGCCCGACTCCTCCAGCGCGTCGGTCGCGCGGGCCACCGACGCGACGAGGTCTCCTCGGGCACCGTCGTGACGACCCGGGCCGACGACACGTTCGAGGCGCTGGCCATCGCCCGCCGGGCGCGCGACGGCGAGGTCGAGCGCGCGAACATCCACGAGGGCAGCCTCGACGTGGTCGCCAACCAGGTCCCGGGCATCGCGATGGACGCCGAGGAGATATCGATAGCCGCGCTCCACGAACTGTTCACTCGGGCGTACCCCTTCCGGGACCTCTCCGAGGAGGACCTCCGGGCCGTCGTCTCCGAGCTGAAAGGGAACCGCGTGGTCTGGTTCGACGAGGCCGTGGACACCGTCGAGACGACCGGCGGTACCTGGCAGTACGTCTACGCGAACCTCTCGATGATTCCCGACGAGGAGACTTACGACGTCGAGGATGTCGCCAGCGGCCAGCAGGTCGGCACGCTCGACGAGCGCTTCGTCGTGAACTTCGCCAGCGCCGGCGAGGTGTTCGTCCAGCGCGGCGAGATGTGGCGCATCGTCGACGTGGACGACGACGAGTCGACCGTGAAGGTGTCGCCCGTCTCGGACCCCGCCGGCGAGGTGCCGTCGTGGGTCGGCCAGGAGATCCCGGTGCCCGAGGCGGTCGCCCGCGAGGTCGGCTCGATGCGCGACGTGGCGACGCCGCAGTTCGAGCGCGAGGCACCCCGCACAGCTGTCGCCCGGGAGTTCGCGAACCGCTACCCGGCCGACGAGGCGACGCTCGGGAGCGCGCTGGCACAGGTCGAGAACCACGTCGAGGCCGACGCGCCGACGCCGACGGGCGAGCGAATCGTCGTCGAGGGCCGCGGGAACACGTTCGTCGTGAACGCGCCGTTCGGCCACAAGACGAACGCGACGCTGGGCCGGGTGCTCTCCTCGCTGCTCGGCCAGCGGGCGGGCTCGACCGTCGGGCTCGACACGGACCCGTACCGCATCGAGCTGGAGGTGCCGTCGGGGGTGTCGCTGGGCGAGGTGCGCGAGCTGCTGGAGACGACGGACCCGGAGCACGTCGAGGCCATCGTCGAGCTCTCGCTGAAGCGCTCGGACGCGCTGAAGTTCCGGCTCTCGCAGGTGGCGGCGAAGTTCGGCGCGCTCAAGCGCTGGGAGGGCAGCGGCGTCTCCGGCGACAGACTGCTCGCCGCGCTCTCGGACACCCCCATCTACGACGAAGCGGTCCGCGAGGTGTTCCACGAGGACCTCGCGGTCGAGGCCGCCGCCGACGTGCTCCGGTCGGTTCGCGACGGCGACTGCGAGGTGCTCGTCCACGGCGACCGGACCCCGATCGGCACCGACGGTCGCTCCGCCGGCAAGGAGCTGCTGTCGCCCGAGAACGCCGACGCGAGCGTCATCGAGACGGTGAAAGAGCGCATCCGGAACGACCGCGTCATCCTCTTCTGCGTGCACTGTCAGGACTGGAAGCAGAAGACGAAGGTCCGCCGCGTGCGCGACCAGCCCGACTGCCCCGAGTGTGGTTCGACCAGGATCGCCGCGCTCAATCCCTGGGACGAGGAATCCGTCGCGGCGGTGCGTGCCGCGGAGAAGGACGAGGAGCAGGAGCACAAGACGGAACGGGCGTACCAGGCGGCGGGGCTCGTCCAGAGCCACGGCAAACGGGCCGTGATCGCCCTCGCGGCGCGTGGCGTCGGTCCGACGAACGCGGCGCGGGTCATCAACAAACTGCGTGAGGACGAGCAGGCGTTCTACCGGGACCTGCTCGCACAGGAACGGGAGTACGCCCGCACCCAGAGCTTCTGGTGAGTGGTCCCGGCAGACGTACGGTTGGCCGGCCCGGGAGGGGGCGGGTGGGCCGGCCGTCAGCAGTGTGTTCGGAACGCGTAGTCGCAGCTCGGACAGTCGAAGTCGGACGCTGGCCCCGCGAGGGGTGTCGACACCGTGTTCATTCAACCGCAGACGGGACAGTCGGGTGAGTAGTCCATACCGTCCTGTCGTCCGGCGAGGCGATAACCACACGCACGAACCTGTAAGCCGCGACAGGTCGAGCCACTCGTATCAGTTGGACCCGAGGGACGGGCTCGCTCGCTCCCGAAACGCACAAACCCGTCGCCCCCGGTCGTCCAAGCATGCGATTCGTGCCCGACGGCCGTCGGTACGCCGGCCTCCTGTTCGCCGCAGTGCCGGTCGCGACGGTCCTGGCGACTCCCATCGCCGGCGTAGCGTTCGTGCTCGCCGGCGCTGCGACGCTGCACTTCTTCCGCGACCCGCCACGGTCGCCGCCGCCGTCGGGCGTCGTCTCGCCCGCCGACGGCCGCGTCTCGGTCGTCCGCGAGGAGGACGACCGGCTCCGCGTCGGCGTGTTCATGAACGTCACCGACGTCCACGTCAACCGCGCGCCGGTGTCGGGGACCGTCCGCGAGGTCGAGCACGTCCCCGGCGCACACCGCCCGGCGTTCTCGAAGGACTCCGACAAGAACGAGCGCGTCCACATCCGCATCGACGCCGCCGAAACCGCGGCCGCGGGCGAGCCGGGACCGCTCGACGGCACCGAGGTCGAGCTCACCCAGATCGCCGGCGCGTTCGCCCGCCGCATCCATCCGTGGGTCGAGCCGGGCGCGAAGGTCGACCGCGGGGACCGCGTCGGCCACATCGCCTTCGGGAGCCGCGCCGACGTGCTGTTCCCACCCGCGGTCGAGCGGTCAGACCTGCGCGTCGAGAAAGGCGATACCGTGCGTGCCGGCGAGTCGGTGCTCGCGACCGTGGAGTCGGCGACGGCGGAGAGCGACTGAGCCGGTCACTCCCAGCCGACCAGTCCCTTCAGCCACCCGTAGGCGGTCGACGCGACGTACAGCCAGCCGAGCATCAGCACGACGGCGAGCGCGAGCCCGACCAGACCGCTGACGAGGACCAGGGGGTACGACACCTCGTCGACGACCCCGACGTGCTGGACGACCAGATCCGGGAGCTCGACGAAGACGGAGAGGAAGCTCCAGGTCCCGAGCGCGACCCCGACGACACCCGCGAGGAGGAACGCGGCGAGTCCGACCAGCTCCACGAGCCGGACCCGCTCGACGGCGTCGAACATGGGTGGAACTCGTCGCGACGGCCATTAATCGGTTCGGGCGGCCGGGGACGGAACTTTTAGGCTGGGGAGTCCCGTCGGTGGAAGCGTGAACTGGGACTCCCTTCGCGAACGACTCCCGCTGTCAGGCGACGAGGGGAGCGACGCATCCGACGGAACGAGCGAGGGGACGGACGCGCCGGTCCGGACCGATGGCCGGACCACGGACGGCCGACGGGTCACCCGTCGACGCGCGCTCACCGCGCTCGGGACGGTCGGCTTCGCCGGCGGCGCGAAGGCGCTCGACAACGTGGTGGTCGGCTACGGCATCCTCGAGGGCACGAACCTGCTCGACCAGAACCTCGCGACGGTGGTGGGCGAACGACTCCAGCCCCGCAGCACGTGGACGAGCGTCCGCGGCCAGGAGCTCGTGTTCGACGACGGTGTGGCCTTCCTCGAGGGCGACGGCGTCGACGAATCGCTCGACCTCGCGACCGCGACGCGAGGCGACGCACGGGCGCTCGACGAAGAACTCGGCCTCTCGTTGTTCGAGCCGCTGGTCGCTGACCACGACGTCCTCGCGGCGATGGTCGACGAGAACGCCGCCGACGTCGACGGTGTGCGGTTCGAGTTCTCGACGTACGAGCCGTTCTTCGAGCGCGTCCGCGAGGGCGACGCACGCCCCGGCGCGGTCGCCCGGCTGCGCGAGAACCGCTACACGGACGTCGACTCGGCGACCGTCGCGGCGTTCGCCGACGCGGACCCGCGCGAGCCGGAGGCCGTCGTCGACGGCCTCGTCGGCGCGTTCCGCGAACACACCAGCTACGACATCCCGCGCTACGCCGCCGGCTCCGTCGAGGACAACGTCCTGCTCGGCAGCGTGGACCTGCGCCAGCAGTTCGAGTCGCCGACGACCTTCGAGGCGCTGGAGGACGGCCGCAACAGCGGGCTGTTCTGCTACGAGTTCGTCTACCGTTCCGTCGAGGCACTGCACTCGGTATCCGCGTACGAACAGACGACGCCCGTGTTCGGCGGGCGCGTCCACGACGAGCGCCACAAGCACGCCTACACCGCCATCGGGAGCGTGCTCCGCGAGGGCGACGAACTCGTGATTCCGATGACGTTCGTCGACTACACCCACTCCACGCTGTACGACGACCTCGCGCTCCGCGGCGTGATGGGTCGCGGGCTGGAGGCGTACAACGACCGCCACCGCGCGACGGATATCTACTGGAACAACTGACGCCGGCCGGGCGCACCGCGGGTTCGGCGGACGGTGTCACCGCGCCTCTCGTGCCGTGAACCCGACCCGCGGAGTCGCCCTACTGCCCGCGGAGCCGCTCCAGCGCCGCCTCGAAGTCGTCCATCCCGATGACCAGGTCGGCAGTGCGCTCGTTGGCTTCCTCGGGCGGGATGCCCTCGGCGATCTCCCGGATCGCACGCATCGACGCGGTCCGCACGAGCCCGTCGATGTCCGCACCGGTCATGCCCTCCGTGCGGGCCGCGAGGTCGTCGAGGTCCACGTCGTCGCCGAGCGGTCGGCCCTCGACGGTCACCTCGAAGATCTTCCGGCGTCCGGCCTCGTCCGGTTCGGGCACGAGGATGTGGGTGTCCAGCCTGCCGGGGCGGAGCAGCGCGTCGTCGACGTGGTGCTTGCGGTTCGTCGCCGCCAGCACGACCAGGTTCGGGTTCTCCGCGAGCCCGTCGAGCTCGGTGAGCAGCTGGGAGACGACGCGCTCGGTCACCTCGTTGGTGTCGCTGCCGCGCTGGCCCGCCACGGCGTCAATCTCGTCGAGGAAGACGATGCTCGGTGCGGACTGGCGGGCGCGCTCGAACACCTTCCGGACCGCCTTCTCGGACTCGCCGACGTAGCGGTCGAGCAGCTCGGGGCCGTCCACCCGGATGAAGTTGACGCCGGACTCGCCGGCGAGCGCGCGGGCGAGCAGGGTCTTCCCGGTGCCCGGCGGGCCGTGCAACAGCACGCCAGACGGTGGCGTCGTGTTCGCCGCCTCGAACAGCGGCCCGTACGCCAGCGGCCACTCCACGGCCTCGCGCAGTGTCTCCTTGGCGTCGTCCAGCCCACCCACGTCCGCGAAGTTCACGTTGGGCTTCTCGGCGATGTACTCCCGCATCGCGGAGGGTTCGACCGACGCCAGCGCGGACTCGAAGTCCGAGCGGCCGACCGTTGGGTTGTGGTTCCACTCGCTGCGGGCCTCCTCCTCTGTCGGACGGTTCCGGATGGCGACCATCGCCGCCTCGCTGGCGACGCTGTCGAGGTCCGCCCCGACGAAGCCGTGGGTCCGGCGCGCGATGCGGTCGAGGTCCACGTCGTCGCCGAGGGGCATCCCGCGTGTGTGCACGTCGAGGATCTCCCGACGGCCGTTCTCGTCGGGGACGCCGATCTCGATCTCGCGGTCGAAGCGTCCGCCGCGACGGAGTGCGGGGTCGATGCTGTCGACCCGGTTCGTCGCGCCGATGACGACCACGTCGCCCCGGGACTCGAGCCCGTCCATCAGGCTCAGCAGCTGCGCGACGACGCGGTTCTCCACGTCGCTCTCGTCGTCGCGCTTGCCGGCGATGGAGTCTATCTCGTCGAAGAAGACGATTGCCGGCGAGTCCTCCCGGGCCGCCTGGAACGTCTCGCGGATCTTCTTCTCCGAGTCGCCCTTGTACTTCGACATGACCTCCGGGCCGGAGACGTGGTGGAACGAGGCGTTGACCTCGTTGGCGACGGCCTTCGCGATGAGCGTCTTTCCCGTCCCTGGCGGCCCGTACAGCAGCACCCCCCGCGGTGGGTCGATGCCCAGCTTCCGGAACAGGTCCGGCTCGGACAGCGGCAGCTCGACCATCTCGCGGACGAGCTCGAGCTCGTCGTCCAGTCCACCGATATCCTCGTAGGTGACTCCTGAGGTCGGCTCGCTGGGCTGTGCAGCCGAGGAACCGCCGCTCCCGCGCTCGGCCGTGGCACCGCCGCCGGAAGCGTTCGACTGGCCGCTCGTCTCCGTCTTCGGCGTCGTCGGGGAGCCCGCCCCCTCCACGACGATGCGTGTGCCGGCCGTGATGCGGACCGGCGACTCCGGCGTCGTCTCGGCGATGCGGAACGGCTCCGCCGCGATGCGCTCCAGCCGGATGCGCTCGCCGACGCTGACCGGGTGGCCCTCCAGGTCGCGCGTGATCGCCCGCTCGACGATGCCGTCGGGGACATCACGCAGCGACTCCGGGGGCGAGAGCCGGATGGTCGTCGCGTCCGCGACCTCCTCGGCGTAGACCTGGACCTGGTCGCCGACGTTCGCGCCGGCGTTCGCCCGGGCGTCCGCGTCGATCTGGATGACCCCGTCCGGCACGTCGGCGTCGGCCGGCCACACCTTCAGGACCGTGCGACGCGAGCCCTCGACGAGCACGGTGTCGCCGCTCAACACCCCCAGGTCACGGCGCGCCGACTCCGGGACGCGGGCGACCCCCCGGCCGGCGTCGCGCTTCTCGGCGGCTCGCACCGTCAACAGCACTTCCGTCCCTCCCTCGGCACTCATACAGGTTCCTTTCGGTCGGACGCTCTTGAGAATTGTCCTCTCGTGACAGTTGCATCCGACTTCCGTCTCGGACTCGCGACCGGCGTGGGCACGAACGGCCCGGGAAAACACCGATGGTTCTTGCCGTCGTTGTCTCGACCATGGTCGCCACGACACAGCGAGACGGTGAGACCTGGTACGAGTGCGAAGACTGCGGGCTGCTGTTCGACGACCGTGACGACGCCAGAATGCACGAGTCCGACTGCGACGGCGGGGACCCGTCGTACATCCAGTAGCTACAGTTTCGCCTCGTGCTCGGCCGCGAGGTCGGCCGCCTGCTCGCGCGTCTGGGCGGTGGTCCAGCGCACCTTCGCGGCGTCGCGGTACGCCAGCGCGTCCTTCAGTTCGTCCCGCAGGACACCGTGGCCCACCTCGACGACGGTCCCGTCCGCGTCCCCGAGTTCGTACACCCCCAGCCTGTCGGGGGCCGAGCGGACGGTCGACCGCTCGAACGGCTCCCACCGGCGCTGCAGCGGCATCAGACGACCTCGTAGGAGTGCTCGCTCATCTCGTCCTCGGCGAAGACGAAGACACGGCCGCGGGCGGTCTCGGGGTCGGCCTCGACGACGATCGCGTAACCGTCGGCGCGGACGGTGACGCCCGGGAACACCGACTCCTCCTCGCCGGGGTCGATGATGACCCGCCCGACGCCGGTGGACTCGAGGATGTCGTCGTGTGTCTTGCGGTCGTTGACGTACAGCATGACGCCCTCCGTCTCCGTGGGGTCGGTGACGAGGATCTGGACGTGCTTGCCCGGCGGACAGCGCACCGAGTCCTCCTTCCGCTGTGGCACGCCGTTGTAGAACGTCTCCCGGCCGTCGGTGTACTCGACGACGACGCCACCCTCCTGCAGGTCGACGCCGAGCGTGCTCGGCGCGATGTCGCTCCGGTTGCTCATGCTCCGGCCTTGTTCGCCGGCGGTCAAAAGCGACGCGATGCAGGGAGCGACCGACGCTCCGACGACCCCCTGCTGGAGCGGCAGGTTTGGGTCGCACCACAACCCCCAAGTTTCCCCTCGTCATCCGGTCGCACATGGACGGCCACGGCCGCGCCGTCGCCCCCGCCGCGGGGACGGTGTGCAACGCGCTCGCGACCGGTCGAGGCTCGGCTTTCGCCATCGACCTCGAGACGACGGCGACGGTCGACCTCGACGCGACCGGTGCGTACAGCGGTGAAGTGGCAGACGCGCCCGACGCCGACACGACACTCGTCGAACGCTGCGCCGAGCTCGCGGTCGCGGAGTGGGGCGACGGCGAGGGCGCGACGGTCCGCACCGAGAGCGAGGTCCCGATGGCCGCCGGCCTCAAGAGTTCGAGCGCGGCAGCGAACGCGACCGTGCTGGCGACCGCCGACGCGCTCGGCGTCGACCCCGACCCGCTCGCGGCCTGCCGCCTCGGCGTGCGGGCCGCCCGCGACGCCGGCGTCACCGTCACCGGGGCCTTCGACGACGCGAGCGCGAGCATGCTCGGCGGCGTCACCGTCACCGACAACGAGCGCGACGAACTCCTCAGCCACGAGGTCGTCGACTGGGACGTGCTCGTCTGGTGGCCCGACGCGCGGGCGTTCAGCGCGGACGCAGACGCGGAGCGCTGCAAGCGGGTCGCCCCGCTCGCGGACCTCGTCACGGACCTCGCGCTCGACGGGCGCTACGGCGAGGCGATGACCGTCAACGGCTTCGCCTTCTGTGGCGCGCTCGGCTTCCCGACGGAGCCGCTGCTCGAAGGGATGCCCGACGTCGACGGCGTCTCGCTCTCGGGGACCGGCCCCAGCTACGTCGCCGTCGGGAGCCGGGACGCGCTCGAATCGCTCGCAGGACACTGGAACGAGAGAGACGGAACTACATGGCACACGACGACACGACAGACCGGCTGCCGGACGAGATGACCCTCGACGAACTCCGCGCGGAGATCGAGGAGATAGACCGCGACCTCGTCGAACTCATCGCGAGACGGACGTACGTCGCAGACACCATCGCGGAGGTCAAGGCCGAGGAGGGCCTGCCGACCACCGACGAACAGCAGGAGCAGGCGGTGATGGACCGCGCCGGCGCGAACGCCGAACGCTTCGAGGTGGACGCCAACCTCGTCAAGGCCATCTTCCGCCTGCTCATCGAGCTGAACAAGGTCGAACAGCGGGAGTCCCGGTAGCCGGGAGAACCGCTGTTCCGGCGGTTCTGACCGCCTACTGTCGGGTGAGCATTGGCCCCCGACGCCACGCGACTGGCGTCGAACTCGGCGAGCGGCCGGAAGCGTCGACCCGCCCCGGCAGACACGCTGTCACGACGACCATTGCGGACGGTACAGCGTCGTCATCGTGCGGGATAGCTACGTCATCGAACGACGGTGACCGGGACCGGTGAGTGACGGAACACCTTCTGTGCAACGTCTCCGACGAACAGCCGCTCGGCGAGCGTTCCGCCGTGGCTCCCGAGCACGACGGTGTCGAAGTCGGTTGCTCTATTGACGATCACTTTCGCTGGGGTCCCCCACGCGACGTCCGTGCGTATCTCTGTCTCGTGTGTTCCTGCGATCTCACGCGCTCGCTCGAACACCTGTGCTGCGTGCTCCTCCGCTGCCTCCTCGAGATCGTCTTCGAGTGCGAGTCCCATCGCCTTCCCCATCATCGGTGAGGGGCCACCCACGACGTGTAGCACCGTTATCTCCGCATCGGGATGCGCCTCTAGCGCGTACTCCAGCGCGTGGTCGGCCATCTCGGAATCGTCCATCGGGACGAGAACGCGGGCAATCATGAACGATGTACGGCGGCCGTAGGGATAAACGACTGGGCAGACCGCCTCGTGTCGACCCCCGACCGACGACCGACGACCGATATCGGCACGCACGAACAGTGACGAGCCTCGTCTCAGGTTGACTCGCCCCGGAACTCGCCGGCTCGAACGACCTCGAGCAGCGGGCGTCTCGATAGGGTTCGGGGGTTGGTCAGGCCTCGTACCGCAACAACACGGTCGACGCCCCGTCGGAGCCCCGCCAGACGACTCTGACGGTGGTCCCGGGCTGGACGTCCGAGAGCGTGACCTGGTCGCCCTGTGTGACGGTTCCCGAGCCGGGCCAGGGACGCTGCTCCCCGTCCACGTCGAGCGTGACGGTGCCGCTGTCGAACGCGTCGCCCGCCTCGTGCGTGATGGTGAGCTCGCCCGCGGCCTCGTCGTAGCTCGTCACGAACTCGACCTGCGGGGCCTCGGCTAACTCGGCACCGCCACCGACGTTCAGGACGAACGCGCCCACGACGGCGGCGAGGACGACCAGCAGCGGGATGAGGACGAACATCCCGACGCCGAGTGCGACGAGCAGTTTCACCCAGGTCGGTAGCTCTCGTATCGACTGAACGACATCTGCCATAGTGGACGAGGGACCAGCGCGTGAAATAAAGGTTGGGGTTCGGGTCAGTGGCCGACCGCGAGCCGGTCAGCGGTCCACCGTGCCACCCCTTCGTCGACGGGCTGGCCGGACCACGAGTCCGTCGAGGCGGTCGGCACCGCCGATGTCCTGCGTCGGACGTGTCTCACCGACGTGCTCCGGGGGCACGCGCCAGAGCGAGCGATGTGACGGCTACTCTCCGGTTCTCGCGTCGCACGCACCGGGTCAGTACGCCCAGAGCCGTCGGATGCGGTCCGCCACCTCGGAGTTCTCTTCCCGGAGTGACGCCACGTCGCGGTCGCCGTCCACGTTGACGACGTGGACCTCGCCGCGACGCTCGGTGTAGACGTCCTGGAAGTCGTAGACGACGCCGACAGCCGTCACGTCGTCGGGGACGTCCTCGCTCTCGAGCAGGAACTCGACCTGTCGGTCGACGTTGTACTCCACGAGGTGGTTCACCGCCGCGGCACGGTCGAGGCCGTCCGGGAGCGTCTCGACGCCGGGTTCGAGGAAGTCGGTGAGCAGCGACACCGAGTGCTCGATGCCCGCCGGTTCGTCGATGCCGTCCGTCAGGGCCTCGTACGTCGCCGTCACCGCCCCACAGCCGGTGTGACCGACGACCACCGCGACCTCGGTGCCCGTGTGCGCCAGCGGGTAGAGCACGTCCCCCGACACGACCGGTCCCGCGTCGCTCTCCTGGACGACCCGGTTACCGATGTTCCCGCAGGTGAACAGCCGTCCGGGCCGGTCGTTGCCCCAGACGTGGTCCTGGAGGACTCGGGAGTCCGAACAGCAGACCGTCACGGCGTCCGGGTGCTGTGCCTCCTGCACGTCGTCGAACCGGTCCCCGAACTCCCTGGCGTGCCCCGCGTTCGCCGCGAGGAGGTCGGTGATCGTCCCTCTCATGGTCCGTAGCGCGGCTGGCACCGAGTAGAATCATTCGGTCTCGCCAGGCGCTCTGGCGACCGGCGTAATCGGCGGAGTCCGGGCGGTGCTGACCGACGCCCCGGAGAGACGAACGCCCGAGGACGACCGCTGCTGTGACTCCTCCGTCGGGGGCTCAGAAGTCGGCCCGTTCGAGCCAGTCGACCGCGGTCAGCACGAACCAGGCCATCCACACCACGAACGCGGCCAGCGCCGCACCGTACACCGCGACACGGGACCCGTCGACGAGCGCGAGTGCCACGGGGACCACGACGAGCACGACTGCGACGGCGTTCCGTCGCCAGTCCCCGAGCGCCGCGCGCAACGCGGCCAGTCCCGGTCTCTTCGACACGTCGCGTGGTTGGGCGACCGCGACCAAATAGGTGGGTGCTCGCCGCGACGGCGACCAGGTGCGCGACGAACGTCGGCACGAGCCGACCCACGCCGACCGGTTCCGCTCGCCGAACTGCCTCACGGGGACGACCAACCACGACGAATCGGCGGTCCGCGAGCGGCTGTTCGAACAGGGGCTCGAGTCGGCGGTCTGACCCGAGGAACGGGGAGTTCTCGGGGTTCGACGACCGTCAGCCGCGCCGCCGGCGAACGACGAACGCTGCGAGCAGCGCCGCGACGAGCGCGGCGACCAGCCCGAAGCCGGGGGTCGCCCCGGTCGAGTCATCGCTCTCGGTCGTCCCGTCGGGCGTCTCGCTCGCCGCCACCGTCTCGGCGGGCGTCCCCTGCTGGGTCCCCGCCGGCGTGTTGATGAGCGGCTGCGTGGTCGCCGACGCGTTCTCCACCTTCGAGAACGAGAAGAACGTCCGGACGGGCTGTCCGTCTGGGGCGACGACCGCGTCGTGCTCGGCGTCGAAGGAGCCGTCGCCGTCGGACGTGTGGAGCGTCGCGGCGAGCGACTGCGTGCTGTCGACGCTCATCGACTCGAACAGCGACTCGTCGATGTCGACGGAGAGGTCGTCGTAGGTGCCGGCGTCGAGGCTGCGAGTGCCGACCACCTCGGTCGGCGCACCGGCTTCCACCCGCTGGAGCACCACGTAGCCGGGCTGGTTCAGCTGGACGCGGGAGAGCGTCACCGAGGGCGAGTCGGCGCGCTGGCCGTTGTACTCCGCGGCCAGCACCCGGGCCGCCCCGTCGGCGCTCTTCCCGACGGGGATGCGGGCGGCGACGTAGCTCCCGTGGAGCCCGGTGACAGCGCTGTCGACCATCGGGTCGAACCCGCCGTCGTCGGGGTTCTGGTCGCGGTGCAGGACGACCCAGTAGCTGCGGTTCCCCTCGTGTTCGTCCCAGTGCTGCTGGTCGATCTGTATCTCGAAGTTCGAGCGAGCGCCGCTGTCGATGTCGACGACACCCACGGGCCGGCCGGGCTGGTCGCCCTGGTCCTGGTGCACGACGAGGTAGCCACCGTTCACCGAGAACATCGACTCCACCACGATGCTCCCGTCGTCGGAGACCTGCGGGTCCGCTCTGACGTGGCTCCCGTGAGCCGCGACCGGCATCGCCACCAGCGACGAGACCATCGCGAACGCGAGCAGGAGGGCAAGCGGTTTGCGCATGTCGTTCCGTGGGGAATCCGCCGGCAAAGAACTGTCGCTACACCGTGAAGGTCGCACCGTCCATCCGCAGGAAGGCGGTCTCGTAGCCCTCGTGCCGGCCAACCTGTGGCGGCGTGACGACGGTGACCTCGACCTCGTCTCCAGATTCGAGACTGTCGACCTGCGTCCCGTAGTGGTACTGGATGTCGGGGTGGACGGCACGGGTCAGCTGGCCGTCGAAGACGTCCTCGCCGCCGCGTGTGACCGTCGCGTCCAGCGACATCATCGGCAGCACGAGGTCGTTGTGCGGCGTCCGGGCGGAGACGTAGAGGTACGCGCCGGCGTCGCCCGCGAGCTCGTTTTTGGCGGCCTTGAGGACGAAGTCCGCCTCGTCGACGCGCTGGGTTCCGATGGTCTCGCCCGGGAGTTCCTCGGGGGACGCGGCGACGCCGGTCGGCATCATCCCCATATCCATCGGGCGGATCGCGCCGGGGTCGCCGGCCTGGTCGAGCTCCTCGATGGTGAGCTGGTCGCGGACGGCCTGGTTGAACTCGAACCCGAGGTCGACGGTCGTCGCCTCGTCGAACCGGCTGGCGAACGACCCCATGGGCTCGGCGCTCAACGGGCTGGCGGAGACCCGGGCGGTGTAGCTGCCGTCGCCGTCGAGCGTGAAGTTCCCGCCGTAGTGAAAGCCCATCCGCTGGGAGAGCATCGGGTAGATGACCTCCTCGCTGACGGTCTCGCCCTCCTGCAGTATCTCGACGCTGACGCCGGATTCGGGCAGGACCACGCCCGTCTCCTCGTCCCAGACCTGGACCATCAGGTGGACCGACTGGCTGTCCTCCCGCTGGTGCCTGGAGAGGTCGCTGCCGGTGACCGTCCAGAAGTTGTGGGGCACCGCGAGCATCAGGCCGAACGAGTAGTCACCACCCATCGCCATGCCGGACTCCGGCATGGCCATCCCTTCCAGGTAGGACTGGACGTAGACGCCGTCGGGACCGTCCGTCACGGCTGTCTCCGTCGCGGTCGCGGTCGGCGTCGGCGTTCCGGTACCGTCGCCCTCGCTACCACCGTCGCCGAGGCATCCCGCCGCGCCGGCGAGGGCCAGACCGGGCAGCGTTCGGAGGAGTTGGCGGCGTTGCATGTAATCCCCTAGCGAGAACCTGTAAAAAACCGTTCTGGTTCGTCCGTCGAATCACCCGCCGACGGGACGGGACAGGATCCACAGCGAGAGAACCGTGTAGCCAACCATGAGCGCCACCAGCGGCGCGTGCCCCCGGGCCGCATCGACCCCGAACAGCTCCCGGGAGGCCAGGTGGGCCGCGACGACGGCGACGAGGTGGCCGACGACGACGAGCCCGACGGCGGATCCCCAGTAGACAACCGGCGACGGCGCGACTGACGGGAGTCCGGGGACGGCGAGCTGGCCGAGCGCGGTGACGTTCACCAACACGTACGGCCAGTTGTGCGCCACGTCGTACGCCACGGCGATGGGGAGCAGCGTCGCGCCGAACCACCGCGTCACCCGTACGGCGTCCGCCCCACCCAGCCGCGCGGCCAGCACCGACACCGCCGCGAACGCGGCGAGGAACAGGACGAGCCCGCCGAGGTAGGTCGCCAGGCCGGCGACCGGGCCGAGCGCTGTGTCGGCGAGCCGGAACAGCAGTCGCTGGTACGAGCCGGTCTCGACGATGCCGTCGAAGCTCACAGTGTAGACGGCGGCGACGGCGAGGGCAGCGCTGGCCCCGCCGGGTAGCGGCGTCGCGACCTCGTGCCAGACCGGCCGCCGCGTGAGGACGACCATTCGCGTGTCCGGGTCGCGGTCGACCGACAGCGGCGCGACCCGCCCAACCAGTTCGTACAGCACGCCCAGGGGGTCGGCGTTCCGGAGCCACGCCCGACCGAAACCCACCGCGCCGAGGAGCATGGCGAGCGCGTAGCCGGCCACGAGGACGGCCGTGAGGCGTGGCCGGGTCGGGACGACGGTCAGGTTCTCCACCACGCCGACGAGGACGACGAAGCCTACGGCGGCCGGCCAGCGACCGAGCCGCGCCGGGTACTCGAACAGGGCGACGTCCTCCCCTTCGAGCCGGGAGAGCAGCTCGTAGCCCGTCATCCACGGCGCAAGCGCGGTCCAGTGGTTGCCGACGAGCGCGGCGAGGAGCAGCGACCCCTTCACCCACACCGGCCAGACGAACGTCGTCGCGGGGCTGACTCGCGCCTGTCGCCCGGTCAGGCCCTCGACGACCGCCGCGACGACCGCCGCCAGCAGGAGCAGTCGGAGCAGCCACAGGAGCGCTCGACCCCGTGCCATCGGGACGACGGCGACCTCCCGGACCGACCGCGAGGGACTGGCGTCAAGCCGGGCGAGTGCGGCCGCCGTCCCGCCGACGGTGACCGCCGCGCCGGCGAGCAGCAGGTCGCCCGGAATCGGCGTCGAGACGGTCCGCACGCCGTGAGCACTCGCGACGCTCGCGAACGAGGCGAACGCGAGCGTGCCGAACAGCGCCGCCCCCGCGCGGGAGTGCCACCGGTCCATGTGCGGTCGTCGCCACGCCGGTCGAAAAACGCCGTGGTTCGCTCGTCGAAAGCGGCGGGCCGAGGAGTAGCGTTTTGTCCCGGCACGACCGAGAGCAGCCAATGCGTACGCGGACCCTCCTCGCCGTCGCCGTGCTGGTCGCCGGACTCCTCGGCGTGGTGTACGTTGGACTCTCCGGGGAGTCGACCGGCACGCTCGCGCCGGAGTGGACGAGCGAGACAGACCCGGGGACGGCCGGCAACCACCATGAACCCGCCGTCGCGGTCGTCGACGGCGAGCCGCTGGTGTTCGCGCCGGTCTCCTCGACCCAGGACGCCGACGAGTGCGCGCTGGTCGCCCTCGACGCGACCGACGGGACCGAACGCTGGCGGTACGACGTGCCCCGTGGGAACTGCACCATCCACGCCGTCGCCGACCCCGCCGTCGCGGACACCGACGACGATGGTGACCGCGAGGTGCTCGCCCCGACGACCGAGGACGAGGTGCTCGTCGCTGGCGCCGTCGAGGGCGCAATCGAGGACCGGCTCCCGCTGACAGACTACGGCTACACCCGCCCGACCGTGGCCGACATCGACGACGACGGCGAGCGCGAGACCGTCGCGGTCGACGTGCTCGGCTCGGTCCGCGTGTTCGCGCCGGACGGGACCATCGAGTGGCGGGCCGACCGCGAGGCGTACGTCTGGGCGACGGCCGTCGTCGACGACGTGGACGCCGACGGAGAGACCGAGGTCGTCGTCGCCGACCGGCGCGGGTACGTCACCGCCTTCGGTCCCGACGGCTCGGTCCTGTGGAACCGCTCGACCGGAGCAGACCTCGTCGCGACCTGGATGACCAGCGCGGACCTCGACGACGACCCCGCACTGGAGTACGTCGTCGCCAGCACCGCCGGCGCGACGGTCGCCTACGACGGCCGGACCGGCGACCTGGAGTGGCGCCACGACGCCGGTTCGCTCTCGGCGGTCAACGCCGTCCTGTCGGTCGAGGGCCGGCCGACGGTGTTCGCGACCGCCGCCGACGGCTCGCTCGTCGCCATCGACGGTTCGGACGGCTCGGAGCGCTGGCGGACGACCGTCACCGACGAGGCGATCAACATGATGCCCCCGCCGGTCGCTGGTGACGTCGACGGCGACGGCGACGCCGAACTGGTCGTCGCGGCCAACGACGGCACCATCGCGGTGTACGACCCCGCCAGCGGCGAACTGCTCGCCACCCACTCGCGCGCCGTCGGTATCCTCGCCCACCCGGTGCTTGCGGATACGGACGACGACGGCGTCGAGGAAATATACGTCATGTACGCCGACGGGCGGATACAGCGGCTCTCGTACGAGAACTGAGTCAGTCGTCGAGGTACGTATCGCGCATCGTCCGCGCGAGCAGCCCCTCCCGGTCGAACGCCACCGCGACGGCGACGAACGGGTCGCCGACGGGGTCGAGCACGAACACCGACCGCGCCACACCGTCGTCGTCCCGCGAGCGATTCACCCGCAGCACCAGCGGCTCGATGGGCCGGGTGCCGCGCTCGAACCCCGCGAACAGCTCGCCGCTGCTGTCCCCGAACACGTAGCAGACACCGGTCTCCTCGCCGTCGGTGTTCCGCAGCACCGTCGAATTCATCCCGTCCCCGCCGGTCACGGCCTCCGCCCAGGCGTCCTGCGCTGCCTCGAAGAGGTTCGTCGTCTCCGGCACGAAGCGATACCGCGTCTCTCGCTCGACGGTCAGCTCCGAGACCGTCGGCGGCGACGCCTCCCAGTCCAGCGTCGCCGACACCAGTGCCCCCGGCTCCACGTCCGAGAGGGCGTCCGAGTCGGCGACGAACGTCGGCTCGTACTCGTGGGCGTCCGGGTCCTCGTCGGGCTCCGGCAGCGAGACGAACAGCCACTCCTCGTCGCTCCGGGGGCTCGCCAGCGCACGGAACCGCCCGCTCGTGGTTCGCATGGTCGTGCCGATGGACCGACGCCAGTTAACGGGTCCGGAACGGGAATCCGTAGATTCAAACCGCTCCCAGCGCCTCGTACAGACGATGACAATCCCGACGTTCGTAATCGGCATCGCGGGCGGAACGGGGGCGGGGAAGACGACCGTCGCCCGCGAGGTCGCGGACACGGTGGGCGAGGCCGTGACACGCATCCCCATCGACAACTACTACGAGGACCTCTCGCACATGCCACTGGAGGACCGCGAGGAGGTCAACTACGACCACCCGGACGCGTTCGAGTGGGAACTGCTCGTCGACCAGCTCGACTCGCTGCTGATGGGCCAGCCCATCGAGATGCCCCAGTACGACTTCGAGATACACAACCGAACCGACGAGACCGTCACCGTCTCCCCCTCTGACGTCATCGTCGTCGAAGGGATATTCGCGCTCTACGACGAGGATATCCTCGACATGTGCGACCTCCGCGTGTTCGTCGAGACCGACGCCGACGTGCGCATCCTCCGGCGTATCCGCCGCGACGTGCTCGAACGGGGGCGCGAGCTCGCCGGCGTCATCGACCAGTACCTCTCCACCGTCAAGCCGATGCACGAGCAGTTCGTCGACCCCACGAAGAAGAACGCCGACGTCATCATCCCCGAGGGCGCCAACCGGATGGCCGTCGACCTCCTCGCCGAGAAGGTCGAAGCCGAGACCGAGGACGGCCCCGCCGAGGAGACCGCCCGTGCGTGGGAAGCCGTCGAGGAGTCCGACCGGACCACCGTCGAGCCCTCCGACGCCGAGGCCGACTCCCCGTCTCCGAACTGACCGTGACAACAGGCAATTTTTATCCCTCTCCGTTCGAGATGCGTTCACATGAGCGCCAAAAACGGCTCCGACGGCGAGCTCCAAAGCCCGGCCCGCGTCGAGGGTGGCTTCCTCAAGCAGAACAGCTGGCTCAAGCCCTTCGCACTCATCCAGCTGTTCCTCATCCTGTCGCTCGTCGTCCTCGACCTCGCGAACGACATCTTCGTCCAGATTCAGGGCCGCTTCAGTAACGTCCTCTTCGGTGTCATCCTGGCAGTCATCGCGCTGAGCCTCCTCACCGCCTTGATCGTCCTCGTCGTGAACGCGGTCGGGTACGTCACGAACACCTGAGTCGACCCTATTTCTACCCGGTCACGAACGCCGTGCTGATGAACGCCGTGAACCCGTAGCTGTAGTCGTCCACTTCGAACACCTGACAGAACCCCTGCGGCCCACCGTTGGTGTACAGATCGATGAGCCGCTGTCTCCCCCGTAGTCGAGGTCCGCCGGGGTCCCGCCAGCTGTGAGGATCTCCTTCACAGCCTCCAACGAGAACACAGTCCCACCGGTCGATCGGTACGAACGAACGGTCGATGTGGGGTCGAGTCACAGCTCTCCAGAAACGTGCCTACAGGTCTGCGTCGGGCGGTAGAAAGAGCCGGTGGAGGGATTTGAACCCTCGACCTATTCCTTACGAAGGAATCGCTCTAGCCAGTCTGAGCTACACCGGCGCTCCGTGTGCACTCTCTCGTTGTCCGATGAGTACAATAAGGGTTGCGAATCGCCCCGGGAGTCACCCTCTCGTCAGGCGAACGTCGAGGCAGACGTTGTACTCGTGAGGGGCGTACGAGCGGACAGTTCGGCGCTCCTCGACCGCGACATCGTACGCGGGTTCTGCGGCCGCCCGAATCGCACGCTCACCCGGGCCGAACCGGTCGTCCTCGTGCTGGATGTCGTAGTAGTGGAGCACGCAGTCGTCGCCGGCGACGACGACCGCAGTGTCGAGGAACTCGTCCGCGCTGTGGGGGAGATTCATCACGATGCGGTCGGCCCAGTCGTGGTATCCTCCGGCGACATCTCGAACGTCGCCCTGTACGGCGGTCAGCCGGGCCGTCACGTCGTTCCGTCGCGCGTTCTCGCGGAGGTACTCGACGGCCGCTTCGTTCAGGTCCACCGCGACGACCTCGCCCCCGCGCGCCGCGGCCGGAATCGCGAACGGCCCGACACCGGCGAACATGTCGAAGACGTGCTCGCCCGGCTGGACCTGTTCGACGACCCGATGGCGTTCGGTCGCGAGCCGTGGCGAGAAGTAGACGGTATCGAGGTCCAGCGCGAACTCGTGGCCGTACTCGCGGTGCACGGTCTCCGTCTCCTCGCCGACGAGCACCGTCCAGTCACGCACGCGGAGCTCCCCCTGTATCTCCGAGGCGCGGTCGACGACCGTCTCGACCGGGAGGTCGGAGTCGACGATGGCCCGGGCGATCTCACGGGCCCGTGCCGGGTCGTCCTCGTCGACGATAGCGACGTCGCCGAGGCGCTCGTAGCTGAGGTCCTCGCCGAGGATGTCCGCCGGCGTCGTCGGTGTGCGCCGCGCCGGCGCGTCGTAAGTGACGACCGTCAGCTCTCCGGGGACTGCCTCGGCGTCGGTCACCGGGAGGTAGAGCCAGCCTTCGTCGCCGGTGATGGCGTACTCGTCGTCGAGCAGTTCCGCGTCGGCGAGCCGCTTTCGCGTCGCCTCGCCCTCGGACTGCTCGACGCGAACGCAGGGAACGTCCATGGTCGACCCTCCCTCGCGGCGGCCCTAACGCCTTCGCTTTCGGTGGGTGAGCCGAACACCGCCAACTTATCGGTCCGGCCCCCCGAACACCGGTATGCTCACCTTCATCGGTCTCGGCCTGTACGACGAACGGTCCATCACCGTCGAGGGCCAGGCGGCGCTCCGGGCAGCCGACGCCGCCTACGCGGAACTGTACACCAGCAAGCTCGTCGGCGCGTCCATCGAAGACGTCGCCGAGTACCACGACGCCGACATCGAGGTGCGCGACCGCGCCGGCGTCGAACAACAGCCAGGGGAGATCCTCGACGCCGCCGAAGACCAGGACGTCGCGTTCCTCACCGCCGGCGACACGATGATCTCCACGACCCACGTCGACCTCCGCCTCCGCGCCCACGAGCGCGGCATCGACACCCGCGTCGTCCACGGGACGACCGCACAGACCGCGACCAGCTCCCTCACCGGACTCCAGAACTACCGGTTCGGCAAGGCCACCACGCTCCCGTTCGAGTACGCACACGGCGGAAACGGCGTCCCCCAGAGCGTCCTCGACACCATCGCGGACAACCGCGAGCGCGGCCTCCACACCGTCGTCTACCTCGACATCAAGGTCGGCCGCGGCCCCGATGGCGACGACCCCGCACACGAGGAGTACATGACCGCCGACCACGCAGCCGGCCAGCTGGCCGAGCACCTGCCGGACACGCTCGGCGTGGTCGTCGCCCGCGCGGGCAGCCCCGACCCACTCGTCACGGCCGACCGCCTCAGCGCACTCGCAGACCGCGAGTTCGGCGACCCGCTGCACCTGCTTCTCGTCCCCGGCGACCTCCACCCCATCGAGGCCGACGCGCTCGGCGAACTCGCCGATGCGCCCTCCGAACTGGTCCAGTACTGAAATCGACTCGTTCTCCTGGTTGCCCACCGTGACGAGTGCCGACGGTCGCGAGAATCGACATCGCTACCGCTGGTGGGTGTGGCGTCCGAAAGAAAGCGAAGTACCGCGAAGGACCGGACGAAGTCCGGTTAGTTAGCGTTCGTTAGTTCTGACGGCGGAGCGCGAGGAGCGCTGCGCCCATCAGAGCGACGAGTGCGACACCGATGCCGAAGCCGGGCTGACCACTGTCATCGCCGTCGTCAGTCTCGGTCGGCGTGTCGGTCGGCGCGTCCGTCTGCGTTGCCGTCGGCGTCGCCGTCTCGGTCGGAGTCGGCGTCGCCGTCTCGGTCGGCGTCGGCGTGGTATCTGCCTCGACCGTTATCTCAGCCGTCTGGCTGGAGTCGCCCGCGGAGATACCGTGTTCGTAGGTATCCGCGTCGACGTCAGCCGTGATGCTGAACTCGACGGTCGTGGACTCGCCGGGTGCGAGCGTGACTTCCTGAGAGTCGAGGACGTCACCGCCGAACGTGAATTCGACAGTCGTCGTGCCCTCGGTGCCACCGTTGTTCGCGACGGTGGCCGTGGCGGTCACTTCGTCACCGACCATGACCGTACCGGGTGCGCTGAGGTCGGAGACCTCGAACGAAGCCGGTGCGGCTGCCTCCTGAACGGAGCCGTCAGCCGTCGCGGCACCGTTGTTCACGTTGACCGTGAACTCGCTGCCGGCGGCGATGTCGCTGAAGTTGACGCTGGTGGACCAGGTGCCGTCAGCCTGAACCGTTGCCGTTGCCGGCTTCAGGAAGGCGACGCCCTCGTCCTGACCGTTGACACGGATGTTGAGCGACGTACCGGGTGCGAGCGTCGACGTACCGGAGATGGTCTCGCCGTCCTCGGCGGAGACGTTGACCATGTCGTCGTCGTTCGTGTCAATCTCGATGTTCCGCTGGGCGAGTTCCCAGGTCGCAGTGACCGATTCGTCGGCAGAGGCGAGCTGGCTCTCCTCTGCGATCATGAACTCGGCCTCGTACTCACCGTGGGACGGCATCGCGCTGATGTCGTCGGTGTCGGTGATGAGGTAGTAGACGTCCTCGCCTGCGATGACGTCCGTGTTCGTGTCGTTAATGTTGACCGTGCGAGCCGGCTGGTTGCGGGCGGGCTCGACTTCCGTGACGGTCAGGCTAACGTTGTAGATGCCGTCGTTGTCGCCGATGACGCCGAAGATGCCGTTCGAGTCGTTCTCGATGACACCCTCGAGGCCCGTTGCGTCGAGCTCGTGGATGAGGTAGTCGCCCTTCGCGACCGTGCCATCCTGCGTGATGGTACCGTCGTCGACTGCGGAGGCAACGCCCTCAGCGTCGGTCGGGAGGGACGCGGCGCCGGGTGCAGTCCACGTGTTCAGCTCGTTGGTCGTGCGCGGCTGGATGTCGAACGTCCCGACGTTCTGGGAGTTGACATCGTAGTCGGTGCCGGTTGCGACCTCGACGTTGTAGCCACCGGTGGCGATGAGGGAGCCACCGAGGTCACCGTACTCTTCGTTGCTGATCGAGTCGTCATCGTTGGCGACGGTGAACGTGTCACCGTTGCCAGTCCCCATGAGGAACGTGTTCACGTTGACGACGACCTCGCCGTCACCGTCACCGTCGGTGATCGTGAGGTTCGCTTGGTAGTTGTCGGACGCCTTGTCACCGATGCGGACGACACCCTGCGAGGTGTCCTCAAGCGTGAAGGTGATCGAAGCGACGTCACCGATCTCGTCGGTGTAGAGGTTCTCACCCAGCGCGACCGTCCCGGTGGCGGGCTTCGTGACGTTGACCGTCGTGGAGTTCGAGATACCGGTGTCAGCGGCAGCGAACGTGTAGTCGTACGAGCCAGTGGCGATGCCGGTGAAGTTACCGGTCACCGTCTCGCTGGTGTCGAACGTGCTCGAGACCAGCAGTGCGTCAGCCTCGTCGGTGGCGTCGGCGTTACCGTCATCGTCCCAGTCGACGGGCGTACCCGTGACGCTGGTGAAGGTGGAGTTGATCTCGTTCGGGGTGAAGTCATCGTTCGCGATGATGAGGCTCCAGCTCGGACGGTTCGACGTCACGGTGACCGTGGTCTGGTTGGCCGCACCAGCGTTTTCCACGGCGACCGGATCGGCGGATGCCGTTACCTTCTGCGTACGGAGCGCGAACGTGTAGTTGCCGTCCACAGTGCCACCGTTCGTCTCTTCGACGAAGCGGTAGTCACTAGTGCTGTAACTGCTGGTGTCGAGAACGATGTCGTTCCCGCTGTCGACGTCAACGAACGTCTGGAACTCCCAGTTACCGTTACTGTTCTTCTTCTCGAGAATCACTTCGTCGTTTGAATCGAAGTGGTCGAGTACTGCGATAGTCTGTCCCGACCAGGCGGATCCCCCGTTGGAGATCGCCTTGTCGTAATCGCCAGAGTTTGCCGCGGCGACACTTCCCGAGAACGCTACGACGCCCGCGAAGACGGACGTAATCATGAGCGCGGCCAGGAAGAGGCCACGGACCTTGTCTTGTGTTCCTGTCATAGTTTGCTTGGGTTCCGCGTGGTTCGAGCACCTTTCTCGCTCGGCGCCTGTGGGGGGACGCGAACGGTAGTCAGTACTGTCACCGTGGGTAGGGGTACAGTACAAACGCACGAACCATTGTTATAAATGCTTTGTGGTGGGTGGGTGTGGTGTCAAGCGTTCACACACCCGCTCAAACCCGGGAATTTCGGGGTCGCGGCGTCCCGGTCACCCGAGGAACCACCCCCACAGAGTACTTAAACGGAACTGTGTTTCGAGCCGACAATCACCGGTTGTGACCTCTGGGGAGTGACGAAATCGGCCGTCCGCCGGATTCCGTTCCCGCCGTCGTTTACCCCTTCACTCCCGCGTGACGATCTCGACTTCCTGCCCGTCGGGCGTCTTGGTGAACGCGTAGCGGTCGTTGCAGGACTCGGGGTCGCGGTAGTCCGCCGCGCCGCGCTCAAGCAGCGTGGTCCACGTCCCGTGGAGGTCGTCACAGCGGACGGCGACGTGGCCCCAGGCGTCGCCCACGTCGTACGTGCGACCGTCGTAGTTGTAGGTGAGCTCGACGCTCATCGCCTCGGCGGCGGCGTCCTCGGGTTTGAGGAAGTAGAGCGCGAAGTCGTCGAACTCCTCGCGGCGGAACAGCTCGTACTCGAGCTTGCGGGTGAACCACCCGATGGCGGCGTCGGCGTCCTCCACGCGCAGCATCGTGTGGTCGAGGCTGAACCTGGCGCCGTGGTCGCGCTCGACGAGTTCGACCTCGTGGCCGTCGGGGTCGCGGACGAACGCGTACGAGCCACCACAGGAGTCGGGGTCGCGGTAGTCGTCGACGCCCTCGTCCATGAGTCCCGCGTAGGCGTCGTAGACGTCCTCGACCCGGACCGCGATGTGCCCCCACGCATCGCCGTGGTCGTACGTGCGGCCGTCGTGGTTGTAGGTGAGTTCGAGCAGCGCACCCTCCTCGTGGACGTCCTCGGGGCCGAGGAACACGTTCGTGAACGTGTCGGCCTCCCAGCGACCCTTCTCCTCGTAGTCGAGGTGTGTGGTGTACCAGTCGAGGCTCGCGTCGAGGTCCTCGACGCGCATCATCGTATGGTCGAGCGTGGCCTGCATGGCCAGACGTACGGCCAGACCGTTGAAACCAGTAGCGGATGCGGAACTCGAGGGGCTCACCTTCGGGTGATTGGAGCAACTACTGCTGTTTTCCATCGCGCACACGCGAGAGGGCGCAGCCTGTCGAGCCGCGGTCGCCTACTTCCTGAGCACGAGCTTCAGCACGTCCTCGTCCTCCAGGACGTGGTCCTCGCCGACCTGCTGCCCGTCGTGCTTCGCGCTCGGGCCGCGGATTCGGGCGAACCGGAACCGGTCCTCGAAGTCGCCGCCGAGCTTCGAGAGCGCGTCCCCGATGGTCGCCCCCTCGGAGACGACGAGTGGCTCCTCCCAGTCGACGCCGCGGCCGGGCTTGTCCATGTAGACCCGGATGAGCCCGAGGTTGTTCCAGATGCGTTCTTTCAGCGCGTCGAGACCCTTCTCCTCCGCGGCGGAGATGAACGTCGCCTCCTCGGGGTCGATGTCGCGTTTCCGAAGCTCCTCGTCGACCTGTTCCTTGTAGGAGGGCTCGATGAGGTCGGTCTTGTTGACGGTCACGATGGACGGCGTGTACACCCGGTTGTCCATGATGCCGTCGATGAGCCGGTCGATGTCGAGTTCCTCGCCGAGGTTGATGTCCGCGTTGACGTAGCCGTGTTCGCGCAGGACCTGTTTGATTGTGTCGTCGTCCATCGGCTGGTCGACCGTCGAGGTCACCTTGATGCCGTCTTTGATCTTCTTGCGGATGGTGACCCGTGGGGGCGTCTGGTCGATCCGGATCTTGTTGTTGTACAGTTCCTCGCGAAGTCGGTCGTACTGCTCGATCTCGAACACGGAGAGCATGAAGATGAGGAGGTCGGCGCTCCGAACGACCGAGAGGACCTCCTTCCCGCCACCGCGGCCGTCCGCCGCACCCTCGATGAGACCGGGCACGTCGAGCAGCTGGATGTGGGCGCCGTTGATGTCGACCATCCCGGGGTTGACGGTCAGCGTCGTGAACTCGTACTCGCCGGTCTCCGAGTCGGCGTTGGTCATCGCGTTGATGAGCGTCGACTTGCCCACGCTGGGGAAGCCGACGAGTGCGACCGAGGCGTCGCCGTGTTTCTCGACCGCGTAGCCCTGGCCACCACCGCTGCCCGACTGGTTCTCAAGCTTCTCCTTCTTCTGGGCGAGCTTGGACTTCAGCCGCCCGATGTGGGCCTCGGTGGACTTGTTGTAGGGCGTGTTGGCTATCTCCTCCTCGATCGCCTCGATCTCGTCTTCGAGCCCCATCGTTGCACTCTCCGCCGTGGGAGCCGAAAAACCTGTCCACTCCGTCCTGCTGCCGACGCGACTCCTGGGCGTCTTCGTCCACTTCGGTACGTTCATCAGTCTCCGAAATAAACACCCGGGCAGAGGATGCCCGACCCGACGCAGTTACGCGATAGCACCCAGATAGTCCTCCCGGATGGAACGCCGCGTGCGTTGCTGGCGCGGCTGGACGAGGAGTTCGCGCTGACGCTGCTCGAGGAAGACGGGACGTACCGGCTCGTCGGGAGCCCGGTCGAGATCGACCGCGCCAGCGACTACCTCGTCAGGCAGGGCATCCCCGTCGCCTGACCGGTGCCACGGCTACGCCCGGAGCCGCGCGAGCGCGTCGAGCGTGCCGTCCGCGTGTGCACCGTCCAGCGTCACGTCCGCCGCGGCCAGTGCCCGGTCGTCGGCGTTCGAGGGCGCGAAGCTCCGGCCGACCCGCTCGAACGTGGAGACGTCGTTCTCGGAGTCGCCGACGGCAGCGAACGCCGCGGGCTCGTAGCCCAGCCGGTCGGCGACGCGTTCGAGCATCAGTCCTTTCGACATGTCCGGTTGCTTGAGGTGGAACGCGTAGCCGGTGTCGACGACCTCGAGGTCGTGCTCCGCGGCGACCTCGCGGAGCAGTGCTTCGTCCGCGTCGAGGGTGACGGCGACTTCGGTCTCGCGCCAGCGGTTCACGAGGTCGACGTCCCCCCAGCCGAGGTCGCCGCCGGCGGCCTGGAACGCCTCGACGGCGGCGGTCGTGCGCTCCCTGTCGCCGTGGACCAGCACCTCGTCGTTCACGTGCGCGATACCCCCGTTCTCGGCGATGACACGTTCCTCGATGGCCATGAAGGTACAGAGCGAAACCGGATACGGGAACGCCTTCCCCGTCGCCAGCACGACGGGCGCGGGCCACTCCCGCACCGGCTCGAAGACGCGCGGGTCGATACCCCCCTCCGGCCGGGTGAGCGTGCCGTCGATGTCGAGCACGAGCGGCGGGGCGTCGGTCATACCTCCCCTGGGGCGACCGACGGTAAATGGCTCACGTTCTCGAGTCGCTCTCGTGTTGCAGCTCGTAGAGCCGGCTGAACACGAGCGTCGGGAACCGGGGTTCGAGCCTGCTCGGCGGCCGGCCCGCGCTCTCGGCGTCCCGCTCGGCCGTGACACGCTCAGTGATCCCCTCCTCGGCCAGCTCGTACAGGTACCGCTTCACCGTCGAGGGCGAGAGGTCGATGCCCGGCGCCGCCGCGACGGACGCCGCCGCGTCCCCCACCGTCGTCGTCGCCTCCTCGGGCAGGTCGACCAGCGTCCGCAGCACGAGCTGTCGGTTCTCGGGGAGCGTCAGCACCCGCCCGAGCGCGACCGTGGGCCGCGGAACCGCGTCGAGCCCGGCCTCCAGGTCGCGTTCGGTGATTCGCTCGTGGCTCTCCCTGGTCGCCACCTCGGCCGCCCCGAACAGGGCGGTGAGCGCGTCGTGGGCGTCCCCCTTCGCCCACTCCGCGATGCGCCTGATCTGTTCGTGGTCGAAGGCCTGCCGGGCGAGGCCGTCCGAGGCTCTCCCCGTCAACAGGTCGACGAGCGCGTGCTGCTGGTACGGCGGCACGTGGATGTGCTCCGGTGGCAGCAGTTCGCTCGACAGCTCCTCGGGCGGGGTCCGGCCGACGGCGATCCAGCTGAGCCGGCCGTCCATCCCGTCGAACGCGCCGTGGAGCGTGGAGAGCCCGAGCGTGTCGAACTCGTCGACGTGGTCGACTGCCACGACCGCGCGGTCGCTGCCCGACAGGCGCTGTATCAGCCGCGACCGGAGCGAGTCCGTCCGGACGCCCTGCTTCGGCACCTGTTCCTCGACGAGCGCATCGAGCACCGTGTGGTAGAGCGCGAACTCGCTGTCGTCGACACGGGCGTCGACGTAGACGAAGTCGGGTGCGGGCGTCGAGCGAGCCCGCGTCGTGGTGTGGATGACCCCCCCGGTCCCCGTCAGCAGCCGGTCGAGGTGGTCGAACAGCGCGGTGACGACTGCCGACTTGCCGACCCCCCCGTCCCCCCAGACGTAGGCTGTCGGCGGCAGTGACCGCTCGAATATCGGGTCCAGATGGTCGAGCAACTGCTCGAGGACCGGCCCCCGTCCCGACGGAGCTTCGACGTGGACGACCGGGGACAGGGCGTCGTAGTCCTTCACGATGCTGGGTTCGCCGCTGCGCCGTTGTCGTCGTCTGATTCGTGCTTCGATATCCATGCGATAGGTCGGTTCGGTTGTGGTAGCTCGGTCCGTCCAGTTCTAAAAGCCTCGGGGGTGCACCGAGGCCGTGCCGGTGGCGACGCCCCCGCGGGCATGGCCGCCTCAGAGGTAGCCGGCGTTCGGCAGCACGGAGACTATCTCGAGGAGCGCCACGGCGACCATGGCGATCGCGATGGCCATCGCGGGCGGGTCGACGTGGGTCCCGGAGTGCGCGTAGAAGAGGCGCTGGGTCACCTCGCCGAGGAGCCCGCTCACTGCGCCGAAGACGCCGGCCGCAAGCAGCGCGACGACCGGACCGAACTCGGGCTGCAGCACGACCGCCCCGACCGCCCCGATGAGCGTGATGTGGTGCGTCACCGGGATCTTCTCGACGCCGAGGTTCAGGAACAGCAGGCTCATCGCCGAGATGGCGTAGCCGAGGAAGATGCTCCCCGTCAGGATGTAGATGTACCCGCCGAGGATGCCGCCGACGAGCCCGATGGCCGTGACCCCCGACCACTTGTACTGGTGCGGGAGCCACGGCTCGGTCGCCAGCCGCCCCTCGTGCTCTATGGGGACCTCACCGCCGTCAGCAACGGTCCGGGGCTCCTCGCGCTCGAACGGCGACATGTCGAGGATGCTCGAGCCGGCGGACTTCCCGACGATGGGGTAGCCGAAGACGGCCCGTGCGACGAACGCACTCACGACGACCGTCAGGGCGATGGAGTCGGTGACGCCGGTGCCACTGACCACCAGGAGTGCGCCGGCGAACTGGTTGAACAACGCCCCGAACACGCCGAAGATGGCACCGACCGCGAGGATGTCGGGCTTGGTGCCGAAGGCGTACAGGATGTTCTTCCCGAAGTGGTAGTCCCAGCCCTCGGGCTCCATCTCGGGGTACTTCTTCCCGGCGTAGGCCGAGGCGGCGACACCACCCGCGAACGCGATGTGCGGGCCGGTGACGGCACCGAAGCCGATGATGCCGGACAGGCCGCCGACGAGTTCGCCCTGTCCGACCGCGATGTCGGTCCCGCCGAGTTGCCGGTTGACGATGCCGAGTCCCTCACCGAGGAAGACGACGAACCCGGTGAAGATGAACGCCGGCAGTGCGCCGATGGCGGCCCCGAACGCGCCGCCGGCTGCGGCCGCGATGACCAGCAGCAGGAACGTCTCGACGCTGATGTCGATGACTGGCACCATCGTCTGGATTGCGACCTCGAACATCGTCAGTCACCCCCGTCCTGCGCCCAGTTCAGGCTGCGCTCGACCGCGTCACCCCAGCGGTCGTACTTCGCGTCGAGCTCCTCCTGGTCGCCTTCGGGGTCGAACGCGCGGTCCACCTGCCAGTTTTCCCGCAGCTCGTCGACGGTCTCCCAGTAGTCGACCGCCAGCCCGGCGGCGTACGCCGCACCGAGCGCCGTTGTCTCGTCGACCTCGGGTCGGACGATGTCGGTCCCGAGGATGTCGGACTGGAGCTGGCAGAGGAAGTTGTTCTTCACCGCGCCGCCGTCGACCCGGAGTCGGCCCATGTCGATGCCGGCGTCGGCCTCCATCGCCTCGGCCACGTCGCGGGTCTGGTAGGCTATGGACTCGAGCGTGGCACGGACGATGTGCTCGCGCTCGGTGCCGCGGGTCATCCCGACGATGGTGCCACGGGCACGGCCGTCCCAGTGGGGTGCACCGAGACCCGTGAACGCCGGGACCACGTACACCCCGTCGGTCGAGTCGACGCTCCGGGCGAGTTCGGCCGTCTGGACCGGGTCGTCGATGAGCTTGACGTCCTCGAGCCACTCGATGGCCGCGCCGGTGATGAAGATGGCACCCTCCAGCGCGTACTGGACGGGCTCACCGGAGCGCTGGAACCCGATGGTGGTCAGCAGGCCGTGGTCGCTCTTGACGGCCTCCTCCCCCGTGTTCATCAGGAAGAACGACCCCGTGCCGTAGGTGTTCTTCGCGTCTCCCTCGTCGAAGCAGGTCTGGCCGAAGAGCGCGGCCTGCTGGTCACCGAGCGCCCCCGCGACGGGCACCTCCGCCCCGAGGAAGCCCTCCGCGTCGGTGGAGCCGTAGGTCGCGTCGTCGCTCGACGGCCGCACCTCGGGCAGCAGCGTCTGGGGCACGTCGAACTCGTCGAGGAGCTCCGGGTCCCACTCCATCTCCCGGATGTTGTACAGCATGGTCCGGGAGGCGTTCGTGACGTCCGTGATGTGGTTGCCGGTCAGCTTGTAGATGAGCCAGGTGTCGATGGTGCCCATCAGGAGCTCGCCGCTCTCCGCGCGGTCGCGCAGGTCCTGCGGGAGCGTCCGCTCCATCTTCATCGGGTCGGCGTTGTCCAGTAGCCACTCCACCTTCGTCGCCGAGAAGTAGGCGTCGGCCTCCAGGCCGGTCTTCTCCCGGATCCACTCCACCTTGTCCTCCGATTCGAGCTCCTCTACCCTGTCGGTCGTCCGCCGGTCCTGCCAGACGAGGGCGTTGTGGACCGGTCGGCCGGTCTCCGAGTCCCAGAGCAGTGTCGTCTCGCGCTGGTTCGTGATGCCCAGCGCGGCGAGTTGCTCCGGGGCGAGGTCGGCCTCGGTGAGTGCTGCCTCGACGACCGACTTCGTGTTCTCCCAGATCTCCATCGGGTCGTGCTCGACCCAGCCGGGCTCCGGGTATATCTGTTCGTGTTTCTCGTATGCGTTGGCGACGACCTGTCCGGCGTGGTCGAACACCATGAATCGAGTGCCTGTCGTCCCCTGGTCTATCGCGCCGACGTAGTGCTTGCCTGCCATAGGTTCCTCCGTGTCCGCGGGCCAATGTTTACTCTTGGCCCGCAACCAGTAGTAAACACTATGGTAAACCCTGATAAAACTTGTGCGTGTTGTTCACAACCAGAGCAATATAGGGGCCACAGACGAGAGAATCAGCCGAACGGGTTTGGAACTAGCGCGAAACGTTGGAATAGTTTGTACTGAGTTACTGACGGCTGGGGTACCAGGGTAAACAATGAAGTACTCGCGGTCCCCAGTGTCGATATCCGGATGGCAACGACTACCGAAGTACTCGTCATCGGCGGCGGGTCCACGGGCGCGGGCATCGCACGCGACCTCGCAATGCGCGGAGTCGACGTGACGCTCGTCGAGCAGGGCAACCTGACACACGGTACCACCGGGCGCATGCACGGGTTGCTCCACAGCGGCGGCCGGTACGCCGTCGCCGACCAGGCGAGCGCGAGGGAGTGCATCGAGGAGAACAGGGTCCTGCGCGATATCGCCGGCCACTGCGTCGAGATGACCGGCGGACTGTTCGTTAAGCGGCCGGAGGACACCGACGAATACTTCCAGGAGAAGCTGCAGGGGTGTCGTGAGTGTGGCATCCCGGCCGAGGTCCTGTCCGCGGCGGAGGCACGCGAGGTCGAGCCGTACCTCGCGACGGACATCGACAAGGCCATCGAGGTTCCGGACGGGGCGGTCGACCCGTTCCGGCTCGTCGTCGCGAACGCCGTCTCCGCCGAGGAGCACGGCGCACGCATCGAGACCCACGCCGAGGTCGTCGACCTCCTGACCGACGGCGACGAGGTCACGGGCGCACGCGTCCAACACGACTCCGGCCCGGGCAAGCGCGAGCACGGACTGCCGGGGGAGACCGAGGACATCCACGCCGAACACGTCGTCAACGCGGCCGGCGCGTGGTCCGGCCAGCTCGGGGAGATGGCCGGCGTCGACGTCGAGGTCCGCCCGTCGAAGGGCGTCATGGTCGTCATGAACGTCCGGCAGGTCGACACCGTCGTCAACCGCTGCAAGCCGAAGGGCGACGCCGACATCGTCGTCCCGCACGAGACCACCGCCATCCTCGGGACGACCGACGAGGAGGTCGAAGACCCCGAGGACTACCCCGAGGAGGGCTGGGAGGTCGACCACATGATCGACGAGCTCTCCGAGCTCGTCCCCATCCTCTCCGACGCGCGGACCATCCGCTCGTTCTGGGGCGTCCGCCCGCTGTACGAGCCACCGGACACCGGGACGACGGACCCCACGGACATCACGCGGGACTTCTTCCTGCTCGACCACGCGGACCGCGACGGCGTCGACGGCCTGACGACGGTCGTCGGTGGCAAGTTCACCACCTACCGGATGATGGCCGAGGACGTGACCGACCACGTCTGCGACCTCCTCGGCGTGCGGGCGTCGTGCACGACCGCCGACGAACCCCTCCCGGGGAGCGAGAACCTCGACCGGCTCGAATCGGCGATGGACGACTACGGGCTCCGCTCGCCGGTCGCGCGCCGGAGCAAGGAGCGACTCGGCTCGTACGCCCCGGAGGTGCTCGGCACCGACGAGCCGAACCCGGTGCTCTGCGAGTGCGAGGCCGTCACCCGCGCCGAAGTGCAGCACGCCATCGGCCAGGCCGGCACCGACCTCAACGCGGTCCGGCTCCGGACCCGCGCCTCGATGGGGAACTGCCAGGGCGGCTTCTGCTGTCACCGGGTGGCGAACGAGCTCCATCCCGAGTACGACGCCGAGACCGCCGACGCCTCGCTCGACGAACTCTGGCAGGAGCGCTGGAAGGGCCACCGGCACGCGCTCTGGGGCGAGCAGCTCTCCCAGGCGATGCTGAACCACACGCTCCACGCGACGACCTGGAACCGCGACGGCGACGACGCGGACGTCGACTGGGACGCCTTCGCCGGCCCGACACGGACCGCCACAGACGGGGGGAGCCATGATCGGGACTGAGGTGCTCGTCGTCGGTGGCGGACTGGCCGGCTCGGTCGCCGCGCTCTCGGCCGCCCGCGACGGTGCGCGCGTCACGCTCGTCTCGAAGTCCGAGAGCACCCTCAGGCAGGCCTCCGGGCTCGTCGACGTGCTCGGTCGTGTCGACGGTGACCTCGTCGCGGACCCGTTCGCCGCCATCGAGGACCTCCCGGAGAGCCACCCGTACTCGGTCGTCGGGACCGAGGCACTCCGCGAGGGCCTGGCCCTGTTCGACGACGTGACCGGCGACCGCTACCGTGGCGGCGACCGGAACGCGCTCGTCCCGACCACGCAGGGGACCGTCAAACCGACGCTCCGGTACCCCGCGAGCGTCGCACCCGGCATCGCGGGCGACGGGCACGAGACCCTGCTCGTCGGCATCTCGACCGACCCGGACTTCGACGCGAAGCGAGCGGCGGACACACTGGCCGGGACCGTCCCAGGCGAGGTGCGCGGCGTCACCGTTCGGTTCCCGCGGCTCCGTGACGACGCCAAGCGCACCCGGTACGCGAAGCTCCTCACCGAGGACGCGGAGTTCCGCGACGCCCTCGTCGAGAAGATCGCCCCGAAGGTCGACGGCGCGGACCGCGTCGGCTTCCCGGCGGTGTTCGGCGAGGACCCCGCGTTCGTCCGGGCCGAACTCGAGGCGGGCTTCGACGCGGCCGGCGAGCCGGTGTCGGTGTTCGAGGTGCCGACCGGCCCGCCGAGCATCCCGGGGACGCGGCTCCGGGACCTGCTCCGCCACGAGCTCGAGGCGGCGGGCGTCGAGCTGGTCACCGGCGTCCCTGTCGTCGACTTCGAGGCCGAATCGGCGGGGTCAGGGGACGAGGACGGCGAGCGCGTCACGTCTATCGTCGTCGACCGCAACGGCGCACGGGTGCCGTACGCGCCCGAGCAGGTCGTGCTCGCGACCGGCGGCCTCGTCGGCGAAGGCATCGACTCCGAGCGCGACCGCGTCTACGAACCCGTCTTCGACCTCCACGTGCCACACCCCGAGGACCGGTACGACTGGTCCGAGGAACCAGCGTTCGGCGACCACGCGTTCGCCCGGTTCGGTGTGCGAATCGACGACGACGCACGGCCGCTCGACGCCGACGGGGCGGTCGCCTACGAGAACCTGCGCGCGGCCGGGGCGGTCGTCGGCGGTGCGGACACGGCGACCGGGAAGGCGGCGAGCGGCGTCTCGCTGGCGACGGGCTCGCGAGCAGGGACACGGGCAGCCACAGCAGTCACCCAGTCATGAGTACGGACAACGAGGACGACTTCGAACCGATCCAGGTGTTCCCCGAGGGCGACGCGGACCTGCGCCCCGGGGCGGACAGTTGCTACAAGTGCTCGACGTGCGACTCGTCGTGTCCCGTCGCGGAGGTCGACGACGACTTCCCCGGCCCGAAGTTCCAGGGCCCCGAGCAGTGGCGGCTCACGCGCAAGGAGGACCAGGAGATCGACGACTCCATCATGAAATGTTCGAACTGCATGCGCTGCGACGGCGCGTGCCCCTCCGACGTGCCGCTGAGCCAGATGCACAACACGGCCCGTGCCCAGTACGTCGAGGAGTCGATGAGCAAGCTCTCGGTGGAGTACTGGCGCAACCGACTGCTCGCGAACTACGGCACGATGGCCCGGTTCGGCTCGATGTTCCCGCGGCTCACCAACGCCGTCATGGGCAACTCGCTCGTCCAGAAACTCAACGACCGGTTCGTCGGTATCACCAGCGAACGCGACTTCCCCGAGTTCGCCACCGAGACCTTCCGCGAATGGTGGGCAGACCGCGGCGGGGCAGCCGTCGAGAGCGACGAGAAGCGCGTCGCCTACTTCCACGGCGACTACGCGAACTACAACACCCCCGAGGTCGGCAAGGCGATGGTCCGCGTCTTCGAGCACTTCGGCTACGAGGTGGCGGTGCCCGAGCAACGCTGCTCGGGCACGCCGATGTTCGCCAACGGGATGCTCGACGACGCTCGTCGTGCCGCACGGTTCAACGTCGAGACGTTCGCCGACCTCGTCGACGACGACTACGATATCGTCTGCTCGTGTACCTCCTGCTCGATGGCGCTCCGGCAGGAGTACCCCGAGCTGTTCGACTTCGACGACACCGAGCGCGTCTCGGCACACACCTACGACGCCGTCGAGTACCTCCGTATCCACGAGGACTTGGACGGCGAACTGGAAGCCGTCGACGACGTCGATGCCCCCGACTTCGCGTACCACGCGCCCTGTCACGCCCGCAACCAGGGCCTCGACGGGCAGACCACCGCCGTGCTCTCCAACCTCGGCGACGTCGACGCTCACGACGTCGGCGAGTCCTGCTCCGGCATCTCCGGCACCTACGGCTGGAAGTCGGAGAACTACGACGCCTCCATGGCTATCGGCGAGGAGATGTTCGAGCACATGGACGAGGCCGAACCCGAAACCGGTCTGACCGAATGTCCGACCTGTGCGATGCAGATGGAACACGGCAGCGACTACCCCGTCAAGCACACCTTGCAGGTGCTCGAAGCCGCGCTTACCGACCGCCCGCTCCCGGCCTGAGCCGGCAGCGTCCCCCGTCCCGTCTGCGGTAACCCGACGTTAGTGATTGCCGATTGATACAACCAGCAGCAGGAAATTTAAGTAGCACGACGGGTATCTACAGTTAACGACCACGACGGTACCCCGGCACTGCTCGGGCCACACGAGACGGTCACGACTGGCGAACCATCCCCCTCCTCCCCCGAGATACGGCACGACAGGGGTGGCGTAGTCGGCCGCGGACCCCACGGCAGAACCCGTCGATGGTATCGCCGGCACATCATGAAGGTCAGTTACAAGGAGACGGACGACCCCTGCGGCGTCGCCATCACGGACCAGATCAAGCAGCGACGCCTGCAGGTGCTGACCGACGAGCCGGTCTCACCGACTCCGACCGACGCCGAGTCCTTCGAGTTCCCCGTGGACGAGGCGTTCACGATCGTTGCCAGCGAGCTGGCTATTGCAAGAGCGGAGGAGGTCTACCTCCGAAGCGAGTGTGGTACGTACGACGGTCCAGTGAGCGCCCACACGAGCACGGAGCTGGAACGCAACGTCTACAGCCTCGACATCTCCGCTCCCGTCAAACTGTACTGGCAGTTCGATGGAGCGCCGAACATCACGAAAGGGGCTGATTCCACCCGCGTGTCATTCCAGAGCCCGACGCTCGTCGAGTTCGGCGTCCGAACGTATCACAAACACCCCGCCGGGACAATTACAACCACGAGCGACCCCGGCGACGTGATGCAGGCGTTGAGCACGCTCTCCTCCGCACTCAAGACGACAGCGAGCGAGCGGTCCTATCCGACACTTCGTGGGCATCCCCCACTGGTCGAACTTGGCGAGGAACTGCAGATACCGGACGGGTTCTCGCCCCCGGACACCGGTGTCGAACTCGTAATCCCGCCGGCGTTTCAGTATATCTACCCGGCAGCCCCCCTCGCGTTCTATCTGGGTGCTGACCTCGTCCCGGGGAAGGAACCCACGATTCGGACGGCGCAGTTCGAGCACGAACTCAACAGTGGACAGTGCTTCGAGGACGACGTCGCGACGCTACTGAAACGGATCCTGTTCCTCGACTGTATCGTTCGGACCGAGGGAATCCATCAGGTCGAACTCTACGAACGGAAACAGGTCGAACCGGAACTCCCGTTCGATATCGGGTCGATGTACGGCCGTCCGCTGGTGGAACAGCTCGAATCGTATCTCACTGTTTCGCAGGAGACCGTCGAACCGTACCTGCCACGGTGGTGCTTGACAGCACATCTCCCACACAAGGCAGACAAGGTGGTAGCTGTGCCACACATAGTCAACGATCTCGGAGTAATACGTTCGACGAACGGACAGACGCACTCTGTCTCGCGAACGGCGAACACTGTGGATTCGAGGGGTCGTGTACGGCGGTCTGCTCGGAACTCCGTCCCCGAGGAAGTATCTCTCCAGCTCGTCGAGCCGAAGGTGAACGACGAATCCATCGAACATGCGTGGTTCGGCGACCAGCTACCGATGGGTGCGTCGAAGGCCTCCGTGAACTCCTTCGAACACCAGTTGAAGCAGGGGCAACGCAGCGAGTCGATCAACATCACCGTCGTCTGTAACGACCCACGGATGCTGGACGAACAGGTCAGTCTGGACGACGTCTACGGCGACAGGGACGACCAGCCCTACAACATCGACTCTCACTTCGGTGTGCCACAGGACGAACTCGCCGATCTGTTGACCGATAACTCGTGTGACTTCCTGCACTACATCGGCCACGCGACACCGACCGGGCTACGATGCACGGACGGCGAACTCGATGTCAGGGAACTCGAAACGGTCGGGGTGAACGTCTTCCTCCTCAACGCGTGCCGTTCGTTCGAACAAGCCGAGGCGCTGGTCGAAAAAGGTTCCTTCGGTGGTGTGGCGACACTCGGCGACATCGTGAACGAACATGCCGTCGAGATTGGACACGCCGTCGCTCATTTTCTGAATCTCGGGTTCCCACTACGAGCCGCGATCGAACTCGTCCACGAGCACACCCACATCGGCGAGCAGTACCTCGTCGTGGGTGACGGCTCGGTCGATGTCGTCCAGTCCGACGGTGGTCCACCGATGGTCTGTCACGTGGAGGCCGTGGGAGGGACCTCGTACGAACTCAGCATCCAAACGTATCCGACGAAGGAACTGCAACTCGGGTCACGCACTGTTCCAACACTCGACTCCGTCGAGGAGTACTATCTGCTGCCTGGACGCATGAAGACCCTCGAACTCGAGGAGCAAGCGCTCGTCGATTACCTCACGTGGACGATTTCACCAGTCGAGTTCGAAGATGAACTCTACTGGAACAACACCATCGGTACTGTGGACTTCCAGTAATACGATCTGCTGCCGCAGAGTTTACGGCCCGGGACTTGCTTCCGCGCCGGTCGCGACGACGGGAGCTGCCTGCATCAGCAGCAGGCCGATCATGAACAGGACGCCGATCATACGGGGGTGCTCGGACAGCCAGTCTGACATCGTGCCTTTGTCGGACATTGTACTTGCATGGTTCGCGGGCACATACATCAAATTATCTTAATATTACTTATAAAATTTCATGGTTTTTTACACTATTGGTTTAGAAATGTCTTGTAATTCAGCAAAATGGGTAACAAATATCCATTCATAACGCCAGGTACCCGAAGTACAGCCAAAAAGTACAAATAATGGTTTACGCTCGGGCAGTTCCAATATCGTACAGTAATCACCAATCAACGCACCGGCAGTAGTCGGGCACTAGTAGTCGATTTCTTCCGTGAAGAAGTCGACGCCGAGCACCATCCCGCCCCCGATCAGCGCGAACACGACGACACCAGCGACGTCTGCCGTGGCACCGAACTGGGCCTCGGTCGTGATGGTCGTCGCCGGCTTCACGAGACCACCGACCATCAGGCTCACCAGGAACGTGAGGGTCCCAGCACGGTACTCCTGGAAGGCCCACTTCACCACGCGGGCCATCGTCAGCAGCCCCAACAGTGCCCCGGTACAGAACGTGACGACGACCGTGAACGACTCCGTGAGCGAGGCCAGATTCCCGCCATCCGCGAGACCGATGACGCCATCGACGAACGCCGTGAGATTCGTGATCATGTAGTCGTACTGATTCAGGACGTAGAGGAGGAACGACCCAGAGACGCCGGGGAGTATCATCGCGCAGACGGCGATTGCCCCCGCGATGAAGACGACGAAGTAGGAACTCCCTATCGCACTCTCGGGGAGGCTCGACACACCCGCCGCGAGGGCGATACCAACCAGCGCGACTGCCAGGCGTTGTGGCGTCCCCACGTCGACCTCGGAGTAAAGCACGACGGCGGAGGCACCGATCAGACCGAAGAAGAAGGCCGCGGTGAACGCCGGGAACTGTTCGAGCGTGTGTTCGAGGACCCGGGAGAGCGTGAGCACCGCGGAGGCGATGCCGAACCCCAGTACCATGAGGAACACCCCATCAGCTCTGACGAACAGGTCACGGAGATCACCCCGACCCTCCGTCGTGTGGAGTTCCAGCATGAGCCGGGCATCTGCAGGGTCGACGCTCGTGATTGCCTCGATGAGTCGTTCGTAGATACCGGTGATGAGGGCGATGGTCCCACCGGAGACGCCGGGAACCGTGTCCGCGGCGCCCATGAGGAACCCCTTCAGGTAGACGGAGAGTGACGGACGCATCGGTCGGTGGTAACCACCGTAGTGGGGAAAACAGTTCGCTTTCGGCCCGCTACGCGAGCGGTGCGTGGTGACGGACCGGGAGGAGCGCCCCGTCTGTCCGCTCTACGTCCTCGGCGGACCCCTCGGACTCGTCGCCCGACGACGTCGATGCGTTCTCGTCGAACGTGACCTCGATGGGCGAGCTATCCTCGTCGACGACCGCCGTCTCCGGGACCGAGATCCGAGTCGACTCGTTGTCGTACGTGACCTCGTAGTCACCGGTCGGCTCGACCGCCACGTCGGTCGCGCCGTCCTCGGGACCGAGTTCGTCGTTCGTCGCGTACGGCACCGTAATCTCGAAGCTGCCGTCCGCGTCGGTCCGGACCGTCTGCGTGTAGTTGAACGTCCGGTTCAACGTGTCCGAGGTGAGCTCGACGCGTGCGGTGACGTTCGTCGGACTGCTCACGTCGGCCTGCCCGGTGAGCGTCGCACCGGGGACCCGTTCGTAGGTCTTCACGGTCGACTCGGCCTGGGTGTTGTACGTCTCGAACTGCGGCCGGAGCTGGTACTGGAAGTACTGCTGGACCGGAAGCGGCTGGTTCACGAACCGCGACGGCTGTAGCGTCCCCGACTCGTTGATCGCGATGGACGTGAACACGCGCTGGTTCGACGCCTCGTGCACCAGGCGGTAGTGCTCCATGCCCTCGGCGTCGTCGAAGTAGAGCCGCGAGAGCATCGTGTTCTCGTAGGAGTCCGAGCGCGTCGGCAGCGCGGCCTGCTGCCCGCCGACGGTCACGTTCTCACGCTGGTTGTAGTACGACCCCGGACCCGGGCCGGTCCAGGTCGCGATAGCACCGAACTTGCCACCGGCCATCTGGTAGTCGATGACGACGTACTGGGTGTCCTCGCTCGCTTCCTGTTCGGTCTGCTCGTCGATGAGGCTCCGGAGCTCCTCGTTGCTGAGGTTGTAGATCGGCTCGTCCGCATCGTCCGAGTTCGGCATCGCCTCGAGCAGGAGGTTCGCACGCGTCTCGTTCTGCGCCTGGAGGTACGCAGACGAGATGCGTGCGTTGTGCTGGAACGGATTCGCCACCGGAACCCGCTCGCTCTTGGTCGTGATCCAGTGTCCGTAGTCCCACCACGACATCACGCCGTACGCGCCGTCCGGGTACTCGAAGTCGTCCTGGTTCGGGTACTGGTCGTAGTAGCCCAACTCGTTGTCCGCGTCACCGTACTGACCGGGTTCGGGCGTGTTCTCCTGCATCCACTCCGTGCTCTCGTTCCAGACGAGCACCGAGCCCGGGGAGAGGCCCTGTGCCTGCTTGTCGACCGTCGTCGAGGTCATGTTCGTCCCGGGAGTCAGCGGGACGAGCAAGAGCATCACCACCGCCACGATGGTGATGACCTGGTACAATTCGAAGTTGTACGACTCGGAGGAGATCTCCGTCAGCCCGATGAAGGAGACGATCCGACCCAGGAACCAGCCGTTCAGTGCCGCGATAGGCACGACGAGGTAGTAGTTGAATCGAACCTGCGTCAACGCCATCATGAACGTGAACAGGGTCCAGACGGCGACGAGGAGGTACTCCGCCCGGTACTCCTCACCAAGATACAGGTAAGAGAGGAGCCACACGAGCGCGACGAGGGCCAGGATGTAGCTCAGTCCGTACTGCGAGCCGAAGAACTCCGTCGCGGTCTGGAAGAACGGTTCGCCAGCACCGATGACGGACTGCGCTTCACCGATAGTGAGCGTCGTGTCACTCTGATTCAGTGCGACCGTCTGATTGAGACTACTGATGATCTGATTGTACACCGAGGGTGCGATGAATCGGGTCCCGACAAGACCGAGGATCAACAACGAGCCGACGCCGAGCGGGAAGTGGGCACGACGTTCGTCATCGTGCACGTAGTAGGACCCGAACGCAAGGGGCCCGGCGATGAGGAAGACGATAGCGAACGGATACGGGAGGAACGCGAACCCGAGGATTGGCGCCAGCAGGAGCGCGAGCAGGAGGACTGCGCTCAACGGCAGAACGACCGATCGAAGTGTTCGGACTTCCATATCGTCCCAGAGGCGTCCGAGGTAAGCAAGGAAGGCCGACCCCCCTGCGAGGCCGAGCGAGATACCGACCTGCAGCGGCGAGAGCGACGTGACGCCGAGGCTGAACTGATCGATATTCAGGAGGACCACCACTGCGCTTACAACACCGATGACGACACCGGTGTATGCGAGGTGGTCAGGAGACCGTCCAGCCTGGTATTCGATGACGAGCGCGATGGTGAAGAAGACCCCGAGGATACCGACGATGACCGCGGCAGGTGGCCAGACCCACATGTAGAGACCGACACCGAGGCCAGCGAGTGCGGCCCACTTCGTCGGTTCACGGAGTGCATCCCAGTCGCGGTCGAGCAGTAGTTCGAAGACGGGCTTCTCGCGTTCGGCCGACCGAAGGGCGACCATCACGGCGAGAACGGCGAAGGCCTGGAAAAGGACCTCTGCGACGTGGTGGTCGGAGAATCCGGCAGTGCTGCGACGGAGGAAGACGCCAGGAAGAAGTGCGAGGACCAGCGCTGCCGCGATTCCGCCCGAGCGGCCGCCGAGTCGCTTCCCGATGAAGTAGGTGGGAACGGCGACGAGCGCCCCGAACAAAGCCGGGGCGACCAGCAGTGTCATCCCGATTGTCTGCTGGGACGGGTCACCGAGCCCGACGACGAGAGCGGCCGTAGCGACGATCTGGTCGAACAGCGTCCCGAACTGGTCGGCCCTGACGCCGGTTGGGAACTCCGAGTAGACGTCGTAGGGTATCGTCCACGGCCAGTTCCGGGTCGTCCACGACACCTGCCGGTAGTGGTACCAGGCGTCGTTCCCGGCGAAGAATATCTCGCCGTTCCGCGTGAAATTGTCGAGCGGTTGGAGCCGAATCCACAGCATGAACAGCATTATCAGGCCCACGCTCGGCACGTGATACCAGCGTTCGATAGCTTCGAGGAGGGAGCCCGAGGTGGCTTGCTCGGTGTCGGCCTCCTCTCCGGTCGACGTACTCATTGTACGGGAGAAGTCCGAACCCACGAATAAGCCTTGTGTAATCGTTTCGGAGAGGAACAGGTTGTGAAAAGCGCGATGCAAAACGCTTATTCGCGCTTCGGGGGTGAATCCGAACGATGAACGTCTCCGTCGTCATCTGTACGTATCCGACGGACCGCTACGAGGTCTTCTCCGACGCCGTCGAGAGTGTACTTAATCAGACATACGACGACATCGAGGTCGTCCTCGTCATCGACGGTAACGAAGAGGTACACGAACGGGCGGTCGCGGACTTCGGTGACGAGGAGACCGTCCGCATCCACTGCAACGACGAGAACCGCGGCATCTCCTACTCGCGGACGAAGGGTGCCCAACTCGCTTCCGGGGAGGTCGTCGCGATGATCGACGATGACGCCGAGGCCGAACCCGACTGGGTCGAGACGCTGGTCGAGACGTACGAGGAGACCGACGCAGTCGCCGTCGGCGGGCAGGTGCTCCCCGACTGGCAGGTCGAAAAGCCCGACTTCTTCCCCGACGAGTTCTACTGGCTCGTTGGCTGCGACGAGAAGGGCTTTGGCGAGCACATGGAAGAGATGCGCAACACCTACGGCTCCAACATCTCGTTCCGCCGCAAGGTACTGCTGAACGTCGGCGGCTACGACGAGAACACCGGCCGCAAGGGTGACAAACACATTCAGGCCCACGAATCCACTGTCGGTGCGAGGATTCGTCGCGAGTACGGACGTGGCGTAATCTATGACACCGACGCGAAGGTCCACCACAAGCTCTTCGAGTACCGCGGCGACTTCCGGTGGCTCGCGAGCCGGTCCCTCTGGCAGGGCTACTCCAAGCGCATCATGGACCACATCATCCCCGAAGCAGCGGGCGACAAGAACGAGTACCTCGCGGACCTGCTCACGAAGCACGTCCCCGAACGGCTCGTCTCCCTCGTCAGAGAGCCCGAGCCTGCGAAGGTGAAACAGCTCGTCGCGCTGTTCGTCTTCACCGCGATGGTCGGGTTCGGGTACGTCTACGCCATCCTGAAGCCGAACCTGCTCGACGACTACGAGGACTGATGAGCTCGCTCAGGCGATATCGTACTCGTCGTACCAGTCCGGACGGATCGTTGCCTCCGATACTGCCTCCCTCGCCACCGCTTTCATCCCCTCGTGGAACGACTCGACCGAGAACCGATCGGCGAACGAGGCGATCTCCGCTGCGGACCACTCCACGCCCTCGTCCTCGAACCGTTCGACGCTCTCGCGGATGGTCGTCCCCGTGTCATCGCGTTCGTGATGGTAGCCGTTCTTCCCGTCGAGGACCTGGAACTGCGTCATCCCCTCCGCCACCCCCAGAAGCGGCGTCCCAGAAGCGAGTGCCTCGACGGGTGCGATACCGAAGTCCTCGTCTCGGGCGTTGAACACGAACGCCTTCGCTCCCGCTAGCAGTCGTCGCTTCTCCGACTCGTCGACGAACCCGGCGAACTCGACGTTGTCACCGGCCATGGATTCGAGCCGCTCGCGCTCCTCACCGTCACCTGCGACGATCAGGCGCTCGTCGAGTCCGTCGAACGCTCGGACGATACCGTCGATGTTCTTGTGCCAGTCGAGCCGAGAGAGCGTCAGGTAGTGGTCGCCGTCCTCGGCGTCTCCGGGGTCGAAACTCCCCGTCTCGACGGGCGGGTACACGACGCGGATCTTCTCCGCTGGCACTCCCCAGTAGCGAACCAGACGGCGCTCGACCACCTCCGAGTTCACCACGAACAGATCGGGCTTGTGGGTATTGTGGTCGTACGCGACCCGCATCGCGTAGTACAGCAACAGCTTGACCGACTCGAACCGCGACGACGCCAGTTCAGTTATTTGGTCCGACTGCCGCCGGTTCGTGTGGTGGATGTACGCTACCCACGTCTGGTCGTCCGGCGCGACGTAGAACAGGGGCTCGTTCCCGCTGGTTACCAGGAGGTCGTACTCCCGGAGTTCGGGAGCGATCTGCCAGCCGATCAGGTGGGCGAGCTGTCGAAGCATCCCACCGCGGCGGAGCCCGAAGTTCAGGAGTTGCCCATCGATCAGCTGCTCCGACTCGATGTCGTCCGGTTCGATGGATTCGTCGACCCACCCCGCGTAGTACGACGAGTCCTCGAAGACCCTGGCGAGCTCCCACGCCAGGCGGTCACCGCCACCGTTGGCGTGCTCACCCCAGTGAGCGACCGCCAGACTCCGGTTCGAGAGTTCCGACGCTCCGTCAGACTCGTCGGTCATCGTCTTCCACCTCAAATCGGAGGGCTATATCTGTCACGACTTTCGGACGGCACCGGCGTCGGCCACCTCAGACCAGTTCCTCGTAGGCCGAGATGAACTGGGGCACGACCGCATCGGGGTGGTACGTCTCCTCGACGTACTCGCGATTGGCAGGTCCGATACTGTCCCGTCGCTCGTAGGCCTCCTGGATGGCCTCCGCCAGCCCAACGGGGTCTTCGGGTGGACACAGCAGGTCCGGCTGTTGCACCGTCTCCGCCGGACCGCCGACGTTCGTCGCGACGACCGGGAGCCCGGCCTGCATCGCTTCGAGTATCGTGCGACCGAACGGTTCCGGCCACACCCCGGAATGGACGAACACGTCCGCAGTCGCGTACGACCGCGTAACCTCCTCGTACGGTATCTCTCCGGTGAACCGCACCCGGTTCGAGAGCCCCTTCTCCGAGACGCGACGCTCCAGGTCCTCCCGCTTCGGTCCGTCACCGACGATCTTCACGTCGAGGGGCGAAGAGAGGTGCTCTATCGCGTCGATCAGGTAGCGAACGCCCTTTGAATCCCGGAGATATCCCACGTAGAGCAGTTCCGGAGCGTCCTCTTCGTCGGCGGCAGCGGGAACGTCGAAATCGTCGTCCAGCATGTTGGGTACGACCCGGTAGTCAGCTCGGTCGAACCCATGGTCACGGTACACCCGCTCCACCGCGCCGCTCAACGGCAAGAGCAGGTCGATGTTGTGGATCTGGCGCCGCAATCTCGGCCGTTCGAGACGGAGCACCGTCGACTCGTAGATCCGTCGCTGAAGCGACGGTGTGACCCCGATGTCCGCCCAGTTCAGCAGTGGGTACGCGTTCAGGGTGCCCACCGCGGGAACGTTCCGCTCCGAGGAGAGCCGCCCCACCGCGGGATGGAGATGCATGTTGTACGCGTGCAGGAGATCGAAATCGAGGTCCTCCGCCCCGAGTTTCCGGTACGCGATCTCGTTGGGCAGCGTGTACGGGTACTGCGGGACGTCGTACAGTCGCTCGACGCTCACGCCCTCGACCGTCTCGCTCGAACTCCCATCGAAGGAGAACACCCGAAGTCCGTCAACCGCCTCGTGAGACCGCAGCTGGTTCGCCAGGAGCTGGACGCTTATTTCCCCACCACCAGCGTGGGTGGGCGGATACCGTGGCGTCACGATTCCAATCTTCATCTAGGCGTACAACGTCAGTGAGCCTTTTTAGCTACTGCGGGTCGCCCTGATGAAGTAGTTGTCACGTCGCTCTCCCAGCACCTCTATCTCGAACCCCAGGTCCCGCAAGAACGCTTCGACGCGGTCCGGAGACCCGCCGATGTCAGCTATCTTCTCGGTGTGAATCTCACAGTAGACGACACGGCAGTCGGAGTTCCGAAGCGTCTCTTCGAGTCCCGAGAGTGCGAGATACTCCGCCCCCTCGATGTCGATTTTACAGACATCCGGAACCGGTATCTCCCCGTCCTCGACCAGTGAATCGGCCCGGGTCGTCTCGACGGTCAACGTGGTCTCGTCGCGCGTGGATACCAACTGGTGACCGGTGTACCCTCGGGAGACCATCGCCACGGTCCCATCGTGGTCCGAGAGAGCGACGTTCTGCAGCGAGCCGGAGACGTCGTTCTGGTCCGCGTTCCGCTGGAGTACGTCGAACATCTCCGGGTGTGGCTCGAACGCGACCACCTGCCCGGACTCCAATTTATCGGCGACCAAGCACGTGTAGATACCGACGTTCGCACCGATGTCGTAGAACACGTCGTCCGGCTCCACGTCGTCGAGAACGGCGGTGATGAGGTCTCTCTCGGAACGCATGTCATCGACGAAATCGTACTGTCGGAGCGAACGGGTGGTCGTACTGAACGATGCGGTCGTGTCTCCGACCGAGTACGTTCGGAAGCTCGGTTTCAGAACCTGATAGAGCGGGTCGATCGGGCGGATGCTCCGGTCGATGCCCCGACCGACAAGCTCCACCAAGCCGTCGTCACGGGCGATCTCAAGCGCCTTTGCCGTGGTGCTCATGACAGATAGGACGGCACACACCGATATAGACGTCAGCAAGAGCTTGGAACTCGATTCGAGACTCGAATCGAGATTCGAAACGTCCGAAATCGGCGCGAAGGGTTACTTGTATCCGAGCGCTTCCAACTGGCGGTCGAGTTCCTCCTTCGACTGAGAAGCCCCGGGTGGGTCGTGAACCGGTGTGTACTCCCCCCTATCCTCCGCTGTGGTCGTCACCCAGGGGACCGTCCGCACGTGCGGGTGGAGACTGCCGTTGTTGTGACCGAACTCCCAGTACTCCCCGAACGCCTCACCGTGGTCGGAGGAGATGGCGACCGTTCCGGCGTCCAGGTTCTCCAGCAGGAGCTCGACGTCGTCGAGGACGTATCGCAGTTCGTCGAGGTACGCGTTCCAGACGGTCTCCTTGTCGTTCGTCTCCGCGAGGTATCCCCACCAGTCCGTCTCGTACTGTTCGAGGGGTCTGTCCTCGTCGATGCCGTTCGCCATGTACGGGGAGTGCGGCTGGAGGTAGTGGAGGATCATCCGGTCGAAGTCGTGCTCCCGCCAGACCGCTATGCCCCTGTCGGTGACGTACCGGGGTGGGGTGCCACCGTCGACGTGACCGAGCGGCCCCTCCTCGCCGACGCCTTCGTAGGTGAAGAGGTACTCGCATCGCCCGAGAGCGTCGACGTCGACGTTCGGGATCCGTCCCAGCAGTCTGTAACTCAGGTTCGTCTCGCTCAGGGGGATCGTCTCGTGTTCCCTGTCCTCGAGGATCTGGTCGGTGTAGACGTTGGCGGACAGGTACGCCGTCTCCGCGATCGTGTCGCGGTAGTCCTCGTGGAAGGTCTTCGCGATCCACTCGGGGGAGCGCCCACCGACGGACCGTATCTTTCCGACGTCACCGAGGAAGTCATACTCGTCGGCCACTTCCCGGAGTGCATCGACTCGACACGTATCCAGAATCAGCAACACGTCCCACTCCTCGTCGAAGACGTTGGTCCCGATTGTCGTGAGCGTGTTGAGGTAGGTCGCGGGAATGCGGTAGAAGAGCTCGTAGACCGTCGCGTCGAACGCCTGGTCTGGGGCCTGCAATCCCTTTCGCAGGGTATCGAGATTCAGGTCGTGACGCAGCATGACTTAGGGGTTCACGACAGCGTGTTTAACGGTTTTGATGGCTTTTTCGGTTGTAGATGGGTCTAATGGTCTAGCCAAGAAGATAATATTGTCCGAGTAAGGATAACTTCATGTCGATATACACAGTAGGATGTGCTTCGAGAGAATCATAGCGTTATTATCCTCGAACGAACTCTGACTCCCTATGCGCCATCATCTCAGAAAAGCTCGCGAAATATATTCTGAGAAGGGGTTTCTCCAAGCGAGCAAGAGCGCTCTTCGGTATGTCCCAATCGAAATAAATAATTTCTACGTCAGACTCAAATATGGCCGTGGGGCTCGCGTTGCTGAGGAAGATTGGGATAATCTCATAATCCTCGATGGGTGCCGCTACGACATGTTCTCGGATCGAAACTATCTAGACGGAACTTTAGAATCGAGAATCTCGTTGGGTTCAAGCAGCGAGGAATTTCTCGAACGAAATTTTGACTCTGGAACTTACTACAATACCGTGTACGTGAACGGCAACCCATATATTCCGAAACTGGGACTTGATCAGGGAACGTTCCATGCAGTGGTCGATTGTCTTTCCGATTGGGACTCCAGCCTACAGACTCTGCCACCCGAAAGCGTCGTAGAGAACGCCCGAGAAGCGATGGTTGAGTTTCCAAATAAACGTTTGATAGTCCATTTTATGCAACCCCATACGCCCTTTATTGGTGAAGTTGGGAGAAGTATCGCGGGCGGAGGTTGGACGATGGACCACGATATAAAAGAAGAGCCAGGTATCTGGAACCAACTTCAGAATGGTAAAGCTGATATTCCACTTGAGACTGTCTGGGAGGCATACAACGAAAATCTCGATCTCGTTTTGGCGGAAGTCGAAAGCCTACTGGGAGAGCTCGAAGGAAAAACCGTCATCACGGCAGACCACGGAAATCTTGTTGGCGAACGCCTCTCACCTATTCCTACACGGAGAAAATACGGACATCCATATGGAGTCCATGCACCCGAACTTGTCAAGGTTCCTTGGTTTGTCGTCGATGGAAACGAACGACGAAAGATTCAGTCGGATCCACCAGTAGAAACAGAAAGTATCTCTGGTGAGAAAGTCGATGCGAGACTCAAGGCACTTGGATACCGTTGATTCAATGCGTTCACAGTTGAACATTTCGATGTCAAAAGTTCTTTTACAATAGTGAAGGATGGTTTCCTCGGAATTCACAGTCAAGAAATTAAAACGGAAAATCAAATCAGATGGTGTCAAACAGTCATTTATTTCAGCAGGTGACTTAATTACTCGGAAGAAGCTCGGCCGCCCAGTCTTTGATTGGCTTGTCCGCATTGGAATAATCAAGACGATCCCGAGAGGGAATCTTGAATCGAAGTCAGATGAAACATTACATATCTCTTATCAATCGGAACCGTATTTCGTATCTGTAATCAATTGTGGAGTAGTACTTTCTGAGACAGGATTGGTCCTATCTGACCAGTCCGAAATCATCGAAGAGAGTGCTGCCGAGCCAACACAGGCCATGCAGGCGATGATGGCGATGCTCTCCAGGGAGCTCTTCTTCGGCCAGTTCCCCCTGAAGGCACTCGTTCGAAAGACTGCTCCCGAAGCAGCTGGGTCGCTCGGAACCGCCGCACCGCTCATCCCCCGGTACCCGAACTACTACCACTGGATGGTCGAGACGGTCCCGAAAATCCGGTACCTCCGTCGGTTCGAGGAGTCCACGGGCGAGAGCGTGACGCTGGTCATCCCCCAGGATTCCCCCCCGTTCGTGGGTGAGACGCTCCAGGCCCTCGACTGGCCGGAGTCGAGGATAGAACGTGCGACTGAGCCGGCGTACGCGGTGGAGAACCTCGTCGTCCCGTCGTTCCCCCAGCGCCGGGCTGCCGACTTCGAGTGGATACGGCGCCGGATTCTCGGTGAGAGTGCAACGTCACCCGAGGCGGACGCCAACAACGTCTACATCTCGCGGGCCGGGGCAGTCGAACGGCAGGTACTGAACGAGGATGCGGTGATGGAGATGCTATCGGACCACGGATTTGAGCGGTACAGGCTCGAAGACCGGCCCCTCATGCGGAACGCCCGGCTGTTCAGCGAGGCCGACATCGTGGTCGCCCCTCATGGCGCGGGAATCACCGACATCGTCTTCTCGACCGACTGTACCGTCATCGAGCTCTTCGGTGACAAGGTCAAACAGCCGTACGAGATACTGGCCTCGGTTCTCGACCTCGACTATCGAGCGGTCTACTGTGAGGCCGAGTCAGCAGACATTCGCGTCGACGTGGACGAGCTTGAGAAGGTGGTAGCGGCGGTCGAACGAGAGGATCAGTAGTTCGGTCCAGGTAGCGGGGAGACGCCGTGCCGGTCCGAGGACCGTCCTGGCAAATCGACGCTGCGTCATCGACAGTTCTGACGGTGGGCTGTCGAGTCCTCAGCCACATCGTCTTCGCGACGTGCGAGACTACGAACGATTTATACTCCTGAGAGGAGCATCAATGCTCAATGAGCGACTCCGGTTCGACCGTGGACAAACTGCAGAAGGGTCTCCGAAACCCGTCACGGATTCTCGACAATATCGTCTTCGAGTATCTCTATCGAACGCCGGCCATCGCTGCAAACGGCGTCCGGACGATCGGGACCAACGTCTTCGACGAAGAGTGGGACCTGCTCATCGTACTCGACACCGCCCGGGTCGACGCGATGCAGGCCGTCGCAGACGAATACGATTTCATCGGCGACGTCGACAGCATCTGGTCGGTTGGCGGTGCGTCGGCGGAGTGGCTCGCCCGGACGTTCGACGAGCAGCACGTGGACCAGATACGCGAGACAGCGTTCTTATCCGCACAGAGCCACATTCAGGAGATCCTGGATACGAAGGCACACGTCAACGACTCTCGGAGGCCACTCCCCTTCAAGACCCTCCGTCTGCTGCCGTCGGTCGACATCGACACGTTGGGGAAGGCAGAGTACCTGTTCAAGTTCGAGACCGTCGGTGAAGAGGGTCCCTACGGGCATACACGGGGGAACACGCCCCCGGAGTACGTCACCGACCGAGGGGTCGCAGTCGGTCGAGAACATGACTTCGAGCGACTCATCCTCCAGTACCACCAGCCCCACACCCCGTGGTTCTCACAGGCACTCGCGGAAGACCGCGAGCTTGAGTACCACGAATACGACTGGTGGAACTACTACTACGAAACGGGCGACCTCGAGAATATCTGGGACGCCTACATGAGCGACTTGCGGTACGTGCTGGACGAGATCGAGGTTCTCCTCCAGAACGTCGACGCCGAGCGGGTCGTCATAACGTCCGACCACGGAGAGGCCTTCGGTGAGTACGGCGTCCTCGGCCACAACCTGGGAAGCCTCCACCCACAGGTCCGAAAGGTTCCGTGGGTGACGACGACCGCCGAGGACACCGGAACCTACGAACCAACCGTCGAGGAGCCGACGAACGAGAAGATGGGCCGGGACGAACTCGACAACCAGCTGGAAGCGCTCGGCTACAAGGTGTGATGGGGGCGGGAGACGGACCCCACCGGCTCCGACAGGAAAGGAATTATCAGAAGGGTTTTGCTCGAACGTCACCAATCGAACCAGAACGCGCCCGATGAAGAACCACTACACGCTCGAGAACCTGCGGCGAGCAATCGGCAATCCTATCCTGTTCGGCCGTGAAGGTCTTCGACTAGCGAGTTGGCCGATACACCGGGGCTACGGACGGTATCTCGATCGGAAGTACGACGGCGGAATCGACGTCATGGAAGCGGACTGGGACAACCTGCTCGTCCTGGACGCGTGCCGGTACGACTACTTCGAGGAACTGAACACCCTCCCGGGTGAGCTGCGCAGGGAGGTGTCGAAGGGGAAGAAGAGTTGGGACTTCATCCGTCACAACTTCGTTGGACGGGAGTTGCACGATACGGTGTACGTCACCGCGAACCCGTTCTCGACCGACATCGAGGACGACACGTTCCACGACATCGACCATCTTCACATGAACCGCTGGGACGACGAGATAGGGACCGTCCAGCCGGAGGACGTCGTCGATGCGGCGGTCGAAGCGAACGAGACGTATCCCGACAAGCGACTCGTCGTCCACTTCATGCAGCCGCACCGTCCGTACATCGGTGAGATGGCAAACGAGCTCCGTCGGCGCGTCGACCTGCAGGGATACGGCGACCACGACGACGGGATCCAGATATGGGGAGCGGTGAAGCAGCGCGAGGTGTCGGTCGACGAGATACGGACGGCGTACAGGCAGAGCCTCCAGCTGGTGCTCGAGTCGGTCGAGGGGCTGCTGGAAGAACTCGACGGGAAATCCGTCGTCACGGCTGACCACGGGGAGATGCTCGGGGAACGGGTGCTCCCAGTAACGACCCGAGTGTGGGGACACATGGAGGGATTCAGCACCCCCACCCTCAGGGAGGTACCCTGGCTGACCATCGAGGCCGAGGCCAGACGCGACGTCGTCGCCGAGGAGCCGGTCGCCCAATCGAGTTTCGACGAGGACGCCGTTTCGGACCGGCTCTCCGCACTCGGTTACAGGTGAACTCGGGCCCGGTTGCGCCTCGACCAGTCGCAGACGGGACACCGATGCGAACGACAACAGAAGGATTATGACCGTCACGATTCCAACTGCCCGTACCCCCGCCCTCCCAGTACGATGAACCTCGGTCAAACCTCCGTCGTCTACTTCATCTCTCGAATCGTCGCGACCGCGTTCGGGTTCCTCTCGACGATCTACCTGGCCCGGATTCTCGGTGCGGACGTGCTTGGCGTCTACTACCTGGTCGTCGGTCTCGTCGCGTGGCTCTCGATCGTCGGTCACGTCGGCTTCTCGAAGGCCATCTCCAAACGCATCAGCGAGGGCGTCGAGCAGGGCGAGTTCGTGGCGGCTGGTGCGTTCATCATCGCGGTGATGTTCGGGATTATCACCCTTGGCTTACTAGTCGCGCGGCCCTACGTCAACGACTACATCGGGACGTCTGCGACGGTGTACGTGGCACTCGTACTGTTTGCCACACTTGCCAACTCGACGACGTCGTCGATGCTGACCGGGTTCGGGCTGGTCCACGTCGACGGTGTCCTCACGACGGTGAAGATCGGCCTGCGGAGCCTGTTCCAGATCGGTGCGGTCATGCTCGGGTTCAAACTCACCGGGCTATTCCTGGGCTATCTGGGTGGTTATCTGGTCGCCATCGGGATCGGTCTCTACTTCGTGGTGCGTGGAGTCGAGCGCTTCTCGCTCCCGAGCAGGCGGCACTTCGAGAGCCTCGCTGGCTACGCGAAGTTCTCCTGGATCGGCAACCTCCGCTCGAAGATGTTCAGCTTCACCGACATCCTCGTACTGGGGTTCTTCGTCCCGTCGTCACTGATCGGCATCTACTCCATTGCGTGGAACATCTCGGAGTTCCTCATCATCTTCTCGGGGTCCATCAGCACGACGCTGTTCCCGAAGATAAGCGAGCTATCGGCCAACGAGGAGGTCGGTGCAGTCCGGAACCTCGTCGAGGACTCGCTGGCGTATGCCGGCCTGTTTCTGGTGCCCGGCATCGTCGGTGGTGCGATTCTCGGACGGCGCATCCTCCGCATTTACGGGGGGGAGTTCACGCAAGGGGCGACGATACTGGTCATCCTCATCGTCGCGAACTTCGTCATGAGCTACCAGAACCAGATACTCAACACGCTGGACGCCATCAACAGACCGGACCTGTCCTTCCGGGTGAACGGCCTGTTTGCGGTTGCGAACCTCGTACTGAACGTCGCACTCATCCCGACGTTCGGCTGGCGCGGGGCCGCCGTCGCGACGACGCTTTCGGTGGCGGTCAGTCTCCTGCTCGGCTACTACTACCTCGATACAGTCATGACCTTCTCCGTCCCGTACGCAGAGTTCTCCCGTCAGTGGGCGGCGGCGCTCGTTATGGGCGTCATCGTGTACCAAGGTCTCCAGTTCGAACGCTCGTTGGGTCTCCTGTCCCAGAACTTCGTCATCGTACTCGTGTTCGTCGGTCTCGGGGCCGGGGTGTACTTCGCTGTCTACCTCCTCCTCTCGGACCGCTTCCAGCGGACCGTCTCGGACAATCTTCCGTTCGAAGTGCCGTTGCTATCGAAACTCTGAGTAAATCGACGGCAGAACGACAGCGACGGCGTTCCGGAGCGATGGGGGGATGGAACTACCCGTCCACGTCCCGGAGCACCGCTTCTCCGGGCCTGCTCGTCGCACCCGTCCCCATCGTCACACCGGCGTTCAGGCTCGAGTTGATCCCGGTCTTCGCGCCGTCCCCACACACAACGCCGAGCTTGCGCCGGCCAGTGTCCACCCGCTCGCCTTTCACGGTTAGCCGGACGTTCTCGTCGTCGTGCCTGAGATTGGCGACCTTCGTCCCCGCCCCGAAGTTCACATCGCGACCAAGCACCGAATCACCCACGTAGGCATGATGCGCGACGTTCGTGCCGCGCATCAGGACCGAGTTCTTGACCTCCACCGCATTACCAACCCGAACATCCGGACCAACGACCGTCGCACCGCGAACGAAGCAGTTCGGGCCGACGTCCGCGCCAGACTGCACCACCACGGGGCCCTCGATGTACGCGCCGTCACGCACACGAGCCCCCTCCTCGACGACGACCGGGCCCGACAACGTTGCACCGTCCTCGACCTCACCCTCGATTCGACCTTCCAGCCCCTCCAGTATCGTCTCCGTCGCCGAGAGCAGTTCCCAGGGCCGACCGACATCCAACCAGGGACCGTCGTACTCGACCACCGAGACCTCCTCGCCGTCGTCGAGCAGGTGCCCGATGGAGTCGGTGATCTCGTACTCGCCGCGCTCGCTCAGCTCGGTGCGGTCGATGGCGTCGAAGACGGACTCCTCGAACGCGTACAACCCCAAATTCGCGAGGTTCGACGGTGGCTCCTCGGGCTTCTCGACCAGTTCGGTGAGCCGGCCGTCGTCGTGGCTGACGACGCCGTAGTTCGACGGGTCCGGGACGGGCTTCGTCGCGACGGCCGTTCCACCGGCGTCAACCAGCCCGGCCACCAGTTCGTCGGTGACGACCACATCCCCGTTCAGCACGAGGAACCGCCCGTCGACAGCGTCCGCGGCCCGCCCAACGGCGTGTGCGGTCCCGAGCTGTTCGTCCTGCTCGACGTACTCGACGGGGAGTCCACGATACTCCTCGCCGACGAGGTCGCGGATGACCTCGTCGCGGTAGCCGACGACGAGCACGTAGCCGTCGACGTACGGTTCGGCCACATCCAGCACGCGTTCGACGAGCGGCGTCCCGGCGACCGGGAGCGTCGGCTTCGGCCGGTTCGCGGTCAGCGGTCGCATGCGGGTCCCTTCGCCGGCGGCGACGACGACCGCCTGCATCTATTCGGACCCGCTCCCGGCGGTGGCTTCCTCCGTGTCCTCGGCGTCGGCGGACGCGTCGCCGCTCTCGGCGGCGGTGTCCTCGGCCTGGAGCTTGCGCTCGGCGTCGTCGCGGTCCTCGGGGTAGCCGATGTCGGTGCGCCAGCCGTCGATGCGGATGGCGTCGATGGTCCGCCCGCTCTTGATGAGCAGGTCGACCGCGTCGCTGATCTCGTACTCGCCGCGGTTCGACGGCTGGACGAGGTGGCAGGCGTGGAAGATGGCGGGCGAGAACGTGTAGAAGCCGGTCATCACGAGGTTCGACGGCGGGTCCTCGGGCTTCTCGACGACGTCGACGATCTCGCCGTACTTGTTGGTGTCACAGACGCCGTAGCGGCTCGCCTCCTCCCAGGGGACCTCCTCGACGAGGAAGGCGGCGTCGGCGCGGTCCTCGCGCTGGCGGCGCACGACGTCCTGGAGGTTCGCACGGAAGATGTTGTCGCCGAGGATGAGCATGAAGTCGTCGTCGATGTACTCCTCGACGGTCAGCAGCGCGTGGGCGAGGCCCTTCTGCTCGCGCTGGTGGGCGTACGTGATGGGGATGCCCTCGAACTCGTCGCCGTAGTGGCTGATTATCTTCTCCTTGAGGTAGCCGACGACGACGACGAACTCGTCGGCACCGAGGTCGCGCAGCTGTTCGAGGCAGTGCGTGATGATGGGCTTGCCGTTGACCTCGACCATCCCCTTCGGTTTGTCGTCGGTCAGCGGTCGCAGACGGGTCCCTTTCCCGGCCGCGAGTACGACTGCTTTCATACCCACATATCGGCCGCCCCGGCTGTAAATACTTTTAGTCCTCGGGAGCCGCGGCCGACAGCAACTCTTTTGCGGCCACCACGTCGAAGTCCGTGCGATGGCCGAGACGGACGACGACGTCTGTGTGCTGGTGCCCACGTACAACGAGGCGGCGACCATCGGCGAGGTCGTGTCGGGCCTGCGCGACGAGGGGTTCGACAACGTCCTCGTCGTCGACGGCCACTCGACCGACGGCACCCGCGATATCGCCGCCGAGCACGGCGCACGCGTCGTCCTCCAGACGGGGAGCGGGCGCGGCTCCGGCAAGGGCGAGGCGGTCCGCGAGGGCGTCGAGCACAGCGACGCGGAGTACGTGCTGATGCTGGACGGCGACGGCACGTACAAGCCCGAGGACGCCGAGGCGATGCTCGAACCGCTCCGCTCGGGCCGCGCGGAGCACGTCGTCGGCGACCGCTTCGCGGACATGGAGGCCGGCGCGATGACCCGGCTCAACCAGTTCGGCAACCGCGTCATCAACGCCGGGTTCCGACTCATCCACCGGCAGGACTTCGGCGACATCCTCTCGGGCTACCGGGCGTTCACGCGGGAGTCGTTCGAGCTGATGTCGCTCAGCGCGGAGGGGTTCGGTATCGAGACGGAGCTCGCCGTCGAGTGCGCGCGCCACAACATCACCACAGAGGTCGTCGACATCACCTACCTCGCGCGGCCCGACGGCTCGGAGACGAACCTCCGCCCGTTCCGCGACGGTGGTGGCATCCTGTTGACGCTGTACCTGCGTTCGAAGACCCACAATCCGCTGTTCTACTTCGGGACGGTCGGTGGCGTGGTCGGGACCACGGGTGTGTTCGTCGCCGCGTTCGTCGCCTACGACTGGTTCGTCAACAATGTCCCCCACGACGTGCTCGCGATGCTGGCGGGCGTTCTGTTGCTCGTCGGAGTCCAGCTCGCGATGTTCGGCGTGCTCGCGGACACCATGGTCGTCCTGCATCGCGAGCAGCGCGAGCGCCTCGAACGACTGACGGAGCGGCTGGACCTCGACGAACAGTACGACGACGACTGAGAGCGGCGACCCACCAGTGCGGACGGGTCAGAACGGCAGGCTCGACCGGAGTCGGTCGAAGACGGTCCCCTTCTCGCGACGACGCTCGAAGACGGGGTGGAGCGCGTTCAGCAGCGCCTGTTCGTCGGCGAACTCGCTCTGCTCGACCCGCTCGAGCGCGTCGCGCATCGACAGCGTGTTCCCCTTCATGTCGTAGGCGACGTCGAGGTGGCCGACTCGCCGCTTGAGGTCGTGTTTCGACACCGGGTACGAGATGTCGTACTCGTCGAGTCTGGCGTCGACCGCCGCGATGCCGAACTCGACCGATGTCGGCTCCTCCGTGTCGTTGGACGGCGGGCGCATTCCCATCGTTGGTGGTGCGTTACGGCTCGTGGGGCAAAACGCTTCGGCCACGGCGTCGGGGCTCCGCAAGGCCCAATAGCGACGCCGCGCTCTGGGCGCACGTGACCGAATACACAACCGTCTCCATCCCGAAGGACCTCGCGGACCGCGTCGAGGAGACGATCGAGGGCACGAGCTTCTCCTCGACGTCGGACCTCGTGCGGTTCCTGCTGCGTAGCATCGTCATCCAGCACCAGCGGCGGGGCGAGCTCACCGAGGCGGAGTTCGAGGAGATAACGGAACAGCTGCGGGACCTGGGCTATCTGGAGTAGCCACCCGACGGTCGGGCCCGCGCCAGGCTCAGTCGAGCGAGCCCTCGGGCGGCACCGCGTCCACGACGTGCATCTCCTGGCGGCGACCGGAGCGGTCGAACGCGCGGACGTTCTCTAGCCCCCAGGGCGGGACGGCGACGAAGACGACGGCGTGGAGGTCGTCCTCGCGGGAGACCGCCAGCTCGCCCGTCGCGTGCGAGACGAACCGCCCGTGTGTCTGCCCGGGCGGGGTCGAGAGGTCGACGCCGAACACCGCCGAGACCGAGCCGCCGGCGTCGGGCAGGTAGAAGTCCGTCAGCACGGGAGTCTCCGGCGAGAGTCCCTCGGCACCGTCGAGGTCGCCGGCGGCCGTCGCGGCGAGTGACACGGTCACGTCCTCCGGGTCAGCCTCGCGTGCGAAGTCGAGCAGTGTCTCGAGCAGTCCCCGTGTGAGATATACCACGTCGATTGGTAGCAGGCCTACGCGTTAAAGGGGTTTGGTCGTCGGCAGCCGCAGGTCAGTCGTCGGCCGTCGTGCCGGTGCTCGACCGCGGGACGCCGGTCGATTTGCCGCTGGTATCGAACCCGAATCCGAGCACCGCGCTCCCGAACAGGACGAGCGGCGAGAGGTACGCGAAGAAGTAGTACGGCGCGAAGCCGGCCAGCCCGTACTCGCCCGCCCACGGCGGCACGCCGAACACGCCGGCCATGTAGACGCTGCCGGCGTGCCACGGGATGAGCGCGCCCGTCGGCGTCCCCGCGGCCTCGACGGCCTGCGAGAGGTCGTCGCTGTCGAGCCCGTACTCGTCGTAGAGGTTCCGCAGGGTCATGCCGGGGACGACGATGCTCATGTACTGCTGTGCGGAGAAGGCGTTCACGACGATCGCGGAGACGCCGGTCCCGGCGACGAGGCCGCGCGGGCCGCGGACGGCGGCCGCGAGCCGGTGCGCGAGGACGGCGAGCACGCCGACGCGTTCGAGCAGGCCGCCGAGTGCGAGGGCGGCGACGACGACCGAGATGGTCCACGCCGAGCCGGCGAGCCCGCCGCTGACCAGCAGGTCGGTGACGACCGGGACGCCGGTCTCGGGGCTGGTCCCGTTCAGGAACACGTCCCAGGCCGCGGTGAACGCGGTGCCCTGGACGAGCACGGTCGTCGCGACGCCCGCGAACACGCCGGCGACCAGGGTTGGGAGGGCGGGGTAGCCGTACAGCGCGAGGCCGAACGTGACGACCAGCGGGAGCACGACGAGCATCGAGAGGTCGTAGGTCCCGGCCAGCGCGCCCTGTATCTCGGCGACACGGCCGGCGGGAATCGCCCCGCCGGCGCGGAGGCTGAGGACGGCGTACGCGAGCACGGCCAGCCCGAAGGCGAGGGCCGTGCCGTTGCGCATCGCGTGGATGTGGTCGTAGAGGTCGGTGTCGGTCACCGCGGCCGCGAGGTTCGTCGTGTCCGAGAGCGGGGACTGCTTGTCGCCGGCATATGCGCCGGAGAGGATGGCCCCGGCGGTCATGGGTGCGGGGATGCCGAGTCCCGACCCGATGCCGATGAAGGCGACGCCGAGGGTGCCGGCGGTGGTCCACGACGAGCCGATGGCGAAGGCGACCAGCGCCGCGAGCACGGCCGTCACCGGGAGGAACACCGCGGGGCTCAGCACGGAGAGCCCGTAGTACATCAGCCCCGGAATCGTCCCCGCGCTGATCCACGTGGCGATGAGCGCGTAGATGACGAACAGGATGAGGATGGACTGCAGCCCCATCAGGAGGCTCTCGGCGATGCCCTCGTAGAGGTCGTCCCAGCTGTAGCCGAGCCAGTGCTTGCCGACCGCGGCGGTCAGGACGATGCTCCACAGCAGCGGGCCGTGCGGTGCGAGCCCGAGGTAGCCCGAGCCGATTCCCAGGAAGACCACGACGCCGAGTACCGGGACGAGCGCCTGGCCGAGGCTCGGTCGCCGGGCGGGGTCGAGGTCCGCGTACGTTCGCGGGTCGAAACTGCGTTCAGTCACGGTTGTCGGGGGTAACTACTGAGAGTAATTAAACTAGGCGGTTTTATTCGCGTAGGGCATGGGTTTTGGTCCCACCTCCCACGGGACGTGCTGGCGTCGGTGTCGGTGGTGGGCCGAACCGGTGGAGACCATCACCGTCATTAGCCGCCCCGATGAACTGGTCGGCAATGGACGTCAGCATCATCGGGAGCGGCTACGTCGGGACGACGGTCGCGGCCTGTCTCGCCGACGACGGCCACGACGTGGTCAACGTCGACATCGACGAGGAGATCGTCGCGGCCATCAACGAGGGTCACTCGCCCATCCACGAGCCCGGCCTCGACGACCTGCTCGCCGAGCACGCGGGCGGCCGACTCCGCGCGACGACGGACTACGCGGCAGTGCGCGAGACGGACGTGACGTTCCTCGCGGTCGGCACACCCTCCCGCGACGACGGCAGCATCGACACGGGCGTCGTCGAGGCGGCGACGCAGTCGCTCGGCGAGCAGCTCGGCGCGAAGGACGACGACCACCTCGTCGTCGTCAAGAGCACGGTCGTCCCCGGCACCACGGACGAGCTCGTGATTCCCGCTCTCGAAGCAGCGCTCGGCGAGCCCGTCGGCGAGTCGGTCCACGTCGCGGTCAACCCCGAGTTCCTCCAGATGGGGTCGGCGGTCGAGAACTTCCGGACCCCCCAGAAGATCGTCTTCGGGGTCGACGACGGCGACCAGTGGGCCCTGGACCGGCTTCACGAGCTGTACGCCGGCGTCGTCGAGGCCGCCGACCCAGCCGTCGTCGAGACGGGCCTGCGCGAGGGCGAGATGATAAAGTACGCCAACAACGCGTTCCTGGCGAGCAAGGTCAGCCTCATCAACGATATCGGGAACGTCTGTAAGGAGTTCGACGTCGACGCCTACGAGGTCGCCGACGCCATCGGGCTGGACGACCGCATCGGCGAGCGCTTCCTCCGGTCGGGCCTCGGCTGGGGCGGCTCCTGCTTCCCGAAGGACGTCGCCGCCATCATCGCCGCCGCCGAGGGGGCGGGCTACGAGCCGCCGATGCTCACCGCCGCCGTCGAGGTGAACGACCGCCAGCCCGAGCGCCTGCTCGACCTGCTCGCCGACCACACGGACCTCGACGGAGCGCGCGTCGCCGTGCTGGGCCTCTCGTTCAAGCCCGGCACCGACGACGTGCGTGGCTCCCGCGCGATTCCGGTCGTCGAGGGCCTGCGCGAGCGCGGCGCGACCGTCGTCGCCTACGACCCCGTCGCCACCGGGAAGTTCCGCGAGAAACACCCGGATGTGGACATCGAGTTCGCGGACTCCGCTGCGGCCGCGCTGGACGGTGCGGACGCCTGCGCCGTCGTCACCGACTGGGACGAGTTCGCCGCGCTGGATGCCGAGTTCGACTCGATGGCGAGTCCCGTGGTGGTCGACGGTCGGCACGTCGTCGAGCGGCGTGAGGGCATCACGTACGAAGGGCTGACCTGGTAGCGACCACGGTAAGGTCGAGCATCCGTCCCGACCGTTGCACCCGGACGGAACACAAAACGTATATATCGGCAGTCAGGAACGAAACCCATGCGACGCCGTGCCCTCCTCGCTTCTCTCGCTGGCGGCGTGGCGACAGGTGCCGCAGGCTGTAGCTCCAACGGCGGCTCCTGTGGCACCCCTCCAGCGACCGTCGATAGGCCGAACGCCGGGTGGCCACTGGTCGGCAATGTCCCGACGAACACCGGACACGCACCGGTGGGCCCAGGGCCGTCAGATGAACAGTGGGCGACCGACCGGGAAGTTCGAGACCGCGAGTACCTGTTCGGCTACTTCAGCACGCCGCTCGTCGGCGACGGACGGGTGTACACGGCGATGCGGGACTCGCTGTACTGGTCGGAATCGATGGCCGACCCCGGACACGTCGTCGCCTACGACGACGAGGACGGTACCGAGGCGTGGCGCGTCGAACTGCCACGGCTGGCCGGCGGGTCACCGGCGCTGGCCGACGACAGGATGTTCGTCGGCGACACCTCGGGTACCCTCCACTCGGTCTCGACCGACGGTGACCGATTGTGGACGCACGATCTCGGGTCGCCGGTGCGGGGGTGTACGGTGGCCGGTGACCACTGCTATGTCGTCGACGATTCGGCGACGCTGCACGCGTTCACGCTGGGCGGGGAGCGCTGCTTGTACCGGGACCGGTCCGGGGCGCTCGATGGACTCCTGGGTGGCACGTCGTTCCAGGTCGACAGCGCGCCCGCGGTCGACTCGTCTGGTGTCTACGCGAGCGTGCTGGCGGACCCGGAAGGGAGCAGGCGGGCCCGACTCCTGGCCTACGAACACGACGGGACCCAGCGGTGGTCGTACGGCTTCCCGATATCCCGCGGCATCCCGAACACCCCCGCAGTCGTCGACGACCTCGTGTTGGTCACCGCAGGCGGGGAGATCCACGCAGTCGAAGCCGCGACTGGCGAGCGACGCTGGCGGTTCGTGACCGGCTCCGACACGACGGGTGCACCCGCCTCGGACGGCGAACGGGCGTACGTCGGGGCGAAGAACCTGTACGCGCTCTCCCTCGCCGACGGACACGAGCAGTGGCGGGTCGTCAACGAGGCGGTCGACGGGAGTTTCGGGTACGAGCACGGGGTTCCCTTCATCGCACGCCCGGCCGTGACGGACGACGCAGTGTACCTCCGCGCCGGAGCGTTCGACCCGACGGACGGCTCGCGGCTGTGGGGCGACCTGGGGCGACCGGAGTCCGAGGACGCCGCCACCGCGGTGTTCGGGCAGCGCCCCCTGGTGTCCCCGGCTGTGACGGCCGACGCGCTCTACCTGGCTCACCAGCAACGAGGGGTGCTGAAGCTCGCATGAAGCGCCGTCGGCTTCTCCGGAGCTTCGCGGCCGCGGGCACCCTGGCGACCCTCGGGGGGTGCAGCGACATCGGTAGCAACGGGGACGACGCGCCGGGCGTCGGCCGCGCCGAGGGCTGCGGACCGTACGACCCCACGGTCGAGGGGACGACGGAGTGGCGCTCGGTCTGTGGCGACCCGGCCGGGACCGGCGTCGTCCCGACTGCCGATGCGCCGGCGCCACCGCTCTCCCACGACTGGTCGTTCCCTATCGACGGTGTCATGGGGACCACGCGCCCCGTCGTCGCGGATGGACGGGTGTACACCCACGACCTCGACACGAACGTCTACTGCGTCGACGCCGCGACGGGCGACGAAGTCTGGAGCCGGACCCCCACGGACCCCCAAGGCTCTCCAGCGGTCGGCGAGGACGCAGTCATCGTGCCGAGCGGCGAGCACGTCCTCGGTCTCGACCCGGCGAGCGGGGAGACGCTGTGGACCGGCCCCGCGGTCCGGAGCACGGTGTTCGCCCCCAGTCCGGTCGTGCACGACGGCGTTGCGTACGTCCCGTACGGGCTCTCGCTGTACGCCATCGACGCCGTCGACGGGACCACGCTCTGGGAGCACACGACCGGGCACGAGACGACGGGGACGCCGGCAGTCAGCGACGGGACGGTGTACTACGGCGACGAGGACACCTACGTCTACGCGCTGGACGCGGCGACGGGTGCGGAGCAGTGGCGGTACAAGACCGACGGCCACCTGGAGTGCAACGCCGCGGTTGCCGACGGGTTGGTCTGTACTGCGACCCGTGATGGCGAGGTCCTCTGTCTGGACGCGACCACCGGCGACCGGCACTGGGCGTATGCCGTCGACTCCCAACCGGAGGTCGTCGGGGTCGACGGTGCCCAGACCTACGTCGGGACCCAGAACCGGCTGTACGCCTTCGACCTCCGGACGGGAACGGCCTGCTGGTCGACCGGCACGTACGCCGGTCGCTACGGGAGTGGCCTGTCCGTCGGTGACAGTCGGGCGTACGTATCGACCGGTGGTTCGAGGAACCGGTACAACGGCAGCCCTGCCGTGCTCGACGTTGGAAGTGGCCGGACGCGCTGGACACCGGACGAGCGCGACGACGGTGAGTTCGCCCTCGAGATGGGTCCCGTCGTCGTCGACGGTGCCGTCTACGCCACGGGTGGCGGCGCGCAGACGCTCCAGCTCGTCCGACTGAGCTGAACAGCGAGAGGAGGAACAGATATACCAGACCCGTTCGAACGGCCGTTGATGTCCTCCATCGGCGTCCCTTCACGGGTTCGGTCTCGGGCCCGTCGCTACCTCTCCTTCCGTGTGCTGGTGCTCTGGGGTGCGCTCACCGTCCTCGTCGTCGGGTCCGCGACCGCCGCAGTTCATCCGGCGTTCAGCCACGTCGGCGCGGCCGGGTTCGCTCTCGTGTTCCTGTTCCTCGTCGGCATCCTCGGACTCGCCGTCGGTGACCGCATGCAGGCGGTACTGTCGGAGAAGTGGCGGTCCGCACTGCTCGGCGCGGTGTCCTTCGGCGTCGCAGCGCTGCCGATTCCGTTGACCACCTGTCTCGGCGCCGGCTGCAGCGGCGTCGAAGCGCTCCACGTGTTCTACGACTGGTCGCCGGTCTTCGGGCCCGCTGTCGCTGCCTCGTTCGCCGCCGAACCCTGTGCGCACAACTGCCCACACAGAGTCCAGCTGCTCCCGCTGCTGGCCGGCTACCTCTTCCTCGCCGAGACCATCACGTCGGAACAGCTGTAAAGCGGCGGCTTCGGGGTGGACCACCAGGGAGAGCGTCCCGCAACTCAGACCGGTTTCTCCATGCGGATCTCGTCGTAATCCCGGTACTCCAGCGGGTAGTCGCCGGTCTTCTCGTAGCCACGGCTCCGGTAGAACTCCGGCAGGAACGGGTGTTCGTCGGGCGTCGTCAGCCAGACCGTCTCCCGCCCCGTCTCGCGGACCCACGCCTCCGCGGCGTCGACCAATGCACTGCCGATGCCCTCCCCCTTCCGGTCCTCGTGGACGGCGAGCCGGCTCAGCTTCACGCGGTCCGGGTCGGTGGCCGACAGCCGGACGCCGCCGACCACCTCGCCGTCGACGGTCGCGACGAGGACGTGGTGTTCCCGAATCCACCCGGTGACGGTCTCGGCGGTCGCGGACTCGGCCTTGGCAGGGAAGCCGAGCCGTCGGTTCTCGCGGTACGCGGTCCGGTAGACCGCCGCGAGCGTGTCGGCGTCCTCGACGGTGGCCGCTCGAATCGCTGGCTCTGCCATCGTCGGTCAGAACGGCAGCGCGTTCCGCGCCGTCCTCGCGTAGACGCCGAGCATCCGCTTTCTCGAACCGGCCAGCGCGTCCGACAGCGCCCTGCTCGCGTCCGTCGCGACGCCCTCGCCGTGGCCGACGAGCACGCGCTCCGGCGTCAGGCTCCCGAGCGCGCGCCGCGGCGGGAACGCCCGCAGCGCCGGGTGGACACCGAGGCGTTCGCTCTTCGCGAGGAAGTAGCTCGCCGCGCCGACGGACTCCGGCACCCAGAGCGTCCCCGTCTCCTCGTTGTAGAGCCCGGCCTCCTGCCAGAACCGGCCGTCGCGCAGGCGGAGCGTCCGGAAGCCCGATTCGGCGAGCTCGTTCCCGAACCGCTCGACCGGTGCGTCGAGGTCGTCCGCGACGCCCGTGAACCACATCGGCAGGTAGACGGGGACGTCGTGGCGGTTCGCCAGCGCCGCCGAGTCGCGCTTGTGCCGGTCCAGCGTCACGACGACGCCGCCGACCTCGCCGTGCTCGGCGAGCAGCTCGTCGAGCCCTGGCACGTCGACCGGGTCGCACACCCACACCTGTTCGTCGTCGCCGACCAGCGCGGCCGACGCGCGCTGCATCTCCTCGTCCGGGTAGGCGATCCAGCCGAACCCGTGGTCGCCCTCGTGGACGACCCGGAAGTCCTCGGCGGTGCCGGAGCCTTTCATTCCCATGCGTCATCAGTGGGTCCGGTCGCGGATAAATCGACGGCTCGCGGAAAGGAGTCGTGGCCGTGGACGACCGGTGGCGAGTGACCGCCGGTGGTCACGGCTCGAAGCCCGGGCGCCACCCAGTCACCCGCCGCCCCGGCCGGCAGGCGGTAGACTCCGTACAGTCTCCCGGTCGTCACCGCGGGCACATCGCCCGACTGCAGGCTCGACAGGCCGAGTCACACCTTCGGCAAACCTTTTCCGTCGGCCGTCGTGGCACCGACCATGACGGATGACACGGACCCCGAGGCGTTCTACGACGAGTACGGCGAACGGGAGTGGGAGCGACTGGAGCGGGACTTCTTCCACCGGCTGGAGTGGGAGGGAACCGTCGAGTACCTGGACCGCGACCTGCCCGGCTCGGGACACGTCCTCGACGTGGGCGGCGCGGCGGGGCGCTACACGGTCTGGCTGGCCGAGCAGGGCTACGACGTGACGCTGGTCGACCTGAGCGCGGAACAGCTCGACATCGCCCGCGAGCAGGTCGGCGAGCGCGACCTCGGCGACCGGGTGACGGTGGAGAAGGGCGACGTGCGCGACCTCGCGTTCGACGCGGACACGTTCGACGCGACGCTCTGTCTCGGCGGCCCCGTCTCGCACGTCCTTGACGAGACCGAGCGCGAGACCGCTGTCGCGGAACTCGAACGGGTCACCCGGCCCGGCGGCCCGGTGTTCGTCTCGGTGATGGGGCTGCTCTCGGCCGTCGTGAACACCGTCGACCACACCGGCCGGGCGCGCTTCGACGGCGCGGCGGCCGACTACCCCGTCCTGCCCGCCCTCGTGGAGTCCGGCGACTACACCGGCGAGCTGTGCGCCGAGTACGGCGTCGAACCCATGATGGCGGACTGCCACTTCTTCCGCGCCGACGAGCTGGAGTCGCTGCTCGAATCGGGCGGCCTCGCCGTCGAGAGCCTGGCCGCACTGGAGGGTGTCGCCTCGACCCGTCGCGACGAGTTCGACGGGCTGGACGACGACCGCCGACAGGTGGTCCGCGAGGTGAACGACCGCCTGCGCGAGGACCGGAGCGTCGTGGACCTCTCGAGCCACATGCTCGCGGTCGCGCGAGTGCCCTGACGACCGCCCCGTGGCTGTCCAGGTTTAAGCCCCAGCACGCCGAACCGACCGGTATGCTCGATTCCCTCTCCCGGCTCGGGCTCGAGGTGAAGTACCTCGACCCGGCCAGCGCCTTCTACGGCGACACGCTCGCCATGACCGAACTGCGACGCGACGAGGACGCCGTCGTCTACGCCGCCGGCGACACCGAGCTCGTCCTGCGGCGGCCGTCGACGGTCCCCCGCGGCGGCGTCCACACCCACTTCGCCTGCTCCATCCCCGCCGACGAGTACGACGACTGGTGGGACCGTCTCGATGGGAGGTTCGACCTCGAGGAGCACGTGTTCGGCGACGCCCGGTCGCTGTACTGCTACGACCCCGACGGCAACTGCGTCGAGCTCGGGCAGACCGACGTCTCCGGGCCGGGCATCGACGGCGTCTTCGAGGTCGTGCTGGAGGTCGAGGACCTCGCGCGGGCCGAATCGTTCTACACCGACCTGGGCTTCGAGCCGGTCGACCGCGGCGAGGACCGCGTCCGCACCAGGCTCCAGGGCCCGATGGCGCTCGAACTCTGGGAACCCCACCTCGGGCTCGCGGACGCCCGCGGCGGCCTGCACGTCGACATCGCCTTCGCGGGCGACCCCGCGGCGGTCAGCGAGGCCGTCGGCGACGCTGCCTGCGCTGTCGAGACAGTCGAGGACGGCGTCAGAATCCGGGACCCGGACGGCCACTACCTCACGGTGACCGAGCGCTGAATCAGACGCGGTCGGTGTCGATCTCGATGCCCGGGGGCGAGACGATGAGGAACCCACGGAAGTGGACGAGTCCGCCACCCTCGTTCCTTATCTCGCGGGCGAACCCCGCCGCGAGCTCGTTCACGTCACCCTCGACGTTGAGGACGAGGATGCGGCCGCTCATCACGGTCTCGACCCACTCCTCGTCCGATGTGGAGCCGTCCAGGTGCCCGAGTTCGACCGCGCCGGAGAGGTCCTCCTCGTCCGCCTCGTCGGGCAGGTGGTCCTCGACCGCGTTCAGGTCCAGGTCGAAGTTGCTCATGAGCCAGTAGTCGAATCGCCACGAGAAAAATCCTCGCCTCGTCCACGACGGAAGTAGTTTTCCCCGATTACCAGTTGCGAAGCACCATCGGCACTGATATTGTCCCCCGAACACAATATCAGGACGAGCGGTTTCCACGCAGACGAGTTACACCATGTGCCGACACCAGCACCACCGGACGAGCCCCGCGGAGACTGACGACCACGGCGTGTCGCGACGGACGGTCCTCGGCGCGAGCGGCGCACTCGCCGCCACCGCGCTCGCCGGCTGTCTTGGAGGGAACGGTGGCGGATCCGCCCCCCCTGCCATCACCATCGGAAGCGGCGACGCCTGCGACAACTGCGGCATGGTCATCGCGAACCACCCGGGCGCGAACGGCCAGATATTCTGGGAGGAGTACGCGCCGGCCGAGCACGACGCGCCGTTCCGGTTCGACGCGCTCAAGCAGTGCCTGTTCCCGCACCTCTTCGAGAACCGGGACCAGGGCCGGACCGCGGCGGGCATCTACGTCACTGACTACTCCGCGGTCGAGTACAGCGTCTCGTCGTCCGACGACGCACCGTACATCAGCTCCCACCCCGAGTCCGAGGCGTTCGCACTGGCGCAGGACCTCTCCTACGTCGTCGGCAGCGAGGTCAACGGCGCGATGGGTGCGGACTTCGTCCCGTTCTCCGACGCGGGCGACGCCGACGCCTTCGCCGGGGAGTACGGCGGCGAGGTCGTCTCGTTCGACGACATCACCCCCGCGCTCGTCGGTCGGTGAGCCGTGTACGCGCGCTACCTCGTCACCGCGCTCGCCGCCGTCCTGCTGGTGACCAGCGGTGTCTTCGTCGTCGACGTCGACCCCGGGGAGGGGCCATCGGTCGTCGACTTCGACGACGCCATCACGATGAGCGACCTGACCCAGGCCGAACAGCGCGTCGTCAAGGAGCGCTCCCTGGCCGTGCCGCGGGCCGAGGTGTTCTACTCCCGCTACCGGTACGTCGTCGGCCACCAGGGGCTCTCCTCGCTCGTCACCGAGCTCGACCGGGACGGCCACGAGCGCCAGTTCGGCGTCCCGCTCTCCATCTACGTCACCGACTACGCGGACGCCGAACTCGCCGCCGGCGACGACGGCTTCCTGCGTGTGACCGGCGGCGACACGGACTGGGTCGCCGTCGAGAGCGCTCACTTCGTCGTCGACTCCGACGCGCGACATCCCGGGGGAGCCGCCGTCGTGCCGTTCTCCGAGCGAGCAGCGGCCGAGCAGTTCACCGACAGCTTCGGCGGCACCGTCGTCGGCTGGGAGGGTCTCCAGGCCCACTCGTTCGACCGGTCCGAGCTGTCCCTCGCCGCCGCCGAGCGACGCACTACGGATCGGCACGGCTGGGCGGACACCGCGGCGGCCGACGCCCGCCAGCTCCGTGACCGCCCCGTCTCCGTCGTCGTCGGGGAGGACGCCCCGACGCTCGCGGCGGCCATCGAACGGGCGCCGCCCAACACGACGGTCGTGCTCCCGGCCGGCGAGTACCACGACGTGAACCGGACCGTACGCAAACCACTCACCATCCGCGGGGCCGGTGTCAACGAGACCCGGCTCGTCGGCGACGGCAACGGGAGCGTCCTGCGCGCGTTCGACGCCCGGGTCGCCGTCACCGACCTCTCCATCCGCGGCATCGGCCAGCAGCAGGCCCGGCCGAACCTGACCGTCGACGCCGACGCGTGGGACGCACAGGTGCTCCGGGCCTACGGCTACGCCGCCTCCGGCATCGAGTTCGACGACGCTGGCGGCTCGTACGTCGCCGACGTGTACATCGAGACGCCCACGAACGGCGTGACGGTGCGCTACAGCGACGGCGTCGTCATCGAGGACGTGCGCGTCGACGGGGAGACGCCGTGGCGCGAAGGGTTCATGAGCACCATCACCGTCCACTCGCGCATGGTCGTGCAGGACTCGACGTTCGTCGGCGGCCGCGACGGCGTCTACATGCACCTCGGCGACGGCACGGTGGTCCGGAACAACAGCTTCGCGGACCTCCGCTTCGGCGTCCACGAGATGTACACCTCCGGGACGCTGGTCGCGAACAACACCGCGACGCGGACCCGGACCGGCGTCGTCGTGATGACGCTCCCCGAGGACAACGTCGTCACGCGCAACCACGTCACCGACAGCGCCGTCGGCATCGACGTCGCCGGGCGTGCCTCCTACGTCGTCGGGAACACCCTCGTCGACAACGAGGAGGGACTCGACGTCGGTTCGGACCGGTCTTTGTTCGCGCGGAACGTCGTCGTCGGCAACGACGTCGGCATCCGCGCTTCGACGCTCATCCCAACGAACGTCGTCACCGCGAACGACGTCGTCGGCAACGACCGCTACGTCTCCACCTCGCTCGGCCCGGTCCGCATCTGGACCGACGACGGTGCGGGCAACTACTGGGGTGGCGCACCCGGCGTCGACAGCGACCGCGACGGCTTCATCGACCGGCCGTTCCAACCGACCGGCGCGGTGGACCGGTACGCTGCCTCGTCGCCCGACGCCCACGTCCTCGCCACCTCGCCCGCGGTCCAGCTGCTCCGGTCCCAGGAGGGCTCGCTCCCCGGCCTCCGGAGCCGCGGGGTCGTCGACGAGGCACCACAGGTCCGGCCGGTGCGGCCCGCGGCGGTCGCGGCCGCACTGAACACCAGCGCGACGCGAGCAGGCACGGGGGTGCTGGCATGAGCGAGGACGCCGACGTTCCGGCGGCGTCCCACCCGGTCGCCACCGTCGACGACGTGGCGCTCGCGTTCGGCGACGTGACGGTCTTCGACGACGTATCGTTCACCCTCGAATCCGGCACCGTCACCGCGGTCGTCGGCCCGAACGGCTCCGGCAAGTCGACGCTCCTGCGGGTGCTCGCGGGACTGCTGCCCGCGACGGAGGGCTCGGTCGCGGTCGCGGCCACCGGCGACCGCCCGATCGGCTTCTGCCCTCAGGAGCCCGCGTTCCGGTCGGGCTTTACCGTCCGGGAGACGCTGTCGTTCTACGCCGAACTGCTCGCCGACGACCCGGACGTCGATGAGACGCTCGAACTCGTCGGGCTCGACGGCGTCGCCGACCGCCGGGTGGGCGCGCTCTCGGGCGGCATGAAGCGACTGCTCGGGATGGCCGGTGCGGTGCTCGGCGACCCGCCGCTGCTCGTGCTGGACGAGCCTGCGAGCGGGCTCGACCCGGCGATGCGGCGCCACATCTTCGAGACGGCCGACGCGTTCGCCGACCGCGGCGTCGCGGTCGTCCTCGCGACCCACCACCTCGTCGGGGCGGAGACCGCGGACCGGCTGCTCGTGCTCGACCGGAGCGACGTCATCGCCGACGGACCGCCGCAGTCGGTCATCGAGGACGCCGGTGCGGAGACGCTGGAGGCGGCCTTCCGCGGGATGGTCGGCGACGAACGCACGGTGCGAGCCGGACGAACCGGGACCGACGGACAGGCAGAGAGCGAGGGGTCGAACCCGGAGACGGAGGATGACGCATGAGCGGTGAGACCGACGACCTCTTCGCCGTGGTCGAGCGCGAGCTCACCATCGTCGCGCGGACGCCGGCCTACATCGCGACCGCGGTCGGCTTCGCCGCGGTCGTCTGGTGGCTCGCCTACGCCAGCAGCCTGACCGGCTACGTCCCGCTCGTCGCTGACCTGCTCACGCCCGTCGAGGTGCTCGTGCCGCTGCTCGCCGTGGCGTTCGGCTACCGGGCCATCCAGGCCGACGCGGCCTCGAAGGAGCTCGACGTGCTGCGGACGTACCCGCTCCGCCCCCGGACCTACGTCGTCGGCGTGTTCGTCGGGCGGGCGACGGCGGTGCTCTCGCTCGTGTTCGTCACGTTGCTCGTCGCCGGGCTGTTCGTGCCGCTGTTCGGCCCGCCCGCGAACCCGGTCATCGCGACCCACGGCGGCGACGGCCCCTTCGGAACCTACCTCCGGTTCGTCCTGCTCGCGACGTGCTACGCCGCCGTCGTGCTGGCCGCCGTCGTCGCCGTCTCGACGGTCGCTGCGCGGGGCCGGACCGTCATCGCGGCCGCCGTCGGCGTGTTCGTCCTCCTCACCGTGGGCCTCGACCTCGGACTGGTCGCCGCGCTCTCCTCGGGCGTGGTCGACCCCGACGCGCTCCGGTACCTGCTCGCGCTCAGCCCGAACAGCGCGTTCCGCGGGCTGACACTCGCGCTCTCCATCCGGACCGTCGAGGCCGCGACGCTCCCGGTCTCGGCCGTGCTCGCGAACGTCGTCGGGCTGGCGCTCTGGCTGGTTGGCTCGCTCGTGCTGGCGGCGCTGTCCGTCTGGTCGGACCCGCCGACCGAGCGCTGGCAGGTCGTCGAGACGCTGTCGGCCGGACGGGGGACAGATGCGTCCACGGACGCCGCCGCCGACCAGCGCGAGCCGGCGGCTGCGTCGGTCGAACAGTCAGTGGATGGCAGCGACGAGCGGTCGGGCGGAGCCGGTGCCCCCGACGGGTCGCCCGAGGACTAGTCCTTGCGGTACTCCTTCCGGTAGCCGCGGAACTCCGTTCGGTGGGCCTCCTCGTCGGCGAGGAGGGTCACCGCGAGGTCCTCGGTGACCGGGTCGTCGGCCGCCTCGGCCGCGTGGATGAGCGAGCGGTAGGTCTCGATGGCGTCCTCCTCGGCCTCGATGACGCCGTCGATGACCGCGAGCACGTCCGTCGTGTCCGCGGGCGGCTGGAGGCTCTCCTGGCTCGCCTCGAACGCCATCGACCCCGGCGGGGCGTCGTCGAGCTGCTTCAGCCGCTCGCCGAGCTGGCGCGCGTGGGTGAGCTCCTCCTGGATGTCCTGGTCGAGGCTCTCCTTGATCTCCTCGGCGCGGACGCCGTCGAGCACGATGGAGTTGGACATGTAGTTCATCACGGTCTCGATCTCGTCGCCGTACGCCTGCTTCAGGAGCTGGATTACCTGGTCCGACATGTGTACACTGACGGCGACCAGGCGTTTAACGCTGGGGTAGCCGGCCACCTGCGCCGGCGCTCGCCTCGGGCTGCCGCCCCGGCCGGAGCTGCAAACAATATAAGGAATGCATATCCGACAGTAGGCGACGCCCGCCCCGGATTTTCGCGACTGCCACGGTCGATGACCCGGTATCCCGCCCGACCAGGGACCTGTCACAGCACCAGGCTTATATAGGAGTTCGCACCTCCCAACGGGTACGATGTCTCACAACGACACTCGCTCTGACACCCGTCAGGGCGGTCGAGTTCTTCCAGGGCACCCTGGACGTAACTGACGAGTTCGACGCTGCACGAGTTTTCGACACCACACTGCGGGACGGCGAGCAGTCCCCGAGGACATCGTTCTCCTACGAGGACAAACGAGAGATAGCGGCCGTGCTGGACGAGATGGGTACCCACGTCATCGAGGCCGGGTTCCCCGTCAACTCCGACGCGGAGTTCGAGGCTGTCTCCGACATCGCCAGTCACACCGACGCGACGACCTGCGGGCTCGCCCGCGTCGTCGACAAGGACGTGGCGGCCGCACTGGACGCCGGCGTGGAGATGGTCCACGTCTTCGTCAGCACCTCCGACGTCCAGATAGAGGACTCGATGCACGCCACGAGGGAACAGGTCAAAGAACGCGCGATCGACGCCGTCGAGCAGGTCAAAGACGCCGGCGTCGACTGCATGTTCTCGCCCATGGACGCCACCCGGACCGACGAGGCGTTCCTGGTCGAGATGGTCGAGGCCGTCACCGAGGCGGGCACCGACTGGATCAACGTGCCGGACACCTGCGGGGTCGCCACGCCGCGGCGGTTCTACGACCTCATCGACACGGTGACCGGCCACACCGACGCACGGATCGACGTCCACACCCACGACGACTTCGGGCTGGCGACGGCGAACGCGCTGTCGGGCATCGAGGCCGGTGCCGAGCAGGCGCAGGTCTCGGTGAACGGCATCGGCGAGCGCGCCGGCAACGCCGCCTACGAGGAGTTCGTGATGGCCGTGGAGTCGGTGTACCAGACGGACACCGGCATCGACACGACGCGCATCACCGAGCTGAGCAAGCTGGTCGAGGCGCGCTCGGACATGCCGGTGCCGGCGAACAAGCCGGTCGTCGGCGACAACGCCTTCAGCCACGAGTCCGGCATCCACGCCGCGGGCGTCATCGAGAACAGCGACACGTTCGAACCCGGCGTGATGACCCCGGAGATGGTCGGCGCGACCCGCGAGCTGGTGCTGGGCAAGCACACGGGCGTCAACGCCGTCCGCGAGCACCTGGTCGAAGCGGGCTACGACCCGACCGAGAGCGAGGTCCGCGAGGTCACGCGAATGGTCAAGGACCGCGGTGCCGAGAAGGAACGGGTCACCGCGTCGACGGTCCGCGAGTTCGCACGCGATGTCGACATCGAGCGGGTCGAGGACCGGGAGGAGGTGTCGGTCTGATGCAGTGGGGCGGCAAGGACTGCACGACCGCCAACGTTTATATACCGGGCTCGCCCTACGTCTCCAGTAATGAGACGTCGACCGACTGTCCGGGGCCTGCCCCTCGACAGCGGTCGCGCCGTCGTACGTATTCTCGGTATTGTAGGGGCCGTCTAGCCCCTACAATCACCCCTCCACCGACCGTTTCTGCACCGACCTCAGACCCACAGCCGAGCGTCCGTACGACACCGATGCACACCGCCGACACACCCACACGAACCACAGCCACCCGTCGCCCGCCAGCCGCGGGTGACCACCGGTATCGCCCCACGACCAACACACCGTTCGACGGCCCGAGTCCATGAGCGAACGAGCGAGCACCGCACCCACGGACGGGGCGTCAGGTGAGGCGACACCGACCGAGGACGAGGAGCCCAAGCGCCCACGCACCGGCGCGACCTCGGTCGTCGAGGCGCTGGAGAACGCCGGCGTCGAGTACTGCTTCGGCGTGCAAGGCGGTGCGATCATGCCCGTCTACGACGCGCTCTACGACTCCCAGGCGGTGCGTCACGTGACGATGGCCCACGAACAGGGCGCAGCCCACGCGGCCGACGCCTACGGCATCGTCTCGGGCGAGCCGGGCGTCTGCATGGCCACGTCCGGCCCCGGCGCGACGAACCTCGTCACCGGCATCGCCGACGCCTCGATGGACTCCGACCCGGTCGTCGCACTGACCGGGCAGGTCCCGACCGAGTTCGTCGGCAACGACGCCTTCCAGGAGACGGACACGACCGGCGTCACGGCACCCATCACGAAGACGAACTACTTCGCCAGCGGTGCCGACACCGTCGGCGACGACGTGAGCGAGGCGTTCGGCCTCGCCGCCGCGGGCCGTCCCGGCCCGACGCTCGTCGACCTGCCGAAGGACGTCACGCAGGACGAGACCGACCACGAACCCGGGCCGCCGACCACGCCCGACACCTACCAGGTGACCGAGCGCGCGGACCCGTCGGCCGTCCGCGAGGCCGCCGACACCATCGAGGCCGCGAACAGGCCGTTGCTGCTCGTCGGTGGCGGCGTCATCAAGGGCGACGCCAGCGAGGAGGTCCGGCAGTTCGCGAAGACCTACGACGTGCCGGTGACGACGACGATGCCGGCTGTCGGCGCGTTCCCCGAGGACCACGAGCTGGCGCTCGAGATGGCGGGCATGCACGGCACCGGCTACGCCAACATGGCCATCACCCACACCGACTGCCTCGTCGCGGTGGGCTGCCGCTTCGACGACCGCCTGACCGGCGGCATCGAGACGTTCGCGCCCGACGCCGAGGTCGTCCACGTCGACATCGACCCGGCCGAGATCAGCAAGAACGTCAAGGCGGACTACCCGCTCGTCGGCGACGCCGCGACGGTCGTCACGCAGCTGGACGAGGCGATGCGTGCCGCGCCCGAGACGAAGAAGTGGCGCGCCACCTGCCAGCAGTGGAAGTCGGAGTACCCGATGGACTACTCGACGCCCGACGACGAGCCGCTGAAGCCGCAGTTCGTCGTCGAGGCGTTCGACGAGGCGACGGAGGACGACGCCATCGTCACGACCGGCGTCGGCCAGCACCAGATGTGGGCGGTCCAGTACTGGCAGTACACCGAGCCACGCACCTGGGTCTCCAGCCACGGGCTGGGGACGATGGGCTACGGCCTGCCCGCCGCCATCGGCGCGAAGGTCGCCGCCCCCGACACGCAGGTCGTCTCCTTCGAGGGCGACGGCTCGTTCCTGATGACGATGCAGGAGCTGTCGGTCGCGGTCCGCGAGAACCTCGACATCACCGTCGTCGTGCTGAACAACGAGCACATCGGGATGGTCCGCCAGTGGCAGGACGCGTTCTACGACCGCCGGCGGATGGCCTCCGAGTACCACTGGTGCCCGGACTTCGCCACCCTCGCGGAGGGGTTCGGCGCGAAGGGCATCACCGTCGCGGAGTACGACGAGGTCGCCGACGCAATCACCGAGGCGCTCGAGTACGACGGTCCCGCCGTGCTGGACTGCTACATCGACCCCGAGGAGAACGTCTATCCGATGGTCCCGAGCGGCGGCGACAACGGCCAGTTCGCGCTGGAGGAGGGTCACCTGTGAGCTCCGGACTGCCCGGGCCCGCTCCCGACGAGCGGGCGACGCCCGAGGGCCGACGGAACGCACAGGGCATCCGCATCGACCCAGCGGTCGAAGCGGAGCCGGCGACACGCCGTGCCGTCATCTCGGTGCTCGTCGAGCACGAGCCCGGCGTCCTCTCGAAGGTCTCCGGGCTGTTCAGCCGGCGGCAGTTCAACATCGAGAGCCTGACCGTCGGCCCGACCGAGGACGACTCCCGCGCCCGCATCACGGTCGTGACCGAGGAGTCCGACCCCGGCATCGACCAGATCGAGAAGCAGCTCCGGAAGCAGATCCCGGTCATCTCCGTCAAGGAGCTGCCAGGCAACGCCATCAACCGCGAGCTGGCGCTCGTGAAGGTCGAGGCCGAGAACCCCGACGAGGTCGCCGCGGTCGCGGAGATGTACGACGCGAACACCGTCGACGCGTGCCCGGAGACGGTCACCGTCGAGATCACCGGGAGCCGCCAGAAGATCGCCGCGGCCGTCGACACGTTCGAGCGCTTCGGCGTCCGCGAGGTCACCCGGACCGGCACCGCCGCGCTCGCCCGCGGCACCGAATCGACTACCGACGACACCACTCCGCAATCCACCAACCAATGACGACAGACGACTCCACGACGACGACAGTGTACACCGACGACGACGCCGACGCGAGCTACATCGACGGCAAGACCGTCGCCGTGCTCGGCTACGGCAGCCAGGGCCACGCCCACGCACAGAACCTCGCCGACAGCGGGGTCGACGTGGTCGTCGGCCTGCGCGAGGACTCCAGTTCCCGCGCGGCCGCCGAGGCCGACGGCCTGCCGGTCGAGACCCCACGCGACGCGGCCGAGACCGCCGATATCGTGTCGGTGCTCGTCCCCGACACCGTCCAGCCGGCGGTGTACGAGGAGATAGCGCCCGCGCTGGAGCCGGGTGACACCCTCCAGTTCGCCCACGGCTTCAACGTCCACTACAACCAGATCCGCCCCGCCGAGGGCGTGGACGTGACGATGATCGCGCCGAAGTCCCCGGGTCACATCGTCCGGCGCAACTACGAGCGCGGCGAGGGCACGCCCGGCCTGCTCGCGGTGTACCGGAACGCGACTGGTGAGGCGACCCAGGAGGCACTCGCGTACGCCCATGCCATCGGCTGCACCCGCGCGGGCGTCGTCGAGACGACGTTCCGCGAGGAGACCGAGACCGACCTGTTCGGCGAGCAGGCCGTCCTCTGTGGCGGCGTGACCTCGCTCATCAAGCAGGGCTACGAGACGCTCGTCGACGCGGGCTACAGCCCCGAGATGGCGTACTTCGAGTGCATGAACGAGATGAAGCTCATCGTCGACCTCATGTACGAGGGCGGGCTCGGCGAGATGTGGGATTCGGTCTCCGACACCGCCGAGTACGGTGGTCTGACCCGCGGCGACGAGATCGTCGACGAGCACGCCCGCGAGAACATGGAGGAGGTGCTCGAGGCCGTGCAGGACGGCACCTTCGCCCGCGAGTGGATCACCGAGAACCAGGCCGGCCGGCCGAGCTACGACCAGCTCCGGCAGGCCGAGACGGCCCACGACATCGAGGCCGTCGGCGAGGAGCTGCGCGGGCTCTTCGCGTGGGCCGACGACGAACCGACCGAACAAGAGGAGGACGCGACCCCGCCACAGGCGGACGACTGACAATGACCGAACGCACCCGCAAGCGAGAGACCAGCACCCAGAACCGAGCGATGAGCGACGTGAGCCACACCAACCCATACACCGGCGAGAGCATGGGGAAGGTGTTCGACCACGGAGTCACCATCGTCGCCGACGGCGGCCGCGACCCGACGCGTGAGGACGAGCGGCGGGCCGAACCGTTCGACGCCGACCCGGACGAGGACGGCGCGTCCGAGTCGCGCGACGACACCGACGGAGACGAGTCCGACGACGACCCGGACGTCATGGCCGACGTACGCCATCGGACCACGGAAGACGCCGCCGCCAACCGCGTGTTCGAGCGCGGGGGCGAGCATAGCGAACGGGACGACGACTGATGTCGAAGGGCACGCTCTACGACAAGGTCTGGGACCGCCACACGGTCACGGAGCTGCCGACCGGACAGACGCAGCTGTTCGTCGGCCTGCACCTCATCCACGAGGTGACGAGCCCGCAGGCGTTCGGGATGCTCGAGGAGCGCGACATGGCGGTCGCGTACCCCGAGCTCACGCACGCCACCGTCGACCACATCGTCCCCACGGCCGACCAGTCGCGTCCCTACGCCGACGATGCGGCCGAGCGGATGATGGCGGAACTGGAGGAGAACGTCCACGATGCGGGCATCGAGTTCTCCGACCCGACCTCGGGCAACCAGGGCATCGTCCACGTCATCGGGCCGGAGCAGGGGCTCACCCAGCCCGGCAAGACCATCGTCTGTGGCGACAGCCACACCTCGACCCACGGCGCGTTCGGCGCGCTCGCGTTCGGTATCGGCACGAGCCAGATCCGCGACGTGCTCGCGACCGGGACCATCGCGATGGAGAAGAAGGACGTGCGCAAGATCGAGGTAACGGGAGAACTCCCCGACGGCGTCGGTGCGAAGGACGTCATCCTCGAGATCATCCGGCGGCTCGGCACCGACGGCGGCGTCGGCTACGTCTACGAGTACGCCGGCGAGGCCATCGAGAACCTCGACATGGAGGGTCGCATGTCCATCTGCAACATGAGCATCGAGGGCGGTGCTCGCGCGGGCTACGTCAACCCCGACGAGACCACCTTCGAGTGGCTGCGGGACACGGAGTACTTCCAGAACAACCCCGAGACGTTCGACGAGCTGCTGCCGTACTGGGAGTCCGTCGCCAGCGACGACGACGCCGAGTACGACGACGTGGTCACCATCGACGGCAGCGAGCTGGAGCCGGTGGTCACCTGGGGCACCACGCCCGGGCAGGGCGTCGGCGTCACCGAACCCATCCCGGCTCCCGAGGACCTGCCCGCCGACAAGGCGGACACCGCCCGTCGCGCACAGGAGCACATGCGCGTCGAGCCCGGCGAGACGATGGACGGCTACCCCATCGACGTGGCGTTCCTCGGCTCCTGTACGAACGCCCGACTGCCCGACCTGCGCCGCGCGGCACGGGTCGTCGAGGGCCGCGAGGTCCACCCGGATGTCCGCGCGATGGTCGTCCCGGGCAGCCAGCGCGTCGCGCGGGCCGCCGAGGCGGAGGGCCTGCGCGAGGTCTTCGAGGCCGCCGGCTTCGACTGGCGCAACGCCGGCTGCTCGATGTGCCTCGGCATGAACGAGGACCAGCTGGAGGGCGACGAGGCCTGTGCCTCCTCCTCTAACCGGAACTTCGTCGGCCGCCAGGGGAGCAAGGACGGCCGCACCGTCCTGATGAACCCCCGGATGGTCGCCGCCGCGGCCGTCGAGGGCGAAGTGACCGACGTTCGCGAGGTCGAGAACACGGAGGTGGTCGTGGATGACTGATGGCCCTGCGGAGACCGTCGAACACGTCTCCGGCTCGGGTATCCCGGTGCGGGGCAACGACATCGACACCGACCAGATCATCCCGGCGCGGTTCATGAAGGTCGTCACGTTCGACGGCCTCGGCCAGTTCTCCTTTTTCGACCAGCGGTTCGACGACGACGACAACGAGAAGGACCACCCGATGAACGAGGACCGCTTCCGCGACGCCTCGGTGATGGTCGTCAACGCGAACTTCGGCTGTGGCTCGTCCCGCGAGCACGCCCCGCAGGCGCTCGTGCGCTGGGGCATCGACGCCATCGTCGGCGAGTCGTTCGCGGAGATCTTCGCGGGCAACTGCCTCGCGCTCGGCGTGCCGACGGTGACGGCCGACGCCGAGACCGTCGAAACCATCCAGGACTGGGTGGACGACAACCCGGACGGCGACGTCGACGTCGACGTCGCGGCCGAGACGGTCACCTACGGCGACACGACCGTCGATGTCACCGTCGACGACGCCCAGCGCAAGGCGCTCGTCGAGGGCGTCTGGGACACCACGGCGCTGATGAAGGCGAACGCCGAGGCGGTCGCGGAGACCGCCGCGAGCCTGCCGTACGTCGACACCGCCTGACCGGCTACGTTTCTCCCGTTTCCGTCGTCCCGAGCCCATCCGCGAGGAACGCCTTCACACGCGGCCAGGAGTCGGCCGCCGCGTGCGCCGTCGCCTTCGCGCGGTCGGCGGGCCCGACACCGGCCATCGGGACGTACGGCCGCCCGATGTAGTGGCCGGCGCCGTCGTAGGTGTGGTGCTCGAACCGGTGTGGGAACTCGGCCGCCTCCAGCCGGTCCATCGCGAGGGCGGAGAGGTACCGGGCCTGCCACACCTCATCGTCGCCGCCGGAGAGCAGCAGCACGGGGCCGTCCGTCTCCTCGACGTGGACCGTCGCGCGCTCGAGCTGCTCGTCGGTGAGCCCCTGTTCGACGGACGCGCCGGGTACGGGGTCGGCGACGACGTGCGGGACCGGTTCGCCGTCGTCCGTCCAGGCGGGCTCGCCCGAGGGCGTGTCCCACATGACGGCGCTGCCGGCGTACGAGACAACCGCGCCGACCCAGTCCCGGCGGGCGCCGAGCAGGAGGGCGAGTTCGGCGCCGCGCGACGCGCCGACGAGCCCGACCGGTCCCTCATGGACCCCAAGCTGGTCGCGCAGCCAGTCGACGGCGGTGTCGAAGTACGACAGCGGGACGTTGCGGTGGTCGTCGGGAATGGGGCCGCCCTCGCCGAAGTAGTCGATGGCGAGCGTGGCGTACCCCTCGTTCGCGAGGGCCTTCGCGGTCGAGTCCGAGAGCCGCCCGGCGGAGCCGTGGAGCTCGACGACGGCCGGGTGGGGCCCCTCGCCGGGTGGCTCGTACAGCGTGCCGACCACGTCGTCGTGGTCGACCGGGCGGGCTGTCACGCTCTCGTCGTACACCTGGCGGGTGATTGTCCGGCTCGCGGACCGGTCGCCCGCGGTGGCGCGGAGCTCGACGTCGATGGTCGGCTCGTCGCTGACGGCGGGGAAGCGCGTCTCCTCGTCGTCGGCGGCCATGGACCAGTACCACCCCATCGGCTCGACGCCGCCGTAGCTCCCCGATTCGGGGGCGTGGTCGGCGAGCGAGACGGTCCCGTCCCCGTCGGCGGTGAACGTCGCCTCGGAGCGCCAGGTCACGCCGTCGTGGGCGACGAGTTCGGCGGTGACCGTGACGGGCTCCCCGGCGGCGAGTCCGGACACCGCGACGGCGATTGCTTCGTCGTTCGGGCTGTGGGCTGGCGCGTGGACGGTGAGGCCGTCGGCGGCGGTCGGTGGCTGGTCGTCGACTGTACCGGGGTTCTGTGGTGTGTGTTCTGCCATGGTTGTCGATGGTCGCGGGGTGGTCGTGGGCTGTGCTGGCTCTGGGCCGGTCGCGGGGAGGACCGTCGCGGGGTCAGTCGAGGAACAGGCCCACGTCGTCGCCCGAGGGGCTGTCCTCGTCGAGCATGTGGTGGGGGTAGCTGTCGACCCACTCGACGGTCCACGACCCGTCCTCGGGTGGTGCGAGTTCGGGGTCGGCGGCGACCGGTTCGGCCGCGAGAACGAGGTGGGTCGTCACGTCGGCCGGGTCGCCCCCGCCACCGAGGACCTGCTCGGCGTGCCTGAGGCGCTCGACGCCGGTGATGCGGACGTCGATGCCGGCGACCTCGGAGACCTCGGCGCGTGCTGCTTCGGCCCAGTCGTCGTCGTGTTCGACCTTCGGGCTCGGGAGGACCGCGTTCTCCCCGCCACCGGCGACGATGAGCAGCAGGTCGCCCGCGTCGGTGGTGACGCCGACGATGGCGCGGCCGGCGTACTCCTCCTCGCAGTAGTCGTGGTCCTCGTGGACGAACTGCTGGGTGACCTCCTCGACGTCGTCGCGGGCCGCGAGTTCGGTCGGGTCGTTCGGCACTACAGTCGTGTCGTGTGTCGTGTCGTGCATCTGTAACGTGGGCAGCGGGGTCGCGTATCTCGGTCGACGAGCGACGTGGCTGTCGCTCGTCGTCGGGCGGTACACTGTCGTCAGCGGGAGTCCTGGCCTGTCGTGGGTGCCGGCTCGCTACCGGGAACAGTTGCTACTGGGGACTGATACAAGAAACTGCTGATTTCTATTCGCACTGCTCCTGCGTGTAAATATTCACATCCCGGGGATAAAAGTGTTGTGGTGGTGGCGTGGTCTCGGCGCGGCGCGCTGCCGCGACGATGGGGCCGTTCCCCCTCGGGTTCCACTGTCAGCGGGTCGGAGTGGGACGCCGGGCGTCCTGAGAGGCGACGTGGCGTCCCAACGGCTGCCGACGTTCGGTGTCGCGAGCATCGACCTGGAGCCGACTGCACTGAGCCGGTGTCGACGACCGTCGGCCGAACGGTCCCCCAACCGTCCAGCCGGCGACCGCCGACGGCATCGAGTGTCCGTGGTCGACAGGTGGTCTCGGGGTCTCCCCTGGTACGGTGGTCGGTGTCAGCGGACCACAGGACGACGGGCCCAGATGGGCACGGCGCGGGCGGTGGCTCCCGATGGGTCGTGACTGCGACGTCCCCTCCATCGGCGTCCGTCTCGTTGTGGGCCACGTGTACTTATCTCACCGACTGAGAGCGTGTTCACGCCGTGCCGAGAAGTATCAGAACCGATATGATTGTAGTGTGGCACCTCGTCGCAAAGATTTAACAGAACTCCCTCCCGTGGCACGATATGGACCTGTCGGCCGAACCCGACGAAATCGAAGTCATCGCACGACGGGTCGAGTTCCTGGAGCGCCTGCAGACCGGCCCCGCCCACAAGCCCGACCTGGTCGAGAGCCTCGACCACTCGCGCTCGACGGTCGACCGGGCGGTGAAGGAGCTGGACGAGGCCGGACTGGTGACCCGGGAGACCGAGGGGTACGTGACGACACAGGCCGGACGGCTCGCGGCCGAACGATACCGGTCGTTCCTTCTCGACCAGCAGCAGATACTCGCCGCCAGAGACGTGCTCGAGGCCATCCCCCCGGACCGACCGGTACCGCTCGAACTGGTCACCCGGGCCACCGAGGCCTCGACGGACGGCCCGTACCGGCTGTTCGAACATCTCGCCGCCCGCCTGCGCGATGCCGACCGCTATCGTGCCGTCGTCCCCCACTTCGCGGACTCGCGACACCTGCGTCTCTGCCACGCCCGGGCGGTGCGCGACGGGACCCCTGTGACCGTCCACACGAGCGCGGACGAGCTGTCGCGACTCCGCGAGGAGTTCCCCTACATGGTCGCCGAACTCGCCGACTCGTCGGCGTTCAGCGCCCGGACCGGCGACGTCCCGCCCGTGGGGCTCGTCCTCACCGACGCCCCCGAGACGGCGGTCACACTGGTCGCCTACGGCGGCGACGACGTCGCGGGGTTCCTCCACACCGACGACGAGGACGCCGTCGCGTGGGCGGAGCAGCGGTACGAGTCGATCGCCGCGGACACCCACGAGGCGACCGCGGCGCTCCGGGACGCGGCCACGGACACGGACCTGCCGTCGCTGACCGGCGGGCGTCTCCCGACGACGCTCCGTTCCGAGGGATTCGTCCGGGTGGACGACCGCTACTTCGAGCGCCGGGAACCGATGTCGCCGGCGACCGCGTGTCGGGCCGGACTCGGACTTCCCGAGGTCCACGCCGGCTACGCCGTCGACCGGACCAGGGACGGCGATTCGGTGACCGGGACACTCCTCGACCGCGTCCGCGACGGCGAGTCGGTCGCGCTCGTCGGGCCGCCGGGGACCGGCAAGAGCACGCTCTGCCGCCGCGTCGCCTGCCGGTTCAACGAGCACGACGACGCTGCCGTGCTCTACCGGCGGAGCGCGGGCGGCCAGCCGTTCGAGTCGCGCGCCACCCTCGACGCGTTCATCGAGACGACCCGGGGCCCCGTCCTCGTCGTCGCCGAGGACGCGGTCCGCGCGACCGCGAACACGGTGTTCGAGGTGATGCGGGACTTCGACGGCGACGACGACGTTGCGTTCCTCGTCGACGCCCGCGAGTCGGAGTGGCGCGACCCCGACGAGTTCCCGATGGACGCGCGCCTCGAGTCGTTCCGCCACGAGGCTGTCGAGACGGTGACGATGCCGCCGCTCACCGACGCCGACGTCGAGCGCGTGGTGGCGCGCGTCGACGACCTGACCGACGAGGCGCTCGCCGTCCCCGTCGCGGACGTCGTGCGCGACGTGCGGTCGGAGAGTCCCGGCACCATCTCGCTGCTGTTCCACCGCCTCGCGAGCTACGTCGAGCCACTCGCCCCCTACGAGCCCGGGACGCCCTCGACCCTCGACGAGGACGTCGACCGGCTCCGACGGGACCTCGACGACTGCGGCGACCTGGCAGTCGAGGTCGGCATCCTCGCGAACGTGCTCAACGCGGCCGGCCTCCCGGTCGCGGAGCCGTACCTGCGTGCGGGCGGCCGCGACCCGGACGACGAGACGGCTGCGACGGTCGACGAGGCGCTCTCGCGGCTGCACGGCCACGTCCTGTTCGGCTCGCCGACCGACGGCGCGACCGGCTACCGCTCGGTCGCCGAGACGTGGTCGACCCGCTACCTCGAACGCGTCGGCGACGACCGCGAGGACGCGTCGGACCGGTTCGCGGCCGCGGTGAACGGCCTGTTCGGTCTCGCGGACAGCCCGGACGACCGGGCGGCCGTCGCCGCAGCAGCCAGCCGCCACACGGCGGCGCTGGACGGCATCGTCGCCGACCCGACCGACTGGGCCGACGAGGCCGTCACGACGGTGTTCGACCTCGGCACGTCGGCGCCGAAGCTCGCACCCCTGTTCGGGACGACCGACGCGTCAGCCATCGAACTACCCGAGGCGTGCTCGGACGAGACGCGGCTACGGGCCATCGAGGCCCGTGGCGAGCTGTTCACCGGAGCCGGTGCACTCGACCGGGCGAGCGCCGAGTTCGAGACCCTCGTCGAGGCGGCGCGCGACTGCCCCGATGTCGACACCGACGAACGCCGGCTGACCGCGCTGTACGGCCGGTGTCAGATCGCCCGCCGCCGTGGGGAGCACGAGGCGGCGGAGCGTCACGCCCGCGAACGCCGGTCCCTCGCCGAGTCGCTCGACTCCCCACGCGAGGTGGCCCAGAGCCGCCTCCTCCTCGGGCAGATCGCCCACGGGCGGGGCGACCTCGACGAGGCCGAGGCCGAGCTCTCGGCGGCGCTGGAGACGTTCGAGGCGCTCGAGGAACCACGTGGGGAGGCGGAGACGCGACGCGAACGGGGGCTCGTGGCCGCGTACCGGGGCGACCACGGGACCGCGGCCGACCACCTCCGGCGGAGCCTCGAGCGGTACCGCGACCTGGACGACCGCCGCGGCGAGGCGTCCGTCCTGAGCCACCTCGGCGAGCTCGACCGCCAACGCCGCGACGTCGAGACTGCCAGCGAGCGGTTCCTCCGCGCGCTCGAACTCGCACGGGACCTCGGTGACCGGGCGCTCGAGGGGGAGAGCCTGGCCACCCTGGCGAACCTCGAACTCACGGCCGGCGACCTCGACGCGGCCGAGCGGCACGTCGAGCAGGCCATCGAGGTCGCCCGCGAGATAGACGAACGCGCGGTCGTCCCTGCACTGTTCGGGACGTTCGGGGACGTCGAGTACGAACGCGGGAACGACGCCGCCGCCCGCGAGCACTACGAACGCGGGCTCGCCCCCGCGGCGGAAGCCGGCGACAGCCGGACGGCGGCGATTCTGCGCCGCGGGCGAGCACTCGTCCTGGCCCGCGACGGCGACGCCGGGCAGGCACTCGAGGACGCGGAGCGGGCGGTCGAACTCGCCGAGGAGGTGGGCGACCGGGCCGTGCAGGTACGGTCGCGCTGTGCGCTGGCGACCGCCCGCCGGGAGCACGGCGAGTACGAAGCGGCGGTCGGCGCACTCGACCGGGCCCACGACCTCGTCTCGGCAGGTGGGCAACCGACCGCCGTCGCGCTCGTCGCGACCGAACGCGGCGTCACCGAGCGGGAGCGCGGCGACCTCGCGGCCGCAGCGGCGGCACTCGAGCGCGCACTCGACGCGCTCGAGGGTAGCCACGCGGCGGGTTCGACCGCCCGGGCACGCTTCGAGCGGGGGCTGACCGCGCTCGCGGCCGACGAGCCGGCGGTGGCCCGCGAGCACCTCGCCGACGCCGTGCCGTACTTCCTCAGCGTGGGCGCGGACGGACGCGCGGAGGACGCGGTCGAGGGGCTCGTCGACGCGTGTGCCGCGGTCGACGACCGCGAGACGGCAGCCGAGTGGTGCGAACGGGCCCGTGACGCCGGCGTGGCGGTCAGCCTCGGCGAGCGGTGGGCGCGTCGCGACCTCTGACCGGGGCCGGCCCCGCCTCGCACGACCCCGCACCCGCGGCGACACGGTGCTGGCGGATGTGGCCCCTTCCGGAATCCTGATTTGAGCACGACGAGTGGCTTCGGTCATGACAGAGACAATCGCTGTCGTGCCCGGCGACGGCATCGGCCAGGAGGTCGTCCCGGTCGCCGTCGACGTGCTCGACGCGGTCGGCGAGTTCGAGTTCGTCCACGGCGAGGCAGGCGACGCGACGAAGGCGGAGACGGGCAGTGCACTCCCCGAGGAGACGTACGAGCTCGTCGCCGAGGCCGACGCGACGCTGTTCGGCGCGGCCGGCGAGACCGCCGCCGACGTGGTGCTCCCGCTCCGGGAGGCAGTCGGCTCCTTCGTCAACGTCCGGCCGGCGCGCGCGTACCCCGGCGTCGACGCGCTCCGGCCCGAGACCGACCTCGTCTTCCTGCGAGAGAACACCGAGGGGGTCTACGCCGGCCACGAGGACCGGCTCTCCGACGACCTCTCGACGCTCACCCGGGTCGTCACGACCTCGGCCTCCGAACGACTCGCCGAGTTCGCCTGCGACTACGTCGACGACCGCGGCCTCGACGGCTTCCACGTCGCCCACAAGGCGAACGTGATGCGCGAGACTGACGGCCGGTTCCGGGACGCCGTCGTCGGGGTCGCCGACGAGCACGGCGTCGAGACCGAGGCGGTGCTGATGGACGCCTTCGCGACCCACGTCTGCCTCGACCCCGAGCAGTTCGACGTCGTCGTCTGCCCGAACCTCGCGGGCGACGTGCTCTCGGACCTCGCGGCCGGCCTCGTCGGCGGCCTCGGGCTGCTCCCCTCGGCCAACGTCGGCCCCGAGAACGGCCTGTTCGAGCCGGTCCACGGGAGCGCCCCCGACATCGCCGGCGAGGGCGTCGCGAACCCGTCCGCGACCCTGCTCTCGGCCGCGATGCTCCTCTCGCACCTCGGCTACGACGACGAGGGCGACCGCGTCCGCGCCGCCGTCGAGGACGTACTCGCCGAGGGCCCCCACACGCCTGACCTCGGCGGCGAGGCCTCGACGGAGGACGTGGCGGACGCCGTGCTGGCCAGGCTCTGAGGTAGAGTTTTCCGTTCCCACGTCGTATGCGTTCGCATGCCAGAGATAGAGCTCCGCGAGGAGACGGTGGGACGACTCGACAGTCTCCGCGTCGACGACGAGAGCTACGACGAGCTCGTCACGGAGCTGATGAACATCTACGAGGCGGAGGAGCTGACGATGTTCCGGTCGGGCGACGGCTAGGGCCCGTCGTCGGTCGGTGCCTGCGCCGCGACCGCACAGATCTCCGCCCAGCGGCCCTTCGACTCCAGATGTGCCTGGAGCTCCTCGCCGTACCGTCCCGCGAGCTCGCTGGCCGCGTCGATACGCTCCTGGTCGGGTTCGTCCTCCCCGCCGTCGCCACCCATCCCGAGTGCCGACTTGACGGAGTCCACGATGCCGCCCCCGCCGGAGCCGCGGTCGCGTGACCCGCCGCCGGGCGCGCCGCCCATCGCCTGCATCTGGGCGTTGATGTCGTCGAGTTCGGGCACGATGGTCGCCACCTTCTCCGTGTTCGCCACGATACGGGCGTCCGCCGGCGACTCGGGGTTCTCTATCTCGAACTCGACCGCGCTCATGATGAGGTTCCACTCTTGGTTGGAGAACTCCGAGTCGATCACGTCCTGGGTGAACTCCTTGTCGACCGTCATGCGCTCGCCGACGACCTGGTCCGTCCAGCGGTTGTTCATGTCACGACGTTTCGTGAGCATCCGTATCAGGATTGCGCTCGCGCGCACGACCGCCGCCCCCGGGCAAGAATTTTTCTCCCGTTCACACGGCGGTGTTCAGATAAGGATTGAAAGGTGAGGCGGAGCAGTTTTCTAGTGCTCTATGCCAGAAAATGCCCGCCTCAACGACTCTTTGGACGAGATCGAGTTAGGTTTTGTGGAGCGAGAAGCAACACCGCGACTGTTGATGAAGCTCAGTATTCAACTACATCTTGCTGGTCTCTCGCTTTCGAATACTGTTTCGATTCTCGAACTGTTCGGTGTTGACCGCGTCAAATCGACCGTCCACAACTGGGTGCATAAGGCTGATCTACAGCCCGAGGACGGTCACTCGCCGGATCACGTCGCGGTCGACGAGACCGTGATCCAACTC
>NZ_FNIA01000044.1 GCF_900103505.1 Haloarchaeobius iranensis
CCGGTCGAACGATTTGTAGAGTGTGGTGAAGTCAGGCATATCGTCCGGATCTAGGCCAAGTCCGTCACAAATCTCGGTCATGTACTGTAGCCGATTCGGTGTTTCACGGTAGCTGTGGCCGTCTTCGAGCCGGAAACAATGGAGAACGACGTGCTTCCAGCGGGCGAACCCGCCGCTGGCGGGCTCGCCCGCGTGCTTTCCCAACGCTTGTTTGACTAGCTGCCGACACTGCTCAACGAAGTCGAGGAGATCAACTTCCATAGCCAGAATCGATTTCCTCGGCTTCGCCCTTCTAACCCGTGACAACCGTCGATTAGATCGCTATTCAACACGGCACTAATTTCTATTCTGGAATCTAGGATTTAAATAGCTCTATTTTCCGTGCAGTCAACCGAGAACACCCAGAAAGCCCCCGAGCGGAGGACTCCCGCGGCTCGCTGCGCTCCTCGCTCCGCTGCGGTGCTTAGCTGGCGAGACTCCTGCGTCGTCTCGCTGCCTCCCGTTCACTCGCTAGCGCTCACTCACGGGAGCGTCGCCGGGGTTCGTCCTCCACTCGGCCCCTTTCAGTCCCACCCGCAGTGGAGGGCGGTCGTCCATCGAAGCGGTCGGTCCCCTTCTGCTCGCGAACAATTGACAGCAACGGACCTGTTTTCCTGTGACCACACACCGTCTCTATCTGGTCCTAGCTAGATTTATATGTGATTGCGCATAATCATATACTGTCCGGAACAATGAAACGAGGTATAAGTATCTGCATCGATGTCTACCCAGAGACCGGGGTATTTCGGGTTGGGGTCGCTGACGACATCATTCAGTTGCTGGCCGATGCACACGAGACGGAGTTCACGATACAGGAACTCGTCGACACGACCGGTGCCACTAGGTCGACCGTCTGGCGCGCTGTGGAATTACTCGACGACGTGAGTGCGGTCCAGGTTCGGAAAACCCCACAACGCAACTACGTATCCATCAACCCTGAGCGACTGCAGAAAGACGACCCGATACTGGGAATCAAACAGCCCGAGTTCCATGCACCGATCCGGGCATTCGTCGACCGGGTCACCACAGCGATCGCCGATGCTGATGACATCGATGCACTCCGTGGAATCGTCGTCTTCGGCAGCGTCGCGCGTGGTGAGGCTGATCGGCAAAGTGACATCGACCTCTTCGTCGTCGTCGAGGGCAACCGCACGAGCGCTCGACGCATCGTCGCCGACACCGTCGCCGAACTCCGTGACCAACGCTTCGATGGCGATCGATTCGAGTTCGAACCCTTCGTCGAATCGCTGGAGAGCGCTCAACGTGCCGAATCGAAACTCGATGAAATCTTCGCGGAGGGCATCACGGTGTACGGTACCGACGATCTCCAGTCGCTCCGAAAGACGGTGATGAGCGATGAGTAGTACGGAGATCGAGCAGCTCATCGCCGACGCCCAGGCCGCGTTCGACCACCGACCAACCCAGATCGAGTCCGGACTCGAAACCGGAGATGGTGCACTACTCCAGCTCCGGAAAGCGTGCCGGCTCCTCGCTGGTGCTGCGGCACTCCGTGACGCTGGGTACTACACCCTCGTAATCGAAGCGTCGTTCGTCGCCATCGAACGGACAGTCGAGTTCCAGTTGCTCGACCGCGGGACAGCACAACCGGACGATCTCCCCGGGACACATCCTGGTGTGTATCGCGAGGCCGCGGCCGTGGGCATCTTCTCCAAGCCAACTGCGGAGAATCTCGCGGACCTCTGGCGTGAACATCGTGCCAAAACGTACTAGCAGGATGGGCTCGCATCTGCAGCCCGAGCTGACGCGATGTATGCACTCGCCAGCGAGACACACGCGTACATCCTCGGACAGTCACAGCAGAGTCACGAGTGCATCTGTGACGATTCGAATTGAGGCCCGGTTCGTCTCTTCGTTGACGGATCCGTCTCGACTGTCCATTCGGATGCTCGCATCCCGTCTGGCATCCACTCCCGGAGATGGTGCGAGAGCAGCGGTTCTGTAGGCATCCTCTGCTGGACACGCAACGTGACGACCTGTTCGAAAGCCCTCGGCCGCTCGACATCCCGCGACCACGTCTCGGTAGCTCCTGTTCGCTGCGCTCCTCGTCCCTGCGGTGCGTAGCTGGCGAGACTCCCCCGTCGTCTCCCCGCCCCCCGTTCACTCGGTAGCGCTCACGCACGGGGGCGTCGCTGCGGTTCGTCCTCCACTCGGCCCCTTTCAGCCACACCCGGAGCTTTTGCTGGACAAGCACGCTCTATCGGCTGGCTGGTGTGGTACTATACGGCTCGCACCGCTCGCCGCGTGCCGCCCTCCGCTCGCTCGCGACCGACCAGTCCGGGCGTGCGGGCGCTCCCCGCACCGCGAGCGCCTGGTCTCGACGCCAGCGGGTACCTAGGTAGTTGGTCCTCAGAGCGTGAAGGCGGTAGCGAGAGCTGACAGACGAGCGGCCTACCACTGAGGAGCGATCTCGATCCAAAGTCGGCTACCCCAATATTGCTTCAGTACGAATGGAACCGTACCCCGCGACACAGAGGGTTAACTGATGAAGGAAGATCCACATCCAGAACAACCACGATACTGGGAGCCCGTTTTCCAGTTCCCCAGGGGTGCCTGATGGAACTCAATAACGACGCCCTCACGATCTCACGGACGCCCTCAGACCTCGACAGAGACGTACTCGAGTTCACCCAGGTACTGGACTCCTGTGCTGTCGACTACGTCATCGTCAGTGGCTACGTTGCAATCCTGACCGGGCGCTCGCGGGCCACAGAGGATATCCCCATCATCATCGAGCCCCTCTCCGAATCAGCGACCGAGCAACTGGTAGCGGAACTCGATGCAGCGGGATACTGGGGCATGGCGATGCCTCTCGACGAGATGCATTCGATGTTGAACGAGGGAAGCAGAATTCGTATCGCTGAAGACGGTGCGATGTACCCGAACTTCGAGACCTGGTTCGTCTCGAACGATGTCGAACGCGAGGCGATCTCGAACGCACTCACCGTCGAACTCGGTGAGAGCGAGATCAGGATCAGTCCAATCGAACTCCAGATCGCGTACAAACTCCGGCTTGCTCAGGCAGCAGGGACAAAAACTGGGAAAGATTTCGAGGACGCCCTCCATCTCTATCTGACCTTCGAAGAACAATTTAACAGGGAGAAGCTCGTACAGTACGTTGAAGAACTCGGTGTCGAGGACCACTATGCTGAACTCAAAAGAGTTTGAAGCAAGCCAGCGCCGGAACGCTGAGCAGCGGCGTGCCATGATCAAACAGTGGGCGGAGTACGTCCGCACCCACGATGATGCCGAGTGGTCGCGCCAACAGAACAAGCTCATCAACTCCCAGCTACAGTCCGCGAACGAGATGGCTGCCGATGGCGAGACCGACCCCGTCCGGTTTGCGGAGGCGCGTGACGACTTGGCGGACCGTTGAGCAACTTCTCAGTAGCGAACTCTGCCATCGACCCACGGCGGGCAGTGACGTACTGATGTCTGTGGACGGAACGCACCGCTCGTTGCGTGCCGCCCTCCGCGTCGCTTGTGCCTTCGGAAAGATATGATCCAATCACGAGAAGTAGAGGAGTACGTAGCCTGACACCGCTCCTGCACAAGCAGCCCCAACATATATTTTCCTTGGGAAATTATTTGTATCTAGGGGGCGTGCTATCTAGTATGACTAAAACGTGGGATGACGTCAACGAGCAGGTCAAAGCGGACTGGAAAGAGGATACCACGCCGTTCGAACGTGTGTATGAAATCGTCGAACAAACCCACGACGGGCAGTCCGCAGCCGAGATCGCCGACCGCGCCCTTGTGAGCGAGCCGACGGCACGTCGACACTGTAAGACGCTCGTGAACACCGGCTTCGCCGAGACGGAACAGGAGGGCCAGACAACGCTGTACAAGCGAAACAGCGACCGAATTCTGATGTCCCGGATTCGCGAACTGCGTAACGAAGCGGACCGGACGGAGTTACTCGAGGGCATCAAGGAGATGAAGTCCGAGATCCGTCAGTATGAGGACCGCTACGACGTGGTGTCACCTGAGGAACTTGCCCAGCAGCTCGACGCCGACGAGACGGAGGGCTGGGACGACCTCACCGCGTGGAGAACGACGCGACAGAACCTCGCCGTCGCCCAAGCCGCCCTCGCCTACGACGAGGCCAGCCACCAGCTCGCAGTATGAGCGAGGACGACCGAGCCGGCGAGTTCGGACCGATTTATCTCCCGGCCCTCCAGCGGATTCGTGACCTCTGGCTCGAACTCGAACCGCTCGTCGACGAAACAGCGTACGACGACGTCGTCGCACCCACTGAATTACAGATCAGTCTCACTGACGGGCTCTGCGAGGCCGACAGTGCCCGGCTCGATATCCAGTGGAGCGAACTGGGAATGTATTCGTTTCACTATGTCGATAGCGACGACGTCAACTGGCGATTCGACCGCCACCCGAATACACACTCCCCCGAGATCCATTTCCACCCTCCACCCGAGACCGCGACGACGGCAGCCGAACCCTCCTGTATCGACGTGACCGAAGTGTCACTCGTGACCCGTGCAGTCCATGCGATGTGGCGGGCAGCGTACGAAGACGACGACATGGACCACCTGAATAGCGCATCAAACCCGCCGTCATCGACCCACGACTGAAGTCGTGGGCTTGTCCGTGGACTCCCGGTCTGCCGACGAACCGTCGGAGGCGGTGTACTCGCCATTCCCATTCACCATCCCGGACTTGAGGGCGAGATGACCGTCGCCCAACCCAGAGGGGCGTTCGCCCTCCGGTAAAGTTAGCAACTTCAATCCGATGTTCTTCGCCGCATTGTAGTCGCCGTCGATCGAATACCCACACTCGTTGCACTCGAACCATCCGTCCGAGGTGCGGTTCGTGCTACACTGATGTCCACACCGAGAACAGGTCTGCGAGGTAAACGCAGGCGGGATCTGCTCAACACGGATACCGTACTCGCTGGCCTTGTACGCCAGCATCTCCTGGAGTTCGCGGAACGCCCAGTTGTGCAGCTGTCGCTTCACTTGGTCGTTCTGATTGTCCATTTGCTCACGGATGTTGGTCAAGCGTTCGACAGCGATGAACGAACAGTCGTGGGCGTCGGCTTCTTCTACGATACGTCGAGAAATCGTGTGCAGGCGGTTCAGCACGAAGCGGGTTTCTCGCCCCGACAATCGCCGGAGAACCTGCTTGGCGGAGCGAGTGCCTTTGTGCTGAAGGCTCCGACGCACGCGGAAGAAGTGATTCTGTCCCCACAGTAGTTCGCCACCGTCGTAGAACGACCCCGTACTGGTCACGGCGACGTTCTTCAGGTTCAAATCCACACCCAGTACCGTGTTACCATCGCGTTCTTCGACCGCTTTTTTGATGACGATGTGGAGGTAGAACGCGTCCTCGTCTTCGCGGTAGTGGAGCGTCCCCATCCGCTTTTCGTACTCGTCATCATCGAGGTACGATTTCTGGTAGTCACCGAGAACGTAGTCCACACTGACTCTGCCGTTGATGGTCGAGAGTGTGGCCGACCTGTCTTTGAGTGTCAACGTGCGTTTGTCGTAGACGGCAGACGGTTCGGTGAATCGTGGGAGTGGTCGACTGGTACCTTTTTTCCAGTCTGCGACGGTTGACGTCATCGCCTCGACGGCTTTTGAGTACGCTCGGACACAGAGGTTCGCGGGTAGGTCTGTCTCGTCTCGCAAGTCGTGGTACACTCGGTCGTGTATTTTCGACTTGGTAAGGATGAGGTAGCCGTCGTCGTTTCGCCCATGCTGGACGGTGTAGTTGCAGGCGTGGTTGAACTGGTCGATGGTCTGATGAAGGTCTTCCTGTCGGTCGTCGGGAACCGAGAGTTTGACCGTAACAGTTCGCTTGACCTCCATCTGGTACTTTACTTGTCCCGTAATATTTGATAAACCTGCGCCCGGCGTGGGGGAGTCTGAGTGCTCTCGCTCGTGGGTTAATTCGAGCCGTCTCGGATTCCTCCCACGGCTAAAGCCGTGAGCTTCCTCCTTGCATCTCTGTGAGTAGCTTTTTGAAAGCCCTCGGCCGCTCGGCATCCCGCGACCTCACGAGACTACGTCTCGCTTGCCCCCGTTCGCTGCGCTCACGGGAACCGCGCTGCGCTCCTCGTGCCTGCGGTGCTTGCGGGGTCGGGGGACGACCGAGACGGCCTCGCCCTTTCTGAATCCACCGGGACGGTGGATTGATCGGCGAGCAACGTGGCGAAAGACTGGTGTCTCATTCCGGCACGCACCGCTCGCCGCGTGCCGCCCTCCGCGTCGCTCGCGACCGACCAGTCCGGGCGTGCGGGCGCTCTCCGCACCGCCCGCGCCCGTTCCGGGCATCTGGTCTCGACGCCAGCGGGTAACCGCGGGGGGTTGCGCGCCGTGGGTGCTCACCCCCACACGGTTACTCCGCTGGACGCTCGCTCCGGGCGGACGCCGGAAGACTCACTGCGTTCGTCTTCCGAGCCCTGCCTCACTCCGTTCGGCAGGACGGCGCGCGGTGCTGGTTGTCTGTCGTCGACGGCGCGCTCTCGCTCGCGCCCAGGGGCGCTCGCGAAGGCGCGAGCGAGAGCGCGCAGACGTGTCTGGCCGGGCGGTGATGCAGAAAACCGCGAGTGGAGTCGCGGTTGTGGACGCTCAGTGAGCGCCTTCGGAGTGTGTACTCCAATGTCTAGTAGAAACGCAACTCGTGATGTAGTTTCGGATGCCGAACAGACGACTGAACAGCTGACGCTCGGGGAGGCCATCGAGGACGAAGGCGAGGTGTTGGTAGAGGCAGCGTGTGAGGATCACGCACCTGAGCTGCGACCCACGGTGGAACTCGAACGCCAGGGTCGAATCGACTACGACTGGAACCGGAAGGCGAATCTGGACCACCCGTACGGGATGACACTCGAAGCGGAGGAACGGCGGCTTGGTGAGGAACAGGAGTTAGAGCAGTATCGAGAGCGCGCACTGGCGGCTGAGGAGGCGGGCATCGACCGGGAGCGATCGTGGAGGATGCAGACGGAGTGGGCATCCAGCGAGCGCGTTCGTGACTTCAGAGAACGGGGCGTGCTCGGGAGCGGTGGCGACCCCGACGTCGACCCGCGTGAACAACTCGAGGCGGAGACCCTGGGCGGGGTGAACCGATACGGGATGCATCTGGCGGAGCGCTTCCGTGGGCCGACTCGGGCGGCATACGCGAAACGGCTCGCGGAGAAGGTCGCGTGCCAGGGGATGGGGTTGACGGCAGCCGTTCTCAAGACGAACGAAGACGTGGCGAAAGGCACCGACGCGATCCAGCCCATCGCGACCATCGAGGAATGGATGGGTCATCCTCGGTACCCCATCCAGGCGAACGTCGAAGCCGAGGTGAGAACGCTCTACCAGCCAGCGGCGGTCAACCAGCAACAGGTCGGCGTGCTCGAAGACGGCTCCGGGAGTGCGAAGGTGACCATCTGGAAGCGCTCCAAGGTGGGGACGGTGCTCCGCGAGGGCGACCGAGTGAGGCTGCTGAACTGCGAGGTCGGCTGGTACGGCGGCCAGCCGACGTTAGCCGTGACGTCGGATTCAGAAATCTCCGTGCTCGAGCGCGGTGACGGCCCGAGCCCGCGAAACGGGACGGTGACCCACGCGGACTTCAGCGAAGGGAGAACCGGGCAGCGACTGGACGTTCTCAGAGACTGAGCTCGCGAGCGGTCGTCTGGCCACTATCTGCTCTCTTTTTTGGCATTGCTTCGCTGGCCAGAGGGCGGGTCGTCGTGGATTCGGTTTGACGGGTCATATCGCCCTGGCACCGCGACCCCACCTCCCCACCCACCGCTCCGTGCTCGCTCGCGAGACTCACTCCGTGCCTCCGTTCGTCTCACTCGCTGTGCGCGCAGCCACGACCCTATCACAGGTGTGGAGCCACCCGCATCGCGAGTCCCGGAGGCGATCTTGCAATCGGTATCTCCGAGTTCACAATCCAGCCGTCGAAATCGTGCGCCACTCCGAGACCTCACCCGTCGTATCGACGACAGCGAGCGTATCGGTTCGGACGGTGGCAGGCAGCGCTTCCAGATCGATCGATTCCACCATGGACACCCGGTCCGCAATACTCATCTCGCTGTAGATGAGGCTCAAATGGGGGACGTACATCCCGGGATTGGTATCGAACAGCTCTGCTGCCGTTTGATGAAGCGAGAGTAGTTCCCGAGTTGGCTGTATCAGAAGGAACACACACTGGTGTTTCGTCGTCGAACAGTGTACGGCGGTGAACGAAAGCTCCAGCGACTCTCTGTTCCCAACGAGTTCCTCCGTCCGTTCAGTAATCAGGTCTTGGTCGCCCCGTATCCCACCGAGAACCGTAACGTGGGGCTCGAACTCAGGTGCATCCTCCTGTCCAGTTGCCAACTCCCGAATCGTCTCTTCCAGTTGCCGATACGCTGCTGCATCCCGGTCTGGAACGAGCCAAAGCGAGTAGGTCCCCGACACGGGACGTGTTTCTGCGGGGAGTGCAATAACGTTTCAGTCGGATGCTGTCGACTAGTAGGGCCGGTGGCGTGCTGACCGCATCTCTTTCAATCATCATCGAACAGGGGGTCGATAGATTGCAGACCCTGGGTGAAATTGCCCGATACGACCTGTTGCTTGATGGTCCGCTCGAGGACTTTCGTGTTTCGTTTATACGCTACCCAGGCAACCGTGATATCCCAGAGTACGTAGAGTTGGGCTGCGAGGACGGCTACGCTGATGACCGTAATCGGGTCACCAACGACATCGACGAGTGTCGGTGACCCTGGCGTGAAGAGTGTTGAATCGGCGATCCCTATCTCGGGGATGCCCTCCAGTAGCAGGAAGCCGGTTCCAAGGAATCCACACGCAAGGTAGGTCGCTATCGCCAAGAAATGCATCCCATCACGCACCCGTGACTGGACTGTCTCCTGTAACACTGTTGGGTCATCTGAAGAGTCGGGCACTCGGCTGAGAGCCCGTCTCTCGACAGCCGATCTGATTCGAGCGACGTACGTCTTCGGGGCTGTGTTGAATCGCCATAAGGCGGTGGATTTCACTGTTTGACGGCACGCTTGATGTTGTAGACGACACACATCAGAGCGATTTCTCGGAAC
>NZ_FNIA01000015.1 GCF_900103505.1 Haloarchaeobius iranensis
GGGTCGTAGTCGCGGCTGCCCTCGCTGCCGAGGGCCTCGTACAGGTCGTCGAGCGTCTCGAAGTACAGCTCGGCGACGCCGTCGAACTCGGCGTTCTCGGGGTCGGTCGGGTACACCGTCTGGTAGCGGACGACGCCCTCGATGTCCTTCGCCAGTGGCGAGTGGTTGTGCTCCCAGTACTCGCGGAACTCCTCGTGGCTCATGCCGTCCTTACGGACCAGCAGTGCCGAATGCTTGTAGAGGCCGTCGGTGTCGCCGTCGACCTCGTCCTTCCAGACCTTCTCCTCACCGATGAACCGCGGGCGCTCCTCGACATCGAGGAAGTTGTTCACGTCCTCGCGTGCCTGCGCGGCGACCTCGCGGGTCGGGTCGTAGTCGCGACTCCCCTCGCTGCCGAGTGCCTCGTGGAGGTCGTCCAGTGTCTCGAAGTACAGTTCGGCGATGCCGTCGAACTCGGCGTGCTCCGGTTCGGTCGGGTACACCGTCTGGTAGCGGACGACGCCCTCGATGTCCTTCGCCAGCGGCGAGTGGTTGTTCTCCCAGTACTCGCGGAACTCCGCGTGCGTCAGGTCGTCCTGGCGGACGAGCAACGCTACGTGCTTGAACATGCAGATGGAGAATCAGCGGGCGGACACAAAAAACATCGCATACCCCCAATCGCAGCAGGGGGCCGGGGGCTCCGATAGGGGGAGATTCGGGTCTGCCAGCTTGCTCGGCTCAGCCGTTCATGCCGTAGCGAAGGCTGATGTGGATCTCGTCGAGTGCGGCGAGCAGCTTGTCGGGGAGCTCCTCGTTGAGGAGGGAGTCCTTCACCCGATGGGCCGGCCCGGAGATACTGATCGCACCGACAGGGTAGCCATCCTCGTCGCGGATGGGTGCGCCCACGGCGTTGAGACCGGTCACGGACTCGCCGATGTTGAACGCGTAGCCTCGGTCACGGATGTCCGCGAGCTCCTCACGCAGGACCGCCTCGGACGTGATGGTGCTGTCAGTCCGTTCCTCGAGCTCGCGGCGTTCGAGGATCGCGTCGAGTTCATCGTCTGGGAGGAACGCCAGAATCGACTTCCCTGCGGCGAGCTGGTGAAGGTTACGCCGCTGTCCAACCTGTGCGGACGTCTCCAGCGGGTTGTCACCGTGCGCCTTGTAGAGGTGGACGCTGTGGTCGCCCTCTTTCGCGATGAGCCAGACCTTCTCGCCCGTCATCTCGGCGAGTCGGTCGACCTGCTGTCGTGCGACATCGTAGAACTCGACGTACTCACGGGCTCGCCGTCCGAAGTCCAGCAGTCTGAGGCCGAGAGAGAAGGTCCCGTCCTCGTCCCGGACGATGAGGTCGTTGGCCTCCAGGGTGAGGAGGTGTCGATGGATAGTACTGCGCGCGATGTCGAACTCCTCGGTCAGGTCGGCCAACGACTGGCCTGGGTTCGACTTCAGGGCTTCGAGAATGCGGATCGAGTACTCCGTCGTCTTCACGGGCCGGTTGACGGAATCGGGTGGTGACATGCGGCATCGTACGGAGTGACAGTGGTTAATAGTTCGCACTGAATCCGAGCTACCCGGACAACATTGGTGAAACGGTGGTGGGCACCCATTCGAACCGAACGGCATCGTCCGCCGGTGGCCGGGGTGCTGGTTCTGGATATCTGTCGGCACGTGCTTCGAACCACAAATATCCGAAAGGCTTGGATTATTATTGGACAGGTGCCACTCAACTTCCTGTGAATTCTTCCCGATACTTTCCACTGCATCGTACGTCCGGTCACTGGAGCTTCCGGAAGCCGGAACGGCCCGGTGTCGTGAAACCGACGAAAGTCGTGGATAGACTGCTTCTGGTCGCACAATCACGAAACCATGTGGAATGTTACCAACAGTTACACACGGGAGAAGTCCGTATCCGAATCATTCGGACACTCGATGCGCGTTGCATCGACACGCCCGTACCATGCCCGATGCTCAATCCAGCAGGAATCACAGCAGGCGACCCCCGAACCGGCATCACCTTCCGGCCGTCGAATCGGTGCCAGGTCAGTTGGTGAAGCACTGCTGTCGATACCGCGGAAACAGCCTGGGACGGCGACTGCTCGCACCGAACAGTGGTGGTGCCCGCGTGCCCGACTCGGTGAAGGAATGGACGCGGACGCGACGGAGATGTCCGTTACACCTATACAGTTGTAACACAGACTGAGGTACGAATGAGCGAAGACGACTCCTGTGGCTGCAAGGTGGGGCGTGTAGCGGCATCCTACGGGCATTCGAACGTCGACGCGTGGTTGCTCGAGGAGTGGCAAGACGGGACCAGTATCCGCAGCCTCACCGAGGAGTTCAACGAGGAACTCGTCGAGCGAGAACTGGCTGCTGTCGGCGCAAGTCGACTCACGTGGAGCAAAACTCCGGTGTACGAAGCCCTGCACACAGACGAACTGAGCGAGCCGGAGCGGATCGAGATTCGGCGGGAACTCGAACGAGCCGGCGTGGACGTCGAACAGCTGGGCGCGGACCTGGTGTCACATCAGACGGTGTATCGGCACCTCAAGAACTGCCTGGGAGCAGTCGGCCCAGAGGAGAAAACCGCCGATGAACGACGAGAACAGGCCCGGGACAGGGTCTACGCGCTCCAGCAGCGGGCGTCGGTAGTGACGGAGTCGACGGTCGAGTCCTTGCAGACAGCCGGTGTGACAGCGGTCGGCGACCCCGAGGTGCTCGTGGACATCAGCGTCGTCTGCCGCGACTGCGGGCAGTCGATGGACTTCGATCAGCTGCTGACCAGCGGCTGTGGCTGCCCCTCCGAGTAACACGAGGGAGCGGACAAAAGAGCTATTAGCTATCGCCAATAGGTCGAACGCATGCCCGATACGGATTCTATACACGGTGAACTCTCTCTCCAGGTGGAGAACATCGGCGGCATCTCGGAAACCGACGTGACCCTCTCCGAGGGCGTCACTGTGCTCGAAGGCCGCAACGCGACGAACCGGACGTCGTTCCTCCAGGCGTTGATGGCTGCGATGGGCAGCGACCAGTACACGCTGAAAGGCGATGCGGCGGCAGGGCGTGTGGAGCTCTCCCTCGGAGACACGGTGGTCGAGCGTCGATTCGAGCGCCGGAACGGGTCCGTCCACGCGACGGGAGCGGGCTACCTCGACGAGCCCGAAGTCGCCGAGCTGTTCGCGTTCCTCCTCGAGGAGAATCCGGCTCGAAGGGCCGTCGCTCGCGGTGACAATCTCCACGAGCTACTCACTCGGCCGATCGACACCGACGAAATCGAGGCCGAGATCGAACTACTGCAGGCGGAGAAGCGGAACATCGACGACCGACTCTCGTCGATAGAGGAACGCGAACGGGAACTGGTCGAGCTCGAACGTCGCAAGCAGGAGCTGCAGCCGAAGGTCGAGGAGCACGAGACGCGGCTCGAGGACCTGGAAGCCGAAATCGAGGAGGCAGACGTGGATGTCGCTGCCGAGCGGGAGTCGAGGGCGGCTATCGAGGGCCAACTGGACGAGCTGAAGGAACACCGGACACAGCTGGAGGACATCCGGTTCGAGCTCGAGACGATTCACGAGACCATCGCCTCGTTGGAGACGGAACGGGAGGAGAAACGCGACCGCCGGGAGGAGCTGGCCGGGCAGCCCGACACGGATATCGACTCCCTGCGCGCGGAACTCGCCGACCTCCGCGACCGCAAGCGCGAGGTGAACTCCCAGATGAACGAACTCCAGAGCATCGTCCAGTTCAACGAGGAGATGCTCGCGGGGACGGACAGTGAGATAGCCGCGGTCCTCCAGGATGCGGCCGACGAGGGCAGTGCCAACTCGCCCACGGACCGGTTGCTCGAAAGCGACGACACCGTCACGTGTTGGACGTGTGGCTCCCGGGTGGACCGGGACGATATCGAAGCGACGCTGGACCGGCTACGGTCGCTCCGGCAGGAGAAACTGACGGAACGCAAGACGATCCAGGAAGAGATCGACGAGACGAAAGACCGCGTCTCCAGCATCGAGACGGTCGCGGACGAACTGGACACACTCACAGAACGTCTGGCCGAGATCGAGGTCGAGCTCGAAGCGAAGCGGGAACGGGTTACGGAGCTCGAAACGCGACGCGAGCGGCTCCACGACGAGATCGACGAACTGGAGTCGGCCATCGAGCAGGACCCGACCTCGAACTACGACGACGTCTTGCAGCTCCACAAGCAGGCGAACAGGGTCGAGCTGGAACTCGAACAGCTGGAGAAGGAGCTCGAATCGGTCGAATCGGAGATCGATGAGGTCGAGTCAGCCCTCGCTGACAGGCAGGAGTACGAGGACCGGCGGGACCAGATCGTCGAGGAGCTCGATGAACTCAGAACCCGAATCGACCGCATCGAGGAACGGGCCGTTTCGGAGTTCAACCACCATATGGCGAAGATTCTGGAGCTCCTCGAGTACGAGAACATCACCCGAGTGTGGATCGACCGTCGGGAACGGGAGACCAGACGAGGCCGGGAGACGGTTCAGGAGACCGTCTTCGAGCTTCACGTCGTCCGCGAGGCCGACTCCGGCGGGGCGTACGAGGGGACTATCGACACGCTCAGCGAGAGCGAGCGCGAGGTCGTCGGGCTGGTCGTCGCACTGGCTGGCTATCTCGTTCACGACCTTCACGAGACGGTCCCGATAATGCTCCTGGACTCGCTGGAAGCCATCGACGCGGCCCGCATCGCGAAGGTCGTCGAGTACTTCGCGGACTATCCGGAGTTTCTGGTCGTCGCGCTACTCCCGGAGGACGCGCGTGAGGTCACTGCGGGACAGGACATCATAACGGATATATAGATTCCGTCGGGTCCAGTGCCGGACAGTGTCAGACGACGGTCGAAGGACGGGCAGAGCGATGCCATCGTGTCTACACCTGGGGTCGCCAATCACAGCTGAGACGGTCACGGGGCGGCCCTGGTCGTGACAGGGAGAAGGCACGCGCCACCATGGGACCCGCCGATCCGCAGTTTGCAGAACTACCAGATTAAAATATATCCTTAGAGAGAAATAGTTAGTTGGCAGCCCGTGCTCGGCGCGCGGCCAGAGCTGGGTTTCCGGGACGATGCACAGCTTGGAGCGGGTGGAGGACGAACAGCGACGCCGCAGTAGGGGCCACGACCACCGTACGTAGTGGTCGTGTCACGGTGGACCAGACAGGTCACCGAGCAATCCCACAGCCGGATATCTAGCGTTCAGCCACCTGTCATCGGGTTCCAGCGACAACCATGCGGGAGTGTGCTGGGGATAGTTTCGGGGAAGGTCGACCACCTGCGGTGGTTTGGAGCCCCCACCGTCGGATACGGATGATGGCAACAATCGGGAGAGAGGTAGACGGTGCGGGCGCAGTAGCGCAGGGACAAGATATTTAAGATATTCTACTATTCTGATTTTATACTATGTAGCCACCATAATCTGAGAGGGCTGTTCCCCGAATCGGTCGAACGTATCCCCCTCGCCCGAACAGGTTCGCGACCGACAGTATCGTCGCACCAGCGTGCGAGGGTGCGGTCGCTTGCGGCCATCGCTCGGGATGGTACTCGAACGTTGGCCGGGCTTCTCGATTAATAGGCGAGTTCGCCTGGGGCCGCGAGGGTCGTCCTCAGTCGCCCGCGGCCTCGAGAGCACCCACCTGGACGTTCCAGAGGTTCGCGTAGCTCCCGCCCGCGTCGACGAGTTCGTCGTGCGTCCCCGTTTCGGTGACGACGCCGTCGTCGAGCACGACGATCTCGTCCGCGTGTCGGACGGTGGAGAGCCGGTGGGCGACGACGAACGTCGTCCGGTCCGCGGTGATGTCTGCGAGGTGCTCCTGGACGAGGCGTTCGGACTCGGTGTCGACGTGACTCGTCGCCTCGTCGAGCACCAGCAGCTCCGGGTCGCCGACGACCGCGCGGGCGATGGCGAGACGCTGACGCTGGCCACCCGAGAGCGACGTGCCCCGCTCGCCGAGTTCGGTGTCGTAGCCGGCGGAGAGGTCGGTGACGAACTCGTGGGCGCCGGCGATCCCGGCGGCAGCCCGTACTTCGTCGTCGGTCGCCTCCCCGCGCGGCGCACCCGCCGCGACGTTCTCGCGGACAGTGCCGTCGAACAGGAACGAGTCCTGGTCGACGTAGCCGACCTGCTCGCGGAGCGACCGGGGTGCCACATCCTCTAAGTTGTGACCACCGACGCGGACCCGTCCCTCGTCGGGGTCGTGGTACTGGAGGAGCAGGTCAAGCAACGTGGACTTGCCCGCGCCAGTGGCGCCGACGATGCCGACGGTCGCGCCGGGGGATACGTCGAGGTCGACGCCGTCGAGCACCCGCTGGTCAGTCCCGGGATAGGTGAAGGAGACGCCGTCGAACTCGACGCACGGGGCGTCGAACGTGACGTGTTCGCCATCCTCGCCACCGGTGCGGGCATCGCGTGCGGTGAGACCGCCGACTCGTTTCGCCGCGGCCTTCGCACCCTTGTAGCCGTTGATGAGCCCACCGAGGTTCTTCAGCGGGGGCGTCATCCGCTCCAGGTAGAACAGGAGCGGGACGAGCTCCCCGGCGGTGAGCGTCCCGGAGAAGAACAGCGGCGGGCCGACTGTGATCCACTGCACGCCGATGGCGACGACGAAGACGAGCCAGACACCCACGACGAGCCGGTTGAGCGGCGCCTGCCGGATGGAGAGCCGTCGGTTCTCGAGTCTGGCGTCGGTGTAGTCGCGTGAGGAACGCGTGATCCGCCCTCGTTCCGCATCTTCGGCGGTGTTCGCCTTGATGACGTCGAGGCCGCCGAGCGCCGTGGCCAGCAACGCGTTCAGGCCGCCGCGCTCGCTGCGGATGTCGTCCTGGATCGGCTCCACCTGCCGGGAGAACCAGAGGTTCGTGGCGGCCAGCACCGGCGCGGAGCACAGCACGAACAGCGCGAGCTGGACGTTCAACAGCGCCATGTAGACGAAGGCGCTCACGAGCGTGGTGAGTGCCCAGATGCTCGCTTCGACGAGCTTGTTGAAGAACGTGTCCAGCTGGTTCACGTCGTCGTTCAGCGCGCTGATGACGTTCCCGGTGCGGTGCTCGTCGAAGAACGACAGGTCGAAGCGGACGACGCGCGAGAACGAGTCGGTCCGCAGCTCGTGGAGGAACCGCTGGGTGTAGAGCCCGAAGCAGTACTCGCCGACGAACGAGAGGAGATGCGTCACGAGGCTCGTCACGACGATGAGGCCGGTGACGAACACGAGCAGGTCGACGGGCGCGGACGGGACCAGCGACTCCGGGAGCAGCGGCAGCGCGAACGGCTGGTCGTTGAACAGCGCGTCGATGCCGAGGCCGATGAGGTAGACGTCCGCGAGGCTCAGGAAGATGGAGACCGCAGTCGACACCATCGCGACGAGCAGCAGTGCCAGGTCGGCCCGACCGTACCGGCGCACCAGCGAGACGAGCGGGTAGTGGTCGGCTCGCTCGGAGAAGGCGTCGGTCATCCACGCACCTCCGTCTCGGCGGCGTCGGTGCTGGTTTCTACCGCAGCCGCGACTGCACCGGTCTGAACCGCCCACAGGCCGGCGTACCTGCCGTCCTGCTCGACGAGTTCGGCGTGGGTCCCGCGCTCGGTGACCCGGCCGTCGTCCAGGACGACGATACGGTCCGCTTGACGGACCGTCGAGAGCCGGTGGGCGACGGCGAAGACGGTGCGGTCGGCGGCGACCGTCCGGAGCGTGCGCTGTATCTCGGCCTCGGTCTCGGTGTCGACGTGGCTCGTCGCCTCGTCGAACACGAGGACCTCGGGGTCGGAGAGCAGCGCGCGGGCGATGGCGAGGCGCTGGCGCTGGCCGCCCGAGAGCGTCGTCCCCCGCTCGCCGACCTCGGTGTCGTACCCCTCGGGCAGTTCGGCGACGAACTCGTGTGCGCTCGCCCGTTTCGCCGCATCCACGACATCGTCCCGCGTCGCGTCGGGCCGGGCGTACGCCACGTTCTCGTGGACCGTTCCGGGGAACAGGAACGGGTCCTGTCCGACGTAGCCGACGTGTTGGCGGAGGCTCCGGACGGAGTGGTCGGCGACCGGCTGACCGTCCACGCGTATCTCCCCGGCATCCGGCTCCTGGAACCGGAGCAGGAGCTTCACGAGCGTGGACTTGCCGGCCCCGCTGTGGCCGACGATACCGACGAAGTCGCCGGGAGCGGCGGTCAGGGAGACGTCGGTGAGGGTCGACTCGTCGTCGCCGTCCTCGTTGCCGTCTCCCTCACCGTAGTCGAAGCTGACCGCGTCGTACTCGACCCCACCGTCGGTGACCGACAACGGCGGGACGTCGTCTTTCCGGGCCGCGGCGGCGTCGTGCCGCAGGAGGGGCACCACCCGCCGGCTCGATGCCTGGCCGCTCTCTATCTTGTCGAGCACCTCCACGGCGAGCTTGCGGGTCGGGTCCATCAGCGAGAACGTGTACATGATGAAGGTCAACAGGGTCCCGGCGGTCAGCGACTGGGTGAACACCGCGGGGGTGCCGGTGAGTATCCAGTAGCTGCCGACGCCGAAGAGGAACCAGACGCCGGCGACGGCGAGCAGCCACGAGACGCGGTTGTAGATCGCACGGAGCTTGAGCGCCGACCAGGCCGCAGCCTTGTACTCGCCGGAGGCGTGGCCGACCCGCTCTGCCTCCCGGCCCTCGCGGACGAGCGACTTGACGGTCCGGATACCCTCGATGGCGTCCCGGAGTCGAGCGTTCAGTCGGCCGACGTTCGCCCTGACGGCGTCGTAGCGCGGTTCGAGCAGACCGGCGTAGTACCGCGCGGTGATGGCGACGACGATGGGGAGCAGCGCCATGACGACCGCGAGGTTCCAGTTCAGCAGCAGCATGAACGCGAACGCGGTGACGAGCTCGCCACCGTACTGCACGGCCGCTCGCCCGCCGTCGAACAGGTCCTCGAGGTTGTCGACGTCGTCGTTCAGCACGCTCAGGAGGTCGCGGTCCTCGGCCCGGTGAGCCGAGAGCGGGAGCGCGGTCGCGGTCTCGAAGGCGGCAGTGCGGATGTCGTGCAGCGTCTCCAGGTTGGCTCGCTCGTAGACGAGCACGCCGTACCACCGACAGAGGCTCTCGCCGCCGACGGCGACCACGAGCGAGGCGACCACGAGCGTCGCCTGTCCCGCGGTATCGGTCGGAATCCAGGCGTCGGGGACCAGCGGCAGGGTGAACGCCTGGCTTTCCAGGAGCAGCGAGTCGAGGGCCACCCCGATGACCAGGGCGGGGACGCGCTGGAACGCGAGTGCGAGGAGGACCAGCACGGTCCCGCCGACGAACTGGCGACTGCGACGGCGTGCGAACCGATGCAACAGGTAGCGGACTGGGGTCGTTGTCGACATATCGTAGTGGATTGACTGTGAGCGGTTCCGGTCGGTCTGTCCTGACGAGATGCCAGTGCCGGACGCAGGATAAACGTAATCTGTACGGCGCTACTGTAAGTGAGGTGTTATTTCGACCCCAAACGAAATGTTCGCTCCCGAGTACGTCCATCTATGGGAGTTGAATCTGAGGGAGGGGCGGCCAAACAGGTCCAGGAGCGACCACCCGACGACGTGTTCGGCCTGCTGGGGAACGAGGTGCGACTCGAGATCCTGCAGGCGATGAGCACCAGGCCGGACGCCACGTACTCGTTCTCGGAGCTCTACGACCGTGTCGAGATGGACGACAGCGGGAACTTCAACTACCACCTCAGCAAGCTCGAGGGTGTGTTCGTCCGCAAGGACGACGGCTACGAGCTCACCCACGCCGGCAAGAGCGTCATCGGGGCGGTGTACGCCGGGACGTTCACCGCGAACGCGTCCATCGAACCCATCTCCGCGGACTGGGACTGCCTGCTCTGTGGCGGGGAGATGCTCATCCGCTACGAGGACGAGCGGGTGCAGTTCCGGTGTGAGGACTGCGAGGAGGGAGCCGAGTTCCCGTTCCCGCCCGGCAACCTCGAGGAGTACGACCGCGACGAGCTCCCGAGAGCGTTCGCCCGCTGGTACCACCAGAGCTTCCGCAAGCTGTTCGACGGATTCTGTGGCGTCTGCAGCGGTCGCGTCGAGCGGGACCTGCTCCACCCGCCCGAGAGCGTCGAGGAGGGGCGGGGGCCATCGGAGGTCTCGTTCGAGTGCACGCGGTGTGGGATGTCGGGAGTGGTCACCGGCGGCTCGATGGTGACGCTGCACCCCATCGTGGAGGGGTTCCTCGCGGAGCACGGCTTCGACGTGTCCTCGCGCCATCCGTCCCAGATATGGGCCGACCTCGACGTCCACGAGGCGTTCGTCGACGACCACGAGCATCCGGCGTTCGGCATCCGCTTCGCTGTCGACGACGAACAGGTCGTCGCGACGGTCACCGCCGACGGCCACGTGGAGGACGTGCGGCGCGAGCCACGCGAGGACTGACCGGCACGGCCGGGGACCGGTCAGCGCACCTGCCCGAGACGCAGGCCGACGACGGTGCCGGCGGCCGACGTCACCGCGACGGCGACCGCGGTGACCTGGAAGGGAACTGCCCAGCCAGTGGACGGCACTGCGTGGACGTAGTCCGGCGATTCGACGACGAAGTGCAGGAGCACGCCCAGTGCGAACGCGCCAGCCATCGACGCTGTGAACAGAACCCGCCCGAGCTGGTGGTCTCGCCCGTCGAGCACCACGTCGGCCAGCGGTCCGAAGAACGTCGTCGTCAGCACGAGCACGCTGGCCCAGTCGGGGAGCGGGACCGGAACCAGCCCGTGTATCGCCCCGTGGCTGCCCGCAACGAGGAGATGGAACAGGAGCACGACCAGCAGCGCGGGACGGTGCGCCATCACCGACTCCCCCGGTCCAGCACCTCGCCGGTCTGCTGCCACTCGGCGACGACGCGGTCGAGCCCCTGCTCGACCGTCGGGTACTCCGGCTCCCAGTCGAACGCCTGCCGGAAGCGGGCGTTCGAGGTGGGCATCGGCCTCGTGAGCAGTCGTCGCATGTTATCGTCGATTGCGAGGCCGGCGAGCCAGGCCGGGACACGGCGCGGTTTCGGGGCGTCCAGCCGGTCGGCGAAGCCCCGGAGGAACTCGGCGTACGTCGTCGGGCGGTCGTCGACCACGTGGAACGTCCCCGTCGCATCGCCGTCTACAGCCGCGGCGAAGGCCCTCGCAGCGTCGTCCACGTGGACGAACGAGAGTTCGGCGTCGGCCCGACCGAGCAGGCCGCCGGCGATGATCGGCAGTCGGCGGTCCGCCAGTCGCTCACCGAACAGCTTCGTGTGCGCCGTGTCGGCGGCGTAGAAGTAGCCGTCGCGGAGGACGACCGGCTCGTACCCGTGCTCGTCGGCGCCGTCGCGGACGATGCGCTCGGCCGCCAGCGCCGACCGCGTCGAGCGGTCCGGGTGCGGTTCGCTCTCCTCGTCGAACTGGCTGCCGTCGGGCTGGCGGGCGACCCAGACGACGCTCTGGAGGACGACCCGGTCGGCGTCGTACTCGGCCGCGGCGGCCACCAGGTTCTCCGCACCCACCCGTCGGACGCGGTCGTTCAGTGCCCACTCCTCCTCGGACGGGTTCGTGTCCGTCGGGATCTCGGTCGCCGCGTGGACCAGCACGTCGGCACCGCTGGCGGCCTCGACCACTGACTCGCGGTCGAGCACGTCGCCGCGACGGGGGTCACCGCCCGACTCCCGGACCAGCTCGGCCCCCGCATCGTCCCTGGTCAGTCCGACGACCTCGTGGCCACGGGCCGAACACAGTGCGACCAGTCGACGTCCGAGGACGCCGGTCGCGCCGGCGATGAACACCTGCATGCTCGACTGTTGGCCGCGCGAAACCAAGCTGGAACTGCCGACATTGGTCGGGGTATTTATCAAAGTCTCTCGAACCGGCGGACGAATGCGCTACCTCACGCTCCGGGTCGCGGGGTCGGAGGCGGAGCTCCACCCCCTCGTCCCGTCGTTGACCGACCCCGACGTGTTCCGCGAGGCGCAGATGGTCGACTGGGCACCCTCGCTGGACCCGCCGCGGGCCACCGTGCTGCTATACGTGGACGGCGACATCGACCGGTTCGTCGAGGTGCTCGCGGCGACCGACCTCGTGCTGGAGCACGACGTGACGCGGTTCGCCGAGAACAGGGGCTACGTCTACGTCCACTCCGAGCCGCACCCCATCGAGTGGCGACTGTTCGAGGTCGGGACGATGGAGGGGCTCATCCCCGTGTTCCCGATTCAGTACCACCACGACGGGACCATCACCGCCCGAATCGTCGGGCCGACGGCCACGCTCCAGGCGGCGGTCGAGTCGGTGCCGCCGGGTATCGACGCCACGCTCGAACGCGTCGGCGAGTACGACCTCGGCAGACCGCCCATCCCGCCGTCACTCCCGCCCCGGCAGGACGAGGCCCTCCGGACCGCGCTGGAGCTCGGCTACTACGAGGTGCCGCGCGAGGCCGGGCGGGACGAGGTCGCCGCGGCGATGGACTGCGCACCGAGCACCGCGTCGGAGCATCTCCAGAAGGCCGAACGGGAGGTCGTCAGCACGTACCTGAACCGCGACCACTGAGTGCGGCCTCAGGTGCCCGCTCCAGCCCCCTCGTCCTGCTGCTCGTCTCGGTCGTCCGCATCGCCGTCGGTGGCGTCCGCCTCGTCCTCGGACTCGGCCGGCTCCGGCAGGTCCCGAACGACCAGCACCGGCGCGACCGCGCCCTCCGCCACGCGCTCCGCGTCGTCGCCGAACACCGCCGAGAGCACCGGCGGGCCACCCTCGCCCATGACGACGACGTCGAACTCGGCTGTCCGGGCGACGATGTCGTAGATGGGGGTCTCGGAGTCGCCGGTCTCCACGGCGATGCGGTCCGGGTCGAAGCCCCGTTGTTCGAGCGTGGCGTCGGCCCGCTGGACCGCGGACTCGGCGTCGTAGCCGCCGCCTTTCACGCCCCAGAGCGTGACGCGTTCGTCGCCGTCGACGAGCAGCGCCGCGACGAGGTCGACGAGACGGGCGACGTCGATCTTCCCCCGGACCGCGACGAGCACGTCCTCGACCTCCCCGCTCGGGTTCGGGAGGAGCGTCGCCGTCGCACCGACCTCCTCGGCGACCCGCTCGACGGTCTGGTCGCGGTCGTGGGTGAAGACGATGCGGGTCTCGATGTCCCGGCCGGCATCGCGGAACGCCTCGGCGATGGCATCGACAGCCTCCTGAGCACGGTCCTCGAACTGCATGCTCCCCTGCTCAGTGGGGGTCTGTTCGGGTAGCACGTGGTAGCCGAGGACGACGATCTCAGCCGGCGCGAGGAACTCGACGAGCGGTTCGGGAACCGTCTGGCCCTCCAGCACCCGAACCGGGATGAGTATCTTCGGCGGTTCACGCACGGCGAGGTCCCCCGAGTCAGCGGGGTCCTCGGTGGCGTCCCACGACATTCAGAGCACCCCCTTGAGCGAGACGTCGTTGGCGTAGTAGACGAACCAGCCAGCCGATGCGACCATGATCGCGACACCGATTATCTGTGACATGGGTTTCATGAATAGGATGAGTCCGAAGCTCGCGACCGCACCGAGGCCCGCGACCAGCCGGTAGGCAGGGACCCGGAAGTCCGGGTCGTACCACTCGGGCTCGTCGCGCCGCATGGCGATGAGCGCCACGCACATCAGCCCGTACATGACGAGATGCAGGAACGACGCGACCTCGGCAAGCACTTCGACCTCGCCGAGAGCGACGAGGACGAGCACGGGCCCCCCACCCATCGCGAGTGCGATGTGAGGCGTCCCGTACTGCAGGTTTATCCGGCTCGCGAACCGCGGGAGGATGGCGTCCTTGCTCAGCGCGAACACCGCCCGCGAGGTCGAGAGGATGGACGCGTTGGCGCTCGAGACCGTCGCCAGCAGCCCGGCGACGAGGATGACGATAGCGCCCGGTGCCCCGATGAAGTTCCGCGCGACCTCGACGATGGCCGTCTCGCCGAACCCGGCGAGCGTGGTGCTGTCGAAGGCGCTGGTGGCAACGAAGATGGTCACCACGTACAGCGTGCCGACGATGAGGACCGACCCGACCATCGCCAGCGGGAGGTTCCGTCCGGGGTCCTTGATGTCCCCGGCGACCGTCGCGACCTGTGCGAAGCCGAGGTACGACGTGAACACCAGCGCGGCGGTCGTGAACACGGGGAGCGGCCCGAACGGCAGGAACCGTTCGGGGGTGGAGCTCCCCCCGAACACACCGACAGCGTCGAGGCTTCCGAAGCTCAGGAACAGGACGAGGATGGTGAGCAGGAGCCCGACGACGTAGTTCTGGAGCGTCGCGGCGTTCTCGGTGCCGACCAGGTTCAGGACGGTCAGCAGCACCCCGAACAGGAGTGCGAGCGGGACGACGACCGGGACGCCGCCGATGGCGACGCCCGCTTCGGCGAGCACGGCCGCGGCGTAGTTGCCGAAGCCGACCAGGTAGAACGCCGTCGCGAAGACGAGGCCGAGCCAGATGCTGATGCCGACGATGGCCCCCGCGAGCGCGCCGAGCGCCCGGGAGATGAAGTAGTAGCCGCCGCCGGACTTCGGCATCGCCGTCGCGAGCTCCGAGGCCGGGAGCGCGACGAGCAGGGCGATGACCGCACCGATGCCGAACGACCCGGCGGCCGCCGGCCCGGCCTGTCCGGCCGCGAGCCCGGGAAAGACGAAGATGCCCGCGCCGATCATCGTCCCGACGCCGATGGCGAGGCCGCCCTTGAGGCCGATCGTCCGTTCGAGCTCGGTCCCTTCCTCGGTGACCGACGTCTCGCCGGACGCGGATTCGGCTTTGACGACCCGCTCCGGCACCTCTCCTTCGCGGTTCGCGCCCTCGGTGGTCGAGATCTCCTCCTGTCCAGTACCCATTACTATCGTACCAATCGGGGACACCAGTGAAAAGGGTAAGCCAAGGTTCACCCGGGGAGGCTCCCCACGCCGGTGACCGAAGCGTCACTTGAGTCCCCCAGCGAACATATTCTGGCTGCGTTCCGGGTTCTGAGAACCGGCGTGATGGGTTATGACTCGACCGCCACCAGTCTCGACTGGTACACGATGACGAGTACAGACCCGGGGATGCGATGGGAACTGGAGGTGAACCGACATGGATGACGAGGGACGGCTCCCGTTCGACGACCAGTCCGAGACCGAGATGCGGCGCGTGCTCTCGGAGACGGAGTACGATACCGACCTCGGTCTGGAGATGGCCCGTGACGCACAGCGGGTCGTCGCCGGTGAGCTGAGTGACGCGGAGTTCTACGCGAGGTACCACGAGGACATGCTCGAGGAGTTCGGCCAGGACGCCCGCGAACTCCCCGAGCTCCGGGACGACCTCGACGGCGAGGTGGTATCGGAGACCTCGGACGCGACGAGCGTCCGCGAGTCGCTGGCGGCCCTCGCCGACAGGGAGGACGTCTCGCGGCGGGAACTGCTCGCCAAGGGCGGTGCGGCTGCCGCGGCACTGAGCGTCTTCGCCGGTGCCGGGAGCGGCTCCGGCGGGGAGCACGGTGACACGCCGACGGACGGCGATGGCACCCGCTGGGGGATGGTCATCAACCTCAACAACTGCGACGGCTGCCTCGCCTGCGTCAGCGCCTGCTCGCAGGAGCACGGCCTCTCCCGCGGCGCGAACTGGATGTACGTCTTCACCTACGAGGACCGCAACCAGGACGACGAGAACTTCCTCGTCCGGCCCTGCCAGCACTGCACCGATTCGCCGTGCACGAAGGTCTGCCCGGTCGGCGCGCGCCACACCCGCGACGAGGACGGGCTCGTGCTCACGGACTACGACATCTGTATCGGCTGCCGGTACTGCGAGGTATCGTGCCCGTACGGCGTGAACTACTTCCAGTGGGGCGAGCCCGACGTGCCGGACGCGGAGATCCCGAACGAGCACCAGCTCGACGACCGGGGGAAGTGGGTCGGGTCGCGGCCGCCGGAGGGCGTCATGGGAAAATGTACCTTCTGCGTCGACCGGCAGGACGGCCAGATGGGCGAGGAGAGGGTCGGGACGACCGCCTGCGAGGAGGCCTGTGCGATGGACGCCATCCACTTCGGCGACCTCAACGACGAGGAGAGCGCACCGAACCAGCACCTCCACGAGTACCGGGGCGAACAGGAGAACGACCGCTCCTCCTTCCCGGACCGGACCGAGCACACGGTCTCGACGTTCAACCTGCTGGAGGAGCGCGGGACGAGCCCGAACGTCCACTACATCGGCAACGAGCCGTCGCCCCACGCCGAACAGGTCGAGGGGCCGGTCTCCTACGAGGATGTCGGGCTCGTCGACGACCGTAGTGAGGTGCTCGACGACGGTGCCGCCGCCAACGAGGAGGGTGAGGAGGCATGAGCGTCGACACGACCGACGTGAGCCGCGAGACGCTCGTCCGCCCCATCGGTACGCTGTCGAAGCAGTACCTGCTCGCGCTGGTAGCGGCGCTAGGTGCCATCGGCGTCTGGGTGTTCTTCTACCTGCAACAGCTCCAGCACGGCCTCATCGTGACGAACCTCGCCGACTGGGGCTCCGGCGGCGGCGTGCCGTGGGGGCTCTACATCGGCGCGTTCATCTGGTGGGTCGGCATCGCCCACGGCGGCATCATCCTGTCGGCCGCGGTTCGACTGCTCGGGATGGACCGGTACCAGCCGGTCGCCCGCATGGCCGAACTGCTGACCATCGCGGCACTGACCTGTGCCGGCGTGTTCATCCTCATCCACGTCGGCCGGCCGGACAGGCTGGTGACGAGCGTGCTCCCCGCGTGGCCGACGCGGGTCCAGTGGTCGCCGTTGATGTGGGACGTGACGGTCATCACGGCCTACTTCGTCCTGACGGCGACGTACCTCGCGTTGACCATCCGGTACGATATCCACCGGCTGCGTGACCGACTGCCGGACCAGCTCGAACCGGTGTACGCGGTGCTGATGGTCGGGTACTCGGAGCGCGAGGACGCCATCGTCGAGCGGATGGTCTGGTGGATCGCCTTCGCCATCATCATCATGGCACCGCTGCTGCTCCACGGGGGCGTCATCCCGTGGTTGTTCGCGTTGCTCCCGTCGATGGCCGGCTGGGCCGGCGGCGTCCAGGGTCCGTCGTTCCTCTCCATCGCGCTGACCTCCGCGGTCAGCGGCATCATCATCGTCGCGGCGTCGTTCCGCCGTGCCTACGGCTGGGAGGAGCTCGTCCCGGTCGAGGTGTTCCGGGGACTCGCGAAGTGGCTGGGCTTCTTCGGCCTCATCTTCCTCTGGCTCCAGCTCCAGCAGGTCATCACCGGCATCTTCGCCGCGCCGACGACGCTCCAGCACGCGACGGAGGTGAAGATAGCGACGCCGGTGTACTGGGTCGCCATCGGACTCGTGCTCGCCGCGATGTTGTACGTGTTCGCGTGCTCGCTGCGGCCCTCGCTGTTCAGCATTCCCGTGCTGGTGGCGCTCTCGTTCGGCGTGCTCGTCGGCACTCTCGTCGAGAAGGTGCTGTTCGTCGTCGAGGGGCTCCAGCACGCGCACTTCCAGCTGTACGACGGCGTGCCGGGCGTCTACGTCCCCTCTCCGGTGGAGCTGTCGGCGCTGCTCGGGACCGTCGGCATCGTCGTCCTGTTCTTCCTCGTCGTCGCGAAGGTCATCCCCGTGGTCGAACTGCACGCCATCGAGGCGGCCCACGAGGGGGGGGACGACGCATGACTGCGGCGGCACTCCCGACGGTGCTGGCCGCACTGTTGCCGCTGGCCGCCAGCAGCGGTGGGGGCGGCCACTCGCTCCCGTTCGTCGGCCCGGGCACGTACCTCATCTTCGGCATCGTGCTCGCGCCGGTGTACCTGATGGTCGTCGCCTGGTACGTCGGCGAGCCGAGCGACCGGTCGAAGGCCTGGCTCGGCGTCGGCTACCTCGTCGGACTCACCACGGTCTTGTGGGGGAGCCTGTTCGTCGCCACGATGGCCATCGACGTGCTGTACTTCTGAGGCACCGCCGGACAACCACCCACTCACATCACGACACACCACCCATGCCACTACCCGAATCCGAACTCGAAGACAGACTGAGAGCCGTCGAGGATCCCATGAACGACGACGATATCGTCTCCCTGGGCCTCGTGAACGACATCGACATCGACCACGAGGGAGCAACCGTCTCCCTCGCGTTCAACGCCCCCTACGCACCGACCGAACTGGAGATCGGCAACGATATTCGAGATATCGTGGAGGACGCCGGGATGGAGCCGGACCTCCGCGCCGATATCGGCGAGGAACACGGTTTCGACCAGGAGGTCTTCCCGGGTGTCCGCAACGTCGTCGCCGTCGCCTCCGGCAAGGGCGGCGTCGGGAAGACGACCGTCGCCGCGAACCTCGCCGCCGGACTGAACGACCGCGGTGCCCGCGTGGGCATCCTCGACGCGGACGTACACGGCCCGAACGTCCCACGGCTGCTCCCGTCGGAGAACGAACCCGGCGTGATGCCGGACGGCGACATCGTCCCGCCACGCTCCGAGGGCGTCGCCGTGATGAGCACCGACCACCTGATGCCGGACGGCGACCAGCCGGCGGTGATGCGCGGTCCGATGGTGAACAACGTGATGATGAAGTTCGTCGAGGAGGTCGAGTGGGGCAGACTCGACTACCTCGTGGTCGACCTCCCGCCCGGCACCGGCGACGCGTCGCTGAACCTGCTCCAGACGCTCCCGGTCGCCGGCGTCGTCATCGTCACGACGCCCCAGGAGATGGCCGTCGCCGACGCCCGGAAGGGGCTGAAGCTGTTCGCGGACCACGACGCCCCGGTCCTCGGCGTCGTCGAGAACATGAGCGCGTTCCGGTGCCCGAGCTGCGACGACACCCACGAGGTGTTCGGCGCGGGGGGCGGCGACGAGATACGCGAGGACTACGACGTGCCGGTGCTCTCCGAACTGCCGGTCCACCCCGACTTCGACAGCGGCTCGACGGAGGGGCCCACCATCAGGGACGAGGACAGCCCGGTCAAGGAGGAGCTGTTCGACATGGTCGACGCCGTCGCCGACCGCATCGGCGAGGTGAACCGCAGACAGGTCGCCGAACACGTGGGCGTCGACGCCACCGACGACCGCGACGAGGTCCCGGCCGCTGTGGAGTCCGACTGAGAACCAAGTCACGGTACTCCATAACACACTTGCGGCAGGCGGCTGTAGTTCGGGTAGTCAGACCGGACCATCCCGGTCGGCGCCCACCCATGACCGACACCAGCGCCATCATCCGACGCATCGGACGGGGCGTCGCCGACGTCCTGCTCGGGTTGGTCGGTACCCTCGCCGTCGCCCTGGTGCTGCTCAACGTCACCACCGGCCTCCAGCGCCCGGTCTACGACGCACTGTACCTGCGACTCGGCCCGAGCGGGGCAACGGAAGCGGCCATCCTCCTCCAGTTCCTCGTCAGCGGTCTCGCGGCGGTCCTCGTCCCGCTGGTCGTCGCCGACTACGTGCACACCGGGCTCGCGAACCGGGACGCACTCGTCGCCGTCCTGCTCGTCTTCCTCGGGGTGCCCGTCGCCTTCACTGCCGTCGCCCTGGCCGGGTTCCCGTCGACGCCCATCGCGCTCCTGCTGCTCGTGCTGGTACTCCTGGGGGCCCCGGTGCTCCTCTGGCTCCGGTTCGACGTTCGGTCCGGCGCACTGCCGACGTTCGTCGGGAGCGTCCCGGCCGTGGTGCTGCTCATGCTGCTGGCCGCGGTCGGTATCGGCTGGGGATGGGGCTACGTCGTCACCGCCCAGGAGGTGCCGGCGTCGCCTGTCGACGACGCGACGGTGGGGTCGCTGTCGGACCGGCCCGTGGTCGCGTCCGCCCTGTTCTCGTCCGGGAACTGCGAGACCGACGCCGAGGGGTTCCGGGAGTGCCACCTGTCGCTGCGTGGGTTCGAGCACGAGCGGGACGCGGTCCGTGCGCTGTCAGAACTCGGCGTCAGGTGTCCGTACCAGCGGAACGGCGGCGACGGCGGGACCGCCATCGTCCAGCACGAGGGTCGGTACTACAGGGTTGGGTGTTCGCCCCACGGGGACTGATTCAGGGGTCGACCCCGAGCCGGGTCACGTCAGGACGACAGCTTGCCGTCGAGCACCTTCCCGGCGGTCAGGACCGGGTCCCAGACGGGGCTGAACGGCGGCGCGTACGCCAGGTCGAGGTACGAGAGCTGGTGGACGGTCATCCCGGCGTACAGCGCCGTCGCGACGGTGTCGATCCGCTTCGCGACGCCCTCACGACCGACCATGCTCGCTCCGAGGACGCGCTCGCTCTCTCTGTCCCCGAGCAGCGTGACCTGGATCTCCTCGTCGCCTGGGTAGTAGTGCGCCCGGGACTGCGCAGTGATGGTGACCGAGACCGGGTCGAACCCAGCCTCGCGGGCCGCCTCCTCGTCGACGACACCGGTCCGAGCGACCTCCAGGTCGAACGCCTTGACGGCGGCGGTGCCCGCTATCTCGCCCACCGGCGTGGGGTCACCGGCGACCGTCGCGCCGATGGCACGCCCGGCACGGTTCGCCGTCAACGCCAGCGGGACGTGGTCGGGCTCGCCGGTCACGACGTGGGTCATCTCGGCGTCGTCCCCCGCCGCGAAGACGTGCTCGTCGTTCGTCCGGCCGTACTCGTCCGTCGCGATGGCACCGGTCGGCCCGAGTTCGATGCCCGCTGCCTCCGCGAGTTCGGTGTTCGGGGCGACACCGACGCCGACCAGCGCGAGGTCGACCGGGACGGTCAGGTCGCCGGCCGCGATGGCCTCGACGTGGCCGTCACCCACCATGCCGTCGACGGCCGTGTCGAGGTGGAGGTCGACACCCTGCTCGCGGAGGTGGTCCTCGACGACGGTCGCCGCCGCGGCCCCGAAGGGCTGGAGCGTGTGCGGCAACATCTCGAAGAGGTGCACGTCGAGGCCGTGGGCCGCGAAGGCCTCCGCCATCTCGATGCCGACGTAGCCGCCACCGATGACGGCGACCGACTCCGGCTGCTCCGACTCGGCGTACTCCGCGGCCGCCTCCCCGTAGCCCGTCTCCGGGAGGCTCGCACTCGGCGCGTCCAGTCCGAGATAGCCGCGGATGGCCGCCGCCTCGTTCATGTCGTGGAGCGTGAACACGCCGTCGAGGTCCATCCCGTCGAAGGGAGGAACCACCGCATGCGCCCCCGTCGCGATCAGGAGGTCGGCGTACTCCTGGTCGAACGCACCGTCGGGTCCCTCGACGGTCACCGTCCGACGCTCCCGGTCGATGGCCGTCACCTCGTGGTTCGTCCGCAGGTCGATGCCGCGCTCCTCGACGAAGGCCTCGGGCGTCACCGAGACGAGGTCCTCCAGGGTCTCCACGTCGCCCTTGACGTAGTAGGGGAGGCCACAGGCACCGTACGACACCCACTCACCCTTCTCGAAGACGAGCACGTCGCGGTCCGGGTCGTCCCGCTTCGCTTTGCTCGCCGCACTCATCCCTGCCGCGTCACCGCCGACGATCACGAACGGGCCAGACATACGCAGTTCTTCGCTCGCCGCGACCATAAAGTATTGTGTCGATTCTACAATTTTGATTCTCGGGTGTCGCCACGGTACCTACCAGGCGACTGTTCGACCGCTCGCCACCGTCGCCCTCTCTCGGCGTCCGCCCTCCCAGGCACTGCTGTGGTGTGCCGGCGCGGTAGTTGCTGGCAGGAATCGGGTGTTGAGACCCGGACGGGGCCGATGGCGAGTCGGCCCGGTCCGGCAGAGTCCGCCCGTTCAGGGTCGCGAGCAACGGACCGTCCACACTCACTAGCCCGGCACCGACAGCGAAGACAGCAACACCGTTTTTCGAGGGCAGCCACAACTCCATCCCGCATGGTAGCCGAGAGAACGTGTCCGGATTGCGGGGAGCAGCTGGAGGAGATGGAACTGCAAGGAACCGATGCTATCGGTGAACTGTCTATCGTCTCGGAGGCGTCGGACGACGGCTTCCTCAGCAGCGTGCGCGCGGACGAGATACTGACACCGGTACCGTACGTGTGTCCCGACTGCCGACGAACCCTCCTGTACGCCGAGCCGTGACCGAGGACCTCCCGAACGGGCGTCCTGCCACCCCACCCGACGGCGATACTGCAGCGGACACCACGGCAGGGCCGAGCGGGGCCAATATTTCATCTACATCACAATACTAAAGAAGCCAGGGCGAGAAGTAGAACACTGGTACACATGACGGAGCAGCACACGCAGCAGTGGGCGCGGGAGGTCGAGGCACAGCGCGAACGGAAGGACGAGTACTTCGGCGAGGACCAGCGCTCGCCGCTCCCACCCGACGTTCGAGCCGAGTTCGACGGGCTGGACTACTACGAGGTCGACCCGGACTACCGGTTCGTCGTCGAACTGGAGGCGTACGACGAGCCCGAGCCAGTGGTCGTCGGCACCAGCACCGACGGCGAACAGGAGTACCTCGCCTGGGGCGAGTTCACGGTGGAGATCGCGGGCGAGGCGGTGAGCGTCACGGCGTACAAGGGCGATTCCGAGGAGGACCGCCTCTGGGTCCCCTTCCGCGACGAGACCAGCGGCGAGGAGACCTACGGCGCGGGACGGTATCTCGACCTGGAGCCGGAACACCACCGCACCGAGGACGGCCGCTGGATTCTCGACTTCAACGAGGCGTACAACCCGACGTGTGCGTACTCGGACCGGTACGAGTGCCCGCTGCCGCCGACGGAGAACTGGCTCGACGTGCCCATCGAGGCGGGCGAGCGAGCGTTCGAGAAGTAGGCTCCGCGACGTCAGGTGGTGCCGACCGGGGGCGTGGGACACCCCACGCGTAGGCCCTGTCGCACCGGCCCCGTTCCACGCCACGTAGACAGATACCCGCTATGAACTGTGGCGCTCTCATCCCCATCCCAGCAGGGCTCGCGACTGCCGTCGTGCGTGCGGTCGGGTGGGGCCGGCGCTGCGTGCACCGTTCTGTCGTTCCATCCCGCGCGTGAGCTGCCAGCGCGGTCCACGGTGCGAGTGCGGCGCGGCGGGCGCCTGTGGCGTCGAGAACTACACGGCTGGTGACGGTGACACCGATATTCGACGCCGTCAGTTGTTCGCACTTTTCACAACATCACAACAGAGATTTGGAATTATGAGACAGCGAGTGTAGCTTTCTGAGGGTATTTATCCCCTCCACGGCACCGAATCGAGAGAGCAAAGAGTTCCGGAGTTCCCCCACAGCCATATAGTAATTCGCATAATTGTATTTACTACACTAAAAATGTCCGGTTGTTTCCAGCGCGTACGGAACCGCCGTTCCCCGTTTATCTTCCCTCGACCTACCACCGATGTAGACCGATGAACCCCGACGAGACACCCCGAAAGCCCGGCTTGGGCGACGAGTTCCCGGAACTCACCGTACAGACCTCCCACGGAGAGATATCGCTCCCGGACGACTACGAGGGCGAGTGGTTCGTCCTGTTCAGTCATCCAGGCGACTTCACGCCCGTCTGCACGACCGAGTTCGTCGCCTTCCAGCAGCGCGCCACGGAGTTCGAGGAACTCGGTGTGAGCCTGGTCGGTCTCTCCGTCGACCGCGTCCACTCCCACATCAAGTGGGTCGAGTGGATCGAAGACGAGCTCGACGAGTCCATCGAGTTCCCCATCATCGCCGACGAGGGTGGCACGGTCGCGACGCGACTCGGGATGCTCCACCCCGAGATGGGGTCGAGCACGGTCCGCTCGGTCTACATCGTCGACCCGGGCGGCGTGATCAGGCTCGAACTCCAGTACCCCATGGAGATCGGCCGGAACATCGACGAGATTCTCCGGTCCATCCGGGCGCTCCAGACCGCCGACGCGACGGACGTTGCCGTACCGGCCGACTGGCCGGACAACGAGAACTTCGGTGACCGTGTCCTGCTGGAACCACCGGCAGACGTCGCTGCGGCCGAAGAGCGGGTCGCGAGGGCCGAGGAACAGGGCTACGAGTGTCTGGACTGGTGGTTCTGTCTCCAGGAATAACCCGCCAGCGGTCGTCACGACCGCTACGGACTCGCCTCGATAGCGACGAAGGACCCCTCGCCGTGCCCCTCCTCGATTCGGTCCTGCTCGTCCAACTCGCCCGGCCAGCGGTAGATGGTCTGGACGAACTCGAACTCCGAGAAACCTGCCGCCTCGAGCGCGTCGACGAGTTCGTCCGTGGAGACGAACACCGCTTCGCGGTAGAACGGGTTCTCCGATTGCGTCTCCTGATACATCTGCCCGACCGGGCTGTCCCTGTCGATAAATCCGATGACCAGCGAGCCGTCGGGGCGCAACACCCGTCGCGCCTCGGACAACGTCTGCGGGATGTCGTCGACGAAACAGATCGTCGTGACGACCAGCGCCGTGTCGAAGCTCCCGTCGCGGAACGGCAGGTCCTCCGCGACGCCCCTGGCAACGTCGACACCGCGCCGGCGGGCCCGCGCCAACATCTCGACTGCCGGGTCGATGCCGACCGCTATCCCGAGCGGCGCGGCGAACCGTGCAGTACCGACGCCGATCTCGAGCCCCTCACCCGGGTGGGGAACCAATCGCTCGAGCGACGCCACCTCCGACCGATACGCGGCATCGTTCGCCTCGAACCAGGCGTCGTAGCGGTCCGTATGTCGTTCGAACGGCCGTGACTTCGGCATACGTGAACTTCGTACGCCGACTGCTTACAGGTACGGGAGGGGGATATTTGGGCCAGTCCCGCGATTGGGTCCGCATGGACATCGTTCCAGAATCCGACGTCGAATCGACCGAGGCTGTCGACGGCGCGCATCTGAAGCTCCTGGCCGGCGGCACCGAGATGAACGTCCAGCACTTCCGCGTCGACCCCGGTGCGACGGTCCCCGAGCACAGCCACCCCCACGAGCAGACCGGGTACGTCCTCGAGGGAGCACTGACGTTCTTTGTCGACGGTGAGACCCACGTCGTCGAGGCGGGGGACTCCTACGTGTTCCCGGGCGGTGAGGCCCACGGCGCTGAGAATCGTGGTGACGTGCCGGCCGTCGGGCTCGACATCTTCAGTCCACCCCGAGACGACCCGGACTGGATGGATTGAGTCGGAGGCCCACCGCCCCCGCTGGGTCTCGGACGCGGCGCCCGCTCGTCAGCCCGCTGGGACCGCCGATTCGCTCGTGCAATCCCGGTACACACGCGGTTCGCTGTTAAGATGCCTCCGACCGTCGTCCGAATCGATGGCCCGGAGTACCTCGCGTTCACCGGCCGAGCAGGACACCGACATACTGGACCTCCCCCCGAGTGCGAAACTCGTCGCGAAGACACTCGAGTACGAGGGGGAGGCGACCCAGTCCCAGCTCGCGGAGTCGACGCTACTGTCGCCCCGAACCGTCCGCGACGCCGTGACGCGACTGGAGGAGAGCGGCATCGTCATGTCCCGCATCTCGTTCCAGGACGCCCGCCAGCGCGTCTACTCGCTCGACGAGGGGCTCCCCGGGCGCTGAGTCGCCGTCGTCTGCAGGCCGACAGCTCCGGGAGTGCGTCCCGTTCGGCACCACGGTTTTGCAACAGAGCCCCGAATAGCGTGTATGGCACGAACAGCCGTCATTGCCGGCGTCGGACCGGGACTCGGTGAGTCACTGGCACGCAGGTTCGCAGCGGCGGGCTGTGATGTCGCACTGCTTGCACGGTCGGCCGAGTTCATCGAGGAACTGGCGGCCGACCTCCCAAAGCCGGGCGAGGGGCTCGCGGTCCAGACGGACCTCTCGAGCGTCGAGCAGGTCAGAGAAGCGTTCGAGACAGTCAGGGAGGCGTTCGGGGCAGTCGACGTGCTGGTCAACCACGCGAGTGCCGCATCGTGGACGGGACTGCTGGACACCAGCGTCGAGGAGTTCGAGCGAGCCTGGGCGGTCACCGGTCGCGGCGCGTTCGTCTGCTCGCAGGAGGCCGTCGGTGACATGCTCGACGACGACGGCGGCACCGTCATCTTCACCGGGGCGACCTCGGCAGTCAGGAGTCCGGGCGGTGCCATCGGGTTCACCGCTGCGAAGTTCGGAGCCCGCGGGATGGCGATGGACATTGCACAGGAGTTCGGCTCGGACGGCGTCCACGTGGCGCACGTGGTCATCGACGGCCAGATCGACGGGCCGGGCGCACGGGAGCGGTCGCCGGACCGCGACGACGACACGTTCATCGACCCCGACCGACTGGCTGAGACCTACTGGCACCTCGTCGAGCAGGACCACGTCGACACGCAACCGTTCGAGGTACACGTCACGAACGGGCCACAGAACACCGAGTTCCTCTAGCGGAGGAGCCCGGCCGTGAGAGTTCTCTCAGCCGGTCACTGGATGCCCATCGCTTCGATCTGTTCCTGATACCGGTTCCGTATCGTGACCTCCGTCACCTGGGCGACGGAAGCCACCTCGCGCTGTGTCTGCTTCTCGTTGCAGAGGAGCGACGCCGCGTAGATCGCAGCCGCGGCGAACCCCGTGGGAGATTTCCCGGAGAGGAGCCCCTTCTCGGCCGTCACGTCGATTATCTCCTTCGCCTTCATCTCCACCTCCTCGCTCACGCCGAGCTCGGAACAGAACCGGGGGACGTACTCCTTCGGGTCGACCGGCTCCATCCGGAGGCCGAGCTCCTGGGAGATGTACCGGTACGTGCGCCCGATCTCTTTCTGTTCGACGCGCGAGACCTCCGATACCTCCTCGAGACTCCGCGGAATCCCCTCCTGCCGACAGGCGGCGTAGAGACAGCTCGTTGCCACGCCCTCGATTGACCGGCCGCGGATCAGGTCCTCGTTCAGTGCGCGCCGGTAGATGACCGACGCGACCTCCCGAACTGACCGCGGGACGCCCAGTGCGCTGGCCATCCGGTCGGTTTCACTGAGGGCGAACTGGAGGTTTCGCTCCCCGGCGTCCTTCGTCCGGATGCGCTCCTGCCACTTCCGGAGGCGGTGCATCTGACTGCGCTTCTCCGAGGAGAGGGACCGACCGTACGCGTCCTTGTTCTTCCAGTCGATCTGGGTGGTCAACCCCTTGTCGTGCATCGTCTGTGTCGTCGGTGCCCCGACCCGACTCTTGCTCTCGCGTTCCCCGTGATTGAACGCGCGCCACTCGGGCCCCCGGTCGATCATCTCGTCCTCGAGCACCAGGCCGCAGTCGTCACAGACGAGTTCATCGCCGTCACCGCTCGTTACCAGACGCTCAGACTCACACTCCGGACAGGATTCCGTCTCCGACTCTTCCGTGTCCGTTTCGGTCTGCGTCTCCTCCGTCTCCGATTGCCGGTTCAGACGAGCCATTAAGTATGTTCTCCTTTACCGGCTCAGACGGTTTATACGTGTTGCCGGTGACAGACGCAACAGCCGCCAGTCGACGGCCGCCGCCCCCTCCCTGACGCAGGCACCGATCACCCAGAGGACAGTGCTCACGTTGCCGGGTCAGAGGTACGACGGGAGGCTGGCGAGTTCCTCCGGATCCTCAGTCTGCCTCCGCTCCGGAGACGGTATAGACCGATGTGTCTTCACCGACACTCTTCGTGGTCCACATGGAGACAGCGACCGTGAGCACGAGTCCGAGGAGCATCCCCGCGATGGCCGGTGTCCAGCCGGCGTAGTCCGCCGGCAGCACGACCGCCGGCCGGCCGAGGAGGAGGTCCGAGAGCCGGCGCAGCACGTCGAACGTGCTCACGACGTAGAACAGCTGCGAGCCCGCGATGCCGGTAGAGATGCCCCACTTCGTCGTCTCGTCCCAGTACAGCGCCACCAGCACCGGGAGCGCGAGCTGGGCGAAGCCACTGAACGCGGTATCGCCGATCTGGACCAGGGTCCCGGGTGCGTAGAGGCTGGCGACGAACGAGAGCGACGCGAAGATGACGACCCCGATTCGGGCGACCGTCGCCTCCCCGCCGAGCGCGTCGTCGACCGCCTCGGCCTGCCCGGTCAGTGGCCGGTAGAGGTCCCGGGTGAGGTAGGAGGCCCCCGAGAGGAGCATCGAGTCGCTGGAGGACATCATCGCGGCCATCGCTCCGGCCACGACGACCGCCGTGAACCACGGTGCGGTGTACGCCTCGAGGACTGCCGGGACGACGTTCCCGTCCGCGGGCACCTCGACGCCCAGCCCCGCCGCCCACGTCCCGAGCATGAACGCCGGGACGAACAGCAACACGACGAGCACGGGCCACAGCGCCAGGGTCCGCTTGAGCACGCGTTTCGACCGCGCCACGAAGAACCGCTGGTTGATCTGCGGGAACATCGTCACGCCGAAGGCGATGCTGATGGCGGTCGAGAGCATCCACTGCGGCGAGTAGAGACCGCCGCCCAGCCGGAGGAACTCGGGGTTCGAGGTCGCAACGGCGTCCGTCGCGGCCGTCGCTCCGCCCGCCGCCGAGAGCACCCACCCGACGGCCACCCAGACGATACCCAGCATGAACACCCCTTGTATCGTGTCCGTCCAGGCGACGCCGCGCATCCCCGCGATGGCGACGTAGAGTATCATGAACAGTGTGATTCCGCCAGCGCCGACCCAGAAGGGGACGGCCCCGTCGGTCAGACCAACGATAGCCTGGCCCGCTCCCTTCTGCTGGAGCATCACGTACGGGAACAGCCAGAAGATGCTGACCGCCGCGACGCCGCCCCGGAGCCACGTCGAGCCGAACCGGTCGCCGAGCATCTCCCCGAGCGTCACGTACCCGTTCTTGCGCCCGACGAGCCACTGCTTGTAGCCCAGCACGTACCAGAGGACGGCGAAGAGGATGCCGTCCATCAGGCCCATCACGAGAATCCACTCCGGCCCCGCCGAGTACGCGAGGTTCGGGCCGCCGAAGAAGGTAAACGCCGACAGCAGCGTCGCGAAGGTCGTGAACAGCAGGACGAAGGTGCCGAAGGTACGCGACGCGAGGTAGTAATCCTCCGCGGTCCGGTCGGTGAGCCGGTAGGCGAAGACGCCGACCCCGAGCGCGACCAGCAGGTACGCGGTGACGATACCGAGCTGGAGGACTGTGTCCGACATCGGTCACGCCTCCTCGATACCGATGCCCCACGCCTGCCGGGCGAAGAGTCGGAACACACCGGCCGCGAGGAGCATCCAGCCGATATGCCACCAGAGCCACACCGGGAGCCCGGCGACGACCGTGCTGTCCCGCCAGAGGAACCAGGGGATCGCCAGCACCGAGAGCGCCACGGCGACCGCACCCCAGGCCATCACGCGGCGTGTCGAGAGTGAGACCATCAGTACACGTGGGTTGGGCGGGCACTGTCTTGATTGGCCGTCTTGGGTCCGTCCGGAGTGCCTGTCGACTGTTCGCCGTACTGCACACCCCATCGTCCTGTCGGTTCTCTGGGCGTTCACCGTGACCGGGTGGCTGGACCCGGACGCCTCGTCCCGACCGGTACGCCAAAGTAAGCTGAACGTAGAATCAGAATGACTGGAATCCTCGCCATCATGCATTCACGCCTCGAGCGGGTACGGACACAGCTGGCAGAGTTCCAGCTGTTCGAATCGAAGCAGAGTCGGAGGCGGTTCCTGCTCCATCTGCTGGTGCTCGTCGTCGCCTTCGGAGCCGCAGTACTCATCGTCCGCCGCCACCTCTCGTTCCTGCGAGACGCGGAAGCCTTACGCGAGTTCGTGGCGGGATACGGTGTCCTGGCACCGCTCGTGCTGATACTCCTCCAGGCAGTGCAGGTCGTCGCTGCGCCGATCCCGGGACAGGTGCTGGCAGTCGTCGCTGGCTACGTCTTCGGCACGTGGTTGGGAACCCTCTACAACATGATCGGCATCATGATCGGGAGTACGGTCGCCTTCTGGCTCTCACGCCGATACGGCCGGGCCTACGTGGAGAACATCGTTCACGACGAGGCCCTCGCACAGTTCGATTCGGTGAGCGAGGACTACGCAGCGCCGGCGTTGTTCTTCTTCTTCCTCGTGCCGGGGCTGCCCGACGACGTGCTCTGTTTCGCCGGTGGCCTCACGGATATCCCGCTCTGGAAACTCATCGTGATCGCGCTCGTTGGACGGGCACCGGGGTTCTTCCTCGCCAACGTCTTCGGGGACCTCCTGGGAACCGACCAGTTCGGCCCCGCGCTGGCACTCGCTGTCGGACTCCTGGTGCTCTCGGTGCTCGGCTACCTCTATCGTGACCGCGTCATCCGACTCTTCGGGCGGGGCCGGTAGCGCTCAGACCGCCAGGACTGGCACGTCGACGGTCCGGACGATGCGGTCCACCGTGCTGCCGAGCAGTGTGTGGTCGAGTCCGGTTCGACCGTGGGTCCCCATCACCACGAAATCGATGTCATGCTCGTTGATGTACTCCCGAATACCCTCGTACGGAACGCCGATACGAATCTCTTCTATCACGGGGATGTCCCTGTCACGAGCCTGCTCGACAACCGGGGTGGTGGGCTTCCCGCTCACCTCTTCGAGCAGTTCGAGGACCTCGTCGTGGTCCATCGTCTCGTCGATCGGACTCATTCTGACGTCGACGACGTAGAGGACGTGGACCGTCGCGTCGTGCAGGTCCGCGATTTCGAGGGCGTGTTCGGCGGCGACGGTCGCCCTCTCGCTGCCGTCCGTGGGAATGAGGATTGACTCGTACATTCGTCCATGACTCGGAGACGCTCGTTCAAAGGTATAGGTGCTCTTCTCAGTTCGGGTGGAGCGTCAACAAGAGGCCGTCCGTGCCGAAAGTGCCCACGCGACCGGACCAGCGACCGACCGAAGGACAACTCCGGCGTGACCGGCCGGGGCAGCTACTGCGGCGGGGGAACTCGCAGGGTCCGAACCGACGCAGTTCGGGTCGCGGTCGGGCCTGGTCCCTGTGGAAGCGTACCGTCCGTGGCCCCGTGGGACCGTCCCGGGCTATCGTTACGCCGGCTCGCACCTGCCGACTGGCTGGGATAGCTCGACGCGACGTTGCACCGGACTGGCGCGAGTATCGTGGCGCGCGGCTGTCTGCCGACCGGCCTCGGGACAATCCTGTCCGGGGGCACTGCCATCCTCCTGGCCGTATCGAACGGACTCCGTCCCGAGTGGGTCACCCGAGGTCCTCCCAGTTGCGGTACAGCGCGACGCCGAACGCGAGGACGATTCCCCCGACCCCTGCCTGCCGGCCGAAGGTCCCGAGGTCGCCCTCCAGGAGCGCGAGCACTCCCCGGAGGGCCATGAGCAGGGTCACGACGAGGACGAGCGCGAGGACCGCGTGCCGTGTCTCCATAGCCGGGACGAGGGGACCCAACAGTGAAACGCTGGCGTTGGTGGAGGACAACTTTCCCGAGTCGTCGCGCGCTCTCTCGAGGCCGCGAGACAAACGAGCAGTCCCCGTTCCCAGTTCGCTGTGACCTGCACCAGAGTTTTGTCCCACGACAAGACGGTAGTTATTCGAAGGAACTCCGTAGGTCGAACCGTCGACGAACGCCCTCGACGTTGCCCTCCCGACCACCCATGATAGACCCAGTAATCGCCAGCCGGCTCCAGTTCGCCCTCACGACGATCGTCCACATCATCTTCCCGGTGATGAGTATGGGCCTCGCACCCTTCCTCGTCTACTTCACCTGGAAGGACATCAGGACAGACGAGGCGATCTACGAGCAGTTGCGTCGCTTCTGGACCAAGATATTCGCTATCTCCTTCGTCGTCGGGACGGTGACGGGTATCGTCCTCGAGTTCGAGTTCGGCACGAACTTCGCCGCGTTCTCGACGACGGCAGGCGAACTGTTCGGCGGGCCACTCGCCGTCGAAGGAATGATGGCGTTCATGCTCGAGGCGACGTTCCTCGGCGTGTTCGTGTTCGGGCGGGACCGCGTGGGCGACAAGCTGTACATGGTCTCCGCAGTCGCCGTCGGGCTGGGCACGTGGCTCTCGGCAGTGTGGATTCTCATCGCGAACTCGTGGATGCAGACGCCGCGGGGCTACGAGCTCGTCACGGAGAACGGACAGACGGTCGTGCACCTCGTCGACCCCATGGCCGCGTACCTCAACCCGCGGTTCGGCTACATGTTCGTGCACATGCAGAACGCCGCCGTAGAGTCCGTCGCGCTGTTCATGGCGGGTGTGGCGGCGTACTACGTCTTCCGGCACCACGTCTGGGGGGTCCAGATACGGAACGTCGAGTTCTGGGAGGCGACCCTGAAGATCGCGCTGGTCGCCCTGCTCATCACCGCCCCGCTCCAGGTGCTCCACGGCGACATGTACGGCCGGCACGTCGCGGAGACCCAGCCCCAGAAGTTCGCCGCGATGGAGGCCGTCTGGGACACCGAGTCGTACGTCCCCGAGTACATCGTCGCCGTCCCCACCTCGCTCGAGGACATCACCGACCCACGCGCCAAGGACCTGTTCGGCATCGGCATCCCGGGAGGTGCGTCGTGGCTCGCCAGCGGGGGCGACCCGTCCGCGGAGATACGCGGGCTGAACTCGTTCGACACCGAATCACCCCCGGTCGCCATCGTGTTCTGGGCGTTCCGCGCCATGGTCGGCCTCGGGTTCTGGTTCATCCTGCTCGCGTTCTGGGGCGGCTACCGCTGGTACACCGGGGAGCTGTTCGAGGACGGACTGCTGCACAAGGCGTTGATGGCGTCCTCGCTCGGCGGCATCGCGGCCACGGAGCTCGGATGGATCGTCACGGAGGTCGGCCGCCAGCCGTGGGTCATCCAGGGGGTGATGAAGACGAGCGACGGCGTCTCGCCCGGGTTGACCGGCACCGAGGCCGCGATCACGCTCGCAGGGTTCGCGCTCGTGTACGGGGGCCTCCTCGTCCTGTACACCTACGTCGTCGTCCGCATCATCCGCGGCGGGCCGCCGTCCCGCGGCGAACTGCGGTCGGTTGGCGGGCAGTCGGCCGAAAGCCCGGCCGGGGTGACCGGCGATGATTAGCGCCAGCACGCTCGCGGACGGCCCGCTGCTCGGACTGCCGCTCCCGGAGCTGTGGTTCGCGCTCCTGTTCGCCATCTTCGGCACCTTCCTGTTCCTCGACGGGTTCGACTTCGGCGCCGGTGCTATCTTCGCGACGCTGGAGGACGAGACGGCGCGCGAGGCGGTGCTCTCGGCTATCGGACCGTTCTGGGACGGGAACGAGGTCTGGCTCGTCGTCTTCGGCGGGGCGCTGTTCGCGTCGTTCCCGGCGGTGTACGCCGACCTGTTCAGTCGCCACTACCTCCTGATGTTCGCGATACTCGGCGCGCTCATCCTCCGTGGGCTCGCCCCGGAGATGTACGAGCAGCGCCACGACGAAGGGTGGCAGCGCTGGTGGGGTCGCTCGTTCGTCGCCGGAAGCGTCCTCGCCCCGTTCCTCCTCGGCGCGTTCGCCGGGAACTGGCTCGTCGGTGCTGACCGCTCGCTGACGCTCGTCGGGTTCGTCGTCGGCGTCACCGTGGTCCTGCTCACGGTGGTCTCGGGCGCTGCGTTCCTGCGCCTGAAGGCCGGCGAGTACCTCCCCGATGCGGTGACGGCGTACGGCGTCCGAGCCGTGGTGGGGTACCTCGGCGCGGTCGTCGTGACGCTCGCCCTGCTTGCCGTTCGACTCCCCGACGGCATCGACACGCTCCTGTCACCAGCCGTGGTGGCACTCGTCGTCGCGTCAATCGGCCTCGCAGCCGGGTACGCCGTCGCGATGCGACGGGGCGCGCACCTGGCCGCGCTCGCGGCCTCTGGCGGGCTCACGTACGGCCTGGTCGCCGTCGTCGCGGTCGTCATGTACCCGCTCATCGACCCGGCGGTCGGTGCCACCGTGGAGGGCAGTATCGTGTCGACGCTCCCGCTGAACCTCATGTCCATCGGTGCGGCCATCCTGCTCCCGCTCGTGGTGACGTACTTCGTCGTCCTCTACAGCGCGTTCCGTGGGCCGGTGGAACCAGGGGAGGCGTACTGACAATGGTCGAAGACGAGGCTTCCGGGGAGTCAGCCCGGCGTCGCTCACGAGGGCCGCGGCTGGCCTCCCGAATCTTCGTGACCTGGGTCGGACTCGTCGCCGTCGGGTTCCTCGGCGCACTCCTCGGTGGGTTCGCCTCGGGACCGCCGGAGCTCGTCGTCTACCTGGCGACGGTCCTCGCACTCGTCGCCGTCTTCATGTACAACGTCGACAGATTGGTGACGGCACGACTCCAAGATGAACAGTGAGCGGAGCGCTGGTGCAGATCGCGACGTGTCGGCCGAGCGTCTCCAGCCGGCGGGGCTGTTCCGGAGCCCGGGTCAGTTAGCTCGACGCTCCCGGAACGGCACCCGGTCGGAGCACCGGCGTGCGGCGACGCCGAACAGGATCGCCGCACTCGGCAGGAACAGGAGTGCACCGAGCGCTGTCACCACGTCGTCGTTGGTCAGCCCGTACACGACGCCGGCGACCGCGATCAGTACAGCCAGGCTCGCCGGCACGCAGACCCGGCAGCCGAGGACGACCGATACCACCCGTCGAAGGGACCGAAGCGGTCTCATGCACGAGATGCTACGTACCAGCCACCCAAATCGAGCGAGTTGTCGAGGGCCAACCCGAACCGCTCCGGCCGCGTGTCGGCTCGGCCCAGCCGCGAGGACCGGTCGATGACGGAGATGTACGAGTTCGCGTTCGACATCAGATACGACGACGGTGCCGACGAGTACATGCAGGCGTTCATCGAGGACGACTCGCTGCGCTCGGAGGCCGTCTACGCGTGCTTCGACCCCGCCGAGATGTGGGTTCTCGAGAGCGTCACCGGCGACACCGAGTCGATAACCGCCGTCAGCGACCTGGTGCTCGCGGAGTCCATGGACCGGGACTCGGTGAGCGGTCGTCCCTGTGACGCGACGCGACAGACGAGCACCCTGGCCTCGGACCCGCGGCGGCTCGTCACCTTCACGTACGTCAGCGACGTGACGTACTGCGACGCGGTCCCGGTCATCGCTGCGAAGTACGTCGACGACGGCGTCCTCTTCAGACAGACACGAGACGGAGAGACGGCACACTGGCAGGTGTTCGTCCAGAACGACGACCAGATCGGCCTGCTGTACGACACCCTGAGCGCCCGCCTCGGTGACGGCCTGGACTTCTCGTTCGACCACCTCACGGAGGGGGGCCAGTGGGACAGCCGGCTGCTCTCCCCGGAGGGCGTGCGTCCGGAACAACGCGAGGCGCTCGCGGTCGCGGTCGAGCGCGGCTACTTCGAGACACCCAGGGAGGTGACCCTCGACGAACTCGCCGACGAACTCGACCTGCCGCGTTCGACGGTCTCGTATCGCCTGCGTCGCGCCACCGCCGAACTCGCGAAGGGCTTCGTCGAACACCAACCATGACCACGAGAACGACACCAACCGACGAGTCGTCCAGTGCACGGAGGGGTACCCGATGACGCCCACCGACTCTCCCGAGACAGCGCTCGTCTCGCCCGAGTGGGTGGCCGAGAGGCTCGACGAGTTCGCCGCGGACGACGACGCGTACCGTCTCGTCGAGGTCGACGTGAACACCCGGTTCTACGACCGCGGCCACGCGCCCGGCGCGGTCGGGCTCGACTGGGAGCGCGACCTCCGCGCGGCGGACAGGCACGACATCCTCAGCGCCGCGGAACTCGAACGGCTCCTCGGCGAGAGCGGCATCTCCGAGGACACGACGGTGGTCGCGTACGGCGACAACTCGAACTGGTTCGCCACGCACTTCTACTGGCAGCTCACGTACTACGGCCACTCGGACGTTCGCATCATGGACGGCGGGCGGGGGTACTGGACGGACCACTCCTACCCGCTGTCGACCGACCCCGTCGACCCGCCGACGGTCGAGTACGGTCGCTCGCTCTCGCCGCCGGCGAGTCCCGACGTGCGAGCCTCCCGCGACGACGTCTTCGCGGCGGTCGGCTCCGACACGAAGCTCGTCGACGTCAGGCTGGCCGAGGAGTACCGCGGGGAGATCACGGCGCCGCCCGGGATCGACGAGGTCGCGATGCGTGGCGGCCACGTGCCGGGCGCACTCAACGTGTTCTGGGGCGACAACATCCAGCCCGACGAGCAGTTCAAGTCCCGCGAGGAGCTCCGGGCGCTCTACCGGGAGTACGGCATCGCGCCGACGGACGACGTCATCGTCTACTGTCGCATCGGGGAGCGCTCCTCTATCACGTGGTTCGTGCTGTCCGAGCTCCTCGGCTACGACTCCGTGCGGAACTACGACGGCTCCTGGACGGAGTGGGGCAACATGATCGGGATGCCCATCGAGCGCGGCGAGTGAGCGCGCGGCGAGCGGCCGCCACCGACATCACGTTGGTCTGTCGCGCTGGGACCGGGAGGTCCAATCAAGCAGTATTGTCCTGAGACGACATTCAGATTCGTTCATCGACGGCCCCGACACTCACTGTCGCTCGGGTTATGGCGGTTCGTTCCCCTCTCCGTCGTTCGGCTCAACGCGACAGGGAGGAGTGCAGACGGAACGGCCAGAGGTCGTTTCGGTCGAGTACCTGGCTCTCACAGCGCTACGGATTGTCGAGGACGGTAGCGCCATCCTCGGCACCGGCGGAGGTGTCGCGCGTCTCGGGCCGCTCTGAGTCCATGCGGACGCGGGAATGTTGTTGTGCGCCAACTGAAAACCCATACACGGCCATCCCCGAGTGCTCGCACGGAGCGATAACCCATGGCAGACACACAACTCGAAGCGGACGTGACGGTGAACGCGGTCGGCTCGTCGTGTCCAGGGCCCCTGATGGAGCTCGTCGGGAACGCCAAGGACGTCGACCCCGGGACGGTCATCCGGCTCCAGAGCTCGAACGAGGGCACCGAACCGGACGTCGCCGAGTGGAGCGAGGAGTCCGGGAACGAACTGCTCGACGTGGTCGACCGGGGCGACCACTGGGACCTCTACGTACGTATCGATGACTGAACCCGTCGTCGTCGTCGTTGGCGGTGGGACGGCCGGTTCGGTCCTCGTGAACAGCCTCGTCCGGCTACTGGATGGGGTCGGTACCGCCGGCCCATCGCCGGGCGGACAGACGACCAGCTGACACAGGCAATCGAACGACGACACAACAACGCTACGATACCAATGACAGCAAACAGACCCAGCGTTCTCGTCCTCGGCGCCGGTGCCGGCGGGACGATGACCGCCAACGCGCTCCGTCGGCGGCTCGACGCCGACGTGACCGTGATAGACAAAGGCCGGACGCACAGATACCAGCCAGCCTACTACCTGATACCGTTCGACTACATGGAGCTGGCCGACCAGGAGCGCGACACGCGCGAACTGCTCCACGACGAGGTCTCGTTCGTGGAGGACGAGGTCACGGGAATCGACCCCGACGACCGGCGTGTCGAGGGCGAGGCGGACAGCTACGAGTACGACGTCCTGATAACCGCGGTCGGGAACGACCGCCGGCCGGACGCGGTGCCGGGGATGCTGGAGGGCTGGAACCGGACCGACTCGGTGTACCCGTTCTACCACGCCTCCGCGGCGGCGGCGCTCGGCGACGCCGTCGACGAGTTCGACGGGGGGCGCTTCCTGGTGACCGTGCCGGACACGCCCATCAAGTGCGGTGGCGCACCGCTGAAGCTCACGATGCTGATGGAGGAGCACATCCGGAAGCGCGGTCTCCGCGACGACGCGGAGCTCGTGATGACGAAGCCGGGGGCCGAGGTGTTCGGCACCGGTCCGAAGGCACCGTACCAGGAGCGGATCGAGGAGATCTGGGACGAGCGCGACATCACGTTCGTCCCCGAGTTCACCGTCTCCGAGGTCGATTACGAGGAGCAGGTCGTCCGCTCTGCGGAGGGCGACTCGCTCGAGTACGACCTCTACGCGCCGGTCCCACCGCAGTACGGCCACGAGTTCGTCGTCGAGAACTCGCCGCTGACCGACGGCGGGGAGTACGTCAGCGTCGACGACAACACCCTGCAACACGAGACGTACCCCGAGGTGTTCGCGCTGGGTGACAACGCCGACGTCCCGACCTCACGGACTGCATCGGCCGCACGGAAGCAGTCGCACGTCGTCGTCGACAACGTCGAGCGGTACCTGGACGGCCGGTCCCCGGCCCCCGACTACGACGGCTACACCGCCTGTCCGATACTGACCGAGGAGGGCAAGGCGATGATCGCGGAGTTCGACTACGAGGACTCCATCTCGGCGCCCATCGTCAGCCGGCTGAACTGGTTCCTCGACGTCAACGTGATACCGTCGCTGTACTGGAACGTCTGGATGCGCGGCTACGACCCCGTCCCCTGAACCATGAGTGACGCACCCTCCGAGTTCGACGCGGTCGCACGGGACGGCGATGCCGACCTCCAGGAACTGGCCGCCAGGGTCGACGCCCAGGCGGACGACCTCCTCGCGCTGCTCGACCTGCTCACGGTGGTCCGCGGTCTGAGCGACGACCTCGTCCCGGAGCTCCGGACGGCCGCGGCCGAGAACCGCGAGCCACTGGCCGACCTGCGGGTCGCCCTCGAGAACGAGGAGACCCTGCGCCTCGTCCAGCAGGTCGGGAACAACGCCGACTCCCTGGCCGACCTGCTCGACCTCGCGGTCGTCGCGCAGGACCTCTCCGCGGAGCTCGTGCCCGAGCTGCGGGCCGTCGCCGCCGAGAACCGCGGCGAGATCGCCCAGCTCAGGGTGGCCCTCGAACGGGAGGAGACGGTGGTGCTCCTGCGGCGACTCGGGGAGAACACCGACACCTTCCTCGACCTGCTGTCGACGCTGGAGGTGGCGAGCGACGCGCTCGCCGACGTCGCCCCGGCGGACGAGGCCGCCGCCACCGCCGCCCGCGAGGACGTCCGCCGGCTGGCTGCCGCGTTCGACCGCGCGGAGTCCGTTGAGACGCTCGCCGCACTCGGCGAGAACATGGAGACGTTCCGCGGGCTGGTCGCCCTCGTCGAAGGGTTCGGCGACGCCGCGGACCGGAGCACGGACGAGTACTACCGGCTCGGCACGCAGCTGGGGGAGGCCGCGACCGTCGCGGAGCGGGCGACCGACCCTCACGTGGTCGAGACCCTCGACGCCGGCGCGAGCGCGCTCGCCGACGAGACGACCGACCGTCGGGTCGGGCTGCTCGGGTTGCTCGGCGCGCTCCGGAACGACGATGTCCAGCGGACGCTCGGGACGCTGGTCGAGGCAGCCGAGCGCGTCGGCCGTGTGCGGAGCTCCGACCAGTCCGACTGACAGAACGGTTGCTAGTACCGACCTCCGGGCGGCCCTGTTCGTCCGGCTACCCCTCGGATTTTGACCGGTGATCGACCGCGGCAGACCGCCGGGGCTGTCTCATCCCTCGAAGGCGGCCAGCAGCTCGTCGAGGGCCGGGTGTTCAGCACGGCGGCCGTCTCACACCAGCCACGACGAGCCTGTACCACCCCGAGGTGCACGAGTCCGGGCCTGCCGGTGGTGTGGGCGTCTCCGGAGACGACGCAGTCGACCGTCTCGCGGGCCGAAGCGGTCAACGCCACGCGAGCCGGGTCGCCAGCGCGAGGCTGGCGGCCAACCAGGCGAGCAGCGCGGCCGTGCCGAGGAGCGCGGTCGGCCCCTCGGGGACGGCGACGCCCGTCGGCGCGACGCTCAGTTCGAGGACGAGACTCCGGTAGGCGCTGTTCGGACTGAGCGCGAGTACGGCGGTCGGGACGTGCTCGCCGGATACCGAGCCGAGCAGGGCACTGTCCAGGCCGACGACGAGCGCGACGACGCCGCCGGTGGCCAGTGCGAGCCCGCCACGGGTCGAACGTGCGGCGGCCGAGACCAGCGTCGCGATGGCGAGCGCGACCAGCGCGAACAGCGCCGTCGCCAGCGCGTATCGGAGGTAGAGCGCGGGCGAGTCCGCCGTGGGGTGGGAGGCGACCACCGAGAGCTGTGCCGTGTCGCTCGTGGGGACGACCGAGCCGGCGAGGACGAACGAGAGCAGCACCAGCCCGAGCACGACGACGGCCCGGCCGAGGTAGACCCCGACGACGTACCAGTGCCCGGCGATGGGATACGTCCGGATGGTCTCCAGCTCCCCGCTCTCGCGGTCGCCGAGCAGCGCCCGGTAGCCGACGGCGAACGAGAGCACCGGGACGAGCAGCTCGACGGGCGTCAGCAGGTCGAGCACGAGCGCGAGGTACGCGCCGGTCCCGCCCAGCCATCCGATGCCGCCGACCAGCACCACGTAGCCGAGGCCGACCGCCAGCAGTGTCGGGGTCCGGAGGACGGTGCGGAACTCGCGCTCGGCGACGTCGGCCACGTAGCGGAGCTCGCTCACGCGCGGTCACCCCCGTGGAGGCCGGGCGAGACGCCGACCGTGCCCCCGCCGTGGCCGAGTGTCTCGATGGCGTCGTCGAGCGTCGTCGCGCCAGCCTCGGCCAGCAGCTCCGCGGGCGGGCCAGCGGCGACGAGTTCGCCGCGGTCGACGAGCAGCACCATGTCCGCGATACGGTCGACCGTGTGGAGGTCGTGCGTGGAGAGGAGCACAGCGTCGCCGTCGGCCGCGAGGGCGCCGATGACCTCCCTGAGGTGGCGGGCCATCGTGGGGTCGAGCCCGGTCGCCGGCTCGTCGAGGACGAACACCGACGGGTCGCCGACCATCGCCTGGGCGAGCCCGAGCAGTCGGCGCATGCCCCCGGAGAGCGCGTCGACGCGGCGGTCCGCGACGGCCGAGAGCCCGACCCTGTCGAGGACGGCGTCGACGTCCGTGGCGTCCCCCACGAGCGACCCGTAGAACCCGACGGTCTCGGCGACGGTGAACTGCCGGCGGAACGCGGGCTGCTGGGCGAGGTAGCCGACCCGGCGGCCGCCGTCGCCGGCGACGGTGACGGAACCGGCGTCGGGTTCGAGCAGGTCGGCGACCAGTCGCAGCAGCGTGGTCTTCCCGCTCCCGTTCGGGCCGACGACACAGGCGACCGTGCCGCCCGGAACGGTGAACGATACGTCCCCGAGGACGTCGAGGCCGTCGAAGGAGTGGCTCACGTCGGTGACCTCGACGGCCGGTCGCTGTTCGGCTGGCTGTTCCTCTGCTCGGCCGGTCTGTCGAGTGCTCATGATACGCTCACGTTGTGCGTCTCCAGTCGGTTCGGGTGGACCGGGTCTGTCAGCGGTGCGGGGTCGACGACGCTCGGGCGACGGAGGCCCGGCGCCGCCTGCTGGAACTGGTCGAACATGCGGGCCGCCGGCGAGTAGGCGAGCGCGTTCGCGACCGGCGAGCGCCGAGCGTTCCGGTCGACGGGGTCCGTCGGCCGGTAGGCCCGCTCCACGACGCCGTCGCCGTCGCGGTCGACGCCGGGCACGGCCCCCCAGTAGTTGCCGCGGCCGTCGACGGCCCAGCTCTCGAGCGTCGCCGTGCCGGGCGACACCGGCCTGTCGTTGCCGACGACGTCGTTCTCGAACACGTCGTTGGTGGGGAGCATCGTCGTCGACCGGACGCCCACGCCGTTGTCGACGACCGTGTTCCCGCGGTAGGTCGACCGGGCGGTGCCGATCGAGAGGCCGACCTCGTTGTTCGCGACCACGTTCCCCGTCACGTAGGAGGCCGTGCCGGCGGTGCTGATGCCGACGCTGCTGTTCCGCACGTCGTTGCCGACCACGGCGTTGCCGGCCGGCCGGGTCATCACGTAGATGCCGGTGTTCACGTCGCGGACGGTGTTGTTCACGACGAGCGTGTCGCTCGTGTACATGTCGTGGAAGCCGAACCGGAGGTCCTCGACGTGGTTGTCGCGGACCACCGTCCCGTCGGCGTAGTGCGCGTAGACGGCGTCACGCCCGCCGTCGAACCGGGAGTCCTCGACGACCATCCGGGAGTACATCGGCAGGACGCTCATGAATCCAGACAGCCCGTCGGTGCCGGTCACCTGGGTCTCGCGGACGACGACGCCGTCGCTGTCGAGGGCGACGACGCCGTTCGAGGGCGTGTCGATGCGGACGTTCTCGACCAGCGACCGGTCGGCGTCGTGCAGCCGCACCGCAGCATCGCCGTAGCCGTACGTGAGCCTGATGCGACGGTCCCAGGCCGACCCGTCGTCGGACTCCAGCTGGCCGGCGTTGGCGTCCCCGACCCCCACGATCCGGAGGTCGGTGAGTGCGACGGCGGGCGAGCTGACGGTCACGACGGTGCCGTCGCCGCCCCCGTCGAGGACGGTGTCGGTGCCGGTCCCGGCGAGCGTGAGCGGTCTCCCGACGGAGAGGTTCGCGTCGTACCGCCCGGCGAGGAGCCTGACCGTGGTGTTCGCCGGCGCGCGGTCGACAGCCGCGGCGAGCGTCGGCGCGTCCTCGCCCAGCACCACAGCAGCCGGCGCGTCGCCGGCGGCGTCTTCGGGGGACACCCGGCCGGCCGCGGTCTCGACCGCCGGTCGATCGGTGCCGACGACCATCGACACCGGCCGGTCCAGCGTCCCGTGCGCCCGTTCGACGGTCCGGTCGGCCCACCGCTGTCGCTCGGCGACGGGCGGCTCGTGGTCGACGGCGTCGGTCCGGTCCGCCCGTCGCTCCCGGAGGCCCTCCCAGTCGACGACGCTGCCGTCGTGGGCCGCAGCGAACGCCCGGGCCGCCGCCCTGTCGCCGAATGGGAGCGCGGTCGGTCCGGCAGGTGTCCGCGCCGGCGTTCCGACGACGAACCAGGCGTCCTCGGCGCGCGTCCAGCCGGGCGCCGCGGCGTCGGGGAGCGTCACGTACCCCTCGTCGGTCAGCGCGGGGTCGGTGCCGGCGAGGTCGTTGACGAAGACCGCGAGCGGGCGGCCGAACTGGGCCCGGTGCCGGGGGTGGGAGACGCCCGTGACGAGCGCGTCGGTCCCGTAGTAGCCGACGACGTACTCGTACTGCGAGTAGAACACCTGTCCTCTCGGGACGACGTACCCCGCCTCCCGCGCCTGCTCGACGTCGACACCGGTCAGGCCGGTCGTGAGGGTCCGGTCGAAGGCCACCGGCGAGAGCTGCTCGCCGTCGCCGGTGTCGACGACGAGCCCGCTCCCGGCGACCAGCAGCGCGAGCAGCACGACGGCGCCGGCGAGCGTGACCGTCCTCATGGCTCGGCCCTCACCCCGTTCACTTCGGTCGGGGCGTCGCCAGGCGCGCCGACGGCTTCCTTGCCGTCGCCGGGTTCGAGAGCTGTACTAGTGCAAAGATTGACCAATACTGTCCGGCTGCTGGCTTGGCGGAGTGGTCGTGCGGGCCGTCCCGTCCGACCCCGCTCGTGTCCGTGGAAGGGTGGTGTGTCGCCTGTCATACTGGAATCGGTGAAGACGGCATCGCGGACGGTGCGAGCGCGACGACGAGCTGTCCCGTCCCGGCCAGGACGAGGACCACGCCGGCGGCGCGTTCGAGCAGACTGCCGAGACCGCCGAGTCGGGCGGCTGCGACGTCGACGCCGAGCCCCACCAGCAGGGTCAACGCCAGCAGCGGCAGGGCGGCCCCCAACGCGTAGACGAGCACGACGGCGGCAGCCTGGGGAAGCGGCAGCGACACCGACTGAACGACGACTGCCAGGAACACCGGGAGGACACAGCCGGCCGACGCGGCGGCGTAGCCGGCACCGAACAGTGCGAACCCCGGCGTGTCGGCCCGGCGTTCCGGCAGTTGGACCGTCAGGGACGGGCCACGCCTCGTCAGCACGAGCACGCCGAGGCCGACGAGGGCCAGCCCGACGGCAGGCTCCACGAGCGGGAGGAGCCGGGCGACCGGTCGGCCCGCGAGGACCGCCATGGTCGCGAGCAGCCCCAGGGTGAGCAGGAGGCCGCTCGCGGCCGCGAGTCCGCGCGAGAGCACGCCGCTGGCGTTCGCCGCCCCGTCCGCCGACCGGGCGTAGAAGCCGACGTAGCCGGGCACCAGGGGGAGCGCACACGGCGAGAGGAACGTCGCGAAGCCCGCCCCCGCGGCGAACGCCAGCTGGCCCGCCTCCAGGCCGGTCACGGCGTCGAGTCACCCCCCGCGGCCCGGATCTCCGCGACGATTCGCGAGGCGGTGGTCCGCCCCGTATGCGACCACGCCACGGTCCCGTCCGGGGCGACGACGACGGCCGTCGGGATGCTCGTGGCCCCGTACTTGCGTGCCAGGGCCACGCCGTCGTCGACGCCTACCGGCCAGCCGCCGTCGTGGTCGTCCCACCACGCCGCGACGTCCTCCCTCGAGACGGTCAGGCCGACTGGCTCGCTGGTCACCGAGAGGAACTGGACGTCCTCGCCGGTCTGGCGGTAGGCGTCGCCGACGACCGACATCTGCGACGCGCAGATCGGGCAGGTCGTCGCGAAGAACTCGACGAAGGTCACGCGACCCGGCTCGGGGACGACCGTACTGCCGGCCCGGCTGCCGGACGCGTCGATGGTCTCGACCGTGACCGACTCCGGGTCGTCGCCGTCGTCGCCAGTCAGTGTCCGGCCGAGGCTGTTGCAGCCGGCGGTCGCGACCGTCGTCGCGGCGGCGACCGCGCCGAGCAGCTCACGCCGCCGCACGCCGGTCACCTCCGCGAGTACGCCCGGTCACCACGGCTGGAAGTGCGGGAGAGGGATAGCCGGGAGCGGGACGCCGAGCGCCGCCAGGCCGTGCTGGAGTGGGATGTAGCCGAGCACGACGAACGCGACGCCGAGCGCACGGTGGAGCCGCTGGTGTCCCCGGGTGTCCAGTCCCTCGAACACCGTCCCGGTCAGGAAGACCGCCGGGACCGTCCCGAGGCCGAGCGCCGCGAGCGCCGCCGCGCCCCCGAGCGCCGACCCCTGGACGAACGCGTACAGGTACGCCGGATAGAGTAACGGACACGGCAGGAAGCCGTGGACGGCTCCGAGGCCGGCGATGCGGTAGTCGCCGACCCACTCGTCGACTCGCGGGAGCAGGCTGCCCCGCACCGTGCTCGCGACCCGTTCGACGCCCGGAATCGGGACGCTCCGGGCCCCGTTGCCGGCGACGTAGCTGACGCCGACCGCGGCGACGACGAGCCCCACGAGGATGCCGGTCGTGGCGCGGACCTCCGTGGCGACGAGGGTCACGTCCCGCACGCTCACGAAGACGAGCTGGCCCGCGAGGCCGAAGAGCCCACCGAGCAGCGTGTAGCTGGCGGTGCGCCCGAGGTTGAACACCGCGTGCTGCCTGACCGCGCGGACCGAGAGCACGCCGTCGCGGCCGTCCCCGTCCATCCTGGCCGCGTAGGTCGCGACCAGCGGGCCACACATCCCGATGCAGTGTGCGCCGCCGAGCAGGCCGACGAGGGCCAGCACCGGGAGCCCGAGCGTCTCCGTCCCGAGGAGTGGATTGGCTGGAGTACATGAGGCCATCTGTCAGGCCGTCGCCTCGACGACCGTCTGGACGTCCGAGAGCACGCGCTTGTGGTCCGGACGGTCGGTGCGGTACGCTCGTTCGACGGTGCCGTCGGGGTTGCGGAGGAAGGTCAGGGAGAGGTGTCTGAAGTCGTAGCCCGGTAGCCGCTGGGACTCCCCGGCACCGATTCGGTCGAAGGTGACGCCGAGTTTCTCGTCGACGACCGTCTCCGCGCGCTCGGGCGACGCCGGCCGCAGGAACCGCCAGTTGCCCGCCGCCATGTCGATGTTCATCCGCTGGCCGTACTCGCGGAGGGTCGCGGCGTCGTCGCGTTCCGGGTCGAACGTGATGGCGAGGAACGTCACCTCGTCCTCGATACCGCGCTCGACGGTGCCCTGCTGGACCCCCGCCAGCTGACCGATGAGACGGACGCACTCGACTGGGCAGGTCGCGAAGAAGGCGGTCACGACGAGCGTCCCGTCGACCGCCGCGCTCTCGACGACCTCGCCGGCCAGTGGGTCCGGTAGCTCGAAGTCGGGCAGCGCCTGCCCGTGGGCCGGATACGGCAGCTCACTGCTGTCGTACTGCTGGTCCGCTGGTGGGTCGAGCACCGTCTCGCCCCCCTCTGTTCCACCGAGAGCCGACGTGAGGCAGCCGGCGCTCGCCGCGGTGAGCCCGAGGCTGGCTGCGAGGTAGGTCCGTCGCTGCATGGTCGCCCCTTTCGGCCTGGTGGAGGTAAGCAGTCTGGTGCAGCTCTCGAAATACTACGACGGTCGTACCAGACTACCTTTCCCCGGCCCCCACGAAGGTCCAGTCATGGCAGAACACGAACACACGGCGCTCGACAGACGGACGATGCTCGCCCTGGTCGGAGCCGGCTCGGCGGCCGCCCTCGCCGGCTGTCTTGGCGGCGACGGGGGGAACGGGACGCCAACCCCGACGGCGACGCCGAGCGACCAGGTCCCCGAACAGTACCGGACCGCGACGGGGCTGGGCGGCGGCGAGCGCGACCCGGATAATCTCGCCAGCAAGGGCGACGTGAGCTACCAGCCCCAGCCCCAGGACGGGCAGCAGTGCTCCGGCTGTACGTTCTACATCCCCGACAAGAACGGTGACGGCGCCGGTGCCTGCACCATCGTCGAGGGGACCATCGACCCGAGCGGCTACTGCACGAGCTACGTCGCACACGAGACGGACGGCGGGGACAGCGACGGACAGTCGGCCTCGCCGGTCGACGTTCCCGAGGACGCCCACTGTGCCGTCTGTGACATGATGGCCGCGAACTTCCCGGAGTGGAACGCACAGGCCGTGCACGGAGACGACACCCGCGAGTTCTTCTGTACGTCCGGCTGCGCGACGACCTACTACGCCCTCCCGGACCAGTTCGCCGAGACCGACGCCGACATCGCGGGTCTCTGGGTCAGGGACCTGAACTCGCGGGCGCTCGTCGACGGGACGACCGCGTACTACGCGCTCGAGACCGAGCAGGACAGGTTGGAGGACCCGATGCGGGTGAACCCGGCCCCGTTCGAAGCACGGGAGGACGCCGTGGCGTACGTCGACGAGGTCGAGTACCTCGCCGAGGAGGACATCGTCGAACTCTCCGCGTTCGACCGGGAACTGGCCGAGCAGTACCGCGGCCAGCTGGTGGAGTAACGGCGGAGAGGCTCCGCGAACTCGGGCAGGGGTCGATTGGTCGCTCCCGGCTCACTCGAGGAAGCTGTCGTCGACCAGCCGGGTGAAGCGGTCGACGAGCCGGTCGGGCAGCGATGGCGTGACCTCGTCCAGCAGCCGCCGCGTCTCCTCGGGGCGGGTCAGCGTGATGTGGCTCCGCCCCTGCTGGTCGTAGCACTTCTCCGCGACGCCGGCCTCGACGAGCGTGGAGACGTGCCAGGACAGCGTGCTCCGCGCCACGTCGAGCTCCTCGGCCAGCTCCGCCGCCGAGGGCTCGGGCTCCTCCAGCGCGGCCACGATGATGCCCCGGACCGTCTCGCGGCGCAGGAGTGCGATGGTCCGTTGCTCCCACGGGTCGTAGCCCGTCGGGAAGTAGTGCGTCCGACCCCGCAGCTCCTCGGTGTCGAGTCGGCCGGCCTCCAGGAGACGACGGAGGTGGTACTGTGCCTGTCCGGTCGCGATGTCGAGTTCCCTGGCGAGCTCGTTGAAGTGGACGCCGGGGTGGGACTCGATGTGGTGGTGGACGCTCCGTCGCACGTCGCTCATACAGTCGACGGTAGCCGTCTCGCGATTAAATATACCCCACTCGTTCCCGCTGAGCGAGAACTGGCAGCGTCAGCTCGAGGGGACAGGGGGTTCGCTCCGGTAGAGCGCGTACAGGACGAGCGTCGCGACGACGAAGTCCGAGCCGTGTTCGACGAGGTGATGGACCGGCATCGGGACGGCGCCGAACACGGTCCCAAAGCCCACGAGCGACCGGGCGACGAGCAGCGCGAGCGCGACCGAGACCAGCAGGTAGACCCGCGACCGGCGCCGTCGGTAGCCCGCCAACCCGATCAGGAACAGTGCCGTCGTCCCGAGCGTCGCCAGACCCAGCACGATGACCAGTAGGGTCGCCTCGGTCCCGCTCAGCCACTCGCCGACTGACTGTAACATCCTCGGGCTGCCCCTTCGCTCTCGTGGTGCGAGTGTGTTTCGGCTTCCGTCGTCGGGACCGAACCCTCGGCGCGTGCGCGGGCCGAAGACCGATATGCGGCCGGTCCAGGCCGGCCACCGCGGGGGCGAGCCTGCAGGGAAAACCACTATCACAGTCACTCGTGATACTCGGGATAGGTCACAGATGAGCCAACGCGAACCGGCCGCCGAGTTGGGACTGCTTGACGCGACGATGATCGGTATGGGTGCGATGATCGGCGCTGGTATCTTCGTGCTGACCGGGTTGGCCGCCGAGATCTCCGGGCCGGCCGCCATCCTCGTGTTCGTCTTGAACGGGGTCGTGACTGCGTTCACCGGGCTCTGCTACGCCGAGCTGGCGGCGTCGATTCCGAAGAGCGGCGGGGGATACGCGTTCGTCAGGGAGATCTTCGACGACCTCTCGTCGTTCGTGATGGGCTGGATGCTCTGGTTCGCGTACATGATAGCCGGGGCGCTGTACGCGCTCGGCTTCGCGCCGAACTTCCTCGAGTTCCTCCACGTCTACGGGTTCGTGCCCGCACCGGGGCAGGTCGGTGCGGTCACCTTCGGCGTGTTGCCGGTCGCGATTCCGGCGAAGGTCGCCCTCGCGTTCGCCGCGGTCCTCCTGCTGGTGTCGGTGAACGCCGTCTCGACGGCCGCCAGCGGGAGCATCGAGACCATCTTCACGGCTATCAAGGTGACCATCCTGCTCGTGTTCGTCGCGTTCGGCTTCCTCTCGGCCGGTGGCGGTGGCGAGACCAGCTTCACCTTCCAGAACTTCGACCCGCTGTTCCCGGAGGGAGACGGCGCGTTCAGCATCCTCCCCGCGATGGGGCTGACGTTCATCGCGTTCGAGGGCTACGACCTCATCACGACCGTGACGGAGGAGGTGGAGAACCCGCGCGAGAACATCCCGAAGGCCATCTTCGTGAGCCTCGCGGTGACGGTGCTGGTCTACATGCTGGTCGTGACGGTCGCCATCGGAACCCTCGGTGCGCCAGGGCTGGCGGACGCAGGCGAGGCGGGCATCGCGGCGGCGGCGACCTCGTTCATGCCGCCGATACCGGTCATCGGGAACGGCGGTGCCATCATCGTCTTCGGGGCCATCTTCTCGACCATCACTGCGCTCAACGCGGTCGTCATCGCCTCCTCGCGCGTCGCGTTCGCGATGGGTCGTGAGGAGCAGCTCCCGAGTCGGGTCGGGAACATCCACCACCGGTACGGGACGCCGTTCGTCGCCATCCTGGCGAGTGCGGTCGTCATGCTGCTCTCGGTCGGGCTGCCGACCAAGAGCGCGGGGAACATGTCGAGCCTCTTCTTCCTGCTCTCGTTCGTCATCGTCAACGGGGCGGTCATCAAGCTGCGCCGGGAGCGACCGAACATGAACCGGCCCTACAAGATACCGTACTACCCCGTGCCGCCCATCATGGGCATCCTGCTGAACCTCGTGTTGACGGGCGTGCTCGTGGAGTACCTGCTGCGGACCGACCCGCTCGCGCTCGTGCTGAGCGTCGCGTGGATTCTTCTCGGAGTCGTGTTCTACTTCGCGTACTTCCGGGAAACGGGATCAGCTGAGCGGGGCGGCCAGAAGACGGCCGATACCGGCCCCGATTCGACCACCGATGCAGCCGGAGGAAACGACTGACCATGACACAGAAACGAATCGTGATCGCTGGCGGTGGACGTGTAGGCAGACGAGCAGCGAACCTCCTCGACGACCGCGGCCACGACGTGGTCGTCATCGAGGAGGACCCCGAACAGGTCGGGCTCCTGGAAGAGGAACACGTCGCGACCATCATCTCGGGCGACGCGACCCGACCAACTATCCTCGAACAGGCGGGGCTGGCCCGCACCGACGTGCTCGCGGCCCTGACCCAGGAGACGGGCAGTAACCTCGCAATCTGCATGGCGGCCAGACAGCTCCAGCCGGACCTGTACACGGTCATGCGAACCGAGTACGACGTTGGCGACGAGTACGACGAGATGGTGAACGACGTCGTCTTCACCGAGGGCGCCGGTGCGCGAGCGGCGGTCAACCTCATCGAGCGCGACGTACAGACGCTCGACTCCGTGACCGGAGACCTGGACATCCTGCAGATTCAGGTCGTCGAGGATGCGCCAGTCGCGGGCCGCACTCTGGAGGAGATCACACTCCCCCGTGGGAGCCTCGTCGTCTCGGGCGCGGCCGGTGACCACGTAGCCCGGCCCGACACGCGACTCGAAGTCGGGAAGACCTACATCGTCGCGGTGGAATCGGACGTGGCCCACGAGGTCGTGAACCTCTTCCAGGGATGACCGTCGCGACACCGCTCGACCACGAGGAACGGGTCTGGCGGCTCGACCTCGGGTCGGTGAACGCGTACCTCGTCGATGACGGCGAGGTGACCCTCGTCGATGCGGGGACGCCGCGCTCGGTCGGGGAGCTCCGGCAGGGGCTGGCGACTGCCGGCTACGACGTCGAAGGCCTCGACAGACTCCTCGTCACGCACTACGACCTGGACCACGTCGGCGGTATCGCCGGTCTCGACCCCGACTGTCCGGTGTACGCGATGGAGCCCGACGCGAGCTTCACCGCCGGGAGGCGAACACCGCCGTTCGGCAACCGAAAGGGGCTGTTTCAGCGGGTTGCCGGACTCCTGCTCGGGCTACCGGACCAGCCCGTCGAACGGCTGACCGACGAGGAGCGCATCGGCGGCTTCACCGCCTACCACACACCGGGACACACACCCGGCCACACCACGTTCCACCACGCCGAGCTCGGTGTGGCGATCCTCGGCGACCTCGTCAGGGAGAACGACGGCTCCCTCGGGACGTTGCCATGGCCGCTCGCGTACGACGCCGGGCAGAACCGCGAGAGTATCCGTGCCCTCTCGGCGCGGGACCTCGACTTCGGGTTCGCGTGCATGGGCCACGGTGAGCCGCTCGTCTCGGGCGGTGACACGGTCCTGTCGCGCCTGGCGTCGGTCGCCTGACGCTGGGTCGCTCGACACCGGTGTCCCGACCGTGGGTGCCAGACAACCGCAAGAAGAGTGCATGTTCATTGATTCTGTTCAGTGGTTGTGTTCACTGCTGAACACGGAGTACGCCTGGATTCGCCCCCTCGCTGCCCTCAGAGCGACTCGACGGCACCCGCCACACGCAGCGCAGTCGTCTCGTCGTTCCAGTCCGCGACTACCTGGAGTCCGACGGGCTTGCCGTCGACCGAGCCACAGGGGACCGAGACAGCCGGCGTCCCGCTACAGTTGAACGGCGCAGTGTTCTCGACCGCCCTGAGCAGCCCGTCCATCCCCTCGAGCTCGCCGAACTCGGGGGCCGTGATCGGGGTCGTCGGCATGACGAGCACGTCGTAGTCCTCGAGGGCTTCGCCGACGGTTCGGCTGAACTGTCGTTGCATCCCCTTCGCAGCGACGTACTCCGCACCGTCACCCTCGGCCAGGACACCGTTCGTGACGAGCAGTCCGGCGACGTTCTCCCCGAACTCCCCCCGCTCGTTCGCCGCGGCCAGCGCCTCCCTGAGTGCGGCCGTCGTGCCGGTCCCCGTCGAGTACGAGGCACCGTTCGCTCCGACGAACGCCGCGAACTCCATGCCAGCGATGGCACCGACGGCGGGGCCCATCGTCGGGTAGCCGGCCAGCGAGACCTCCTCGGCGGTCGCGCCGGCAGCCTCCAGCTCGGCCACCGTTTCCGAGACCCGGTCAGCCACGGCGTCCTCGCTAGTCGCCATCGCTTCAGTGACGACGCCGATGTCGAGCCCGTCGACGCCCGCATCGACCGCATCGACGTAGCCGGCGGGCTCAGGCGTCCCCCGCGTCGACGGGTCGGCACCGTCCGGACCCGCTATCGTCTCGAGGACCCTGGCTGCGGTCTCTACATCACCCGCGAGTGGGCCGACGTGGTCCAGCGAGTGCGAGAGGTCGACGACGCCGAAGCGGGAGACGCGCTGGTGGGTCGGTTTGATGCCGACGACCCCACAGAACGAGGCCGGTATCCGGACCGACCCGCCGGTGTCGGTCCCCAGTGCGGCGTCGACGAGCCCCGCTGCGACGGCCGCGCCACTGCCACTCGATGAACCACCGGGAACACAGCCCTCGACGGTTGGGTTGCTCGTGCGTCCGTGCGCGCACGTCTCCCCGGTGATGTAGAAGGCGAACTCGTCCATGTTCGTCGTCCCGACGAGGGTCGCGCCATCGTCGACGAGTCGGTCGACGACCGTCGCGTCGTGCGGGGGCTCGTACTCGAAGCCCGGAGAGCCACAGGTCGAGGGGACGCCCGCCACGACGATGTTCTCCTTGACGGCGAGGTCGAGGTCCGACAGCGCCCCGTTGCCGCCGCCCAGTTCGAAGCGGTAGCGGAAGGCGTTGTGCTCGTCGTCACCGGGCGTCGGGTCGACGGTCGTGTCAGCCGCAGGCTGTTCGGCAGCGAGGCCGCCGTACTGCGTGGCCAGCTCCGCCGTGGCCTCGAGGTAGGCGTCTACGGCCTCGTCGTCGGTGGCGAGGCCGTACCGCCGGACGACCGCCTCGACGTCGTGCCGGTCTATCGTTGGCATAGATACTGTGAAGCTGTGGCACAGAAAATAGCTAGGGTTAGGGGAATCCGGCCCGCCCACGAGCGACGGACACCACGCCGGTTATCTCCCTCCGGCTGCTGGGTCGACTGTGACAGACTGGCCTCCACGCGAGCCCGCCGACGCGGCCGACGCCATCGAGCACCGGGACGAACTGGTCGCCGCCGTCCGCGACCACGCCGGCGGTATCGCCTACCAACTGGCTCGACTCCAGGGCGGCGACTACGGCCGCGAGTCGTTCACCACCGACGCGGGCGAGTGGACCGTGAAGTACGAGGGTGGCGACCTCGAGTTCCTGCTGTTCGAGCAGCAGCGCGGCGACGACGTCTACGTCGTCTCGACGAAGCAGCCGCCCGAGCCCGAGGCACTGGCGTCCGCCATGGTCGACTACGACGCGTTCGTCGCGGCCTTCGACCAGTACGTCGAGGCCCGGACCGGCGTGCTCGACGACGTCTCGACCGACTTCCCCGCTGTCGCGAGCACCGACACCGTCGTCGCGGAACGGGACCGCGTCACCGACCGCGTCCGGGAGGTGTGTGACACCATCGCGGCGGAGCTGCGGCGGTACGAGGGCGGCGACTACGGCACATTCACCGAACGGGTCGACGGCGACCGGTGGGAGCTGAAGTGGGACGAGGACGGCACCTCGTACCTCAGGGTCGGCGGCTCAGGCGGGCTCTACCTCCTCTCGCAGTACGACCAGCCCTCCGCGGCGGACGTGCGGGAGTACGCCCCACGGTTCGCCGGCTTCGTCGACGCGTACAACGAGTTCGTCGACGAGCTCAAGTCCGACCTCGGGACCGTCGAGCTGTAATCGCCCGACGAACGACGGCCCGCCGACCGGGTCGCCAGAGCTTTACGGCCAGCCCGCCGCTTCCGAACGTGGAATCTAACGACGTTCGACGCGAGTGGGCGGAACGGTCCGGCGAGTACTCGCCGGCGTACTACGCCCACCTGGGGTCGAACGAGGCGAGCGAGCTGCTGGTCTCGACGCTCGCGGAGCGAGTGGCCCGGGACGCGAGCGTGCTGGAACTCGGCTGCAGTTCGGGGCGTCACCTCGCCGCGCTCCGTGAGGCCGGGTTCTCGGACCTCACCGGAGTGGACGTGAACGCCGACGCCATCGACGTGCTGGTCGAGTCCTTCACCGAGCTGGCCGCGGACGGGGCCTTCCACGTCGCCGCCATCGAGGAGTTCCTCCCGGACCTGCCGAACGACGCGTTCGACGTCGTGTTCACCGTCGAGACGCTCCAGCACATCCACCCGGACGAGGCCTGGGTGTTCGACGAGATCGCACGAATCACCGGCGAAGAGCTCGTCGTCGTCGAGAACGAGGACCGCGAACCGGGGACGACCGTGGAGGTCCGCGGCGGTATTCCGCTGTACTTCCGTGACTGGCGCAGGGAGTTCACCTCACGCGGGCTCGAAGAGGTCGACTCGGCGACGACGAAGCGCGACACGGTACACGTGTTCGAACCTGAGGCGTAGCAGGGCCGGCCGTCTCGAAGTGAGTCACCAGAGCAGTCGAAAGCTCAGATTCCGAGCCACTCGTCGTCTCCGACGGGAAAGCCGTTTTCGCGGGCGAAGGTCGCAGCCTCGCGGCGTACAGAACGGGAACCCGGGAGCTCGCCGCCCTCCGCTAGCTGGTCGAGTATCCAGTCGCGGATGTAGGGAATTCCCTCGTCCTCGTCGCCCGGAGCGAGGTCCTCCAGTGCCGTGAACGTCTTCTCGTAGGCCTCGCGCTGTGAGCCGCTCAGTTCGACTTTTCGAGTCTGGTCGGCCGCCTCCACGACACGTTTCATCGCCGAGGCGACGGTGGGACGCTGGAGCCGGGACCTGACTTCGGTCGGTGAGTTGAACGTCTCCGCGTCAGCGTCTGGGAGCAGTTCGCCCGCCTGCATCGGCCCCTCTGCCGCGTCGAGCTCGACCTCGCCGATCGCCTCGACTACCTGTCGTCCCGTCGCCGGGAAGGGAACGGACTCGAGCGCGGCCTCCGCCTCCGCGATAGATTCGAAGTCGACGCGCGGCTCGGTCTCGCTCGTGCGTTCCAGCTCTTCGAGGATGGCGCGCTTTCGCTGGCGCATGTCCGCGTCACGGGACTGCTTCTCCCTGCCGCGTTTGTCGTCTGCCATACTCCGACATACGGTGTCACGCGGGATAACGGTGTGCCCGGGTTTCCGACCGGACAGTCGATTGAGCCGGCACTTCTCCGGCCGAGACCACACAGAGAGCCACGGTGTTCGGCACGTGTGGGGCTGGGGGCCCGTTCGGAGCGTTACCGGCCGAGCTCCTCGATCGCCAGCTGGTAGGAGCCGTAGCCGCTGGCCGGGTAGACAAGGATGCCGACCGCGGTGCTCGCATCGACGGCCGACAGTGTGACCGACGCGTCAGCACCGGAGCCGGTCGAACTCGCGTCGTAGTCGCTCCGCGTCGGCGTCCGACCGTCCGTTGTCAGGTAGAGGTCGAAGTCGGCGTCACTCGGCCCGTCCAGCGTCGCGGTGACCTCACAGGGGGAGCCCGTCCGCGTCTCGTAGGTGTACGTGTCGCCGTCGGCGTAGTACCAGAACGTGCCGTCCGTGCTGGCGGTCTCGGAGACGGCACCGCAGTCACCGTCCGACGACTCGACGACGACGGTCTCCGTGGTGCTGGCCGTGGCACCGTCGTCGTCCGTCACCGTCAGTGTCACCGTGTACTCGCCGGTGCTGTCGTAGCTGTGTGACGCGGTCTGACCGGACGCGGTCGCACCGTCACCGAACGTCCAGTCGTGGCTGGCGACGCTGCCGTCGGGGTCGGTCGAACCGCTCCCGTCGACGGACAGCGTCTCGCCGACACCGACCGACGTGTCGCCGAGGGTGACGTCGGCGATGGGCGGCTGGTTCCCGTCGCCGCCGTCGTCGCCAGTTCCGACCTCCTCGATTGTGAACGTGTAGTCGCCGCTGCCGGAGTAGGAATCGACGAGCAGGCCGAGACTGCCATCGGCGGGGACGTTCGTCCCGTCGACGACGAGCTCCTCGTCGGAGCCGTAGTCGTACGCCCGGTCGTCGTAGTCCGACGGCGACGGGGTGCGTCCGTCGTAGGTGACGTAGATGTCGAAGTCCGTGCCGGCGTCACCGGTCAGCGAGAGCGTCACCTCGCAGGGTTCCAGCGTCCGTGCCCCGTAGGCGTACTCGTCCGCGTCGCCGTCGCCCGAGAGCGTCCCCGTCTCAGTCCGGGTCTTCGTCACGCCGCACTCCCCGCCGCCGGACTCGACGGTTATCTCCTTCGTGGCGTCCGTCGTCGCACCGTCGTCGTCGGTCACGGTCAGCGTCACGGTGTAGCTCCCCGGCGCCTCGAACGCGTGGGCGGCCGTCTGGCCGGTGGCCGTCGCGCCGTCGCCGAAGGCCCACTCGTAGCTGCTCACCGAGCCGTCCGCGTCCTCGCTTCCGGTGGCGTCGAACTCGACCGTCTCGCCGACACCGACGGTGCTCGCGCTGACGGTGAACGAGGCGACTGGTGGCTGGTTGCCTCCGCCGCCGCCCGTCGCCGTCTCCGTCAGTTCGAGCGTCCAGCTCCCGCCCGCAGTGTAGGAGTCGACGAGGACCCCGACGGTCGCGTTCGCGTCCAGCTCGGAGTCGCCGAGCGTCACCATCTCGTCGGAGGTCAGCGACTGCCGCGACCGCGCGTCGTAGTCGTCCGTGCTCGGCGTCCGGCCGTCGGTCGTCACGTAGAGGTCGAAGTCCGTCGCGTTCGCGCTACGCAGTGCGAGGCTCAGCTCGCAGGGGTCGTTCGTGCGTGTGTTGTACGAGAGCGTCGCCGCATCGTCGGCCCCGGAGAGCGATCCGCTGCGTGTCGTCGTCTCCGTCGCCCCGTCACACGCCGCGGGCCGGGAACGTCCACGAGCACCCGCGACACCGGCGAGACCGCTCGTGGCCAGTGCGCCCGTCGCGACGCCCGCACGCCGGAGCAGGGAGCGACGGCTCGTCCCGTTGTCGTCCTCGCTCACGTCCCGTCACCTCCCTCGACCGCAGTCTGACTGTGGCCGAGCGCGTTCACCAGGAGCTGGTTCCCCATCCGGGAGACCGCCGCGCCGTAGACGCCGAACGGGTGGAGGTTCTCCTGGTTCGCCGGCGGGAGGAGCGTCCCGACGACGGTGATGCCGTCGAGTTCCCCGAGGATGACCTCGCCGCCGGTCGTGGCGGCGACGGTGCCACCCGCCGCCTCGAACGCCCCCTCGTCGACGACCGATAGCGGGGCCTGTCCCCGGGTCCGGTAGCCGACCGGGGCCGCCTTCCAGACCTCACGCTCGATGCCACGGACGTTCTCGAGGAGTTCGCCGCCGCGCTTGTCGCCGAGCGCACCAGCGTTGCGGGTCACCCGGCTGACGTCACCGCCGGAGATGGAGCTCGCACCGCCGGCTTCGAGCGATCCGAGCAGGTCCAGCCCGGTGTCGGTCAGGACGAGGTTCCCGCCGGCCGCGACGTAGTCGTCGAGTGCGGCGAGGTACGCAGCGTTGTCCGCGCCGTCGGCGTGTGGGACGACGAGGTTGTCGACAACCGGACCGCCGCCGGAGACCAGCCCACCGCCCGCGACGGCGTCGACGGACTCGGCTGTCACGTCCGCACCGTCGGTCACACCGCCGTACTCGTCGAGGTAGTCGAGCGGCGTGACCTCGTAGGGGCGCTGCTCGTAGCCGAGGACGCCCATCGGCGAGGGTGCGCCGTCGGCGACGACCCAGGTCTTCCGGACCCTGACGGTGGTGTCCGCGTCGGCGGTGAGCGAGAGCTCCCACGGGCCCGGTCCGGCGTCTGGGACAGCCAGTCGCGTCCCGTGCTGGAGCCCACCACCGTCGGCGCTCGCCGAGGCAGCGACCGCGCCGGTCGGGTCACGGAGTTCGACGTCGACACGACGCCCGGTCTCCGGGTCGACGGCGAGGTGGAGCCGACCCTCCTCGGCTGGGAGGTCGTCGTAGATGGCGAGCGTCCGGCCCGCCGGTCCGACGGCGACCGTCGTCTCGTCGCGCTCGACCCGGGTGTCGGTATCGACGTTCAGGTCCGCCGACGAGCGCGTGAGCGCGTCGGTGTCGACGTAAGCGGTCGACCGGCCCTGCGCGTCGATAGTCCCCTGCAGGTCCAGCGCGGACTGTCGAACCATCTCGCGCATGCAGGTCTGGTACGCCGTCACCTGCACCTCGTTGAGCCCCGGGATGAACGCCATCTCGCCCTGGTTGCGGTTGTCGAGCGCCATCTCGAAGGAGACGCCCATCGCGTCGATGCCGCCGTACTCGAGCGCGTCCGAGAACCACGAGCCGAACCCGCCGGTGGTCGTGTAGCCGATGGTGTCGAGGATGGTGCCGTAGCTGTAGGGGTTCTCGGGCACCCGGGCGGTCCGCGGGGCCCGTCGGTCGGCTCCCTCCTCGAGTGCGTCCCTGTTCTCCTCGAGCAGCGGGCCGACGGTCTCGTCGAGGCTCGCGTCGACCGCGCGGTTGAGTTCATCGAGAACGGCGTGCTCGTCGGGTCGATACCGGTCGTTCATCAGCAGCCCCTCGATCAGGTTCTCGGAGCCGAACATACCGTGGAAGTCCGCGGCGAACGCGTAGTTCTCGTACTCGCGGAGCGCCTCGACGACGCCCAGTGAATCCGGAACGGTGTCGGTGTAGCGCTCGTCCACGTCGTCGTCGATCCCCGGCACGTCGTCGGCGAGGTCGGAGCCGTTCGGTTCGGCCGGATTGTGCTCGGGGTCGATCCAGCCGACCGTCGGGTACTGTCGGTTCGGGTCGACGCCGCTTGCGTTCACACGTTTGAACGTGGAGCTCGCGGCCTGGACGTCCGTGAGACGGCTGCGCGACGCCCAACCGTCCGGGTTCGGCAGCACGAACAGGAGGGCGACATCGTCCAGCCGGCTCGCGACGTCCGGCTCCTCACCTCGGAGGACGGCCTCCAGGAAGCGGAGGCCAGCCTCGACCCCCGCGCGCTCGTCACCGTGGATGCCCAGCGAACAGAGCACCTTCTCCTTCTCCGCCATCGCCGCGTCGTCCGAGACGTCGTTCGTGCACTCCACGAGCGTCACGTCGTAGCGTTCGGGCTCGCCGCTCACCCGGTCGACGTGACCGGGACTCCGCCCGACCGTCCGGACGTCGACACGGTCCGGGTTCGCCGACGCGAGCGTGTCGAGGCCAGCGAGGGCCTCGTCGTACGCGATGTAGTCGAGGGCGTCGCCGGAGTCCGGAAACACGCGCCCCGGGTACTCGTCGAGCCGCCAGAACGGGTTCGCGCCCGGGGCAAATCGCATCGCCTCGACGCCCTCTGTCTGGTACACCTCGACCGCCTCGGTGCGCGTCAGTCGGACGTACGCACCTGGAACCGGGTCCGTGACGCTCCGGAACCCGGAGCCGAGCGTCGAGATCGCGTCGAGTGTCGCCGCGTCGGCGACCTGGACGCTCGTCGGTATCTCCTCGCCGAGCGCGGTGTTGCGGTACACGTAGTCGAAGTCGGTCCCGACCTCGGTGTCTGTGGGGTCTGGCCCCGCGGCTGCGAGGCCCGTCCCGGCCTCGAGGGCCGCGACGCCTGCGGTCGCCGAGGCGACGCCTGTCAGGAACCGTCGTCGGCTGAGCTCACACGGGGACCGGTCGCGTTGCTGCGGTGGGGGGCTATCGTCTGCCATGCCACCTCTTGGTTGCGACATTATACAGATAAAAATTTGTGCTCCGGAAGCGGTCGCGTTCAGATTAGCTGATTCCATGCGAAGGCGAACGATTTGAGCCATTCGTCAGCAGTTTCTGCGCTTGCGTGACTGAAACAGTTCGAGAAAGCGGTAGTTCTTCGTTTTACCTCTCGAAAGACACGTTCGACGCTGTTGCGATTTCCATGTTTCTCGTAGCGGAAATCGAGGCCGTGACGGGTGCAGGCGTCTTTCAGCGGCGTCGCACCGTCGACGAGGAACACGGCGTCGTCGACGTCGTGCTTCTCGCGTAGTTCCGTGAAGAACGCGTGAGCGAGCACGTTCGTTCTCGTCGGTTCAAGCTTCGTATGCAGTAGTTCGTTGGTTTCTGGGTCGACAGCAGCGTACAGCCAGTAGCGTTCGTCATTCAGTTGGATCACGGTCTCGTCGACCGCGACGTGATCCGGCGAGTGACCGTCCTCAGGCTGTAGATCAGCCTTATCAACCCAGTTGTGAACGGTCGATTTGACGCGGTTAACACCGAACAGTTCAAGAATCGAAACAGTATTCGAAAGCGAGAGACCAGCAAGATGCAGCTGAATACTGAGCTTCATCAACAGCCGCGGTGTTGCTTCTCGCTCCACAAAACCTAACTCGATCTCGTCCAAAGAGTCGTTGAGGACGGCGTTTTTGGGCATAGAACACTTCGAAAATGCCGTTCCTCACCTTTCAGTGCTTATCTGAACACCGCCCCGGAAGCGCACGTATTGTTCTCGTACAACACGTGAGGCCTGGCAACGAGACTATCCCCCACTGCGAAAGTGACGTGAGGCTGTAACTTCTCGGGTGGAGTGCAGGTCGGACCGTCCGCCGGCGTTCACTCGGCCTCGGCCGGCAGCTGGCCCAGCACCCGGTCGAGCACGGCGACCGTCGCCTCGGTGTGCAGGAACTGGTTCTGGTTGCCGCACTGGGAGTCCATGATGCAGGCGGGGCAGCCACCGGTTCCGGCGCAGTCACAGCCGGCCACCCGCTCCCGTGTGCGTCGGGCGAGCGGTTCCGCGCGGTCGTAGATGCGCCGCGCGAAGCCGAGCCCTCCTTCCACGGCGCTGTGGATGAACCACGTCGGAACGCCAGTCTCGGGATGTAGCGGCGTGCTCAGGCCGCCCAGGTCGCCCGTGTCGAGCCGGAGTTCGAGCGGCGTGAGCTTGATCATCCCGTGCTCGGCGCCGTGCAGGCCGCCGCCGAACACCTCCATCACCTCTCCCTCGCTCGCCAGTTCCGGGTCCAGCCCGCCGACGTCGGAGAGTATCTCGTCCCGTAGCGACGGCGGCGTCTCGATCCACAGCAGGTCGGTGCGGAGTTCGACCGGTGGCAGGCCTGTCGGCTGGAGCGGCGTCGTCGCCTCGCCAGTGCTGATGTTCTTGCGCTGGTAGTGTGTGTAGTGGATCTCGACGGTGCCCGTGCCGTGAGCGATGGCGTAGCCGTCGCCGAGTTCCCGGCGCTCGTCCACCGCGAGGCCACGGACGGTCTTCTCCGAGCTCGTCTCCGTGTACTCGTCGGTGCGGACGCGTTCGACCGTGATGTACGGCTGCGGGGCGTCCTCGACGAACTCCGTCACCAGGTACTGTGCTCCGGCGTGGAGGAAGAGCGCGCCCTCGTGGTGGTCGCGGTACGCCCGGTCGCGGTCGACCGGCTCCATGTCGATGTCGCCATCGGCGCGGCGGACGACGAACTGTGTGTCGGCCGCGCCGTACATCGACACCTCCGACTGCGGTCTCGGCGGCCCGGTGTACCGAACCGCACGGGAGAGATCACCAGCGAGCTGGCCGGCGTCGGACCACATCTCGACGGCCCGGTCGAGGCGCTCCCCGTCGAACCACTTCCGGTCGTCGGCAGTCAGAGGTTTCTCGTGCGCCGCACAGCGGACGTGCTCCGCGTACACCGGGTTGTTGTCGAGCCCGACGACGCCGTCCTCGATGGCGTCGCCGAGGACGTACTCCGGATTGTCGAGGATGTACTGGTCGATGGCGTCGGCGCGGGCGACGAACACCGAGAGCGCGTCGCTCTCACCCCGGCCGGAGCGGCCGACCTGCTGCCAGAACGACTGTCGGGTGCCGGGGTAGCCCGTGAGGACGGTGGCGTCCATCGAGCCGACGTCGATTCCCAGTTCGAGCGCGTTCGTCGACGTGACGCCGTCGAGCTGGCCGGTCTTGAACTCGTACTCGGTACCGCGTCTCGTCTCCTTGCCCAGCCCGGCGTGGTACGGCGCGACATCGACGTCGCCGTGCCGCGGGTGCTTGCTCGCGGCGTCCCGCGCGTACTTCGCTCCGAGCTCCGCGTTCTTGCGGCTCCGCGCGAACATGAGCGTCTGTCGGTCGTGGAGCCCGAGATGCGCGACGATGGACGCCCCCTCCCAGACCGGGCTCGTCGTCGCGGACTGGAACGCCTCGAAGTCTGCGTCGTCGTCGAGTTCGTCCTCGTCGACCGGCGGCTGCCAGAACGCCACGTCACGGGTACCGCGTGGCGACCCGTCCCGGTCCACCACCGCGAACGGCTTCCCGACGAGGCGCTCCGAGTGCTCGGCCGGGTTGCCGACCGTCGCGGAGGTGCAGACGACCTGCGGGTCGCTGTCGTAGTGGTCCAGGATACGCCGCAGCCGGCGGACGGTCCAGGCGACGTGCATCCCGTGGACGCCGGTGTAGGTGTGTGACTCGTCGACGGCGAGCAGCTCGCAGTTCGCGAAGAAGCGCCGCCAGCCGCTGTGGTGGCCGAGGTAGGCGTTGACGCCCGCGAAGTTCGTGATGATGACGTCGGCGGTGTCACGGATGCGCCGCCGCCGGTCGCTCGGCGTGTCGCCGTCGTACACCCGGACCGAGATGTCGAGTCCGAGGTCGCCGTAGAACTCGTTCAGCTCACCCTCCTGGTCGCGCGAGAGCGCCTTCGTCGGGTAGACGAGGAACGCGGTCGAATCGGGGTCTTCGAGGTGGTTCCTGGCGATCTGGAGCGCGTAGACGAACGTCTTCCCGGACGACGTCGAGGTGGCGACACAGACGTTCTCCCCGTCGGCGAGGACCTCCAGCGCCCGCGCCTGGTGGGTGTAGAGCTCGCCGACGGCGTCCGCGAACCTGCGCGCGAGGTCCGGAGGCAGGACCTCGTGCGGGTCGACGGTGTGGGCCGGTCGCGCAGGGATGGTCGCCGCGTGCTGTACCTGTCCCTCGTAGTCGGGATACGTCTCCCGGAGCCGTGCTTCCGTTGTCGGTGCGTCCGTCGGTGTGTCCTGTGCCATCGTGTTTCACCAGTCCGAGAGCGTGCCCTGGGTGGTCCCGTCGCCGGCGTCGGTGCTCGTCGCCGAGACGACCCGCCCGCTCTCGTCGAGCGCCGTCCAGATGGTCGCGAGAGCGCGCACGTCGTCCTCGCAGTAGGTCTCGAAGCGGTCCCAGTCCGGTTCTGTCTCGGGCGACCGGTCGTCCATCCAGGCGCGGTAGACGCGTGCGACGGCGGCTCCCGTCAGACCCGTGCCGGCACTCTCGTGGCCGAGCGCCGCCGCCACGTCTTCCAGCTTGTTCGTCCGACCCGGAAGCACGGCGTTGTCCTGCTCGACGGCCCATCGGTACGGGTCGAACCGGTCCATCGCGTCCCAGATCGGTTCGAGCTCCGGGCAGTGCTCGACGACGTGGTCGCCGAGCACCTGGAAGTCGAACCGCCAGCCGTTGTAGGCCACGACCGGACGGCCGTCGGCCTCCGCGTCGTACCACGACAGGAACTCGCGGATGGCGCCACCGGGGTCGTCGGGGTCGCGCTGGACGAACGAGCGGTACGTTCCGTCGGGTGGCGTGCCGTCGAGGACGCCGACCAGCCACGTGATGGTCGGCGAGAGCCCGTCGGTCTCGATGTCGACGAACACCGGGTCGTCGGCGGGCAGCGGTGCATCGGAGCGGCGGACCACGCGGCCATCGACGACTGCGCTGGCGCTCTCGACGATTCGCTCCGTGCTCGACTCGCCGAGCCCGTCGACGGCCGCCAGCTCGGTGGGGTCGGCCGCGGCGATGGCCTCGCGGCTCCCGTACCCGGCCTCCCGCAGTCGGCGTGCGCGAGTGTCGCCGACGCCGTCGAGTGCGCGGAGTCCGAGGCGCGAGGGCTTCAGCGTGTTGGAGAGGACCAGGCCGTCGGGACGGCAGTCGAACGCAACGAGCGGGCGGTCACCGACCCCGGCCTCCGCCCCGGCCCCGACGACCGACAGGCCGTCCCACTCGCGGGCGTACCCCTCGGGCAGTCCGGTCGAGAGGTGGACGAGCCCGTCGGTGTCGGACCCCTGCTCGAGTGCGGCCCGGTACTCGTCGAGGCCGGCCAGCGCGGTCGAGAGCGCGGCCCGGTCCACGTCGAGGGAGAGCAACCCGGAGAGGACGTACGCCGGCCCGGTCTCCGGGACGTCGTCGAGGTCCGCGAGGGTCGGCGCGAAGACGAACTCGACACCGTCGACCCGGCGGGGACCACGAACCGGGTCGTGTCCGTTCGGGTCGAAGACTATCGTTCCGGCGTCGGTGACGCGTCGGAGTGCGCTGGTGGCCCGTCGCGCGGACTCCGTCCCGGTGAGGACGACCGCGTCGGGCTCGAAGTAGGAGAGCCAATCGTCGAGCTCCCGTCCCGTTGCTCGTTCGACGAACGCGGGGTGCGCGGCGGCGACCCGGGCCGACGCTGGCGGCGACATACGTTACTCGACCCGGAGTGCTCCAGCGCAATAGGCGTGTCCGTGTAGGCCACACATCACGGCACTCTCGGCACTCGGTGACTCACGACCGCCCAACCGCCGGTGTGGTTTTGCTGCTGCGGCCGGTACTGACGAACGAATGGGCACGTCGAACCCAGCCTCCGTCGGTCGGAGCCCGACCCGGCCGGCGGGTCTCGAGTCATCCGCAGTCCTCGCCGGTGACCCCCGATGAACCACGACCGAATCCACGCCAGGGAGCCGAGCCACGATGTCGAGCGCTGGTCGGTCGGGACCATACAGACCATCGACGAGGTCGACGGCCACTGCGTCGTCACGGTCCGTTCAGCGGACGGCGAGTCGGTCGACCTGGTCGTCACGTTCGCTATCAGGGACCTGTTCGTCTCCCGGCTGGATATCGGAGACGACGGGTCAGCCGTCGGCGAGCAGGTCTGGTACCGAAAACGCGGTGGTTGAGGATGGAACGCTCGGAGCGCACGACTGCGGCCGGCCGCTACTCGCCACCGTGGACCGGCCCGTGGTACTTCGAGTGTATCTCGTCACCCTCTCGCCACTGCCAGTAGTAGTACTGGTTCTCGTTGATCGTCTTCGTGGTGATGCTTGCCTTCGTCGGGACAGCCGCCGGCCTGCCGTCGGAGCCAGGTCCCGCTGCCCCGGAACCGTCCCCTGCGTCGAGGCGTTCGTCCCGCTCCCGGAGTTCAGCGAGTTTCTCCGCGTACTTCGCGGCCTCGCGCAGTTGCGTCGGCGTGCAGTCCTCCAGCGTCTCGCAGAGGTCGTCGGGAATCGCGACCGGCGGCGTCGGTGGGTCGTCTGACATCTGCTGGACCGACTTAACCAACAACGGCGTTTTCCTTCGCTCTGTTGGTTAATGGGAGGTCGAACCTGATGCTGACGGCCGAGGACGACAGTCTAAGGAGCCCCGAGTCCGTTCTCCCCGGTAGTTGTGCACAGAATACAGCTGGACAATCGGGAGTTCGAAGGGTCGAACGCGGTCTATCTGCTGGGTGCCGATTCCGCCGGACCGACGACACTGGTGGACACCGCCACCGCACAGCCGGCCGTACAGTCCGAACTCGTCGCCGAACTCGAAGCCGTCGGCGTCTCACCCGCCGACATCGACCAGGTCCTCCTCACGCATTTCCACGGCGACCACGCGGGCGGTGCCGGCGCGATACAGGCAGCCGGGGATGCCGTCGTTCGTGTCCACGAAGCCGACGCGCCGCTGGTGACCCGCGACCCGGCCGCCCTCACCGAGTTCGACGAGCGACACTCGGCCCTGTTCGACCACTGGGGGATGCCAGAACCCGCAGCGGCCGAGCTCCGGGAGAGCCTCGCGGACGACGCGCTCTGGTCGGCCGACGATGCGGACATCGAGCCGTTCACCGACGGCGACCGGTTCCCCGTCGGTGACGGGGAGGCGGCGGTGTGGCACCTGCCCGGGCACACCGTCGGTCAGTCCGGGTTCGTGCTCGACGTCGACGGCGACCGCGCACTGTTCAGTGGCGACGCGCTGCTGCCGAAGTACACGCCGAACGTCGGCGGGGCAGATATCAGAGACGAGCACGCGCTCGAGTCGTACCTCGACACACTGGTCCGCATCGCCGACGGCGGGTTCGACGTCGCCTATCCCGGCCATCGAGCACCGATTTCGACTCCCGAAGCGCGGGCCCGGCAGATACTGCGACACCATCGGGATCGCACGGACCGTGTCCTGGACGTTCTCGAGGCGCAGGGACCCGCGGACGCCTGGACGGTGAGCGCCCAGCTGTTCGGCGAGCTCGAGGGCATCCACATCCTCCACGGGCCCGGAGAGGCCTACGCTCACCTCGAACACCTCCGTGAGGCTGACGTCGTCTCGCTCGTGGGCACAGAGTACGAGCTCCGGGACTCCCGTCCCGAACTCGACTCGTTGTTCCCCGTGCTCGACGCGGCGTAAGCAGCCGCCAGAAGTGGTTCGAGCCAGGTCGGGCCGGGTCCGCTGCCTGCCCCACTCAGAGCGCGCGGACCCGAGCCTCTCCGAGGTCGCTACCGACCCGTAGCCGGTAGCCGCCGCCGTTCAACCGGCCGGTGATGTGGTCGCCCTCACGAGTCGTATCGGTCAGCGAGAGGTCGCTCTCGACGCTGGACCCACGGAGGTCGAGCTCCAGGTCGAGCTCCGAGAGCACGCGCACTTCGACCGCACCGATACCCGTCCCGATGTCGACGTCACGCCGGAGCCCCCGTACTTCGACGGTCACGTCACCGATATCGGTGCTCGCGTGGTCGAGCCCGGCGATGTCGGTTGCATCGAGACTCCCGGTCTGCGTGGAGAGGTCGAGGAACCCATCGACCCGGCGGGCCTCGACAGCCCCGACACCGACGCGCACGATGCTGTCGCCGGTGGTGTCACGCAGCGAGACGCGCCCGACGTCCACGTCGACAGCCTCGACGACGAGGTCTCGCGGCACCCTGACAGCGAGCGTGATGCTGCCGCGGTCCTCGAAGACGGAACTGGACCCACTGAAGCCGCCGATCAGTTCCAACAGTCCGTCCGACGTTGCTACCGTGACGGTGAGTCGGTCGAAGTCCTCCCCCTCGCCACGAAGTCGCTTCTCCGCACTGTACTCGATACGGTCGATGTCGGCTCCGGTGACGGTGACGTCCCCGACGGCGTTGCTGACACGGATCCGGTCGATGTCGTCGGCCGAAATCGAATCCGTCGTCGTCTCGCTGCTCTGCACGTTGAACGTCGTGCAGCCGGCGATAGCTGTCGCGAGGACCACTGCGCCGGCGCCGAGGAAAGAACGTCTGTTCATCTCTACTCGTACGCGCCACACAATCAAAAGCTAGAGAGTAAGCGCATCGGTAGCCAGCGGCACGCCGGCCCCGACCGTTCGTGGCCGCGACCGCAGCAGTGGTCGCGTTCGAAGGTGGTTACGGGTCGAAAGCAGCTTTCGACTGTTCACCATTAAGACGGGCGAGCGTGATGGTTCGACCATGACAGACCAGTCAGGTGCGGGCGGCGCTCCCGACGAACTGGAGGTCTGGTGTGCCGGCGAGGACTGGTGTCCGGTGACGACGACGGCGTCGCTCATCTGCCGGAAGTGGCACCCGGTCATCATCCACCGGCTCCTCGAACACGGGCCAAGCGGCTTCAACGAACTCAAGACCGACGTGGACGGGATCTCCTCGAAGGTGCTCTCGGACAGTCTGGAGGACCTCGAGGAGAACCAGCTGGTGGTCCGGGAGATCCTCAGCGAGAAACCGTTCCGCGTTCAGTACTCCCTGACAGAGCAGGGCAGGTCACTGGAACCGGTCATCGTCGCGATGCGGGACTGGGGACTCGAACACCTGACCGACCCCACCGACTGATACCACGGCAGTGCTGCCGTCCGGTCAGTCCTCCAGTGCTCCGTTCAGCACTTTCGCCCCGACGAGGACGGGGTCCCAGACGGGACTGAACGGCGGCGCGTAGGCGAGGTCCGTCCGCTCGAGTTCACCGACAGTCATGTCGTTCTCGAGCGCCGTCGCCACGGTGTCGATGCGGATCGCTGCACGGTCCGTCCCGGCGATGGTCCCACCGAGCAGTTTTCCGCTCCCGCGGTCGGCGGTCAGCGTCACCGTGGTCTCCGCCCCACCGGGGTAGTAGCCCGAGCGCGACCCCGCAGTCACCGTCTTCGAGAGGGGGTCGAACCCGGCGTCTCTGGCTCGGTCGTGGTCGACGAGCCCCGTTCGACCGCACTCCATGTCGAACGCCTTCACGACGGCCGTGCCCGCGATGTCACCGACGGGTGTCGGTCTTCCAGCGACGGTCTGGCCGACAGCCCGCCCCGCCCGGTTCGCTGTCAGTCCCAGCGGCACCCAGTCGTGACTACCGGTCACGGCGTGGCGCATCTCCGCACAGTCCCCCGCGGCGTAGACACCGTCGACGTTCGTCTCCCCGTACCGGTCGGTCGCGATGGCCCCAGATTCGCCGAGTTCCACGGGTGTGTTGGCGACGAGCCCGCTGTTCGGACGAATGCCGATACCGACCACCACCAATCCCGCGTCGACCGAGCCGCCGGTCGAACTGACGCCGCCGACATCGCCGTTCCCGTCGGACTCGATCCGCTCGACCGCCTCGCCGAGATGGAGCGTGACGCCGTTCTCCCGGAGCGTCTCTGCGACCCGCTCGCCGACCGGCTCGCCGAACGGTTCCAGCAACTGTTCGGGGCGCTGGAACAGGTGGACATCGAGGTCGTGTGCGGCGAACGCTTCCGCCATCTCCACGCCGACGTAGCCGCCCCCGACGATGGCGGCCGTCTCCGGTGGCTCTCTGGCCAGGAACTCCTCGACCAGTGCCGTGTCCACGTACTCGACGTTCGGCTCGGCGAACTCGGGCTCCGCTGGGTCGGTCAGGAACGCCCTCACGGCCGCCGTACTGTCCATGCTGTGGATGGTGAACGCTCCACCCAGATGGTGCCCCTCGATGGGCTCCGACACCGCCTGGGCACCGGTCGCGACGAGCAGGTCTCCGTATGGCTGTTCGAACCGCCCATCCGGTCCCTCGACCGAGACCGTGCTCGCGTCCGTGTCGACCCCGACGACCTCGTGCTCCCGTCGAAGGTCGATACCTCGCTCCTCGGCATCGCTCGGCGTCAACGACAGCATATCCAGCAGCGAGTCGACCTCGCCTTTCACGTAGTAGGGCATACCGCACTGCGCGTACGAGACCCAGCGTCCCTTCTCGAAGACGACGACCTCCCGGTCCGGGTTCTCGCGCCTGTGCTTGCTGGCCGCGCTCAGTCCAGCAGCGTCCCCTCCGACGATTACGAACGGGTCCGACATACGTGCCACCTCGGCGGCCGCGCTTGTAACTGTTCTAGTGTGTGGAAGGTAATCGCTCTCCGGTTCGGCCCCCACGACACCCGGATACCTATGCGTCAGCCGCCCGTGAGCTGACCGTATGTCGCTCGACCCGTCACGCGTCGGCACGGTCACCTTCGACTCGTACGGCACCCTCGTGGACGTGACGGCAGCGAGGGAGGCACTCGCGGACCGCGTCTCTGAACCGGAACCGGTCTCGCGACTCTGGCGCTCCCGGTCCCTCGAGTACACGTTCCTCGCCAACCAAATCGACGGCTACGTCCCCTTCTACGATATTCTGCGGGACGCCCTCGATTACGCGCTTCTCACGAACGGCGTCAGCCTCTCCGAGGAGGAACGCGGAGCGGTCCTCGCGGTCTACCACGAGCTCGACGTCTTCGCGGACGTCCGCGAGAGCATCGAACGCCTGCACGATGCGGGCGTGCCCACCTACATCCTCTCGAACGGAGATCCCGAGTTGCTGGCGTCGATGGTCGCACACGCGGATATCGGCGGCCTCATCGCCGACGTCATCAGCGCCGACGAGGTCCGGACGTTCAAGCCGGCCGCAGAGCTGTACCGCCACGCTGCTGGCCGGACGGGGACGCCCATCGACGAGATACTGCACGTGACCGCCGGCTGGTTCGACGTCTTCGGAGCGGTAAACGCAGGGATGCAGGCGGCCTGGGTCGACCGGGCGGGGACGCCGTGGGAGCCGTTCGGCCCCTCGCCGGACCTACGCGTCGAGTCCCTGGCAGCAGTCGCCGACGTGCTCGTCGGGGCCGACTGAGCCAGCACGCTGCACCGCCGGAGTGGGAGACTGCGAGAGGACTCCGAGAAGTCGGGTCTTAACCAACATCGCCGTATTGTTGGTTAAGCGCCTGGTCCGCCGTGTCCCTTCCCTGCATTCGAATCCGGACTCCAGTTCCTTACTCCGACCCGGGCCGGCCAGCGTTCACAGCCACGACCGGCACGTCCGCGTGGCGGATGAGCCGTTCCGTCGTGCTACCGAGGAGGAACCTGTCGATCCCCGAGCGGCCAGCCGTGCCCATCGTGATCAGGTCGATCTCGAACTCCGCCGCGTAGTCCAGGAGCTCCCAGCCGGGGGAGCCGTGTCGGACCGCGGTCCTCGCCTCGAGTCCCGCGTCCCTCGCACGGGCAGCGATGGCATCCGCCGCCGACTCGCCGCTCGACTCCAGGTCCGAGAGGACGCTCGTTGGCATGGTGTACTCTGGACTCGCTCCCAGACCCGCCACGTCGACGACGTTGACGACGTGAACGGTCGCACCGGCCTCCGCCGCGATGGCGAGTCCGTGCTCGACCGCCCGCCCGGCCTCGTCGCTGCCGTCGGTGGGCACGAGCACGTCGTCGTACGAGCCATCCACCCGGCTGTCCTCGACCGACCGGACCGTTAACACCGGTGCGTTCGCGTCCCGCACCACCGATTCGGTCACGCTCCCGGTGACGTACCTGTGCACCCCGGTTCGACCGTGGGTCCCCATCGCAAGGAGGTCGATGTCGTTCTCGTCCGCGTACCCGAGAATCGCTTCCTCCGGAGCGCCCTCGAGCACCGCAGTCTCGACCTCGACGGTCTCGCCCAACACGCCCGTCACGGTGTCGATTGCAGCTGCCGCCTCGGCCTCGCCCTCGGTCGCAGCCGCCTCGTCGTCGCCACCTGCCGCTCGATTGTCGATGTCGTCCGGGTCACTGGCCGAGACGACGTGGACCGTCGCATCGAACAGCACCGCCAGGTAACTCCCGTGCTCAGCAGCGCGTATCGCGTGGTCGCTCCCATCCGTCGGGACGAGGACCGTATCGTACATGGTTGTCGTCCGTAGCTTCGCGGTGTACTACGTTAAACTCCGGTGTCCTATTCTGCCACCCGGCGTTCTCGACAGTTCAAATGAATTTCTCGAAACGGTGGTGGGTGTGTGGAGGTGGAGTGGACCGGAGACCGCGGCATTCGGTACTGGTTCCGCTCGCTCTGGCCGCGGCCGGGCATCGAGGTCGACGAGCAGTCCGGGGACGGAGCCCGGGAAAGATGGAACGTGCGGTCGGAGGACGGTCGAGGAACCGACAGAGGGGTGAGAGCAGAACCGACAGAGGGGAAAGAGCAGAACCGACAGAGGGGAAAGAGCAGAACCGACAGAGGGGAAAGAGCAGAACCGATTGACGGTCGAGAAACCGGGTGAAGGCGACAACGGGGCCGATAGCCCGTCGCTCAGGGGAGCGACCGGTCGTCGCCGATGGTCTTGAAGTTGATGTTGGCGACGCGGGTCGTGTCCTTCAACACTTCGACAGCTATCTCGGTATCGACCTGGAGCTGGTACTGCCACGCTGGGCCGCCGATGGAGCCCGCTGCGACCTTCTCACCGTCGGCGATACCCTGCATGTCCAGTTCGCGGAGGTGGTCCTTGAACCGACGTTGCCCGAGCTTGTCCGCGTCGACCTCGGAGGCGATGCTCTTGTAGACGCCGTAGATGGGTTTCGCCCGGACGGGGGCGTCTCCGGAGAGTTCGAGTGCGGTGAGCGCTGCCAGCGCGAGATGGGCCTGGGTTGTCATCTCGCGCATCGCCTCTACGACCGCCTCGCGCTCCACGAGGGCCTGGGCCTCGCGAGCGTGCTCCGCGGCGACCATCGGCTCGTCGCTCTTGTCGGCCAGCTCACCTGCCTTCCGGAGGTACTTGATCGCCTGGCGGGCGTCGCCGGTGTCCTGTGCCGACAGCGCGGCGATGAGCGGGATGACGTCGTCCGTGAGTATCTCGCTCCGGAAGATGTACTCCTGCCCCGAGTTATCGACCTGTACCGGCGTTCCCTCGATGGTGGCGTCCGTCTGCTGCTCGGCCTCGTCGCTCGCGACAGTGTCCGTCGTTGCGCTCAGCGCCTCGGGAGAACGTCCCTCGTTCGCCTCTGGCTCTACTGTCGCTGCAGAAGCCGTCGAACGGGATTCTGTGGATGGAGACGCCGTGGCGGTCGCGTCCGCCGAGGGTGGCGCTGCGTCGTCACTGGAGTCCGCTGCGTCGTCGCTGGAATCCGATTCGTCGCCGTCGTCGGCGGGTCGTGACGGCTCCGGCCCGTCGACAGGCACGAGATCGGTGTCGCGGAACGCCTTGGCGGCCCGTCGTCGGAGGATCTGCTGGAGCTGCGTGGCATCGTACGGGGAGAACAGGACCGAGTCGTCGTACAGCGAACTCTTGACCTTCGGGCTGAGATTGTCCCGCCACTGCAGGTCGTTGCTGATTCCGATGATACTGGGGAACACGTGGTCGTCGACGTAACCCTGCGCCCGTGCCCGGGGGAGACTGTAGAGTATCCGGTCGTCGTCGCCCAGGGTGTCGATCTCGTCGAGGACGATGATGATGGTGCCACCGATATCGTTCATCGCCTCGAACATCATGTCCATCACCACGTCTGTCGCGTACCCCGTCGGCCTCGTCTCCCCGGTCAACTCCTGGTAGATGCGGGACGCGGCCTTGTAGGAGGTTGAGAGGTCGTGCGATTCGCACGAGACGTAACAGGTCGTCAGGTTCAGGTGGTCGGACTCCTCCTCCGCGTGATGCTGAAGTTCGGAGAGCTTCGCCTGCGCGGCGGCCGTTTTGCCCTGTCCGGCCTTCCCGTGCAGGAAGACGTTGTTCGCACCGACACCTCGAGCAGCCGGGGCGAGAGACATGTGGAGGTCGTCCATCTCGCCTTTGCGCTCCGGGAGGTCGTCGGGGTAGTGTTCCTCACGGAGGACCTCCTCCCGCTCGAATATCGGCGAGGTCTCGGAGAACTGGGTCATTATCGAGAGTACACACGACGGAGGGTGATAAAACCCCAGTTTCAGCAATGTCGAGAACGTCTAGAATTAGGGTTCTGCCGGGAACACACCCACACCACCATTTCACGAATTTGCACGGAAGGATGGGGTGGGGGAAGATTCAGTGGGAGTCGGGGCAGGACACGTGTTTTCCGCTGTACTGGGGCTCGAAAAGGGCGAATTAATCGATTCTCGGCTCGTTCACCCCATATTATATAATATAACGTTTTCGTTTAGTAGTAGTAAGGGTAGTGTCTCACCACTCGAGACAGCTGTTTCCAACACACAAACTCCTCTTACCTCTTTACTTATACGGCAAACGGATATCGAGCCGATTCAGTGTCACGGTCACCCGCGCTCTCGCTGAACGACTCCCCTCCACCCTACTGGTTAATTGCTGAAACGGTGGTGTGAGGGTGATGGTCCACTGCCAACGTCCACGGTTCGACCCGACATCGAACCGTTCCTGCAACGAACGCCGTTCCGTTCGGTAGCGGATTCGGCTCTCTCGAACGTCGACGAGCGGCTACAGTCCGGATCACGTCACGTCGGTTTCGCGGCCATCAGTCCGTACAGCTGGGTTCGAAAGCACGTTCACCGACAGATACCTCGTCGGCAACCCCTACGATGCCCCCGTCTCAGCTCGGCAATTGCTGAAACGGCGGTGTGGGTGTCCACTCATCGACTGTCCCATTGGTTCGTCCTCCATCCGGTTGGTCCGCCGTGAATTGCCGAAACGGTGGGGTGGGTGTGGCTCGCCCACCCCGCCGATTCGTCGCGAGTTCCTGAAACGGTGGTGTGGGTGTCTGGTGATTCGTCCTGTGTTTCGAATCAGCGCTAGGCCACGTGTATCGCTCCTATCGGTACTGTTGCCGATGGTAGCCGGCGGACGGTCGAACCGAATTGGATGGAGGGACTGCAGGGGCAGCGACTCGAATTGCTGAAACGGTGGTGGGTGCTTCCGGTGGTGTCGACAGTTCGTCCCGAAACGACGTTCGAGCCGGCGGAGACGTGGCCGAAATTCTCGAAACGGTGGTGGGTGTCCCCCCGACAGTACCGGTCTCATTCTGGGAACCGGCGTCCAGAACGCTCAGTCCCAACCCAGCACCACCGGAAAGTTCCTGAAACGGTGGTGGGTGGCCAACCGGTCCCGGATACTGCGGTGTGGTCCCGACTTCGCTCCCAACAAACGCCGAAAACGGACGCCGGGGGTCACCCACGACCCTGCACCGTCTGCACGAAATTGCTGAAACGGTGGTGGGTGTGTTCCTGTTCGGCTGTCCTTCCGAATCGGGGCCCGGATTACTCGACGAGGAATTGCAGCAACAGCGGTTGCAGGGCGGGTCAGAAGGGACACCGGAGACAGACCCTGGCAGCGAACCGCCTCGATCCCACTCGTCTTCTCTCGGTGAACGGCCTCTCGTCCCCAGAAGCCGGGTCGCTGCGTGCTCGTGTCGAACGGTCTGTTGTCTGGCTACGCCCCCGTCGATACTGTTCCCGAAACTGAATTACTGAAACGGTGGTGTCCCGCTCCACGACTGGTGGACTGTCGCGGAGTTCGAACGCAACCTCGAGAGGGTCCGTGAGGCGCTCGACGAGCTGGCCGTCGAGGGGATGATGCACGACAAATCGCTCGTTCGCGACGCCTGCACAACATCGAGTCGTTCCCGTTGACGTTTGTATACGCTTTCTCATCACAAGCTGTGTGCGTATATAATTCGATACCTTGGCCGAGTTGTTTCGATGCCCGTATCCGCTCGCAAGAGGGCGCACCTTGCTCCAGCGCGGCTGAGAGACGACCGTCTGCAGAGTGCACTCGCTGCTCGCAGCTATCACGGACCACCTTGTTGCAGGATGTGACCAGACTCAGCCCGAGGTGTCGCGAACTGGATACCAAACAGGGTGTAGCTCGGGTAAATCCGGTACCGACACCAGACCTTACTGGTCATCGAGGATAACATAGGGATGATAGAACCGACGAATAACCTGAGCCACACCGGGTAATTTATACACGAGGCGGTCCGTCTCCAAACAGACCGGGAGCCACGATGAGGCACCAGAATTGTAGCGTCGATGGCATTTTTCGCGATCGATGGCGGTTCCCGAACTACGAGCGACGATAACATGACTATTGGAAGCACTACGGGCGGCGACACGGGCAGGCAACAGGAGTACGAGACGAAGTTCGAGTACGAAGGCGACGAGTCGGTGGCAACGTCGATCGCCTTCGCTGTCGCGCAGGTAACAGAACAGGAAGCCATGGAGCTGGAGCCTCTCGGTTCGTTCGTCGACTGCGAGGCGCTGGACGCTCTCGTCAAGTCAGCGGAGCCGTCACTCTCGGTTTCGTTTCTCTACGAGGGGTGCCGAATCTTCGTATCCGGTAACGGCTCGGTCGAGATCACTCGCGTCTGACACGGACCAGGGCACAGCGCGCTCGGTGCAGGTCGAATCGGAGTGACCGTCGACAGTCGTCCTGTCTGAGGCCACACGTTCTCTCCACGAGGAACGCCAGTGCTGTCCCACGAACGCGGACTGATTATCGTCGGATTCGTAGAATTAAATTTATACGTGACACTGCCATGTGTTCTCATAGCAAAGTGTGTGGCGATTCCGAAGGGGAATCCCCGTGCACTCTCTGCGGTATGCTGTCGCTACGCACTGCTATGGGGAAGAGGGACCGCGAGTCTAATCGAAGCGAGGAAACCTTTCAACGGCTATGAGCGCTCAAAATAACACGGTATCGGCAGACAGTGGGGGATCGAGCGGAGAAACAGCGACGGGAGGTGACCGGAAGGCAGACCACGACCATCGGCCGGATAGGGTGGCACAGGAGCTGCCACTGGACGTCATCTTCGAGATAATCAGGAACAGACGTCGACGACTGGTGCTCCAGTGCCTCGACGAGAGCGATTCGGAGACGCTCAAACTGAGCGAACTCTCGGAGCACATCGCAGCAATCGAGAACGACACGACCGAGGAGGCCCTGTCGGCGCAGCAGCGCAAGCGCGTCTACGTCGGACTGTATCAATGCCACCTCCCGAAGATGGCCGATTCGGGGGTCGTCGAGTTCGACAAGAATCGAGGGACGGTTTCGGAAGGCCCGAACGTCGAACAGTTGGACCCGTATCTCGACGTCGACGAACGTGCGGACGACGACAGCCGGCAGACGCTGCTTCTCGGGTCGGCTGCGGTCGTCGGGTACGCTCTCGCGGCGTTCGGTGGGGTTCCCGGCATCGTTGCCGGTGGTCTCGTCGTGGTCGCGTCGCTCCTGGGCGTCGCGTGGAACGGTATGCGGTAACGACAGCGTCGACGACAGTTTCGTTGCCGACCGGACGGACCGGCACCGGTCTCTCGGTGGGAGCGTCGCCCGTCGACGGTCACAGGGGTGGGGCTCCCGGTCGACCAGCTTCTTCGACCCGGTATCGGACACCCGTTTCCACCAGTCCCGGTAGTATGACGGTCTGCTCGTGGACGTCGTGGTGTCGTTCAGCGGGCAGCTGCGCCATCGTGGATATCGGCGTGGCGAGCACAGTCGAGGCAGTGCTCGACCTCGCCCTCCCAGCCGAAAACCCGGACGAAATCGTGGGAGACGTACCGACCACAGTTGTTGCAGAACGGCATCGTCAGTCCTCCTCCTGCGTCCGACAGTCGGAGACGGAGGGTACGCCAGCCGTCCGGAGTACTGGTCCCCGTCGCAGACGAGACCCCGCCGATGCGTGCCACTGTCTCGGAGTCATCACCACGTCCATCCCCGCTGATGACAATAAAGCCGCGAGTCCGTTTCGCCACGGTATCACGGGGTAGAAAGTGCCTAACTATGGTTTCCGAGAACCCTGCGCCGGCTGTCAGCCGGAGCGCCCCGGCTCAGGGTCCCGCGACGACGACGAACCCGTCACAGCCCACAGTGACGGTCCGCTCTTCGATGGAGAACACGACGCTCGTGACCGGTTCGAAGTCGCCGTGCCCACTCGACCGAAGCAGAGTGTCCAACGCGTCAGGGTCGATGTAGTCGAACAGCGTCTCCACCTGGAGGGGTGGTTGCTCCGTGGCCTCGGCCAGTGTCTGGACAACCGCCATTGACGGGTCGATGCCCTCGAAATCGAACTGTCGTTGTACTGTCGCCTTCGACTCGGTGTGTTCGTCCTCGTGCATGCTTGGTCCCCTCCCACCGCCCATCGTATGGTACCCAGTTCCGTCCGGTCCCGAACCACGAGCCCACCGCGGAACTCCGCGTCGTTTTGCGGGCTGTCCCCACAGTCGCGGGGAGCGAACACCGCGACCGTACCCGGGAGCGTAGGCCCGATTCGTCGCGGGCCGTCTTAATCTTTCTGTGCAGGTGCCGTCGGCTGGAGAAAAACCCTGCTATTGATCGAGTGGGCGCGCGCATGCCCGGTGTCGAATGACGGGTCGGAATCCACCCCTGAGCCGGAGGCGCTCAGTCCGTCTCGGTTTTCACGACGGTCACGGGCACGTCACAGAGGCGTACCACACGGTCGGTCACGCTGCCGAGCAACTGTCGGTACTCGCCGGAGCGCGACTTCGTGCCCATGACGACGAGGTCGGCACCGTTCTCTGCTACCGTGTCGAGGATCTCCTCGTGGGGATGGCCGTACTCCATGACGGTTTCGACAGTGACGCCGGCGTCGTCGGCCTCTTCGGCCACGGCGTCGAGCGCCTCACGGCCTGCCTCCTCGAGTCCGGATTCGGCACCCTCGTGGTCGTGGACGTACTCGTCGCCCGGGTAGGCGCCGTACACGTCCTCGTCGACCACGTAGAGGACAGTGAGCGTGGCGCCAGTTGCCGCGGCGAGCTCGATGGCGTGCCGCGTCGCGTCGGTCGTGCTGGAGTCACCGTCAGTCGGAAGGAGGATTCTATCGTACATCAGTTCGACGGAGGAACTGGACCCCTAAGATGATTGTCCCGATTCCCGGACGATGGGAGGTGATTCCCGGCCCAGGAGTAGACCGTGGGAACTGGCAGTAGTGACTTCAAGCGTGGTCGAGAAGTGTGGAATATGAACGAGTTCGAACTGGTGGTCCGGCTCGTCGTCGGGCTGTCGCTCATCCTCGCCAACGGCTTCTTCGTCGCCATCGAGTTCGCACTCACCCGGGTCCGACAGTATCCCGAATCGGAGTTCGAGGGACCCGGTCTGCGTCGGGCGTGGGACATGACGGAGGAACTGGAGATCTACCTGACGAGCTGCCAGGTCGGGATCACGGCCTCGAGCATCGCGGTCGGAATCGTGGCCGAGCCAGCACTCGCCGCGCTCTTCGAGCCGTTCCTCCAGAACACCGCGCTTGCCTCGGTCGGGGCCGGAGGTGTGCTCGCGTTCCTCATCATCAACCTGCTGCACCTGACCCACGGAGAGCAGACGCCGACCTACCTCGGTGTGGAGCGCACGAAGTTCGTCGCACGATACGGAGCGACGCCGTTGTACTGGTTCGCCACGCTCGTCTCCCCAGCCATCTACATCGGTGACGGTGTCGCGAAGTGGACGCTGGGGCTGTTCGGGGTCGAGATGACGGGTGCGTGGCTGGAGACCGAGGAAGAGCGTGTCGAGTCTCGTGCCGACCTCCGGAACCGCCTCGGCTCCCTGCTCGAACGTGGCGGCCTCAGTGCGGAGCGCAAACAGGAGATACTCAACGCGTTCACGGTCGGCGACAGGCGCGTCGACGAGGTCATGACGGACGTGGACGACGTTATCTTCCTCTCGGCTGATGCGAGCGCTGCGGAGAACCTCGACCGGATCGGGTCGAGCCCCCACACGCGTTTCCCCCTCGTGGGTGACAGTCAGGACGAGTTCCTGGGCATCGTCTACGTGCCCGCCGTAGTAGACAACGTCGACGACCTGCGGTCCGGGGCGGCGAGCTGGGAAGACGTCGCCGCGGAACCACTGACCATCGACGGTGGGACAAAAATAAGCGAGGCGGTCGACACCTTCCAGCGAGAACGCCAGGAGCTGGCGCTCGTAACCGACGACGATGGGTCGGTTGTCGGCCTCGTCACCGCAACCGACGCGCTGGAGGCCGTGATGGGTGAGATAGAGGACCCGCTGGACGTCGAACTCGGGACGAGAGCCAGCGCCTGACCAGCTACCGGGACGGGTACCGTCGTCGGTACGCGCCAGTAACGTCCTCGAGCTTCACTTTCCCCTCGGGGACGCGGTACGCAACGACCACGTCCCGGTCTGCGTACTCCGAGTTCGTCGTCTTGTCCACCGCGAAGCCGACGTAGGTGCAGTCCTCGCGGGTGAACTCGACGACTGAGTAGCCCCAGTTGTGGCTGTCGAAGAACTCGATATGCGGGTTCATGCCGGTGACGAGCTTCGTCAGGAGCGGCTCGGTGATCTTCCCGCGCCAGCCACGCGTGATGTGCAGCGCCTCGGCGGCGTTCAACGACGTGACGGCCGGCGTCATGAACTCCACCCCGATCTGCTCGCCCTGTGCGACACCTTCGCCCCCGCTGACCCGACCGGGGTACGATGTCTGCTGGTAGGCCGCGACGTAGCAGTGCATGTCGCCGGTCAGGGTCACGTAGTTCTCGACGTCCGCGCTCGCGATTGCCTCGGTGATCTGCTGTCGCTCGCGGGTGTAGCCGTCCCAGCCGCCCTGCACCGGATACACCGAGAGCGGCCCGGAGCCGAGACGGAACGGAACCGTGAGCACCTCGTCGGCCCAGACGCGCCAGAGCGTCTCGGACTCGGTTATCGTGTCGACGAGCCACTCACGCTGTTCCTCGCCGAGCATCGTCCGCCCCGGCGGTTCGTACTGTGGACCGACGTTGTCGGGCGTCGGGATGGCCTCACGGGGCGGGTCGCGGAACAGCCGCTCGTCGGTCATCGCGAGCGTGACGAGGTCGCCGAACTGAAGTCTGCGCCACAGCCGGAAGCGGTCCTGGAGCGACTCGCCGTTCGGGTCGTACTCCACACGGGCGGGCATGAACTCCCACCAGGCGTGCATCCCGTCGGCGACGAGTTCGGTCATGAACCCGGGGTCGTCTCCGCGTGGATGGTCACCGGCGGGGGCGTCGGTCCGGTCGTCCCAGTAGACGTCGTTGACGAGTTCGTGGTCGTCCCAGCCGGCGATGAGGGTGTGTGACTCGAGCGCCTCCTGGAAGAACCGGTCGGAGCGGTACGTCCGGTAGAGGTAGCGGTAGTCCTCGAGGTTCCGGACGCGGTCGTTGCCACTCGGCAGGTCCTTCTCCCGTCCGGGGTAGTCGTAGGACCCGAATCCCTTGAAGTCGCCAGCCTCGGACTCGTAGATGGCGTCGCCGACGTGGACGATGAAGTCGACGTCCTCGTTGGCGACGTAGTGGAACGCCGGGTAGTAGCCGTTCAGGAAGTTCTGACAGGCGACGACCGCGAAGGAGACCGATTCAGGAGAGTCGTCGGGGTGTGGCAGCGTCCGACAGCGTCCGGTCCGCGAGGCGACGCCGTCGTAGACGAACCGGTAGAAGTAGCGGCTGCCGGACTCCAGTTGCCCGTCGAGGTCTATCTTCACGGTGTGGTCGTGCGAACGGATCCTCTCGGACTCCGTCACGACGCCGTCGTAGACGATTGACTCGAACGAATCGTCCTCGGAAACCTGGACGGCAAGCGGCGTGTCGGGGTCGAAGACGTCCGGCGAAATCCGCGTCCAGAGGATGACGCCAGTGGGAGTCGGACCGCCGCTCGCGACCGACTGGGGGAACACATCGTCGGGGTCGCCGTCGGCGTCGGGCTCGAACACGTCGGTCTCCTCTGTATCTACGACGTCAAGCGCGAGGGCCAGGTCGTGCGAATCCAGCTCCGAGAGGAGTTCCGAGTGGTCCTCGCCGTTCCGTGCCGGTTCGTCGCGGCCACCGAGACCAACTGGGTCCGTCATCTGGTGGCATCCTTCGAGGACGGCCGTCTTCGAGATTTCGGTCTCATCACCTGGATGTCGTCTCACCGGACACGAACAGTACTCTCCCGGCCGCAGCACTCGACTCGAGGACGGTACGCGACAACCGTGCCCTGTAAACCGAGGCTCCTACCGGCACTACAGCAGGTAGCCGCCGCAGAGGTTCCGCGCGGCGACCGACAGCCGGACGAGGTTCGAGTCGGGGACCCTCGCACCGGTGCCGCCCGGCGTCCACGCCGATGTCGGCGTCTCTGTCGCTGTCGTCGGTTCGACTGGCGTCTCGGCTGGCTCTGTGGTCGATTCGGGCGTGCCGTCGGGCGTGACCGCCGAACACCCGGCGAGGAGCACGACCACCACGAGCAGGAGTGAGAGAGCACGCGGTCGCATATCGCCGACTGTCGACGACTCCGGGAAGTGTCTTGGGCCGGCAGGTACTCGGACCGGCGGCCCCCTGTCTGTCAGCCGGCTACGTGCTCGGTTGCTGGCCGTCGACCGTCTCCAGGAACGACCGGACCGCATCCACGACGCGGTCGGGGTCCTCGTTGGGTCCCATGTGGCTCAGGCCGTCGAACTCGACGAGCCGACTGTCGACGACGGTCTCGTTCGCGGCCCGGACACCGTCCCGGAGATGCGAGGGGGATTCGGTCCCGGTGAGCATGAGCGCAGGAGCGTCGAGTTCGGCTGTCTCGGGAAGCTCGTAGTTCTCGAGTGCGCGGTTCATCCGGACCGAGTTCTCGACGAACCGGACGTACTCGGGCCAGACCGGCCACTCCTCGAGCCAGGCGTCGAGCGCGTCGCCGGACAGGGACCCGCCGTGGATGACCTCCGCCACGTGGTGCTTCATCGCGCCCTCGCGGTCGCCGGCGTCGAGCCGTTCCTGCATCCTGCTCGCGAGGTCGGCCTCCTCGCGGTACTCCCCGACGAGGATGGCTGGCTCGTAGGCGACGACCGCCGAGACCGGGACCTCACGGGCTGCCTCGATGGCCTGCAGGCCGCCGAAGGAGTGCCCGAAGACGACCGGCTTCCCGTCGACCGAGCGGATGACCGCCCGTGCATCTTCGACCTCCCGCTGGAGGCTGTAGGCCTCGCTGTCCCCGCTCCGACCGCGTCCACGGCGGTCCGAGACGGTGAGTTCGTAGTCGCCCTCCAGGTGGGGGATGACCGCGTCCCAGTACTCCTTGCCGATGGAGTCGCCGTGGAGGAGGACCATCGGTGGTCCCTCGCCGTGTCGTTCGTACGCGATTCGTGTTCCATCCGCGGAGGTTACTGTCGGCATACGGTGTGCATTGCTGGGGGCCGGTCAGGGCTAACGGTGACTCGCACTCGTGGGGCCGTTTAAGTCAGTCCGGCAGCGGCGGCCAGGTCGAGGCGACGGTGGTCTCGACGAGGTGAGTCTGTGCACGCCGGAGCCGTTCCGAGGCCGCCGAGGCTCCGATACCGAGTTCCGCGGCGACGTTGTCGAGCGACGCTCCACGTGGCACGTCGAAGTAGCCCATCTCGTAGGCCGTGCGGAGCGCCTCGCGCTGTGGGTCGGTCAGCCCGTCGCCCGGCGGTTCGGGTTCGCCGTCGCGGGTCAGCCGTCGGAGCGTGAACTCGCCCTCGTCCTGCCAGAAGCGCCTGAACTCGTCGAACGCCGCGCGGTCGGCGAACCAGCCCGACTGGACCCACCCGGTCGGTGTGACCTCGATGTGGTCGATGATGGCCGCCGCCTCGGCGAGGCCGCGGAGGCCGTCGAGGTCGTCGATCTCCTCGCCCATGTGTGCGTCCATCCCGACGCTCGGAACGACCTGATAGCGGAGGGTGTCGCCGGCCCGCCCGACGAGCGTGGACTGTCCGACGAACGACGCACGGTCGAACGCAGCGTCCGCCTCGGTCACGGCTGCTCCGGTCACGTACGCGAGGAAAATCGGCGTGTCGCCGTGGTTCAACTGCATCTCCAGATCGATACCGTCGCACGACAGGTCGTCGATGACGGAGACGAACGGCAGCACCTCGCAGGTGATCTCGAACTCGGCGACGAGTCCCATGGGCCGTCCTCGGTCTCGACCCGTATGTGTACGTCGGTGTCGACCGGCCGTCAGTACCGGACTGCTGCCAGCGCCACCGTCAGGTCGTTACACGATGGGTGCCAGGAACGAGTCCGGTCGGCTCAGAAGTCGACTTCGTCGAGCGCCTCGGTCGCAACGTCGCCCAGTTCACCGGCTTCGATGTGGGAGTACCGGTCGCGGACCATCTCCTCGGAGTTGTCCAGGTATCGGGCGGCCACGGTGTAACCGAACGCCCGGACCAGCACCTCGCCCATGCCGCGGCGACCGCCGTGGGGCGCGAGGTAGTCGTGCTTCGGGTGGTCGACGGTCACGTCGCTGGCCTCCGTCACGCGCTGGAGGACCCGCCGCCCGCCGTCGGTCGTCAGCGACGGCGGCCGCAGGTCGGCGTCGAGCGCCAAGAGCAGGTCGCGCGCGTGCTCCGCGCGCCGGTCGGCAATCTCGTCCGGCGTGCGCCCGCGGTCGGCCAGCCCGTCCGTCACGACCGTGCCGAGTGTCCGCTGGTCGAACGTCGGGAACACGGGCCACCGGTCACTCGGCGGGTCGAGGAGCTTGCGGTACCGGCGCAGGGGTCCGATCACGGGGTCGGGCAGGCTCGCGGCGTCCCACTGCTGTTTCTTGCGGTACACCTCCATGCTCCCCGCGTCGACGTCGACCTCGTTCCAGCGGACGCCGCGCCGGCGGGGGTCGTCGGGGTCGCGCAACACCTCGCCGATGCGGACGGCAGTGTAGGCGACGACGAAGACGAGCGCGCGGTCCCTGGTGGCGCGGATGGCTCGGTACCGTGCACGCCCGCGGTCGAGGGGGTCGGTGCCCTCGGGGAGCCCGGTGAACTCCTCGACGGCGTCCCGGGCTACCGCGTCCACGTGGCGGGTCAGTGCGTGGCGCTGTTCGGGCGTCCACGCCTGCTGGTCGCCGGGCTTGCGGCCGTCGTCCGCGGGCAACGGGGCCGTCGCACTCGCGCGCTGGGCGCGATGGGCGCTCAGGTACCCCTCGTTGACACACCAGCCACACCAGGCCGAGACGTAGGCGTAGTAGGTATGGACGGTGTTGGACTTGAGCCCGCGGTCGCCGGCGAGATGGCGCGCGTACTCCCGGAAGACACGTTCGTCGAGGTCAGCGAACGTCGGCTCCCGGTCCGTCTCGGGGGCGATACCGGGCCAGTCGTCCGGGCCGCGCTCGCCTCGTACCCAGTCGGCGAAGCGCTCGAGTTCGCGGGCGGCGTTCCGCCGGTAGTTCCCGCCGTCGCCACCGCGGCCCTTCCCTTTGTCCTGCAGGTACCGGTCGAACGTCGCCGCGAGCGGCCGGTCCTCGCGCGCGCCGACGTCACGCCCGGTCATGCTCTCCCCCGGTGGTGTACACCCGACGGCCCACTCGGCAGGAACCGCGTGGCCTCGGGAGGCTGACTCGACGCGTCCTCGGCGACCGACATGCTGTGCGACACTGTGTGGCAACGCCATTTAGCTCTTGCCGGTCTCGCCGTCCGAGCTCGGGGCAGAGCTAAGGTGGTCCCGCCGCTCGGTCCTGCTATGCGCGCAGCAGTCCTCGAGGCATACGGCGAACCGGTGCGCATCGAGTCGGTGCCCGAGCCGACCCCCGACCCGCACGGCGCGGTGGTCGAGGTCGAGGCGTGTGGTATCTGCCGGAGCGACTGGCACGCCTGGCAGGGCCACGGCGAGTGGGCGGACGACCAGGTCGAGCGTGGACAGGTGCTCGGCCACGAACCCGCGGGCCGTGTGGTCGCCGCCGGGGAGGACGTGACACGACTCTCCGTCGGCGACCGCGTCGCGGTCCCGTTCAACCTCGGCGACGGGACGTGCCACCACTGTCTCAACGGGCACGGGAACGTCTGCGACGACGGACTCGCACTCGGCTTCGAACAGGCCGCACCCGGTGCCTTCGCGGAGGCGGTCCACGTCCCGTACGCCGACTACAACGCCGTGACGCTTCCGGAGAACGTCCACCCCGAGGAGATGGCCGCGCTCGGCTGTCGGTACGTGACGGCGTTCCACGCCCTCTCGCACCGGGTCGATCTCGCGGCGGGCGACTGGGTCGCCGTGCACGGCTGTGGCGGACTCGGCCTCGCGGCCGTGCAACTGGCAGCAGCGCTCGGGGCAGGTGTCGTCGCGGTCGACGTGCGCGAAAGCCCGCTCGAACTGGCTGCAGACCTCGGAGCGACCGCGACGGTCGACGCCTCGACCGTCCCCGACGTCCCCGAGGCGGTAGCGGCGCACACCGACGGCGGTGTCCACGTCTCTATCGATGCGCTCGGCCGGGCCGAGACCTGCCGGCACAGCATCGAGTGCCTGCGGACGCGTGGGACCCACGTCCAGCTCGGGCTGACGACAGACGCAGAACGCGGGGAGATCGCGCTCCCGGTCGACCGGATGTCACGCTGGGACATCTCGTTCCTCGGTTCCCGGGGGATGCCGCCGACGCGATACGACGAACTCCTGCGGATGATAGCGACCGACCGTATCGACCCGGGTGCGCTCGTGACCCGTCGCGTCGCACTCTCGGACGTATCGGACCGGCTCGCGGCGATGACCGACTACGGAACACGCGGCGTGGAGGTCGTCACCGACTTCGGTGGCTAGGCCCGCGCAGGTTCTGCCACTCAGTCCAGCGGCGTCGAGCGTCCGGTCATCGAGTCGGCGTCCAGCCTGTAGATGACGATCTCTATCTCGCTGATGTCCTCGTCGAACACGCGTATCGGGGTGAACTGCCGGTTGATCGCCGCGGTGTCGAACCGGTCGTGGCCCGACTCGGGGATGCGCTCTACCGTCCCCCGCACGATGACGCTCCAGGAGTCGACACCGCGTGGGTCGTCGGTGTCTTCGGTGCCGTAAACGGTGTAGGAGACCGCTCCGTCCTGGTCGAGGACCGCGCGCTTGTGACTGTCCTCCGTCATCCCCAGCCGGAAGTAGATGTCCTCCCCGTCGTAGTAGTGGGCGAGTGGAACGCCGTAGGCGTCACCCGCAGCCGCCATCGAGAGCACACCCGACTCTGCGGACTCCAGTCTCTCGGCGATCTCCGCGTCGTCCATCCCTCGCGTGTACGCGTACTCGATGTGTTCCATGATGGGGGCAGTGGCTTACCTGCAACTACGTCCGTCGATGGTTTAGGTCGTCCGGTGATTGCGGCCCACTCCTCTCCCGTGACCGGAATCCGCAGACCACGTTGACTGCGTCAGCATACACAAAAGTTAGGAGGGTACGCGTCGATTGGTAGCACATGGCAGACACGAAGAAAGGTCGCGACAAGAAGGCGCTCAAGGAGGAGCGGCGACAGGAGGAACGCGTGATGGAGGCGGAGCTCGAGGCTGTCGAGGAGTCGGACAGAGAGAACACCGACGAGTGGGAGGGGCTCATCGGCGAGGGCAACCCAGACGACGAGTGAGGCGGACGCTCCGGGTGGTGGCTGCATCCCGGTCCGCGACCAATCACTGTCGACCTTCGAGAATGCGCAGACGGTACTCGACAACTGACACAGTCATCATCACCTGTGACCTGTCACACGTTGTGGGAGGACGACTCAGTCGACCGCCTGCAGACGAATCGTGGTGCAGGCACCGGTGTCGACGTTCTCGGCCGACACCGCCCCGTCGCACCCCTGCACGATCCAGTAGACGAGCCACAGGCCGAGCCCGCTCCCGTGAACGAGTTGGGTCTCCTCGCCGGCACCCAGCACCTTCCACTCCTGCTCGGGCAGCCCCGGTCCGCCGACAGGAGACGCCAGCAGGACCCCCGCGAAGGATAGACCTCTGGGCTCCCCGAGAACAGCCAGTCTCGACGGCCGCCTCGCCGGCGAGCAGCAGGTCGGCCTCGATGGCTGCAGCCGCCATCAGCACGACTTGTGGGCTGCTGTAGCGGACGTCACGTACCGCTTGACCTAATCCGACACGCTCCCGCAGTGTCCCTGCGGCGATGATCTCTCGAAGCGCCCTTCGCCTGACCGACAGCCGTCGAGGCGCACCGCCACCGCGGCGATGGTACGAGGGTCGCGCCGCTCCGCCGACGGTCGCGGGATGGAGCGTGGTCGCTGGCTGGGTTCACCACCGCAGTTTGGACAGCGGCGACCCCCTCGTCTGCACAGTCAAAGCGGTGTTTCAGCGTGCGAGACACTGCATCACCCTTGACACTCGCTCGCGGCGTATCGACGGGTGCCCGCCTCGTCCGGAGGCGGCCGGCAGTATCCGGCAGCGAGACCGTCTGTCATCCCCTGTCCCCACCCTGTCGATTCCGGGCCAAATCCCCGTTCAGCGGCCCTCGCGCTCCACGGTCTCGAAGCGGTCGAAGAGGGGGTCCGGGTCCTCGAGCACGCGGCGTGCACGACGTTCGAGCGTCGTCGTCCGCTCCCCGAGTCCCTGGTACTTCTCGTTGGCCTCCAGTTCTGCCGGCGGTAGCTCCGCCTCGAGGACCGCCCGCTTCGATTCGAGGCTGAAGTACTCCCCCAGCGTCTCGTAGCCGAGGACAGAACACTGCTGGCGGACGGCGGCACGCACGCCCGCTCGCTCGATGGGTTTGCAGAGGTAGTCGTCGAACGGCATCTCAAGCACGTCGAAGGACGGGTCGATGGCCGTGACCATAATCACCCGGCCGTAGTAGTCCCGCTCCTCGAGTTCCGACAGGACCTCGTCTCCCGACATGCCGGGCATGTGACGGTCGAGGAGGACCACGTCCACCTCTCGCTCCTCCACCGTCGGAAGCGCCTCCCCGCCGCTGTATGCGGTGTCGACGTCGCACACGCCCTCCAGTCGGAGGGCGTACGCGTCGGCGACCTGTTTCTCGTCGTCGACGACCAGTGCCCTCGGCTTCTCGGGCGCGTCAGAGCCGTGTTCCATGCGTCGTTCGATTTGTTGTGCTGGAAGTGTAATAACCACTGGCCCTTCGCTGCCGGCTCACGCGTCACTATCGTTTGCTCCGGTCGCCTCAGTGGTCACGCCGGCCACCGTGCAGACGCAGCCAAATTGATTACACAGTACCCCGAACTATCTGCTATCACGTACTATGGCGGGTGGCGTTGGACCGCCCAGAGGACAACAGCGAGGCGTTGGGCACGAGGGCTCTGGTGAATCACCATACGGCGAGTGATTTTACTGTGTCACGGGTCGCTTGATGTTTCTCACGACACACTTCAGCCCGAGTTCACGAAATTCTCGGTACCAGGTTCGGTCACTTCCGCGAACTCGTGTTGAAATGCGCCGTGAGAAACATCGAACTCAGCAGTAGACACTCACCCCCGTGAATTCACGCGTCTAAACAAGGCCCTTCATTTGGGAGGAAGACCTTAGCGAGCCTATCGAGACGATGCGGCTGGTTGACCACCTGTATCTAACGGCTGTTTCAGCCCTGATTCTATGACCTGGATCTGAATTGGGACTTCTATCGCTCTTATGTAGAACTGTGGAACGAGTCGATTGCAACGCTATCGACGAGTGTCAGTAACGGTGCTCTCACGCGATTGAGTGACTGCAGCAAGCCGAAGGTGTAAGCGGCCTGTTCCAAGCCTTGCTCGGACAGGCCGCGAAATTTCCGCAGCCACGGATGAATCACCGACCAGAGACTCTCAACGTGGTTAATGTGGGCGCCGCCAGGCGACACATATCGTTCGTCGTGTATCACAACCCGATGATTATAGTCAAGTCTTCGATACGCTTGCAACCCATCGGTCCAGACCTCTCCCAGCGGCTGGGAGAGGTCTTCAGCCTCCTGGATTACGCTGAGAAGATCCCTCTCGAAACGAATCCCCTCCTTTACCCGTATCACGGTGAACTTGTCGCGGCAGGCCGCGACGAGCGTGAACTGATCGCCGTGGCGACCCTGCCAGCGAGTGCGTCCCCTACGGAACGATCCGCCACGAGAGCGGCTCTTGTCCTTTGTAGCCCGAACAGACTTTGCCGCTCTCGTCGACTTCGGTCGAACCGAACACCGTTTGCTGGATTCGTGCCAAGACAGCGGGGAAGCCACGAGAGGTCGCGGCTTCCACGTCTCGGATCACGTAATAGAGGGTCTTGTACGTGCGGTCAAACAAGACCGCGATCTGGGAGATGTTCAACAGCGTATCAGCGTAGATAATGTACGCGAGAAGCACCTCTCCTGTGGTGAGGTGCTTCTCGTGGAACGGGGTCCATACGTGTATACCGGGCGGAAATCGCAGTTACGGCACCAGACACGGTCGATGTCGTCCCAGACGCGAATGCTGTGATGCTCGCAGTGTGGACAGGAAGCATCCGCCCAGAACTGCTTGAGTCGCCGCTCGATGCGAGCATCGAGCGGCTCGGTCTGAAGGGCTAAGACCTCTAAGTCCACTAGCTGGCGTAGCATCCTGCCGAAGGTTCAGTACCTCACAAAGGCTGTGTTGAATCACTAGACGGCACCAGGATGGGTCGCTAAATCAAAGGAGTTGAAGCGGAGAGATTCGGTTGTCCATGACACAAATCTCCCGCTTCACTGGTGAGATTGTGCCGATAGCCCAAGTTGTTACCGGTGATGGAGACGAATCCGCCGCCCCGCAAGGTGGCGGCGGATTCGCCGACTATGCCCTCGTTTCCCTCCATTGTCTGCGGATTTACCTCGATACGTCCTACCGAATGACGATTGATCTGCTGAAGGAGATGCCACAAATAACCGGGGAGATCGGCCTCGACACGGCCGATCTCCCCTCTCCATCCACGTTGTGTAAAGCGTT